>CBDCIS010000007.1:0-23126 GCA_965217565.1 Dehalococcoidia bacterium
ACGCACCGTCACCCCCATCCCCGTATCGAGTACGGGGCAGGCTCTGACCTTCCCCGTCAAGGGGGAAGGGACATTACTGGAGCGGCGAGAAGTCCGTGGGCGCCCACAGGGCGTTGGTGATGCGCGTGGTCAGCGCGCCATCCACCTCGGACTCGGCCCGCACCCGCTGCCACTCTGGATCGTCGCGGAACGCCGCCCACGCCCGCTCTCGCTGCCCCTCGTCCTCGAACGCCACGATGTATATCAGCTTGTCGTTCCAGTCTCCGACGCTGGCCGTCCAGTAGCCCACGTTCTTGATGCCGTGGCGCTCGAAAATCTCCAGCGTGTGGTCTCGGAACCGCGCCTTGCAGCGCCGCCATCTTCCAGGGGCCGCTTCGTAAACCCTGAGCTCGTATATCATCATGCCCTCCTGCCGGTCAAACTATTATCTCGACTTGAGCTGCTCGGTAAGTCCCTGCGCAATCGATTCGAACACCGTGTCCGGGGTTCCATTGGAGAACACCAGGTCCACCGGCGTAATCGAGATGCGCTTGTTGCGCACCGCCCACCGGTCCGTGCCTTCGGCCGGCTGATTGTTTATCGATCGGTTGTGGCGAATCCAGAAGAACTCGCGCCGTCCGTCGCCACCGCGTTCCACGTTTTCCAGGAAGGCCTTGGGCCCCAGGCGCGTAAGCTGCACCATTTCAATTTCATCGAGGCCGACGGACGGCAGATTCACGTTCAGCAGCAGCGGCGCAGGCATGGGGCTGGCCAGCACCGCCTGTCCCAGCGCGTGGGTGATCCAGGCGGCAGCGTCGTAGCGCGGGCTCGTGAGCGACGCGACCGAGACGGCGATGGAAGGTATGTTGCGGAAGTAGCCGTGGAACGCGCCGCCGACCGTGCCGGAGTTTATGACGTCCAACCCGAAGTTCGCCCCCTGGTTGATGCCCGACACCACCAGGTCGAATGGCTCCTTCACCAGCGCCTCCGTTGCCAGTATCACGCAGTCGCCCGGCGTGCCCTGCACCGAGTACGCCTTAACGCCCTCGACAGGCGAGGCGACTTCGGCGGCCCGCAGTATCGTAGTAAGCGTCATCGCCGCGCCTATGCCGCTCAGGTCGCGGTCCGGCGCGACAACCGTCAACTCGCCCAGTTCGTTCAGCGCCTCGGCGGCGCTCCACAGGCCCGGCGCATTTATGCCGTCATCGTTCGTCAGCAGTATTCTCAATCTGCGGTCCTCTCTTATATCGCTCCACCAGCACGCGAATCTCCTCGGCCCTGTCCGCCGCTGAGCGTGCCCTTCTCCACCGAGAAAGGCAACCCCGCCAGCGCGAGCTCGCAGTAAAGCGGCAGCACGTCCGGCGCGCGTTCGCTGAGCGCCTCCAGATGCTTTCTCACCGTGCCCACGTCGCCGCGCGCGTAAGGTCCGGCTACCGCGCCGGGCAGCCCCGACGATGCCAGGTTGACGGACACCTGCCGCATCATCGGCATGAGCGCCCGAATGCCGTCGGCGCGCGTGTAGCCCAGCTCCTCCCACAGCGTCGCCGTTGCCGCGCCCAGCGTGGTGAGCAGGCCGCCCATCATCACGCCCGTGAGGTGGTACAGCGGCTTGTCCTCAGCCCTCACGAATATGGGGTTCGCTCCCAGGTCGCTCGCCATGCCGCTCAGAAAGTCGCGCATGTCGGCGCCGCCCTCGATGCCGAACGTAATGCCCCGAATGCTCTTGGACCCGTTCTCGATCGACGACACCGCCTGGAAGCGGATGAAAGGCACCCGGGACGGCCCCCTGCGCGGCGGCCGCGTCGAGGGCGTCGAGCGATGCCGCGCCCGAGCAATGGACCACGCCCTGCCCGGCGCGCCAAATCACGGATCCTGCCACCGCCGGTATCGCGTCGTCCGGCGTGGTCAGAAACACGAAGTCGGCGGCGTCCGCCGCCTGCTGGGGCGTTTCGTAGGCCACGCACCCTTCGGCCCAGCGCGCCAATTCCCGGGCCGACGCGAACGTCCGGCTGGCGGACGCCGTGACGCTGTAGCCGGCACGACTGAGCGCCGCCGCCAGCGAGCCGCCGACCACGCCGGCCCCGACGAAGGCCAGCCGCGTGTCCCGCTTAGACCACGCCACTGACGCCCAGCTCCCCGACGCCCGGCACGCCGCCCAGTCCGCTCGCGGCGCGCACGCCGCTGGCGATAGCCCTGGCGGTGCACAGCGCGACCGCCGCGCAGAGCCGATACATGTCCGGCGCGCCCTCCGCGGTACCGGTGGCCAGCGCGAACATGGTGTCGCCGTCGCTCATCGTGTGAGCCGGCCTCACCGCCAGGGCCAAGCCGTCGTGCGCGACCGACGCGAGCTTGTTGGCCTGTTCCTTGTTGAGCCGCGCGTTGGTAGCCACCACGCCTATGGTGGTGTTGGTGGCGGCTGGCGGCGGCTGGCGGCTGTAGCCGGGCGTGGTTATCAGCGATAGCGACTCGAGCATGGTGACACCGTCGTCGGCCCGAGGGCCCGCCACGAGGCCGCCGGTGTCGACGTCGTAGACTCCGCCGACGGCGTTCACTGCGACGACAGCGCCGGCAATCACGCCGCCGCCCAGGTCCAGGCTCGAGTTGCCGATGCCGCCCTTGATGGAGCGCGGCTGCCCCAGCGCCTTCGCCACTGTCGCGCCGGTGCCCGCGCCGACGCTGCCCTCGGCCACGCGCCCGGACGTCGCGCGCAGGCAGGCCGCGTAGCCGTCGTCCGGGCCAGGCCGGATGCGGTGCGTAATCAGCCGCAGGTCGAAGAGGATAGCCGCCGGCACTATGGGCACCACGATGCCCTCGCCCGCGGGGTATCCCACGCCGCGCTCCTCCAGGTAGCGCACCACGCCCGCGGCCGCGTTCAGCCCGAACGCGCTGCCGCCGCTCAGCAGCACGGCCTGCGCCTCACTGACGTTGTTCATTGGACGCAACAGGTCCGTCTCGCGGGTACCGGGGGACGATCCGCGAACGTCCACGCCGCCCACGGCGCCCCCCTCGCACAGCACCACCGTGCAGCCAGTGGCGGCATCCGCGTTGGTATAGTGCCCGACCCGAATGCCGGGAACGTCGGTTATGTCATTCATAAGTTCGGTTCAATCTCCTCAAGAATCGCCCTCTTGACGCTCCCAACGTATCAGCCCCGCGTCTGTCTTGACCGATGGCGGCCGATCTGTCCACGCTCCACGACAGATTACACCCGGAGGATCGTTTATCAGGCTAATTCATCAAACCTTAATATCGCAAATTGCTATTAAGGTTTGGCGGCTAACGCTTAATAAGGACTCTGTGATAAGTCAAACGCCGGGTTGCGCCCAGCCCGACCCTTACGCGCGGAAGCCCCGGCTAGATGATGCTGCCGGGGTCGACCAGCGACTCGGGCCTTCACGCGGTCGTCGGTGGAAACGGCGATGGTGGTATGGCCCTCGCGTCGGTCGAGGATGTGCAGGGTCTGTATGTTGACTCCGGCTTCCTTGAACCGCTCGGCGACCCTGGCGAGGGCCCCGGGTTCGTCGCGCAGGCTCAGCATCAGCGAGTCGTCCACGGCAGCCTTGAAGTCGGCGTCGGTCAGCACACGCAGCGCGCTGTCGTCGTCGTCCGTGGTGAGCGTGATGATGCCCTTGTCGCCGAGGGCCTTCGCGCTTATGGTTTCGATGTTGATGTCGGCGTCGGCCAGCGCTCGGCTGATGTCCGCGATGACGCCGACTTCGTTTCTTGCCAATTATCACAATCCTGGTCATTCGGGTCTCCTCCCGTGCGCGGGCCGTGCCCGCTAGCTGAGGCAGTCGTCCACGACCGCGTCGATCTTTTCGCGGGGTCACGTTTGGCATCGCAATCAGATGGGCTATGTCTTCGAAGGGAGCCAGAGCCCACTTGCTGACGACTTCCGCAGATGGGCGGGGGAACACCACGGTCACCGAGTTCCTGTTGCGCCAGGCCGGCATGCCACTGTCGTTGAAGCGGGTTACTCCGTACTCGGCGGTCTCGAGGCACCTGCCGACAATGCGCCTGTAGCCTTCCAGTCCGTGCTTCTGGAAGGCGTACCACATGATGAGCGGGGCCAGGGCGCTGCGCGAGCCGGTGAGGGTGGTGTCGAGCACGCCGACGTATTCGACCGAACGGGCGACGCGCGCCACGTACTCGCGCTTCGTGAGCGCGACGCCGCACGGCACGGGCGAGCCGATCATCTTGTGGCCGCTGATGGCCAGGCTGTCGATGCCGGCGTCGAATCCATAGGCCTGTGGGTCGTCCACGAAGGGCAGGATCATACCGCTCAGCGCCGCATCGGCATGGATGTAGCGCCGGTTGACCGCGAGGTCGTCCAGCATGTCCCGCACCCTGCTCACGTCGTCCACGGCGCCCTTCATGGTGGTGCCGACGTTGACGACGATTATGGCGGGCACGTCGCGATTGACCCGCACTGCCTCGTACAGGTCATCGTAGTCCACCTCGCCGCTGTCCTGGCTCTTGACCATTATGTTGCGCGCGTTGAGAAGACTCATTATCTTCACGACGCTGTAGTGAGTATCCTCGGAGTAGTAGACGATGCCGTCGGGAAAGAGGGCGCGCGCCAGATACAGGCCGTACATGTTCCCCTCGGTGCCCCCGGAGGTGACGTAGCCCCAGGAGTTGTCGCGCGGAATGTGCATGAGGTCGGAGAAGATGCCGATGACTTCGCGCTCGAACTCGTGGGTGTTCATGTTGAAGTTGCTCTCGTGGAAGGGGTCGCCCACGTTGTTGATGCTGAATTCCATGAAGGGCAGCAGCTCGGAATAGTCGAAGTCCTGGTTGACAGGGTAACCCACGCTGCGGGTCGACAGGTTTTCCATCTTGGCGTACAGGGCCTGCAGTCGTTCCTCAGTGGTCATGTGCGCCTCCGTTCGGGAGCTAAACGGCTTGGCTTGAGCACAAATCATACCACAGTCCGGCCGAATCTCACCCGCCGGCCTTGCACCGCCCGCCCGACCCGGCGCGGTTGCCTACATCCCACCAAGCAAGTACAATTGCGCCGAATCACTCTCGCCGCCGCGCCGGCGCGGAATTGGCGGAGGGGTGGAGGACGGCGTTGGCCTCCCGTAGACTGTTCTCATGAATTCAGCCGAAGCCCCCGAAGTAGTCGTTATCAGGCTGCCCATGTACGTGCGAGCCTTGACGCAGCTTCTTAACGAGGGCATTTCCGTAGTGAGTTCGCAACAGCTCGGCCACAGATTGCAGATGACTCCCGCCCAGATCAGGAAGGACCTCAGCTATTTCGGCAGGTTCGGCAAACAGGGCAGGGGCTACGACGTGCACTTTCTGCTGGAGGAGCTGCGACAGATTCTCGGCCTGAACCAGGAGTGGGACGCCTGCCTCGTTGGCGTAGGCAGGCTGGGACGGGCCATCATAAACTACCCGGGTTTCGCGCCGGAAGGGTTTAGAATGCGCGCGGTGTTCGACAGCGACTCGCGCCAGGTGGGCGGAGTGGTTGGCGGCCTGCGCGTTCAGCCCATGTCGGCGCTCAGCGAGGTGGTCGAGCGCGACAACATAGCCATCGGCATCGTGGCGGTGCCCGCCGCCGAAGCGCAGTCGGTGATCGATCAGCTCATCGACAGCGGCGTCCAGGGCATTCTCAACTACGCGCCCATAGCCCCGCAGGTGTCGATGCACGTTGTGATTCGCAACATAGATCCCGTGCTGGCGCTGCAGTCGATGACGTTCTACCTGCGCGAGCTGGGACTGAGCCTGGTAGGCAAGTTGCTGAATTATCCCCAGCGCAAAGGATGCCGCGACCGACAAAGCATAGGGCTCTACCCGCTCCATTATGTCCTCTGTAGAGTTGATGTGAACGAGGCTGTCGGCATAAATGAACAGCGAGTCCACGCCAGCCGCGAGGAAAGGCGTATGGTCGGAGCCAAGCGACTTGTCGCGGCCAAGCGACTCGTCGCCGCTATAGCGCACAATGGCAGGGGAGACCTTGTTCGCTACACTCAGCGGGCCCTCGGAGCCGGTAACCGTAATGCCCCCCAGGCCCACCGAGTCCAGGTTTATCATCACCGCAATGCGCGACCTCTCTTCAGGCGTCAGTTCCCGGACGTAGTGATAACTACCGTTCAGCCCCGTCTCCTCTGCGCCGAACAGCACGAACCGCAGATCGAAGGGCAACTCGTCGTCGGCCAGTTCCTCCGCCAGTACCGAGACCACCGCTAGACCGCTGCCGTTGTCGTTGGCCCCCTGCGTGGACGGCACCGTGTCCAGATGCGCGCCAATCACCACCACCCGGTCGTCGTCCAGGTCGTTGTTGAGCTGGGCGATGACGTTCCTCGACGGCGCCGCGTCCTGGGCCAACGCGGTCAGATCCACCTCGACGTCCCTTCCGAACCTCAACCCGTCGACCAGCCTGAGCCCCTGGTTTCTGGTTATCCCGATAGCGGGAATCGACGCGCTCTGGAGCATCTGATACCGGTGATTCAATCGACTCTAACTCTTCCGTCGGGATCGCCAGCGTGAGACTGACGCTGTTCTCGGGGTCGATGGTCACCTCATCCAGTAGCAGTCTCAGCACTTCCCGCCGTTTCTCTTGGGGCAGGTCGTCGAGGCCGTCGCCGACCCTGTTCGCCCATTCCACCACGTGTTCCCCAAGCGCCCGCTTCTCCATCACGGCGGTCTCCCTGGCGCGGTAGTCGGCCAGCCTCGCACGCAAACTTTCCAGCCTCTCGGTGATGAACTTGCGCTGGCGGTCCAGCTGCTCCTCGGTTATCTTCTCTGACACATACAGCCTGATGGCCCGGTCCTCCTCGAACTGCACCTTCTGAAGCTCGCGCTCCGTCCGGGCGACCTGCTTGTTCCATGCCTCGTCATCCTGAGAATCCAGGGACTCGATGCCGGCGACGATGAGGCCGGGGTTCTTGAGCACCTTCTTGACCTCGCCCCAGACCAGTCCTTCCAGCCGTTCCGCCCGGATCATGGTGTGCTTTCGGCACGCCGTGCGAAAGTGCTGCACCCCATAGCACTTGTAGTAGCGGCGCGGAGTCTCCATCTCGTACTTGTAGACCTTGCCGTTGCGCTTGACGGTTCTCTTCCTGGTGGCGAGGCAGCCCATGAGCATCCCGCACCCCGTGCACCGCACCAGGTGTTGCAGGAGGTAGAATATCTTCGTGTTGCGGCTGGAGCGGGTCCTGCGCTTCTTCATGACGCTCTGGGCTGTGTCCCAGGTCCGCTCGTCCACTATCTGCGGGAACGGCACCGGTATCCAGGTGTCCTTGTCCTTCTCGTGCACCCGTATCCCGTCCTCGGTTGAGATGTAGCGGGCCTTGCCGTACCACCACGTGCCCTTGTAGGTCTCATTGCTCAGGATTCGGTATATCTGACCGTCCCACCACCGCTTGCCGCCATTGGCGACGGGAATGCCGTCGGCCGTCAGGCGCTGGCCGATTACCCGTGCTCCAAGTCCGTCGTGGATGCACATGCGGAAGATGTTCCTCACGACCTCCGCCTCGTCCTCCACTACCTCGGGCCTGCCATCTTCACCGACGCGGTACCCGTAGGGGACGTTGCTGACCGGGATGCGCCCCTGCTTGGCGGTGCCCCGCTTGCCCATGGAGGCGCGCTCGCGGAAGTTGTCCAGCTCGATCTTGCCGATGGCCGCCATGAGGCCGAAGGTCTTCATGTCGATGGCGTCCATGACGGCTTCAAGACTGATCTGGTGGGCCTCCACGACCTCCATGAGTGCGGCTGCGGGGTACATGCCCCGGCTGAGCCGGTCGGACTTCCAGCAGACGATGGTGTCGAAGCGTCCTCGTCTGGCGTCGGCCAGCATCCTCTGGAACTCGGGCCTCTTCTTCGACCAGCCCTGGCCCACCTCCTGGTAGCGGGCGACGATGGTCAGTCCACGGCGTTCGCAGTAGGCTTCCATGTCGGAGGTCTGCTCAGTGATGGAGGTCTTGTCCTCCGCGTCCTGGCTTTGACCCGACACGCGGGCGTAGATTGCCGCCCTGTTGCCCTTGGTCTTCCGACGTTTCACCTTGACTCCCGGCATAGCTCCCTCCTTTCGCATCCACTGAGACGAAAAAGACCCGCCCCCTGTCGAGAGCGGGTCTGCGGGTGGTACAATGCCATCGCATCACCTGCTCCAACAGGTGGCGCCACGGCCCGGGGTGTTTGCAGCACTGCCGGGCCAACTTCCAGTGAGCATCATACCAACTGGGCGTAGCGGCGTCAAAGCGCTCCGCCATGACGGGCAATTCGCTAAGAGGATTCGTTCTCAGGGCCAGCGCCGGCCCTGGCGTCCGCCGGGCGATCCTCGTCGGAGGCGGCCTGCCTATCCCCGGCTGTGTGTTCTAGCAGCAGGGTGAAAAGGCGGCGCAGCCGGTCCTGGGCGTCGGGTGCGGGGTTGCAGTTGATCGCCACCACGCGGAGCTCGCCAGGGGCTCTGTCGCCAATGTTCGATTGTTCCCGACTCCTGGCTTCTTTCAAGTCGCTGCTCTCGTCGCATGTTCGTTTCGTTCAAACCGAAGGCAAAGGCGGTGCCCATGGGGGCCAACGCCGTTCCTGCAACCAGTGTGGGTAGTGGACGCGCCGAGCGTTATCCCCTGGAAGGGACAGCACGGTTGTAGTGGCCTTGAAGGGACTACGCGGATGTAATCCCCGGAGGTCTATCATGTGTGCGGGATTGATGGAAGCCGGGCGTTGTCCTTTCATCGAGCGGAGAGTTACCTTTCATTCTGCCGTGTAGGTATCTTGCAAACTGCCGATACCTAAAGCTACAATCAGCCGATGACCGAGAACGCACTCTACACGCGTTTCGCGGAACGGCGTTTGACCGAAGCACTGGAGGACTCGCCGGTCGCGCTGATTCACGGCCCGCGCCAATGCGGCAAGACCACTCTCGCTCTGATGGCCTGCGCGCCGGAGCGCCTGACTTCGGGAGGCCGTCCCTTCCGCGAGCCGGCCGCCGGCTCTCCGAGCCATGCGTACCTCACCTTCGACGATGCGGTAACGAGGGAAAGCGCAGAGGCCGATCCGATGGGCTTTGTCGCCGACCTTCCCGAGCGAGTCATCCTGGACGAGGTGCAGCGGGTCCCCGGGCTCTTTGCGGCGCTGAAGTTGGAGGTGGACCGGCGGCGGGCGCCGGGCCGCTTCCTCCTGACGGGTTCGAGCAACGTTCTCCTGACCCCGGCGCTGTCGGACTCGCTGGCGGGGCGGATGGAAACGGTGCGGCTGCATCCGCTGGCGCAGTGCGAGCTCCGGGGCTCCTCGATGCCGACCGGCTTCCTCGACGTCCTGTTCGAAGGCGGATTCGATGTGCGACGGACGGACAGGCTGGGGCGCAATCTCAGCGAGCGGATCGCATCGGGGGGATATCCGGCGGCTCTGACGCGGCCCGCCGGCCGCCGGCGAGCCAACTGGTACCGCAACTACATCGACGCCCAGGTGCTCCGGGACGTACGCGACCTCTCCCGAATCCGCTCCCTCGACGTGTTGCCGAGGCTGATGTCGCTTGCCGCCGCCAACTCGGCCACCCTGTTCAACTTATCGGACCTGGCCGCGCCATTTGAGCTCAGCCGCCCCACGATCCGCGAATACGTCACCCTGCTGGAGCAGGTGTTCTTGCTGGTGGAGTTGCCGTCCTGGCACAGCAACCGCTTGAGCCGCCTTGTGAAGAGACCGAAGCTCCACGTGGGCGACACCGGTCTGGCCTGCGCGCTGCTTGGAGTGGACGCCGACGGTCTCTGGGCGGACCGGACGCTGCTGGGGCGTTTGCTGGAGACGTTCGTGTACCTGGAGCTCCAGCGGCAGGCCAGCTGGCACGACGCTCTCATGTCGTTCTTCCACTTCCGTGACAGGGACGGCGTCGAGGTGGACGTCGTCATAGAGCGGGGCGCTCAGGCTCTGGCGGGAGTGGAGGTCAAGGCCGGTGCGACGGTCACGGCATCGGACTTTCGAGGGCTGCGGAAGCTCAGGGATGCCGCAGGCGACAGGTTCGCCGGGGGTGTGGTGCTCTACGACGGCGAGACGAGCGCCGGCTTCGGAGACCGGCTCTACGCGGTGCCCATCCGAGCTCTCTGGGAGACGCCGTGAACATTGGCCTTTCGAGAGCGGCTACGGAGTCGTCCCTGATTGGGGCTGCTGCCGCGGTCTCACCCTTGGGAGCAGGTGACCCAGTCCCATGCTGTCGGCGAGGTCCTGGAGAGCAAGCAGGTGGTGCATGTTGGGTTGGACGCCCTGCCGCCACCGCCACAGGTTGACTACGCTGGTGCCGAGACGGCGGGCGATCTCAGCCCACGTCAGCCCGGAGGCTTTCTTGAAGCTTTCAAGAGCATCGGCGAAGTCGCCGGTCAGGACGTAGGTCGTCTTCTTGGTGCGTTTGGCGCGCTTGCGGGGCATTTGGTCAGTCCTCCTTGAGGGGGTCCAGGAAGTCGTCTCCCAATAGGATGTCCAGACCTCCCGGTATCCACGGGGCGAGACGAACCAGGGAATGGTAGGCTCCCCCGCAAGGCTTCGTCCCCTGCGTCCACCGCAGGACCTGCTTGGGCTCGACTCCCAGCAACTCGGAGAGCTCCTCGAAGGTGAGGTCTGCGGCCTCCTTGAGGCGGACGATCCGTCGCGGGAAGTCGTCGGGCAGTTCGCCGTCCCCGTGGGGCACGAGGCGTCCGTCGATGACGGGGTCCCCGGCATAGATGGACAGCCGGGGAGAGCTATAGGCTATCGTCGTCTTCGTGTCGCAGCTCGAACAGCTCATCGAAATCCTCCACTCCCAGGACCCTCTGCATACGCCGTCGTATGCGCCCCGAAGGTGCGCGACCCTGGTTGACCAGCGTGGACAGGTAGCCCCGGCTGATGCCCGTCTCGCGGGCCAGCCAGTTCTGGGAGCGGCCGAGCAGTTCCAGGCGATCCCAGAGGGCCTTTGTCTTGAGCAGGACGACGTTGCGTTTCATGGCGGGTTGGGGTCTCCTGTATACTAAGTGTCGCTTATGGTACAGTGTAATCACAAAGCAGATGGCATGTCAAGAACGGACGTGCTATTCTTCTAAGTCGTGATTATCCCATCCTATGAGGGCTAGACAGGAGCTATCCAATCTATGACCGAAGACCGGGGCTACAGGTGGAAGAGCATCGGCACCCGCATCAAGGAGGCGAGGCTGAAGGTCGGCCTCACCCAGAAGGGGGTGAGCGAGCTAGTCGGTGTCAGCCCCCACGCCGTCTGGTCCTGGGAGGCGGGGAAGATGAAGCCCACCCATGAGCACCTGCTGGAGCTTGCATACCAGTGCGAGACCAGCACCGACAGGCTGCTGGGGAGGGACGTGGTGGAGGCGGAGATACTCAAGGAAGCGGATGTCTCCTTCCGCAACGCAATAGAGGGCTTGCCGATGGAGGACCTGGAGTCGATCATGGAGTTCATCCGCTTCGTGCGGGAGCAGCGGAGAAGGAGGGACCGGGCTGAGAGATGAACCGTGCACAGCGGAAAGCCGCGGCGCTCCGGCGCAGGCTGGGGCTTCATGGCCGCGTGGACGCCGAGTCCGTGGCCGGCATCCTGGGGTTGGAGGTGGTGGCGTGGCCGATGCACGTACAGCAGGAGATGCAGATGGGACGATTCATCGGCGTGGCCAAGCGTCTGGACGCTCGCTGGCGACGCTGGGTGATAGCCCACGCCATCGGGCACCGGCTGCTACACTCCGGCAACCACCTGTGGATACGCGACCACACGAGCCTCAACAGTCTGTTCGAGCGGGAGGCGGAGGAGTTCGCCCGCGCCTTGCTAATGGACTTGGACGAGGTGATGGAGGAAGGGCTGAGTGACCTGTGGGAGGTGGCGGAGCACTTCGGGGTGCCTGAGGAGATGGTCCTGTTTCAAGCGCCCATGAGGATGGAGTGACCTGCTGTACCGCGTCAACCATTCTTGCCGGTTCCTGTTGCCTCAATCGGAAACGCTGTATCCCAAATGCTAACAAGGAGGTAAGTGGAAATGACGGCGGTTGATGATTACAAGGCCAAACTGCGGAGATTGGAGCATCTTGCACAGGAAATCGAAATCCAGGTGAGGCAGATTCGTGAAGTAGGCGACCAATTGCACGATGGAAGATGGGCGCACCTGTCGTACCCTAACCTCCGCGTGAAAATGCCGCCGGAAGTTAACAGTCTGCGCCACCAGTTCAAGGGTTCTCTCCCCGAACTGAAAGACCTGATTGTACTGATACGTGAATGGCACAAGACACGCTATGAAGCACAAGTGAAGTATGCGGCATTAGGAGGTCGGGAAAAGAACGTCGTTCCCAGCCCCCTGGGAAACCGGGGCGGACTCTCCTGCGCCGACGCAAGGAGTACCCTGACCGCATGAAGTAGCCGAAGATGCCTTTAGCGCCCCAGAACGGGTGCTCCACCTTTGCCCTTATCGACGCCTTCACCTTCTCCGCTATCGCCGCAGCGCCACCAGGCTCCAACTTCCGCCGCGCCCCCGCCCTCATCGCCACGTACCATCCAGCCTTAGTCCCCCAGTTATCCTCCCTCTTGTGCACCCCTGTGTACCCGGAATCCCCCCACACCGCCCGCTCCTCTCCGTGTAACAACCTGTGAGCTTGGGTCACGTCGTGCACGTTCGCAGATGCCGTTACCATACTATGTACGAGCCCGCTCTCTGCGTCCAGTCCTATGTGCAGCTTCATGCCGAAGTAGTACTGCTGGCCCTTCTTCACCTGACGCATCTCGGGGTCGCGCTGCTTAGCCTTGTTCCTGGTCGACGACGGCGCACTTATGATGGTGGCGTCTACGATGCTTCCACGCTTCAACATCACGCCCCGTTCCGCCAGGTAGCCTTTGATCTCCTCGAACAGCCCCTGTCCCAACTCGTGCCTCTCCAAAAGGTGGCGAAAGTGCAGAGCCTGCCCTGAGCCTGCCGTAAGGGATGGTGCTCTCGTCGGGTATCGCTTCCGACAGCCTCAACCCCACGAATCGCCTCACCGAATCCGTCTCGTACAACAGGTCTTCCATCGCCGGGTCGCTGAGGTTGTGGGTCACCTGCACCATGTGAACCCGCAGCATCACAGAAAGCGCGTAGGGCCTGCGTCCTCTGCCGGCTTTGGGATAGTGGGGCCTGATGCGCTCTTGCAGCCGCTCCCATGGCACAAGTGAGTCGAGTTGTTCGAGGAACCTCTCCCTACGGGTCTTGTGTCGTTTGTGTTCGTAATCGAGGTCGGCGAAGGTGGGCTGGTCAGCCATGGCGTATTCCCCTCCAATTGGCTTGCTCGACCCCATTATGCCACTAACACTAATCGCAAGCTCAACAAGGACTTGTTCAGAGTTGCCTCTGGATCCCCACGATGTTGGTGCATGACCGGTTAACCGTCCTCACTCTGCTCATTCTACTCTGCGTTGGCTGCTCCAATGTGAATCTCGACGTAACGCCGACACCTAGTCTGGTCCGCCTACGGGTGGAGCTTGGCGGCAATGCGAAGTCTGAAAACTGGGAATCATTGAGCGCTGAACGCGAGCAGTTGCAGTCGGACCTAGTGCACACATTGGAACGGCTGGAGAGCGCTGGGTACAGATCAACGTGGAACGCTCGCAAGTCCTGGCCATGGCCCATTCAGACACAAGTAGCGAAGCAACTGAAAGACCTGGGCAGCATCGACGCGAAGTTACTTTACTTGAACTCCCCGACGCCCCTGTACAAGCCGATCCCAACACGCCCGCCCAGGAGCGTTCTTCAAGAATCTTGGGGCATCAGTCCTAACATTTCCCGCCCGATCCTGACGCCGACCCCCACGCCTACACAGCGCATCCTACCCACAGTTGATAGACCATCGCTCCAGAGACTCCACCAGATGTTCACTTGGTCACCAGTCCCAACCGAGACGTTTTCTCCGGGGTTTTCGGAATGGCTGACGGGGACGCCTACGCCTACACCGACCGGGCCAACACACACACCCACATCCACTCCAGAACCGCCCGACCTTTAGGCGAAGCACTGGGGAGTTTTGCACGAGGCTCAGACCGGCAAGAAAAGTTGACGTGTACCGCTTATTGCGAAATAATTGGCCCAGTTACCTACGTGCTAAGCGGTACTGCGCGACCTCCTAAATCACGAGTCATCGCCAGGACGCGCATGAAACTTCAGGAATTGGATTCTTGAGTCTCTTTCGGTTCTTTCGAATACTGATTGGAAATGAAGAAAGCGGAACTCAACGGAGTTCGGCTAAGTCAACAGTTGTAAAGTCAGGCGAGAAGTCGACTTCGGTGGGGGCGAGTACACCCACAATTGGAGGAGAGGACGAGCCAACAAGCAACACACATCGCAAATCACAGACCAAAAGCCGCAGATCTTCTAGAGAAGAGACGCGTTGGGCTCAGCCTGGGGAAGTGGTGACGGTTGCAGGCCGCGCCATTCCGGGGATGGTCTATTTGGGCTCAGGCTCAGCTAGCCTGAGCAGAGTATGGGAAGGTAGCCCGTTCATCGACCCGAAGCTACGTGTGGCGGCGGACGACCCGGATGTTGCTGGTAACAGTTTCTCCTATTTCCCTAGATACGGAGAGATTCCACCACGGGCTCGAGCGGCTTACCTTGATTGGCTAGCGGATGGTCGCCGGGACAAGAGCTACGGCATCGGCTATGTCTTCTTGTTCTTCTACGGACTCGAACGACGGTTCTTTGTCGACTCTCCGTCTGAGGACGAAAAGCGAGCTCTAGTCGCAGAGACGGAGAGGCTGCTTGGAATATACGGGGAAAACCGCTCGATACAGGGATATCTGGGGATGTTTCTAGACACTGCGCGAGTCGTCCTTGCAAAAGATGATGAGCTAGAACCTTGTACGGAAAGCTCAGGCTACAGGTTACCGCTCGGACTGCAGGTGGCCATCGGACGCATGACAAAGAGAGGAGTCGCACTGAACGCGGACTGGCTCCTCGCTTGGTACTCTGCCCATCCTGACTACTCGTTTCGGACACCGGCAAGACGAGCCCAACCCGAATTCAGGGAACTCTTCAGGTTGCTCTTCAACGAACGGTACCCGAACGGGCTAAAGGTCAGAGCATCTAAGCGCGGCCTCAACGCCCAATACCGTGCTTCATCGGGGGCATTTGAGGTCGACCTAAGTACCTTCATCGGCGACATCCCGGATATTTCTCGTCTATCCCAACCTTTGAACGCAGCAAAGAAGATTGTCGACGAGGCTACGGGTGCGCTAGACCGATATAGCCGTTTTCTCGGGCGCAATCCTAATAGCCGAACCACGATGGAGGCGCATGTCCTACTCCCAGAACGCCTCTGGACAAAGTTTCCTTGCCCCGAACTAGAGGAACTACGCAACTGGGCTAACGACCTCATTTTGTCGGATCATCTACCACTCATTGAAGAGGTCATCGAGCGTATCGAAGGGAATCGTCCGGAGAAAGTCAACACACGCCAGCTGACATGGGCAAGTGACTTGCTGGCCCGGCTTTCAATTGGCATGGCCCCCGATCCACGTTTTGCCTTGCGCAAACCAAAAGTCGGAGATCCCGTAGTTCTCTTCCGCCTGTCTGATGATACGTTAGATGCTGGGGATGTGAGCGAGAAGTACAGGGAAGTCTTGATCACGATCGCAATGGGGAGTTTTGTCGCTGGGGCTGATGGGATAGTCGCCAATGTGGAGCGCAAGGCCCTCCGCTCCATGGTTGAGTCCGCCGAGCTTTCTGATAGCGAACGAGAACGCCTACTCGCCAATCTCAGATGGATGACGGCGGTCCCGCCTGATCTAACTGTGTTCCGTCGTCAATTGGCGAACGTATCTGAGGACTTGTCCAAAGAGCTCGGACGGGTAGCTCTAGCTATGGCCGCTGTGGACGATTCAATCAGTCCTAGAGAGATTCAAGCGATCGAGAGACTCTATGTTGCCATAGGGCTTAGTACAGACGGCATCTATTCAGCCATTCATGACCTGACATCGGCCACTGAGCCGGTAGTGGTCCGTGCTTCTGATGATCAAGATATTGAATTCCTGATACCCGAAAGGCCGGGCCCTGACGGAGGAATCGTTCTCAATGCCGAGCGAGTAGCAGCCATCAGGTCCAACACAGAGCGTGCCTCAACAATCCTCGGGGCAATTTTCCAGGAAGACGATCCACAGACTGAACCGGAGGAGACGTCGGGTGAAGACTACACCAAGTATTTCGGACTCGACGTCAGACACTCTGACCTAGTCAGTGAATTGCTGACTCGATCACGTTGGGAAGAGTCAGAATTCGAGTCCCTGGCCAGTCGATTCCAGCTGATGGCGGGTGGGGCTCTCGAGACAATAAACGAGTGGTCTTTCGAACGCTTTGACGACGTTCTTATCGAAGAGTACGAAGGCTACGAGTTGAATCCTGAAGTTGCCTCTGAACTTAACTGATAGGAAGAGCAAATGCCCACTTCTAGGATAAGGCCGCGAGAGAGGGATGCCATCATTCAGGCCCTAAGGGCAGGCGTAGTACCCAAAGTTGGCTTGCGGTACATCCAAGTCGGACGTACCGGCGAGATTGAAGAACTGATACGTGATTTAGAGCGGATAGAAGATGGCGGAGCCACTATACGCTTTGTCATTGGCGAATATGGTTCAGGCAAGACGTTCTTCATTAACTTGGTTCGGTTAATCGCCCTCGAGAAGGGCATGGTGTGCCTGTCCGCAGATGTTACACCCGACCGCCGCCTTCACGCTTCAGGTGGACAGGCACGATCGCTCTATTCTGAGCTGACTCGTAATGCATCCACCCGTAGCAAGCCAGACGGCGGAGCGATGGCATCGATAGTCGAACGCTTTGCGATGCAGGCCGTCAGAACCGCAGAGACAAGTGAACGCGAGCCAGGCGATGTCATTCGAGACAAACTGGTTCATCTACAGGAACTGACAGGAGGTTATGATTTCGCCACTGTCATTTCCCGCTACTGGGAAGGCTTTGACACCGGCAATGATGAATTGAAGGTAGCCGCCCTCAGGTGGTTGAGGGCCGAGTACTCGACCCGGACGGAGGCTCGATTGGCACTGGGCGTTCGAACAATTGTTAACGATGCATCTTTCTATGACCAACTGAAGCTCCTATCTTTGTTTGTGCGGCAGGTTGGCTATCAGGGTTTGCTCGTGTCCCTTGACGAACTCGTTAACCTGTACAAACTCACCTCGTCCCGGGCGAGACAGTCGAACTATGAACAGATCCTCAGAATCCTAAATGACGTGCTGCAGGGTACGGCCCGTAATCTGGGTTTCGTCTTCGGTGGAACACCCGAGTTTCTTATGGACACGCGGAGGGGTCTATACAGTTACGAAGCTCTTCAGTCCAGATTGGCCGAAAACACTTTTGCGCGTGACGGACTAGTTGATCTGACTGGACCTGTGGTTCGGCTTGCGAATCTGACTCCGGAGGACATGTTCGTCCTACTGACGAACATCCGGCGCGTGATGCAGAAGGAGGACTCCGCTCTCCCAGATGAGGCGCTCACCGCCTTCATGTCACACTGCTCTCAACGCATTGGAGATGCCTACTTCCGAACCCCCAGGAATACCGTCACCGCCTTCGTAAACATGCTTTCCATTCTAGACCAGAACCCGAGTGTTGACTGGCAGTCACTAGTTGGGTCGGTAAATGTTGCCGAAGATCACACCAACGATGAAGATGTCAACACAGATGGCGAAACCGATGACGAACTCGCTTCATTCAGACTCTGAACACTCAACCGCATTTGATCGCCTAGCTGAACCGGTCCGCCGTTGGATATGGGACAAGAAATGGAATAGCCTGCGAGACATCCAAGAGCACGCGATTCACACGCTCCTGAACCACAATGGGGACGTCATCCTTGCTGCACCTACTGCGGGAGGTAAGACCGAGGCAGCCTTCCTACCGCTTATCTCATCAGTCATAGAAGAGCGAGGCGAGGGTGGCTTCGACCTCGTTTATGTAGGCCCACTCCGAGCACTCATCAATGACCAGTTTCAGCGACTGGAAGACCTATGCAGAAGGTCTGACTTACCGGTCTACCCATGGCACGGAGATATCTCTCAAGGTATCAAGGCCAAGGCGCGAAGGAATCCGAGTGGGGTGTTGCTGATTACACCAGAGTCACTCGAAGCCCTTTTCGTGCTCCGAGGTTTGGAGATACCAACTCTGTTCGCAGCTACGCGCGCAGTGATTATTGATGAGCTCCATTCTCTGCTGGATAGTGAACGTGGCGTTCACCTTCGATCCCTGCTTACTCGCCTCGAGTTGGCAACTGACAGGCGTATTCGGCGAATCGGACTCTCAGCAACGCTTAGCGAGATGGACCTGGTCAAGGAGTATCTCCGCCCTGAAATGCCTGAGTCGGTAGTTCTATTGGAGAGCAGTTCTGATCGGAGTGAACTTCGGGTTCAGCTTCGAGGCTATGTGGACAGAGCTGACGAAACTCAAGTCGATGGTGTGGCGGCGAAGCGTGCAGTTGCCGAGCATCTTTACTTGAACCTACGAGGTTCTCCGAATCTAGTCTTTGCCGGCTCGCGTCAGAACGTCGAGTGGTACTCCGACGCTTTGCGCGAGATATCTGAAGAGGCACGTGTTCCATTGGAGTTCTATCCCCACCACGCCAGCCTCTCGCGCGAACACCGACTCGATCTTGAATGGCGCCTGAAGACACGCCGGACAACGACAGCCATCTGCACGTCAACTCTGGAACTCGGCATCGATATCGGCGACATTGTCTGCGTGGCTCAGATTGGAGCTCCGTTCTCAGTCTCATCACTTCGGCAACGACTTGGGCGGTCCGGCCGTCGTCCCGGCGACGCTTCCGTTCTCCGCATGTATGCCATCGAAGCTGAACCTGAGCCCACTTCCCATCCATTGGACCGATTGCACCTGGATCTCATTAGATCTACCGCAATGATTGAGCTCCTGATTCAGAGATGGTGCGAACCACCTTCGCCACAAGCTCTACACCTATCTACGCTTACGCATCAGATTCTGTCGGTCATCGCTGAACATGGGGGTGTGAGAGCCAATCGCCTTTACAATACTCTCTGCGGCAGTGGACCATTCCGACAAGTCGATCATTCACTCTTCGCCAGAGTGTTGCGGCACTTGGGCCGGGCTGACGTAGCCCTGATCGAACAGGCACCTGACGGCGTGCTGTTACTCGGCGCTCGCGGCGAGAAGCTAGTCGAACATTACAGCTTTTATGCGGTATTCCAGACACCCGAAGAGTACAGAATAATCGCTGATGGCAAACATCTGGGGACCCTACCTTCGACTACGATAATTGCCGAGGGCATGTCAATTGTCTTCTCTGGCCGGAGATGGAGGGTTACTAATGTCCATGATGCAGACAAGGTCATCGAGGTAACTGCTGACCGTGTAGGTCGAACGCCTCCCTTCGGCGGTCAGGGTGGCCTTATACACGACACTGTAGTTCAAGAGATGAGGAGCGTTCTCTCAAGTGAGACCATTCCGCGCTATCTGGACGGTGGAGCCAAGGAACTTTTGAGTAACGCACGATCTGAGTTCAGACGACTTGGGCTTGATCGACATTCGATCTACAGTACCGGGAAGCGTGGACGTGTGCTCGCCACGTGGGCTGGCTCGATCAAGACTTCCACGCTCGCTCTCCGACTGCGAGCTATGGGATATACAGTAGCCGCATATGATGGGTTTCTTGACGTCAACTATGGGGAGGACGTACCTTCCGCAGAGGAAGCTCTACGGGAAATTGCAGACGCATCCGACACTTCTGCCGAAAGATTGATGGCCAGCAGCGCGAATTTCATAGCCGAAAAATTCCACCCTTACTTAAACCGAGATCTATTGCTTGAGGAAGCAGCAAGCTCGAGACTTGACCTAGAAGCCCTTCCGGCGTTGGCGCACAGCATTATCGAGGATTAGCCGTGAGGTCGAATCCTCGTGCTAGAGTTTAGCGTTCAAGTTGCTCATTTTGATTAAGGCCCCAACAGGTCTTCCGTAGACCCATAGCACTTTGAGGTGTCCGTCCCCGCTGCCGACCCAGGGCTGGTTTGTATCGATGTTTAGTGGGAATGGCAATTTAGGCATTTGAGGAAAATGTCCTTTGCAAGGCTTGCTGGCTGAGCGTGGTGCGACCTGATGCCGGTGTAAAAGGCGAGAAGCAATTGAGATATGGTGGTTTCGAAGTTCAGTGATTCTGTCCGCCAAAGTGTTCAGCGAAAATGTCGCCATGCGACGGATTGCAGCGGACGCCGGGGACAAGGGCTTGATGAGCGGTGATGATTTCGCGATTCTGTATTCAAGTGGGACATTTGACAAAGGAGAACGAAGTGAACACTGGTAGTCGTGAAAATGCGAATGAAGAGACTATGGTGCAATATGGAAAGGGGACGCCAATTGCGGCGCATGGCACTCTTTCAGAAGCCGTTGGCATTGTGACTCCGGCTGATGCCATTGTGTTTGAAGACTCTCCAAACCTCAGATACTTACGGCTGAAGAATGGGGACTTCAGTTTACCCCATAGGGTGTTTCTTGTTCTTGAGGGCAAGAAGTTTGAGATTACTATGCAAGCGCTCCCTAATGAACAGTCAGATTAGTTTCTAGGGAAAGTGATGCGTCTGTCTCGGCAAACGCCGACTCCTATTTGGCAGTTTTGACCAACTCACAATCCTCACATCCAGTCAGGGCACAGCGAATGAGTGTGTTTGACTCAGTTGCGACCGGAGGGTGAGCTGTTACAAAGAAAGGTGCAATTTTGGGTGCCCGCCACGACCGAAACCTATCTCGACGGACACAGGACTGTCAAGGATGAGTTCATGTGACGCCAAACATGGAGGTGGCCTTGGCATGTCACGTCACTTGAAACAGAAACCCCTCCTCTCGGATGGCTTGTGCCATTGAGCCAATACAGATCGTTTAGCGATTGCCTAAGTGACATTAATGCAGCACGTGTGCCATTCATGTGTCGTCAGTTCTTGGGCGGGCACTAACAGGGTTCGCTTTCCCAAGTGGAGTCACGGGCGAGTTCCTCAATCCCTCACCCCCTGACGATCCCCTGGGGGTCTCGTCGCGACGCCTTCCGGTTGAGTGCGCAGTCCAGGATTGAGAACGCTTCTCGGATGCCCATGTCCTCGGTGCCGGGTACGGATTCCTCCTCCTGCATGAGCAGGGAGTGGGCGATGAGGTCGGCCATCTGCAGCAGGTAGTCGGAGTCTGAGCTTCGGAAGGAGGGACCTCCGATGACGCGCTCGAGGGGGATGTTCCGGGTCCTCTCCCCCTCCTCCCACAGCTCGTACCGGCTGGGCACGGGGTTGAATATCCTGAGCCTGCGGTAGGCCCTTGTGACCATCTTTTCCCTGCCCTTGTCGAAGATGAGGAATGCGTGTCGGCCCGCCGCCTTGACCGAGGTGTTGACGCGGTTGAGCAGCCGGTCGAGGCTGACCTGCTCGTATTCCCTGACGGCCTGCCTGCGCAGACAGACGTTGATGACCTCGACGCCGCCGATGCGGATGGCGGCGTCCTCCATGCGGCGCAGCCCGCTGGTGAGGACCTCGGCCCCCTGCCTGGGAGGGAGCCGCTCGCTGGAGCCGCCGTTGCGGATCGGTGTTTCCATTCCCGCAAGCGGAGCCTGCCCCGTTGCCGATACGGTGTCGCGGGCTTGAAGCTCTCTGGTGGCCGGGACGGCGTACCGGTCCTGAAGCTCCATTCTCCACTCATAGATGTCGCCGAACAGGTCGTTCCAGCGCTCGGCGTCCACCCCCAGGGCGGATCGGACGTGGCGGCTGGGACCCTCGGACTCACCGACGTAGTACAGACGCATGATGATCAACCTCCGTTGTTCTATGAGTAGTCGGGCAGGGCGCGGACGGGCTCCCAGCCGCTGTCCGGGGCCAGCCATGCCCGTCCGAGCGGCCCCTCACGCTCCAGCAATTCTCCGTGGGAGACCAGCAGCGGGACCTCGACCCCCGCGCGGTCCATCTCCTCGCCCGCTACGTGCAGGAAGTGGGTGGCGGCCAGCTCGTCATCGAAGACCACGAGGACGGCGGGTTGTGCGCCGTGGTCGTCGGTGGGCCTGTGCGAGGAGTAGTAGCGCAGGTAGGGGGCGAGCCGTTGCGCCATAGTCGAAGGGCGCACGGCGCGGCGCTCCCACTCCAGGAAGAACGGCCAAGTGGTAGGTCCCCGGCGCAGGATGCCGAAGGCGTCGGCGTGGACGGAGCGCACCCCATCCTGGTGACGGAAGTGCCTGGCGGCCCGCATGGGAGGGTCGAGCTGCGCCAGGTCCCAACCCACTGAGCGGGACTGCGTTGCCAGCGCCGCTATGAACGCGTGGACGGCGTCGGTGTGGTCGAGATTCCTGAGGAGCTGGCGGCTTCTCCTGCCGGAGACGTTGCGCCACGCGAGAGGAGCGCGGGGGTCGCTGCGCGATGCGCTCCAACGCCTCTTCGCAGCGCCCACCGAGGCGCGGTCTCTCCGGGCCAGCAGCGCCAGCCCGCGGTCGGTGAGGGCGTGACGGCGGCGTCGCTCGAACAAGACGCGGGTCAGAAGACCCAACCCCTCAAGGCGTAAAACGAGCTGCGACGCCCGCGACCCGGACACCCCCAGCAGACCCGCCAGATGGCCGATGGTTATCCAGGGCCAGTCGGCGAGCAGGTCGAGGGCGCGTTTTTCGGCGGGTTTCAGCACCGTGGGCAGCAACCAGTCGGGGAGCCGCCTTCGCGGACTTCCCGGGCCGATGGGTTGGGGCGGAGAGGACCTGGTCAACGTCCTCTCGACGGTCCACTCGCCGCGCCGCCTCGCGTAAGACAGCGCCTCCGACAGGTCGAGGGTCACGGACGCCGAGGGTGTGCGCCATACCCGGGCACTGTCTTCAGCGAGCGCCGCGTCTCTCTCCAGGGCGAGGAAGGTGACGGCGGGCGCTCCCGTCATCAGCCTGCGGGCGTGGCGAAGCCGGACCTCGTCGGGCGAGAGCATCAGGATGCAGCCGGGCTGCGGCCCCTCCCTGAGCCGCCAGAGCCGCTTGGCGAACCCCGTCCTGTCCGACGTGGGTCCCTGCCGGACGATTCCCAGCGTTCTCCCGTCGGGGAGCGCTATGGCGGCGTCCATGGGCAGGGCGCGGTACCAGCGGAATCGAATGGGATGGGCAATGTCCGAGATCGCGGAGGCGAGGCGGTAGATGACCGCCGCGGCGTCGAGCCGCGCCATCAGAAGGCGTTGCCAGTGGGCGGAT
>CBDCIS010000008.1:0-290429 GCA_965217565.1 Dehalococcoidia bacterium
TAGGTCCGGCCCGCCTTCAACTCTACCCTGAACCAGTCGGTGTCGAGAGTCGTTGCCGATCTTGCCCATGACGGAGCCGCCCACGTCCACCTCGCAAGTGGTGGTGGTGTTGCGGGGACAGTCGTCGGCGGGATCGTCGTCCGGCGGCGCGACCTCACGCACCGACAGCGTGTAGGTGCCCGTATCTGATTCCGCAAGTTCGCTGGTCCACGCCTCAAGGTAGTGGATGCCGTTCGCGGTCGCCGTGTATTCCAACCGGCTGTTGGCGCCGTCGCCACCGTCGTCGTCGGTCGAAAGGAGTGTTCCGGTGGACCCGCTGCGGAATGCCAGGTACGGGTTCGGCAGGGTTCCGGCGCTTGTCTCCGTGCCCTCCAGGTCGAACACGTAGGTCTTGTCTTTCTCCAGCACGACACGGAACCAGTCGACATCGGCGGCGGGGTCGATTTCTCCCGTGGCCGAGCCGCCGACCTCGACCCTGCCGAGCGTGGTGATGTCTTTGGCGAAGTCCGTATCACCCTCCGCGGTTCTCGTTTCCAGCTCGGCCACCGACAGCGTGTAGGTTCCCGTGTCGTTGGCGCCGCCATATCCGCTTGCTACCAGGTAGTAGGCGCCGTCCGCGGTCGGCGTGAAGATCACCCGGCTGTCGAAATTGCCGCCATGGATATCGTCATTATCGGTGCCGATAATCTCGTCGCCGGATGAGTCGCGGATATGGCGCAGATGGGGGTCTGCCAGGGTGCCGCCGCCAATAGATCCCTCCAGGTCGATCTGGTAGAACTTCCCCGCCTCCAGGTCGACCTTGAACCAGTCCCGATCCGTCCCGCTCTCGATGTTGCCCGTGGCCGAGGCCCCGACGTCGACCTGGCCGGAGGTGGCGGTGGTGACTGGAAAGTCCGTGTCGGCCTCCGAGTTCCCGTTCGCGCCCAGCACGATCACCGACAGCGTGTAGGTGCCGATTGTGCTTTGTCCGCTACTTGTAGCTATGTAGTAGCTGCCGCCCGTGCTTGGCGTGTAGGTGTCCCGGCCGTTTTTGCCCACACCTCCGTCGTTGCTCCTCACACCGGAGATTGACGATCCTCCCGAATCAAACAGCCCCCACAAATACGGATCCGCCAGGGTTCCGCGGTCGGTATCATCCCCCTCCACGTCGAACTGGTATCGCTTGCCCGCTTCCAGCACGACCTTGAACCAGTCCCGGTCGAGGGCTGCGGCGGTGTTGCCGGTGACCGACCCGCCCACGCTCACCTCGCCGGTGGTGGTGGTGTCGTCGGGCAGGTCGCCGCCTTCGGGCTCGGAGACGTTGGCCTTCTTGCCGGGCGCTCCGCCGCCGTCGCCCTCCCCGTCCGGGTCGTCGCCCTCGGCGGCCTCCGGCGCGGCGGGGGTGTCGATGTGGAACCAACGGGAGTGCTCGCTCGTCCCGTGCTGGTTGATGGCCTTGATCCGGTAGGTGTAGGTGGTCTCAGCAGCTACAGTGTTGTCGGTGTACGTCGCCGCCGCCGTGCCCGTGTCAGCCACCAGTGCACTGAAGTCGCCCCCTTGATCGTTGACGCGGACGCGCCTCAGGATGACGTAGCCGGTGATGCTGGCGTCGCCAGGATCGTCCCAGGTGAGGATTACCTGGTCGTGGGCCGCCGTGGCTTCGAGGCCCCTGGGCTTGTCGGGCGCCGAGCCCTCCTGGGCCCGGACCGGAGAGAACAGCAGGGTCATCGCCAGGGCCAGCGCCGCTATGGCGGCGAGCAGGATGGGGAATCGTCGTCTATTGATGTTAGTTATGATGAGTCCTCCTTGTGCTTGTGCGGGGGTATGGGACGCAGCCCGTCCGCTCCGCAGGCGTCAGCCGATAGCGGCGCGGAGGGCGTGTGGCGTTGCATGGTTGAAGGCTGTTTCGGGTGAGTGCGGGACGTGCGAAGCCCGCCGCAAGGCGTCCTTTGGGGACTCTGAAGGCTTCGGGCGCGTACTCGGAGAGAACGGCGATGGGTCGGGATCGGGCCTGCCGGTATGAGCCGGAGGGGACGAGGGAGCTGGAGCAGAGGGAAAATCGGGAACGTCTGTGCTAGTTAGGCAACGGAAGGCAGTCTCGAACGTGGCCGGTGCGACCACTTTCTCCACTCCGTCTATCGGCCTGTCGAATGCCAAGCGATTATCTCCCGAAAAATGGGCAGTCATGCGCCCCATTCTACCAAAACGCCTGTGAGGTAACTGTGAGAGTCAAAACTTCTTGAACCGAATCCGTTGTGAGTTTTTCCTGGGCCAGCTATAATTGGGGCTGGCCGGGCCGAGCGCGTTCCCGCATCCCGCATCCGGCGCGGTGGCGACGGGCGGCTCACGGTCGTCGGCAGCCCGGTTCGAGGAGGGAAATGGAACAGGCAGATGAGCCTCAGCGGGAGATAGCGGAGCTGCGCGACCGGCTATCCCGGCTGAGCCAGGCCAGTCTGCGCATCAACGAGAGCCTCGACTTCGACACGGTGCTCCAGGGGGTGCTGGACAGCGCCTGCTCGCTGACCGGGGCGCGCTACGGCGTCATCACCCTGCTGGATGGGCCGGGGAAGGTACAGGACTTCGTAACCTCCGGGCTGACTGCGGAAGAGCACCGGCGGTTCACGGACCTGCCCGAAGGGATGATGTTCTTCCAGTACCTCAGCAACATCCAGGAGCCGCTGCGTCTGCGGGACTTCCATAGCCACATCCGCTCTCTGGGCCTTCCGGAGTTTCAACCGCCGATGGTGGTGAGCACGCCGCTTCCCTTTCTCGCCGCGCCCATCCGACACCTGGGGGAGAGCGTCGGGGCCTTCTACGTCGGCGAGAAGGGGGTGGAGTTCACCCCCGAAGACGAGGAAACCCTGGTCATGTTCGCCTCCCAAGCGGCGCTGGTCATCGCCAACGCCCGCAGGCACCGGGACGAACAGCGGGCCAGGGCCGACATGGAGACCTTGGTGAACACTACTCCCGTGGGCGTCCTGGTCTTCGACGCGAAGACGGGGGCCTGGCATCGGTCAACCGGGAGGCGAGACGGATCGTCAGCGGGCTGCACAAGCCTGACGGCTCTGTGGAACAGCTCCTCGACGCGCTGACCTTCAGGCGGGCCGACGGGCGGGAGGTCTCCCTGGAGGAGTTCCCCCTGGCCCAGGCGCTGAGCACGGGCGAGACGGTGCGGGCCGAGGAGATCGTCCTACAGGCCCCCGACGGGCGGAGCGTCACCACCCTGGTCAACGCCACCCCCATCCGCTCGGAGGACGGCGAGGTCGAGTCCGTCGTCGTCACCCTACAGGACATGACGCCGCTGGAGGAGCTGGAGCGGCTGCGGGCCGAGTTCCTGGGCATGGTGAGCCACGAGCTGCGCACCCCGCTGGCCGCCATCAAGGGATCGGCGGCCACGCTGACCGAGGCGGCGTCTGACCTGGACCCCGCCGAGATGCTCCAGTTCTATCGCATCATTGGCGAGCAGGCCGACTACATGCGCGACCTGATCGGCGACCTGCTCGACGTGGCCCGCATCGAGACGGGCGATCTGCCGGTCGCCCCCGCGCCGGCGGAGGTGGCGAGCCTGGTGGACGAGGCCAGGAGCAGGTTCCAGAGTGGAGGGGGCAGGAACAACCTCCGCATCGACCTCTCGTCGGAGCTGCCGCTGGTCATGGCGGACGGCAGGCGCATCGTCCAGGTGCTGAACAACCTCCTCTCCAACGCGGCCTGGAACTCTCACGAGGCGTCCGCCATCGGGGTGTCCGCCGTGCGGGAGGGCTACCATGTTGCCGTCTCCGTCACCGACGAGGGCAGAGGGATAGCCGCCGAGCGGCTGCCGCACCTGTTCCGGAAGTTCTCCCGCATCGACGGCGAAGACCGGAGACGGGACATCGCGGGGTCGGGCCTGGGCCTCGCCATCTGCAAGGGGATTGTGGAGGCCCACGGGGGCCGCATCTGGGCCGAGAGCGACGGGCTTGGCCTGGGGGCGCGGTTCACCTTCACCATTCCGGTGGCCCAGGACGCCGGTATCGGGGCCGCCAATCTCCCGGTGCGCTCCGGGCGGTCGGAGAGGGAACGGGAACGCATCCTCGCGGTGGACGACGACCCGCAGACGCTCAGGCACGTCCGGGACGCGCTCACGAATGCAGGGTATACCCCGGTCGTGACCGGAGACCCGGAGGAGGCGCTCAGCCTGGTGGAGGCGAACGACCCCCACCTTGTGCTGCTGGACCTGATGCTGCCTGGAACCGATGGAATCGAGCTGATGGGGAACATCCTCGACATGGCCGACGTTCCGGTTATCTTCCTGTCAGCCTACGGCCAAGAAGAGACCATCGCCAGGGCCTTCGAGAATGGAGCCGACGACTACGTGGTCAAGCCCTTCTCGCCGATGGAGCTTGTGGCCAGGATCAAGGCGGCTCTGCGCAAGCGGGAAGCGCCCGAATGGGCCGAGCCGTCGAAACCCTACGTGTTTGGAGACCTGACCGTCGACTACGCCGAGCGTCGCGTGACGCTGGCCGGGCGTCCCGTGCAACTGACCGCCATCGAGTACGGGCTGCTCTTCGAGCTATCGGCCAACGCCGGTCGCGTGATGACCTACGACCGGCTGCTGCAACGGGTCTGGGACCTGCGGAGATCCGGCGACTCGCGGCGGGTGCGCACCGCCGCCAAGCAGCTCCGCCGCAAGCTGGGCGACGACGCCAACAACCCCACATACATTCTCACTGAGCCTCGCGTCGGCTACCGGATGGAGAAGGGGGAGGAGCGGGAGGGGGCGTAGGCGTAGGCCCTCTCTAACCTTGCGTTCCTCCACCCCCACGCATCACACTACAGGAATCGACAGACCTCGGTGCGCCGACAGGCTGCCGAGCGACATCTCGAAGATGGCGGTATCTACCGTAAGCGGTGGTGGGCCAACGTGTACTGAACTGCGAACTTTCCGGTGGGAAATCTCGATGTAGGACTGTTTCATAGGACTATACCGCCCCCCCGCCACAGGCTTGGCTTCATTGCTCGCCGGTGTAACCTAACAGGTGGTACAACTATCGGGGGCGGGTCGGTGAATCCATCCACGAGAAGACCGAGAGCTACCCACGACATGCCCTTGTGGCGACGCCAATTGGATTGGGCCTCCTCGTCGATTGGCCCTCCTCTCCAAATGAGTATAGTGCCGCCGGACTCCAACGTCCCCGGGTGGCAGGCCATAGCGCAAGTGCAATGCAACACCTGCAATGTCTCGGGCAAGTCCAGCGGAGTTCACAAAGTCTCGGCAAATCAGGCTATTGAGGAAATCCTTACGGGGTGAACAATAGTAGACATGATAAGCTTGATGCGGCGAGTTCCGCAAACACAAGCATGCTGTCGCGCCATCCTGAAGCCAATTTCTTGACATAAGATTCAGAGTGGTAAGCAATGATCGCCTTCGAGGCCTTCCTCCCGTTCTGGGCCTGTCGAAGGGTCGGACCGCAAAACGTCCATCGGCTCACTCCTCCATTGAACGGTAGGGGACAATGACTCTGCCTTCCCGCATCACCATGGACATCGTCCGCAGAGCCGAGATATCTTCCAACGGGTTCTGCTCCACAACTATCAGGTCCGCGGCTTTCCCCGCTGCTACGGTGCCAATCTGGCTGTCCATCCCGATGGCCTTGGCCGCGCCACTTGTGGCCGACTTTATGACCTCCATGTTGCTCATGCCAGCTTGGCTCTGAAGTTCTAGGCCCAGGCAGTAGTCGCCAAATGTCTGGATAGCATCGGTCCCAGCTACGATCTTGATGTCCCACTCGCTCCACAGCCTCCCCAGGAACTCCAACTGACTCTCGCACTTGGCTTGTAGAGCTTCGAGTTGTTGCTTCTCCACTGAACTCAGCTGAGAATTCCTCGACCGTTCCAGGAGGGCCTCCCTCCCACGGTATCCTGTCTGAACGGTCGGGCTGACGTACATCCCCTGTTGCGCGATGCGCTCAGCGATCTCCGGGCGGAAAACGTAAGATCCGTCAGGTTCTATGAATCCCCCGTGCTCCATCATGTCCACACCCGCGTCGAGGGCGTTTATCATACTCTGTGTCGCCAGACAGTGGGCGGTGGTGAGCTTCCCATGTACGTGGGCCTCTTCCACTATTGCGCGTAGCTCGCCAACGCCGTAGGAGTGCTTTCGGTTGTCGGTGATGGCGGTGCCTCCGCCCGACGCCATTATCTTTATGAAGTCAGACCCCTCTTTGACAAGCTGACGCACCGCGTTGCGGACACCGTCTTCGCCGTCCGCTTCCCCGTTGCACCAGAAGAAGTGACCGCCGGTGATCGTCACGGGACGGCCGGATAGCAGAAGCCTAGGCGCAGTGACCAGACCCTGCCTGGCGCCTTCCCGCAGGTCAAACGTGATACGGTTGCGGGCGCCGCAGTCTCGCAAGGTGGTTACACCTGCACTCAGATGTACGTGTGTGTTGTGCGCCGCCCGAAGCAACATAATCTCGTCGGTATCGCGCTCGATCACTGCTTCGTAGGGTCCGTATCTGTACCCGTGTTCCCCCACTGTCCCGAACATCAGGTGAGTATGGACGTCGATTAGGGTCTGTTCACACTAATAGCCAAATTATGTTACAATCCGAGAATGGAAATCACCGAAGTTCAGTACCAACGAATTGCGCCGATCCTTCCCGTTCAGCGTGGCAACGTCAGCCTGTCGAACCTGCAAGTACTCAACGCTATCCTCTATGTCGCCGAGCAAGGCTGCAAATGGCGGGGATTGCCGCCTCGATTTGGCAACTGGCACACCGTCTACACCCGGATGAACCGGTGGTCCAAGAACGGTGTGCTCGACCGGGTTTTCGAGTATCTTCAACGAGAGCACATAGTGCGTATCAAGATAGAAGCGGTTTCCATGGACAGTACCATAGTCAAGGTCCATCCCGATGGAACCGGTGCGTTAAAAAAAACGGACCCCAGTCCATCGGCAAGTCCCGTGGCGGCTGGACCACCAAGATTCATATGGTTGCCGCGGATGCTAGAACAGCCGTGACGTTCTCCCTTTCTCCCGGACAGGCCCACGATGCGCCGGAGGGGCGAAAGCTGCTAAAGCGCCTCGGAACACAGGACCAGAACCCGTTCCTGTTAATGGACCGGGCATACGAGGGGAATGAGACCCGCCAACTGGCGTTGGCCCTGGGGTTCACCCCGATAGTTCCGCCCCTGAGCACGAGGGTTGACCCTTGGCAGTACGACCGGGAGATGTACAAGCGTCGGAACGAAATCGAGCGGTTGTTTCGACGGTTGAAGGGCTTTCGGCGCATCTTCTCTCGCTTTGAGAAGCTGGACGCTCTCTTCCTTGGGTTCATCCTGTTTGCGCTCATCTTCGATGCGTTGCGTTAGTGTGAACAGGCCCTAGTCCGGGAAGCAGATGTCCTTCTGGAAACGCCAACTCGCGGACGCCCGCCCTCTGAGGCGGCTGCACCTTCCCCTGCCGACCCACCACAGTGATCTTGCCGTCTTCAATCACAACGGTAGGACGCTTCAGAGGCGGGCTGCCCGTGCCGTCTATCAATGTCTTGGCCCTGATTACAGTCGTCGAAGGTATGTCCATTGCCAAGCGCCTCCTTGAAACAAAGTGTCAACAGTCGAGACTTGTGCAAGCCGAAACGAGTGAGGGATGTGCGACGATCTCGGATTCGGTCGACTTGTGGATTCCTCACAAGTGGGACGACCACGCCTGGTTCCCCCGGCATTGGCAATCTTCATGGCTGTCAAGCGACGGCGCTAACTGTAACTGTTCAGAGTTAGTGAGTCGAACGCCTGCGGAGCGTTGGAATACGACCTTGCCCAAAGCTAAGTTTGCCTATCGGTGACACTGCTGGTCGACAAGGTCCCCTCAAGTCTGAACAGTTACCGCTAATACCATATGATGATAAGGAGACCTGGAAGTATCTGGCGATGTCCTAATAGTTCATCCATGCTCTAGCCAACACAGGGTGTTGGAGGGCATCATGATGATGGGTCGACCTCTTCGAATCGATTGGAGTCGGGAGGATACGCCGGAGGCGCTGAAGGCAGCCTACCGGTCAGAACGTGACACTGGCCTTCGTACTCGACTGCATGGACTGTGGCTGGTCCGGTCGGGATGGCAGCTCGGTAAGGCGGCAGGAGCGGTGGGAGTCCACTACCGGACGGTGCAGACATGGGTGGGTTGGTATAGAGAAGGTGGTGTGGAGGGAGTACTGTCGCACAAGATGGGAGGCAGGGGCAAACCGCGCTTTCTGAGCACAGATGAAGAACGGGAGTTGACCGAGGAGGTGTCGACAGGGCGATTCAAGACGGCGGGAGAGAGCAGGGACTGGATAGAGTCCGAGTATGGAGTGAGCTACAAGTTGGGCAGCGTCTATGGTCTGCTTGAGAGGTTGGGATGCAGCCCGAAGGTACCGAGGGGTCGTCATGAGAAGGCAGACATAGGTGCGCAGGAGTCGTGGAAAAAGGGGGCCTCAGTCGTTGCCTTGCCAGAGCGGGCGTGAGTTCTGAGACGGCCTTTGGCTTTGCCGATGAGATGCGAGTGGGGTTGCGGGGGATGGTCCGTAGGGTATGGGGTCGTCGTGGAGTGAAGGTACATCAGCGAGTGCAGTTGGTGTACAAGTGGATGTACCTGTTCTTGGTGGTAGACGTTCGGAGGGGCAGGCTGCTGTGGAGTTGGATCGACTCGATGAAGTCTGCGGCTATAGCGGTGGCAGTCGATAGCTTGAAGCATCACTCGGATATCGAGGCCCTGGTGTGGGATGGGGCGCGTGGTCCCCGGGGCGAGATGGTACGGAGTGTTGGACTCGCAACGATCGTCCAGCCGCCATACAGTCCTGAGTTGAATCCCGCTGAACGGGTCTTCCAAGAGGTCCGCAGATGGGTGGAGGGCAGAACATACTGGGGCATAGAGGAGAAGATGGAGGCGGTTGATGCCTACCTGGGTGAGCTTAAATCTGATCCGGGCCGGGTGCGGTCGCTCACCGCCTGGAGTTGGATCGAACGTACAACGCGAAGTCTTCCCGCACACTATGCGGCCTCGTCAACATGAAATGGTATAACTCGCTAATCGCCGGTGCCTGGCAGGCTCATGAATCCCTGGTTGGCCAGTCTCTCCGTCTGACGGCCTGAAGCTTCATAGCATCAGAACGGAGCTGGGCTGAATGGGATGGGAACGGGACATGCCGGCACCTGATGCGCCAGAACGCTGTTGAGCACCTTTAGTCTCGTCTGTTCCTTCAGAGTCAATGTCACTCCTCTCATGGGAGGTCCAGATTTGAGGAGTGGATCGGAAGGCCCCGGGTGAGCGACCAGCCTCCGGCCTACGGGATTGGAGCTTCCTTCAAGTCTGCGTGCGCTTCTGATATGCTCACAGGCCAAACGTTGCCAACCCGACCAGCCCAACCGCGACAAAGCTCGCGATTCCGACTCCCGCCTCGAACAACACCAACGCGCCCAGCGCAATAAGCGTCAGCATTCCAATGCTGGCCGCGACAACGGCCAGCACTTGCCTGAGGCTTGTTCGAGCAACCGCCAGTCCAGCGATTACCAGTAAGGGGGAAGCAGTCCAAATCCGGAAAACACTAGGGCCAAATCTTCTACGATATGGTTACCGGTCTCCCAAGGGCTCTTGAGCACGTGAGGATAGACTCCGAAGGAGATTGCGACAAACGCTGAGATTGCCGCGGCGACAGCGAAGCAGGACCTTGGGCCTGCCGACGCCGCCGAAGCGGCCAGCGCGAGGGTTGCAGATGAGAACGCCAGCACCAGGGCGAACCCGGTGGAGAAAGCCGTCTCCCGATGCAGCAGCGAGTCAAAGAGCGTGCGCGCCTTGCTGCGGAAGGAGAAGTCCGTTGGCGAATAGCGGCCGACGGCAACCCTCGTAGAGGTTCCGTCCGGGGCTACTACGACCACTCCTTGAAGGCCCATAGCCACGATGAGGTTGCCACTTTGGTCATCGTAGAATAGGTCGTACTCGCTAGGTAGTGTTGACATGTCATCTTAGAGCCTATCCGATAACCTTGATTGTCCTTGGTGGGTATCTGAGACTTTGGATAAACTTTCTCCATTCTACTTGAGTGGAGGAAAGACATGTCGGAGATCGATCATGATGGCGTAGGCGCTGATTGGCGGATTCCCGATGCTCTGTGGGAGAGGATTGAGCCGTTGCTGCCTGCGGAGGAGACGAGTCCGAAGGGCGGGAGGCCATGGAAACCTGCTCGAGAGTGTATGGATGGAATCTTCTACGTGCTGCGGGCCGGCTGCCAGTGGAAAGCGTTGCCTCGCACGTTCGGTGCTCCGAGCACTGTCCATGACAGGTTCCAGCGTTGGCGAGCCGCCGGAGTCTTCGAGGAGCTATGGAAGCAGGGGTTGTCTGAATACGACGAGGTGCAAGGGATAGATTGGCAGTGGCAGGCAATGGATGGAGCCATGACAAAGGCTCCGCTCGGGGGGTGAGGGCACTGGGCCAAACCCTACAGACCGGGGCAAGAAGGGGACCAAACGCAGCCTGTTGACAGAGGGGAACGGTATTCCCATAGGGGTGTGTGTGGATGGAGCCAGCCGCCACGACATGAAGATGGTTGAGCCGACATTCGAATCTATGGTGGCGGAACGTCCGGTTCTCCGACCTGGACAACCTCAGCATCTGTGTCTGGACAAGGGATATGACTTTGCTGAGGTTGAGCAGCTGGCGGCACGGTACGGATACACAGCCCACATCCGCAGCCGAGGCCAAGAGCGGGAGGAACAACAGACCCTCCCCGGTTACCGCGCCCGCCGTTGGGTGGTCGAGCGCAGCCATAGCTGGCTGAATCGGTTCAGACGGCTGCTCATCCGTTGGGAGAAGCGTTTGGACAACTATCTTGCTATGCTCCACTTTGCCTGTGCCTGGATAACATATCGCGCTGCCGGAGTTGTCGGATAGGCTCTGAGTCCGTTAGTAACACCGGGTTCCTGACCTCGCCGTCGATGGTCAGGGTCCACTGGTCCGCCGGCACCACTTCCGGTATGTCGAAATGCTGGACTACGCAATGGAGTTCGGTGGGCGTGATCAACCCTTCCAGGTCCATCAGCGGAATCCGCACCCGCCTGGTCCTTCCCTCGTCGTCCAGCAGATTTACCGGCTCCACCCGTTTGCTGGGCCAGCTATACCAGGTGTCGCCGCGGTGTGGATTGGTCGAGTCCGGTCCGCCGGCGTCCTCCATGCGAAAAAAGTCGGGGACAGCCCCCCTTGCTGCGTCGCCATGTTCTGCTCCTATTTCGGACCTGCGATGGGGCACCGGTCTGGCGCCCCCTGTAATGGGACGGCGGACTCAGCCCCTTGGGCCGGTCCGCCGTCGCTGTTTGCCTCTGTATTTTGGGCTGGCCTGGTTACACCAGGTTTTGTTGGATGAACGCGGTCATCTGTTCGAGGGCCTGCTGCGCAACATCCGTGGAAAGGTCCCGCAGCACTCCTTCGCCCTCCCCTTCGAAGAGCGTCACGTCAATCTGCCCACCGGCCTTGCGGTACTGCATGATGAACTCGTCCAGGTCCGGGCGCGGGTGCGCTGCCTCGTAGGTCCGTGCCAGGCACAGCGTGGGCGGCAGTTCCGTGCGCTCCCCACGGGCCAGCATTCGTCCTGGAGCAGCTTCTGCCATTGCCTCTTCCGTCACCCAGTACATGTCGTGCATGGCCACAGTACGCTCGCCAACTGACTCGGGGGGTTTGACATCATCCCGAAGACCCTTGGCGTAATGATAGCGACCCAGGGGATCGATCACCGGGGAGACCATGATCACGCAGCCCAGGGCACCATCTACCTCGGTCGCGCCGTTGGTGAGGGACAGCGCCGCGTAGCGGGAATCGTGGGGCCGCATGCCCAGCAACATAGCCTGGTGGGCGCCGCTGGAAGTGCCCATGGCGCCGATCTTATCCGAAATGCCGTTCCAGCCTTCGGCGCGGGCCTTGCACCAGCGGATTCCATAGTGGATGTCGGCCAGGGAGGCGGGGTATGACGCTTCCGGCGGAACGCGAAAGTCCAGGGCCGCCACGATGACGCCGTTCCTGGCCAGCGCTTCGTTGCCGACATTGCCGTCCTCACGGTTACCATTCACCCAAGCGCCGCCATGCAACTCGACCATTACCGGGAAAGGTCCGCTGCCCTGGGGCTTGAAGAGGCGCGCCAGGAAGGGCTTATCACCGTGCCGCAGATATTCCACGTCGTCGATTTGGACTTCATAGGTGGTCTGTTTGCTGATAGTCATGCCAAACTCCCTTCAGCCAGTTGAACTTTAGATGTGGATGAGCCTAGATTAGAGCCTTGGGGCCTCGCCGTCAATCGGTGTGCCGAAACCGTGCCGCACGGGAATCATTTCGACAACGGGAAGTACGCCGAAAAGTTCACTCCACGGATGTTTGGTGTAATTATTGGGCCTGAACAGACGATTTACGTCTACCGCATTGATTCCGTGAATTTCCTATTCCGGATCTTTGCAGCTGGCTCCAACGAGGTCTTCTCCTTGCATTAGGTGCTGGACTGGGCTGTGCCGCGCCACACTGGTCTATAGTTTTGAAACTAGAATCGGGAGCCGCTCATACCCATTATTGACTCCCGCAGTAGGGACCCATAAGGATTCGGTGAAGGGTAGTGCAGAATCATCTCAATTCGTCGGAGAAACAGATACCGCTCCTATTGGCTGTCAGAAGCCAGACTTTCGCGCATCGTTGTTTCGTCGAGTGTGACACCCGTACCGGTCTGTTCGAACGTGCCCTCATTGACGGTCCACCTTCCTCTTGACACTCCTTGGATCAAGGAGTGTCCCTCTCGTTCGACTAAGAACAGCACATACGTCTGGCCCACATCGAACTCCAGGAGCGAGAGCTCATCATCGCCGCTACGTATGACGTTGCCGCCGGGCCTCTGCACTTTAACCGTCAAACTCGACGATCTGCTGCCCTTGAACGATTCTTGAATATTGACCTGCAGAGTCTCTACTCTGCGGACGGGTGCAGGCATTGAGGAAGACAGGCGCTCGGCGAATCGCCCGCAGCAGGGCACCAAGCTCGCTTCCTTGGAAGTTATCACACCCAATACGACGAGGTCGGAATTCTCGGCGAGGCGCTCGAATGCTACCTCAGGCGCTGCGTGCCCACCTATTGTAGGGGTGTCGGATTCGCTGACGGCCGACGACACACCTGCCCCAACTATGAAGATAACGGCTGCTACGGCCGATATCACAACGAGAGAACTGATGAATAGCGCCACACGTCCTCGTTTCATGATATCTCCTTAGTGGCCATCTACTTGGCCATCCATGGTGTCGGCGTCGTGATCAGTGGGTATCCGGAAACATCCTGTTACGAAGGTACGCATGACGGAATTGTCCGCATTAGTGTGATTAAGCCAGCCTGCGGCATGTCCGAATTCGTGGACCACGGTTTCCTGTACATCCGGATAGTTTAGAATGCAATTAAACGTGCTCGTTCCAAACGATACATTCTCATTTAGCGTAATATCAGCCCACAGGAAGTGGTCTCCAGGAGCATAGGCGTCGGTACAAGCAGCGGATTCACTTGTGCAGCCACCCCCGTCTTAGATCTCATCCCGCTCGATCCAGTTGAGTGAGCTTGAGTCTTCTTCCAGAGTCATATCGTCGGTTCTGTCGTTCCAGCCGTCAGCGGCTTCGTTGATAGCGTCGTGCCAACCAGCAGGCACGGAAGACCGGATCTGATACTCGTAGCTGGCGTCATGCCAGTGGACGTCGGTACCGTAATGGCCCGCAAACACAGGAACAATGTAAACGATGAGGAAGAGGACAACCCCCGAGACAATCAGCACTGATCGCTTCATTTCTCCCCCTACTCGAGTATTCTGTCGATTCAGCCTTCTTCACTCGCAGGCCTCCATAGTGCCCTGTGTTCCAGGTCCTGTCAATCGTCTGTACGCTACCCCAAATCCACCACCTAAACTGGACCCACGATCTGATTCTGTAGCTAATACCATTTCATGTTGACGAGGCCGCATAGTGTGCCGGAAGACTTCGCGTTGTGTGTTCGATCCAACTCCACGCCGTGAGCGACCGCACCCGACCCGGATCAGATTCAAGCTCACTCAGGTAGGCGTCAACCGCCTTCATCTTCTCCTCTATGCTCCCGTATATCCTGCCCTCCACCCACCTGCGGACCTCTTGGAAGACCCGCTCAGCGGGATTCAGCTCAGGACTATATGCAGGCTGCACGATCGTTGCCACTCCAACAGTCCGTACTATCTCACCCCGGTGACCACGCGCTCCATCCCACACCAGGGCCTCGATGTCCGAGTGATGCTTCAGGCCATCGACTGCCACCGCTATAGCCGCAGACTTCATCGAATCGATCCAACCCCACAACAGCTTGCCCCTCCGAACGTCTACCACCAGGAACAGGTACATCCACTTGTAGACCATCTGCACTCGCTGATGCACCTTCACTCCACGACGACCCCACACCCTACGCACCATCCCCCGCAGGCCCACTCGCATCTCATCGGCAAAGCCAAAGGCCGTCTCAGAACTCACGCCCGCTTCGGCAAGGCAACAACCAAGCCCCCCTTTTTCCACGACTCCTGCGCAGCTACGTCTGCCTTCTCATGACGGCCCCTCGGGACCTTCGGGCTGCATCCCAACCTCTCAAGCAGACCATAGACGCTGCCCGACTTGTAGCTCACCCCATACTCGGACTCTATCCAGTCCCTGATCTCTCCCGCCGTTCTGAACCGTCCCGTCGACACCTCCTCGGTCAACTCCTGCTCTTCATCTGTGCTCAGAAAGCGCGGTTTGCCCATGCCTCCCATCTTGTGGGACAACACTCCTTCCACACCTCCCTCTCTATACCAGCCCACCCACGTCTGTACCGTCCGGTAGTGGACTCCCACCGCTCTTGCCGCCTCACCGAACTGCCATCCCGACCGCACCAGCCACAGTCCATGGAGTCGAGTACGAAGGCTAGTGTCACGTTCTGCCCGGTAGGCCGCCTTCAGCGCCTCCGGTGTATCCTCCCCATGCCAATCTATTCGAAGCGGTCGTCCGATCATCTGATACCCTCCAACACTGTATGTCGGCTAGAGCATGGATGAACTATTAGGACATCGCTAGATACTTCCAGGTCTTGTTATCATCAAATGGTATAATTCAGCCTTGAACACGAGTACTTTCCTTTCACCCAGCAGGTGAAAGGACGAGTTGTCGAAAATGACCAATTTAGCCACGAAACTCAACCGCATCATCAATTAGGTGGTGGATTTGGGCGCTACGCCAGGGCCTTTTCAAAGTCTAACAAGAGTACAAGAATAGGTGGCAAGGAGGTGAGCGATGGGAGAGTCACCATCATTGCCACAGGAGTTCAGCCTGCTGAGGAAGGCTCTCGGGAGGGTAACGGACCAGCGTTGCAGTCGTGGGAAGGTGCATCCCTTGGATGGAGCCTTGAACCTGACAGTATTGGCGCTGATGTGCGGTCAGCGCTCGCTGAGCGCCGTGTACAGGTTCGGCGATTGCCACCCCCAACTGCTGAGCGATCTGGGATTGAGACGTAGCCCGTCAGTGCCGACGCTCTCAAGGTTGCTGCGAATGGTGTCCATATCGGAGGTGCGCCAAGCCCTAATGGGCTTTGTGAGAGAGTTGGCCGAGTTGCGCGGTAACGAGATAGATGTGGTCTCGATGGACGGCAAGACGGTGCGAGGCGTCTGTGAGAATGGTGAGCAGCTGAAGCTGCTGCATCTGTTCAGCCGGGAGGGTTCGATGGCTCTGGACCCAGGTGAAGATAGCTCGTCACCTGGATGAGCCCAGAGCGGCCAAGGAATGGATACGGACGCTATCGTCGCGCTTTGAGGGTCTGGAGGTGCTGAGCGGAGATGCGCTCTACGCCGATACGAACCTTGCCGAAGCTATCGTGGCCGAGGGCAAGGACTACGTGGTCAAGCTGAAAAAAACCAACCCGAGCTCTTGGAGGACACGCAGCTCGCCCTCTCCGAGGCGGGAGAGCCCGACCTGAGGTTGACAACCAAGGGACACGGCAGATTGGAGCAGCGAGCTGTGTGGGTATCATCGGAGCTGGCTGGATACAGCACATTCCCGGGTCTGTCCAACGTGATCAAGGTCGGCAAGAGGGTCAAGCACCTCAAACGGGGCGAGTGGGTGGAAGTGAGCAGTACGCCGTGACCAGCATGCCTGACATCAACCCCAAGCAGGCGCTCTCGCTGATATAGGGACATTGGGGAATCGAGAACAGCTTGTTCCACGTCAAGGATGACAGCTTTGGTGAAGACCGCCATGTGATGCAGCATCATCGGAGTGGTGCAGTCCTCAGCCTACTCAGAAACGCTGCCCTCACTCTGCTAAGGGGCCACTGCCCGCTGTGGTCATCGAGCGAGCCTCTCACGGGCAGAGCTCAGCGACTCGGCGTACATCCAACTGTTGTCCTCTCTCCTCCCTGACTTTGAAAAGGCCCTGACGCTACGCACAGGGGCAGGGCAATCGCATCTAAATTTTCAGACATGGTTCAGCTACGAAGTACCACTGTAGCAACCGATACTGGGATGGGTTGGATAGTGTCCCGGACACGCTCGCGCCTGCGAATACCAGGAAACACGGCTTTCCGGAGGTGTTTCGCACTTGATTGCGATCATGTGTTCCGCTCAGTTGGATTTAGATGCGATTGCCCTGCGCACAGGGGTGGAGTAGTGTCAAGATCTGTCTGTATATTGTATATTGGAGAAGGAGCGCATCCTTCCAGTTGGTGTCAAGTGGCTGATGACTCTGAAGACTATTCTCTCCACGCTGGCTGAGTTTTGGAAGCAGCTCATGGGCCGGGTCCTGCGGCGCACCTCCCTGAAGGACCTCCCAATGGCGTTGGTGGTGCGCACCTTCTTCCAGTGGTCTTTTGGGGCAGTCCAGGAAGGACAGGAGTTCGTCCAGGTCGTTGAGGACTCATAGGACCAGTCGCAGTTCAAAGACGGTTCTGTCTACCGTCAACTTAGGCCCACCACGCTTGACAAAATCAAGAACTTTCGAATTACGCTTCAGGTTGGCGCTGTAACCGACGCCTGCCTTGCCCCGGCGTCGGCCCGCCGGGAAACGGCAAATCAGGCCGACAGGTAACGTACCAGGCAGCGACGAGGCCCCTGCTGTAACGGCGGGGGCCTCTGGTTTGTCTCAGACCGCCGCTGCCATTTCGACGCTCGCGGCTACGTCCCGCGCGCTCCCCGCCATTCCCCGGCCGTCAGCCGATGGAAGTCCTGTCGAGCGTCCGCGCCGCTTCCCGAACACGCTGGGCTGAGACCTGCCGCGACATGAGCATAGGCGCCTTGTGGGCATTGGCCTATGCAATGTCTGTAGACAAATGTCTAGTGCAAAATAGACATTTGCACCTTATATCCGGCCTGGAAGCTCAGTACGATTTATGTCGGCGAGGGCTGCTTTTCGGGCGGCAAGTCTCGTCATGGGCGGCGATAAGGACAGGCATTCATCAGACGTTCGGCGAGGGGAGCGATGACCAGTACCGGTAGACGAGGAACCCCAATGCTCGATGGAGTTGAAACAACGGCCTCAGAAACCTGTGTTGCCGTTACCTCCGTGACCCGGTCCTCGTCCCATTCGATGAAAGGTCAGGCAATGAGGAGCTGGCAAGATGCCACTTGGAGAAGTTAAGGACGTGAAAGCAATGTCAAAGTCAATCATTGGTCTGCTGGTGAGCATCGCGGTGCTCGCGATTCTGCTAACCGGGTGTTCCGATGAGCCGGACCCCACTCCTTCGAACGGGACCGATTCCAGCGCCACCACCTCATCGGAGCAGGGGGTCAATCCTGAGCCAACACATGCTCCCACATCGGCTGTGACAAACATCGCCGCACCGGAGGCGGCAACGCCCACACTTGCCGCTCTCCCGTCCGCCACGACAACGCCCGCAGACACAGCCACTGCCGCCGCACGGGAAGCGACGACGCCCACACCTGCCGCTCTCCCGACCGCCACGGCAACGCCCGCAGACACAGCCACTGCCGCCGCACGGGAAGCGACGACGCCCACACCTGCCGCTCTCCCGACCGCCACGGCAACGCCCGCAGCCACGGCGACTGCCGCCGCAGCAAAGACGAGGTCCGCCAGGGAGTTCGCCTCGGTCAGCGCCGGGGTGCGCCACACCTGCGGGGTGAGGGCCGACGGCTCCGTCGCCTGCTGGGGGCGGCATAATGATGGCCGGTCCGCGCCGCCGTCCGGGGAGTTCGCCTCGGTCAGCGCCGGGTCTTCGCACACCTGCGGGGTGAGGCCCGACGGCTCCGTCGAATGCTGGGGCTCCAATGATGATTTCGGCGGCAATGTTGTTGGTCAAGCCACTCCACCGTCCGGGGAGTTCGCGTCGGTCGGCGCGGGGTACCACCACACCTGCGGGGTGCGGACCGACGGCTCCGTCGAATGCTGGGGATCAAACGAGTATCTGGACGGCAATGTTCTTGACCAGGCCACGCCGCCGTCGGGGGAGTTCGCCTTGGTCAGCGTCGGGGCGTTCCACACCTGCGGGTTGAGGACCGACGGCTCCGTCGAGTGCTGGGGCGATGATAAATATGGGAATTATATACTTGTGTACCAAAATCCTAGCTGGTACAGCCGGAGCAAAGGCCGTCCTCGTGCAGGGTTTCAGGGTAGCGAACAACCCGCTTGCAATCCTCGCAGCGATATTCCGTCTTGGTCGGCGAGTCAAAGAATCCCGTCTTTGGCTTGGCCCCCAAGACTACCTCGGCTATTCGCTCCGGCGTGGCGTCTATCCTAGGTGGCAAGGGCCGGGCTGGGCGGCCTCTCTCTGGCTTCTTTCGTGGCATCGTTTACTCCTGTTAGCGCGACCAACGGCCAAACCTTTTCCTGGCCTGCCCATGTACAACCACTTTGGGGCTAAAGTCCTGGGTTGGCTGAATCGTTAGCAGCAGGGCCATAATCCGTGGCACAATCATATTAAACCGAACCTTCTGGTAATTCTTCCGGTCAGTTCGCATTTCCAGTTCGCCTACGTTGATTCCGTCCACCTTGAAAAGTACCTTTTGTTCCGGCGGTGATTTCGCATTACGGGCCACCGAATTGACGACTTCGAAGCTCTCGCCCATCAGATAAACGATTTCCGTGTTCAGGAAAACATGATACTGGTATTCGTGGAGTGCAGTCAGATAATTGACCTCGCCTCCGTTGAAAAAGGACTTCATCAGGAACGCCCGTAACAGGGCCTTTCGCTGGAAACGATCCCTCAATTCCCGCATTGGTGTGCGTAACCTTTCCCGTGCTATGTCTTTGTTCTCCTGATAGCCATCAAAAGTCGGCGGAAGCGTGTCTATGCAGTGAATGAGTAACTCCCCCACGCCGTTAAGGGCTTGAAAACCATCGTCTGTTTCAAACCGACTCCGACCGTAGAGGAAAACCTGCCACTTCTTGTTTCCTGACTTGACCGAATGAGCATCACCGGACGGGTCTATTACGTCCTTCTTGGCTCGCAGGTCATTCTGATAGTCCTCTGGTATTCCTATGGACTTGGCAAAAGCCAACGCATTAGCGTGGCCCAGCGCCCTGATTTTACGGGCTTCGTCTGCGCTTTGAAAACCACGCTGGCCGGTGGTCATCGCGGATCCCTCCAAATCAACAATTCGTGGGACTTCTTGACGTGAGAGCCTCCATTGTCGCGCAAGCGATTGTTCCCTATACGGGTATCGCCCTGCCCAAAGGTGTACTGCCAAGCCGGAGAGAACATCTGACAATCGGCGTACCATTCCCGAACCGTCTCACAATCGTTATAAGAGAGAATAAAGCCGGCGTCGTGGGACAAGAGCAAGTCCCGGAGGGCTTCATGCTGGAATCCCTTGTGGTGGATCGGGAAGTTGCGGTGGGGGTACATCCCAACAAAGGTCTTGCCGTCTTCCAGGTAGTAGGGCGGATCGCAGTAAAGAAAATCGTCCGGGTGCTGGGGTATGGAATCCTGAAAGCTGGCGCATTGCACTGACAGACTTGGTGCAGTAAAAGTGCGAACCCGTGAAAGCAGGGCTTTGTAGCGTCCTTCCTGAAGATAAACGTTGGAAGGCCAACCTAGGAAATGAGGCCCGTAAGAGGTTTGGGAGTTGAAGTAGTAATGCGCAGCCAGGGCGTCCAAGTTGAGGGGGTTATTCCCTTCCCAATGGTCTTGCAGACGGGCCTTGACCGCCCAAAATGTGTCTCGGTTCGGCTCAAAGTCTTGTAGTAAGGTGTACAACCGCTCAGGGTTTGAGAGTTGTATCTGCCAGTAGTTCACCAGAATGTCAAAAACGTCATATCCGACTACATCCAGCCCCATCTCTTTGGCGCAGGCAACCTCCACAGAGCCGCCACCGATAAACGGACACACCACCCTCTGAATGTTCCTCGGTAACCTCTCGACTACATAGCCGACTCCGAGACTCTTTCCCCCCTGCGTAGCGTAATGGTGCCCCCAAGTAGCGTTTATAGTCTAGTTTGCCTTGACTCCGCAACCTTAACAGGAAGGAATCCACAATTGGCATAGGCTTGTCCATCTCAATTAGAACCATCGCGATACCTCCCTAAAGTCCGCCCTTCAATCTGGTTTCCTTCGGCCCTATCAACTCGGCGTAGGGTAGATGCTTGCCTACTGCCCCTTGCGCCATTATAGCCATTTGGTCGGTGGTGTCTAATGGCCGGTTGTTGTGCCGGCCCTCAAACTCGTCAACGTAGCGGTCTAGGTGCTTCGCGCTGAAGTGATGATAGACGCCATCGTGACCCCGCTTGAGCATTGACCAAAACGATTCCATGCCATTGGTATGCGCTTGGCCCCGAACATACTCGGAGACACTGTGCTTAACGGCTTCGTGGGGCCGGTTCAGGCCGACATAGGCCCTGGCCTCATCGGTATAGACCTGCGCCCCGAACTCCGTCTCCATATGGACAAAGCCCTGTAGGGTAGAGGCATCGGTCTGCTCAACCACTTTGGCCTTAACCTGGTTGGTGGGCCTGTCCTTCAAGCCTGCCACCGCCGTCTTGCCGACTGGCCCGCGCCCTGCCCGTAGCTTCTTGTCAGAGTGCTTGTTCCCTTCCTTCCCGCCGATATAAGTCTCATCGGCCTCTACCGGCCCCGCCATCCGCTCCGTCTCCGAATTCCACGTTTCCCGAATGCGGTGAGCGAGATACCAAGCGGCCTTTTGAGTGATGCCCAAGTCGCGGTGTAGTTTCATGGAACTAACACCTTTGAGGTTAGTTGAGTAGAGATAGAAAGCCAACGCCCACTTGCTGAGAGGCAACTTGGAATCGTGCATGATAGTCCCAGTCTTGACCGTGAAATTGCCATTACAGGTCTTGCAATGATACTGGCGAGTCTGACGGCGAGACTTACGAGGGGAGATGGCGTCGCTATCACAGTTGACGCATTGGATGCCGTTGGGCCAGCGTCGGGCAACGAACCATACCTCGGCCTTTTCGTCATCGCCAAACTGTTGCACGGCATCAATGAGACTGATACCCTTGCGGTATGCTTTGCCAGGAGCCTTCTTGGAAGTAGTCATAATACACTGAATCCTTACTTGATTTATGGATTCAGTGTACCATATGACGGCGAAAGAGTCAAGCGTTTTTGGTACACAAGTATATAATTCCCATAAATATGGCCAGGCCACGCCGCCGTCGGGGGAGTTCGCCTCGGTCAGCGCTGGGTCGGCCCACACCTGCGGGGTGAGGGCCGACGGCTCCGTCGAATGCTGGGGGCGGAATAATGATGGCCGGTCCACGCCGCCGTCGGGGGAGTTCGCCTCGGTCAGCGCCGGGTGGGGCCACACCTGCGGGGTGAGGACCGACGACTCCGTCGAATGCTGGGGCGATGATGATTATGGCCAGGCCACGCCGCCGTCCGGGGAGTTCGCCTCGGTCAGCGCCGGAGGGGGCTACACCTGCGTGGTGAGGACCGACGGCTCCGTCGAGTGCTGGGGCGATGATGAATATGGCCAGGCCACGCCGCCGTCCGGGGAGTTCGCCTCGGTCAGCGCCGGGGTTTTCCACACCTGCGGGGTGAGGACCGACGGCACCGTCGAGTGCTGGGGGTGGAATGAGGATGGCCAGGCCACGCCGCCGTCCGGCGAGTTCGCCTCGGTCAGCGCTGGGTTCCTCCACACCTGTGGGGTGAGGACCGACGGCTCCGTCGAATGCTGGGGTTCCAACAAGGATGTCCGGGGCTTTGTTTTTGGCCAGGCCACGCCGCCGTCCGGCGAGTTCGCCTCGGTCAGCGCCGGGTGGTGGCACAACTGCGGGGTGCGGACCGACGGCTCCGTCGAATGCTGGGGATCAAACGAGTATATTGATATATATGGGCAGGCCACGCCGCCGTCCGGGGAGTTCGCCTCGGTCAGCGCGGGGTACCTCCACACCTGCGGGGTGCGGACCGACGGCTCCGTCGAATGCTGGGGCTATGACAAATATGGCCAGGCCACGCCGCCGTCCGGGGAGTTCGTCTCGGTCAGCGCCGGGGACATTCACACCTGCGGCGTGAGGACCGACGGCGCCGTCGAATGCTGGGGAGCCAATGGAAACGGCCAGGCCACGCCGCCGTCCGGGGAGTTCACCTCGGTCAGCGCCGGAGGCGCGGGCGGTGACACCATCGAGGGCGGTCACACCTGCGGGTTGAGGACCGACGGCTCCGTCGAATGCTGGGGTTCCAACAAGGATGAAATTAGCCTCATGGTTGGTCAAGCCACGCCACCGCCGGGGGAGTTCGCGTCGGTCGACGCCGGGTCTTGGCACACCTGCGGGGTAAGGACCGACGGCGCCGTCCAATGCTGGGGGTTGAATAGTAGTGGCCAGGCCACGCCGCCCTAATCCCCAATCCACCACGCTTGACAAAATCAAGAACTTTCGAATTACGCTTCAGGTTGGCGCTGTAACCTGGCGCCTGCCTTGCCCCGGCGTCGGTCCGCCGGGAACCGGCGAACCGGGCCGGCAGCAAGCGGAGAGGCCCCTGCTGTAACGGCGGGGGCCTCTGGCTTGTCTCAGACCGCCGCAGCCATTTCGACGCTCACGGCTGCGCCCCGCGCGCTCCCCGGCATTCCTCGACCGTCAGCCAGTGAGAGTCCCGTTGAGCGTCCACGCCGCTTCCTGAATACGCTGGGCTTTTGCCTGACGCGACATGGGCATAGGCGCCTGGTAGTCATTTGCCTACGAGCCTCCTATAGACAAATGTCTAGTGCAAAATAGACATTTGCACCTTATATCCGGCCTGGAAGCTCAGTACGATTTATGTTGACGAGGGTTGCTTTTCGGGCGGCAGGTCTTGCCATGGCCACGAAAGTCCAGGCAACCATACGACGTTGGGCGAGAGGAGCGAAAATGTCAAAGTCAATTGCAAGCAGTGTGCTGCTCGCGGGCGCGATCCTCCTCGCCATTCTCCTGCCCGGATGTTCCGATGAGCCGACCCCTTCGCCGGTGGCCAAGATTCTTCCTAGCTCCACTGCTACAGTGACATCCGTTCCTACGGCAACGGCCACCGCAACCCTGACGCCAGCTCCCATTGCTACACCATCACCCGTTCCCACGGCCACGCCCACTCAGACCGCGATGCCCACAGCCACTCCTACGCCCTTGCCGACTGCAACACCCACGCCCACTCGGGTCGCGACGCCCACAGCCACTCCGACGCCCTTGCCGACTGCAACACCCACGCCCACTCGGATCGCGACGCCCACAGCCACTCCGACGTCCTTGCCGACTGCAACACCCACGCCCACTCGGACCGCGACGCCCACAGCCACTCCGACGCCCGTTCCGACTGCAACACCCACGCCTACAGCCACACGCACACCAAGGCCCGCCCTGCCCCCGCCGCAATCTGACATTGAGCCTGTAGCCGCTGATGCGGACCGAAAGCGCGATGAGCAGGTTCAGAATGCTATTGGCGAACTCCGCGCCACCACGCCAGAACTGGCCACAAGAATCTGGGACCTTCCTTGGGTCGAAGACGGTATTGATAGGATTGAGTTCGATGCATTTCGGGGGCTGATTCGTCTGGCAGGTGCGGGGCATCTGGAAGACTTGCTCGAGGAGCCGTGGGTCTTGGAAGGCAGGAACTACCCAGCCCTTGAGTCCCTACAGTATCTTGGGGCGGAGGAACTTGACAGGCTAATGTCCCATCCCAGCATCGCTGACGGTGTAACGGACCAAGAGGCGAAGATTATCGCCACGATCCACTCTCTTGTCGACCCTGATCTGCTGGACAAACTGCTGGACCCCGAGCAGGTCACCGTGGAGGAGCGGACTATCACCCTGCCTCTGGCGGGGGAGACGGAGTTGACGATCATCCGCATCCAGCCTGGACTTGATGACACCATGGACATCTTGGAACATGCCGTGCGGAGCATTGAGGGGTTCATGGGGCTTCCTTTCCCACGGCGACAGGTGATCTACACATTTGCGGTGGGCCGGAAAGGACCGGTTGCCGCGAACCATGGCACCCATGTATCGTTTTCGGTCGAAGAGCGAGACCGATCATTTCTGCTTGAGGTCATCAGCCATGAAGCGGCCCACTACTACTGGAGAAGGGGGCCAGGCTGGATAACGGAGGGTGCAGCCACATTCTTGGAACTCGTTGTCGAGTATCCGACTGACGGTCAACCCTGCCCCATAACCGCTAGGTGGGGTCGGCCTTGTGCAGACCCGCTGGAGGGTCGTGCAGACGAAAGACCCTGCCCCATAGCTCGAAACATCGCCGAGTTTGAAGCAGTGACTGACCCGTACCATCCCAGACTTTGCGGTACTTACGGCCACTGCTTTTACGCATTGGGGGAGCGTATCTTCCGGGACCTCCACCGCAACATGGACGAAATCAATTTCCGCCAGGCTTTCCGGCGCCTGTACCTGCACACCGTGTTTGAACCCGCAAACGAGTGCGGCGATAACTACAACTGGTGGATGTGTCACATTAGGGAGGCCTTCATCACATACGCATCTCAGGAGACGGCCGCCGCCATCGAGAAGGTGATCGCCCGCTGGCACGACGGCACCGAACCTCATGGCCTGTCGTTCATTGACGACACCCCCGTCAATCCCGAGATCGCTGTCATCAATGGGCAAATCGAGGGCGCATATTTGAGCCTCTCCGAAGGTGGTCTTCCCGTCTCTGCCCTTACTCCTACTTTAGAACTACAAAACACGTACCGTATTTTCATGAACCTGGATTTCTCCTACGGGCACGCCGTCGGTCTCGTAGACCTGCCGATTGAGTTTGCTCTCTATTATGAGGATGGCTTTGCATACCAAGGATATCCGACGCACGTGTCGTTGCCTGCTGGGGAAGGGCGAAAGACCGCTCACTTAGAGCTAAATTACCAACCGGCGGTGGGGCGGCACTGGGTCCAGGTATATTGGGGGGATCAGAAAATAGCCGAAGCAACCTTCGAAGTTCTCGAGGTTCTGATCCCGCCCGACGTGTACTCTATCACGGGAGTAATCACCGACACAGAGGGGCACCCGCTTGAGACGATTTTCTTGCGCGCTATTCGAGGGCAGAACGAACTCAGTACATTCACTGTGTCTGAGGGTTACTTTGGGTTCCAAGCGGGATCATTCGGATCATTCGTCATAGAGGTCGCAGTTCCGGGATATCGAGATTTTGTGGGATGGTACGACGGCAGCGGCGGCATAACCACCGACCCCAGCCGGGCCTCTGAGATTATCCTCGACGGCGGCGACGTCACCGGCATAGATATCGTCCTACCGACGGATCTCGAGAGCCTGCTTTGTCCGGCTGGTCGTTACCGTTCGAAAGAAACTGGCCGCTGTCCAGATTAGTAGTGTGGTGACGCTAGTCGATGTACCTAAATAGAGCCTGCCTTCTGCCCGCCACGCAGCCCAGCCGAAGGCTCACTCCTCCTCCCGTCCCCGCATCTCCCCATTCTCTATCCGGTAGCCGACGCTGGGCTCGATGAAGGTGTAGGCGGGATGGTCGGCGTCATTGCCCCGCTTGCGGCGGAGCTGTTTCTCCGCAAGCCGCAGCCTCTGCAAGTCGCCGAAGCAGTCCGTTCCGCACAGCCCAGACCACCACCGCCTCCTCACCGTCTCTGGCGCGCCCAACCACCTCAAATTCCCCGGACCTCTCCGGCATGAACCGCAGACTGCCCCTCATGACAGGGCAAGGCATAGACACATGCCTATAAGCGGTGTGGTTCATACGCCCTTGATGCCTTCAGCTCCTTGGACTAAATTCTTAGGAAGTGAATGAGTGCTGGACGGGTATTTTCACCTGGTCGGTTTGACTACTCTGACCCTTCTCATTTCGAGGCTGAGCACACCGCGCCGGGTATAGGTACAAATCGCACTCCAGCCGCAATCTGCCGTAATCCAATCTGATGGAGATGAGTCCTGAGTCCAGTGAGAACAGCGGCCAGCGCGCTTCCCGCCTTCCTGCGCAGCTTCGACCTGCCGGAGCCGGGCGAGCTGCGCCGCGTGGCCAGGGTCTATGTCTGGGGACGCTGGTTCGTCCTGTCTATTGCCGCGTTCGCCTGGCTCTACCCGCTCAACGTCCCCGAGGTGATATACGCGCCGAACGTCGCCCTTGCAATGCTGCTGTTCTCCACCAACGGATACCTGCACTACCGGCTCGCCACGGAGAGGACCGTGTCCTGGCGGTGGATGCTTGCGCTGAGCGCCCTGGACCTGGCGATGCTCAGCGGGGGCGTTGCGGCCCACCGGGGGTTCGAGTCACCCTTCTTCGTGGGGTACTACCCGTCCCTCGCCATGTTCGCGGTGGTATTCGGATCGGTCAGGCTCACCCTCGTCTGGGTCACGATGGCGGCGGCCGTCTACGCGGCGCTCTGCCTCGCGGTCGAGCCCGGGCTGGACTTCTCTGCCAATGACGAGGAGATACTGCTCATCAGGGTTGCCGGGATGTACACGGTGGTGGTCGTCGTCAACCTGATCTCCAGGGTGGAGCGGATCAGGAGGATGGAGGCGGTGGCGAGGGAGCGGGCGCTTCAGCGGGAGCGCATCGAGCTCTCCCACGCCATCCACAACACGATGGCCCAGTCCGCCTACATGATCGGGGTGGGCATCGAGCGGGCGAAGGAGCTTGCCGACCGCTCCAACGAGGACCTGATGTCGACCCTTGAGGAGACCTCGGCCCTGTCCAGGTCGGCGATGTGGGAGATGAGGCACCCGATGGAGATCGGGGAGATCTTCGAGGGCATGGAGCTTGGCGGGGTGCTGGAGTCGCTGGCGGCGACCTTCTCGACCATCTCCTCCATACCCGCCGACCTGGTGCAGTCGGGCGTCGAGCCGCCCCTGCCCATCGCAACGCGGGGCGCGCTGTTCTCCATCGCCTTCAACGCCCTGACCAACGCCCTCCGCCACTCCAATGCGGGTCACGTCCGCGTCGGCCTCGACTTCGAGCGCGACGGCCTGCGGATGTCGATTGCCGACGACGGGACCGGTCTCCCCGACGACTATGCGACGCGCGGCCAGGGCTTCAGGAACATGCGGGAGGACGCCGAGCGGCTGGGCGGCAGGCTCGTCGTGGAGACGAGCGGGTCCGAGTGGAGCACGGCGGTGACCTGCGAGCTTCCCTACAGGCATATGAGAGGAGGGAGCTGAAATGACTTCAACCCCGGTCAGAGTCTTGCTGGTGGACGATCACCCGGTGATGCGAGACGGTCTCCAGCAGCTGCTGGAGCGAACAGGCGAGTTCGAGGTGGTGGGACACGCCGGAGACGGCGAGGAGGCGGAGCGGGTGGCGAAGGAGGTGGTCCCGGACCTCATCATCATGGACGTGCTGATGCCGGGCAGGGACGGGATAGACGCGTGCCGGGAGATCATAGACGCCCTGGCGGACGTCAGGGTGCTCATGCTGACCGCCTCCACCGAGAAGGACGCGGTCATAGAGGCGGTGGCCGCCGGAGCCGACGGATACCTTCAGAAGTTCACCGGGACGGAGCAGCTGTTGGCAATGGTCAGGGACATAGCCGGAGGCGAGTACCGGATGCCGAGGGACGTGATGAGACGGGTGTTCAGGCGGCTGCGCCACCTGCCGGAGGATATCGATTCGCCGCGGCGGAAGGAGCTGACATCGAGGGAGAAGGAGATACTCGCGCAGTTCGCGCAGGGGATGTCGTACGCCGCCATCGCCGAGACCAGGGGCAACCGCTCATCGACGGTCCGCAACACCATCTACCACATACAGGACAAGCTGGGATTCGGCAGCAAGCAGGAGATCGTCGTCTGGGCCGTGCGAAACGGACTGGTGGACCGAGAGCTCGGCTGAATTTCTCCCGCACCAACTCCCCATGACTCGATAGCCCCTCCACCGCCCACTCAACGTCCCACGGCAAGGCAGTCCCGCAGCATTCGCGCCGCAAGCCGCCTGCCTTGCCCCGCCGTCGGCCCGCCAGGAACCGACGGGGCAGGCCGTCAGGCAACGGAGCGGCCAGCGACGAGGCCCCTGCTGTAACGGCGGGGGCCTCCGGCTTGTTCCAAAGCGCCGCAGCGATTCCTACACTCACACCCACGCCCCGCGCGCTCCCCGCCATTCCCCGGCCGTCGGCCGATGGGAGTCCCGTTGAGCGTCCACGTCGCTTCCTCAACACGCCGGACTGAGACCTGACGCGACATAGGCATAGGCGCCTTGTAGTCATTTGCCTATGCAATTCCTGTAGACAAATGTCTAGTGCAATTTAGACATTTGCTCCTTATGTCCGGCTTGGAGGCTCAGTACGATCTATGTTGACGAGGGCTGATGGGAGAGGATTGAGGTGAGGGTGGAGGTATGGGCGCGGCTATCTCACCCCCATCCTATACCTTCCCCCATCAAAGGGGGAAGGGACTTCGGAAACACCCTCTAAGAACCTGAATGGACCCGAACTCTTCGGCTTGTGGTCCAAGGAGGCTACCGCTAATGGCATGGATACATACTCGGCTCCAACCCAGGTGGTCTGGCGGCACCATGCGCCACTGCAGGCAGGCCGCCCTGTTGGCCGTTCTGTTGCTCCTGACCGTCGCCCTCGCCGGCTGCGGCGCCGACTCCACTGCTCCTGCCGGAGAGGCGAACGCCACTACAGAGGCATCCATCGCCACCATTGAGGCGGTAATCGCCAAGTCGTTGCCCACGGAGGAACCGGGTGTAGCCACGCCCAAGGCAGCAGGCAACGAAGGCGGCGGCGGCGAAGGGACGGTACCGGTGGGCGTAGAACCCAGCTCCATTGATTCGGGCGACAGAGCTGCGCTGGTCGCCCTGTACAATGCCACAGACGGACCGAGGTGGGCGTATAGCAGGGGTTGGCTTAGCGACGAACCGATAGGACATTGGTCGGGCGTTCGCACCAGCGGTGGGCGAGTAACGGAGTTGCATCTCTTTCGGAACCGGTTGAGCGGTGAATTACCGCCCGAACTGGGTGACCTTACACACTTGGAGTATTTGTTTCTGTGGGAAAACGACTTAGTTGGGGAGATACCTTCCCAAATCGGCAACCTCTCGGAGCTCCGAGAACTAAACATCAGAGGCAACCAGTTAAGCGGCGAAATACCGCCGGAACTAGGCAAGCTCACGAATCTCAGGTTTCTCGGTCTCAATAGCAACCGGTTGAGCGGCGAGATACCGTCGGAACTGGGGAATCTTGAAAACTTGTGGAGAATGGACCTATGGAGCAACCAGTTGAGCGGGGAGATACCCGCCGAATTGGGCAATCTCAAGAAACTGTATACGCTTTCGTTGGCATCAAACCGGTTGAGCGGCGAGATACCGCCCGAACTGGGCAACGCGGAATCCCTTAAATACCTGGACTTGGAAGATAACCAGTTGAGCGGCGAGATACCGCCCGAACTGGGCGAAGCAAGGGAATTGAGGCTATTGTGGCTCTCAGGAAACCAACTGAGCGGTGAAATGCCGGTCGAACTCGCCAACCGCCGCCATCTGGATCTGAGTGGGAGTGCTACAGGATGCATCCGGAAAGGCCTGCGAAATGTGAAAAACGATAGGCCGCCGGACGAACCCCGCATCGTAGTCGTTGACCGGACGTCGAACGCAGCGACGCTTTCAGTCAAGGAATTTGAACATCCCGATTCTCAGCAGCCGTTCAGCCACGAATGGCATCGCAGCGATGCCGGAGAATCCGGGCCGTTCGATCTCGTCGAGTCGAATGTCGCGAACAGAGAATACGTGGACCATGGGCTGGACCCAAATAAGACCTACTATTACACCGCCAAGTCGTGCAACCGATGTGGATGTTCCGGTTTTGCAAACGCGGTTGGCTTGATGACAGAATCTGACGGTTCGGTAAACGTTCCATCAACTCCTAAGGGGTTTGTGGGAAGAAAGATCACCGTGACTGGTCCCGATAAAGCTGAGGTGAGCTGGCAGAGCTCACCTGGTGCGACCTTCTATGAGGTATATCAGGGCGCGCCTGGTGGTAGCGAGTGGGAGCTTGATGCCGAGGTTAGCGCGCCAGCAACCGAATACTGGGACTCTGCTCCCAACTCGTTCCTGGGTGGCTTCGACACCACATCCTATAGAGTCCGAGCCTGCAACAAGGCCGGATGCTCGGAGTTTACAGACACCGTTACGATTCGTTGAAGTGAATGCGTACCAGTGATCATTGTCGGCCGGATAGCTGAAGAGTTTTAATCTGCGGCTGCAGGCGGGTAGTTCAGCGCAGCGAGTGTACAATCAGCATGATGGGAGGAGGCCGAGAGGCAGAAAAGGCGCGACAAAGGCTACAGCCTGATCTCCCACCGAAAAGTTTGTAAATCGGTACGCCTTGGCCCCCCGGACGGCTCCTTCGCCTCGGTCAGCGCCGGGGCGTTCCACACCTGCGGGGTAAGGACCGACGGCGTCGTCGAATGCTGGGGGTCCAATGAAGACTTGGGCGGAAACGAGATCGGCCAGGCCACGCCGCCCCTAACAGAGGAGGCCGGAGGTCTACTCTCCAATGATAGCGACGCAGGACACTCTTAGCCATCCGCGGCAGGAGTCGAGGACAACTACTTCTGGCTGGTCGAGCACGACGGGCTGGTGTTCGGCTCCGGCTGGCACCTTGACGAGTCGGGGAGCTAATCTCGCAAGAGCTTCGCGCAGCTCTTCCGGCAACGAAAAAGCCCCGCACAGATGGACAGGCGTGCGGCGGGAGCGCCAGTCCCCCCGTCGCGTGCTACGCCCCAACGCCCATCGGCCCTGGCCCTTGCCAGACGGACAACTCTCTGGTCAGGCTCAGCCTGTGACGCCATGCTGGCAGCCTACATATGGCAATCTCCGAACGACAGCTGCTCGACGCCCTCAGCCGGACGCCGTTCATCGACTCGGCGGAGCTGGCACGCATCCTGGGCGAGGCTCACGCGACCGTCCACCGAGCCCTGACCGACCTGCTGGCCGACGGCATCACCGGGAGGGTGAGTCACGGAACCGCCCACCTGCCGTCGAGCCAGAGATACCACCTGACCGCCAACGGCATCCGTGAGGTTGCCGGGTTTCTCGGCTTCGAGACCCCCTCGGACTTCGTTCGGGCCTACCCCATGTCCAGGGAGTGGCTGACGCTGCTCATCCGACGGATGGACGCGGTGGCCGCCGTCTACCGTCTCGCCGCGTCACTCTCCCCCGGCATCGACGGGCTCCGGTCTCACGTGGAGTTCCACCGCAGGGGCCGCTTCGACGCCGCCATCACCCTCCACGACGGCCGCAGCTTCGGTGTGGTGCGCCAGGGCCTGGCCCTGCGTCGCCGGTCTCTCTACGACCGGTTGAGGGCCATAGCGCAGTACAGCCACGGGCGGCGTCCCGGCGCCGTCCTGATCCTTGTGCCCAGCGCATGGGAGCTTCGGCGGACGGCGAGGTTCTGCATCAACAACGACCTCCGTGACTGCTACGTTGCCGTGGAGTCCAGGGACGCCCTCGAAAGACGGGACCTGCGCATCTGGTGCGAACCCACGGGGCTGTTCGGACTCACGGACTACACGCTGGAGACGGTGAGCGCCTACGGCAAGCGCGGCGGAGGGCCTGGAGCCCAGTCCCCGGAGCGGAAGCGTGCATCCATTCCCGACCCCGAGCGCATGGCGCAGTCTGCGCCGGCCTTCGGCGTCAGCCCTTCGGAGAAGCGGACGCTGGACCTCATCACCGACCACCCGATGATCCCCCGTGAGCACCTTGCCACCTGGCTCGGCGTCTCCGAGGGACGTGTCAGCCAGATGATGCGCAGCCTCGTCGATACGTGGGGCCTGGTCGAACGACGAGGCAAACGCGGCGACGTTCGCTACACCCTGTCCGCCGAGGGCATACGCTACGTCACGCACAGGGACCGCGCCGAGCTTCCCACCACGCGGGGCATATGGAGCACTGCCCTCACCACCGACAAACAGGGCCGCAGGCGGCACGTGGGACACCGCATCGAGACGTGGGCGAGGCAGACGAAGCACGCCGACGGCATCACGTGGTTCCTGTCGCAGCTTCAGGCCGAGGCCAGGGCCGACCCCGACAGCGAGCTGGTGTGGTCCGTCCCCACCGCCAGGTCCGACCGAACCTACAACTGGGGCGATTCCGCCATCGCCCCCGACGCCGTGGGGCAGATGACCGCCCAGGGCCTTCGGATACCGTTCTACTTCGAGTACGAGCTTCGCGCCCGCCATCCCAGGGGAGTCATCGCCCGCCTGAGTCCATACGAGGACTACTACTGGTCACCCGAGCACAAGGACGACCAGCCCCCGTACCCCGTCACCCTGTTCGTCGTGGACACCGAGGAGGTCGAGGACACCTACGTCCGCACCGCCGCCCACTTGAGCCGGATGTCGCTGCCCATCTTCGTGTCGTGCATCCCCGCTCTGTCCACCGCAGGGATACTCGGACGGTCATGGCGTCCACTGTGGGAACCGGAGTCTCCCCGACTGCCCCTGTCAGCCCTTGCCAACTACCAGTGGGACAGTCTCTACCACCGGATGCGTCAGAGTCCTGTAGGGGGGGATAGATAGCGACGATACGTCCCTATCTCCCCTCGATGATGGCTGGGGGGTACAAAATGGCATCAGCGGGATGATTTCCGAGGTCCACCGACCCCCAAATCACCCCTGTTTTAGCTACGAAATGGGGTTGACGTGTCGCCTGACCGGTCAGGGTGCAAAATGGGATGCCATGCTAAAATAGCGGGCGAGTCTGATGACAACGTGATTGCACTTTGGCAACCCTGACGTGTCAGCCGATAGGGAGGGAGAAACGATGGATGAGCACGTCCGCTGGGTGACGAAAGCGGATGCCGCTGAGGAGCTGGAGATCTCCCTGTCCACCCTGGACCGGAAGATCAGGAATGGGGAGGTCGAGGTCCGCAGGGAGGGTCGCCGGGTGTTCGTGCGGATGGCGGGGGAGTACATCACCGACGAGGAGCTGCTGCGCCGGGCCGTCGTCAGGGAGCATGAGCTTGAGCGGACCGTGCGGGAGCTGGAGCAGAGCGTATCCGAGTTGAACCTTCGGGCATCCGAGTTGGAGCGGGAGCGAGACGAGGCCAGGGAGTCCGCAGCCACGGCCAGAGGGCCGTATGTGAAGCTTGAGTTGGAGCACCGCCAGGAGGTCTCCGACCACAAGGCGACGAAATACGTGCTCAACGTCTTCCGCGTGATCGCCTTCGTGCTGCTCGTGCTGCTGATCGGCAGCGTTCTCCTGTGGTGGTTTGTGCTGAGGTAGAGGAAGCGCCGCCGGCCCGTCACCCCGGTCTCCAGACACATCTTCGGGAGACGTAACGCACCCCCACTTCAATCGCCTTTTCGGGGGCCAAATGTCATTGGGACCCCGCTCCAACCGGACGGCTGATGTCATTCCCCACGTTTGGCGATGTCATTGCCGTCCGGAACGCACCCTTTCTAAAAGTGTTCGCTGGATTTGTCCGACATACCCCCGAAATCAGCCCGTTTGCATAGCTGAGTGGCCCAGGATGTCCACTTCTCCCCCAGGCCCCATTTTCGTGTACTCCCCCTCCACATCGACCGGCGGCCAACCGGATGGGCCAAACGGGGCCGCCGTCCCCACCGGTTCGGAGTCCCGGGAGACCGGCATCGAGACCCCGATCCATCGGCAACAGACCCCGCCGCATGGTTGACGTGTCACCATGTCCGCGACCCGGTGAGCGCTGCGTCAGCGCCTCTTCCGAGGGACTGGGAGCGCCGTTTCCGCCGCGTCCTGCACCCCCACGTCCATCGCCGTTTGTGTCCCGTTTTCCGTCACACCCGCCCTTTCCCGCCTTGTCGTGCCCCCCACCATCCAACGAGTTTCGATGAATTTGGCCTGAACGCACTCTTTCAACAAGGTGTTCACTTTTCACGTTCTGTAGGGGGTAATTTACCCCTGTTTCAGCTACGAAATCGCCACTACGTCCGCTTCGCCGTCAAACTCAATCTCCTGTACAGCCCCTTTGCATGGTGGAGACTCCCCGATTCGGTGGGAGCCTGTGAGGTGCATCATCAGTGATGCACCTCACAGGGGATACGCACTGCATCGTCAAGCGATGACCTGGGCATACTCCTCCGGGCCGTGTCTTGGGTATCCCGACCGGGTGACGCCAGCGCCGCCGGACTGTCACTACGGCCTCTAGCCACGTCTTCGGGGGACGTCACCTTCGCGGGGGCTTGCGTAATGGTCACTAACTCACTACAATATAGGCGGACGCTCAACCCCCATCCGGTGAGCTTAGACGAAGGAGGCACGACATGGCCGTAGACCAGACGGACAGGTATCGAGCAATGGCGCTTCGGGGCAAGTATCAGGGACTGTATTCATACCTGAGCAGCCTACAGGTCTCGGAGTGGCGGACCTCCTTCAACGAGGTCGAGGCGGTCATCGGGTTCGAGCTGCCTCCATCCGCAAGGCTGCACCGGCCCTGGTGGGGCAACCAGCGGGGCGGGAACGGCCACAGCCACGCCCTCGCCTGGAGCGTCGCCGGTTGGGAGACGGCGGAGGTGGACATGGACGCCGAGACGCTGGTGTTCCGGCGAACGCATCCCGATCCTGCACCCAGGCTTCCCCTCGACGAGGCATGGCCTGCCCACCCCACGGCGGTATGGCCGGAGGGTCTGAGTCTCAGGCGAGAGGACCTCTACGAGGACAGGGTGTAACCCCGCCATGTTCATAGACACCAACGTACTGGTGAAAGCCCGCATCCCCGGCGCACCGGACCACGACACGGCCAGGGCCAGCCTTGAACAAGCGTTTCGAGACCCTGAACCGCTGAGGATCAGCCGTCAGGTGATACGCGAGTATCTGGCGGTGGTCACTCGACCGCAGACCTGGCCGGTGGCCATCACGCGCGAGGAAGCCCTTGAAGACGTGAGCAGGCTGAATGGCAGCTTCGAGATACTGGAGGACGGCCCCGTGGTGACCGAGTACCTGGTGGCGCTGTGCCGAGAGGTTCCCACTGGGGGCAAGCAGATTCACGACGCCAACATCGTGGCGACCATGCTGGCGCGGGGAGAGCGCAGACTGCTGACGTTCAACGTCGCAGACTTTCGGCGTTACGGCGACCGCATCGAGTTGGTGGACGGTTGATTCAACGTTAGGAGCAAGGACTCGTGAACCGCGACATGAGCACAAATGAGGTCTTTCATCTTCGCTTGGAGAAGACCTATTACGAGCAAGGGTTTTTCAACGTCACCCGTGACTTCGACCACTTCGTGAGGAGCGATGATGGCCCCGTCTCTCTCCAACTCGGCGACGGCTGGTCCATAGAGGGTCGTGTGAACAGGAGAGCGCAGAGGAATGGCACAGCCCGGGTCATGGGCGGCTTACATCTGCGTGACTGGTTCCAGCAAAACTACACAAAGGGCGATACGGTGCCGGTCACGTTTGTCACACCTAGCCTGCTAATCATTGGATAGCAGGAGTGGCCGTCAACCAGCTCTCTTCAACGCACCGAACTAGAATAGCGAACAGGAGGACGAAATGAAGACGAAGCATCTAGAGCCGCTTACGCCGGCGGCGCTCTACGCCAGGGTGTCCAGCGACAGGCAGGACGTGGACCTGTCCGTGTCCGCACAGCTAAGGGCGCTCAAGGAGTATGCCAAGGCCAACGACTACTCCGTGGCCCGCGAGTACGTGGACGAGGCCGAGAGCGGCCGCGTCGCCGACAGGCCCCAGTTCAGGGAGATGATCGAGGAGGGCGGCAAGCCCAAGGCCCCCTTCGACGTGATTCTCGTCTGGAAATTCAGCCGCTTCACCCGCAAGCGCGAGCACGCCGTGGCCTTCAAGTCCCAGCTGCGGCGCAAGGGCATCCGCGTGGTGTCCATCACCGAGCAGGCCGAGGACAACGCCACCGGCAGGCTGCTTGAGGGCATCATCGAGAGCGTGGACGAATATTACAGCGAAAATTTGGCGCAGGAGGTCGTCCGGGGGATGAGGGAGGCCGCTTCCAGAGGCTTCTTCCTAGGCTCGAACGCCCCCTTCGGCTACAGGAAGGTCAAGGTCAGCGACGGGGCGAAGGAGCGCCCCACGCTAAAGGTTGACCCGGCCACCGCCCCGGTTGTGAAGGAGATGTTCGAGAAGTCGCTGCGGGGCTGCGGCCTCAAGGAGCTATGCAAGGAGCTGAACGACCGGGGCATCACCAACAGGGGCAAGCGCTGGTACAAGGGAACGCTCCACTACGTGCTGAGAAACGAGGCGTACACCGGAACCGCCGTCTGGGGCAAGAACAGCAAAGGCGAGAAGGCCCAGGACCCTGTAAGGGTGGAGGAAGCGTGGCCTGCCCTGGTGTCGAGGGATCTGTTCGAAGACGTGCAGCAGGCGATGAGTGAGCGCGCCCCGAAGGTGCAGAAGCCCGGTAGAGTGGGGAGCAAGTTCCTGCTGAGCGGGCTGCTCAGGTGCGGGGTGTGCGGCAGGCCCTACTCGGCCCAGGGAGCCAAGAGCGGGCAGTTCGCCTACTACATCTGCGGCACCCTGTTCAGGGAGGGAGCGGGGACATGCAGCGCCCGCTACCTGAACGCTCCCAGGCTGGAGACGTTCGTGGTGGAGAAGATCAGGGAGCGGATACTGAACGAGGAGACCATCGTGGCCCTGGTGCAACTGGTGGCCGAGGAGATAGACGCCATGGCCGGGGAGCTATCCGGCAGGCTGGAGGTCGTCGAGGCCGAGCTATCCGACGTGCGGAAGCGACTTGAGAAGCTCTACGAGGCCATTGAGACGAGCGAGCTGACCCTGGAGGTTCTATCGCCCCGCATCATGTCTCTGAGGCACCGAGAGGAGCAGCTGGAGGCTGCGAGGGAGGACGCCGAGACCCAGCTTGAGCAGAGGAGAGTGGAGCTGCCCGACACCGAGGAGATCGCGCGGTACGTTGCGGACTTCCGAGACTTCCTGAAGGACGGGACGATCCCCGAGCGCAAGGCGCTCATCCGCAACTTCGTTGAAGGCATCGAGGTGATGGGAGACGAGGCCACGCTGACGTACACCGTGCCCATGCCGAGCGACGGGGCGATGTCGGAATCGGCGTCGGTTCTTGATTTCGTCAAGTCCAGCCCACCAAACTGGACAAAATCAAGAACCTTCATCCGCCAGACACAATAGCAACGGAAAACTCAGGTACTCGTGGGCGGTCGGTTTGGGTCCGTTGAAGCTAGGTCGGATTGCTAGACAATAGCGTGCCCCACAACAGCCTGCTGGAGGGGGCGGGGCCGTTGGGAACGGGCGTGGCGCGCAACCTAGGCACCGAACCCTGCTACCCCGTCCGCATCTAAGCTGGCCCAGCCCGGATGGACGAGTGGGCCGAGCTGTCCAGCTCTCGGTCAAAGACTTTTCGTCAGATCGGCCATGATGTCTTCGGTGAGGATGCTGGAGCGAATCCTGCCGACGAACAGCTCCTCGAAGCCATTGCGTCCGAGCTGACCGACCTGCAGCGCAGCCTCGACCGCCTCTATCGCGCCATCGAAACGACCGACCTAGACATCACGGACATCGCCCCCCGCATCCGACAGCACGGGGAGCGCGAGCTCAAGCTTCAGGACTCGGCGCGTGAGGCGGAGGCTATGCTTGCGGAGCGCAGGGTCACGCTGGACGACGTGGAGACGATAAAGGCGTTCGCCCAGGACTTGAGCGCATTCCTCATGGAGAGCGAGTTGACCGAACGCAAGGCGTTCATCCGGAGGTTCGTCAAGGAGATAGCCGTCCGTCCCGGCAAGGCCACCATTCTCTATACCATCCCAATGCCATTTGACGGCCGCGTGGCTGGGCGAGTCAGCGAGAATGTCCCCCTGCCAGGGTCGGTTCTGTCAACAGTAAGGCCTGGTACCCCCGGCGGGACTCGAACCCACGCGCCTAGCTCCGGAGGCTAGCGCTCTATCCACTGAGCTACGGGGGCGAACATTCACCAATATAACAGGTGGCCGTCTCCTGAACAAGCTCAACTTGAGGAGTCTGTCACCGAATCAAAGGCTTTGCGAAGGCTGGCGATCATCGATTGAAGCGTTTCATTCGATGCCATATTGGAGATGCCTTCACAGAAGTGTTGCAGAAAATCGGCGGTGCCCTCTGTCAACGCATCGAGGATCAGTTGCTCGACCGGCAGAGTATCCGAGTTGACGGCCAGGGCCGTATGGCTTTGGCCTTCGGGCAAGAGCGCCAGGCTCACGATGTGGTCGTCTCTGCGAAACTGGTGCGCCGAGCGGCCTCCCAGCCGGCCTCCAATCGACATGTGGTCGAAGTTTTGCTTCATCATGTAATCGCAGAAGCCGCGCTCGAAGATGCTAACGGCGTGATTCGGGATTATCGCCTCGTAGGAATAGCTCATGTCAGTCTCCTCTCGTTGAGGACTCAGCCAAAGCGGACGACTTGGAGCGCACCCCGGACACGTCCCCGCGAAAAGTTCGCGCCAAGATGACCGGGGCGAGGATCGTCGTCGCCATTGTCATCATTATTGCCACCCCGAACAGGTCGCCCCCTATGAGGCCCTCGGTGACTCCGATGCCCGCCATAATGAGCGCAACCTCGCCCCTGGGAAGCATTCCGATTCCGATTCTCAGCGCGCCGTGCCGGTTGAAGCCCGCGAACATGGCCGGAACGCCGCCGCCCAATACCTTGCCAACCGTCGCCGCCAGCGTAAGCACTACGCCAAAGACCCATACGCCGCCAAGGGCCGTCACGTCTACCATCATGCCGGTGACCACGAAGAAGATGGGGACTAGGAGCGCATAAACCCCCTGCAACGGACTCTCCAGGCGGCGGGCCAGCTCTGTGCCGGACAGGGCGAGACCTATCGAAAACGCTCCGATTATCATAGCCAGCCCAGCGTTCTCCGCGAGTCCCGCCGCAAGGAACGCCAGCCCCAGCGACAATCCGACCGCGGCCCCGCTGACCTGGAACCGGTCGAAGAAGCGTGAGATGTGATTGGACAGCAGCACGCCTACCGCGGTTAGAACCAGCCAGAACCCCAGTGTCCTCAGCGCGACGATGCCCGTCGAAGTGAAGGAGAAGTCCCCCCTCGCGCCGATGCCAACCACGATTGTGAGAACGATTATGCCAAGCACGTCGTCCAGAACGGCGGCCGCAAGGGTGGTCACGCCCTCCGGGGTGTCCAGCCGCCTGAGGTCTCCGAGCACCCTGACGGTGATTCCGATAGATGTAGCGGTAGAGACCGCTCCTATGAACAGCGCCTTTGGATCGGTGAAGCCATCCGCGTAACCCAGCGCCACGGTGACGCCCGCGCCCAGCGCGAAGGGCAGGACCACGCCTCCGAGGGCGACGAGCGTGGCGGGGCCGGAGTACCGCAGGAATTGCCGGAGGTCGGTTTCGAGTCCCGCCATGAACAGCAGAACTATCGCGCCTATCTCCGCAATCGAATGCAATCTGATCGAAATCGGGATGGCGGCAACCTCTCCTTCAGCAGAGGAGGCATGCAAAAATAGAGGGCCGAGTCCAGGAATGTCCATCCCACCCAGGGCAAAGGGGCCGATGAGGATTCCTACGCTAAGCTCGCCAATAACCGCTGGGACTCTGAAGAAACGCTCTGACACCTCTCCGCCCAGCTTGGCGGCAAACAGGATTACCGCCAGTTGAACGACGAGTAGCGCTATCGATTCGGTGCTATGTTCCAATAGACGGATACCCCGGTCAAAGTAGTGCTGCTTGGTGGTAGGCTGATGCCCACAAAATCGGATTATAGCATGGACGAACCCCGCAAACTAGGAAGCCGACGCGACTACAATCGAAGGCGTTGACTCGCGCTCCTCGCCGGATATCGCATTGTCCCGCGGTGGGAACGCCCTGCCCGCCGCCGCGATTGGAGCGTGGTGATAGCCCTTCACCGTTCATGGCGAGTCCTCGAAGGGACAGCCGCCAGCGGCTTGCGAAACCGAATGGCCGACTCGCATGTTCAAAAGGCCGCTTACCGTCAGGTGTTGAAAGTGGGTGTCGAAAGGGGTTGACATCCGCATCCCCAGATGCAATGATTAGGCCGCCGTAGAAGGACGCCGGAAATACCGGTGTGGGCACTGTTCGATTAACATTCAATCAGATAGTGCCATGTGTGAACATCTCGGCTCCGTTTGATTTCTGCAGTAGGGGGTTCCATGAGAGTGCGTTTTCCTTCAAAGGGTATGACCTTAGCCCTGTTATTCTCGTTATTCACCGTTATGGTTCTTGTAGCGTGTCGAGGTCCTCAAGGTGAATCCGGCCTTCCTGGCCACTCGGGTAACCCAGGCAATCCGGGCCCCCAGGGCATACCGGGGCTGCCAGGTGAGCCCGGCCTTGCTGGTCTCCCAGGCAACGCGGGCAATCCCGGCCCTCAGGGTATTCAAGGCCCTGGAGGACCTATGGGACCTCCAGGCATCGATGGTGTCTCGCCTGAAGCCAGCATAATGTTGAGCGCTAGCACAATGTCGATTGACGAGCCCTTGCAGGTATATGGGTCCGGTTTCTTGCCTGGCGAGCCCGTTTCGCTCGCTTTGATAATCGACGACATCGTCCGTTGGACTGTGGGCAGCCGTACCGCTGCTCAACCGGTGGCGAATGCTTCTGGTGCCTTCATGGTCAGCTTCGATTCCATTATCGGTGGCGGCGGGGGAGAGAGGGGGGTGATCAGAGATCGTGCGCCGGGCGTAAGAACGATTCGCGCCGAAGGCGAAGACGGCAGCATGGCCAGCGCTCCCGTGATGATCACGGCGGCGGCCGCGCCGCACACGTCGGTGTCCACTAGCCTTTCCTCGAGCGCGGTTGCCACCCTCAACGAGGCTGGAGACGCCATTAGCGTAGATGTCACCGTTATGGGTGCCGGATTCATGGCCGGGGAGTACATCACTGTCTCCATCATCGGCATAACGCCTGGTGTTGACAAGATCCTCGCAGGTGGCTCCGCGAACGATTCAGGTGCGTTTGAAATGACAGGGTCGCTGGCTGGAGCCGCGTCCGATGATCCTCAAATGCCGATTGCGGCGGGGGTTTACACCCTACTGGCGATTGGTGATTCCGGCTCTGAGGCGACCACGCCTCTTTCGGTACAGACACCCAAGTAAGCCAACACAGACAGGCGAATAACCAAAGGCCCTCGCGAATTCGCGAGGGCCTTTGGTCGTTCATGCGGTGAGCGGCAACAAAAGCCATCTCAACCGCCACTGAAAAACTGACAAGCTGATGGACTAATCGGGAAGCAACCCCTCGCCTACGAACATCTCCTCAGCCTCTTCCAGCGTGATGTCCGGCTCAGGAAGCACCAGGTCGGACTCCGCTAGCTCGTCGAGCGGCACTGGAGTCCCCTTCTCTCGCACCAGGTCCAACATACTCTTGAGAATACGCTCGAACTCCTCCCGGTTTTCCTCTTCCACGACCTCCACGAGCCGGTTGTCGATGGCGTTGAGCTCGTCGATGTAGGCGCCAGGGAGGTTGTACTGTCCCTCGGTAAGAATTCGTACTATCATTCCTGGCGACCTCCCGGCAGGGACTTCTTTTCGCCCGACGGCAGGCTTGCCTTGAGCTTGGCCAATTCGTCGTCCACGTTCTGTGCCGAGGCAAGCTGGGCAAGCTCGCGGTCCAACGGGTCGCCGCCTCCCGTGAAATCCTCAAGCACGCCGGTCTCAGCGAGTTCGTCAATCGCGCTCGCCCTGGAGCGCATCTGCTCCGTCTTGTTCTCGGCGCGTTCTACGGCGAGGGAGACGTCGCCCATCTCCTCGGATATGCCCGAGAGGGCGGAGCCAATACGCACCTGCGCTTGCGCCGCGCTGTACTGGGCCTTGATGACCTCTTTCTTCGTGCGAAAGGCCGCGACCTTGGCCTGGAGCCGCTGCTCCGCCTGGGTCAGCTTGTCCTGCTCCAACTCCAAGCCGGCAATCTGCTGATCGAGCCCGTCGAGTTCGGCAAGCGCTGCCTGTTTGCGCTGGAGCGCGAGCCGCGCCAGGTCTTCGCGGCCCGCGTTCAGGGCCTGCCGCGCCTGGTTGTCCAGCTTGGCGACATTCTCCTGCACCTTGGACGCCTGCAACTCCAGCCGTCTCTTGGCCGTGACCATCTCGACCACCCCGCGCTTGACGTTTCGCAGCATCTCCATCTGCTTGTCGTAGGCCACGTCCAACGACTCCGCCGGGTTCTCCGCCTGGTCCATCAGGCGGTTCATCTTCCCCCTGACTATCGTTGACATTCTGGATAACATTCCCATACCAAATCTCCCACCAATCGCGCCCCGTGCCGGAACGCGCTAATTTCAAATCGGCTCAACCCCTCTGGATTGCCGAGCGGCGAGCCATTGCAATGGGTTCCCGCTCTCTCGGAAATGACGGCCCTATCGAGGCAATCCCTAATAGGCGCTGGAACTCTTGTCGCCGCTGAACAACTGGATGATGCCGACTATTCCCAGGATGATACCAATGATGATAAGCAGAAGCCCGGTTGCGTCGATGAGCCAGTCGATGATGCCCAGCCTCAGGACCAAGCCCAGGAATACCAGTACCAACGCGGCGGCAATCATGCCGCCTCCTCCGACTTTGCCCATAACCACTCCTTCCGCTGATTTCGATCTCACCTCCCCAATTCTACCACGATGTTGGCGCTCGTGCTTGGCAAACTGGCAGCCGCCGCCCGTTTGTGGTTACATAAGGGGCAGCCATGCGCGTAATCCCAATGTGAAAACATGAAAGGGTGGATAGTATGGTCGAATCTCAAAACAAGGTACAGTGGGTCTATTCGTCCAGGAACAACGATTAGCTGGCCGAAAGGTACGACCAGTGGGCCGCGGAATACGACGCGGACCTATTGAACGACTTCGGCTGGGTGGGGCCTCAGAACGCCGCCGAGGTGTTCGCGCGTTACGTGCCGAAGGCCGCGCGCGTGCTGGACGCCGGCGCTGGCACAGGCCTCGTCGGTCAACTCCTGGAACAGCTTGGCTATACCAACCTGGAGGCGATGGACCTCTCCCAGGGCATGTTGGACGAAGCCCGCAAGAAGGGCGTGTACTCGCCGTTCCACCGAATGGCGTTGGGCGAGCGTCTGGACTTCCCCTCAGACGCCTTCGACGCCGTCATCTGCGTCGGCGTCCTTACGCTGGGCCACGCGCCCGCCAACTGCCTGTACGAACTCGTTCGCGTCACTCGCCCTGGAGGCCACGTCGTCTTCACCATGCGCCCCGATGTGTACGAGAACAACGGCTTCGAGCAAATCCAAGACGAGTTGGTGTCCGCCGGCAGGTGGACGCTGGAGGAGGTAACCGAGGGAAGCCCCGCGCTCCCAAAGAGTGAACCGGACGTCCTCTTCCAGGTCTGGGCCTACAGGGTCACTGAAAACTGACCACCATCCCCAAAGCTCTCTACGTGTGATGGGAATCCTTCCATGTCCCCTCCCTTGACGGGAGGGGGTTAGGGGGTGGGGCCGGCCGCAATACGCAGAAGCTGACGCCTGATTTCCCGGCTGTCCGCGGCCAGGTCCACGGTGGCGAAGCGTATTTCGTGCCCTTGGACCAGGGCGTACTCGTTGAAATCCTCGACCACTGACGGGTGCAGCAGCACTCCGCTGGAGTCGAGGGACGCGGGGTCGGCGTCGCGCTCCTGCGACCTCAGATAGGCGTACATCTGGTAGATGTAGCCGCTTTCGAGCGTCTGCCCCCGATGGCGGCCGGGCTTGAGTATCGACGTGAACTTGGTGTCGATGACGATACGGCGAGGGCCGGACGCGGTCGCTGGTCGTTCCAACACTATGTCCGTCTGCATTGACGGCAAGACCGTGTCGATGCCCGGTGATTTTGTTTCCACTTGCCAGTGGAACCGGCGTCCTGGGGAAACGCGCCAGCCCTGAGGTGACAGCACGACCTCGTAGAAGCCGCCCACGGCGCGCTCGAACAACCGTCGCGCCCATGCTTCGTCCCTGTCCGGCGTGGCGAGGTGGGACGCGCCGGGTTCCTCCGTCGGCAACGCGAGGTCGAACGCGAGGCGGGCGGACGCCAGCATCCGGCGGTCCTCGGCGTCGAGCCTGCCCAGGCGAGAGAGGGGCGTTCGCGGCCGGCGGTTTTCGTAGGATGCGGGATCTCCAGTCACGCCCGCGCGCTCCATTTGAAGCGACGCCGCCCGGCAGCGGTGAGCCAAGTCTGTGTCGCCGACGATTCTCGCCAGCCGATCGAGCGCCGACTTGACGAAACGGTTGCGGGGCGTATCAACCGTCAACTCATCGAACGAGCACGCCACCCGGCCCCGCTGAAGGAGTCGGCGGCGTTCAGTCCTTAGCAAGTCGATGCGCCCCCGCACGCGACTCAGGTCGGCGCGCGTCCGCCGATAGCCGAAGCTGAGATTGCGGCGCATCCGCCGCTCGACGGCGTGCGTGAGTAGCTCGGCGACCAGGTTGGGGAGCTCGTCCGGGTCGTCCTCCACGTCCACGCTCTTGGCGGGCGGCAGTTCGCGGTAAAGCTCAGATGCGTACAGCATCAGCAGCCAGATGTTTCTGACCGGGATGCGTCCGATAGTGCGGACATCGGGCGCACTGTCAACCATGTCAGGCGATGCCATCACACTTCGGCCAGCAGTGCGGCTTTCGCGTTCTCGGCCTTCTCCGCGTCGTCGAACCAGTACTCGTCCAGCAGTGGGCCGACCTCCGTCTCGACGACCTGCCTGAACCACTCGACCGGGTTGTGGGTGGTCGTGCCCGGCGCAGGCGTGACGACGGAGTGCCCCACTCGGAACTGCGGGCCGAGATTTGGATCGCTAGCGATTTGCTCGTTCAGCGACGTCATTCGCGCCTCGATTCTCTCGAGTACATCTGATGGGATGCCGCACTGCTCACTGACCCAGTTACGCCAGACAGCACCGAACACCGGCTCCAGATCGACGAACGCGAACCGGCGGCGCAACGCAAGATCGACCATCGCGATGGAGCGGTCGGCCACGTTCATCGTGCCGATTATGTACAGGTTGGGCGGTAAGTGGACTCGTTCGCCTTCGGACCTGGGATAGGCCAGTGCCAGCGCGTCCTCCTCGCTGCGCTTGTCCGCTTCCATCAGCGTCAGCGTCTCGCCGAAAATCTGAGCGGGGTTGCCCCTGTTTATCTCCTCGATGACCATCGCGTAGTCATTGTTGGAGTCGGCCTTGGCATCGTTTGCAACTTCGAGGAGTGGACCGTCAATGAGCGTCAGCGTACCATCGCCGCCAGGACGAAAGCCCCGTATGAAGTCCTCGTAAGACAGGTTCGGGTGGAACTGCAATCGGCGAACGCGGCGGCCGTCCTTCTGTCCAATCAAGGCGAAGGCCAGCTTCTTGGCGAGCCACGTCTTGCCCGTGCCCGGCGGACCTTGCAGGATGAGGTTCTTCTTGAGCCGCAGGTGGGCCAGTATGGTTTCCAGCTTGGACCGCTCGAGGAAGCAGCCCTCCTCGATAATGTCGTCGATGGTGTATTGCGACGGTGGGGGCGGAGGTGGAGGCGGCGGGGGATCGCCACACTCCATCTCTTCGGCAACAGGTTCTCCTCTATTCGGCTTCCAGTACTTTCGGATGTCGTCGTTGTAGAAGCCGATGCGTTTTGTGAACTTAGCCTCAAGTCCTTCGCGGATGTGTTTGATGGCGCGGTCGGTGTCTAAGTTCCGTTCAGGCACACAGCGTTGAAATGCCCTTGCCTTGGCAAGCCGCTTCTTGTCGTTTCCCAGCATTGCTTCGAAGCTATCAGGGTGGACGATGTGGAGCAGTAGGTGCCTTTCAAGGCCACCGGTGTTCTGATTGTTGACAAGTAGTGAACTGGTGAAACGCCTCGTGAACAGGAACTCCTTGAACGCCCACGGGGCTTGAAGCAGCCGTTCGCGTTCGGCCGACTCCAGCTTCTTCCAGTGCACAACGGACTCAATAAACGTTCCGACCTGGTAGCTGATGCGTTTGCTGCCAAACCCACCCTCTGCATTGATGAGCCTGCCTTGCAGACCGCCAATCAGGTGCTCTGGGAAAGGCACAGTATTTGGAGACCAGCCAAGTACAGGCTCAATCTTCCTCCGCTTAGTTGCAGGAGTTTGGTGTTGAATCAGGTAGTGGACGTACAACGTTTCTGCCATCAGTTGGTAAACTTCTGGCGGGCAGCCCGCCAATTGCTGCTCCAACTTAACCAAGAAGTCACTTACCCGTGACACAGCTGGTTGTTCCAAAAACCGCGTATGTAGTTCCCCAAGCCACTGGCGCGTCCATATCGGCGTTTCGGGCGTGAACAGCGAGTCGTCGGTTCGCAGCGCTCGGTCAACCCACTGCCGTGCCGCGTCGTAAGTGCTGTCGGCTCCCGGTCTTTTCGCGCCCATCGTACCCTCCAATTATCGTGTGCCGTCACGCCTGTGCAATGCGAGGCGCGGCCTGCCGATGTCTTACAGCAGGGCGCGCCAGCGTTCCAGTGCGGCGAGCGGGGGGCCTGTCAGAATCAGGTTTTGGCGATTGCCGAGCGGCGAGCCCCCGCGGAGGTTAAGGTACTTTAAGGATTTTACGGTCGCTTGGGAATACCGAAACAATCTTATAATCCTTGCAATCCTGAGAACCCTGAATCTCGTTCTCCCTTCGCGCCCTTTGGTGTCCTTCGGGGATAATTCTCTGAAGGGTCGCGCCGTTCGGCAGTCCGGCATTGCAGGATGTTCAAGGGCATGGGTTTTGGATTCCTCGGCTCGCTGCGCTCGCTCGGAATTGCTATGAGCGGCTGCTCACACAAGATGATGAAACCACACCCAAGCGCCTGCTGTGAATGTCATTCTGAACGGAGCCAAGCGAAGTGAAGAATCCAAAGCGGTAGCATGTGGGAATACATAGGTTTTAGATTCTTCGCTGACGCTCAGAATGACATGGCTGGGGGCAACTCATTTGGCACCGAACGGTCTCGATTTCAAAGCTATTCTCATGGTAATGACATGGGGGCTGAGAATCCTGCTTCTGACTATTCCCTTCGCGCCCCTTCGTGTATAATCCCCCTCACAACCCCTGCCGAATAAAGTCCGCGATTCGCTCGCCTATCATCATGGTGGTAACGTTCGTGTTGGCGCGGATGCAGTCCGGCATGATGGAGGCGTCCACAACCCTCAGACCTTCCAGCCCGTGCACCCTGCCGTACTGGTCGACCACCGCCATGGGATCGGACGCCGGCCCCATCTTGCACGTGCCCGAGATGTGTTGACCCGTCGTCGCCTCACGCAACAGCCACTCGTCCAGCGCATCATCCGACTCCAATTCGGCGTCGGTAGGCTCGATGCGCTCCTCCACGATGCTATTGAGCTCCTCTTTCTCAGCCAGCCTCAACGCCAGGCGCACGCCTTCCCGCATTCGCTGGCGGTCGAACGACTCCTGGAGATAGTTGTAGTCGAGGAAAGGCTGAACGTTGGGGTCGGTGGAAGTGAGCCGCAACTCTCCCGATCCCAACGCCAGGTACAGCGCGACTGTCATGCGGATGCCCAGCGGCTCCATGCGCCCCCCGCCGCGATTGACGCGCTCGGTGGCGTAGGAGCTCATCATGATTATCATGTCGTTGCGAAGCTCTGATCCCTCCGCGGTGTAGCGCAGCGCGAACTGAACCCTGGGCGCAAAGCCGTCCAGCTCGAAGCCCTCCTTCGTCTTCCAGGTCACGAACACGATGGGATGGTCTCGCAGGTTCTGGCCGACGCCCGGCGCGTCCCGGACGACCGGTATCCCCAGCTCCTTGAGGTGCTCCGCCGGACCGACGCCGGAGAGCATGAGGATTTGCGGCGAAGCGATCGCGCCGCCGCAGAGAATAATCTCCTCTCCCTCGACGCTGAACCGCTCTCCGCCGCTCTCGACCTCCAGCCCGGTTGCGCGCTTGCCGTCGAACAGGATGCGCCGCACCGAGCAATTCGGCCGCAGCGTCAGGTTCAGGCGGTGCCTGGACGGGCCGAGGTAGCCCAGCGACGTGCTCCAACGGATGCCGTTCGGGTTGTTAAATGGCACCGGGCTCAGCCCCACCGAATCCGGGTTGTTGAGGTCCGGGCTTTCGGGAAAGCCATGGGCCCGGCAGGCGGCGCGGAACGCCGTCTGCGCCGGAAGCAACTCCTCGGACTTGAAGCGGCGGGCGATGATTGGCCCGTCAGTGCCATGGAAGTCGTCGTGAATGTCGGTGTCCGTCTCCAGTTTTCGGAAATACGGCAGCAGGCTCTCGAACTCCCACTCGTCATTGCCGAACGACGCCCAGGCGTCGTAGTCTTCCGGAACCCCGCGCAGGAACATCTGGCCATTGATCGCGCTGGAGCCGCCGGTAACCTTGCCCCTCGGAACCATCATCGGCCCCGCCGTGTCCGTCGCCTTTCCTATGAACTGCCAGTTATGGTCGCTGGTCATAACATCGGTCGCGGTGGCGTAACCGTGCTTCACCTCGTCGGGGAGGTCGTCGATGTCCGGGTAGTCCGGCCCGGCCTCCAGCAGAAGCACGGACCGCTCCGGGTCCTCTGACAGCCGGGAGGCTATAATAGCCCCCGCCGAACCGGCGCCCACAACGATTGCGTCGTACTTCATGGCCCCCTCCTGATTTTCGCGTTAGCCTTCCCTCGGATGATATACGCGCGGATATTCGGCGTCAACAACGCTCGCGTGTAGAACCTGCCCCTACCCCCAACACAGTTGGAATAGGGGCGACCGGCCGGTCGCTCTACGTGGGTTCGTGGTCAGGATGCAAGCAGCTTCGGAACAAATCATGACAAGAGTGGCGAAACTCCTTTCTGTGGATTTCGCACGTCCTCTGGATGGGTGGATGTTTTGGCTGGCGGCAAAACTCCTGTGGGTGTCTCATTTTGATTCATTGTGTCTCATTCCTACTTGGGGTCTGTGACGCCGTGAGAGGATCTAGGGGATGTTTCTGAGTTGGAATGTAGTAGGGTTGCGGTTGTTTGTATAGGAAATGAGACACTTATTTCTGTGGGTTTCGCACATCGGCCGGGCAATTTCCGTTGCGGTCGTGGCGAGCGGGAGCGATGGCGGTTGTGTGTCGATGAGGCTACGATAGCACGAGTGTTCGAGTACGTCAAGGGGGTATTGAGGGTTGTCTAAATCAGGATTTAGAAGGAAAGAGGAATATGCGAAGCCTGATGCCAAGCGCGGCAACCGCTCAGGGTATAGTCTTTGGCGGCAATGGTACAAGGCAGCCTCCTGGCCTCCTGCAAAGAAGGGACTGGAAATGATGTGGTGGCGCTGGGCTCTGGCCAGGCGCGGCCCACCACTTGCGCGTCGCTCCATGATAGAATGTCCACCGCAGGGGCTGTTGCGTCCCCAAACACGCTTAGGAAGGAACGTGCAGACATGGCTGAGCTTTCCCCGCAAGAGGTTGGCGAACTTGCCCGCGCCGCCGGCATCGAACTGGACGATCCCAGGGCGGCCACAATCGCGGCCCGTATGAGCGCCGTCCTCGAGGAACTGGACACGATACCCGACGAGGCCCTCGCCGAGGTCGAGCCGTTCGTAACCTTCGTCGTCGAGGAGGAATCGCATGAGTGACCACGCCCTACACTTCCTCGGCATCGCCCGCGCGTCCGAACTGATGCGTGAGAAGCGAATCTCGCCTGTGGAGTTGACGCAGGCGTACCTCGACCGTATCGATACCCTCGACGACCGGCTCGGCGCGTACATCAGCGTCATGCGTGAAAGCGCGCTGGGCCAGGCTCGACAGGCGGAGCGGGCAATCCAGGCCGGCGGCCCGCTTGGCTCGCTGCACGGGATCCCCGTGGCCATCAAGGACATCATCGACGTCGCGGGAGTCCTCACCACCGCCGGCTCGCGGGTTCTCGCGGACAACGTTGCCGACCAGGACTCGACCATCGTCGAGCGGCTGAACCGGGCCGGGGCCGTGCTGCTCGGCAAGCTGAACCTGAGCGAGTTCGCCATCGGCGGCACGATAGACCATCCCCACGGCACACCGCGCAACCCCTGGAACACGGACCACTCGGCGGGCGGCTCCAGCAGCGGCTCCGGCGTCGCGGTCGCGGCGGGACTCTGCGCGGGCGCGCTGGGTTCGGACACGGGCGGCTCTATCCGGGGTCCGGCGTCCTTCTGCGGCATCGTAGGCATCCGTCCCACCTATGGCCGGGTAACCCGCCACGCCGTCGCGCCCATGTGCTGGTCCATGGATACCGTCGGCCCAATGACCCGCTCGGTCGAGGACTGCGCCATCATGCTGGCCGCCATCGCGGGCGGGGACGAGCGCGACCCCACCTCCAGCCGCCAGCCCGTGCCCGATTACCTGGACGGCATCGAAGACGGCGCGCACGGCCTCCGCGTGGGCCTTCCCCAGGAGATGTTCGAATACGAGAGCCTTGACGAGGAAATACGAGACGCCGCGCTGAAAGCAGTGTCCGTCCTTGAAGAGATGGGCGCCTTCTCCGCCGAGATGTCCCTACCCGCCTCTGCACACAGCGGCGCGGTGTTCGTCGCCAGCGCGGACGTGGACGCGGCGTCCTTCCACGAGCCCTGGCTCAAGAGCAGACCCGACGACTACGACTGGAACACTCGAACCAGGCTCGAGTCGGCCACACTCATCCCTTCACGCGCGTACATAAAGGCGCAGCGTGGGCGGACGCTGATTCGCCGTGAGCTGCTGGAGGCCCTGGAACACTACGACGTCATCGTTACGCCCACAGGCCCCGTAACCGCGCCCTCGATAGCCGCATCCACCGGCAGCCCGGGCGGGTACTACCAGGGCCGTTCGGACCTGGGACGCCGACGCTACACCAGCCCCGCCGCGCTCGCCGGACTTCCCGCGCTGTCCCTGCCATGCGGCTTCTCCCGCTCCGGGCTGCCAATCGGACTGCAAATCATCGGCAGACCGTTCGACGAAGCCACGGTATTCAGGGTGGCGAGAGCCTACGAGCGCGTGACCGACTGGCACACGATGAACCCGGAGGAGCAGACAGCATGACCAAAGTGCACGTTCTAGGCGCAGGGACGCCGACGCCAACCCCGACTCGCTTCGGCTCGTCCTTTGTCGTGGAGACCGGCGACGAACAGCTGATGATAGACTGCGGCCCGGCTGCCACCCACAAGCTGGTGCAGGCCGGACTCTGGCCGACGAACATCGACTACCTGTTCTTTACGCATCACCACTTCGACCACGACGTGGACTACCCCTGCTTCCTGCTCTGCCGCTGGGACCAGAGCATCGGCAAGGAGAACCGCCTGCAAGTCTATGGCCCTACCCTCACGGAAAGGCTCACCCACCGGATCCTCGACCAGAACGAGGGCGCGTTCGCCCACGACTGGATTGCGCGGGTCAACCACCCCGTGAGCCAGACGGTGTACGTGAACCGCGGCGGCGTTCTGCCCCGCAAGCCTCCCGACGTGTTCGCCAGGGACGTTGGCCCCGGCAAGGTCTATTCCGGCAAAGACTGGGAGATGAGCGCGGCGCCGGCAGAGCACGTTCAGCCATATCTCGACTCCCTGGCCTACCGTCTGGACACGCCCGACGGCAGCGTCGTCTTCACCGGCGACACCCGGCCCTGCGACTCCGTGAGAGACCTCGCTCGCAACGCCGACGTGATGCTGTGCATGTGCTGGGACGACCAGGAGCGCATGGATGCCATGGACGAGTCCAGGGGCCAGTGCGGCACGATGGACGCCGCCAGGATGGCCCAGGAAGCGGGCGTCAAAAAGCTGGTGCTCGTTCACATAGGCCCCTACCTGTCCCAGCGCGGCCACATGGAAAAGGGCGTTGGCGACGTGAGGAGCATCTTCGACGGCCAGCTGATCTTCTCCGACGAGCTCATGTCCTTCGAGGTCGGCTAGAGGCCCCGTACTCTCAGAATCGGGTTTCAGGGATTACGAGATTTAGAGGATTTTGGCGTTAGTCGGGTTGTTGGGCAGTGGAATCCTACTGATTCGCTGAGAAGTTATCCCCGATTGTGGTCATCTCCTTGCCAAAACCCTCCGGATTGCCGCGTGGATTCCCGCTTTCGTGGGAATGACGTCAGGACAGAGATTCGCGCGTAGCGGCCGGCGGGTTTCAAACCCGTCCTTACTAAATTGGCCGCCCTAAAACGACGCCCATATCCGCCAATCACCATCCCCGACCACCGCTAACCGCTCGCCCTCAGCGAGCCCACAGTTCCAACAACCCTGTCCCAGACAAACCGATGCCATAGTCAATCCCTAATCGTATGTTAACGCGCCGTTAATGGATTGTTGATGTTCATGCTGTAATCTGGCAGGTGTTCGGATCATGTCCCTAAATGCCGTGAACGACAGAGGCAAAGTGGACACATATTGAGGAGGTATGCACCGAGCGATGAAACGGAAGACCATCATAGGCATGAGGTTGCCAAGCCTCATAGGATTCATAGCCCTTTCCATGCTGACGTTCGCGCTGGCATGTGGAGGAAGCGACGACCCAACGCCGGCTCCCAGGTCGGCATCGTCGGCGCCTGCGACCCAGCCGACCGGCCCGCTCAGCGGCGAGATAGCGGTGGCTGGATCGAGCACGGTCTTCCCGATCAGCGAGGCCGTGGGCGAGGAGTTCAGCAAGGCCAACTCTGGCGTTCGCGTCAACATCGCCTCCACAGGCACCGGCTCCGGCGGTCGCGCCATGTGCGCCGGTGAAATCCAGGTCTGGGACGCTTCCCGTCCCGCCAAGCAGTCCGAGTTGGACACCTGCAAGGAGAACGGCATCGAGGTAATCGAGCTGCCGGTGGCCTTCGACGCCCTCTCAGTGGTGGTCAGCCCCGACAACGACTGGGCCACCTGCCTGACGGTTGACGAACTGAAGACCATCTTCGGCCCCGAGGCCCAGGGAACCATCGCCAACTGGAGCCAGGTCAAGGCGGGCTTCCCGGACACCAGGCTGAGGATATACGGCCCAACGACGGCGTCGGGTACGTTCGACTACTTCACCGAGGCCATCATGGGCGAGTCCGGGGCGCATCGCGGCGACCTGGACCTGGCGACGGAGGAAGACCCCCTGATAGCGAGCGGGGTGAACGGCGCGCCTGGTGGAATCGGCTACTTCGGCCTGGCGTACCTGGAGCAGTACCGTGAGCTGGTGAACGCGGTCGAGGTGGTGAACCCGGACACAGGCGACTGTGTTGCGCCGTCAGCGGCGAGCGTCGCGGACGGCCAGTACCTGCCACTCGCGCGTCCCATCCTCATCTACGTGCGGCTGGACCATATGGAATCGCGCCCCGAGGTGAGGGCGTTCGTGGACTTCTATCTGGAGGAGGCGAGCAAGCTGGTGCCGGACGTGGGATACGTGGCGCTTCCGGACAGCGCATACCAATGGGGCCGGACCAGGGTGCAGAACAAGACGACCGGCTCCGTGTTCAACACAATCGCGGCTGGCACGCCTCTCTCCGAGGCGCTGGAGCGAGTGAACTAGATTGGCGGCTGGACAACACATCGCCAGGCGGCTGGATGACAGGCGCTGGCGCAGAAACCGTCTCTCGCACAAGGTGCGGGAGGCGGTTATACTCTCTTGCCTCTTCCTCTGCGCCCTGGTGTCGGTCATCACGACCGTCGGCATTGTCCTGACGCTGCTGGCTGAGGCGGTGCCTTTCTTTGGAGAGGTCTCGATAATCTCGTTCCTCACAGGCACGACCTGGGCGCCTCTCTTCGCGGACAAGAGCTTCGGAGCGCTTCCCCTGCTGTCGGCCACGACCGTGATAGCGGCGCTGGCGCTTTCGGTGGCGTTCCCCATCGGCATACTCACCGCGGTATATCTCAGCGAGTACGCGCCTGAGAGCGTCCGCGCGGTCGTAAAGCCGGCGCTGGAAGTGCTTGCCGGCATTCCAACGGTGGTTTACGGCTTCTTCGCCATAACCTTCATTGCCCCGAACATAGTCAAGCCGCTCTTCCACTCCGAGACCATCTTCACCGCGCTGGGAGCTTCCCTGGCCATGGGCATCATGCTCATCCCAATGGTGGCCTCCCTGAGCGAAGACGCCATGCGCGCCGTTCCCACCTCGCTTCGAGAGGGGGCCTACGCGCTCGGCTCGAACCGTTTTCAAGTATCGACGAGGGTCGTCGTGCCCGCCGCGCTCTCCGGCATAGTGGCCGCGGGGCTGCTGGCCCTGGCGAGGGCGGTCGGGGAAACCATGATAGTGACCATCGCCGCGGGCGGCATCCCCAACTTGTCCGTGAATCCCCTCGAGGCCATGCAGGCCATGACCGCCTACATCATGGAGGTGGCAATGGGCGACACACCCCGCGGCACCGTGGAGTACAAGAGCATCTTCGCAATCGGTATGCTGCTGTTCGTGTTCACGCTCGGCCTGAATCTGGTAGCGCAGGCGCTGCTCGGACGATTCAGAGAGGTGTACGAATGAGCGCGACGCTTCCCGCGCGGGACCCGGCGCGCCAGCGCGCCCGGCTCGTCCGCAGGGCTACGTCCATGACCTTCGCCGCGCTCGCCATAGGAGCGACCGCGTTCGGCGTAATGGCGCTGGCGTTGCTGCTGTTCACGCTGGCTAAGGACGGCATCGGCGGTATCACGTGGGACTTCCTGACCAGTTTCCCTTCGCGCAAGCCGGAGCTGGCGGGCGCGAAGGCGGCACTTTTCGGAACCCTGTGGGTCATGGGTTTCACGGCCCTGTTCTCCATTCCCATCGGCGTGGGGGCCGCTATCTACCTGGAAGAGTTCGCTCCCAGGAACTGGCTGACCCGCCTTATCGAAATCAATATCAGCACGCTCGCGGGCGTTCCGTCGGTCGTGTATGGGCTGCTCGGCCTGGCTATCTTCGTCTATGGAGCGCAGATGGGGCCGAGCATACTTGCCGCCGCCTGCACGCTCACGCTGCTCATCCTGCCGATCATAATCGTCGCCAGCCGGGAGGGGCTGCGCTCAGTGCCGTCCTCGATGCGTGAGGCCGCGATGGCTCTCGGCGCGACCAAGTGGCAGGCCATATGGAACCAGGTTCTGCCCGCAGGGATGCCGGCGGTGCTGACCGGCATAATCCTGGCTCTCGGCAGGGCAATCGGCGAGACGGCTCCGCTTATCGCCATCGGCGCGTTCACATCCGTTTTCTTCGTCCCAACCAGCCCGACGGACTCGTTCACCGTGCTGCCTATCCAGATCTTTAGCTGGCTCTCGCGTCCTCTGCGCGGCTTCCAGGAAAATGCCGCCGCTGGCATCGTCGTTCTTCTGGTAGTGCTGTTGCTGCTCAACAGTGTTGCGGTGGCCCTGCGCCACGTGTATGGTAAGAGGAGTCTATAATGGCTACGCTGAAACTCAGGAAACCGCTCCAGGAACAGTTTGTGGAGAGAGAACCCCTTCCCCCAGAGGACGAGGCTCCCGACTACGTAATGGAAGTCAGGGCGCTGCGCGCCTACTACGGCGAGGTTCTTGCCGTGAAGGACATCGACCTGTCGATGCGGCGAAACTCGATTACCGCCGTCATCGGGCCCTCCGGCTGCGGCAAGAGCACCCTCGTGCGCTGCCTCAACCGTATGCACGAGCTCGTCCCAGGAGGCCGCATCGAGGGCAGCATCCTATTCAACGGCGAGGACATCAACGCTCCCGGCGTGGACCCGGTGGAACTGCGAAGCACCATCGGCATGGTCTTCCAGAAGCCCAATCCGTTTCCGAAGTCCATTTTCGACAACGTCGCCTTCGGACTTCGCATAAACGGCTACACCGGCGACATCGCCGAGGCGGTCGAGCGTTCGCTAAAGCAGGCCGCGCTGTGGGACGAGGTCAAAGACCGCCTGAAGAAGAGCGCCCTGGCCCTGTCCGGTGGCCAGCAGCAGAGGCTTTGCATAGCCCGCGCCATCGCCATCCAGCCGGAGGTCGTCCTCATGGACGAACCCTGCTCAGCGCTCGACCCGATAGCCACTCTCGCCATCGAAGACCTCGTAAGGGAGCTCAGGGAGAGCTACACCATCGTCATCGTCACCCACAACATGCAGCAGGCCGCCCGCGTATCGGACGAAACCGCGTTCCTCATGGTTGACGACGACAGGGCCGGCTTCCTGGTGGAGTTCGACTCCACCGAGCGTATATTCACCAATCCCAGCCACGAACAGACGGAGGCGTACATCACAGGCCGCTTCAGCTAACCCACCATCTCAGAAGTCCCGCCATTCCCGCGAAGGCGGAAATCCAGATTCGAGGGTCGTTCCGAGATAGTCCACAATCACGTAGGTCTGGGGAGGGTAGCCGCTATGCCAAGAGTCGAATTTCACAGAGACCTGAGAGAGCTCCAGAACGAATTGTTGCTGTTGGGAAACATGGTCGAGAAGGCCATAGCCCGCGCCCTGGACGCCCTCAAGAATCGCGACCTCGCGGCCTCCGAGGAGGTCATCCGCGACGACGACATCATAGACCGCAAGCGGTTCGAACTGGAAGAGCGTTGCATCGACCTCATAGCCACCCAGCAGCCGCTCGCCGGCGACCTGCGCGTGCTCATTACCGTGCTGCACATGTCGGTTGAACTGGAGCGCATGGGCGACTACGCAGAGGGCATCGCCAAGATAAGCCTCATGATGGGCGACGAGCCGCCTCTGAAGCCGCTGATAGACATTCCTCGCATGGCGGACAAGGCCACGGACATGCTGCGCCGCAGCCTGGACGCCTTCGTCAACAGGGACCTTGACGCCGCCACCGCCGTCTGCGACGACGACGATGAGGTCGATGCCCTCTACGAGCAGGTTTACAGGGAACTCCTAACCTACATGATGGTATCCCCAAGCGTAATCCAGAGGGCAACCTTCCTGTTATGGGTAGCTCACGACCTGGAACGCATAGCGGACCGCACCACCAACATAGCCGAGCGCGTCATATACATGGTAACCGGGGAACTCACCAAGGCCAACGTCTCCACCTACAAGCCTTGAGGCCCCTCGCCCTTGACGGGCCAACACTGAAATACTGACGCGCTGACCACTGAAGCGCTACCCCTACTGCGCCGTCACGCCGCCGTCGATCACCAGCTCAGACCCCGTCACGAACGCCGACTCGTCCGACGCCAGGTAGAGCATCCCGTTGGCGATTTCGTGGGCGTGGCCCGTTCGCCCCATCGGTATCCTTGCCAGTGTCGCGTTGTACCTCTCAGGATCGGCGTAACCCTCCCTGGTCATGGGCGTCGCGACAAAGCCCGGATGCACCGAGTTAACCCTGATGTTGTCCGCGGCGTACTGGATGGCCGCCGCCTTGGTGAAGATTCGTATCGCGCCCTTGGCCGCGTGGTAGGCCGTCGAAGTCTGGCTTCCCACCAGTCCATAGATGGACGAGGTGTTGATAATGGAACCGCCGCCCACCCTGCGCAGCTCCGGAATGGCACACTTTGTGCCCAGAAAGACACCCTTGGCGTGAACGTCCATCTGTCCATCCCACATCTCCAGCGTCGTCCCCTCCACGTTGGGCCGGGAGGATGTGCCCGCGTTGTTGACCACGACGTCCAGCCTGCCGAACCTGCCAATCGTGGCCTGGATGGCGCTCTGCCAGTCCCGCTCGCTGGTAACGTCTAGGCGTATGAAGATTGCGTCGCCGCCGTCCGCGCGAATCTGGGACGCCGTCTTCTCGCCAAGCTCCTCCTGGATGTCGCACAGCACGACCTTCGCGCCCTCCCGTGAGAACAGCCGTGCCGCCGCGCCGCCAAAGCCCATGAGTTCCCCGTCGACGCCCGCCGCCGCTCCCGTAATCAGCGCAACCTTACCTTCCAAACGCATCGAACACACTCCTTAAGTCCCTTTCCACTGACCAACTCACGCCACCCCGTCCAGAATAGCCAGCAGCCTCTTGACACTCTCAATGTCAACCTTAACGAGTCTTTCCGGCATGTAATCATTATAGAAATTCGTGTGAAGCATAGCCGCGTTGGAGAACAACTCCAGCGGCTGCTCAGGCTGTGCGACCTCGTCCGCCAAAAGATCGATTATCGTGTAGAAGTCCTTGTGCGAGCCATGCCGCCACCTTCGCCGTCGAGCGATGGCCTTGAGACGGTGGGCCGCCGCGCCCCACGCCCTCTCCGACGCCTGCAGCAGGTCACCCGACGCCAGTTCCTCTTCGGCCTGCCGGATGAACCGCCGGCTGATCGCGAGATGGTTGTCGAGTAGTGTCACTTTCGTCTCCTTGCCCTGAGCGGGTCGATTTCTGAATTTTAGCAAATGCCGCCTGCAAACCCAAGCCCAACCGTGTTCCCCGTCCGCGACCCTAGTAGAGGCAATCCCCTGGTGGTTGCCCCGCTGCGGCTCTCCCACAACCCCAACGCCGCAACCTCTGCTAGAATAACACCAAGTCGATTTCCGGTTCGCGGCCCCCAGGAAGTGACCATTGCCTATTCCTATGAAGGATTCCGCGGCATGGCGTAGGAGAACGGCAAGAGTAGCGATCTGGGTCGCGCTGGCGCTGGTCTGCATCCTGGCCGCCGTAGTCGTGGCGCGTGAGACGAGATTGCTGGACAGATTTCTTATCTACTTCCCGGACAGACGGGTTGACCTAACGCCAGGCAGTGTGGGCCTGGAGTACGAGGACGTGTTCATCTCGACCTCCGACGGCGTGACGCTGCACGGCTGGTTCGTTCCGGCGGACAGCGACCTCACGCTGGTCTGGTTTCACGGCAACGCCGGCAATGTCAGCCACAGGGTGGGCAATATCGCGCTGCTCCACGAGCGCGTTGACGTGAACATCTTCATCTTCGATTACAGGGGTTACGGCCATAGCGAGAGCAGCCCCTCGGAGCGGGGCCTGTATCTCGACGCCGAGGCCGCCCTCGAATACCTACGCCTGCGAACCGGCGCTTCCGCCGACAAGCTCGTCCTCTTCGGGCGTTCCCTCGGAGGTGCGGTCGCAGTGGAGATGGCCGCCCGCCACGACGCGCGAGCGGTAATAGTCGAGTCCGCGTTTACCTCCGTTCGGGCAATGGCAAGGCGCTCCTCTCCCGTCTTCTCCAGGATAGTTCCCGCTGGCGCGCTCGTGCGAGCCAGGTACGACACCTTGTCCAGGATGAAGGACGTTCGCGCGCCCATCCTGCTAATCCACGGCGACGCGGACCGGACCGTCCCCGTCGATATGGCAAGTGAGCTATACGACGCCGCGCCCGACCCAAGGAGCCTCTATATCATCCAGGGAGCCGCACACAACGACACCTTCACAGTCGGAGGAAACGCCTACTTCGGCACTCTAAAGCGCTTCCTGGACAACCCCGCGGCAGATCCGACGACACAGTAAGGACGTCCCTGACCACTGACAGACTATCCCCGGTTGACGCACACGCGCCCAACCACTACGATTACTGCCACAGGACGATGATGACGCGCCTCCGCGCCCGCAGGGCGGCGAACCAATGATGGCTGGACACGAGAGGCACTCCGATGGAGGCGCCTTCGAATCCACGCGGAAATTCGCCACTCTTGGCAAGGAGCCTTCACCACCATGTTCGGCACACTCAAGAACAACCTCATCGCCATACTGAACGCGATCCGCGGCTCGGCGTCATACGACCGCGCGCCGACGCTGGCGCAGTCCGACTACGACCAGATGCGGCGCGTGATGCTGCGTTGAGACGACGAATATATGGCCGTGAGCGCCATATACGAACAGGCAGGCATACGCCGCACTCCGCACTACACGTAGCTGCGCCGGTAGAAATGCGCGTAAACGTCATTCCCACTTTCGCGGGAGTGACGGCCATTTTAAGATAATCACTTAAGACACAAGGAGGATTGAAGCGTGGAATTTGGATTTGGCGTTCCCACCCGCGGCCCGCTCGCCACGCCCGACGACCTCGCCGCCCTGGCCCAACACGGCGAGCGGATGGGCTTCGACATCATCAGCGTCAGCGACCACGTCGTCATACCGAGAAGCATAGAGTCTCGCTATCCCTACAACGAGACGGGGGAGTTCGCGGGCGGCCCCACGGGCGAGTGCCTGGAGCAGCTCTCCATGCTCAGCTTTCTCGCCGGCGTTACCTCATCCGCGCGGCTGCTCACCTCCGTCATGGTGCTGCCGCACCGCAGCCCCGTGCTCGCCGCCAAGATGGTCGCGTCTATCGACGTGCTGTCCGGGGGCCGAGTAATACTGGGCTGCGGCGTCGGCTGGATGCGGGAGGAGTTCGAGGCCATCGACGCGCCTCCCTATGACGAGCGCGGCGCGGTCGGCGACGAGTACATCCGCGTCTTCAAAGAGCTATGGACGAGCGACAACCCGACTTTCGATGGCGAGTATGCCGGCTTCTCCGACGTATCCTTCATGCCCAAGCCCGCGCAGAAGCCTCACCCGCCCATCTGGATAGGCGGCGAAAGCCCGCCCGCGCTGCGGAGGGCGGCCCGGCTGGGCGACGCCTGGTATCCCATTGGCAGCAATCCCCGCTTCCGCGTGGGCACGCTGGAGCAGCTCACGGGCTACGTATCCCGCGTCCGCAACTACGCGCGCGACGCGGGCAGAGACCCGTCAGAGATAGACCTCGCCTACAGCGCGGGCTGGTACAACGACCGAGAGGCAGAGACGATGCCCGACGGCGAGCGGCGCGTCTTCACGGGCTCGCCGGAGCAGATAGCCGGCGACGTCAAGGCGTTCGAGGAGTTGGGCGTGCACCACCTGATGCTCGGACTCCAGGCCGACACCCTCGACGCGACTCTGGAACGCATGGAACGCTTTGTTGAAAAGGTAAGGCCCCTCACCTAACCCTGGCGCACTATTGGGAGCGAAAGATGAAAGCGGTTTACATTACGGAACACGGCGGCCCCGAGGTATTGACATACGGCGACCTGCCGGAGCCTGCCGTCGGCCCCAACGACATCAAGGTAAGGGTGCGCGCCTGTGCCCTCAACCGCCTGGACCTCTTCACCCGCGCGGGCGTGCGCGGAACGCGCATCCGCTTCAACGGTCCTCACGTGCTCGGCGGCGACGTGGCGGGCGACGTGGCCGAGGTGGGCAGCGAGGTGAAGCACGTGAGCGAGGGCGACCGCGTGCTGCTCAACCCCAGAATAACTTGCGGCCAGTGCCAGTACTGCCTTTCCGGTGAGGACGAGTTCTGCGTCCGCTCGTCCATGCTCGGAGCGCTGACGAACGGCGGCTACGCCGAGTTCGTCAGCGCGCCCGCGGCCAACGCCCTCCCGCTGCCCGAGTCGGTCTCCTACGAGCAGGCGGCCTCCCTGCCAACGGTTTTCATGCCCTGCTGGACCATCCTAATGCGCCGCGCCGCCCTCAAGCCCTGGGAGACCGCGCTCATCCTCTCGGCGTCCAGCGGCGTGGGCACGGCGGGCATCCAGGTGGCGAAGAACGTAATCGGCGCGAGCGTCATCACCACCACCAGCACCGACGAGAAGGCGCGCAAGGCCAGAGAACTCGGCGCGGACGAGGTCATCAACTACTCCAACGAGGACATCGCGGAGCGGGTCAAGGAGATAACCGGCGGGCACGGCGTGGACGTCGTGCTCGACCATGTGGGCGCGGACTTCTGGCCCGCCGCCACCGCGTCGCTCGCCAGGGGCGGACGCTACGGCATATGCGGCGTGACCACCGGCTACCGCGCCGAGCTTCAGATGGGCGCGATGTTCCTCAACTACCACACCGTGTTCGGCGTCTTCATGGGCCGCAAGGAAGACCTGCGCCAGATTCTGGACAGGGCCGCGAAGGGCGTAATCAAGGGCGTCATCCACCAGACGTTCCCACTCGAGGAGGCCGCCAAAGCCCACGAGACCATGGATAGTCTGAGCTTCTTCGGCAAGCTGGTGCTCACGGTGCCGTAGATGGCGCGCCAGTGTTCCCGCCCCCACCCGTGTTCCCAGCCCCAATGGCGACCTTTGCGCAACGCTGAGCGGAGCCTCATATTTCCCCCTCCCTTAATGGGAGGGGGTTAGGGGGTGGATGCCCGGGGCGGTGTGGGGACAGCGCAAAGAGTTACGTATTTCGTCCATGACCAGTGAGGTGAACACAATCGGCAGTCCCGCAACGCCCTCGACGTTCCGCGGCATTGCGGCGTGCCTCATGCTTTGCCTCACTGCCGCCCTGATTGCGGTGGCCTGCGGCGGCTCGTCTCCCCGGCAATCCGCTCCCACGGCGGTCGCGGCGGAGCCCACCGCAGCGGGAACGACCGCGCGGCTTCAGCAAGAGCAGGCAGAAGCGCCGTCGCCCATACCCACCGCTGCCCCCGCGCCAACACCCACCAACACCCCCGTGCCCACACCCACCAACACCCCCGTGCCCACACCCACCAACACCCCCGTGCCCACGCCCACCAACACCCCTTTGCCTACGCCCACCAATACCCCCGTGCCGGCCACGTACCGCCTGGAAATCGACGAGGTGGAGTTAGTCGGCGCGGAACAGAAGATGGTCGGGACCAGGTTCTCGGTCGTCGCCCGCAACCTGGGCGAACTGGCGGGCGCGGCGTCTCTGGCCGTCGAGGCGGCAGTGGACGGCGGCGACCCCGAGGTTGTGCAAGTTATCGAGAGCCTGCCGGGCGGTGGTGAAGCCGCGTTCGTCTTCATTCTCAGGCTGGCGCCGGGCGAGCACAGCGTAGTGGTCAGCGCCGGCGACGCGGTTGCCGCCGCGAACGTGGACACCAGAACGGCCGAGATCGAGCTGCAAGCGCTGGAACACCGCATCACCGGCGACGGCTTCATCGCGCTGGACGTAAGGATTACCAACCGAGGCCAGCGCGACGCCGATTCGGTCGTCGTATCCACGGATTGGATATCCAACGAGGACGGCTCCACGGGCCGCGTCGATCACGCCGGGGCCATCGAACGCCTCGCGCCCGGCCGGAGCGAGGTCGTCTCCCTGCCCGTCGAGGTTCCCACCGGCTCTTACGCCTTCACGCTCAGCGCCAAGACCCAGAGCGTCGAGACACTGAAGGACGACAACATCACCGAAACAACCGTCGAGGTGGAATACGCACGGCTGGTGGTCGCCGTCGGTTCGGTGACCCACCTGGGTTACGAGCGGGACGGCGATGGCATCGTGGAGGTCGCGCTGCGCGTGACCAACGAGGGAGAGGCGTCCAGCGGTCAGTTCGACCTCGGCGTAACCTGCGCCGCCGGCTCCTCCGCCGGGAACTGCTTGCGGACCCTGCCCCTCGACTCCGTCCGCGCGGGCGGCAGTGCGGAGGGCGTGATTACGCTCGCGCTGCCGCATGGTGAGACCGCCTTGCGCGTCTACGCCGGCGCTCAGGACGACGGCTATCGATGGGGCGCAGACAACGTGGAAACGCTAACCGTCGATGTGCCCACGAAGGCCGCCGTAGAGTTCGCGATCGACGCCGAGATCGTGGTCAACGGCTACTGGACCGACGGAACCGCCGACGTCGAGCTTACAGCTGCACTGCGCAACGACGGCTATGGCGAATTCGAGGGTACGCAGGGAGTGCCGGTCACGTGCAGGCACGACGGCGAAGTCGTGGAAGGCTGCGGCAGAGTGTTCGAGGTCTCACTGCCGGGCGGGTTGGCGCCGGCGCCGCACACGCTGACCGCCCACGTCCCCATGGGCAAGGTGACATTCGAGTTCGACCTCGGAGACGACGAACCGCAGACCCTGGAGTTCGACATTCCCGAGCGCATCCTGGGGGTGGAGCGGGAGGTGTGGGAATGCTTCAGCAACAGGCCGGGCGTCAATGAGGAGAACGAGGGGTGCGGCGGCTGGTACGCGGAGACCATCGTCAAGTGGCCCCAGGATGAGCCTGTAAAAGTATGGGTAACGGGGCACAGGGACTACATCCGGCTATTAGAAGAGACTTTGGAAGAGTTGTCGCCGCTGCTCAGTCTCGAATTCGAGTGGACCGACGATGAGGATGACGCTGACCTCAAGGCATTCGTGGGTGTGACGAAGCTCGCGGCCCGTATAGCCCACGTCTATTGCCAAGACTCTTTGGGCTGCGCCACCTGGAACACAAGCGGCGAGAGCGTCGCGAGAGACGCCACCATCGGGGTATGGCTAGATGAGACCAAGTGGAGGAGTGAGCTTGGAGTGTTGGACCAAGACATAAAGCAAACCACGATTCACGAGGTACTGCACGCTATGGTTCCAGTTCACCATCGCAAGAACCCCACCAGCGTGATGAACGTTACGAACGCCTTGGGTCTGCCGACTCTTGGTGAGATGGACGAGGCGCTAATTCGCCTGCATTCGCACACCCTCGTGGAGCCTGGCATGACGATGGACGAGGTCGAGGCGCTCATAGTGTTCGAGGACGAGTTGCGCGACCCGCCGCCGCCCGTGGAGCCGGACGGCTACGAGCTGGCGTGGCGCGCCTTCGCCGCACTGCAGGAGGCAAACTCCGCCGCGTTCGAGGTTGCGGGCGGTTGGAGCGGCAGGGGCTGCAGAGGGAACTTTGGGACCGGTACCTTGGCCGACTACGAAACAGCCGATTTTGGAAGCGCCCACCAGTACTTGGTTCACTTCAGGGACGACTCGGAGCATTTCTACATTATCGATTCCAGGGACGACGGCGATACCGAGTATTGGAAGGAACGCGTGAGAGATGGCGTAAGCACTTGGCGCAATGTCAGCAGCGACGACGTTTTCGACAACACTGCCTGGCGCTCCGGGTTCACCAGCCCGCACAGGATGCTCGCAAGCGTACTCCACTTCGCCGACGCCGACGGCATCGAGGTCTCCCGGAACTCCGATGGACGTATCACTCTAACGGTCAACCTGAAGGAAGCCTACGTGTCGCTGCCCTGGACGAACCGAGAGACGCTTGACGTCGTCATGACGCTGAACGCGGAAACCTACCAGATCGAGGAGTACAGCATGGACTGGCGCTTCCACGTCAAGGGCGGATTCTGCGACAACTACACGATGGAGGCAACTGCCGGCCAGTACGGTATCTCGATACAAATTCCCGACGCCATCCGCGAAGGCTCAAACAACCTGCCGTAACCGTCGGCAATTCGCGGTAGAGGCTACCGGACGGATCCCTACGGTCATCGCGCGTTTGACTCTACACCGAGCGCGGAGTAAGATAATCGCTGAACGTGGACGCGCATTTGGGACAAAGCGCATTTCTGAAGTCCTGAAATGTGGCTGAAATCTCTGAAATAGCACAGAAGAAAAGGAGGAACGTCTTGGCAAACACAGTTCTGTTCGAGGTGCGAGACCGGGTCGCGTACCTGACGCTGAATCGCCCGGAGAAGCTGAATGCCATCAACAACGAGATGATTGGCGACCTGTTCGACACCTTCAACGAGGTCAAAACCAACCCCGACATCTGGGCGGCGGTCGTCACTGGCGCGGGCCGGGCCTTCTCCACCGGCCATGACCTGGTGATGGGAAGAGCGGAGCGCGAGGAGACAACCTCGGCGAGGCCCCGCGGCAACACGGACAACCTCTACCTCTTCATCAGCCAGGTCTATAAGCCGATCATCGCCGCCATCAACGGCTACGCGCTCGCGCAGGGCGGCGGCATCGCGTTGCTGAGCGACATTCGCATCGCGTCGGAGAACGCGCAGTTCGGCTGGCCACAGGTCAAACGAGGCATCGCCTCCATGAGCGGCCCCACCATCCTGGCCCACTACGTGCCGCTGGGCTCGGCGTTCAAGTTCCTCTTCACGGGTGAGTTCTGCGACGCCCAGGAGGCGCACCGCATCGGTCTCGTGCAGGAGGTGGTTCCCCACGACAAGGTGCTGGAGCGCGCCGAAGAGATGGTGCGGGGCATCGTCGAGAATTGCGCTCCCCTGGCCGTGCGGGCGATCAAAGAGGCCGCCATCACGGGCCGCTCCTTCCCAGACTTCGGCGAGAGAATGAAGAACGCCTCGAGTGTCAACTCGGGGATGTCGGGCAGCGAGGACACGAAAGAGGGGCTGGCAGCCTTCGCCGAGAAGCGCAGGCCCAATTTCAAGGGGCGGTAGCCGGCGGGCGAGGACGAGTGGTCAGTTTTCGGTGATCAGTTGTCATTAGACGGCGGCGAGTTGTAGAGGCGGGTTTCAGACCCGCCTCTATGGCTTGCCGCCCTACGTTCGACCGAACAGGTTTCAAACCTGCCGGCAGCGTGCCGCAACTCGGTGGCATCTCCCCATCCTGACCTTCTCCCACCGGGGAAGGGACACAAGGTAGGTGAGCGATGACTCTTGCAATGGAAGGCATTTGCGTGCTCGACCTCTCCCAGCGCGTCGCGGGGCCATACTGCACGAAGCTCATGGCCATGCAGGGCGCCGAGGTCATCAAGGTCGAACCTCCAGGCTCGGGCGACCCCATGCGGAGTATGGAGCCTTTCGTTGGCGACGACCCACATCTCGAAAAGAGCATCCCCTTTCTGTACCTCAACACCGGCAAGAAGGGCGTCACCCTGGACATCGAGCAGCCGAGCGGCCGGAAGCTGCTCTTGGGGCTTGTCGAACAGGCCGACGCGCTGGTGGAGAGTTTTGCTCCGCAGTACCTGCCCTCGTTGGGGCTGGACTATGAGACGCTTCAGAGACTGAATCCCCGCCTTGTGGTGAGTTCCATCTCACACTTCGGGCAGAGCGGCCCCTATCGCGATTACAAGGGCGAAGAGATTGTTGACCAGGCCATCGCCGGTCACGTTGACATCACTGGGGAGCCGGACAGGGAGCCGCTCAAGATGGGCGGCAACCTGGGCCAGTACGCCGGAGGTCAAGCCGCCTTCGCATCCACGCTCATCGCGCTCTACCACGCGACGCTCACCGGCGAAGGGCAGCGGGTCGATAACTCCATCGTCGAGGCCAACGTGGACTTGCTCGATAGCTGGGGCATAAACAGCCTGCTTGGAACTGTGCCGACACGGCTGGGCAATGCCGCCCCGGAAAGCGTGCTCCGCGGTCGCGGCGGTCTCTACGAGACGAAGGACGGCTGGATCGCCCTGGGCCAGATGCCCGGCGGCTGGGACGCCTTCGTCGATATGATGGGAATCGAGGAGCTCAAGAATCCCAAGTATGCCAGCGCGGCGTCCCGCGCCCAGTACCGAGACGAGCTCGAAGCCATCGTCGCGCCCTGGGTGCGAGAGCGCGGCAAGCTGGATATCTACGCCGCCTCCCAGGTGAGGCGCAACGCCATAGGGTACGTGGCGACGCCGCACGACATGCTCACCTCGCCGCAACTGGAGGCGCGTCAGTTCTTCAGAGAGATCGACCATCCCGTCGCCGGACGAGCCAGGTATCCGGGCCCTCCCTACCAGATGACTGTGAGCGGGGAGACCCTGACACGCGCGCCGCTGCTGGGAGAGCACAACCTGGATGTCTATGGCGAGCGGCTGGGCCTGGAGCAGGCGGACATTGTGCGGCTGCGGCAGGCAGGGGTGGTGTGAGTTTGTCAGTCGTCAGCGGGTTGGGTGAAGCTAGTTGACGACGGCGGGTGACCACGTAGACATCAGCCGGCGTTTCATCCAGCAAGCCGAGGAGGAGCTTGAGGCGGGTGACCTGTTGCAGGCGTCGGAAAAGGCGTGGGGCGCGGTCGCCCACCGTCTTAAGGCGATAGCGCGACAGCGAGGCTGGCAGCACGGCTCGCACGGGCATTTCTATGCGATTGTTGAACGATTAGGGGCGGAGACAGGGCAACCGGAGGAAATGGAAGCGCTGTTTGCCAGAGCGAATAGTTTGCACGCCAACTTCTACAACGTCTTCATGCCCGAAGAGCAGGTTCGGGGCTACATGGATGACGTCATGAGGCTACTGGCAACACTGGAAGGCATTGGGTTAGATTGAAAGAAAGTGGGTTGGGTGAATTGAGATGACGTTGGCAGACAAGCAGGTGGAGATTTGCCGGCGGTTGGTTCAACTAGCTGACGAGGAGCTCGAGAAGGGCAACCTCGCGGTAGCGTCCGAGAAGGCTTGGGGCGCGGTCACCCACCGTCTCAAGGCGATTGCCCAGCAGCGGGGCTGGCGTCACAGCGATCTCAAGGACTACGCCATGATTGCCGAACGCCTAGCCAAGGAGGCCAAGCATCCCGAGAGATTGACAATGCTGTTTTCGGCAGGGTGCAGCCTGCACTTCAATGCCCTCAACGACTACAAGCAGGCTGGCCAAGTTCGTAATGACATAATGAACGTAAAGATGCTGCTGGCAATGTTGGGGGGCATTCCGGAAATCGAAGTGTCGTTGGAAGGAAACTCCAAGGAAATCAGTGGACTGCTAATCAAACAAGCTGAAGAGTATCTCGAGTGGGGGACCCCATTGCAAGCTATGGAAAAGGCCTGTGAGGCGGTGGACAATCGACTCACGGCGATTGCGGCACAACGAGGTTGGGAGTCCGGCTGGCACGTTCACCATTTCAAGGTTGTTGACCAGCTTTCTGAAGAGGTCGCGCAACCCGAAGAGCTAAAATCTATGTTTTCTGCGGCGATTAACATGCACTTCAGCCTATACAACGAATTGAAGCCGGCCAGGCAAGTTCGCTCCGAGATAGAGTGCGCCAAGAAACTGCTAGCGATGTTGGAAGCGGTTGAGTGAATCAGTTGGTCAGTGTTTCAGTTAGTCAGCGAACTAGTCAGTGACGGGGCGCTTTCGTTCCTACTCAGAGTTGAGGGAAAGCGAAGAGATTTGCCACAGGTTATGGCAGCATAGAGACTGTCAGGAGAGTTTGTATGGGGCGTATGCCGCTTCAGGGTTTGCGGGTTTTGGATGTTACACAGATACGGGCCGGACCCAAGGCCGCCCGGTGGATGGCGGACGCTGGCGCTGAGGTCATCAAGGTGGAGTCGGTCAAGCGGCCCGATGGCAGGTTCAGGCTCGGGGCGGCCGCGGCAGTTACCGGACAGGTGGCCGCAGGGGCCGCATCCGCGCGCACGAGGCCGATTCCGGAATCCGAGCAGCGCAAGACAAACCGCGCCGGGTTCGACGTGCTTCACCGCAACAAGCTGGCCCTGTCCGTCGATCTCCAGGACCCGGAGGGCGTCGGCATATTCAGGTCGCTCGCCAGCCTCAGCGACGTGGTCATCGACAACTTCAGCCAGGGTGTGATGGAGCGCCTCGGTCTCGGTTACGACGACCTGCGGCAGGTGAATCCCGCCATCATCGTAGTCTCCATGCCCGCGTTCGGCTCCGACGGGCCGGAGAAGCGCTACATCGGCTTCGGCTGGGCGCAGGAGCACCTGAGCGGCGTCACCTCCATGACCGGCTACGCCGGCGGCCCCCCTCTGAGAACCGGCACTGTCTCGCCCGACCCGCTCAACGGCGTTCACGCGGCAGGGGCGATTATGGCCGCGCTCGTGCATCGCGCCCGTACGGGGCAGGGCCAGTACATCGAGCTTTCCCACTGGGAGTCGATGATTTCGCTGGTAGGCGACTGGCTCATGGAGTACTCGTTCAACGGCACGACGGCGGAGCGCATCGGCAACCGCCACCCGGCCTGGGCGCCGCAGGGCTGCTACCGCTGCGAGGGCGAGGACCGCTGGGTGGCCCTGACGGTGACCCGCGAGTCCGAATGGCGGGCGCTCTGCCAGGCGATGGGCAGGCCGGAGCTGTTCGACGACCCCCGATTCGCCGGCGTCCTGGAGCGGCGGCGAAACCACGACGTGCTGGACGCGATTATCGAGGAGTGGACGAGCCGGAGAACCAACTACGAGGCCATGGAACAGCTTCAGCGGGCGGGCGTGCCCTCCGGGGCGGTTCTGAACAACCGGGAGGCGCTAACCAACCCCCACGCCGAGGCGCGCGGATTGCTGCCCTGGCTGACCCATCCAGATGGCGTGTCCCATCCCTACATCAACTCACCCTGGCAGTTCTCGCGCACTCCCCAGGGCGTGCGCGCGCCCGCGCCGATACTCGGAGAACACAACGATTACCTGCTCGGAGAGGTGCTCGGTATGCCCAGTGACGAGCTCGAACGGCTGGAGTCCAGCCAGGTAACGGCAACGTTCCTGACGCCGCCGCCGAGCGAGTAGTTGATGGTGGTCAGAGGTCGGCGGATGGCGCTCAGCTCAGCATTACAGATGCGCGGACTTTTTCGAGAAATAAGCGCTTGGGAGACGTCACATGAAACTCGAAGGAAAGACGGCTCTGGTAACCGGTTCGGGTCGAAACATTGGGCGGGCTACCATCCTGGCTATGGCCGCGGAAGGGGCCAACGTCGTGGTGAACGCCAGGACGAACCGGGAGGAGGCGGACGCGGTGGCGCAGGAGGCGCGTGACCTGGGCGTGAGGGCGATCAGCGTGCTGGCCGATGTTGCCGACAAGGGCCAGGTGGATGCCATGGTGGCGAAGGCTATGGAAGAGTTTGGCCGCGTGGACGTCCTGGTTAGCAACGTGGCTATTCGACCTCACAAGCCGTTCTTGGAGGTGACGTATGAGGAGTGGCGGCGAGTGATGGGAGTCATCCTGGAGGGCGCGTTCTTCTGCACGCAGGCCGCGCTGCCGTCGATGATAGCAAACGGCGGCGGTAGAATCATCTACATCAGCGGGGACGGAGCGTTCGCGGGCGGCGCCCAGCGCGTCCACGTGTCCGCGCCGAAGATGGGGCTGACGGGCATGGCGAGAGGGCTGGCGAGCGAGTTCGCGTCGAACAACATCACCGTCAACGTGGTATCGCCGGGAGCGATCGACACCACGCGGGACCTGTCCTGGTATCCCGCCGACAGCAATCCGAGTCGGGGCGCGGACAGAATCCCGCTCAAGCGGCTGGGCAAACCGGATGAGATAGCGGCCACCTGCGTGTTCCTGGCATCGGAGGAGGGCGGGTTCATCACCGGGCAGACTATCCACGTGAACGGCGGGGCGGGGTACTTTTAGTTTACAGGGGTCAGTTTTCAATGTTTGGGACGGGGACTTTCAGCGAAAAAGAGGGGTTTGGAGATGGCTTGGGGTTTGATCAATGGTGTGAATCTGTACTATGAGTCGTATGGCGATGGCTATCCGCTGGTTTGGAGCCATGAGTTCGCGGGGGATTATCGGTCCTGGGAACCACAGGTTAGGTTCTTCACTCGGCGGTACCGGGTTATCACGTACTGCGCGAGGGGCTATCCGCCATCGGACGTGCCCTCCGAGCTCGACGCCTATAGCCAGGAGCAGGCGGTGGAGGACCTGCACGGCCTGCTGGAGCATCTCGGAATAGAGCGGGCGCATGTCGGCGGGCTGTCCATGGGCGGCAACGTCGCGCTCAACTTCGGGCTGGCGTACCCCCAGATGTCGAGCTCGCTCATCGTCGCTGGAACGGGCACCGGCTCGGACGCACCCGATTCGTTCGGGGCGCGGGTGAACGAGTTCGCACAGCGCATGGAGACCGGCGGCATGGCGGCGATGTCCGACTACGCGCGCGGCCCTGCCCGTGTGCAGCTTCAGCGGAAAGACCCGCAGGGCTGGCAGGAGTTCGCCGACCAGCTTGCGGAGCACTCGCCGGCCGGCTCCGCGCTGACCTTCAGAGGTGTGCAGGGCAGAAGGCCGCCCATCTACGCGCTCGAAGACAGCCTGCGCGCCCTCGACGTGCCGACGCTGATTCTGGTTGGCGACGAGGACGACGCCTGTATCGAACCCGGCATCTTCATGAAGCGGTGCATCCCGTCGTCGGGGCTGGCGATGCTCCCGCAATCCGGGCACGGCATCAACCTGGAGGAGCCGGACCTCTTCAACCGGCTCGTGCTGGACTTTCTGACGGCTGTGGAGTCGGGCAAGTGGGCGCGGCGCAGCGCGGGATTGGCGTCGGGGTCGTTGACGTAGGGGCCGAGTAGTGAGTGGATAGTGGCAAGTGAAGAGTCGGCGCTGACGAGTGGGTATGACTTTGTGGCTCACCTGACGCGGTTCTGCCGCGCGCTGCGTGGGCGTGGGTTCCTGGTTGGGCCGCAGGAGGTGTCGGACGCGGTTCGCGCGCTTGGCATGGTGGACTCGCTGGACAGGGCGCGGGTCTATTGGACTTTGCGGGGCGTGCTGATGTCGCGGCACGAAGAGACTGGCGTCTTCGACGAGATGTTCGGGCGGTTCTGGAACTTCGAGCCTCTGCCCAGAGAGGCCCCGGCACAGCAGGCGAAGGGGCCGGCGGGCGGAGCACGTCGCCTGAGGCCGCGGCCGAGGGTCGTTGCCCTGCCGGAGCACGACTCGCGCTCTGATGACACATTGCTGCAGATTCTACGCGCCGGGGCCAGCGCGCGCGAGGTGGCGGTTGAGAGAGACCTGACCGCGCTGCGCTCGGACGAGCTCTCGGAACTTTCGCGCATAGCGTCCCGGATGGTGCGCGCGCTCGCGTCTCGGCCTGGACGCAGACGCAAGCGGGACAAGCGCAAGGGCGTTCCGGACCTGCGGGGCGCGTTCCGCCTGAACCTTGCCACGGGCGGCGACCCGATACGCCTGCCGCGCATGAGACGCGCGCCGCGGACGCCTCGCTTGCTGGCGCTGCTGGACGTGAGCGGCTCGATGGAGCGTCACGCCAGGCTTCTGCTACAACTGGTTTTCGCCGTTACGCAGCACACCAAGCGCATAGAGACCTTCGTTTTCAGCACCTCGGTGACCCGCGTTACGCGCCAGATGAGCGCGCCCTCCTTCAGCGAGGCGCTGCGCCGTGTCGGGAGTGTTGTCGAGCACTGGTCCGGCGGCACGCGCATAGGCGAGTGCATCGCCCGGATGAACGCGGAGCACGAGGGCATCCAGGATCGCTACACAACGGTCTTTCTGTTGAGCGACGGCTGGGAGACGGGCGACCCCGCGCTCCTCGCGAGCGAACTGCGCAGCATGAGGAAGCGAGTGCGGAGGGTGGTGTGGCTCAACCCTCTGCTGGGCACCCGCGACTACGAGCCGTTGGCCCGCGGCCTGCAAGCGGTAACGCCCTACGTGGACGATTTCGTCTCGGCCAGAGACATCGGCAGCCTGAAGAGCCTGCCCAAGCTGCTGCGGGGATGACAGGGGCGTTTGTGCGCTCTCTATGTGCGGCAACACGAACACGAACGACTGTGCCGCATGACCCGCTCCTGGCCGACGCCCACGCTCGTCGGTGCCCTTGTCTTCTTTCCCAATGATGTTTTTGCGGCTATAATAGGCGGCGGCGCCCCTGACGTTACGGGGCCGGTCGTCGTAATCAAAACCAGGAGGGATTCAGCCTATGACGGAACAGCAGACGTACAGAAAGCCTCTGCCCGCTCCGACGCCGGAGACCCAGCTTTTCTGGGACAAGGCGAGGGAACACGAGCTTTGGATTCCGCGCTGCAACGCCTGTGGACACACCTACTTTCCGCCTCGTTTCGTGTGCCCGGAGTGCCTCTCGAGGGATGTGGAGCTTGTCAAGCACTCTGGCAAGGGAACGCTTCACAGCTACATGATAAATCACCGCGCGCCTCCAGGATTCGAGGAGGACGCTCCGTACGCCATCGCGGTCATCCAACTCGAGGGCGGACCGCGTATCATGTCGAACATCGTCGGCATCGAGAACACGCCGGAGAATCTCGTGCTGGACATGCCGCTCGAGGTTACGTTCGAGGACGCGGTTGAGGACGTGTCGCTGCCGAAGTGGAAGCCGGCGGGGAGCTAGTTTTTCAGTCTGTTAGCTGGTCAGAAGGCGAGATTGCGGACTTGGGTTGTGAGGAATGGGCTGCCGCCAGTCGGCGGGCCCGGACTTTCACCCCCATCCTAGCCTTCCCCCTTGATGGGGGGAAGGGACTTCGAGGAAGGATTGAGAATATGTCACTACGTTACAAAGTAGCGGTGGTCGGAGCATCCGAGACCACGCAGATCGGGATCATTCCAGACATGACCTATCAGCAGCTCGCGGTGGACGCCGCGCTGAACGCGATAGAGGACTGCGGCATCGACAAGAACCAGATAGACGGGCTAGGGAGCAACCTGCCCCCGGCGGAGCTCGCCAAGTACCTGGGCATCGTCCCACGCTGGGTGAACAATACCTCGGTGGGCGGAACGTCGTGGCTGATACAGGTGCGTCACGCGGCGGCGGCCATAGCCGAGGGCCTGTGCGACACCGCGCTCATCACCATGGCCGAGAGCGGCCGCAGCCGCGTCGGCGAGACGCGGCCTCCCATGGGCGCCCTCACCGGCGGGGCGCGCCGCGACAGCACCTGGGGCGGCCAGTTCGAGGCGCCCTACGGCACCGTCGGCCCAACGACGCTCTTCGGCATGGGCGTGCTACGCTACATGAAGGAGACCGGCACCACGCACGAGCAGCTCGCGTCGGTGGCCGTCGCTCAGCGCAAGTGGTCCAACAAGGTCCCGCGCGCGATGTTCGGAGACCTCATCACGGTGGAAGACGTGTTCAACAGCCGCATGATCTGCTACCCGTTCCACCTGTTCATGTGCTGTCTCGTCACCGACGCGGGCGGCGCGCTGATTCTGACGAGCTCGGAGCGGGCCAAAGACTTCCCGAAGAAGCCCGTCTATATTCTGGGCACGGGCGAGTCGGTGGAGACGCCGATGGTGAGCCAGATGTACGACATGACGACCTCAGCGGCATTCCGCACCTCGAGCCGCAAGGCGTTCGAGGAGTCGGGCATTTCGCACGACGACGTTGACCACCTGATGGTCTATGACGCCTTTGCCCACCTGCCCATCTACGGTCTGGAGGACCTGGGATTCGTGGGGCGCGGAGAGGGCGGCGCGTTCATAGCGGAGGGCAACACCTCGCCGGGCGGCAAGCTGCCGATGAACACCAACGGCGGCGGTCTTTCGTACACGCACTCGGGCATGTACGGCATGTACGCCATGCAGGAGTCTGTGCGCCAGATGCGCGGCGAAGCGCCGCACCAGGTCGAGGGCGCGAAGGTCTCGTTCTGCCAGGGAGTGGGCGGCATGTTCATGGCGTCGGGCAGCCTGGTGTTCACCAACGAAGAGCCGCACGGGTAGAGCGCGCTTGCCGGAGTATCAGGGCGGGCCTGAGGCGAACGCGCGTCGCCACAAGCCCGCCGACGCCTGGCCCGGCCGGCGCGGGGAGACTGTGCGCGTATTGGGTGCGCTCTACTACGACACAGATGGCGCGAAAGGAACCAACACCTATTGGCCTGAGCGACAGGCCAGGGGATGCCGTACAACTTGGAGTTTACGTCAGAACAAGGAGAACCCCTTGAGGAAGCAAACAATTCAGTACACGTCGCCGCTCGATGCGCTGGTTGCCGTGGCGAAGCGACTGAGCAGTTACGAGACCAGTCACAAGATTGACTCGGAAGACTTCTTCCATCAGTACAGCAAGGGTGAGATGTCTGACGACGCAGAATTTGTAGAATGGGCGAACGACTATCGTCACTACCTCAGTCTTCGACACACACTCGACGCTCGACTTCAAGATGTTGCATGAAGTGCTCTCTGGCTACTCGGAGCAAGTCGAGCAAGCGGTTCTCGAGTGCCGTCACGCTTATGTCGAGCAGTACGTGGAAGAAGTAGTCACTGACGAACGCATCAACCCTCGAATCCGCCTCCGGATGAAACGGGGGCATCTACTTGAAATCAGTGAGGCGGTTGTCTTTGAAGGCGTCCTTTTGGCCTTCCTTGACTATCGCTACCACTTCCAAGACGGGGACAACCACATGATGTTCCGATACGATAGCACCCCGCACTATCGGTCCTTACCGAGTTTCCCAGATCATAAACATGTACTGGACGGAGTGATTACATCTACCAAACCGACCATTCAGCAGGTCATACGAGAGGCTATAACTGAGATGCGCCAGGAACTGTACGGACACTCGAATTGACCGATATTCTCTGCTACGACGACAGCTACCTGAAGGAGTTCGACGCGACGGTTACCACCGTTACTAACAAGGGTGTGACTCTGGACCGCACAGCCTTCTATCCCGGGGGCGGCGGGCAGCCGTCGGACTCCGGCGTGCTTGGCGCGGACGATGAGGTCTATCTGGTCAAGCGCGTATCGCGCGACAAGGGGCAGTACGTGCACGAGTTGGACGGCCCGGAGCGGCCGGAGGTTGGCGCGCGGCTCAACGGCATTATCGACTGGGAGCGCCGCTATCAGCTTATGCGCACACACACCGCGTTGCACATACTCTGCGGCGTGGTCTGGCGCGATTACGGCGCGCAGGTTACGGGCGGCAACATGGAGCCGCTGTTTGCCAGGATGGACTTCGAGTTCGAGCGCATGTCGGCGGAGTTCGCCGACGAGGTGGAGACGCTCGTCAACAGAGAGGTGGAGGCGGCGCGGGCGGTGGAGGTCAAGTCGCTTTCCAGGAAGGAAGCCTTTCAGATACCAGACCTCATACGCACCAAGATCAACCTACTTCCTCCCGCAATCAAAGAGGTTCGGATTGTGGATGTAGTGGGGCTGGACCTGCAAGCGGACGGTGGCACCCACGTTGCGAACACGAACGAGGTGGGCCGCATAAGGGTGGTGGGCCACGAGAGCAAGGGGCGGATCAACAAGCGGCTGCGAATCGCGATAGACGCGTAGGCTGTGGCAGCTTGACAGTTGTAAAGCGGTTCTTATGCTAATACACTTAGCGCGTAAGGCTGACCACCGCTGAATCCCTTAGGAGGAGACGCTCATGGCCGACGCTCAACCATTTAGCTTTGAGGATGTGTTCGCGAAGTCCACGCCGCCAGGACGCCCGCGGGCCGCGGCGCGGCGTGGGAAGTACGACTTCGCCGTCGCCTACGCCGACCCTCCGTCCGTGCCGCTCGATGACCTGCTGGAATCGCTGAAGGGCGCGCTCGACGACGAGGGACAGGATCTCGCCGTGTATCCCCATCCACAGGGCTATCCTCCGCTGCGTGAGGTCATCGCCTCCAAGCTGGCGAGGGACAGAGACATTCGAGTCACGGCCGATGACGTCGTTCTGGGCAGCGGCTCCGGCCAGCCAATCGGCCTGCTGACGGAGGCCCTGGTGGACCCGGGCGACGTCGTGCTGACGGAGAATTGGGTTTACGGCGGAACGCTCTCCGTGCTCAGGCGGTTTCGCGCCGACATTCGCGGCGTCGAGTGCGACGACGAGGGCATCGTCCCCGACGCCCTCGATAGCGCACTGCAGAAGGCCGTCGGCGAGGGCAAAAGGCCCAAGTTCATCTACACCATTCCCACCTTTCAGAACCCGCAGGGTTGGACCATGTCGATGGAGCGGAGGCAGGAGGTGGTAAGACTTTCGCAGAAGTATAGCGTCCCTATCCTCGAGGACGACTGCTACGCCGACCTGCGGTTCGAGGGCGAGCCGGTGACCTCGCTGCACGCCCTGGACGACACTGGGCGCGTGATGTACGTCGCCTCTTTCTCCAAGATAATCGCGCCGGGCGTGCGTATGGGCTACCTGACTGCTCCGTCCGAGGTGCTGGACAGGGTGCAGGTCATCAAGCAGGGCGGCGGCGCAAACCAGTTGGCGGCGCTGGCTATCCACAGGTACGCCACCACCGGTTTGGACGAACACATCGAGGAACTCAAGGACATTCTCCGCGTGAAGAGAGACGCGATGCTCTCCGCGCTGGGCGAGAACTTTGGCTCCGCGGCGACGTGGAGCAGTCCACAGGGCGGCATGTACATATGGGGCCGCCTACACGACGGCGCGGACCTGGTAAGCGTTCAGCAGAAGGCGTTGGAGGAGGGTGACGTCGGCTATCACACGGGCGTTCAGTACGCGCCCGACGGGGTTTCGGGCAAGAACTACTTCCGGCTATGCTTCGGCTACAACACGCCGGATGAGATTCGAGAGGGCGTCGCCAGGCTCGCCGAGGTGCTGGACGGCGAGGGGATGCTGAGAGGCTGACCATGCGGATATGCAGTTTCCTGCCCAGCGCGACCGAGATTGTCTATTCGCTCGGCCTCGGCGACTCGCTCTACGGAGTGAGCCACGAGTGCGACTACCCCGCCGAGGCCCTCGGCAAGCCAAGGGTGGTCAGAAGCAGGATCGACTCGGCGAATCTCAGCAGCCAGGAGATAGACAGGCTGGTTTCCGAGATGTTTGCCAGCGGGGAGCGCATATACGAGGTGGATGTGGAGGCGCTGGAGCGGGCGCACCCAGACCTCGTCATCACGCAGGAGCTCTGCGAGGTGTGCGCCATCTCTTTCGAGGACGTTGAGGCCGCCGTCGTGCAACTCGATATGCCTCCCCAACTGATTTCGCTGGACCCCCACGGCCTCGAGGACGTGCTCTCGGATATAGAGATGGTTGGGCAGTTCACAGGCACAACCTCGAAAGCCAAAGAACTGGTCGCTGGAGCGCGCGCGCGAATCGAGCGTGTGCGCTCCGCTGTGGCGGTGGATTCCAGGCCAAGAGTCGCGTGCGTGGAGTGGCTCGACCCGCTGATAATCGCCGGGCACTGGATACCCGAGATGGTGCGGCTCGCTGGAGGCGTGGACGGCCTGGCGTCGCCTGGGGACCCTTCCCGCCGCATCGACCTCGACGAGTTGCTCGATTACGACCCCGAACTGCTGATACTGATGCCGTGCGGCATGGACGTGGCGCGCGCCACGGAAGAGTTCGCCGGGCTTGCCAGCCTGGACCTGTGGAAGGAGCTGTCCGCGGTGCGGCGCGGCAACGTGTACGCGGTCGATGCGGGAGGCCTGTTCAGCAGAAGCGGCCCGCGCCTGGTAGATGGCGTAGAGATGTTGGCACGGATGATTCACCCGCGGTCGCTTGCCGGGCCGCTGCCTGCGAATGCAGCGAAGCAGATGGAAGGATTGTCCACGAAATAGGCGGATGCGGCCTTGTTCGCGGATGCCGAAGGGGCGACCGCCTGGTCGCTCTCACTGCCTTCCGAAACGGGAGAGCAGTTCGCGGAAGACCTGCTGCTTCAGGGCCTCGCCCTCTCGTCTCAACAGGTCCAACTCGGACTCGAGACGCTTCGAGGTGGACGGCTCTTCCAGCAGGGCCTGTTTTTCCGACAGCCTGGCCTGAAGCATCCCGGCGATGAAATAGGAGAGCGCGGTTGGGTCGGAGGGCAGCCTCGATTCGCGCACCCATCCCCCCCTCATGCCGAGCGTTAGCCTCACGTGCTCGGTGGTCGCCTTGCGAATAGCCTCCATCTCGGTTGGCGGCACGTCGGCATCGGCGTCCTCCGTCAGAAGTTCCACCTGCGCCGCCATATACGGCTGGTACTGCGCTATGTCCACAATCTGGAACCGCTGCTGACCGAAGATCGATATGAAAAGCCGGCCGCCTTCGACTCGATTGACCTGCGTGATGTGAGCAAGGGTTCCGATGGTATGGGGAACAGCGGGCCCTCCCACCTCGGCGCCTGCCCTGATGAGGACTACGCCAAACTTGGAGTCGGCGTCCAGGCAGTCCTGCAACATCAGCTTGTAGCGCTCCTCGAATATCTGTAGAGGTATCGAGGTATTCGGGAACATGACCACGTTCAGCGGGAAAAGGGGAAGCCGTCGTTCGTTTGCCACCATCGCCTTGGCGTCTCCTGTCCTGTTTATGAGAGTATATAGTATGTCAGTGTATCAGTTGGCCGGTATTTCAGTAAGTCAGCGGCGGGAATGAGGAATTGGTTGGGCGACTAGCGTAGGAGGGTTTTGGCTTTTGCAGGCACTTATGACGCTCAGCGTGTCCAAGCGGTTTGCGGGATTTTCTCTGGAGTGCGAGGCGGCGTTTGCGCCTGGGGTTACGGCGATATTCGGGCCGTCGGGCAGTGGAAAGACGACGCTGCTCAACTGCATCGCGGGGATGGTCACGCCGGACGAGGGGGAGATCGAGGCGCTGGGGCGCACCATCTACTCTTCGTCGCGTCGCAAGAACCTGCCGCCGGAGAAGCGGCGATTCGGGTACGTTTTCCAGGACTCCGCGCTGTTTCCCCACATGAGCGTCCGCGACAACATCATGTACGGCTACAGGTTGACCCCGGCTCGGCTTCGTCGGACGAACCCAGAACAGCTTGTGGAACTCTTTCGGCTATCGTCTCTGATGGACAGGCGCGTGACGAATCTCTCCGGGGGCGAACGGCAGCGGGTCGCGCTTGCCCGCGCGCTCGCCACCTCGCCGGAGTTGCTGCTCCTCGACGAGCCGCTCGCGTCGCTGGACGCGGGCTTCAGGGGCGTCATAATCGAGTACCTCAAGCGCGTGCGGAGAGAACTCGGCACGTCCATGGTGTACGTGTCCCACTCGATTTCTGAGGTTGCCGCCCTGGCCGACACGACGCTGGTCCTCGTTGGGGGTAGGCCGGTCATCCATGAAAAGACGTCTCGTGTGCTCGTTCATCCCCGCGTAGCCGAGTTCGCGGACTACCCCACCCTGGAAAACCTGCTGGAGGCGCGGGTGGCCGCTCGCCAGTCGGGTGAGCGCCTGGCCGAGCTCGAAGTAGGCGACGAGCGCCTGCTGACCCCGGAGGTAGATGGGCAGCCGGGAGAGTTCGTGATGGTGTCGATCAGAGCCGGCGACATTATCCTGACGCTGGACATGCCGTCTAGGATGAGCGCGCGCAACGTGATCCCCGCCACGATTGAGGAGATTCACGCTCTTTCGCAGGGGGACCGAGTACTGGTCTTCGCCGACATTGGCGTCAGGCTGGTGGTGGAGATAACGCCGAGCGCGCTGAATGAGCTTGGCCTTGAGCCGGGCCAGAGGGTTTACCTGATTATCAAGACGAACAGTATTCGGGTCGGTAGTTAGTCAGTCGGTCAGTGCTGTTTTGGCCTTGCCGGTTGGGCAGAGTTCCAGGAGGCAGCAGTCTTGGCATTTCGGCTGCTTCTTGCACGCCTCTACGGCGTGGCGGACGATTAGCGCGTGGTATTCGGCGAACAGCTGCTGCTCCTCCGGCAGGCTTCGCGTGAACATGGAGCTATAGGCGGAGTACGCGCCCTTCTCCGGGCAGAGACCTAGCCTGTGGAAGATGCGCCTGGTGTAGTTGTCTATGACAAAGACGGGCTTCTCCAGGGCGTAGAGGAGGATATCGTCGGCCGTCTCCTCTCCGATGCCGTAAACGCTCAGAAGCTCGGATCGTAGCGAGTCGGCGTCCTCTCTGCTCATGGAGTCGAGGTCGTCGCCGAAGCGGCTGCCGAGGTACTCGGAGAGGGCCTTCAGCTTGCGCGCCTTTGAGTTGTAATAGCCGCTTGGGTAGATGAGCCGGGCGAGTTCGTCATGGGGCAGAGCCCTGATGGCTCGCGCGCAGAGGGCATCCGCGGCGTTGAGGTTGGAGATGGCCCTTTCGACGTTCGTCCACGCTGCGGCCTGCGTCAGCACCGCGCCCACCATAATCTCGAAGCGCGTTTCACCCGGCCACCAATGCTGGGGGCCATATCGGCGATGCAGATGCTCGTATATGTCGAGAAGGCTGCCATCGATGGTCATGGCGCCATGCTAACACCAACCCGACCCGTCAACAACTTGCTAAGTGGACAGTGTATGGTGGATAGTGAGTAGTTAGGTTTTCAGTTAGTCAGTGGGCTGAAGAAGGAGGAGCATTGGGTAGGTTCGTCGATCGATTGCAGGCGGCTTCGACCTTGAACCGGAGCCTGGTTTGCGTTGGGCTGGACCCCGATCCCGCATTGATGGCCGTGCCGGACGTGGCATTGTTCAATAGGGTTATCGTGGACGCCACGAAGGACCTCGTGTGCGCCTACAAGCCCAATCTGCCGTTTTACGAGGCGCTTGGTTTGCCGGGCCTCGTGGCCCTGGAAAAGACCGTCTCTCACATCCGTTCGGTCGCGCCGGACGTGCTCATAGTCGGCGACGCCAAGCGCGGGGACATCGCCTCCACGAACGCGCACTACGCCAGGGCGATGTTCGAGGTGTGGGGATTCGACGCGGCCACGGTCAACGCCTACGGCGGCGGGGAGGCGCTCGCGCCGTTCCTGGAGTACGAGGACAGGGGCGTTATCGTCTGGTGCCGCTCCTCCAACCCGGGGGCGCGGGAGTTCCAGGACGTGAGAATCGTGTCCGGCGAGGGGGAGTTGCCGCTCTACGAGTGGATGGCAAAGCTGGCCTCCGGCTGGAACACTCGCGGCAACGTGGGACTGGTCGTCGGCTCGACCTATCCCGACGAGCTTGGGGTGGTTCGCGCTCGCTGCCCTGGGATGCCCATCCTGGTTCCGGGAGTCGGCGCGCAGGGCGGTGACCTGGAGAGCTCCGTTCGACTGGGTTTGGACGAGGGGCGTCACAACATCATGATAGCGTCGTCACGCGGCATAACGTATGCCTCGCGTAACGAGAGGGACTACGCGGAGGCCGCGCGGGAGGCCGCGCGAAGCCTGCGGGAGTGGATCAATCGCGTGCTCGTCGAGAAGGGGAGAGGTTGGTGTTAGAGTTGCACATAGGGAGCGTGGCGCGCCTGAAGAAGGCGCACCCGTGCGGTGGGTACGAGTGGGAGGTCGTGCGTCTGGGCGCGGACATCGGCCTGCGCTGCCTGCGCTGCGAGAGGCGGGTGTTGATGCCGAGGTCCACCCTGGAAAAGAGGGTGAGGGCGGTGAACGCGCCCCCGCGAAAGTAACCCTGCGGCGTGCCCAAGCCGCGTTGACATCGGCGAAGGCGTGAGAATACAATGAAACCAGGCTACGGCTAAGGATGAGGGAGGAATCGGTCGATGCTCGAAATGGTCATAGACAGCATACGAGTGAGTTTGCAGAACTACCAGAGGGTAGTCATACTCCGGGTAAAAGAGTCCGACAGCTACCTTCCGATTTGGATTGGGCCAAACGAGGCGGACTCGATCGCGCTGAAGCTGCAAGACGTCCCGGTGCCGCGACCGCTGACGCACGACCTGCTGGGGTCGGTCATCGCCAACCTGGGCGCGTCCGTGGATCGAATCGTGGTTTCGGATCTTAGCGACGATACTTTCTACGCCAAGATTATCCTGAGCCAGAACGGGAATACCCTGGAGGTCGATTCACGGCCCAGCGACGCTATCGCGCTGGCCGTGCGCTCGCAGTCGCCCATCTTCGCTGAGGAGGCCGTCCTGGAGAAGGGCGGCGTCCAGATGGACATGGAGACCGGCAAACCCATCGTCTCTGGGCAGGAGGATAGCGAGGGACGGCCCATGAGCGAAGGCGAGTTGAAGCGCCTCTCGGCCTTTCAGGACTTCGTGTCCACGCTCAACCTGGAAAACCTTGGCAAGGAGGAGGGACCCGCGGAGGGCGAACCTGAGAAAGAGTAGCCTCAGTTAGACTGACGAGTTCGATTGACGAGGCCCCGCATGTTCGTGCGGGGCCTCTTGTTTATTCGAGGCGCCCACCGAATCAAAACATGCCTTTTGCCAACAGCCGCCCAATTCGTAGGGGCGTCCCTCGTGGGCGCCCTGGGTATGATGACCGACGCTGGCAACCACAAGGGATTGCCCTACGGGCATCCGACCGACCAGGTTGATACAGCCTCTTTGCCAGTGTTGAAATTGACCCTCAGTTTTCGATTGTGATATACTACACAAGCTCCGGAGGAGGCCCATTTGAATGCCCGTGTTATGGGAACGGTGCTCCGATTGGTGGGTGTGGGATGGTACGTCGCCATCTGCATCGGGGGAGGGGCGTTCGGCGGCGTCTGGCTGGACAACAGGCTTGGCAGCGGCCCGATTCTTACGATGGTTGGGCTTGGCGTGGGAATAGCGATCGCGGTCGTCGGAATGTACCGGATGTTGATGGCAGTGCTCACCAGTTCATCTGAAAGCCAGGAGAGTAGGTAGTGTCGAGGATTCTTGGCAACCCGAAGACTCTAGCTATCCTTCTCGTAGTCGTTGCTGTCTTGGTAATCAGCCTTGCCGGCGGCGCGCTCGGAAACGAGTTTGGCGGCGGCTTCCTGGGTTCCCCGATAGCGCACATCCAGCTTCCGGCCGAGTCGGTTCTCAGCGGCGAACTGTTCCCGGGTTTCCACCTTACGAACACCATGCTAACCACCTGGCTCGCCATCCTCGTGCTGGTGGTCGTCTCCTTCTTCGCCACACGCCGCATGAGCGAGGTTCCGACGGGGCTGCAAAACCTCGTAGAGGTTATCATAGAGTTCTTCCTCAGCCTGACTGAGAGCATAGCCGGACCTGAAAAGGCCCGGCGCTTTTTGCCGCTCATAATGACCATCTTCCTGTTCATAATGACGGCAAACTGGATGGGCATCCTGCCCGGGTTCGGGACGATAGGCAGGATCGAGACGGCGGAAGAGGTCATCCACCACGCCGAGGAGAAGGCGGAAAAGGCCGGGAAGCACGCCAATCTCAGCGAAATCAGGTTGCAGGTCTTCAGCGGCTCAGGCCCCGTTGGTTTCGCGCCCTTTGGCTCTCTCGACGACGAGATTACGGCGGAGGAGTACGAGGACCATGGCGCGGGCGAAGGCAATCGCGCCGGCCTGCTGGTCCCGTTCCTTCGCAGCGCGAACACTGAGGTCAACACCACGCTTGCGATAGCCATCGTGGCGATGTTCATGGTGCACTTGTGGGGCTTCACAGCCCTGGGGGTGTTCGGCCACCTGGGCAAGTACATCAACTTCACCGGCGGGCCTATCGGGCTGTTCGTGGGCTTACTGGAAGGCATCGGCGAGATAGCGCGGCTGATCAGCTTCACCTTCCGACTCTTCGGCAACATATTCGCCGGTGAGGTGCTGCTCATAGCTATGGCGTTCCTGCTGCCTGTGGTGGGGATAATTCCCTTCCTGGGGTTGGAACTGTTCGTGGGAGTAATCCAGGCGTTCATCTTCGCCATGTTGACGCTGGTCTTCGCCACGCTGGCGACTATCAGCCACGAGGCTGAAGGGCACTAGGAGAGAAGGAATCGGGGCGGGCGCATTAAGGAATTAGGGCAGGCACAAGACCTGCCCCTACGCGGTCTTCTCCTGGTGGGAGAATGGACATAACGTATTCTTAGGAAATCAAATCCTGTGAGAGGAGCGGAAACCATGGAGGGAGACATTCTGAACATCGGCGCGGGACTGGCCATCGGGCTTGGGGCGATTGGGCCAGGAATCGGCATCGGAATCCTGGCGGCAAAGGCTATGGAATCGCTTGGGCGCAACCCTGAAGCCGCGGGGCCGATTCAGCAGAACATGATCCTGGCAATCGCCTTCGCCGAAGCCATCGCGATCTACGCGCTGGTGGTCGCGATTATCATCAAGTTCGTGTAACCGGCCCCGTCAACGATTCAGGAAGACCGTCGTGATGGTCGCCGCTCACAGACCAGGCGGCATGAAAGCGCCAAAACATGGATGGAAAGCCATCATTTGGGCGCGAATAGCAGACTTTAAGGAGAAGGCATGGATGCCTTGGGAATCAACGTACCCGGCCTGCTTACGCAGTTAGTCAGCTTCGTCATCCTGTTCGCCGTGCTGTGGATTCTCCTCTACAAGCCGGTCACCAGGGCGTTGGAGCAACGCTCGAGTCGGATCAGGGAGAGTCTGGAGACCGCCGAACGCGTTCGCCAGGAGGCCGCGCAGTCACAGCAGGACATGGAACGTCAGATAGGCGACGCCCGCGTCGAGGGCCAGCAGCTCATAGCCCAGGCGCGAGAGGTTGCCGACCGCTTCCGGGAGGAGGAGCTTGCCAAGGCAAGAGAGGACATCCAGGCGGAGAGAGCAAGGGCAGAGGCCAACATCCAGCGGGAGCGAGACGCGGCAATCGAGGAGCTTCGACGCGAGTTCGCCGGCCTCGCTATCACGGCGGCAGAGCGGGTCATCGAGCGTTCGCTGGACGAGTCGGACCATCGGGCGTTGATAGAGAGCGTGCTCGAAGAGGGTTCGCAGGTCAATCGGAACAGTTAGCGACCATCTCAGAACCACCGTCTTTCCCGCGAAAGCGGGAATCCAGAGGGGGTGCAATGGTCAATTTTCACCACGGTAGCAAAAACCAGTAAGTAGGAAGTGAGTATGCCGAGAGCCGCTTCTTCCAGACGGTTCGCCCAGGCGGTGTTTCAACTGGCCCTGGAGAACGATGAACTGGACAGGTGGTATGACGATCTTACGCTCATAGCAGAGGTGTTGGAGAACCGCGAGTTCTCGGAGTTTCTCGACGCGCCGGAGATGAGCGTCGAGCGGAAGACCGAGGTCATTGGAAGCGCGCTGGGCGATTCCGTTGGCCCTATGGCGATCAACCTGATTTCCCTCCTCGCCTCCCGCAGCCTGACCGTGATCATTCCCGACGTCGTGGAGCAGTACCAGAGGTTGCTCGACGCCCATCGCGGCATAGAGCGGGCCGAGGTCGTGTCGTCGGTTCCGCTGGACGACGAGCAGCTCGACAGGGTGTCGCAGCTGCTCCGAGGGATTGTGGGCAAAGAGGTTCGCCTGAACTCGCGCGTGGAGCCGGAGATCCTAGGCGGCTTCGTGGCGAGGGTCGGAGACCACGTCATAGACGGCAGCACTCGAACCAGGCTGAGTCAGATGCGGCGGAGGATCGTGGAGCGGGCGGGATAGCCAGTCAATTTTTGAATGTTTCAGTTGGTCAGTGAGTGGCGCGAATTCCTTCCCTCTCGACGGAGGAAGGTTAGGATGGGAGTGGCGCTGGGGCGGCCGGCCCACGTGAACAAGAAACAACCAGGGAGGCCGAGATGACGACCAGGGGACAGGACATCGCTTCGGTTATCAAGCGACAGATCGAGGAGTTCGGCGCGAGGCTCAGCATGGTGGACGTGGGCACCGTCGTCGAGGTGGGCGACGGAATCGCGCGTGTGCATGGCCTGTCGGGAGTGGCCTACAACGAGCTCGTGGAGTTCGAGGGCGGCGTCATCGGCCTCGCGCTCAACCTGGAAGAGGACAGCGTCGGCGTCGTCATCATGGGCGACCCGCTCTCCGTGAAGGAGGGCAGCGAGGTTCGCAGCACGGGGCGCATCGTCGAGGTGCCGGTTGGCGACGCGCTCATCGGCCGCGTGGTTGACGCGCTGGGCAGGCCGCTGGACGGCAAAGGCCCCGTCGAAACGACAGCGACCCGCCCCGTCGAAATCGTCGCGCCCAATGTGGCCTCCCGCAAGTCGGTGGACACGCCCGTGCAGACCGGCATCAAGGCCATCGACGCCATGATTCCGATAGGACGGGGGCAGCGTGAGTTGATAATCGGCGACCGCTCCATCGGCAAGACGGCGATAGCCATCGACACCATCATCAACCAGAAGGGCGGCGACCTGCTCTGCATCTACGTGGCCGTCGGTCAGAAGATTGGCAGAGTCGCGCAGCTTGTCGGCACGCTCGAAGAGCATGGCGCAATGGAGCACACCATAATCGTAGCCGCCAACGCCTCCGACCCCGCGCCCATGCAGTACCTCGCGCCCTACTCCGGCTGCGCGATGGGCGAGGAGTTCATGGGACAGGGCAAGGACGCCCTGATAATCTACGACGACCTCTCCAAGCACGCATGGGCGTACCGACAGATGTCGCTGCTGCTGCGGCGGCCTCCCGGGCGCGAAGCCTACCCCGGCGACGTCTTCTACCTGCACAGCCGCCTGCTGGAGCGCGCGGCAAAGCTCGACGACGAGCACGGCGGCGGCTCGCTGACCGCGCTGCCCGTCATCGAGACGCAGGCTGGCGACGTGTCGGCCTACGTGCCGACGAACGTCATCTCCATCACCGACGGGCAGATATACCTGGAGCCCGAGCTGTTCAACTCCGGCATCCGGCCCGCCGTCAACGCGGGCCTGTCCGTATCCCGCGTGGGCGGCTCGGCGCAGACGCGCGCGATGCGAAGCGTCGCGGGGCGCCTGCGGCTCGACCTCGCCCAGTACCGCGAGCTGGTGACGTTCGCGCAGTTCGGCACCGCGGACCTGGACAGGGCCACGCGCGCGCAACTCGAACGCGGCCAGCGCGCGACCGAGGTGCTCAAGCAGGGTCAGAACGTGCCGCTGTCCATGGAGCACCAGGTGGCAATCCTGTTCGCACTGGTCAACGGCCACCTCGACGACGTGGAGCTCACCAGGATAGGCAGCTTCGGAGACGGTTTCCGCTCCTACATGGATTCCAACCACCCAGAGGTGCTCAAGGGCATAGCGGACGCCAAGGACATAAACGACGAGGTACGGGGGGCGCTAACCTCCGCCATCGAGGACTTCAAGGCCAACGTGCCGTATTAGTGTGTCAGTATTGCCATTGCGCGGGGAGAGGACTTCTCGATAGGAGTTGAAATGCCGAGTGTAAGGCAGATACGGCGGCGCATTCGCAGTGTGGAGAACACGGCGAAGATTACGAAGGCAATGTCGATGATCGCCGCGTCCAAGATGCGGCGCTCCCAGGAGTCGGCCCTCCGCGGACGCCCGTATTCGGAGCGGATGCTGAGCCTGCTCTCCCACCTGGCGGCGCAGCCGCTCGACGAGGACTCGCTGCCTCCGCTGCTTCAGCGCAGAGAGGTCAACAGCGTCCAGGTGGTGGTCATCACGCCGGACCGGGGACTGACGGGCGGCCTGAACTCCAACATCAACCGCGCGGCGGCGCAGTTCATCGTGCAGCAGAGCGCGCGGGTCAGCGTCATAGCGGTGGGCAGGAAGGGCCGCGACTTCATGGTCCGCTCCGGCCAGGACGTGAAGGCGGTGTTCACCGACGTTCCTGACAGGCCCACCCTCGCTGACGTTACGCCGATCGCGCGCCTGGTGATAGACGGTTACACCCAGAAGGAAGCGGACTCCGTCTATCTGGCCTACGCCGACTTCATAAACACGACCTCCCAGCGTCCCGTCGTTCAGCCCCTGCTGCCGGTGGCCCCGGCCGAACTGCGGCCCCAGGAGACCGTCGGGTACATCTACGAACCGGAAGACCTCACCGTGCTCTCCGCGCTGCTGCCGAGGTTCGTCGAAATGCAGATGTACCACGCCGTGCTCGAGAGCATAGCCAGCGAGCAGTCGGCACGCATGGTCGCCATGCGGAACGCCACGGACAACGCCAACAGCATGGCGGAAGACCTGACGCTGGTGATGAACAAGGTGCGCCAGGAAACCATCACCAGGGAGCTTCTCGACATAGTCGGGGGCGCGGCTGCCGTCGAAGGATAGGGATTCAGGAGGAACAATGGCAACAGGAAACGTAACTCAGGTGATTGGGACGGTCGTGGACGTGGAGTTCCCGCCCGATGGTATGCCTTCCATATACAACGCGCTCGAAACCAGCATAGGAGACGACAGGCTGGTGCTGGAAGTGGAGCAGCACATCGGAAACAACTGGGTGCGCTGCCTCGCCCTGGGGCCGACCGAGGGGCTGACTCGCGGCGTGGAGGCCGTCGATACCGGCAACCCCATCTCCGTGCCGGTGGGAGACTCGACGCTTGGACGGCTGTTCAACGCGCTCGGTGAGACGCTGGACAACCTGGAAGAGGTCGAGTCGGAAGAGACCTGGCCCATACACAGACCGCCCCCGACGTTCGACGACCAGTCCACCACCATCGACATGCTGGAGACGGGCATCAAGGTGATGGACCTCATCACGCCGTTCACGCGGGGGGGCAAGATCGGGGCCTACGGCGGCGCGGGCGTTGGCAAGACGGTCATCATCCAGGAGCTAATCCGCAACATCGGCACCGAGCACCAGGGCGTGTCGGTGTTCGCCGGCGTGGGCGAACGCTCCCGCGAGGGCAACGACCTCTGGCACGAGATGCGGGAGTCGGGCGTTCTCCAAAGCACTGTGCTCGTGTTCGGGCAGATGAATGAGCCGCCGGGCATTCGCGCGCGGGTTGGACTCACCGGGCTGACGATGGCGGAGTACTTCAAGGAGACGCGCGGACAGGACGTTCTGCTGTTCGTCGATAACATCTACCGCTACATCCTGGCGGGTATGGAGGTGTCCGCGCTGCTTGGCAGGATGCCCTCCGCCGTGGGATACCAGCCCACACTGGGAACGGAGATGGGCGACCTGGAGGAGCGCATCACGTCGAGCGCGAACGGCTCCATCACCTCGTTCCAGGCCATCTATGTGCCTGCCGACGACTACACAGACCCCGGTATCGTGACCACGTTCGGCCACCTCGACGCGGTGGTCGCGCTGGAACGCTCGCTCGCGTCGCAGGGGCTGTACCCGGCCGTGGACCCGCTGGCGTCGTTCTCGAACATACTCCAGCCGGCAGTGGTTGGACAGGAGCACTACGACGTGGCGCGCGGCGTGCAGCAGGTGTTGCAGCGCTTCCAGGAGCTCCAGGACATCATCGCCATCCTGGGCATCGAGGAGTTGTCCGAGGAAGACCGGCAGACCGTAACGCGCGCCAGGAAGATTCAGCGCTTTCTCACACAGCCCATGTTCGTCGCCGAGGCGTTCACCGGACAGGAGGGACGCTACGTGCCCATACGCGAGACGGTGCGCGGCTTCAAGGAGATACTGGACGGCCAGCACGACGACCTGCCGGAGCAGGCTTTCTACATGGTTGGCACAATCGAAGAGGCGGTCGAACAGGCGAAGCGGATGGAGGCGGCGTAGCGCAGTCCCTTCCCCCCTGACGGGCCGACAAGGGTAGGTATTTCAAGATCAGCCTCAACCGTCATTCCCGCGAACGCGGGAACCCATCGCAATGGCTCGCCGCTCGGCAATCCAGAGCGGTGGGGTGCTCATCCAACCCCTGTCAGCCCCTTGACGGGGGAAGGTTAGGATGGGGGTGACCAGGTGAGGCGGCGGCTGGCGCGCGCACTGCCCCCATAGTCGGAGAGCAAAGGAGACGTGAGGTCTCGTCATGGCAATACGACTTGAGATAGTTACCGCCGAGAGGCAGGTTTACTCCGAGGACGTTGACGTTATCGTCGCGCCGGGAATCGACGGCGAGCTTGGCATTCTGCCGCGTCACGCCCCGCTTCTCACCGTTCTGAAACCCGGCGAGATAATGGTCAGGAAAGAGGGCGAGGAGAGCACGATAGCCGTGAGCGGCGGCTTCTTGGAAGTGCTGGGAGAAAAGGTGACCATCCTCGCGGACACCGCAGAACGCGCCGAGGAGATAGACCTGGAGCGCGCCGAGGAGGCACTGGAGCGGGCGCAGGAGCGCGTCTCGGAGAGCGTCTCGGATATGGATCTCGAGCGCGCGCTTGCATCGATGAGACGCTCGCAGGCCCGGCTCAAGGTGGCCCGCAGAAGGCGTCCTCGCGCCGGTGGGCCGCCACCGCCACTTGCGTAGCTTGGTCTGGTTAGCGTAATGCCCCCATCCTAACCTTCCCTCGCATGGGGAAGGAACACAAGGGAGCGGCCTGAATTTCTTGCCTTTGATAAAAATGGCGGTCGTGGTTGCGTGGACTGCCATGGCGTTGGCTTCGCTGGCCTGCGCGAACTCGCCCCCCGAATCACCGACGGCTCCTCTTGCGGTCGTCACGCCGGCAGCATCGTTCACTTCGACGCCAAACGTTGCGCCTTCTCCAGCGGCAACCGCAACGTCTCCTCCAGTTTCCCCTACCCTCACGTCTGTGCCGCCTCCGCCTGCAACCCCGACGCCCAGGGCAACCCCACCGCTCCCTGTGCCGGAGCATATGCCCGTTCCCACCGCCGCTTCGACCCCGGCGCTGAGCGCGGAGTTGTTCACGGACAGGGTGTGGGAGCGCGCGGTATGGCTTGCGAACGAGTTGAGTCCGCGCGAGAGCGCGACGAGCGAGGAGTTGGCGGCGGCGCGCTTCCTGGCTGACGAGTTTTCGGACTGGGGCTACACCGTCGAGTTGCAGGAGTTCGACACCTTCTACCTGTTCGACGCGACTCACTTCGGCGTCTTTACGGAGAACGTGTTCGGCCCCAACGTGCAGTACGTTCGTCGCGTCGGTGGAGTAACCAGCGTGTTCAATCTGCCGCTCGACCCCGCGTCACTCGGAAGTGAGAACATGGTAGTCAAAGGCTCGCTGGCATACGCGGGTCTGGCCGCTCCCGCCGACCTCGAAGGCGTCGATCTGGACGGGAAGATTGCGCTGATAGAGCGGGGCGGGCTGACGCTCGCCGACAAAGTGGATGCCGCCGCCCAAGCTGGAGCCGAGGCCGCCGTGATCTTCAACAATGCCGAAGGCGACGAATACTTCTGGGGGCGGCTGCTCCGGGACGTTGCGATACCGGCTATCGGGATAACTCGCAACCAGGGCATCGAGCTGGCCGAGGCGGTGAACTCCGGCAGGGTAGTAGAGGTCGAGTTGAGCCGGCTGGCCCAGGACGCCAGCCTATCCAGGAATGTGGTCGCGGAACTGAACAACGAGGTGTATGACGACGAGGTGGTGGTAATAGGCGCACACCTGGACACCACGCCGTTCACGCAGGGCGCGAACGACAACGGCAGCGGCATCGCGGTCGCCTCGATCCTGGCGCAGGAGTTGGCGGACGACGCGCTGCCGTTCGACCTGGTGTTCGTGCTGTTCGGCGCGGAGGAGACCGGACTGAACGGCAGCTACCACTATGTGAGGGAGCTTGCGCTGGGCGAGAGGGCCCGCGTCAGGGCGATGATCAACCTCGACGTGGTGGGCACGGGCGACATCTCTGCGGCCGGGTCTGAGGAGATGCGGGACTTGGTCGGGCAGGTTGCGGAGACGATTGGAATCGATCTGACAGTCAACGAAGAGCACGAGTTGATCGGCTCAGATCACGTGGCGTTCCTTCAAGCGGGCATCGACACGCTGCTCCTCTTCGCCGACGACCACACCTACATCAACTCGCCCGACGACACCCTCGCACGGTTGGAAGCCGAACCGATGGGGCAGGCTGCGGCAATCGCGATGAGGATTATCGAGAGGCTTGCCGCGGAGCCGCGCCGTTAGCCGCGGGGTTTTCGCCCCTTGAGGGCGCGGGTCAGTCTAGCTCTCGCAGGTAGAAGGTCATCGACTGGAGCGCGAGCACCGGGTCTATGTTCCGGATGACAACGTGCATAGAGACCTGCGGCGCGATCGGGGCGTAGTTGAGTATGCCGAGCACGCCGCTTTCGATTAGCTGGTCGATGACCGACTGGGCCTCCGCGGCGGGGACGGCCACGATGCCGATTGTGATGTTGTTCCTCTCCACCACTTCGCTGAGAGCGGACATTGGCTGGACGCGGAGACCGCCCACCACGCCGCCCACCTGCCTGTCGTCGCTGTCGAACACGGCGCGCATCCGGAAGCCCTCCGGGGCAAAGCCGGGGTAGTTGATTATGGCGCGGCCCAGCCGTCCCACGCCCACGAGGCAGGCGTCCCACTCTTGGTTTAGTCCCAGTATCTGCCTTAACTCCTCCAGCAGGAAGGTTACGTTGTATCCCCTACCCTGCTTGCCGAACCTTCCAAAGTAGCTGAGGTCCTTCCTTATCTGGGCAGGCGTCATCTGAAGGCGGTTGCCCAGTTGCTGAGAACTGACGACGGAGATGTCATCCGACAAAAGCTGCGTCAAGGCCCTCACGTACATGGGCAGCCTGATTACGACTACTTCAGGGACTTCGGCAGAATCCATAACATTACTCGTTTGGCTGACGCCTATTGAGGCGTCATCTCATATTTGTGTAGGATAACCCACAGGTATCCGTCTGAATCATATGTTTTACAAAGTCAGACGACGCCATTGTACCTATTGCCAGGGGTGTAGTCAATAACTTGTGAATAATTGAACAAGAGAATCCGGCTGGGCAGCGCGGCTCCGGCAGTGCTGGGAGACGCAATTTTGGGCTGGAATCTGCTATCATCTGAATGCTTCGTTTCCGACGTCTGAGCAGGAGCGGTGATGACTATGGACACTCAAGAACGGCTCGATTCCCTTCTGCGTGACTTCGACGCGCTGGGCCAACACTTGGTTGGCTATCCCTGCAACCAGGACTTCGACTACTCCGCGCTGCTGCCCTTCATGCAGTACTCCGCCAACAACGTGGGCGACCCCTTCCACGACAGCAACTTCCGCAGCAACACCCACGAGATAGAGCGCGAGGTCATCGGCATCTTCTCCGACATGATGCGCATCTCACGGGAACAGGCATGGGGCTACGTCACGTCGGGCGGCACCGAGGGCAACATGTACGGGCTGTACATGGGGCGCGAACTCTTCCCAGACGGCGTGGTCTATTTCTCACAGGACACCCACTACAGCGTCGTCAAGATTCTGAGCGTGCTGAAGGCGCGCAACATCATGATAAAGAGCCAGGACAACGGCGAGGTCGATTACGACGACCTCTATGAGACGATTCGCATCAACCGGGATGTGCCGGTCATCATGATGGCGAACATTGGCACGACGATGAAGGGCGCCATCGACGACGTGGGCAAGGTGCGCGACATCCTGAACGACCTCGCGGTGACGAACTCCTACATTCACGCCGACGCCGCCCTGAGTGGCATGATACTGCCCTTTGTGGACGAGCCGCAGCCCTACGGCTTCAACGCGGGCTTCGACAGCGTGTCGGTCAGCGGACACAAGATGATCGGCTCCCCGCTGCCGTGCGGGGTCGCGCTGACCCGGCGCGAGTACGTGGCGCGAATCGCGCGCGCGATCGAATACGTGGGCGTGCTGGATACAACGCTCACCGGCTCACGCAACGCCCTCACGCCACTGATTATATGGTACGCCTTCGAGCGGCACGGACTGGACGGCTTCAAGCGCATCGTGAACGGATGCCTGGAGACGGCGGAGTACGCGGTCACGCGCTTCAACGATAGCGGCATCCCTGCGTGGCGCAACAAGAACTCGGTCACCGTCGTCTTTCCAAAGCCCTCTGCTGAGGTCGTTCGCAAGTGGCAGCTCGCGCCCTACGAGGACATCGCACACCTCATAGCGATGCCGCACGTAACACGCGAGACCATCGACACGGTGGTGGACGACTGCCTGGAGCAGTAACAGAATTGGTAAGGACGGAGGACACTCGCATGACCAGAATCGTAGTGATGGCAAAGAATGAGGTGGGGGTTCTCGCCGACATCACCCGCGTGTTGGCAGACAATGACATCAACATCGAGACCATAAGCGCGGAGGCGCTCGGAGACAAGGGCGCAATCACGCTGACGACGAACGACTACGACGGCGCACTGCGCTCGCTCACTGACGCGGGATTCAAGACGCTGACCGACGACTCGCTAATCCTCCGTCTCCGCGACGAGCCGGGCGCGCTGGCCAGGGTGGCGGAGAAACTCAAGCAGGGCGGCGTAAACATCCAGAGCCTGCACATAGTGGGCCGCCGCGACGGCCACACCACCGTAGCCATATCCGCCGACGACCGCGCCAAGGCAGAGTCCCTAGTGGAGCCGGAGACAGTGGTGTAGGGGGAGGCGGTGACCCTGTGTCGTGCCGCGTTCAATCGGACCTCCACGCTGCTTCTGCTCATGTTCTTCCCTGCCACCATGATATGTGAAGCGGCGGTTTCTTCTTTTCTGCAACAACCTTTCTGACGCAATGCGGGGTGTTTTGATTTTCCCGTAGGTTTCTTATTATAATGTATCCTCCATATTGTAATAAGATGAGGTGTTATTATGGTTTCTGGAATTTGGATTCCCCCTTGGGTTCTTATTACAATTTAACTGTAAATCTATAATAGGGAAACGCGTTGTTATAGTCTTTGGAATAGGTTTGGAGGCCTAATTCGTCGTGCAGCGTGGAGAGACGGGGCGATACCAAGTAACGAGGTTTAACGGCGAACAGGTGCGCGCCTTCATTCCGGCGCCGCTGCCGCCAGACCCTCCAATTGCCCTGGAAGGCGCATTGCTGCAACTCCTGGAGGAGGCGCTAATTGCCATAGGTCGGCTGGATAGCGTTTCTCAATTGCTACCGAATCCCGCCCTGTTCATCAACAGCTACGTTCGTAAGGAAGCTGTACTCTCGTCGCAGATAGAGGGGACAGAATCTTCGCTTTCGGACCTGCTGATGTTCGAACGTAGTCGGACTCATGGCGCGCTTCTTGAGGACGTCGTAGAAGTCTCCAACTACGTGACCGCCCTCGAACATGGCTTGGAGCGGCTACGAGGCGGGTTCCCGCTCTCTAACCGGTTGATGCGTGAGATCCACGAGGTACTGTTGTCGAGTGGAAGAGGCAGCGACAAGTCTCCGGGCGAGTTTCGCGCGTCACAGAACTGGATTGGCGGCACGCGTCCCGGCAACGCCGCCTTCGTGCCGCCACCGCACACCGAGGTTACGGAGTGCATGGGCGCACTGGAGCGCTTCTTGCACACCCGAGAGGATGGCCTGCCGATGCTTGCGCGGGCCGGGATGGCACACGTTCAATTCGAGACTATACACCCTTTTTTGGACGGCAACGGGCGGGTGGGACGGCTGCTCATAACGTTTGTGCTGTGTGAAGCGGAAATCCTGCGAGAGCCACTTCTGTACTTGAGCTTGTATCTTAAGCGGCATCGTTTCAGATACTATGATCTGTTGGAGCGAGTGCGGCTCACTGGCGATTGGGAGGCGTGGCTAGAGTTTTTCTTTGAGGGTGTGCGGCAGACGGCTGATTCCGCAGTCTCAACGTCACGGCAACTGTTGGACATATTCGGGCAAGACCGGTCCAGGGTCACGCAACAGGGAGGTCGTCGGGCTGGTTCCGCATTGCGCGTGCATGAGGCATTGACGTCGCATCCCGTCCTTTCGCTCTCGGACGTCCAAGAGAGTTCAGGGTTAGCTTTCCTGACTGTATCCTCAGCGATGGAACTGCTGGTCGAACTCGGCATTGCCCGCGAGATGACGGGACAGCGACGTAACCGGGTGTTCGCCTACGGTCACTACCTGGACGTCCTGAGCGAGGGTATGGAGCCGCTCTAGTCCCTGCCAACGCCGCCGCGTTGAAAGACGCGCTTGTGGCTGGTATTGTAGGGGCGTGGTCCCAGGCTATCCAGTGCGGAGGATTTACCTGCCATGACCAGCATTACCGACGTTTCCGGCATACGTGTCGGGCACTACACCGATAGGCAGGCCGCCACCGGCTGCACCGTTATCCTGTGTGAGGCGGGAGCTGTTGGCGGCGTGGACGTTCGCGGCTCCGCGCCCGGCACGCGAGAAACGGACCTGCTGCGCCCCACGAGCCTGGTAAGCGAGGCGCACGCCGTTGTGCTCAGCGGCGGCAGCGCGTTCGGGCTGGATGCCGCATCCGGCGTCGTTCGATACCTGGAGGAGAGGGGCTCTGGCTACCTCTTGTGGGGGGGCGTGCGGGTTCCCATCGTACCGGCGGCCATACTCTTCGACCTGGGACTGGTGACCCACAAGGTGCGGCCCGGCCCTGAGGACGGATACGCGGCGTGCGAGAGCGCGACTGGTGCGTCGGTCGCCGAGGGCAGCGTGGGCGCAGGCACGGGCGCGACGGTCGCAAAGGCGCTCGGACGCGAGCGAGCTATCAAGGGCGGCATCGGGACCGCCAGCCTGGACTTGGGAAACGGCGTCATCGTCGGCGCAATCGTCGCGGTGAACGCCGTCGGTGGCGTCTATGACGTCGATACCGGCGAGGTCGTCGCCGGCCCCCTGATGGACGATGGCGTTTCGATGCACGAGTCGATGACGCAGATAACCTCGCCGGGGTTTGCTCGGCCGGACAGGCCCAGCGCGTCGAATACAACGATCGGCGTGGTCGCGACAAACGCCCGGCTGAACAAGGAGCAGGCCAACAAGTTGGCCTCCGTTGCGCAGGATGGCCTCGCGCTTGCCATCCGGCCCGCGCACACGATGAGCGACGGCGACACCATGTTCGCGCTGGCGACGGGAACGACCGACGCAGAGCCGAACATGTTCCGCCTGTGCGCGGCATCGGCGCTGTGCGTCGCGAGGGCGATCGTGAGCGGAGTTCGCGCGGCGGACGGCATCGGCGGTGTACCCGGCGTCAAGGAGTTGTCCATAGATGGCATGGTCTGACGGCAAAGCCAGAATCGGGTTTGTGGGCGCGGGCGTCGTCGGCGGCTCGCTGGCCGTAGCGCTTTCCGAGGCGGGATATGCGGTCGTGGCCTGCGCGAGCCGGACGTTCGCATCGGCGCAGAACCTGGCCCGTTGGGCGCCGGGATGCGTCGCCTACGAGACGGCGCAGGAGGCCGCGGACGAGACGGACTTCGTGTTCGTGACCACGTCCGACGACGCGATAAGCGAGGTGGTCGGCTCCATAACGTGGCGACCGGGCCAGGGCGTGGCGCACTGCTCCGGAGCGGCATCGCTGGACGCGTTGGACGCGGCCGCCGCACAGGGAGCGGTCGCGGGCGCGTTCCACCCGCTCCAGGCGGTCTCGTCGATTGAGAACGGCTCAAAGAGCGTGCGCGGCATAACCTTCGGCATCGAGGGGAACGAGCCGATGCGGGAGTTCCTCAGCGGCATGGCGCGGGCATTGGGAGCGAATCCGATTTTCGTACGCTCTGAGGACAAGGCGTTGTACCACCTAACGGGCGTGATGATGGGCGGACTTCTGACGACGATGGGGGCGACGGCAGCGCAACTGTGGGAACAACTGGGATTCACGCGGGCGGACGGCGTAAAGGCGCTCGCGCCGATGATGCGGCAGGTGTCGGTAAACCTGGCGTCGTCGGGGATTCCCGGCGCGGTGGCCGGGCCGTACGCGCGGGGCGACGTCGGCACCGTGCGAAAGCACCTGGAGACGCTCGCGTCCCGCGCGCCCGACGTCCTGCCGCTCTACTGCGAGCTTGCGCTGGCCGGGCTGTCGTTCTCGATGGAGAAGGGCACGCTGAAGCCGGACGGGGCGGAGGCAATCCGCGAACTGGTGGAGCGGTTCAAGAACGAGATCGATTGAGGAGGCGTTACAACTCAAAGCGTAGGACCTCACTCTAACGGTAATATGCGAGGAGGTACCACAATGCGTGTGACGATTCGAGACCTGAGGGACATGAAGAGTCGAGGCGAGAGGATACCGATGATAACCGCCTACGACTACACCGCGGCCATGATTGTCGAGCAGGCGGGGATTCCCCTCATCCTGGTCGGCGACAGCCTGGGACAGGTTGTCCTGGGCTACGACTCCACCGTGCCTGTCACGATGGATGAGATGGTACACCACATCAAGGCGGTCGTGCGAGGCACCAACAAGGCCCACGTCGTCGGGGACCTGCCCTTTTTGAGCTATCACGCCGATATAGCGGAGGCCGTCCGAAACGCCGGCCGGCTCCTGAAGGAGGGAGGCGCGCAGTCGATCAAGCTGGAGGGTGGCCGGAACATGGCCGAGACCGTACGGCGGATAGTGCAGTCCGGCATCCCGGTCATGGGTCACATTGGGCTGACCCCTCAGGCCGTGAATCAGCTTGGAGGCTATCGCGTCCAGGGCAAGTCCTCCAAGGAGGCGGTCGGGCTTCTGAAGGACGCTAAGGCGTTGGAAGACGCCGGCGCCTACTCGGTCGTGCTGGAGTGCGTTCCCGCGCCGCTGGCCGCGCTTATCACCGAGCGGCTGTCCGTCCCCACCATTGGAATAGGCGCGGGCGTAAATTGCGACGGTCAGGTGCAGGTCTTCCACGACCTGCTGGGGCTGTTCTCGGACTTCGTTCCCAAGCATGCCCGCCGCTATGCCAGCCTCGCGGATGAGATCAAGGGCGCTGTCGCCGAGTATGCCGAAGACGTTCGGAGCCAGAGCTTCCCGACCGACAAGGAAAGCTACACCATGAGGCAGAGCGTCCTCCAGGATCTGACCGGCCAGGCGGCGCAGCCAGCATAGATTCCATTGAGAGTCATAGAGACCATATCCGACTTTCGAGAAGCGCGTCAGCGGGCGCTGGGGCCGCTTGGCCTCGTGGCGACCATGGGCTTTCTGCATGAGGGCCATCTGTCGCTCGTGCGGAGGGCACGCGCTGAGAACACTACCGTTGTCGCGAGCATCTTCGTAAACCCCACCCAGTTTGGCCCCAGCGAGGACTTCTCGACCTACCCTAGGGATATAGAAGCCGACCTAGCTAGCCTGGATGCAGAAGGCGTGGAACTCGTCTTCGCGCCCACCGTGGAGGAGATGTATCCCAAGGACTTCGACATCTACGTTGAGGTTGGCGGGGTCGCTTCCAGGCTCGAAGGGAAGTCCCGTCCCGGTCACTTCAGGGGAGTCGCCACCGTGGTATGCAAGCTGCTCGCTGTCGTACGTCCGGACAGGGCCTATTTCGGCCAGAAGGACGCTCAGCAGTGTGTCGTGGTCAAGCGGCTCAACGCCGCTCTGGGCCTCGGTGCGGAGATCGTCGTCGTGCCCACCGTGCGCGAGGCCGACGGGCTGGCCTTGAGCAGCCGCAACATCTACCTGGGAGCGGAAGAGAGAAGGGCGGCGCTGGCGCTATACAGGTCGCTCTGTCTGGCTAGAGAGCTTTGGGAGCGTGGCAACAGGGATGCGGGGGACGTGCGCGAACAGATGCGAGCCTTTATCGAAGGCGAGCCTCTGGCCCGCATCGACTACGTCAGCATTGCCGATGCGACAACTCTTGAGGAGGTGGAGCGCATCGACGGCCCGGCGCTGATTCCCCTGGCAGTCTATATCGGAAGGACCAGGCTCATCGACAACATCACCCTGTGATAATGGCGGTAGGCGCGCGGGTCTGTGGGGGTTGGTCTCGAAGCCTGTACCATAAGTCAACCAGATCTGCCAAAGCGTGGTTCGACAGGCTCACCACGAACGGCTTTTGACCTTGGAAACGTTCGCCCCCGGAATCGGGTCCGGGGCAGGCTCTGAGCCTGTCGAAGGGTCCGCACTCGCAGGTCAACTACGTTTCGAGACAGGCTCCTTGTGCCCGACTGTGGGTTGCGGGGATTGCGCAACCGTGGCCTGAGATTCTGATATAATGTGCTCGCTGCTGAAGAACTCTCTTCACACGAGCGCGTACAAGCATCCTCATTGCCGGGGGCCGGACTTGAGAATTCTCGTAACCAACGATGATGGCATAAACTCTCCCGGGCTTTGGAGCGTAGCCGACGCGCTCAAGCCTCTGGGCGAGGTTATCGTGGTCGCGCCGGACCGCGACCTGAGCGGAGTCAGCGCGGCGATGACGCTGATGGCGGTCTTGCGCGCCCAGGAGGTTGCTGCTCCCATAGAGGGCGTCAAGGCCTACTCGGTGCAGGGAACCCCCGGCGACTGCGTGATCCTGGCGACCGAGGCGCTGGTGAAGGCGCCCTTCGACCTCGTGGTATCGGGGATAAACCAGGGCGCGAACTTTGGAATGGACGTCATCAACTCCGGCACGGTAGGCGGCGCGTTTCACGGATACTTTCGCAACATCCCGTCCATCGCCGTCTCGGTGGCGTCGCTCACGAGCGTTCGCTACGACGCCGCGGCTCGGGTGACGAGCGCGTTGGCAAAGGCCATCTTCGACAACCCCATGCCCTCTCCGCTGCTTCTGAACGTGAATCTGCCCAACATCGGCCTCGACGAGATAGAGGAAGTTCAGCTAACCCGCTTGGGGCCGAAGGCCTTCCTGGAGAACGTGGAGCGGGGCAGCGACGGGCGCAAGGAGCATTTCTGGATCAAGCACAACAGGTCGATCAATACCCAACCGGAGGAGGGCACGGACAGGTGGGCGGTCCGCAACAAGCGGGTGTCCATAACGCCAATCGACGTCGTGTTCACCAACGGGCCGCCGCACGGGGTGTTCGAGTCGATTGCCAAAGGGCTGACCGAGGAGCTAACGACGAGAGTACAGTCTCAGTAGCAAGGAGGGTAAGATGATTTACGAGTACCGCGTGTATGAGGCCGCGCCGGGCAAGATGGCCGCCCTTCAGGCCAGGTTCCGCGACCACACTCTCGAGATATTCGAACGTCACGGCATCAAGAACATAGGCTACTGGACGGCAAGCGTCGGAGATTACAGCGACAGGCTCATCTACATCGTCGCATTCGAGGACGCGGCGCAGCGCGACAGCGCATGGGCGGCGTTCCGCGACGACCCGGAGTGGCAGCGCGTGAGGGCCCAGTCCGAAGTCGATGGCCCGCTCACGACGCGAATCAGCAACTCACTGCTCGCCCCAACTGACTTCTCGCCCCTGAAGTAGAGCGCGGCTGCGTCTCACCGTGAGCGGCCCGGCGTCAATAGCTGTTCTGACTCGATGCCAGGTCCCGGAAGGTCGTTCGACCGGAAAACCTTGTGATGCTTGACAGGGCCGTACATGCGTGCTATTCTGCGTTCAATGTCATTCCGCGAAACCGCAGGCCGTCGCAGCCTAAAGATAGCAAATGTCCCAGAATGACCCAAATGACCCAGTTGGTTTTTCGCGGTTCAACCCTGCGTACACACAGCCAATGCGCCACAAACTCTGAACAGCCACTGGCGTCAGCCCCTATTGCTTTGCGGCCAGCAACGGTATATGCTAGGCGCGGCTCTTGAGCGATGCTGGCGCGTTGCCGATGGCGTGAGTGCGCTATTCCCAAAGGAACCAACTAAGTTAGGAGGTCCAGTCAGACATGGCTGATTTGTCCAGAACATGCGCTATCGTCGGGGTTGACGAGTCCGACGTTATAGGCAGAGTGGAGAACAAGTCGAACCTTCAGCATCACGCGGAAGCGGGCTACAACGCGCTCGCGGACGCCGGTCTGTCCATCAAGGACGTCGACGGCGTGTTCGCGGCAGGCTCATCGACGCTCAGCACAGCTGAGTACATGGGAATCAAGCCCCGCTACACCGATAGCACGTCGGTCGGTGGGTCGTCGTTCGTCATTCACGTCGGCCACGCGGTCGCGGCCATCAATGCCGGCTACTGCGAGGTCGCGCTGATAACGCACGGCGAGGCCGGCCGCAGCGCGCGCAGCCGCGCCGGGGGAAACGCGGCGGAGCCGACTTCCCAGTTCGAGACCCCTTATGGCTTCATCGGCGCGCCAATCAACTACGCGCTGGCCTGCCGCCGCTACATGCACCAGTACGGCGAAGACCGCACACGCCAGGCGCTGGCGGAGATTGCGGTGTCCACCCGCAAGTGGGCGCTCAAGAATCCCAAGGCCTACATGAAGGACCCAATGTCGTTCGACGACTACCACGATTCGCGCTGGATTGCCTGGCCCTTCCACCTCCTCGACTGCTGCCTGGTCACCGACGCGGGCGGCGCGGCGGTGGTTACCACGGCGGAGCGGGCGCGCGACCTGGCGAAGAAGCCCGTGTGGATTCTGGGCGCCGCCGAGGGCCACTCCCACAACATGATAAGCCAGATGCCGGACATGACGCAGACGTGGGCCGCCAACTCCGGGCCCGCCGCCATGGGACGGGCGGGCGTCACCCACGACGACATCGACCTGGCGATGATATACGACTCTTTCACCTACACCGTGCTGATAACCCTGGAGAGCCTGGGGTTCTGCAAGCCGGGTGAGGGCGCGGATTTCGTCGCGAACCAGCGCACCGCGCCCGGCGGAGACTTCCCCATGAACACCTCCGGCGGCGGACTGTCATACACCCACTCCGGAATGTACGGCATGTTCCTGATTCTGGAGGCCGTGAGGCAGCTTCGAGGCGAGGCGGGCGAGCGGCAGATAGACGACCCGAAGATTTCTATCATGCACGGCACAGGCGGTTCGCTGTCATCCACCGGCAGCGTCGTTCTGGCGGTGGACTAGGCCGCCGGACCCCTAGTGTCTTGCAGTATCACCAGGTTTAGGAGAACGCGATGACCCAGCAGTACAACAAGCCCGTCCCTGTTCCGCAGGGCGAGTCAGACGAATACTGGAACAAGGCCAAGGAGCACGAGTTGTGGTTGCGAAACTGCAACGACTGCGGCAACCCATACTTCTATCCGCGCGACATCTCCCCCTGCTGCTTCTCCAAGGACACCTCCTGGATAAAGGCTAGCGGCAAGGGTACCCTGTACACCTACGCCATCGCGCACCGTCCGCCGCACCCCGGCTTCGCGCAGGACGCGCCCTACGTGGTGGCCGTCGTGGAGCTCGACGAGGGGCCGCGTATGCCGACGAACATCGTCATCGACGACCCCACGCCGGAGAAGCTGCAAATCGGAATGTCCCTGGAGGCGGTATTCGAGGACATCACCGACACAATCGCGCTGCCCAAGTTCAAGCCGGCCTAGGGACGAGAACCTGTTTCAATTTAGTAGGTGCTGCCTTACAGAGGCAAACCCTGGGGCCCCCACAAGGGAACGCCGGTAGGGGCAGGTCTTGTGCCTGCCCTCTTTCCCATACCTGGGCTCCCACGAGGGAACGCCCCTACCGAATAGACCGATACAGGTTCGTGGGTGACTGCAGCTTGTGGGGCAATTTCTGCACTTTCGCTAAGAGGGTGTGTGAGAAGTCTTGGATATGTATTAGAATGGAGGCATGAAACGCAAAGCATACCCCAGTGACCTGACTGATGAACAGTGGAAGATGCTCGCTCCGCTACTCCCGGCAGCCAAAACTGGGGGAAGGCCACGTACTGTAGACCTGCGGGAAGTCGTCAACGGCATTCTATACGTTCTGCGCAACGGTTGCACGTGGCGAGCCATGCCGCATGACCTCCCGCCTTGGGGTACTGTATGGTGGTATTTTCGGGAGTGGAGAGAGGATGGTACATGGGAACGAGCCAATGACGCTCTCCGAGTCAAGGTCCGGCAGGCCGAGGGGAGGAACCCGACACCTAGCGCTGCTATCATAGACAGCCAGTCGGTCAAGACTACGGAAAAAGGGGGCCTCGTGGCTATGACGCTGGCAAGAAGGTCAACGGTCGAAAGCGACATATCATTGTAGATACCATGGGGTTGCTGCTGGCGGTGGTGGTGCATCCTGCCAATATCCAGGATAGGGATGGGGCGAAGCTGGTCATCGATAAATTGATAGGGAGGTTTCCCCGCATGAGGTTGGTCTGGGCCGATGCTGGCTATGCTGGAAAGCTGGTCGAGTGGGTCTGGGCCCTGACAGGCTGGGCACTCGAGATTGTCAAGCGCCCCAGGGACAGCCACCGTTTTCAAGTGCTGCCGCGAAGATGGGTGGTCGAACGAACATTCGCGTGGCTCAGCAGGTGCCGTCGGATGAGCAAGGACTACGAAGCTCTGTCCGATACAACCGAGGCGTGGACCCATATAGCTATGATTCATCTCATGCTCCGACGCTTAGCACCAACCTAATTTGAACTTCTCACACACCCTCTAAGCTCGGAACATTTACTAGAAGTGGTGTCGGGCGGTCCCGGTGGCGGGCTTCTAGCCCAGCCCCATTAGCTTGTCCAGCCCCACCGTCAGGCCGGTGGAGTTCACCGACTGGCGTATAGCCATCAGGACGCCGGGCATGAAGCTCTCGCGGTTTATGGAGTCGTGGCGCAGGGTCAGGGTTTGGCCCAGCGCGCCGAATACCAGTTCGTGGTGAGCCACGCGGCCCGGCATCCGTCCGCTGTGTATGACTACCCCGTCCAGGTCGCCGCCCCGCGTTCCTGCCAGCGTCTCCTTCTCGGCCCTCGGCGCCACGAACGGGCTTCCCCTGCCCTCGGCAGCGGCCCTGGCGATTGCCAACGCCGTGCCAGAGGGCGCGTCTATCTTCGCCTCGTGATGGACCTCCGTGAGGTCGGCGTAGTCGAAGAAGGGCGACGCCATCTTGGCAAGGTGTATCATCAGCACAGCCCCCAGCGCGAAGTTGGGCGCGACTATGACGCTTCGCTCGTTCTCTGCGGCGAGGCGTTCTGCCTCCTCCAGGTTGGCCTCGGTCAGACCCGTGGAACCTGTTACTACGTTCGCGCCGCGCGCCAGGGCGACACCCATCGCGGCCATGGCTCCCTCGGCGTTCGTAAAGTCCACCACCACCTGCGCGTCTCCGATAACGTCCTCCAGCGAGCTTGAGAGCGGCACGTCGCCGGAGCCGTCCGGCAGCGCGTAGGAGTCGCCCTTCTGGGCACGCCGGGACACCGCGCAGACGGCCTCCATCCCCGGCTCCCGGCAGATGGCGTTGACCGTTTCCAGTCCCATCTTGCCATACGCGCCTTGAACCACCACTTTGATTATGTCCATTGCTGCGTCTCCTCGGAGGACCTTTCGGGCTGCCAGTTCGTCTAGAAGAAAGAGAAAACCTTCCCCTTTCACAGGGAAGGTTAGTTTAACGTGAAGGCTAATGCAAGGTTTCGGTAGGTGGCTGCCCCCGTTTCCGCATGGCAGGTGGGCCAACGACGGCAACCCACAAGGGTCTGCCCCTACACGGGTGGTCCGACCCGCGTCAGGTGGTCACAGCCCGGCAGGTACCCCGGTTAGCCGCAACAAGGTTGGCCTAACCCCTGCGCTGTGGCGGTCTGCCGCCGGGAGGGCGTGGGCCGCCGCGGCCGCCTCTGTTTCCGCCGGGGCGGTTGTCGTTTCGAGGTCTGTAGCCGCCTCTGTCTCCGTCCTGTCTGCGTTCCTGCGGACGGAAGTCGCCCCTGTCTCCACTGGGGCCTCTGCGCGCCAGCGCCGGTTCGGCCGCGCCTTCGTCCGAGAGGTCGTCTCCCTGGAGCAGTGCGCGGCGGGAGAGGTTGATGCGGCCCATGTTGTCGATCTCCCTGACGACGACGGTAATCTCGTCGCCGACATCGACCTCGTCTTCGACGTTGGCGACGTGGCGCTCGGAGAGCTCGCTGATGTGAACGAGGCCGTCCTTGCCGGGAAGTATTTCCACGAACGCGCCGAAGTTCATCAGCCTGACCACCTTGCCGGTATAGATGTCGCCCACCTTAACCTCGCGGATGAGGTTCTCTATCATGCCGACGGCCTTGGCGGCAGAGGCTTCGTTGATGGACCCAACTACGACGGTCCCATCGTCCATAACGTCCACCGTGGCCTTGGTCGCCTCGATGATGCCGCGGATGGTCTTTCCGCTCGGCCCGATGACGATGCCAATCTTCTCCACTGGGATGTTGATCCTCAGAACGCGCGGTGCGTACGGGCTGAGTTGGGAGCGGCTCTCCTGGATAGTCTCCCCGATTCGCTCCAGGATGAAGAGACGCGCCTCTCGCGCCTGCTCCAGCGCGTCCCGACAGACATCGAGTCCGATGCTCTTGACCTTGATGTCGAGCTGAATCGCGGTGATGCCCTCCGCGGTTCCCGCGACCTTGAAGTCCATGTCGCCGATGTGGTCTTCCATGCCCTGGATGTCGGTCAGAGTGACGTATCTGCCGTTATCGCCGGTCACCAGTCCGACGGATATGCCCGCGACGGGAGCCTTGATGGGTACGCCCGCGTCCATCAGGGCGAGGGTGCTGGCGCAGACACTGCCCATTGAGGTGCTGCCGTTGGAGCTCATAACCTCCGAGACGATTCGGATGGTGTACGGGAAGTCCTCCTCGGAGGGGAGCACGGCGGCCAGCGCACGCTCCGCAAGCGCGCCGTGGCCTATCTCCCTGCGACCCGGCGAACCTACCCGGCGCGCCTCTCCCGTTGAGTAGGGCGGGAAGTTGTAGTGGAGCATGAAGCGCTTCGTGTCCTCGGGGCTGAGCGTGTCGAGCTTCTGCGCGTCGCCGACGGAGCCGAGCGTGGTGACGCCGAGAACCTGCGTCTCGCCGCGAGTAAACAGTCCTGTGCCGTGAGTGCGCGGCAGGAGTCCCACCTCGGAGGAGATTGCCCTAATCTCTCGCAGGCCGCGGCCGTCGGGCCGCTTGCCGTCGTTGAGAATAACCTGGCGAAACTCCTCCTCCTCCGCGGCCTGGAACGCATTGAGTATGTCGCTCTTCTGGTAATCGGCCTCCAGCCGCTCCACGACGTCGGCCTTGAGTCGACTCAACTGCTCCGACTGCTCTTCACCGCTCACGGACGATTGCAGAACCGAAGCCAGCCTGCCGCGCGCCTGCTGCTTCATCCACTCGTCCAGGCTCTCGGGGTAGGCATCGGACTCGTAGCCGATCTTGGCCTTGCCGATGGAGCGGACGGCCTCCTCCTGGATGTCTATGACCTGCTGGTTAACGTCTTGGGCGCGCTTGATGGCCTCGAGAACGAGGTCCTCGGGCATCTCGGTGACGCCGGCCTCCATCATGATGACACCGTCTCTGGAGCCGGCGACTATCAGGTCGAGAGAGCTTTCCTCGAGCTGCGCGTGAGTGGGATTGACCACGAACTGGCGATTGACGTATCCCATCCGGGTCACGCCTATGGGGCCTTCGAATGGGATGTCGGAGACCGACAGCGCCGCCGACGCGCCCATGACGCAGAGCACGTCGATGGGAGTCTCTTGGTCGATGGACAGCGGAGTGAGGATGACCTGGATTTCGTTGCGGAATCCCTTGGGGAAGAGTGGTCTGATGGGCCTGTCGGTGAGGCGGGCGATGAGGATGCCGTGAGTGCTGGGCCTTCCTTCGCGTCTGAAGAAGCTGCCGGGTATCTTGCCCCTGGCGTAGAGCCTCTCCTCGAACTCTATGGTGAGGGGAAAGAAGTCGATGCCCTCCCTTGGCTTGCTCATGGTGGCGGTCGCGAGAATGACGCAATCGCCGGAGCGCACAAGGACTGAGCCGTTGGCCTTTTGGGCGAGCTTGCCGCCCTCGATGGTGATGGTTTCGGAGCCGATAAGACGGCTAAAACTGGACGACATGAGAGAGTGTACCTCCTAAAACGGGAAACCCAAACAGATAGAGAGATAGCTCCGGGTGTTCGGAGCTATCTTCTTAGTCCAAGCCTGGCGATGAGAGACCTGTAGCGGCCTACGTCTTCCCCGTTTAGGTATCGGAGCAACCGGCGTCGGCGCCCTACCATCTTGAGAAGCCCGCGTCGCGTGGATTCGTCGTGGTTGTGGACTCTAAGGTGCTGAGTGAGCTGGTTTATGCGGGTCGTCAGCAGGGCTACCTGAAGTTCAGCGGAACCGGTGTCGTTCTCGTGAGTCTGGTATTCGTCGATGATGGCCTGTTTTTCAGCCTTATCCAACCCCTTCTCCTGGGTCCCTTACTCTTTAGATTTTTGTTATCAGGGAGATTGTACCACTTCCCGTTGCGGTTAGCAATTGCTATCTGGCGAAGGAACCTGTACCAGTTTGGTAGGCGCCTCCCGCGAGAGCGACTTCTCCCTCTCCCTTGATGGGAGAGGGCTGGGGTCAGGGTGACACCCCACCGACTAAACTGATACAGCTTTGCCCTCCGTGCGACCTATTGACATATACGAACGCCTGTGCTATCATACTCCCATCACCCACAACCGCCATCGCTCTCGCCCGCCAGACCGCGACACCAATTGCGCGACTGATGTGCGAAAACCACAGAAACGAGTGTCTCATTTCCTATACGAACAACCGCGACCCTACTACATTCCAACTCAGAAACATCCCCTAAATCCTCTTACAGCGTCACAGACCCCAAGTAGGAATGAGACACAATGAATCAAAATGAGACACCCACAGGCGTTTTTCCGCCAGCGAAAACATCCATCCGTCCAGATGCGAGCTAATCCCACACCGGCGTTGCATCCTGGAAGGAGACCCATAACATGAAGAGTAAACATGAAGTATCATCTCTTAACGGAGTTGGTTGACTTGGTCGAATGATGGCTGCCCAACCTGAGAACCGGTTTGGCGCGCCAACATGTCTCCGGCGGACAGCAACCGCGAGACGCTATGAACAGTACAGGAGGAGCAGAACATGGAACTCGGCGCCTTTTCCATTAGCCTGGCCGTGGAGGACCTCGAAGCTTCAAGGGTTTTCTACGAGAAGTTCGGGTTTGAGGCTGTTGGTGGTGATCCTGCGCAGAACTGGCAGATTCTCAGGAACGGCGATTGCACCATAGGCCTCTTTCAGGGAATGTTCGAGAGGAACATACTAACCTTCAATCCGGGTTGGGATGGCAGGGCTCAACCGCTCGATACCTTTACAGACGTGCGTGAGTTGCAGCGGCGGCTAAAGGAGAAAGGTGTACACCTGGTTAGCGAAGCGGATGAGAACAGCACAGGGCCAGCCAGCTTTGTGGCTTTGGACCCGGACGGCAATCCAGTCCTGGTGGATCAACATGTCTGATCACGAGGGGCATGGTCGTTCGGTCTCCACAATCCAGGCGCCGGCTATTACCCCCACGATCGAGGCGGACGTGGAGGCTTACCCAAGGAGCATAGAATGACGGACCGACAACATATACTTTGCGCTGTGAGCAGCGCATGGGGGGACTTGAAACGCGCGATCGCTCTGGTTCCGCAAGATGACGTCGATGTGCCCGGCGTTGTCGGTCCCTGGTCGGTCAAGGACCTGATCGGGCACGTGGCGACTTGGGACCGGGAGGCCCTTCGAGCGTTGCGGCGCTACCTCGACGATCGGGATACCAATGCGCTTGTAACCTGGTCCGGCGTTGACGACTTTAACGCGCGGGAGGCGGACAGAAACAGGAATATCACCCTGGCGGAGTTGTACGATGCTCTCGAGGAATCGCATCTGCGACTGGTAGAGCTTATTTCAGGGCTTGCGGAAGTGGATGTCGGGCGGAGCGAAGTCGGAACGCGTATCCGCGTCGATGCTTACGGCCACTACGCAGAGCACACGGAGCAGATTCTTCTCTGGTTGGACGCGCAGGGTTCGACGCGCGGAGGGCAGAGCAGCTGAGCGATACCCATATGGCGATCATCATCCCTTTGGCCGGAAGACGCCGAAGGAACTGGTGTAGCCGTGCAAGTAGGTCGAGCCTCCGACCTGGCCGATCTCTCCGTTGCAGAAGAAGCCCGTCAGCGGCATCGGCCCCAGTTTATCGCGGAACATGTCGGTGTCGTGGTCGGCGTGTCCGTACAGGTACGAACCTCTGCCCAGGCACGAGAACAGCAGCGCTCCCGCGTCCCGGTGTATGGAGTGGCTGTTGGCGTACTGTTCCAGCATCGCGTCGAGATCGAGAGCCGACGCGCCGGCGTCTCGCAGGTGAAACTGCACGGTCTGACCTTCCTTCAGCACCTCTCCAATGGCCAGGATGCCCCGCTGCGCGTCCACGCCGACGATGTTGCGAATCAAGAAGTCTCCAAGCTTTGGGGAGTCGTTCAGTTCGTCCATGACCACACCCAGGAAGAGCGAGTGTTGGGCAAGCTGCTGATCCTGGCTGCTCAGGCCAACGAATATCTCCTTGAGCGCCTCGAAAGGAGTCTGTCCATTGAGCTCCAGCAGCGCATTGCGGTTGCAGCGCGTAACCTGCATGGGCTGGCCGATGGGCCGGCACCCCTGCGCGACGACGGTATCGACCACGATGTCGCCGGTTAGCGCGAGCCCCACCACGCCGGAGTCGTGAACCTCGTCCTTCAGATACAGCGCGTTCGTGCCCGGGCGGTCGCCGCCGCTGGCCAGCCCGCCGATCTTCACGCTCTTGGGATATGCGTAGTCCAGCCCCATTAGCATGTGCTCTCCCCTCAAACTGAAGGGGTCTGCCAGCAGAAGGAACTGCGGGTCGTCGTGAGCCGGTATTTTGAACAGGCTCTCCCACTGGCGCGGCGCAGCGTCGCCGTCCGGCAGCGCGGCGTCCTCCACGTGAAACGGCGTCATGGACACACCCGGCAGATGCGCCGCCGCCATCGCGAATCCCGCGCGATGCTCAACCTCTGTTCCCGCTCCGATGACGCCGCCGCTGGAGCAGCCGATAAGCGTGCCGTCCGGCAGGTTGTCAGCCACCAGTCCCGGAAGGCTCTCGTACTCCCCACCGTGGTGAGCCGAAACGAAGGCAACCACGAGGTCGGGCGTTGCATCCCCTAGCTCCTCGCGAATCCTGGACGCGCACTCGACCACCGCCTCTCCCAGCGAGGAAGCCTCGGATACCGTTGAACTCCATTTCATAGCCCATCTCCGTCTCGCAAGCCGTTTGCGCCGTCAGAACTCATCGTCTTCATCTTCCAGTAGCAGGAATCCGCTGCCCCGAAGCTCGGCCTCAAGGGTTGGGAGCCATTCGAGGATGGGAACCGTCGCCGGTACCGTGATCTCGACTCCGCCCGTTAGCTGCCTGCTCACGGCCCCCGCGCCGCTCTTCTCCAGCGGAACGCTAATAGTCTCGCGATCTATGCCAAAGCGGTCGGTAACCTCGTAAACGGCCATCATGTCATCCATTCCTATGATGTCGTCGGCCATTAGCGTCCTCGCCACTTCGCCCTTGTAAGATGCGCCGCAAGGGTTACAATGTGCTTACCATTATGACACGGAGCCGCTCATTTTCAAACACCGAGAGGGCGTGACGACTCCGTGCATACGGAGGCTAGCTATGAGAAGACTGGAAGGCCAGGTGGCGGTAGTTACGGGCGGCGCCATGGGCATCGGCGGCGCGGCGGCGCGGCGGCTTGCGGAGGAAGGGGCGAAGACGCTGATCGCGGACATCGACGTGCCGGCCGCCGAGGCCAACGCTGAGATGATTCGCGCGGCGGGAGGCACGGCCGAGGTGATTCGCGCCGACGTTGGCAGCCACGACGATATCAGGGCCATGATCGAGAAGGCGTCGCAACTGTGGGGCAGGCTGGACATCCTGGTGAACAACGCCTACAGCCCCGCGCACGGACCGGACACAGGCAGCGCGCTCGACGTGTCGGAAGAGAGGTGGGACCTGGAGATGGGCGTGCTGGCGAAGTCCATATTCCTGGGCGTCAAGTACGCCGTGCCAGAGATGCGCAAGACCGGAGCGGGCAGCATCGTGAACATTGCGTCGGTGCATGGCATTCTCATGGCCCCAGGCAAGCTGGTTTACGAGGCGGGCAAGTCGGCGGTAATCGGAATGACGAGGCAGATGGCGACCGACTTTGGGCCGCTGGGCATCAGGATCAATGCCATATGCCCCGGCCACATCGTGACGGAGCGCATACAGGCCAGCAGGGGAGAGGATTCCTCCGGGGCGCGCTTCCTCGAGGACCAGTACCCGCTGAGGAAGGTTGGGCGACCAGTGGACGTCGCCAACGCCATCGTGTTCCTGAGCTCCGACGAGGCATCGTTCATCACCGGCCACGCGCTGGTCGTGGACGGCGGCCTGACAGTGCAGCTTCAGGAGGATTTTGGCGTTCGGCAGGCGCACTACGTGCAGGAGCGCCCTGATACGGATCTGCCATACTAGAAAGGAGGAGACAATGGACCTGGAACTTGCGGGCAAGTCGGCAATCGTAACGGGCGCGAGTGTCGGAATCGGCAAAGCCGTGGCAAGAGAACTTGCGAGAGAGGGCGTTGACGTCGTCATCTGCGCCAGGCGCGAGGAGCTTCTGGCGCAGGCTGCGAAGGAGCTAGAGGCTGAGACGGGGCGACGCATTCTCGCCGTGCCGGCGGACACTACCAACACCCAGTCGGTGAAGGGCTTGGTTGACGCCGCGGTGGAAGCCTTTGGCAAGGTGGACATTCTCGTGAACAACGCCGCCGCTCCGGGCGGACTGGTGGGAGGCGGACTTGCCGATGCCAGCGATGAAGACCTGCTGTCGGACATCGACACCAAGGTCGTCGGCTATCTCCGCTGCGCCCAGGCCGTCGCCCCCATCATGCAGGGTCAGAAGTGGGGGCGCATAATCAACATAGGCGGTCTTGCCGCGAGAAACTCGGGAACCTATAGCGGCGTGCGCAATCTCGCGCTGGTGCACATGACCAAGACACTATCCAACGAACTGGGGCCGGACGGCATTACCGTCAACGTCGTTCATCCAGGCGCGACTCGCACGGAGCGCACGGGGCCGATGCTCGAAGAGCAGGCGCAGCGGCAGGGCATCTCCGTGGAGGACGCCGAGAAGCGGATGGCGCAGGGCCTGGCGATCCGCCGTATCGTCGATGCCACAGAGATTGGCTATGTAGTAACCTTCCTCGCCTCTCCCAAGGCAGAGGCAATCACCGGAGAGGCGATAGCCGCCGGTGGCGGCGCAGGCCCCGCCGTTCACCAGTGAGATGAATACCCTGCCCGATTACCTGGAGCCGGGGCTGGACGTCGTCTTCGTAGGGCTCAACCCTGGGTTGACCTCCGCGCGGGAGGGACACTACTTCGCCTCGCCCAGGAACCGCTTTTGGCCCGCCTTCAACCGCTCGGGGCTGGTGGCCGAGCCGATAGAAGCGCGCACAGACTACAGGGTCATCGAGCATGGTATAGGCTTCACCGACGTGGTCAAGCGGCCATCCAGGGGCGCGTCGGACTTGCGCGCCGCCGACTTTCGGAAGTGGGCGCCGGCCCTCAAGCGAAAGCTGGAGCGATTTCAGCCGCTGATAGCGTGCTTTCACGGGATGACCGCGTATCGCAACTATCTCAAGTACGCCGAGGGAGTGGACACGCGGCCCGAGTTGGGACTCCAGCCGTGTGGGATCGGGAGTTCGCGCGTGTTCGTGGTTCCGAACCCAAGCCCCGCAAACGCCGCATACTCGCTCGACAACCTTGTGGTGTGGTACCGCCAACTCGCGGAGTTGCGCCACGAGTTGAAGCCGCAATGAGCGAGACCGTACGCGCTTTCATCGCCATCGAGCTTCCGGCTAACGCGCGGCGAGCCCTGGCCGGGCTGGTCGAAGAGTTGAGGCTCGCTCGGATTCCTGGTCTGCGACCGGCGCGGCCGGAGGGCATACACCTCACGCTCAAGTTTCTGGGAGACGTTCCGCTATCACGGGTTGAGCCGGTGGCAGTCGCGTTGGAGAGCGCGGCGCGGGCGCATGGGCCGTTCGTTCTCACGCTCGGAGGAACGGGCGTGTTCCCGCATGGCGGCGCCCCGAGGGTGCTTTGGGCGGGCATCGAGGGCGACCTTGCCGCGCTCTGGGCGCTTCAGGGGCAGGTTGACGACGCCCTGGCCCCGCTGGGCTTTCCAAAGGACCTGCGGGCGTTCAGTCCTCACCTGACCATGGCGCGAATCAGGAATGGCACGTCGAAGGCCGACCGGCAGCTTGCCGCCCGCGCCCTGTCCGAGATTCACATAGAGCCTGGAGCTGAAATCAGCGTAGCGTCCGTTGAACTCATGCGAAGTACGTTGAAACCGGATGGCGCAGTCCATGAGTCGTTGCGCTCCATCCCGCTTGCGCGGTAAGTCTGCCAACTCCCACTGGTGATGTGAGAAGCAATGCTTTGCAAACGTGAGTCAGGGGTGTTATACTTGCCGCGCCTTAACTCTAGGGCGGTGGAAAATGAGGAGGAAACGGTGGAACTAAACGGATGGCCCGATTGCCGCAGATGCACCGAAGGCAGCTTGTTACCACTCTCTGACTTTGGGAGCCAGGGAGCGCCAATTCACTACAAGGCTTGGGTGTGCAGCAATCCCGATTGTGGTTTCAATATCAAGATACGCAATGGCGACGTTTACCTGAACGAACCCATCGCCAGCGGCGCAATGCACTCTCCCCGAATGCGTTAGCCCACGCCGGACTGGCCCGGCCTAGCGGTTGCGTCCCTGCCCAACGGCGGCAAGGCGGATGCCTGTATCTCCGTCTGAGAACTCGGCCCAATCGCGCACTCGTCAGCTACTCCGTTTCAGCGGAGTAGCTGTTTCATTGTTTGAAATCGAGATTTGCCCTGTTTGAAGAGCGAGTTTACACTGGCGGCGGCGGTCACAGTTTGCTACCATGATGGGACAACGGGGCGGCCGTTGGGCCGTCTGAGGTTTGGTAAGCGTATCCTGTTTGCGTGAGAGTTCTTATAGGCTAGAGGGGTTCGATGCGGGCAGACAGTAGCTCTCATCGCTGGCTAACCAAATACCGCCGCGGGTTCAGCCTCTTCTTGGGGTTGGTGATGATCGCCGTTGGGTTGCTGTTGCTTTCCGGCGTTGGGGCCTACTATGGGTTGGGGCTGTACTCTTCCACACAGTTGCACAAGCTGAACGCTTCCTTCGAGGGGCCCCCATCGCTGCCGCCCGCGCCTGCCGCGTCGTTGGTTGGCGCTTCCCAGGATGCCGTCGCGCCGCTCGGCTCGCCTGCGCTCAATGGGGCCTCTGTGCCACCCCTGCGCTCCTCGCTCCTCGATGCCGAGTCTCCATCCAACGCCGGGCCGAGCCTTCCAGTGCTGTCGCTGTCATCGCACCTCGTGGCAGCCGGCGACAAATTAGAGCCGGCCGCTGAGGCCGTGCCCTTCCCAGTATCGACCTACGAATCGGTGTATCCCGCATCCAACATGCACCCAAAGTACTGGCATCAACCAATGTGGGCGGGAACGGACGTTTACACCGCTGTGGATACAAGTCCGACAGCCGGTTTCAAGCCCATTGCCGCGTCGGATTGGGCCGAAAAGGGCGCCAGGGCCGGCGCGCAGAGAATGATCATACCGATTATCGGCGTTGACTCCGCCGTAAGCGAGCTCGCCATTCTCGACCTCGGCGATAGCCGCGCCTACGAGACGCCGGACAGGGTCGTTGGTCACATACCGAGTTCGGCGAATCCGGGCGAGGCGGGCAACGGCTGGTTCTTCGGTCACCTCGAGAGTTTCGTTAGGGGAGAGGGCAACGTCTTCAACAGGCTGCCCGACGTTGCCGAGCACCTCACCAACGGGGACCCCGTTTACGTCAGTGTCCTGAGCGATAAAGGTGAATACCTCTACCAGGTCGTGGAGTCGGAGGTGTTGCACCGCGATGAGCTTCACCTATATGACACCGAGGACTCCACGATAACCCTCGTGACCTGTTCCAACAGGCCGCACTACGACTATCGCCAACTTGTGACCGCGAAACTGGTTGGATTCAGACCTTTAAGCACGTTGAACTGACGTCCCGATTGGCCCGCGCGTTCCAGAACGTCCTCAACCCAACAGCGCCGGCAAGAGTCATCGCCTCAAACCCCTGGGCACGAGCGTGTCCCTCATTACTGAGATGAACTTCCGCGCCGGCGTGGACGTGGCCTTGCCCTGCAGCGTTACTATCCCGCCCTGATCCACTGGCAGCAGGTTCGCGAGGCTGACCACGCCCAACTCGCGCTCGTCCTCAGGCTCGATGGCCAGGCGAGGCCCCACGGAGATCCCCATTCCGAGCGAGACGTACTTCTTGATCATGTCCATACTGTCCAACTCCAGAAGCACCTCGTAGGCAAGGCCTTTGCGGGTCAACTCGCGCTCGATGAAGGACCTGGTATGTGTGCCTCGCCCCATCATGATCAGGGGAAAGGGGGCCAGTTGTTCTAGCGACGTCAACGGCTCTGAGAGCAGCGGGTGATCTTTGGGTGCAATCAATACGTTCTCATAGACGAACAACCCCTCGAAAGCGAGATCGTCACTTCGCTCGGGGTGCTGCACGATGCCAATGTCCACCTCTCCCTGCCTCACTAGCTGCATCACCAATGCCCGTGTGCCGGACCGCACCCTGAGATGGGCGTGAGGGTACTGGAGGAGGTAGGCCCTAACGACTCTCAGCAGCGTATGCGGGATGATGTCCGGCGTCGAGGCGATAGTGATGGGCCCGTGCTCCTCGGCCAGCGTAGTCCGAGTCGCCAGCGCTTCAATGCCTTCCACCAGGGGAGTCGCCAACTCCGCGAGCCTGTCGCCCGCCAGCGTTAGCTGAATTGGCCGCTTCACCCTGTCGAACAGCGCCATGCCAAGCTCTTCTTCCAACTTCTTGATGTGAGTCGTGACCGTAGGCTGACCAAGATCAAGCTGTTCCGCGGCCTTGGAAATGCTCGAAAGCTTTGCCGCGGAACAGAAACTCCTCAACTCTCGCAACTCCATGTCAAACTCCTTCCAGCAATAGTATCCGTAATATCAATGTATATTATCAATAAATATGGGTTTACATGATACTATGTTCGCCCCTAAAATGGTAAGTATAGAACAGATTGGACTGCATTATCAGGACGGGGTCAACCCCCAAAGGAGGCAAAAATGTTGCTGCCAAGGTTTGTAGAAGCAATCCGCCAACTGAAAGAGCCGACCGGTTTCGACGCCTATCTCAATAGCATCCACAGACGTGCCCTGCCCGGCGAGCCCACTCTCGAAGAGGCCAGAAGGGACTACAGGGACGCCGTCAAGCAAGAGTCCAGGATATTGAGGTAGCGAAGCGTTCCCGGAAGCAGGGATACGCGGACTGCCTGAGCCAGAGGGCGCTCCAATTGAATGGAGCGCCCTCTGGCTTTGTCCCTGATCCACCACCCAACGAAAGGGGACCTCGTTGATCTGTTCGAGGTGACGGGTCTGAGAGAGTCGATGCACCGTTACGTGGGAGTGAGGGAAGGGGACCAGGGCTGGACGGATAGCCAGGTGGTCACATCTTTGATACCGCTGAACCTGGCGGGGAGTGAGCCGGTGGACCATAGTGGCGCTGGCGTTCAACCTGAACTCGGCACTGAAGCAGTTGGCGTTGTGTGGAGAGTGGGTAGGCAAGCCTCTGAAAGCAGTGCGCTTCGGTCTCATCAATCTTGCGGGACGAGTTGCAGGTCATGCCAGGATACTGCTCATCAATCTGCGCCAAGGTCATCCCTCTTACCCAGTTTTGGTCAGGGCACACCGGGGGATACTGACGCTAGCTCACGGACCACCTAGACCTTAGAGGGTGTGTGAGAAGTTCAAATTAGGTTGGTGCTAAGCGTCGGAGCATGAGATGAATCATAGCTATATGGGTCCACGCCTCGGTTGTATCGGACAGAGCTTCGTAGTCCTTGCTCATCCGACGGCACCTGCTGAGCCACGCGAATGTTCGTTCGACCACCCATCTTCGCGGCAGCACTTGAAAACGGTGGCTGTCCCTGGGGCGCTTGACAATCTCGAGTGCCCAGCCTGTCAGGGCCCAGACCCACTCGACCAGCTTTCCAGCATAGCCAGCATCGGCCCAGACCAACCTCATGCGGGGAAACCTCCCTATCAATTTATCGATGACCAGCTTCGCCCCATCCCTATCCTGGATATTGGCAGGATGCACCACCACCGCCAGCAGCAACCCCATGGTATCTACAATGATATGTCGCTTTCGACCGTTGACCTTCTTGCCAGCGTCATAGCCACGAGGCCCCCTTTTTCCGTAGTCTTGACCGACTGGCTGTCTATGATAGCAGCGCTAGGTGTCGGGTTCCTCCCCTCGGCCTGCCGGACCTTGACTCGGAGAGCGTCATTGGCTCGTTCCCATGTACCATCCTCTCTCCACTCCCGAAAATACCACCATACAGTACCCCAAGGCGGGAGGTCATGCGGCATGGCTCGCCACGTGCAACCGTTGCGCAGAACGTATAGAATGCCGTTGACGACTTCCCGCAGGTCTACAGTACGTGGCCTTCCCCCAGTTTTGGCTGCCGGGAGTAGCGGAGCGAGCATCTTCCACTGTTCATCAGTCAGGTCACTGGGGTATGCTTTGCGTTTCATGCCTCCATTCTAATACATATCCAAGACTTCTCACACACCCTCTAAGATGACCTACGCCACAACCGTCCAGTGGGCCGCCAACCGTCGTTCCTGCGAAAGCGGGAACCCAAGGGGGGCGCGGTACCGCATCAAAAGAAGGGACTCGGCAAGTCGGAGGATGTGCTGTGCCCTCCTGGGGGCAAAACGGAGAGCAAACACCCCAGCGCCGCCAAAGCAACCACTGCCACCACCTCAGACGCACATCACCGAACACCCAGAGCACATGCTAATGTCCCCGGTCGGCATCTGATGGCCATACAGCCCCTGAAACAGTCCCCAAAACCCGCCCACCCCAGTTAGCCGATAGATTTGGGGCGGCGTGGGCCGCCTTGCGGAGCGAGCGGGCATTTGCTATATTTGACAGTGGCCGACGGCACCGTCTGCCAACCAGTCTAGGGGCTGTAGCTCATCTGGGAGAGCGCTTCAATGGCATTGAAGAGGCAGGGGGTTCGAGTCCCCCCAGCTCCACCATTTTACGACTAAGTAACTATCTCAAAACTACTCTGGAGCATCAAAGTTTAGCATCTCAACGCACGTGGATTCCCGCTTTCGCGGGAAAGACGGCGCTTTTGAGATAGTTACAAGGAGTGACATTGAGCCGGAAGGAGCAGACGAGACAGAAGGTACTGAACAGCGTGATGGCCGGCCATCTGCCAGTAGCTCCTGTATCCCCGCAGACTTGGTCGCCGTTTTCCTGTTCAGCCTGACTCTGCGACAGTGGGGCGACAGGCTGTGCAATTCGCCCTGCAAGCGTATTGCATCAGATTGACAAATGCTCGGATTTCACCGTATAGGTTTCGGCAGCCACTTCTTTGGAGAGGGCGCACATGCTGGTGCTTTCCGGAGGGGAAGAAAATCGGAATCGGTCTAGTGAACGCCCTGCGGCATCCGTTGCTGTGAGCACAAGAAGAATGACCATGCGCGCGCCGATCACCGTGTTTCTCACGCTGCTTGCCCTCGCGGCCACTCAGGCGTGCACCGACAGCCCATCAAACCAGGAGGCTTCGCGGAGTGCCGTGGTAGCCGCCCTTGATACCTTGGTGTCGGAGTTGGAGGAGAATCGACCGGCCGATGCAGCCGCGTATACGGAGCGTTTACAGGCCTACTTGGAGGCCCATCCGGCATTCTTTGGCAGTGCCGCTGCGCTGCTGGATCGCTCTGGCAGCGTCATCACGAGCCCCTACGTCTATCGCACGGCCGACGGCTACGCCACCATAGACCTCGCCGTGCCTTCCTATAACATCGAGGCGCAGGACTGGCTAACGGCGCCACTCTCCGCAAATGCGGGCGTCTGGACGGCCCTCTACTTTGATGCGGGCGGCGGCGAGATCTGGATGATCACCCGCTCTGTCCCGGCACGCGATGCCAAGGGAATTTTCGCCATAATCACGACCGATCTGCCCGTGGATGCCCCCGCCCGGTAACGCCTCGCTTTGCGGTGGTTACGGCCCTTCCTCATTCGACGGCACGACGCCCTTGATGCGCATGCTCCTATTTCGCTCGCCCAGGTTCGGGCCATCCCCAGTCAGAGAGTTCGCGGCTCGCGAATATCACTCGCGATTCCGTTCAGTTTGATGACCCCCACCGTATAGAACGCGGAGCCTTCTCGCTGAGGTTTAGCTTAGCACTCTGGCCGATGGCGCCAATAGACATGAGATAGGTTCGAGTCTACGTCCTTGGCGGTTATGCAAGAGTTCCCTGGATGGGATGCACCCTTTAGCTATCCTTCCAGCTCTTGGCTTGTTGTAGCATCTCTAAGGCGTTGGTGCGGGTTGCGCCGCTTTCGGAGCCCAGCATCTGACTAAGTTCCGTCACCCTGGCCTCCCCGTCCAAGCCCTGCACCGATGTCACGGTCCTGTCATGTGAGGCAAGTTTTGTAACCTTAGCGTGGTGGTCTGCGTAACACGCTATTTGCGGGAGGTGAGTTACGCATAACACCTGGTGGGTCTTGGACAGACCCCATAGTTTCTGACCCAAGACACTCCCGACTCGACCTCCTATACCCGCATCAACCTCGTCGAACACGAGTATTGGTATCTGGTCAGCCGTGGATAGGATGGTTTTTATGGCGAGCATTAGCCTGGAGGCTTCTCCTCCCGAGGCGATCCTGGCTAGGGGCCGTGGCGGTTCGCCCGGGTTCAGTGACATCAAGAATTCCACAGAGTCTATGCCTGTCCCGTTGTACCCGAGATGCCTGATAGACTCCCCACCTAAAGAAGGTGTTGCGTACGGGACCGGACCCGCGGTCCCAACCGGCACACCGTCCTCCGAGTCTGATTGACGGATATCCACAAGCACTTGGGCATGTCCCAAGGCCAGCCCAGCGACCTCTTCTTGTATGGCATCAGCCAGGCGCTTGGCTCCGTGTTGCCGGGCTTCGGAGAGCTGACCCGCAAGTCTGCCGACCTGCCTTCGGAGATCGATCTCTCGGGACTTCAATCCCTCCATTCGCTCTTCGCTGTAATATAGCTTTTCCAGCTCCTGCGAGGCCCTCTCGCCGAATTCCAGGATTTCTTCGATGGTACTGCCGTACTTCCTTTTGAGACTGTTGATCAAGTCCAAACGCTCCTCAAGCTCCTGAAGACGGACCGGGCTGTATTCGATGCTGTCACGATAGCTTCGGAGTGCACGCGCCAACTCGTCCACCTGGTGCGTCAAGGCGTCTACCGACTCAAGGGTCTGGCTCATTGAGGGGTCCAGCCGCTCCAGTTGGGAAAGGTCCTTGGACACCTGGCCGATAAGGTCCATGACCGATTCGTGCCCGTCGAAGCTATCGTATAGCGCTCTGTAAGCGTGGTCGGACAGTGTGATAATTCGCTCTGCGTTGGCGACCCGGTCCCTCTCCAGGGTCAGGTCATCATCTTCAGTTGGGCGTAGATTTGCTGTGCTGATCTCTCCTACTTGATACTTCAAAAAATCCACCCGTTGAGCAAGCTCTTGTTCATCCTTCCCAAGCCGGTCTAGCTCTTGACGCACATCCGTTAGTTGGCGGACGCTCTCTGCCACCTCGATGCGAAGCTGCCATAGCCCTCCATACTTGTCCAGGATATCCATGTGCTCACGTACACGGAGAAGGGATAAGTGCTGATTTTGGCCATGGATGTCCACCAGGTGTTGGGCCAGTGCGCTCAACAGCCTGAGGGGTACGATGCGCCCGTTCACACGGCAGGTGTTGCGCCCATCCACGTTGACCTCCCGAGCGAGAATTATCTCCTCTTCGCCTATGTCAATTTCGTACTCATCCATAGCAACATTGATTTTCTGAGAGATGTCGCCTCTAAGCAGGAAGATGCCCTCTACTCTGGACTGGCGAGCGCCGGAACGTACCATGCCGACATCGGCGCGTCCTCCAAGTAGAAGGCTCAGCGCATCCACGATGATCGACTTGCCGGCTCCCGTCTCCCCGGTTAGTACGCTAAAGCCGGGCGCCAACTCTATTTCGAGCCGTTCTATGGTCGCGAAGTTGGTGACACTAAGGAGCCTGAGCATGGCTATGTCCGAAACTCCACCCTTCCGAGTAGTGCCCTTTGGTCTACCCAAGTTGACGGTCAAATTTGGCGCTCATGCAAATGCAGCGTCCAGATGTGGCGAGGGATAGAGCCCCGCTTCCAAGAGAATTATGGGGTAAATCATTGAAAATCGAAAGGCCCTGGAGGAGTACCTAGAAGCCGTATCCTAATTCACTACGCCTGTTGAAGCCCTACCCCGTGGTCTCAAGGCGATGCGCGACATTAACACCTTACCTGCCGTAGGTGCACGAGAAGTGGGCTATAGCATTGGATAGCCGACGCGTCTTAGAGGGTGTGTGAGAAGTCTTGGATATGTATTAGAATGGAGGCATGAAACGCAAAGCATACCCCAGTGACCTGACTGATGAACAGTGGAAGATGCTCGCTCCGCTACTCCCGGCAGCCAAAACTGGGGGAAGGCCACGTACTGTAGACCTGCGGGAAGTCGTCAACGGCATTCTATACGTTCTGCGCAACGGTTGCACGTGGCGAGCCATGCCGCATGACCTCCCGCCTTGGGGTACTGTATGGTGGTATTTTCGGGAGTGGAGAGAGGATGGTACATGGGAACGAGCCAATGACGCTCTCCGAGTCAAGGTCCGGCAGGCCGAGGGGAGGAACCCGACACCTAGCGCTGCTATCATAGACAGCCAGTCGGTCAAGACTACGGAAAAAGGGGGCCTCGTGGCTATGACGCTGGCAAGAAGGTCAACGGTCGAAAGCGACATATCATTGTAGATACCATGGGGTTGCTGCTGGCGGTGGTGGTGCATCCTGCCAATATCCAGGATAGGGATGGGGCGAAGCTGGTCATCGATAAATTGATAGGGAGGTTTCCCCGCATGAGGTTGGTCTGGGCCGATGCTGGCTATGCTGGAAAGCTGGTCGAGTGGGTCTGGGCCCTGACAGGCTGGGCACTCGAGATTGTCAAGCGCCCCAGGGACAGCCACCGTTTTCAAGTGCTGCCGCGAAGATGGGTGGTCGAACGAACATTCGCGTGACTCAGCAGGTGCCGTCGGATGAGCAAGGACTACGAAGCTCTGTCCGATACAACCGAGGCGTGGACCCATATAGCTATGATTCATCTCATGCTCCGACGCTTAGCACCAACCTAATTTGAACTTCTCACACACCCTCTTACATGCCAGACGACCGAGCATCGCCTTAGAGTGCGTCTGGACTGTCGCTTCTCGAATCCCTTCAGGCCGGGCACAATAGAGAGGCCCACGTCGGCCGACACAGCAAAACCAGCCAGCATGAACAACCTCCATAAACGCTGCAATGCCGCTCTGACGCGTCCTGTTACGCTCGGCACGCTGGTCGTGTCGTCGCGATACTCCTGCCGGACATGCGCACGGCCCACAGCACAGCCGTGGGCGAAGCGTTGGCGGCGCCAGTCCGTTGTAGGAGGTAGCCCGAAATCCCCGCGTATCGCGTTCACCAGCGGCCAGTAGTCCTGCTCGTAGAAGTCGCGGACGAAGCGGGAGCGGCAGCGTTACGCTCTTCGGATGGAGCCGATGTTCGGACAGATCAAGTTTGGCCGGGGCTTCCGACAGTTCCTGCTGCGGGGTTTGGAGAAGGTGAACGGCGAGTGGCTGCTCATCTGCACCGGCCACAACCTGCTCAAGCTGTTCCGGTTTGGGGTCATGCTGCCCGTCAAGACATCGGTCAAAGGCCCTGCCGAAAGCATCAGCCACCCTACCGGGGGCGGGGTCAGATCGATATTCGGGACACTATCGGGACGTGAGTGTCTGCAACCGACAGGATTAGTTGTCACCCATTGATCTTGGCTCACTGGCAGAACCGACTATCGGATACTCGGACGAGCTGCTAGGACATCTCTGAGCACGGTGGGGTTCTGCACCACGTGTCCAGCCAGAACGCCTCAATTTCTTTACTCAGTATAAGCCGACACACGGTGTTGTATTGGCCTGAGCAGGTCGTTGGCGGCGGCTATGATGATCGTGTATGACCTTGTGATACCACCCCAGAGTCCCACCACGAGTCCCACAGGCCTGCAATGGCGAAGGGTCCTCTTGACCTCATCACAACCCGCATGGATCGTCCTGCCTGCCGATCCCTTCCCACTGCTTGTCGGACTGACGTAGTTGGTGGTACAACTATTGGGGGCAGGTCACCTACGGCTCATAAGTGTATATTCCTGCCACCCGGATTAAGGGGTATGGATTGGGTATAGACGCGCTAACGCACCGGGACGACGGTTCCAAAGTCGCGATTCCCGCTACCCCCGATGGTTGGCAGCAGTGGGTAAGCGCAGGTAGAACGTGGAACTGGATGCTAGACGACCCGCTCATAGACTGGCTGCAACGGTACGGCAAAAGCCACGGTTACCTGCCAAAGCAAGAATTGGTCAGCTATAACAAGAACCTCGATTTCCTTCACTTTATTTTCGATAAAGGAAGAGAATTCGAGGCTGGCATACTCCGGCTGCTTCAAGAGCAGTATGATGTGACCACCATCGCCCGGGACTATCGGGAGATCAGCAGACTGGATAAGGCTGAAGAGACCTTTGAAGCGATGGGCCGGGGTGTGCCCGTCATCTACCAGGCCGTACTATGGGACGCCCACAACATGAACTACGGCTCGCCCGATTTCCTGGTGCGAAGCGATGTCCTGCGCTGCCTGTTCCCGGAGTCCATTTCGGAACAGGAGGCGGAAACGTCCGCGACCGACCTGGAAGCGGATGACTGGCACTACCTTGTAGTGGACGCCAAGTTTACGACACTACACCTGAGCGCCAGCGGCGCCGAGCTTGCCAATGGGGGCACCGCGCCGGCTTACAAGGCGCAGTTGTATATCTACAACCGGATGCTGGGACGCCTGCAGGGTTTCGAGCCGCCGGAATCGTATCTGCTGGGCCGCGGCTGGCAGCAGAGGCAAAGTGGGGGCACCTACCGCGGCTCCAACGCGATGGAACGGTTGGGGCCAGTTCCCCAAAATGGAACTGTCGCCAACGGAGTTCCCATCGCAGACGCCGTGGAAGAAGCCCTTCGCTGGGTGCGCCGGGTTCGCATCGAGGGCAAAGACTGGCAGCTTCTCCCGAAGCCGTCAGTGCCAGAGCTTTATCCCAATATGAGCAATGCCGACGACGCCGACATGATGTTGGAAAACACACCTGCCGAGTTGGAAGCCGGCGTCGAGGAAGATGAACCTGCTAGCCAGTGGGTCGGCGTCAAGAAGTGGCTGGCGGGCGAGCTGAAAGAGCTGACCCAGTTGTGGCAAGTGGGCGTCGGTAGGCGCAAACAGGCCCACGCCGGCGGATGGCACCGTTGGGACGACCCCGGCCTGACGACTGATGTGGTGGGTGTTGGCGGCCCCAAAACCGGACCGGTTTCTTGGGCAAATACTGGCAGTCAACACCGATGACGGTTCACCGGTTCGCCCTTTGAGAATCGAGAAGACCAGAAGCGAATGGCACGCGAGGCCCGGCGTCGAGTTCTACGTGGACTTCGAGTATTGCAGCGACTTGAACGATGACTTTTCCAGACTGCCCGAAAAGGGTGGGCAGCCGCTCATCTTTATGATTGGTTGCGGCCACCTGGAAAAGGGAGACTGGCAGTTCAAGTCGCTGGTTGCCCATTGCCTGACCGAGGACGAGGAACTACGCATCATTCACGAGTGGGTGGCGCATATGTCTGCCGTCCGCGACCGGCTCGACCCGGCCAACAGCAAGCCGCGCATCCTCCACTGGTCGCATGCTGAACCAACCGCGCTGGACAACGCTTACAACTCGGCTAGGGCAAGGCTCCAGGAGCGCGCCGACTGGCCCGAACTGGGCTGGTACGATTTCCTGGCGAAAGTGATGCGAGAGGAGCCGGTGGTGGCGCGAGGCGCGTTGGGCTTCGGCTTGAAAGCGGTGGCCAACGCCATGCGCTCACACAACCTCATCGAAACGAACTGGGCTGACAGTCCAGTTGACGGCTTGGGCGCGATAGTGGGCGCGTGGCGCTGTGACGAGGAGGCTCGGAAACAGGGTGTGACGATGACAGAGTTGCCCCTAATGGATGAGATTGTCCGTTACAACGAAGTTGACTGCAAGGTGATGACGGAGATTGTTCGCTACCTGCGGGCAAACCACTAGCGAGAAGCTCAAAGCGCCATGGACGAATCAAGTGAGCCCTTCAGACTCTTGCCACGCCAAAATCGCATTTGACACACTGTCCAGTACGACTTGAGAGCCTTGTCTGTTACACTCCCAGGCATATCCAAGATGACGTTTGGATCATCGGAAGGGCACAGGGGCGCGTATGAATGGCGTGATGCTGGCTGCGTCCTACCTGAGGGATGAGAGACGGGGCCCCAAACTGGGAGACCGCCCGGATACAACAGATGAGAGACGCTCAACGAGTTATCGCCTGCGACATCTGTGGACGCATCAGCCCCGGCGACAGCGCGTTCTGTATCACATGCAGATCCCGACTGTCGCCAGAGCCTCATGAGTCTTCCGAATGCCCACTCGTGGCAGATTGCCAGAGGAGGTCGCTTCGAGTTAACCAACGCACGGCCACACGTATCGCATTTATCGCCGCAGCGATGGCGCTGGTGGCATGGCTTGTTTACATCAACGTTGGTCCTTTCCGTTTCCTGCCTCCTCCAACCTCTAGCATCGGCTCGATACCCGGACCCGGTGAATGGGCGATGTCCCAGAGAGGCCCCGATAGAAACGCCTTCGTTGAGGGCGAGGACTTCATTCCAAGGGGGGTCCCGCGATGGAGTTACCAGAGCGGCGCCGAGCTGTTCACCTCGCCCGCGGTGGTCGATGACAGAGTGTACCTGGCTACTGGAGATGGAAGAGTAGTAGCTCTCGATGCCGCCTCTGGAGAAACTCGCTGGGAGTCTGTAGCCGGAGATGCGGTGAAAACGTCACCCGCCGTTGCAGGTGACTCGGTTTTCGTGGGTCTGCAAGACGGCCGGGTTATCGCCCTGAACAGCGATACCGGAGGGCTGCTTTGGGAGTTCATGACAGGTAACCCAGTTCTGTCCTCACCTGTGGTTTACGAAGGTACTCTGTACATAGGCTCTAACGACTGGAGGCTGTACGCTCTCGATGCGGCGACGGGTGAGGAGAGGTGGAGCTTTAAGGCCGCTAACGTCATACGTTCCGACCCGGCCATCCACGCGCCCGTGTTGGGCTTTACAGACATCAAGGGGAAACTCTATGTGCTAGACCTGGAATCGGGGAAGCGGCGCTTCGACTATCAGGCCATAAACGGGGCTGAGGGCGGCGTAGCTTTCAACGAAGACCGATTGTTTCTCGCCGATCTGGGAGGAAGGGTCAGGTCGGTCGACTGGACCCAGCGCGAATTCCCTTTCGAAAAGAACATCAAGTGGTTTCGCCTCCAACTCAGGCACTTTGGCTTTATTGACTCGATTGGTCAACAGAAGGGATTTGTCTGGTTCTTCCTCGAACGCGATACCAAGTTCGTCACCACGCCTGTGGTGGCTCACAACAGCGTGTACGCGGCATCGACGTCCGGTAAACTGGTCGCACTGGACAGGGAGTCCGGCGGTCTGAAGTGGCAGTTTCACTCAGACCACCCATTTGAGACCTCTCCATCGATGTCGGGAGACATTCTCTTCGCGGCTGGCAATGGGGGACTCCTCTACGCAATCGACGCCTCGAACGGACAGGAGATGTGGCGGTTGGAGACCGCGTCCCCTGTCACCTCAACGCCTGTGATTTCAGATGGGGTACTGTATCTAACGACACGAGACGGCGCTCTGTACGCCCTAGAGTGAATGGTAAGATTCTGATGAGCAGTTTACTTCCCGAGAAGTTGAGGACCGGGCCGGTCTCAGCTTGGGGCCTGGTCTTCGCGGGCGCTTCGATTATCGGCATCATCACAGTCGGGCTCTACCTCACGCTTGGCGGTCTCCACGACGCTCCAACCGAACAATCTCCGATTCTCGTCGACACTGGTCTCGGCGCCGAAGACCTGAGAGGCTATTGTGACAGCCTCGTAAGCGGCGACAACCGCTATGTGGGAACAAGCCAGAGGGAGGGTCTGCTGCAGGAGTTGGAGGCCCCCGCCTTCGAGTCTCCCGGGTGGCTCGTAGATGTCCACTTGGCGCTGGCCCACGACTATCTCCGTTTCGGAGAGGCCACACAGGCGGTGCAGTTGCTGGAGAAGGGGCTTAACTTGGCAAGCGAGGGCGGATTTCAGGACAGGCACAGGGCGCAGCTTCTCGACGCGCTTGCGGTCACCTACCTGAAAATGGGCGAACTGGACAACTGCCTCAGTCCCACAGGCGCACTGGTATGAACTCTGCCGCTCGATAGCTCGGTGGTTCACCGAGACACACACGGTTCCACCAAGGCAATATCCACGCTTCTCGCGCTCTTGGAGCTTCAGCCGGACAATGCCAAGGCCCGTTGGCTGCTCAACGTCGCCCATATGACACTGGGTTCATATCCGAGCGAGGTACCGCGACAGTACGCGCTCCCACCCAACCTCTTCGAGTCCGATTACGAAATCGGCAGGTTTGACCAGGTCGCCGCCAGCATCGGTCTGTATGCGACAGACCTCGCAGGGGGGAGCATCGTCGAAGACTTCGACAACGACGGTCTGCTGGACATAATGACCTCAACTTGGGACCCTTGCGGTTCGCTCTCTTACTTCCACAACGATGTCAACGGCAAGTTCAGCGATTACACCTCAAAAGCAGGCCTCCAGGAACAGCTTGGAGGCCTGAACATCATCCAGACGGACTACGACAACGATGGCTGGATGGACGTGCTGGTGATGCGCGGCGGATGGATGCACGAGGACGGGCAGATGCGCGTGTCTCTTCTTCATAACGATGGCGATGGCACATTCACGGACACGACTCATCAGGCGGGGCTCTCACGCCCAGCATATCCGAGCCAGAGCGCGGCGTGGGCGGACTACGACAATGATGGCGATCTCGACCTGTACTCCTGCAACGAATCTACGGAGGAGACGCAGGGCGACGTGCGCTTCCCCAGCCAGCTCTTTCACAACAACGGTGATGGCACATTCACGGACGTCGCGCGTCAGGCGGGTGTAGCCAACTTTCGGTACTGCAAGGGTAGCGTGTGGGGCGATTACGACAACGACGGCGGTCCTGACCTGTACGTCTCAAACTACGAACATGAGAACCGGCTATATCGCAACAATGGCGATGGCACCTTCTCAGACGTCGCCCCAGAATTGGGCCTGACAGAGCCGGAGGACAGCTTCGCCACCTGGTTCTGGGACTACGACAACGACGGACACCTGGACCTGTTCGTGGCCGGATACGGCTCAGAGATAGAGGACGTGGGAGCGGACTATCTGGGACTTTCCAGCGAGGGTGCGCGTCCAAAGCTATACCACAACGACGGCGCGGGCGGCTTCTCGGACGTGACCATGGAGGTTGGCCTCCACAGAGTCCACCTGACTATGGGAGCCAATTTTGGCGACCTCGACAACGACGGGTATCTGGACTTCTACCTGGGCACAGGGTATCCGTCGTTTGATGCCATTGGCCCCAACGTCATGTACCGGAACAACGAAGGCAAGGCGTTCGTGGACGTGACCTTCTCCGGTGGTTTCGGTCACCTCCAGAAGGGACACGGTGTCGCCTTCGGGGATCTGGATAGGGATGGAGACCAAGATATCTTCCTCCAGGTAGGCGGCTTCTATCCCGGAGACGGATTCCCCAATGCGCTGTACAGGAACCCAGGCCATGGCAATCACTGGCTAGCTGTCCGGCTGGTTGGAGTTGAGTCCAACCGCGCCGCTATCGGCGCTCAGATCAGGGTGCTCTTTGAGACGAACAAGGTCCCTCGTGCCGTGTATGCTCACGTGAACAGCGGAGGCAGCTTCGGTGCGTCGAGCATCGAGCAAGAGATAGGCCTTGGACAGGCGACTAGCATCACCTCCATGGAGGTGTACTGGCCCACCAGCGGCACCCGGCAGGTGTTTCTCGATGTGCCCTTGGATGCCCATATAGAGGTGACTGAGGGTGAGAAGCACTTTAGCATCCGCGATCTCCCCAGAGTGGGCATTGAATCCTCACCCTGAGCCAATGTTGACTGGAGCTAACCGCTTACGAACCGTCGGCGCCTCGGGCGCGGCGACGCCCCGCCAACGCTGTGTCGTTATTCATGATTCTCTTGACAATATGGGTGATACATTGTAGGTTTGGCCAAGCCGTGTGCAATGAAGTGTTCGGTGTATGGGGCTTACACACTCGATTGAAATGACTTTCCGAAGGCTGGTAGTGCTAACCCAACTCATTTGAGAATCAGGAGAATTTTATGAAGGTAACGACTACTATCTCAACCTTGGCGCTTGTCAGTCTCATGGCCTTGCTTCTCGCTTGCGGAAGCGCTGAGGTCGCCGCACCCCAGCAGCCGGAGCAGGCCCCCGCGGCAGCTCCAGCGCCAACAGCCGCCATGGCACAGCCGCAGGCGCCCTCCCAGCCCGCACAGCCCGCGGCCGCGCAACCAGCCGCCACTGTGGCGCCTTCTCAGCAGGCGGCCGTCGAGGCGGCCCCAACCGCGATACCGCCGGTGGTCCGCATCTCGTCGGTTGAAACCTCTTCGGAGGAGGGGCAGCCCGAGTTCGGGGGAAAGGCTTCCGGTATTGGGCAGGCCAACTTCCCGGCCGTTGATGCTCAATGGACCGGCGCCACCGTCGTGCAGTACCTACCCAGCAACATGTCGGAGACGCTGTTCACACGGGACTTCGAAGATCAGATCCAGCCAATGCTGACGGAGAAGTGGGGGGTTAGCGACGATGGTCTGAAGTGGACTTTCACCATCCGCTCAGGCCTGAAGTTCCACAATGGCGAGTCCGTTACCGCGGAGGATGTGATAGGTTCCTACAGACGCGCGAACACCGCATTTATCCGGCGATCGAACAACGTGACAACCGATATCACCGCAGACGACGCGGTCACGGTGAGCTTCCACCTTAGCGAGCCGTCCGGCCTGCCGATCTTGGCTCTTACGACTCCGCCAGGTCATCGAGGTCCCTGGGTGCAGCCCAGAGAGATCTGGGAGCTTCCAAACACTACTGCGGTTGACTATATCAGTAGCACCGGCCCCTACAAGTTTGTGGAATGGTTGGTTGGAGACCGCGTTATCATGGAGCGGTGGGAAGACTACCAGCCCAGGACCGAGAAGTCTTCCTACATGGCTGGCGGTCACACTGCCTATATCGACAGAGTCGAATGGCTGGAGGTCCCCGACTTCGCGACTCGCGTTGCCGCCTTGACTACCGGACAGGTTGACTGGGTCGATGAGTATCCTTCCGACTTCGCTTCGCGTGTCGAAAAGAGCGCCAAGGCTGTATTCACTACAGGTAAGCCAGGTCGACTCGTGGGCATGTGGCCGAGTCACACGCACCCACCATTCGATAACCAACGGGTCAGACAGGCCGTTCAGATGGCGATGGACAATGACAAGATTCTGGGAATCGCTGCCGGTGGCCCTAAGGGCCAGTTCTGGGACACCTGCTCCGGATTCATGGGTTGCGGCATTAACCAGACCGTGTGGGATTCGACCGGCGTTCCAGGCACCGAGCTCTACAACATAAAGGACGTTGAGACAGCAAAGAAGATCGTCGAGGAAGAAGGCATGAAGGGCGTAGAGATTCGCCTGACCAGCCCCGAAGACCTGGCAATGTTCAAAGACACCACAAGGCCGTTCAAGGAGCTGCTCGAACAACTGGGCTTCGTGGTGGACTTCCAGGCGACGGACTGGGGCACGGTTGCAGCTCTGTACAACGACCCAGACTCGTTCGATCTGGGTATTACAGGTACGAAGCTGGGATACAACGTTAGCCCCTTGCAGTTCGACTGGTTTCTAACCTCAGACGGTGCCCGAAACGGCTACTCAGACCCCACCGGTAACATGACGAAGTACTTCAATCAAATGGCGCGGGAGAGCGATTTCGCCGCGATCAAAGCGATATCAGACAAGGTGCACGCACAGTTCTACGAGGACGTTCCAATGTTCTACTTCGGGCAGCAGACTTGGGCAAACGGCAGGTCCGCCCGCATAAAGAACTTTGCGAACAAGCACACTCCCTTCTGGCCCAACGCGTGGTTGGAAAACTGACCCCAATACGGACCACACGATAGCACCTATTGAGAGGCTGGCGCTGTATGGCACTATGCAGTTGCCAGCCTCCATGCGGATGTGAGGTGGAGGCCCTCGCTTCCTAAACCGCGGGCGCAGAAGGCTCATGGAGACCAGACTCTTGCGCCCGACACGCCGGCTTACTGGCGTTAGTCAACCACTCTCTTTGGACACAGGCTACAGGAAGGCCTTACAGAGTGATATCGTACATCATACAGAGGCTGGTCGCCTCCATCCCCGTTGTGGCTATGGTGGGGCTGATAACGTTCACGATTCTCCATTTGGCTCCGGGAGACCCCGCCGCGATCATTGCGGGGGAGGAAGCCACCAAGCAGGAGGTCGAGGAGATCCGTGAGGCGCTGGGTACGGACAGACCCCTCTATGAGCAGTTCGTCATCTGGCTGGGTAATCTGCTGCAGGGAGACCTCGGCACCTCCGTATTCTCGCAGCGTTCGGTCGTACAGCTAATGAGCCAGCGTTTGCCCGCCACTCTGGGCCTGGCGGTTATGGCCCAGTTTATGGCTATATTCATTGGCATACCCCTGGGCGTGCTGGCGGCCTGGAAGGCGCGGGGCATCATAGACCGCGTGGCTATGGTTTTCGCGGTAATAGCCTTCTCCGTTCCGGCGTTCTGGGTTGGGTTCATGTTCATCTGGTTCTTCGCCGTGAACCTGGAAATCGTCCCTGTCTTGGCCTACATCCCCTTCTCGGAGGACATCGTCCTCTACCTCAGGGGGCTGATCCTGCCCTCCTTGAGCATCGCGCTGGTCGCCGCCGCTCTCCTGGCGCGCATGACTCGCTCCATCATGATTGAAGTCCTGAATGAGGACTACGTGAGAACAGCGCGCGCGAAGGGACTCTCAGAGCGTTTGGTGCTGATTCGTCACGCCCTTAAGGCGGCGGCCATCCCCATAGTCACGGTAATTGGCCTCTCGTTCGCCCTGCTGTTAACCGGCGTGGTTGTAATAGAGGTCGTCTTCGCCATTCCTGGCATGGGCCGCTTGGTGGTGGATGCGCTGATTCGCAGAGACTACCCCATAATCCAGGGAATGCTCATGGTGTTCTCGGTGCTCTACATCTTCGTTAACCTGCTGGTGGACATCGCATACGCCTACCTTGACCCGAGGATCCGCTATCAATGAGCGCTCAGGATATGGAAGCTACAGCCGTACAGCCGGCCTCTCTGGCGCAGAACCGTTGGAGGTTGCTGCTTTCGAAATCGTATCGAGGCTCGAAGCGCAATCCCACCCTCGCGTTCGGCGTGTTCATACTGGTGGTGATGTCTATCATTGCCGTAATCTCTCCCCTTATCACCGGCGAGGCTATACTCACTAGCTTTGAGAACCGGCTAATCTCTCCGTCGCTTGCAGGCTTCTGGTTCGGCACTGATAACTTCGGCCGGGACGTGTACGCCCGTACGATGCAGGGAAGCCGAATCTCGCTGCTGGTTGGCTTCTCGGTTGCCCTGTTGGTGACTATGGCCGGCCTTCTCATCGGGCTGGTCTCTGGTTACTTCCGCATCGTGGACAACGTCGTCATGCGCTTCATGGACGGTATGATGGCCATGCCGACCATCCTGCTGGCCCTCGCCATCATCACGCTTCTTGGGTCGAGCGTGCAGAACGTAATAATCGTCATTACGATAGTGGACACGCCGCGTATGGTGAGGATCGTTCGCGGCGCGGTGCTCAGCCTGCGTGAGCAGATGTTCGTCGATGCCGCTCGATCGATCGGAGTCCCGGTGTGGCGCGTCCTCGCGTTGCACATCGCTCCAAACACCATCGCCCCGGTGTTGGTGCAGGCTACATTTGTCTTCGCGGCAGCCATCCTGACTGAGGCCGCCCTGAGCTTCCTGGGAGCGGGCACGCCTCCGATCATACCGAGTTGGGGCAACATAATGGGGGAGGGCCGGCAGTATCTCCAAATTGCCTTCTGGATTACCTTCTTTCCAGGCGTGTTCCTCTCTATCACGGTCCTCGCCATAAACCTCGCAGGGGACGGCCTGCGCGACATCCTGGACCCCCGCCTGAGGCATCGGGGCTAGACCGACGCGCGTGTGCATCGACCCGCTTCCACGAGTAATGTTCCACTACAGCCATGCAATCATGATTGGCTGCGCGGTCGTGGTCCTGATATTGGGCCTAGTCGCGGGCTGCTCGCAAGACGATTCCTCAGCGTCCGCTCCGCCGACCGCTGACTTGGACTCACCTACAATCAGCCAGGTAACCCCGTTCTCGAACGTCGCGCAGCAAGCCCTCGGGGACGGCTTCCAGATATGGAACGACCGCCCCGGCGTCGTGGTGTTCGATTTCGACCGAGACGGAGACCTCGACCTCTACGTAACCTCGCAGGCCGGACACCACAACTGGCTGTACCGTAACGAGGGAGACGGCGCCTTCGCCAACATCGCGAAAGAGGCTGGCGTCGCGGCCGCGCAGAGCAATAGCACCGGGGCCGTCGCCTGCGACATCAACAATGACGGCTACCAGGACCTCTACGTAGGCGCATGGGGGCTCAAGGGTGATGGGCTGGACTTTCGCTCCCCGACAAGGGGCGGGGCCAACATGGACCGCCTATTCCTAAACAACGGTGACTCGACCTTTATCGACGTCACTGAGTCGGCATTTGCGGATGCTACGAATGTGCGCTCTGCCGTGAGTGTCGCCTGCGCCGACGTGGACGGCGACGGTTGGCTCGACATCTACGTCGGAAACCTAATGGACGACGACTTTCGCGCCTTCGACTCTCCAAGTCACCCCGGTCACTACAATGTGCTCTACCGAAACAACTCGGACCTCACATTCACCGAGTTGGCTAACGAGGCGGATGTACGCGGCTCCCAGATTATCATGCGGGATGCTGAGGGCAGACCAATGCTGTTCGAGGACGCGGCGACCGGCGAACGCTACCAAGGATACGACCCCAACGCCAGGGATAAACAGGGCAACCCCGTGGGCGAGCCAACCGGCCAGACCCACGCCGTCCTCTTCTTCGACCACGACAACGACGGTGACTCTGACCTCTGGCTAGCCAACGATGGAGATAGGATCCACGTCTATCGCAATGACTCCTCGGCTGGAGTGGTGAAGTTCACGTCCATTGACGAGACGTTCGAGGCAGACCAAGTGGGCAACTGGATGGGATTCGCACCGGGCGACTATGACGGCGACGGCGACCTGGATGTGTTCGTTACCAACATGGGCTACCATCCCCTCCTCAGAGCGCCGCCGTCTAGGGTTACCGGATCGTGCGAGTTCACCGGACAGTTCGCCTGGGGGACGTGTTCGCACGCTCTGCTCCGTAACGACGGGGCTCGCGACGCTCGGGGACTCGGCGAGGTCGGCCATTTTCGAGATGTGGTCTCCACCACCGACGTTGCTCCAAGCCCCCTGATGCCTCCCGAAGCGTTGGACGCCGCCAAGGTTCACGCTCGGCATCAGGCCCCGTCCGGCCTGTCTGCCTACGATTTTGGTTTTGGCGCCACTTTCTTCGACTACGACAACGACGGCGTCCAGGACCTCTACTGGCTCGGCTCCACCGTGGCGCGTGGCGAGGCGCCCGGCGGGCAGGCGTACCCTGGAGCCGGCCGGATGCTGCGGGGTCTCGGCGGCGGTTCGTTCGAAGACATTACTGTTCGCGCACACCTGCTGGACATTTCTGGTGTGGTCTATGAAGACCTGTTCAGCACGGAGTTTCCGCTCGAAGCGAGGCGGATCAGCAAGAGGTTTCACGAAAACGGAAAGGGCTTGGCCCATGGCGATCTAAACGGGGACGGTTATGTGGACCTTATCGGCACCAACAGCAGCGGAAGCAAGTTCTTCGGCGATGATGTGGAACTTGCCCCCGGACCCGTCTTCCTCTGGATGAACGGCGGCGGCGGCAACCACTGGCTCACACTCCGCCTGAAAGGTCGCATGGGAATAGACGGCACGGGCAGCAACGCAGACGGCATCGGCGCGCGAGCGTACCTCGAGGTGAACGCTGGAGCAGCTTCAGGATCCGCTATCCAGGTCCAGGAGGTGCGGGCGGGTTCCAGCTACCTCTCCATGGATAGCATCGACCTGGAGTTTGGTCTGGGCAGCGCCACGATTGTGGATGAGATCACTCTGCTGTGGCCCAGCGGGGTCACGCAGGTGCTCCAGAACATCCCGGCCGACCAGGTGCTCACCATCACAGAACCGGACTCATAGGCCAGCGGGGCCAGAGTGGATTTCAACAGCGGTTAACCCTGTTACCATATTGGCTGATCGATCGGAATCTTAGATAATTCAAGGAGGAATCATAATGGGTCTTAACAGCAGCGTTTGTATGATTACAGGCGGAGGCAGTGGCATCGGCCGGGCGTCCGCGTTGATGATGGCCGGAGAGGGCGCCGTAGTGATCGCGATTGGGCGAACCGCATCGAAAGTTGAGAGTGTCAGAGACGAGATACTCTCTAATGGAGGGAGGGCAGAGGCCTACGGAGTGGACGTGGCAGACAAAGACCGAGTCTTCAGCATGGTCGGCGGGGTGCTCGATAAGTACGGAAAAGTGGATGTGCTCGTCAACAGCGCGGGCCACAGCTCTCCACACAGAATGCTGCTGACGACAACCCCGGAAGACCTGCGGAGCGTTTATGACAGCAATCTCGCCGGGTCGGTGTTTTGCACTCAGGCGGTGGTGCCCTCGATGGTCGCGGCCGGCCAGGGAACGATTATCAACGTCTCATCGATGGCTGGCGTCAATGCGAGTCCACTTGCGGGTATGAGTTACAGCGCCGCAAAGGCGGCGGTGAACAACTTCACAGCATTTCTGAATTCGGAGTACCGAAACAGCGGCATACGCTTCAGTGTCGTGATTCCAGGGGAGGTTGACACGCCAATTCTCGACCGGAGGCCGGTTGTCCCCTCTGCCGAAGCCCGAAGTAGGATGGTAACAGCCGAGGATACGGCGGAGGCGATCACGCTCATTGCGCGTCTGCCGCAACGCGCGGCGATTCCTGAGCTAATCATCCGCCCGACATGGCTGAGGGACACCAGCGCCGAAATTAACGTCGCCTGAGAAACAAACTGCGGCAGCGGAGTAGGAAGCCTCAATGCGGAGGTTGGTAAGTTGCATAAGAACGACGACAACGAAAACAGAGCGAATAGCGTGGCCGTCGAGACGGACGTCGAGGTGGCGATGCGGGATGGAACGGTGCTACGCGCCGATATATACCGCCCAGATGCCACAGGCAAATACCCAGTGCTGTTGCAGCGCACTCCCTACGCCAAGAGCGGGGAGGCCCAGGTGGAGCAGGGACGCAGGCTCGCGGAGCGAGGATATGTCGTAGTCCAGCAGGACGTTCGCGGACGCTACCGCTCTGAAGGGGAATTCTTGCCCGGCTTCTACAGTGCCGACCACAAGGACTCCGAGGACGGCTACGACACTGTGGAGTGGGCCGCGGCGCTTCCCTGGTCAACAGGGAGGGTGGGCACCTTCGGCGGCTCCTACTGCGGCTGGACTCAGTGGGAGCTGGCGCACACGCGGCCTCCTCACCTCGGTGCGATGATCCCAAGCGCGATCGCCGCCAACCTGCTGGACAGGGAGATGTCCGGCGTGCTCCGCCTTGGGCGAGTCCTCTGGTGGAGCATCAACACCCTTGCGCCGGACGTTCGCCTGCGCCTCGGAGATTCCTCCGGCCCTACCACCGTCGAGGAGGCCGACAGCCTCTACCTGGAACGGGACCGCAGCAAGTGGCTCTGGTACCTTCCCCTCGCTGATGTGCCCGACGAGGTGCTCTCCGGCATGGGCAAGCACTGGAGGCGTTGGCTTGAAGACCACGCCTCCGACCACTTCGGGTTTCTCGATCGTCATCGTGAGGTGTCGGTGCCCGCGCTGACAACCACCGGCTGGTACGACCAGCAGGTCGGAGCCATTGAGAACTTCACCGGGATGAGGAAGAACGGTATGACCGAGGAGGCCAGAAACGGCCAGCGGCTCATCGTCGGCCCCTGGTCGCACACGACCGACTTCTCATCGAGCCAAGTGGGCGCTCTGGACTTCGGCCCTGAGGCGGTGCGCGACTTCTTCCAGATCGCCGACGACTGGTTCGGACACTGGCTCAAGGGAGAGCGCACCCGAGCGGATGCGTGGCCCCCCGTCCAGATCTTTGTGATGGGCGCCAACCGCTGGCGCGGAGAAAACGAGTGGCCGCTTGCCAGGACCGAGTACACGGACTACTACATGCATAGCGGCGGGCTGCTGAGCCGGCAGCCGCCCTCAGACGAACCGGCGGACTCATACGACTACGACCCAAGCGATCCGGTGATGACCCTCTACAGCCCGCCCGGTCAGCAGGAGCCCCAAGACCAGCGGGCGCTGTATGACAGGCGGGACGTCCTGACCTACCAGACGGCTCCGCTGGATGACCCGATCGAGGTGACGGGCCCTGTAACGGTCCATCTCTGGGCTTCGTCGTCGGCGAGGGATACCGACTTCGTGGTAAAGCTGATGGACGTCTGGCCGGACGGCTTCGTACAGGAGCTGTGCTACGGCGTCGTGCGGGCGCGCTACCGCGACTCGTTCGCCAGTCCATCGCTGATCGAGCCGGGCAAGGCATATGAGTACACAATCCAGGTCAATCCGACCAGCAACCTGTTCAGGCGGGGGCACCGCATCCGCCTGGACGTATCGAGCAGCGACTTCCCCAACTTCGATCGCAACCACAACACCGGAGGCGACGACTACTTCGAATCGACACTCCTGACCGCACGCCAGACGGTCCACCATGACGCTCAGCGTCCCTCCCATGTCGCGCTGCCAGTGATACGGTAGGGTGTTGGGAACGCCATCACCTCGGCCCTTTCCCACAAGGAAAGCTGACAAGGGTAGGTAAATGTTGTTTCGTAGCTACAGACCATAGCTGAAACATCGCAATTGCGGCCAACGTATGTCATTCCGAGTGAGCGTAGCAAACCGAGGAATCCCAAGTTCTTGTAGTGCAGATGGCTCTGGATTGCCGAGCGGCTAGCCACTTCGTGGGTTCCTCGGCTACGCTCGGAATGACATGGGCTAAGCGTACTTGCAATTCGCATTTTACCTACCCCTGTCAGCCCAAGGAGAGGGGAAAACCCTTCTCCGCCGCAGAGTCGCAGATGCGCAGTATCGTTAAATGGTCAAAGGCTTCGCCATAGAGGATTAGATATATGCACACACATTGAGCCTGGAAGTGTGTCTGAGTATAGTCTAGCCAGCCTTTGCGGGTGGACCTAAAACCTCATGGAGCCGAGCTTCGACCCGACGGTGTTCACCACCAACAGCAGCCGTCTTCTTCAACACGGCGTCGGACGGACGCTGTTTGACGATGTGGCCTATGAGGCGGACCGGCGTGTGCTGATGTAGGACGAACACTTAGAAACTATCTCAAAAGCGCCGTCTTTCCCGCGAAAGCGGGAACCCATCGCAATGGCTCGCCGCTCGGCAATCCACGTGTGTTGGGATACGAAACTTTGGGGAATTATATACTTGTGTACCAAAAACGCTTGACTCTTTCGCCGTCATATGGTACACTGAATCCATAAATCAAGTAAGGATTCAGTGTATTATGACTACTTCCAAGAAGGCTCCTGGCAAAGCATACCGCAAGGGTATCAGTCTCATTGATGCCGTGCAACAGTTTGGCGATGACGAAAAGGCCGAGGTATGGTTCGTTGCCCGACGCTGGCCCAACGGCATCCAATGCGTCAACTGTGATAGCGACGCCATCTCCCCTCGTAAGTCTCGCCGTCAGACTCGCCAGTATCATTGCAAGACCTGTAATGGCAATTTCACGGTCAAGACTGGGACTATCATGCACGATTCCAAGTTGCCTCTCAGCAAGTGGGCGTTGGCTTTCTATCTCTACTCAACTAACCTCAAAGGTGTTAGTTCCATGAAACTACACCGCGACTTGGGCATCACTCAAAAGGCCGCTTGGTATCTCGCTCACCGCATTCGGGAAACGTGGAATTCGGAGACGGAGCGGATGGCGGGGCCGGTAGAGGCCGATGAGACTTATATCGGCGGGAAGGAAGGGAACAAGCACTCTGACAAGAAGCTACGGGCAGGGCGCGGGCCAGTCGGCAAGACGGCGGTGGCAGGCTTGAAGGACAGGCCCACCAACCAGGTTAAGGCCAAAGTGGTTGAGCAGACCGATGCCTCTACCCTACAGGGCTTTGTCCATATGGAGACGGAGTTCGGGGCGCAGGTCTATACCGATGAGGCCAGGGCCTATGTCGGCCTGAACCGGCCCCACGAAGCCGTTAAGCACAGTGTCTCCGAGTATGTTCGGGGCCAAGCGCATACCAATGGCATGGAATCGTTTTGGTCAATGCTCAAGCGGGGTCACGATGGCGTCTATCATCACTTCAGCGCGAAGCACCTAGACCGCTACGTTGACGAGTTTGAGGGCCGGCACAACAACCGGCCATTAGACACCACCGACCAAATGGCTATAATGGCGCAAGGGGCAGTAGGCAAGCATCTACCCTACGCCGAGTTGATAGGGCCGAAGGAAACCAGATTGAAGGGCGGACTTTAGGGAGGTATCGCGATGGTTCTAATTGAGATGGACAAGCCTATGCCAATTGTGGATTCCTTCCTGTTAAGGTTGCGGAGTCAAGGCAAACTAGACTATAAACGCTACTTGGGGGCACCATTACGCTACGCAGGGGGAAAGAGTCTCGGAGTCGGCTATGTAGTCGAGAGGTTACCGAGGAACATTCAGAGGGTGGTGTGTCCGTTTATCGGTGGCGGCTCTGTGGAGGTTGCCTGCGCCAAAGAGATGGGGCTGGATGTAGTCGGATATGACGTTTTTGACATTCTGGTGAACTACTGGCAGATACAACTCTCAAACCCTGAGCGGTTGTACACCTTACTACAAGACTTTGAGCCGAACCGAGACACATTTTGGGCGGTCAAGGCCCGTCTGCAAGACCATTGGGAAGGGAATAACCCCCTCAACTTGGACGCCCTGGCTGCGCATTACTACTTCAACTCCCAAACCTCTTACGGGCCTCATTTCCTAGGTTGGCCTTCCAACGTTTATCTTCAGGAAGGACGCTACAAAGCCCTGCTTTCACGGGTTCGCACTTTTACTGCACCAAGTCTGTCAGTGCAATGCGCCAGCTTTCAGGATTCCATACCCCAGCACCCGGACGATTTTCTTTACTGCGATCCGCCCTACTACCTGGAAGACGGCAAGACCTTTGTTGGGATGTACCCCCACCGCAACTTCCCGATCCACCACAAGGGATTCCAGCATGAAGCCCTCCGGGACTTGCTCTTGTCCCACGACGCCGGCTTTATTCTCTCTTATAACGATTGTGAGACGGTTCGGGAATGGTACGCCGATTGTCAGATGTTCTCTCCGGCTTGGCAGTACACCTTTGGGCAGGGCGATACCCGTATAGGGAACAATCGCTTGCGCGACAATGGAGGCTCTCACGTCAAGAAGTCCCACGAATTGTTGATTTGGAGGGATCCGCGATGACCACCGGCCAGCGTGGTTTTCAAAGCGCAGACGAAGCCCGTAAAATCAGGGCGCTGGGCCACGCTAATGCGTTGGCTTTTGCCAAGTCCATAGGAATACCAGAGGACTATCAGAATGACCTGCGAGCCAAGAAGGACGTAATAGACCCGTCCGGTGATGCTCATTCGGTCAAGTCAGGAAACAAGAAGTGGCAGGTTTTCCTCTACGGTCGGAGTCGGTTTGAAACAGACGATGGTTTTCAAGCCCTTAACGGCGTGGGGGAGTTACTCATTCACTGCATAGACACGCTTCCGCCGACTTTTGATGGCTATCAGGAGAACAAAGACATAGCACGGGAAAGGTTACGCACACCAATGCGGGAATTGAGGGATCGTTTCCAGCGAAAGGCCCTGTTACGGGCGTTCCTGATGAAGTCCTTTTTCAACGGAGGCGAGGTCAATTATCTGACTGCACTCCACGAATACCAGTATCATGTTTTCCTGAACACGGAAATCGTTTATCTGATGGGCGAGAGCTTCGAAGTCGTCAATTCGGTGGCCCGTAATGCGAAATCACCGCCGGAACAAAAGGTACTTTTCAAGGTGGACGGAATCAACGTAGGCGAACTGGAAATGCGAACTGACCGGAAGAATTACCAGAAGGTTCGGTTTAATATGATTGTGCCACGGATTATGGCCCTGCTGCTAACGATTCAGCCAACCCAGGACTTTAGCCCCAAAGTGGTTGTACATGGGCAGGCCAGGAAAAGGTTTGGCCGTTGGTCGCGCTAACAGGAGTAAACGATGCCACGAAAGAAGCCAGAGAGAGGCCGCCCAGCCCGGCCCTTGCCACCTAGGATAGACGCCACGCCGGAGCGAATAGCCGAGGTAGTCTTGGGGGCCAAGCCAAAGACGGGATTCTTTGACTCGCCGACCAAGACGGAATATCGCTGCGAGGATTGCAAGCGGGTTGTTCGCTACCCTGAAACCCTGCACGAGGACGGCCTTTGCTCCGGCTGTACCAGCTAGGATTTTGGTACACAAGTATATAATTCCCAAACTTTGGTACTCCAGAGTAGTTTTGAGATAGTCACTTAGCGTGGAAGGCACGCTGATAGGGGCGGCGGCCGTGGCCTTCGTTAGCTACTACAACTACATTCATACTCATCTCCGAAAACCAGGAAGATCATGGCATCTGAATCTGAGCGGCCGTTGATTGTATCTGTCAGGAAGGCGACCGAGGACGACGCCGATGCGTTGTTCGGTCTCGCCAAAGATTTCGCTACGTCTTTCGTGCCCGAAAGATCGGCGTTTGATACTGCGCTGACCGACATCGTCTTGGCCGACGGAGCGAACCTGAGCGTCGCCGAAGTCGATGGCGAGGTCGTCGGATACTGCCTCGGCTTTGATCATTACGCCTTCTATGCGAATGGCAGAATCTCCTGGGTCGAGGAGATCACGGTCAAGGAGTCCTTAAGGAAGAGGGGCATTGGCAAGGTCCTGATGGAGCGCTTTGAAGAGTGGAGCAGCAGTAGGGGTAGTAGGCTAGTGGCGTTGGCTACGAGGAGAGCGGCTTCCTTCTACAAAGGCATCGGGTATGAAGAATCCGCAACATTTTTTCGAAAGGGCATTATCTACAATTCTAGAACCTGTATCAATTTAGTAGGAGTCACCAGTTTTGGACTTATCCTAGAAGGAGTTCAAGATTTCAGGAGTGGTCCAGACTGATGGCAAGATACAGCGTAGCTCAAACGGACAATGAAGAGCAGGCGGTTGCAGACATCCACTGGGAGGAGGAGAGTTATCAGCAGGGATGCGCCTGCGCTCGTGAGCAAGCGCGGCTCAGGTTAGAGACACTGGATGCCGAGTTGTTGAGGCGCAAGCCGAAGGGTTGGACGCTGTTGGGATTCCGCGAGCGCACGATGGTGACGAAATTTGGGGAAGTGGTGATCAGACGCCGGATATATCGTGATGAGGACGGCCAGAGCAGGATTGCGCTGGACGAGCATCTTGGGTGGGAGTCCCATCAGCAGGCGAGTCCATCGCTGACTGAGAGTATAGTGTCGTTGTCAGCTCAGATGCCGTTTGGGAAGACGGCCACTAAGGTGAGCGCTCTGACAGCGGGAGTGCTGTCGACATCGACGGTGTATCGACAGCTGCGGGATGTTGGATAGAGCGCAATAGATGATGAGCGCAGTCGGTGGGAGGCATGCTTGGAGCGAGGAGAGGATGTGTGCGAGGGGGAACAGCGAGCGGATGTCCTCTACACCGAGGCGGATGGAGTGTGGGTCCACTTGCAACGCGAAGAACGGACTCATTACGAGGTCAAGAGTGGCATAGCGTATCGAGGTTGGAGGCGTGTGAGAGAGAATCGGTACGAACTGGTGGGCAAGCGTGTATATGGACATGCTTCAGAAAGCACACTGTTCTGGGAGGGCGCGAGCTTGGAGTGGGCCAAGCAGTATGCTCTGGAGCGGTCGAAGCTGGTTGTGGTGGGCGGAGACGGAGCCGACTGGATACACAAGGGAGTGGGAGAGTTCGATCACGCGGTATTCCAACTGGACGGCTTCCATCTCGCGCGCGCGGTCGAGGCTACGGCAGACAGATCGGAGCGGCGGTCTACGATGGAATACGTGCCGGATCAACGGCAGTTGTGCGCGAGACGATGTCTTTAGCCCCGCCCGCACAGACCGAAAGAGCACAAAGAGACAGAGCGTATGTGGAGTCCAACCTGACAAGAGGGATGGACTGGCGCAAGCAGGTGTCTGATGCTCCGCCGGATGCGCGGAGTCTGGGGACCATGGAGAGTAATGGAGACAAGCTCATAGCGAATCGGATGAAGAAGCGTGGTATGAGCTGGACGATACGGGGAGCGCATCGTATGGCAAAGGTGGTCCAGTTGGTGCACAACAGGGCGTTGGCAGAGTTCTGCCGCAGCCAGACTCGTCGTCGTTCCGCTCGACATAGACTTGAGCAGCCCTCGTGCCAAGACAGTGACGTTGTGTCTGAGACACGGGTGAGCGATTGGGCTGCGGCCTCTGTACCCGCACTGAGCGCCCCACACTCCTCTCGACCCTGGACAAACTCCCTCCGAAACCTCGTCCAAACCTACTTACCTACTACATTGACACAGGCTCGGCTCAGCTAATGGAATTGACACACCCTCCCTCTCTGTGGTACGATAAACACGCGCACGTGTGTACGGTCGTACGCAATAAGCCTTGCTAGGGAAAATTCCAATGGGGCGTGTATCATGCAGACCAGTTCGCCAAACGTGAAGTTGTTAGTAAGTATTGCGGTGGCAGTCTTGTTCACCCTTTTTGCCGCAGCATGCGGTGGGGCGGAGGAAGCGGCTCCTGCACCGGCGGCTCCCGCAGCGACGGCTCCCGCGCCGGCAGCTCCCGCAGCGGCGGCTCCCGCACCGGCGGTCGCACCTACGACAGGACCAGCCGCGGGGCCGCCTGTGACGGCCCAGGCTACTGTAGCTCCTGTGACGGCCCAGGCTACTGTAGCTCCTGCGGCGGCCAAGGCTACTGTAGCTCCTGAAGGCGAGCCAAAGCGAGGTGGGACCCTGCATGTCCTGACGACGCCACCCCCAAACCTGGACAGCGCACGAACCTGTAACATCTTTGCAATGACCGTCGGCTACCATATGTGGGACACGCTGTTTGCGACAGATTCCAGAGGTGACTTGCACCCTCAATTGGCGGACCGGTGGGATCAGTCCGCGGATGGCCTCAGCTTAACGGTTTCGCTGAGGCCAGGGCTCCTATTTCACGACGGCAAACCGGTGACATCCGAAGACGTTGTCGCCTCCCTAGAACGCTGGAGCAAGCTGGACGCCATCGGCAAACTCGTGGACGAGAGGCTAACTAAGCTTTCCGCGGTAGACTCACAGAGCGTTGAAATCGAACTCGACGAGGCCCTTGGTCCTCTGATATACGGGCTTGGAAAGGCGGGATGCCGGATGGCTCAAATCCTGCCCAAATCTCTTATAGATGACCTCCCGGAAACCGTTGGACTGCCGTATTACACAGGCTCAGGAGCCTACAAGTTTGTGGAGTGGGTGCCTGATCGGAACATCTTGTTGGAACGATTCGAAGATTATGTTCCCCGCTCAGAGCCAGCTGATGGATGGGCCGGAGGTCACATAGCGTACACGGATCAGATCAACTTTGAATTCATCCCTCAAGCTGCCACTGCAATAGCGGCCCTAAAGGCAGGTGAACTCGACTTCGCCGATCTCACCGCATTGGATGAGGCGGCCGAGCTCGGCAAGGACAGTGAGAACTACAAGGTCTATGTCTCCAGTCCCGGCCACTTAACGGTGACGGGGATCAACATGACGCCTAATACCCTGCTGGGGCGAAATCCCATGGGCGATAAGCTGCGACGGGCGATTTGGACTGGCCTGGACCCCGAAGCGATCTCGGCCGCTATAGGACCGTCCCAGTTCTGGACTGCTCACCACTACCTTTTCTACGAAGGTACCATCTGGTCGAGCGACGCCGGTAAGGAACTGTGGGACGACCATGGCAATGTGGAGAAGGCAAAGCGTTTGATAGCCGAGTCGGGCTACAGTGGAGAGCCCATAAAACAGCTTCGTGCCAACACTCCAGGCGCGTTTTCGAATATACAAGTGGCGCTTACCGAACAGCTAAGGGCATTGGGGTTGAACGTTGAGACCAGGGATCTCGACACCGCAGCGCGGCAGGCTATAAGAAGGGACCTAACTACGTATACACATGATCTATATCCGTTCGGCTTCAACTCTCTCACCAGCGGGTATCCGATAACCAACTTGCCGATTGACCTGAGTTTCTACTCCTACCGAAGCGATGATATGGCTGAGGTAAAGCAAAAGTTTGCCTCAGCTGTCACCTACGAGGAGCAGAAGAGCCTCGCCGATGAGATGCAGAGGCTCTACCACGAAGACCTACCAATGTTCCATTACGGTGAGATGCTACGGCCACGCGTGGTCCGCTCCTGGGTTAAGGGGTTCCTCAATACACAAGTCCTCTCGGTTTACTGGAACGTGTGGCTTGACCGATAAGAACCGCAAGACTATGTCCCCCTGACGGGCCTGCAAGCAAAGGGCCTGTCAGGGACGTCCTGTTATGCCTGCTGACGGACAAACCGGTAGGCGAACAGACCCTGCCTCAACTGACATCCTTCCGACAGTCTCACTTGCAACTATGGCCCTTGCCGCGTGGGGCCCCTCTACTCGTTTCAGGGCTATTCAACAGGCTCCACAGTCTACGGAGCCTATGCATTTTCTCGCGGTTTCCATTGATGGCAGAGTTGGATAGAATACGTAGCGGCTATTATCGGACTAGGAAATAGCGCAGCATAGGCATGGATAGAGCCCCAGGAGGTCGGCATGGCAACGGTGGATGCGTCGCGTCTTAAAGCACTTGAGTGGCGTCTGATTGGGCCACATAGGGGTGGGCGCGTCGTCGCCGTGGCAGGTCATCCGACTGAACCGATGGTCTTCTACTTTGGCGCCGCCGCTGGGGGGGTTTGGAAGACCGAAGATGGTGGAGTGTATTGGGAAAACGTTTCTGACGGATTCTTTAATACGGCGGCCGTCGGGGCTATTGCCATCGCCGAGTCCGATCCCAACATCATCTACGTAGGCACCGGCGAATCCTGTATTCGCGGCAACGTCTCTCATGGTGACGGGGTGTACAAGTCGACCGACGGCGGGAGGAGTTGGGCCCATCTGGGCCTTGAGGACACACGGCATATCGGCCGGATTAGGATTCATCCCAAGAATGCCGACATAGTCTATGTGGCGGCGTTAGGGCACGCCTTCGGATCCAACCGGGAGCGGGGCGTGTACCGGTCCAGAGATGGCGGCAAGAATTGGGAACAGGTCCTATTTAGGAGCGAGAATGCTGGAGCGGTAGACCTGTCCATGGACCCCAACAATCCACGCATCATTTACGCAGCCGTGTTCGAGGCCCGGCGCTATCCCTGGACCATGAACAGCGGGGGTCCGGACAGCAGCCTGTACAGGTCAACTGATGGCGGCGACACCTGGGAAGAACTGACCGATAACCCCGGATTGCCCAGTGGCGTCAAAGGGCGGATAGGGGTAGCTGTCTCCCCCGCCAAAACTGGCCGGGTGTGGGCCATTGTCGAATCCGAGGACGATGGATTGTTCCGCTCGGACGACGGGGGAGCCACGTGGGAGAAGGTCACAGACGACCCTAATCTCCGGGCTCGCCCTTATTATTACTGCCACGTTTACGCGGACCCTCAAGACCCCGAGTCCGTCTACGCACTGACCCAGTTGGCCTACAAATCCACCGATGGTGGACGCACATTCAGCCTCATGACAACGCCCCACGGCGACAACCATGACTTGTGGCTGGATCCCCATAATCCTCAGCGAATGATAGAGGGGAACGACGGAGGCGCCTTCGTATCCTTCAACGGAGGAGCTTCATGGTCCAGCGGTTACAATCAGCCCACGGCGCAGTTCTATCACGTGGCGACCGACAATCGCTTCCCGTATCGGGTCTACGGAGCCCAACAGGATAACAGCACGATCAGCCTTCCCAGCCGGTCGCGTGAAGGTGCCATCACGCAAGATGAATGGTGCGAACATGGAGGCGGTGAGAGTGGCTACATTGCCGTGCGGCCCGATGACCCGAACATAGTCTTTGCGGGCGGCCAACCGCATGGCATACTAACCCGGTTCGATTACCGTACGGGTCAGAAGCGGCAGATCATGCCATGGCCGGAATTTCACTGGGGCTGTGGTGTAGAGGACATGAAGCACCGCTTTGGTTGGACGTTTCCTGTAGTGATCTCGCCCCATGACCCAAATGTCTGGTATGTGGCAGGTAATCAAGTGTTTCGTTCGACGGACGAAGGATCCAGCTGGGAGATCATAAGCCCAGACCTCACACGCAACGACGTCACCAAAATGGGACGTTCGGGCGGCCCCATCACGAAGGACAATACGAGTGTCGAGTACTACTGCACTATCTTTGCATTTGCCGAGTCACCATGCCAACGCGGGACCTTTTGGGCCGGCTCTGACGACGGTCTGATTCACGTCTCCCGCGACGAGGGTCAGACATGGGAGGACGTCACGCCTAACGAGTTGCCCGAATGGACGCTTATCAGCCTCATAGATGCGTCGCCCCACGATGCCGCCACAGCCTACGTAGCGGCGACGCGGTACAAGCTCGACGATGTGCAGCCCTACCTCTTTAAGACAAACGACTACGGCAAAACCTGGGAGAAAATCACCAGCGGCATACCAGAAGACGACTTCACACGAGTTGTAAGAGAGGACCCCACCAGGCGCGGCCTGCTGTACGCGGGCACGGAAACTGGGGTGTACGTCTCGTTCGATGATGGAGCATCCTGGCAGTCCCTGCAACTCAACCTTCCAGTCGTACCCATACACGATCTCGTCGTCAAAGACAGTGACCTCGTGGTGGCTACTCATGGCCGGTCCTTCTGGATTCTAGACGACATGTCGCCACTCCGCCAGATCACTGACCAACTGCTCGAGGACTCGGTCCATCTATTCAAACCAGAGCCCGCCTATCGGTTTCTGGCTGGGGGAAGTTTCCCGGGAGCAACCCACCCGAACGAGTTCCCTACGCCAAGCGCTGGAATCAACTATCAAAGGATTGGGTTCACGGTAGTTGCCTATCGCAAGACCGAGGGGCCTGATGGGCAAAGTAGGCTAAACTTCCTCGACACCGGAAGGAACCCACCCGATGGAGTGATGATAACCTACTACCTGAAGGACAAGCCCGACGGAGAAGTATCGCTGACTCTCCTAGACACAAAGGGACAGGTGATCAGGAAGTTTTCGAGTGAGCCTGCAGATCAAGAGGCCCAGCAGGTGCCGTCAGAGGAGGGGCTAAACCGCTTTACCTGGGATATGGCCTACCCCGAGGCGCATAGAGCTGCGGGAGATGAACTCACACGCTCGAGGGTGCCTGGGCCGCTTGCGGCTCCCGGCCACTACCAGATTCAGCTAACCGTAGGACACGAAACGCATACCGATTCCTTTGAGATTCGCAAATCCTCGAATGTGCCGGCAACCCAAGAGGATCTTGAGGCTCAATTTGACCTGCAGATAAGAATTCGTGACAAAACTACTGAGGTCCACGACGCAATAAATCAAATCCTCAGCATCAAGCGTCAAGCAGACGAATGGGTACGTCGCAACAATGACGACTCCGTGGCTCAGTCGGCAACCACCTTAACAGAAAAACTATCGGCCATCGAAGAAGAGCTTATTCAGGTCGGGATCCTCGCCAAATGGGATGTGACCCAGTACCCCGTGAAGCTGAACACCAAGCTAGCGATTTTGGGGGATCTGTTGGCTAGAGCCGACGCGGCGCCGACGCACCAGATGTACAAGGTCTTTGACGACCTATCAGCCCGCAGCGACCAACATCTCGACCGTTTGAAACAGATCATCGAGACGGACGTTGCGTCTTTCAACCGAATGATCCGCGAGTTGGAAGTGCCCGCGATCGCCTCCTCGACCTAAACCTCATTACGAGCAAGAAATAGTTTCTTGGACAGATCCGAAATCGACTGTGGCGAAACGGGTTGAAGGGAGACATGCGCGGTTACGTTATAAGACGGCTCTTGGCCATTGTCCCTGTCGTAGTGATCGTTGCGCTCATCGTCTTCAGCTTGGTACACATCGTACCCGGGGACCCAGTTGCGCTCATGTTGGGGGAAGATGAGGCCACGCCAGAGGAAATAGAGGAGCTTCGACACAAGTTAGGGCTTGACAGACCTATACTTGAGCAAGGGGCTCGCTGGGTGGCAAAGGCCTTACGAGGGGATCTCGGCGACACGCTTTTTCACAAGCGTCCTGTTGCTGTGGCAGTAGCCGAGCGACTTGAACCAACCTTGTCCATCGCCTTCTTCGGGGAAGCATTAGCTATCACCATTGGAGTTGGGTTGGGAGTTTTGGCTGCATGGCGCTCTTATACTTTGACAGACCGTGCAGTAATGGTTTTCAGCGTCGTAGGTTTTTCCACTCCGGTTTTTTGGGTGGCCATCATCTTCCTTTACCTGTTTGTCGTTTGGTTAGGCTGGCTGCCAGCGGCAGGCTATCACAATATCTCGGATGGCTTGTGGGAATGGTTCCGGCATATTATTTTACCATCCTTCACTGTCGGGATCACTAGCTCCGCGCTTATCGCCAGGATGACCCGCGCGTCCATGTTGGAGGTATTACGTGAGGACTACACGCGCACCGCACGAGCGAAAGGTCTCCCTGAGTCGTTGGTGCTGGTCCGCCATGCCCTGCGTAATGCGTTCAATCCGATCTTTACTATCATAGGATTGAGTTTCGCTGGCATGGTCACCGGCTTGGTTGTTACCGAGTCGATCTTCGCAATCCCAGGCATCGGGCTTTTGATTGTCAATTCGCTCTTCCGCCGGGATTTCCCAGCAATCCAAGGGGTCATTCTGTTTGTAGCTCTCGGTTATGCCATGGTAAACCTCATTGTTGACATCCTGTACGGCTACTTCGATCCTAGGATCAGGTACTGATGCGAAACGATGAAAAGCTGATCGTCCGCAGCGCCGAGGCCGATTTTCGCGTCCGCTGGCGACGGTTCGGACGTGCCAGCCATCGCCTGTTCAAGTGGTATCCGACGATGGCGGCAGGATTCGTGTTCATCATCTTCGTTGGCCTAGTTGCTGTCACCGCCGATGTGATTGACCGCTATAGTCCCACTGAGATGGACGCGCGTAACAGGCTTGAGGGCCCGGGGGCAGAACATTGGTTTGGCCAAGACCATTTTGGCAGGGATCTTTATTCCCGGACCGTACATGGGGCGCGTAACTCTCTACTGGTAGGCGTCTCAGTTGCAAGTCTGACATCCATCATTGGGATTGCCATTGGACTCATCACTGGATACCAGCGGCGTATAGACAATGTCGTTATGCGGTTCATGGATGGGATGATGGCAATTCCGAACCTGTTGTTGGCTTTGGCCCTCATGGGAGCGTTAGGGCCTTCCCTCGGGAATGTCATCATCGCGATCGTTGTAGCCGATGCCCCGCGCGCGGTCCGCATGGTTCGAGGCCTGACCTTAGGCCTAAAGGAGCGAGCCTTTGTTGAAGCCGCCGCAGCGATTGGAGCTCGCCCGTTACGCGTGGCGTTCGTGCATATCCTGCCAAACACACTAGCTCCTGTGACTGTCCTGGCTACCTATGTTTTGGCCCAAGCCATGCTGATAGAGGCTTCTCTAAGTTTCTTAGGGGCTGGCGTACCTCCCGAGGTGCCCAGTTGGGGCATTATCGTGTCTGACGCACAACAGTTCATCTTGCGGGCCCCATGGATGGCCATTCCGGCTGGACTCGCGCTGAGCCTCACTGTGCTCTCCTCCAACGTTATCGGTGACGGTCTACGAGAGCTTTTCGACCCCAAAATGCGAGGAACCCACACTTAACGCGGGCGGTGCAGCTTTTGTCGCGGTGAACACACACGGCTTGAAAGACCCCTTATTTCGGTTCTCGCTACGGGGCACAATGGCTTCGGACGTTTGTGGAGGAGGTGAATTTCGCCTTTCACAGCTTCTGGGGCAAAACCCACTCGCCGCGAGTCTGAGGGCGTTCCACAGCTACATATTCTTCCTCTCTTCCTGGCCAGGGAGGGGACCAGAGGATGGTCGAAAGAGTCTTCCGACGCCCTACCGGGGTGACGGGGCGGAAGGTGCGTGGGACTGAGACGCGGGGTTCGCAAACCCGGACATCCTCTAGCCCTTACGAGGGTTTTGAGTTCACTCTGTTTGGGCGGACCTAGACGGTCACGAAATGAGGCATGCCGAAGTTACCGTAAACACCCCGCCCTGGTCCGATCTCGTACCTCTAGCTATTCCATTCCGAAACACATAACCTTACACCCGGGCGACCTGGTGCGGCGCACGGGGCTGAAGCTGCAGGCCGTGCTGTCTCTGGCGATGGCCGGGGCGTTCGACCCCATCACTCCCAACCGCAGGCAGGCCCTGTGGGAGGCCGAGCTATACCCTCGCCCATCGAGCAACGGCCAGGTGGCGCTGCCCCTGTCAACGGAGGGTAGCGTGTGCCCCGGCTCACCGACTTCACCGAGCGCCAGAAGATGGCAGGCGAGTACCGGGTGATGGGCATCTACCCCAGGGGACACCTCATGGACTTCGTCAGGCCGCGACTCCGCCGGAGCGCCCTGCCCGCACGCCGCGGTGTACGACGTCGATGAGGGCAACGAGGCCACCGTCGCCGGCTGGCCCATCGCCAGGCAGCACCCGCGCGGACCGGACGGCACTACCAACGTGACAGCGACCGACGTGCGCGCCGTCAGGTCCGGCGTTGCCATGCCGTCCTCCCATGACCGGCGCTGACGTGCGCTGGGCACGGCGGCCGGTCTGCGCGGGCAGTTCGGCGGTCCCCCAACCGACGCTCGAACACAACCAGAAAGCGGCTGTGGCTGGGACACCCTCAGAGGGAACCCCAACCACAGCCGCCACTTCTTTCCGACTATCTATTCAGCGCGGCCGCTATGCCCTCCGGGAGCGGAGATACACGAATCCTGCCGCCAATCCACCAATGACCACCACGATTATGAGCGGGATCACCCACCCTGGCAGCCCTCCGGCCTCTTCAGCAGGCGGGGTCACCGTCGGCGCAGGCGGTGCGACCGTCGGCGCAGGTTCGGGCGTCGGCGGCACCGCTGTGGGTGCCACTACCACCGGCGGCACCGCTGTGGGCGCCACTACCACCGGCGGCACCGCTGTGGGCCTGGGCGTCGGTGGCACCGCTGTGGGCCTGGCCGTCGGCACCGCCGTGGGCCTGGGCGTGGGCTCCGCCGTGGGCCTAGCCGTCGGCGGCACCGCTGTGGGCCTGGCCGTCGGCTCCGCTGTGGGCCTGGCCGTCGGCTCCGCCGTGGGCCTGGCCGTCGGCTCCGCTGTGGGCCTGGCCGTCGGCTCCGCCGTGGGCCTGGCTGTCGGCTCCGCCGTGGGCCTGGCCGTCGGCGTGGCGGCCGGCGCCTCGTCAACGTCCGTCACCATGATGGTAACCGCGACTGAGGCAGTGCCTCCGCGGCCGTCGGACACCGTCACCGTAACCTCGTAGCTGCTCCTCGTCTCGTAGTCCAGCGTCGTCTCCGAACCCACTGTGATCTGACCGGTGCTCCCGTCGATGTCGAACAGGGCCGCGTCGGCGCCGCTGAGCGTATAGGCAAGAGTATCTCTGTCGAGGTCATCAGCCGCTATCGGTTCGCCCACGTCCGTTCCAGAGGCCGAAGCCTCATCGACCGAGCGGGATGTCGTGCTCCCTTCGAATACAGGCGCTCGGTTAGGAATCTCAGCTCTGGCCGGCGCCGAAGGCCTAGAAGGAGCGCCAGTTGAACGAGTCCTAACCGTTATGCTGGAATCACCGCCAACCTGTACTCCGTCGAATGCGTCGAAGCCTGCATCGACACCGCTGAAGACACCCATGAACGAGTAATCACCGCTCACACTGGACGCCGTAACGGTGTATGTGAAGGTGGTGGGTGGAGTTCCGCCTATCAGGGCGAACTTGACAGTCTGCCCTTCGCTCGTAACCTGGTCCGCGGGCAGATCACTGGTTACGTAAGTGAACCCAGCGGGCAGCGTCTCCGCCACGTCGCCAAAACTGCCGTATCCGTCAGCGGTGATCGTTACCACCACCCGACCGCCCGGGGCCACCGACGCCGGGGAGAAGGACCTGCTGGCATTGGGTCCCGCGGGAGCCCCAACCGTTATGTCGGAAGCGCCGCCAACCTCTACGTTGTCGAATGTGTCGAAGTCTGCATCGACACCGCTGAAGACACCCATGAAAGAGTAATCACCGCTCACACTAGACGCCGTAACGGTGTACGTGAAGGTGGTGGGTGGAGTTCCGCCTATCAGGGCGAACTTGACAGTCTGCCCTTCGCTCGTAACCTGGTCCGCGGGCAGATCACTGGTTACGTAAGTGAACCCAGCGGGCAGCGTCTCCGCCACGTCGCCAAAACTGCCGTATCCGTCAGCGGTGATCGTTACCACCACCCGACCGCCCGGGGCCACCGACGCCGGGGAGAAGGACCTGCTGGCATTGGGTCCCGCGGGAGCCCCAACCGTTATGTCGGAAGCGCCGCCAACCTCTACGTTGTCGAATGTGTCGAAGTCTGCATCGACACCGCTGAAGACACCCATGAACGAGTAATCACCTCCCACGCTGGAGGCCGTAACGGTGTAGGTGAAGGTGGTGGGTTTAGTTGCGCCTATCAGGGCGAACTTGACAGTCTGCCCTTCGCTCGTAACCTGGTCCGCGGGCAAATCGCTGGTTACGTAAGTGAACCCAGCGGGCAGCGTCTCCGCCACGTCGCCAAAACTGCCGTACCCGTCAGCGGTGATCGTTACCGTCACCTCGCCACCCGCAGCAACCGAGCCTGCGGAGAGAGACCTGCTGGCATTGGGTCCAGAGGGCGACGGCGTGGTAGCGGCAACCGTTATGTCGGAATCACCGCCTACCTGTATCCCGTCGAATGCTTCGAAGTCTGCAGCGGCGCCGCTGAACACACCCATGAACGAGTAATCACCTCCCACGCTGGAGGCCGTAACGGTGTAGGTGAAGGTCGTCGGTGGAGTTCCGCCTATCAGGGCGAACTTGACAGTCTGGCCTACGCTCCTAACCTGATCCGCGGGCAGATCACTGGTTACGTAAGTGAACCCAGCGGGCAGCGTCTCCGCCACGTCGCCAAAACTGCCGTATCCGTCAGCGGTGATCGTTACCACCACCTGGCCGCCCGCATCCACCGACGCTGCGGATAGGGCCCTGGTAGCGCTGGGCCCCTCGGCATCCGGCTGAGTGGTGCCGGTGTCACCAGTAGTGTCACCTTCGCCGGTGTCAGGCGGTGCGTCGGCGGCAACCGTTACGCTGGCATTGCCGCCGACCGCTGCAACCACCCTGTTAGAATCCGTGAGTGTGCCGGAGAAGCTATGGGAACCCGCGGTACTGGACGCGGTAACGGTGTAGGTAAAGAATCCTTCCCCTTGGAGGGTGAACCTGACCTCCTGGCCGTTCTCCGCGACCTGACTGTCGTCCAGGTCGCTGGTGGATACGTAGGCAAACCCGGTGGGCAGCGTTTCGGCAACTCTACCGAACCCGCCGTAGTTGGAGACGGTAATCGTTACCACCACCTCCCCGCCCGGGGCCACCGACGCTGGGGAAAAGGACCTGCTCGCGCTGGCCTGCTGCGCGGCCTCAACCGTTACGCTGGCATTGCCGCCGACCGCTGCAACCACCCTGTTAGAATCCGTGAGTGTGCCGGAGAAGCTATGGGAACCCGCGGTACTGGACGCGGTAACGGTGTAAGTAAAGGATCCTTCCCCTTGGAGGGTGAACCTGACTTCCTGGCCGTTCTCCGCGACCTGACTGTCGTCCAGGCTGCTGGCTACATAGGCGAACCCGGCGGGCAGCGTTTCGGCAACTCTACCGAACCCGCCGTAGTTGGAGACGGTAATCGTTACCACCACCTCCCCGCCCGGGGCCACCGACGCTGGGGAAAAGGACCTGCTCGCGCTGGCCTGCTGCGCGGCCTCAACCGTTACGCTGGCATTGCCGCCGACCGCTGCAACCACCCTGTTAGAATCCGTGAGTGTGCCGGAGAAGCTATGGGAACCCGCGGTACTGGACGCGGTAACGGTGTAAGTAAAGGATCCTTCCCCTTGGAGGGTGAACCTGACTTCCTGGCCGTTCTCTGCGACCTGACTGTCGTCCAGGCTGCTGGCTACATAGGCGAACCCGGCGGGCAGCGTTTCGGCAACTCTACCGAACCCGCCGTAGTTGGAGACGGTGATCGTTACCACCACCTCCCCGCCCGGCGCCACCGAAGCTGGGGAAAAGGACCTACTGGCGCTGGCCTGCTGCGCGGCCTCAACCGTTACGCTGGCATTGCCGCCGACCGCATTAACCGCCCTGTTAGAATCCGTGAGTGTGCCGGAGAAGCTATGGGAACCCGCGGTACTGGACGCGGTAACGGTGTAAGTAAAGGATCCTTCCCCTTGCAGGGTGAACCTGACCTCCTGGCCGTTCTCCGCGACCTGACTGTCGTCCAGGCCGCTGCTGGATACGTAGGCGAACCCGGCGGGCAGCGTTTCGGCAACTCTACCGAACCCGCCGTAGTTGGAGACGGTGATCGTTACCACCACCTCCCCGCCCGGCGCCACCGAAGCTGGGGAAAAGGACCTACTGGCGCTGGCCTGCTGCGCGGCCTCAACCGTTACGCTGGCATTGCCGCCGACCGCATTAACCGCCCTGTTAGAATCCGTGAGTGTGCCGGAGAAGCTATGGGAACCCGCGGTACTGGACGCGGTAACGGTGTAAGTAAAGGATCCTTCCCCTTGCAGGGTGAACCTGACCTCCTGGCCGTTCTCCGCGACCTGACTGTCGTCCAGGCCGCTGCTGGATACGTAGGCGAACCCGGCGGGCAGCGTTTCGGCAACTCTACCGAACCCGCCGTAGTTGGAGACGGTGATCGTTACCACCACCTCCCCGCCCGGCGCCACCGAAGCTGGGGAAAAGGACCTACTCGCGCTGGCCGCCTGCTGCGCGGCCACAAGGCTCAGGCCCAAGACTCCCACTACCGCTGCAACTATCGTTATCGCCAACGCTTTTCTGAACAAGGCTATCTTCTCCCTTTATTTCTGTTTGCTTCGGCGGCTTGGCGAAGGGTGATCTCCGCATTGGCACCGCCGAAGCAAACAGACCCTTTTTCCTGTGCTGCTCTATACGTCCCTTGAGCTAGCTGTCCAAGTAGAGGTTTATGATATTTGTCACGTCGGTCCTGCTGGGGGCTCCAACTCCTGCATCAAGGTAGTCGTTGATTGCCTGTATCACCTCGTCTCTGTCGATAGCCCCGCTGTTGTCGGCGTCATATTTCACAAGCAAGGGGTCGGCCACCGGATTGGCCGATTCCATCATCGCGGTCTTGTTGGTACCCTCGGCGTCGCTGTAGCTTACCGTGGCCCGCAGGTACATGTCCTCGTCGGCCGCGACCGGCGTGTAGCTAGCCATCGTGGCCCCGGTGATGTCCATGTAGGTGCCATCCATCATATCAGAACTGGCCCACTGCCACGTTTCGCCGGTGACGTCGCCGTCAGGGTCGGCCAGGGTAGCCGTTAGCTCCGTGCCAACCTCAGGCTGCATCTCAGACAGGGTTACCGTACCCGGCTCGTCCATGTCGGTCTCGTCCGTCACTGCGTTGGCCGATACCATCATCGCGGTCTTGCCGGAACCATCTGCGTCGCTGTAGCTTACCGTGGCCCGCAGGTACATGCCGTCGTCGGCCGCGACCGGCGTGTAGCTAGCCATCGTGGCCCCGGTGATGTCCGTGTAGGTGCCATCCATCATATCAGAACTGGCCCACTGCCACGTTTCGCCGGTGAGGCCGCCGGCAGGGGCGGCCAGGGTAGCCGTTAGCTCCGTGCCGACCATGGGCTGCATCTCAGACAGGGTTACCGTACCCGGCTCGTTCACGTTAGTGACGGTCACGGTGACGGCCACCATGTCCATCTCGCCGCCGGCGTTGCCATGCACCGTTACCTGGTAGATGTTGTCAGTGTCGGCGTCGGTCGGGGCCTCGTAGTTGGGGGACGCGGCGAACATGAGCATCCCGTCGTCCCCGATGGTGAAGTCGTCCATGTCTTCGCCCGACAGTGTCCAAGCGGGCGCATCCGGGCCGGACGCCGTGTAGGTTGCAACCGAGCCCATCTCGTCCTCCGCGTAGCTGGGGTTGCTATCGCCTGAAATCACCCCAAGCTCTTCCACGTCGGTGACGGTGACGGTGACGTCCCGGGTAGCCGTGTCCGGGCCATGGTTGGCGGTAACCGTAACTTCGTAGACGTTGTCTTCATCGGCGTCCGCCGGGTTATCGTAGTCCGGTACACTTCCGAAGGCGAGTACGCCTCCGGTGATGGTGAAGGCCCCGGCATCGACTCCCGCCAGCGACCATGTAGCCAAGGCCGCAGCCTGGCCGGACGCCGTGTAAGTCACAACCGGGCCCATCTCGTTCTCCTGGTAGCTGAGGATGTCATCGCCTGAAATCGTCCCAAGCTCATCCACGTTGGTGACGGTGACGGTTACGGCCACCTCACCCATCTCGCCGCCGGCGTTGCCATGCACCGTTACCTGGTAGATGTTGTCAGTGTCGGCGTCGGCCGGGGCCTCGAAGTCGGGTGACGTGGCGAACATGAGCATCCCGTCGTCCCCGATGGTGAAGTCGTCCATGTCGTCGCCCGACAGCGTCCAAGTGGCCGCAACCGGGCCGGTCGCCGTGTAGGTTGCAACCGGGACCGTCCCGTTCTCCGCGTAGCTGTGGGCGGCATTGCCTGAAATCACCCCAAACTCATCCACGCCGGTGACGGTGACGGTGACGTCCCGGGTAGCCGTGTCCGGGCCATGGTTGGCGGTAACCGTAACATTGTAGACGTTGTCTCCATCGGCGTCCGCCGGGTCCTCGTAGTCCAGTGCACTTATGAAGGCGAGTACGCCTCCGGTGATGGTGAAGTCCCCGGCATCGACTCCCGTCAGCGACCATTTAGCCAAGGCCGCAGCCGGGCCGGACGCCGTGTAGGTCTCAACCGGGTCCGTCCTGTTCTCCGCGTAGCTGGGGGTGGGATAGCCTGAAATCACCCCAAGCTCATCCACGTTGGTGACGGTGACGGTGACGTCCCGGGTAGCCGTGTCCGTGCCATAGTTGGCGGTAACCGTAACTTTGTAGACGTTGTCCCTATTGGCGTCCGCCGGGCTCTCGTAGTCGGGTGCACTTATGAAGGCGAGTACGCCTCCGCGGATGGTGAAGGCCCCGGCATCGACTCCCGTCGGCGACCATCTAGCCGAGGCCTGATCCGGGCCGGACGCCGTGTAGGTCGCAACCGGGACCATCCCGTTCTCCGCGTAGCTGGGGGTGTCATCGCCTGAAATCACTCCAAGCTCATCCACGTTGGTGACGGTGACGGTGACGTCCAGGGTATCCGTGTCCGGGCCATGGTTGGCGGTAATCGTAACTTCGTAGACGTTGTCTTCATCGGCGTCCGCCGGGTTCTCGTAGTCCGGTACACTTCCGAAGGCGAGTACGCCTCCGCGGATGGTGAAGGCCCCGGCATCGACTCCCGTCAGCGACCATGTAGCCGAGGCCGCAGCCGGGCCGGACGCCGTGTAGGTCTCAACCGAGCCCATCTCGGTCTCCGCGTAGCTGAGGATGTCATCGCCTGAAATCATCCCAAGCTCATCCACGTTGGTGACGGTGACGGTGACGTCCAGGGTAGCCGTGTAGGCGCCATCGTCGGCGATAGCCGTAACTTCGTAGACGCCGTCGCCGCCCATGTCCGTCGGCCTCTCGTAGTCCGGTGCACTTCTGAAGGCGAGTACGCCTCCGCGGATGGTGAAGTCCCTGGCATCGTCTCCCGATAGCGACCATCTAGCCGAGGCCGCATCCGGGCCTTCCACCGTGTACGTTGCCACCTCAGTGCCAGAGCGCTCCGCGCGCTCGACGTTGCGCTGGCCACGTATCGCTAGGCCACCGACCATGATTTCCGGCGCTTCGTTCACGTCGGTGACCGTGATGGTCACGTCCATGGATGCGTCCAGCCCGCCGGGATCGGTCGCTATGACCCTCACCATGTAGGTGGCCTTCATCTCGCGGTCCAGCTTGGTCCCGTCCTTTACCGTGATCAAACCCTCTTCATTCACATCACCGGTGTTAGTATCATCCGAGTGCGCGATGGTGAACGAGGCCGCATCGCGCCCGCCCAGGCTGTAGGTCAACACGTCCCCGTCGTCGTCCGTGACCACGAACCGAGCGCCCACAAGGGCATCCGCATCCGAGTTCTCGGGAATGTCCCTCTTGCCGGTTTCGTCCTTGTCGAACACCGGCTCATGGTCCCCCCTCTCCAGTACCTCGTACGACGCCGTTACCATGGCGGTATCTGTGCCCTGGTTATCCGTGTACGTCGCCGTCGCCCGCAGGAAGCGAGCGGGGTCGTCCGCGTCTTTGTCGGTAGGCGTGTAGGTGTCCGAGTCGGCGTCCTCAATATCGGTAAAATCGTCGTCGTCTGCGTTAACCGCCCAACTCCACTGCCACTTTACGTCGGCCTCCCCGCCGTCAGGGTCGCTCAACATGGCCGTCAGCGCGACTCTGGCCTTCGGCTGCTGTGACGACAGGGTTACCGTCCCATCCTCATCCACGTTGGTGACCATGATGACCACTTGCCGCATGGCGGTCATCTCGTTCTTGCCGTCGGCGTCTACGCCGTCGTCGGTGACCACCACCGTTACGTTGTACACGTTGTCACGACCCGCGTCCGCCGGCATCTCGTAGTTGGGCGCATCCTCGAAGGCCAGAACACCGTCATTTGAAATTTCGAACTGGTCCTTGTCGGCACCCTCCAGCGTCCAGGTGAGGTTGGCCGCACCAGTAGTCTCCGGGTCGGTGGCAGTGTAGGTGCCGACCACTAGCGCCGTCGCGTCATCACCATCGATGTCAGCGTCGTCCTCGGCGTGCTCCTTCTTGGTGACCCCTCCGGTCACCATCGGAGCTTCGTTCACGTCTTTGACCGTGATCGTAATTTGCTCGGTCACCGTGTTAGCGTCCGCCTCGGTGACCGTCACCGTGACATTGGTGTAGCTTTCCGTCGTTTCGTGGTCCAGCACGGTCCTGGGACCCACCGTGATCTGGCCCGTGGCGCGGTCTATCATGAAGTTGCCGACGTTGGGACCGGTCAGACTGTAGGTCAGCACGTCGTCGGAGGTGTCGGTGGCCTCCACCGGCTTGCCCACAACAGTCCCCGCCGGCGAGTTCTCGTCCACGCTCCTGTCGTTGGCGTTGTCCTCGATGGGGAAGATGGCATTGGAGCTATCTGTGGTGGGCTCAGCCCGCACCTTGTTCGCGGACACCGCCTGCGCGCTCCGCTCGTTGTCGTCGTCGTCGTCGTAGGTCGCCGTCACCCGCAGGTAGTTGTCCACATCGTCTTCCGACGGCGTGTAGATGGCCCCCTCGGCGAGGGCGATCCGCGTCCAACCCGAGGTCCTGCGCCCGGACCGCTCCCACTTCCACTTGATATCGCCTAGGTTGTCCACTTCGGGGTCGTCCGGGGTCGCCACCAACTCGGCGTTGACCTCGGGCTGCAAGGATGACAGGGTAATGCTGCCCCGCTCGTCCTCGTCGTCGGTGACCTCGATCACCACCTTCATGTAGCCCATCTGGAGGGGGTCATCGTCCGTCTCCGCGCCGGGCGCGTCGTCGGAGGCCACCACTACTATCTTGTACTCGTTGTCTCCGTCATCGTCGTCAGGATCTTCGTGATCGGGCGGGATTCTAAAGGTGAGCACCCCGTCCATGCTGATGCTGAAGTCGCCGTTGTCCTGGAAGTCGCCTGGTAGCAGAATCTCGCCGTCAACCACAGGAGCGGGGCTAGGAAGCACGGTCAGCAGCGACCAGTAGACCGTCCTGCCCTCGGGGTCCGTCGCCCTGTACGTCGCCACGGGACGCGTGCCGTTCTCGGCGTAGTCCTTCTTCGTGTCTCCCATGACCTCCGGCGCTTCGTTCACGCCGGTGACCGTGATGGTCACGTCCATGGATGCGTCCAGCCCGCCGGGATCGGTCGCTATGACCCTCACCATGTAGGTGGCCTTCATCTCGCGGTCCAGCTTCGTCCCGTCCTTTACCGTGATCTGGCCGCCTTCATCTGGATTTGTGTCCGGGTCGTCCTGGTCTATGGTGAACGAGGCCGCATCGCGCCCGCCCAGGCTGTAGGTCAACACGTCCCCGTCGTCGTCCGTGACCACGAACCGAGCGCCCACAAGGGCATCCGCATCCGAGTTCTCGGGAATCTCCCTCTTGCCGTCCTCGTCATCGGCGAACACCGGCTCATGGTCTCCCCTCTCCTGTACCTCGTGCGACGCCGTTACCATGGCGGTATCTGTGCCCTGGTTATCCGTGTACGTCGCCGTCGCCCGCAGGAAGCGAGCGGGGTCGTCCGCGTCTTTGTCGGTAGGCGTGTAGGTGTCCGAGTCGGCGTCCTCAATATCGGTAGGTTCGTCGTCGTCTGCGTTAACCGCCCAACTCCACTGCCACTTTACGTCGGCCTCCCCGCCGTCAGGGTCGCTCAACGTAGCCGTCAGCGCGACTCTGGCCTTCGGCTGCTGTGACGACAGGGTTACCGTCCCATCCTCCCCCACGTTGGTGACCATGATCACCACTTCACGCATGGCGGTCATCTCGTTCTTGCCGTCGGCGTCTACGCCGTCGTCGGTGACCACCACCGTTACGTTGTACACGTTGTCACGACCCGCGTCCGCCGGCATCTCGTAGTTGGGCGCATCCTCGAAGGCCAGAACACCGTCATTTGAAATTTCGAACTGGTCCTTGTCGGCACCCTCCAGCGTCCAGGTGAGGTTGGCCACACCAGTAGTCTCCGGGTCGGTGGCAGTGTAGGTGCCGACCACTAGCGCCGTCGCGTCATCACCATCGATGTCAGCGTCGTCCTCGGCGTGCTCCTTCTTGGTGACCCCTCCGGTCACCATCGGAGCTTCGTTCACGTCTTTGACCGTGATCTCAACGGCCTGAAACACCGCCGTGGGACGAGCGCCCGCCTCGGTGACCGTCACCGTGACGGTGTAGCTTTCCGTCGTTTCGTGGTCCAGCACGGTCCTGGGACCCACCGTGATCTGGCCCGTGGCGCGGTTTATCATGAAGTTGCCGCCGTTGAGACCGGTCAGACTGTAGGTCAGCACGTCGTCGGGGGTGTCGTTGGCCGCCACCGGCTTGCCCACAGTGGTCTCCGCCGGCGAGTTCTCGTCTACGCTCCTGGCGTCGGCATCGCTGGGGAAGTCAGCGGGGACGTCTGTGGTGGTGGGGGCAGCCCGCACCATATTGACGGACGCCGCCTGCGCGCTCCGCTCGTTGTCGTCGTCGTCGTAGGTCGCCGTCACCCGCAGGTAGTTGTCCACATCGTCTTCCGACGGCATGTAGACGCCCGCGGCGGCGCCTGCGATCTGCGTCCAACCCGAGGTCCTGCGCCCGGACCGCTCCCACTTCCACTTGATAACGCCTAGGGTGTCCACTTCGGGGTCGTCCGGGGTCGCCGTCAGACCAACGCCAACCTGGGGCTGCAAGGATGACAGGGTGATCATGCCCCGCTCGTCCTCGTCGGTGACCTCGATCACCACCCTCATGTAGCCCATCTGGAGGGGGTCATCGTCCGTCTCCGCGCCGGGCGCGTCGTCGGAGGCCACCACTACTATCTTGTACTCGTTGTCTCCGTCATCGTCGTCAGGATCTTCGTGATCGGGCGGGATTCTAAAGGTGAGCACCCCGTCCATGCTGATGCTGAAGTCGCCGTTGTCCTGGAAGTCGGCGTCTATCAGAAGCTCGCCATCGACCACAGGAGCGGGGCTAGGAAGCACGGTCAGCAGCGACCAGTAGATCATCCCGCCCTCGGGGTCCGTCGCCGTGAAGGTCGCCGCCGGGCCCGTTCCGTTCTCGACATACTCCATGGGTCCGTCTTCCTGCCCGTGGGCGAGCCCGCCGGGCCGCAAGAACAGTAGGCTGGCGGCTAGGAGCGCGAGAATGGCAAGAATAGGAAAGCCGAGGCGTCTGTTCAAGAAGGGGGGGGGGGAGGCTGCACCACCGGGAGAGGGGTGAAGACCAGGGGACCTGCGGTTGGGACCACCTGCCAGGGCACGTTGGAAGCGGTGCCCTAACGATGTTCGTCCCGCTGCTTTTGCCGCTACCCGGTGGGGGAGGGATTGCGCAGTCATACGCGGTGGAGTAACGGAACCTTCGTGGGCGTCGCCTGAAGCGGCGGACTCATGTCTCATTGCTTACTTACCTTCCTTTTGCTGGATTCTGGTCATTCCGTCCCAATCCAATGCCATCAGCTAGGCAGGTCACGCCGCGCCTTCCACCTTCTCCCGAAGGCCGCATGACGTAACGCACTCCTTTATAGCTTATGCTAGGGAGCAATGTATAGTATGAGAATCGCTGTTGTCAAGGGGTACGCCGGGGCGTAACTGTTCAGAGTTGGTGAGGTGAACCTAAAGAGGCTAGCGGTCCGGGGAGCAGTTGTGTCATAAGGGAGTGGTGAAGACTGGAACGGACCTGAACAGCGCGAGCCGTGAGACCCTGCTGTCGGTCATAGCCGAGAAGCAGATGGTCATCACCGAACTGCGACGACGCGTCGATGAGTTGGAGGCACGTCTGAGCTCCAGCGGCCCGTCCGCAGGAATGCCGGGCAGTAAGCCAAGCTCCAAGCGGCGTCAGCCGGAGACAAGAGGGCCGCGCAAGCGTCGTCTCCACGGCTTTGCCCGGCGGCGAGCGGAACCCACGCGGCGGGTGATACATGCCCCAGAGTCGTGCCCCGGGTGCGGCGCTGGCCTGTCGGGTGGCGGGGTGCAACGGACTCGGGAGGTCATCGAGAGCCCGGTGGCTCCGGCAGAGGTGGTCGAGCACGTCTTCGTCGCCCGGATATGTGCTCTATGCCTCAAGCGGCGAATGTCCCAGGACTCGTTGCAGGGACTCGCGATGGGGCGTCGGCGCCTGGGGGCCAACCTGGTGAGCCTGATAGTGACGCTGCGTGAAGAGGGAAGGCTGCCGGTCAGGAGTATTCAGTGGTACCTGCGGAGGGTGCACCAGTTGAAGCTGAGCGTGGGCACTATCGTTGGGGCGGTGCACGAGGCGGCCCGGAAGGAGCAACCGGCAGTGGCTGCGATGCTGGAGCGCATCCGTGGCTCTCCGGTGGTGCACGCCGATGAGACTGGTTGGCGGCAGGATGGAGCCAACGGCTATGTCTGGACCTTCAGCACTCCTAACTGATCGGTACTTTGTGCGCCGCGGTCGTGGCAAAGGAGTGGTGGACGAGGTGTTGGGCGAGTCTTTCAGCGGGGTGTTGGTGAGCGACTTCTACGCTGCGTATAACCACTATGCCGGCCTCAAGCAGCGCTGCTGGGTGCATCTGCTGCGGGGCATCGATGAACTCAAAGCGTTGTGCCCAAAAGACACCGCTGTGGCCCACTGGGCCAGAGCGGTGCGCCAGCTCTACGGCAGAGCAAAGGCGTGCGCCGCCGACCGCAGCCGACCAGCGTCTGGATACCAGCCGTCAGGGTCTCCCAACCAGTTGATGCTGGAGAAACTGCTGCTGTCGCTGTGCCGTCCCTTCTCGAATGACCAAGCAGCGCCGCAGGCCAAGCTCTGCCGTCGCATAGAACGCTTCATCAAGAGCCTGCCCCGTACTCGATACGGGGAGCTGTTCGTCTTCGTCTCGCACGCGGACGTGCCGCCCGATAACAACGCGGCAGAACGTAGCTTGCGACACTTGGTGGTCAGTCGCAAGGTAAGCGGCGGCACTCGCTCCGCACAGGGCACCGACAGTAAAATGGTCCTGGCATCCCTCTTTGGCTCATGGCGCGCCAATGGCCTTGCCCCCCTGGAATGCCGGAGTCTACTCATTCCCCCTCAAGTCTGAACAGTTACGCCGGGGAATCTGGGGCTTACTCCGGTTGGCCTGAGCCAACCGGAGGCCCCTACTCGCCGGGTGTGGCGGTCTTTGGTTCCAGAGCAAGGACCTCGGCCCTGGCTGCTGGTGGCGGCCATGCGCACCTCGTATCTCGCGCCTTGGTCAGGCCGGCGATGGCGGACACGGCGAAGTCTCCGATACCGCCCGTGTCCAGTAGGGGCAGGCTGTCGGCTCCGTTGCCCCAATATCCGCCCTCAGGCTGCAACTGGCTCCCGTTGCTTCAGCATGGCGGAGTAGCCCCGCTCGACGACGTGCGTCACCGAGACCCGGCACGCGCCGCCGTACCCGGCACGGTAGGCAAACTCCGCCTTCGCGCCCCAGGGCACACGGCCGCCGACCCTGACGGTGCCGCCGCCGGACTTGGCGCCGCGCCCAGGCCCGCCGGCGCCGCGCACAACCATCCCGCTCCGCTCGCCCTTCCGCCAGCCCAGCACCTTCACCTCGGCGGGCATGACCCGCTCCGCCTTCGTGGGCTGGAACAGGACGCCGTGCAGCCTCTTCAGCACGCCCGGCGACGGGTTGTTCCTGCCGCTCATGATCTGGAAGAGGTTGGCGGAGCTGATGCCGGCTCACCGTGCGACCTCGTTCTGGCTGAAGCCGTGGGCGTTCATCCGGTCCCACATGGCCTCCCGGTCGATGTCGGCGGGCTGCGCGGGAGCGACCTTCGCCGGAGCCTCCAGCGTCGACTCCATTCTGGCCTGGACCTTCACGCCCATGTTCCTATGACCCCGCGCTACCTGCGACATGTAGCTGTAGGAGACGCCCACGCGGTCAGCCAGATCCCGCAGGCTCAGGCCCAACTCCCTGGCCCGCTCCCGGATGTAGCTGCTCTCGCCGGTCACCACGCATCCCTGACGGTTGGCGCACTGTGCGGACGCGATCTTCGCCGGGGCCTGCAACGCCGACTCGATCCTGGCCTGGACCTTCACGCCCATGTTCCTGCGGCCACGAGATACGTCCGACATGTAGCCGTAGGACACCCCCGCGCGGTCGCCCAGTTCCTACATGCTCATGCCCAGCGTGCGGGCGCGCTCCCTGATGAAGCTGCTCTCGCCGGTCACCACGCCGCCCTGGAGGTAGACGGTCCCCTGTCCGAGGACCTCTCCCAGCATCGCCGCGGCCTTCTCCCGCATCTTCGGAGTCCACGGCCTGCCCCCATTCGCAATCTGCGACAGGTATCCCGCGGACACGCCCATCCTCACCGCAAGCTCCTTCATGGTGAGCCCCCGCCGCCTGGCCGCGGCCCTGAGCTCGGTCTCGGTCCCCGCATCAGGTGCGGGGCAGGCTCTGTCAATGCTCGTAGTCGTCATGTCGCTTCCTCCTTTAATGAAGAAGCGGGACTGCCCCCTTGTCGGAGACAGTCCCGCTCGAATCCGTGTCCCGATGGTCGGGACTGTCTCCTTGGGTGGCGTTGTTGCCGTGGCAGAATGGCCGGTGCGGCATCCCCCGGAATCAAGTCCGGGGCAGGCTCCGTCGTGCATCGGGGCACAGGTCCTGCCCCCGACCGGAGTCGGGGAGAAGACCTGTGCGACGCGTGTGGGGTTGGGGCAAGAGGGATGGAAGCCCGCAGGGGAGCGGGCGGAAGAGGCAGCGACCCCCGTGCGGGGTGCTGCCTGATGGAACGGAGCGCCCGTTCAAGCAGTCGCAGGAAGGCGACGACCCGGGGTCCAAGCAGGGCGTTGAAGCGCCCCGTTTGCCTCACGGGTCGTCAACCGTTGCTTGCTCTACGACAGCACCGGGCCACTCCCGGTCAGGGCCGAGGGCAAGCCTTCGCCAAGGGCCTCAGCCCCCGCAGGCTGCGCCGGGAGACCAGCTTGCCGGGCCGCCAGCGCATCCCAAGGACCGCCGCGACCTCAAGCGTCCAGTCGTCGCTCGTGGGAACCAGCGCGGCGGCCCGGCCCGTGCCCTGGCTGTAGACCAGCGCGTCCCGGTCCCCGAACCGCCGCCTCACCAGATCCGTCCACTCGGCGTAGGCCCACCGAGCCTGATGCGGCTCAGCCTTCGTCGTGTCCATGCCGGCGAGGACCGCCAGCGCCCCGTCCACGTCCCCCGTCTGCCTGAGCCGCCGCGCCTCGTGGACGCTCTTGGCCACGCTCGGTGTCTCCGTCGCCGGTGCCGTCTCCGGCTGCTCCGAGAACAGCACCGCCGTCTCCATCGTCCGATTGCCAGTTGCCAATGTTGCCGTCGTCATCACGACCTCCTTTGTGTTGTGTTGCCTTTGGATTGCGCCCGCTTGCGGGCAAAGAAGAAGGGCCGACTCGAAAGAGACGACCCTTGCGTGTTGGGATGGGTTGTGAGCGGCCCGAAGCCGTCAGCGGCGGAACCTCCGAACCGTGCGCCGCACGAGGAACCGACGAAGCAGCAGCGCGCCGATGCCCAGCCCGACGAGGTTCAGCGCGAAGACCTCCACGTCGCCGGCGATGAGCGGCGCCGCAACGACCAGGGCGACCACCCCGGCCACAACGACCCGCTTGCGCTTCCACCACGGCAGCTTCTCAGGGGCCTTGACCGCCGCGTCGTTCACCGGCTCGTAGGCCGTCCAGATGGGCAGCCCGATGGCAGCCTCCAGGTGCGTTACCACCACGCCGTGAGAGCAGCCCCCGGTGTGGCAGCGCACGTCGATGCCCTCGCCGTCCGGCCTCTGCCTGAACGCCAGCCCTGCGACCTGCCGTCGTGACAAATCGCCGTCGTCGTCCAGAACCAGCCCCGCTCGAAGCTGACCCGGTGCGAAAGCAGGTCTGCGATCCGCTTCGCGCTCGGTCCGGTGTACCGTTCCGTCATGTGCGCTCTTCCTTCGCCGTTGCCGTCCGTTCAGTAGCCATACCGTCGTTACCTCCTTGTTGCTGTTGACTCCATGAATCCGTATTGCCGTTCCGCCGCCGTCCGCAGTCCGACGAGGAATCGAACGGGGGAGAACCGACCGACCTGCAGATCAACCACAGGACGGCCCAGTGAGACACGCAGCGAGACCAGGGAGCTAAGTCGGTAACGTTCTGGGATGCTGCGTGAGGGGAAGCGGCCAGCTTGCGAAGACCTCATCGCAGACCGGCGCGTGATGAAGCTGCGACCCAACCGCGTGACGGTTGCGCCGCAGGCATGAGAGAAGGTCGGGGCGCGGGACGCACTCCGACCAGGGTGTCCGTGGGCAGAGGCGCAGAGGTGCATCGCCCAGAGCCTGCCCCGTACTCGATACGGGAGTGTCCCGGCTTCCGAATCGGCATTGGGGGAGCAGTGCTCGACCCCTCGACCGGCTCACGCAGCGGGAAGGCGTTTATCCCTCGTGGAACGCCGTCGGGAGAGCAGGGCTCAATCCGTCAGGCCGCTTCGGGTCGGGGATGGACCCTCCAGGTTTCTCGGCGGGAAACGCTGGAAAAAGCCAGAAACTGAGTCAATTATCGCCCGAACAACCGAGCGAATGGAAGGCCCGCGACGGGCAAATCGGCCCACCACGTCCAAATTGCACGCTCCGTTGTAGCTCCCATGTGGCAGACGTCGGACCGCCCCTACTTCCTCCATAGTCCGAAGGTGAGGACGCGGCGCAGCCACCGCCGCAGCAACGCCCGGTTCCGCTCCGCCCGCACCCGCTTGAGGTCCTGCGTCAGCTCCCAGACCTTATCCCGCCGGTCGAACTCGTCCCAGGGGAACGAGGCCGGGGGCAGCGTCAGCTCGTGCTCCCCAACGAGTGCGATCTCCATCTCCAACATTGGCTCCTGAACCTCCGTCCTGTCCAGCGTGGTGCCGGTCTTCAGGGTCTTGAGGAACTCGGCCCGCACCCTCCTCCACTCGACGATCACCGGCGTCGCATCGCCGTACACCAGGTCCTCGTCGGGTTCGGCCTCCGGGGTCACCAGCTGGGGATACGTCCTGGGGCGGACGTACCTTCGCTTCGTCGGCTCAGGCTCCGGGCCGGTCGGAGAGGGCGTCTCAGACCCCTTATTTCCCGCCTCCAGCCGCACCAGCCGCCGCTCCACGTGCCGCATCGACCTTGCGTGCTCCTCCCTGAACGCCTTGACCTCTCCCGCGACGGCTTCGAGGCCGCCACGCAGCTCCTTTTCCATAGCGTCCAGCCGCTCCACTAACGCATCGACCCGCCCCCGCTGCTGGGCGGCAGCCGAGCCGCCCCCCAGCAGTAGATGCCGCTCCAGTGCGGCGCTCATTCGAGCGGTGAGCCTGCCCGACTCGACCGCCCTTGATACAGTTCTATAGCTGACTCCCAGGGTCTCCGCCGCCTTCGCGCCGTCTGTGGCGTCAATCATGTCCCCCAGCAACGCCTTCAGCCGCATCTCCCGCAGGCTGTCCAGGCTCCGGCTCGACCCTGGGTACAGCTCCTCCCAACCCATCGTCTCCGTCTCGCCCTGCACCGACGTTTTGTCCACTCTCGTAGCTGCCATTGTCCACTCCTCTCCGGTTCACCCACCGGCGTTTTGTCCACTTTCACAGGGAGGGCTGTCCAACCGTCGTGGAAGGAAGAGACAAAGTGCTCGCAGGCTACCTCCTGTAGGGGGGCGTTCCACGCCTACGCCAGCTTGCCCACGACCTCGATTACAACCCGTCCACCGGACTCAAATCCCTGTACACGGGTATCACACCACAACCGGGCCGCCATTTATCAGGCCCTGCAAGGGGGGACTCTGCGCGAGCCCGGGCACGCCGAAAGGCCCCCCTCGCTCACCATTCCTAAGCGCGTTTCGACTCCCTAGACTCGACGGCAGGTAGACCGACCCCATCGACGAGGAGGCGAAGACGTGGGAGTTCCATCGACCGTCAGACGGACCCTTGGCAGAGCCGGGGGAAAGGCCAGAAGGCTGTTGCCCCTGGCCGCCGCGCTGCTCCTGGCGGCGCTTCTGGCAATCCCCGCAAGCAACATCGCCCTGGCCCTGGCCCCTCCCGGCAACGAGATAGCCCTCGTCAACGCCGACCGGGAGTTCGTGGAGCGCAAGGGCGGCGGCGAGTTCGTCGCCCGCCCCGTCTTCGACCGGGAGATCGCAAACCTCTTCTACGCCGTCCGCGACGCGGACACCGGCGACTGGATAAGCGCCATGTACCGGGTGAAGGGCGGCGAGAAGAAGCGCAGCGACGGCTGGGAGTATTCCTGGGAGTACCCCGACCTTGACGAGCACCCCGAGCTCGACCGGGACCGGGCCTACCTGCTGGTCATGCTGGCCGAGGCCGAGGACGGCAAGAGAGGCGACTTCTACGCTGTCGTACCCATCCACGAGCCGGGCCGCATCTGGGACAAGATTCTGTCCGCCCTCAGCCCGGCGCGCTGGGCCAAAGCCTTCGCCGGGTGGGTCATCGAGGGAGTCCACGGGACCCTCTGCGGAGTTGTCGAGCGGGAGTCCGGCGAGGACGCCGACAACTGCCGGGGAGGGTAGACGTGTCCGACATCATCACCAGCACCCCTCCCGATCTCACCTACGGCCACTGGCTGGTGCAGCAGGCGTGGATGGTCGTCTGGGCCATCACCTCCGCCGCCCTGGTGGTCATCCTCGGCTGGATGGGCCTGAGCTTCATCATCTCCGAGCACCTGGGCCGAGCAGGAGGCGAGGGACCATCTCGCGCCACCCCGCCTCCTGCTCGGCCTGGTGGCCGCCGCGTCGTCCCTGTGGTGGTGCGCCCTGGTCCTAGACGTGGCCGACGCCGTGTCCGGCTTCATCGCCTTCTCCCTGAACGTCACCCCCGGAGACATGCTGCGCTCGACCCTGAGCACGCTGATGACGGCGGTGCAGGCGGGGAGCGTGGGCATGGCCCTGCTGCTGGCGGCGCTCTACCTGGTCTACGGCTTCTTCGTCCTCTACGTCCTGGTGCAGATGATCTTGCGCCTGGCACTCATCGACATCCTGCTGGCCCTGGCCCGCATCGTCCTGCGGCTGTGGATTCTGCCCCACACGGCGGGCTGGGGCCGCCACTGGCTGCGGCTCTTTATGACGACGGTGTTCCAGCAGGCGGTACAGCTCATCGCCCTGGCCCTGGGGTTCGGCTTCCTGAAGGAGTTCGCGGCCATCGCCGCCTTCGAGCCGGTGCAGGACCTGATCTGGAAGCTCCTGATGTCCCTGACCTTCATCTACATGGCGAGCCGCGTCCCCGCCATGTTGGGCAACGCGGGCACCTTCGACTCATGGCTCTCGATGCTCTACTTCGGCATGAACCTGCCCTCGTCGCTGATGCGGTCGGCCCGGACCATCGGGCTGCTGGCGGGCGGGGCCGCAGGGGGTCCGGGAGGCATGGCCGTTGGCGCGATGGCGGCCAGCGCGGGCGTCTCGGCAGCCGCGAGCGGCCTCAGCTCGGCAGCTTCGATGGCCACCCCATCGGGCGGCGGGGGAGACGGCGGCGAAGCCCCCCGGAGCAGCGGCGAGTAGCCCCGCAACAACGACAACTACAACGACAACCAAACGGCGCGGCTCCGTCCGCGCCCATCAACCAAGCAAAGGAGGTGGGGAGATGTGCCAGTAGGAGAGTGGACGCAACCGAACCGATAGCGACGAGCAGAACACTCTGGAACAGAGAGGAGAAAAGACTTATGGCAGACCTGACACAGACCATATCGAACCTGGTGGGCATCCTGCTGGGCGTCGTGGGGGCCGTTGGCGTGGGCTTCTTCATCCACGGGGCCTACCTGTACCTGACGGCCAGCGGAGCGCCCCACCAGATGGAGCGCGGCAAGAGCGCCATGATGACCGCCCTGGCGGGCATCGTCCTGGCGATGGTGGCCTACGGCGTCGTCAAGCTGGTGATGAACGCGGTCGTGGGATCGCCGGTGGACCCCAACGTGCCCGACCCCACGAAGTAAACGGACGCAGGAAGGGGAGAGAGCTATGAGAGAACACGAGGTTCCGACCCACGTGCAGGCCGAGGACAAGGTGCTGCTGTGGTTCACCTTCCCGCAGGTCGTGGCGATGACGGCGGTGTGCGCCCTGTCCTACGGCGCATACCGCTACGCCCCCGTCGGGCCGTCGGAGGTGAGGATGGCCCTGGCCGTCCTCCTGGGCCTGGCGGGGCTGGTCGCCGTCGTCGGGAAGATAGGCGGTCGGCGGCTGCCCCTGGTGGCCGCCGACCTTTTGAAGTACCGGCTTGGGGCGAGGCTCTACGCCGGGCCGCCGTCCGAGCTGGTGCGGAGCGAGCCGCCCGCGCCGGTGCAGCCGGTGAAGGGCGGCCCCGGCCCCCTGCGGCTGATGGCGAGGCCGGCGGGTAAGACCCTGCGCCGCCTTCGCCGGAAGCACGGGAGCCGGGAACGGACGGGCGGGCGGATGCCCTTCCGTCCCCACCGCTGGTTCGGCAAGCCCAAGAGGACGGAGGCTGACAAGGACAACATCAACGGCAAGGACAAGCGCAAGAAGAAGCCGAAGGGCTTCCTCGCGGTCATGGCCGTCGTCGCTCTGGCGGCGGTCGCCGTCCCCCAGGCGGCCCTTGCCGACGACCACTGGCGGGATGAGATCGACTTCGAGGTGACGGAGCCGGTCGAAGGGCGGCGGCTGTTCGTCGAGGGACTCACCTTTTCCGGCGACCGCGCCGCCGTCACCCTGCGGGCCGCCACCCCTCTGGACATCCGGGTGCGGGCCTTCGGCGGGCCGGAGGGGAGCTGGCTGCGGTTCTGGGGTTCGGCCTCCCTGGACGAGGGGGAGCGCATCGACTACTCCCTCCCCCTGCACGGCCCCGCTCCGTCCTTCACCTTCTCGTGGGAGGACACGCTGGGGCAGGCCGGGGCCGTCACCGTCGAAGGCGGACAGATCCCGTACCCCCTTTCGGCCATCGACGGGGAGCTCTGCGACCTGCAGGTCGTCTCCCTGGGCTGGAGTCCGGGGGCCGTCGAGGGAGCCGTCGCCTCGGAGTGCGTCTCCCGCACCCTGGAGCCGGTCGAGCTTCAGACGGTGGCCGGACACGCCAGCGTCACCGAGACGGCCCTGATGGACGCCGAGGTCACCTCCATCGCCGGGACCGTCGCCGTCGCGGGCGGAGGCTCCCAGGCGAGCGTAGCGTTCGTCCCCAACGGCGAGACCCGCTTCCGAGTGGCCGTCGGCGAGGGCGCCGCCGTTTACGAGGTGAACGTCGAGGCGGAGCTGGAGGCGGCCCTTCGTATTCCGCTGCCGCCCCTGGTGCAGTTGACCCACCACCCGGCCCGGATCGAACACGTCACCAAGACCGTGCACATCCTGCGCCCGGGGGACAGCGACTTCGCCCTTGACAGGGATGCCACACCGACAAGGAAGGGTCTCTCGGGTAGGCTACTCAATTGACACCTTATAGGGAGGCATACCTAAAGTTCGCAGTACACCACTCGTTGGCCCACCAAACCGCACAAAATCAAGAACCTTCACGTTGCGGTTAAGCTTGGCGCTGCGAGCGGGAAGCGTGATACGTAGCGCGAGGTCAACTCTGCGTCAGCTTAGTCCCACCGGAACAGTCGCACGCTGGCAGCGACGCAGACCGCTGTAATAGCTCCGAGGTAGGCGAAGGAGACCCAGATGGAAGCGCCGATAGTCGTTTCCACCCCCCAGGTCGCGCCCAGCCACGGGAAAGTGAGCAGGTCGTAGGCGTGCGTCAGGGGCATCCAGTCGCCCACTACGTGGAGCGCGTCGGGGAACGATTCCCTCGGGCCGAACGCGCCGCTCAGCACGAACATGGGCGCGAACAGCGCAAGCCCCAGTCCCAACGCGGTTCGAACGTTTCGGATGCGGGCGGTTATGGCCGCCCCCAAAGCGGCAAACACCACGTACGAGACGAATATCGCCAGCGCCGCCATAGCCGCGTTGCCCGCGAAGCGTATGTCGAATATCAGCCATCCCGCTACTAGCATCAGAGCGAGAGAGACCATGATGACCGCTCCGACCACCGCCAGCGGCGCGACGATAAGCATATAAGACGGCATTGGCGTAACCCTGTAACGCCGGAATATCCCGTGCTGGCGAAACTCCACCAGTGTCTGCGGCAGCGCGACGATGCCGAATACCGCTGTAACCCAGGCGATGTTGCCAGCGAGCAGGACATCCCTAACGTAAAACAACTCCACGATTCCACTGTCCCTGTTCACCTCGATCTCCATGCTGCCGACCGAGAATCCCAGGGCGAGGAAGACTGCCAGAGGCAGTATCACCGACATGAACATGGCGACAGGCTCGCGCAGAGCCAGAAGCAGTTCGGTATAGATCAGCCTGCGAAGGGCCGTGGCGTTCATTCCCGTCCTCCTCGCGGGTCCTCATACCCGACAGCAAGAAAGTAGATGTCGTCCAGGTTGACAGGCCGCGCCTCGAGAACGCCGGGCGAACCTTCTCTCTCCCTCAGGCAGTCCCCAACATCGCTCACCACGTTTCCATCTCCATATATGTAGAAGGCGGTCTCCGTTCCGCGGACGTGGGCGACGCCTGGCAGCGCCGCCAGGTCGTCCTCTCCGACGGCCCCAAGCGCCGCTCGCGGCAGGACGACGCGCGCCGCCAGCCCCGACTCCGCGATGAGCCGCTCAGTCGGCCCGGACGCCACCACCCTGCCCTCGTTCATCAGCAGCACCTCGTCGCAGTATTCGCGCGCCTCCTCCAGGTAATGCGTGGTCGCCACTATCGTCATGCCGCGGGCATTTTGCCGCCTGAGGTAGTCCCAGAATCGGAAGCGGGACTCCGGGTCGAGGCCGGTGGTGGGTTCGTCCAGGAACACGATTTCAGGGTCGCCCACAAGAGCGAGCGCGATGTTGAGGCGCCGCTTCTGGCCCCCCGAAAGCAAGCCATACTGTTTGGAAAGAGTCCCGTCAAGCCCCATCTCGTCGCTCAACTCGGACAGGGGAAGGGACGTCCGGTAGAGCGTGGCGAACAGGCTTAGCGCCTCCCCCGCCTTCATGCGCGGTGGAATTCCGACATCCTGCAGCTGCACGCCTATCTTGTGGACCAACCCGGCGCGGTCGGCTATGGGATCCAGTCCGGCGACGAGAACCGAACCGCTGTCCGGATGGCGCAGCCCTTCGATGCACTCGATAGCCGTGGTCTTGCCGGCGCCGTTGGGGCCGATTATGCAGAACACACTACCGCGCTCGACCTCGAAGCTCACGTCGTCCACGGCCACCACGTTGCCGTACAGCTTTCGTAGCGACGCCACCTGCAGCGCGAGGTCATCCGAGGGTTCCATGCTCATGCGCCTCCTTGAACGACTTTCCTTAACTTTGTATTACAAACTCCTTTGCACAGCATTCATACCTTGCGAGCGTAGGAGAGTCAAACGGATGGCATCGGATCATCAAGTCATGTAAACTGGTTTGCACAGCAAACCAAGCGGCCAGGTGACGGTCCAAATTACAACCAGGAGGCGTGCGATGCAAAGATCGGACGACGAAACGGCGGCGCTCACACCCCAAGAGAGTTGGCGCGCCATCCACGCGACGATGGACAGGGCTCGGAGCTCTATGTACCTCGCCGGGACGACGACGATACTACTCCTCTGGGGCGCTATAGCCTCCCTGGGATTCATCTCGCAATACGCCATCGGGACGCTGGCGCCGGAGTTCGCGGCGCGCTACCCTTGGATTAGCGCGCCGCTCTGGGGTGTCCTAACGGCGGCGGGGATGCTGGGAAGCGCAATCATAGGACACCGCGCGGGCAGGAAGAACGCGGACGGCGACGCCATTCGCAGCGCCGGCGTCAGGGTGTTCCTCTTCTGGCTCGCGGTCGTGGTAGCGGCGTTCCTCGTCCCGGCGGCTGCGGGAATGTGGACTGAGGAAGCTGGAGACAACATACGCCACGTCGCCATCGGCATAGTGTCGCTGGGATACATCCTGTTCGGCATAATGCACCGCCCGGTGATAGCGGCGGTGGGCGCGGGGATCGCGGCGGGGTTCTACATCCCCAGCTACCTCGCGGGCGACGCGGCGCTGATGGTGTCGGCGGTTGCAATGCTGGTCGTGGTCGCGCTGAGCGCGGCGTGGATACGCAAGAGCCGCGTCCTGTGACCGACGAGAGCATTGTCCTCAACGAGACCATCCACCAGTCCACCCGGCTGCGAATAATGACTCTGCTGGTCTCCATGCCCGAAACGGATCGGCTCGCCTACGGGTTCATTCAGAAGACGCTCGGCCTGACCGGCGGCAACCTGACCACCCATCTGCGAAAGCTCGAAGACGCCGATTATCTGGTCATCACGAAAGAGTTCCAGGATTCCAAGCCGCGCACGTGGGTACAGGCGACTCCGACGGGACGCCGCGCGTTCGCCGAATATCTCTCCAACCTGCAGAAGGCGCTGAACTGGCAGCCGCGCGCATAGCCCGCTACCCGAGAAGGAGGTTGCATTGATGCAGGAGTGTTACGTAGGAGACGTGGGGACTTTGGGAAGTACGGGCTATTACGCTCGCTGTGTGATGAGGACAAGCACGGCGCAGCGCTCCGTCTTGGTGTACTCAGGTATCGGTTCGACGGCAAGGACAATTCAAACGACGGGGGCGCACGTACAAGGAGTGTAAAGCAGGCACGGGAGAGCAGGTCGCTTGCCGAAGCAAGGACCTTCGCCGAGAACTAGGGATGCTCTGAACAAGTCTGGTGGGTTGTGGGCATAGTACCATGTCACACGGCAGTCAGAGATGTTTGGGGTGAAGACACAATGGACCAGCCAACATTTGCGGACTTGGAGTACGAGGGCAAGAAGCGTAAGACCCGCCGGGAGATATTCCTGGAGCGCATGGATAGCCTGATCCCATGGGATCAACTGGAAGAGCGCATCCGCCCGTTCTATCCGAAGGCGGGCCGGGGCCGGCGGCCCTATGAGTTGTCTGCGATGCTGCGGATACACTGTGTGCAGTTGTGCTACAACCTCAGCGACCCTGGCATGGAGGACATGCTCTACGAGGTCGAGTCGGTGAGACGGTTCGTAGGTCTGAGGCTATCAGGCCCGCTACCGGACGAGACGACGATCCTGAACTTCCGTCATCTGTTGGAAGAGCACGAGTTGGGTCAGAGTCTGTTTGAGGAGATCAACCATCACCTGGAGTCCCAAGGACTGCGGCTTCGAGAGGGAACGATTGTGGACGCGAGCATCATCGAGGCGCCGTCGTCGACGAAGAATCGTTCAGGTGAGCGAGACCCTGAGATGCGTCAGACGAAGAAGGGGAATGAGTGGCATTTTGGGATGAAGGTACACATTGGAGCGGACGCTGAGACGGGAGTTGTTCATAGCGTGACTACGACACCTGCGAACGTGCATGACGTGACGGAGGCGCACCGTCTGCTGCACGGTGGAGAGAAACGGGTGTGGGGTGATGCAGGGTATCAGGGCGTGGATAAGCGGGCGGAGAATCGGGAGTTGGATGTGGAGTGGCAGGTAGCGATGAGGCCCGGGAGGCGTCGGCAACTGGCTCCGGGAAGCTATGAGGCACTTTTGGAGAAGCGCAAAGCGTCGGTCAGGGCGAAGGTGGAGCATCCGTTCCTGTACGTGAAGCGGCACTTTGGCTACGCTAAGAGCCTATACGACAACTCCGGCAGCGCGATATGTTATCCAGGCACAGGCAAAGTGGAGCATAGCAAGATAGTTGTCCAAACGCTTCTCCCAACGGATGAGCAGCCGTCTGAACCGATTCAGCCAGCTATGGCTGCGCTCGACCACCCAACGGCGGGCGCGGTAACCGGGGAGGGTCTGTTTTTCCTCCCGCTCTTGGCCTCGGCTGCGGATGTGGGCTGTGTATCCGTACCGTGCCGCCAGCTGCTCAACCTCAGCAAAGTCATAGCCCTTGTCCAGACACAGATGCTGAGGTTGTCCAGGTCGGGGAACCGGACGTTCCGCCACCATAGATTCGAATGTCGGCTCAACCATCTTCATGTCGTGGCGGTTGGCTCCATCCACACACACCCCTATGGGAATACCGTTCCCCTCTGTCAACAGACTGCGTTTGGTACCCTTCTTACCCCGGTCTGTAGGGTTTGGCCCAGTACCCTCACCCCCCGAGCGGAGCCTTTGTCATGGCTCCATCCATTGCCTGCCACTGCCAATCTATTCCATGCAGTTGGTCGTATTCAGACAACCCCTGCTTCCATAGCTCCTCGAAGACTCCGGCGGCTCGCCAACGCTGGAATCGGTCATGCACAGTGCTCGGAGCACCGAACGTGCGAGGCAACGCTTTCCACTGGCAGCCGGTCCGCAGCACGTAGAAGATCCCATCCATACACTGTCGAGCAGGTTTCCACGGCCTCCCGCCCTTCGGACCCGCCGTCTCGGCAGGCAATATCGGCTCAATCCTCTCCCACAGAGCATCGGGAATCCGCCAATCAGCGCCTACGCCTCCATGATCGATCTCCGACATGTCTTTCCTCCACTCATGTAGAATGGAGAAAGTTTATCCAAAGTCTCAGATACCCACCAAGAACAATTAAGGTTATCGGATAGGCTCTAAGGTCCGGTACCGAGGGCTGGTTAAGAACACGCAGCGGTTGGTGTTGTTGCTGGGGCTGACCAACTTGATAACCGCAGAGGGATACTTGGCGGCCTGACGCGGGCAACGTGCGCCCACAAAACAAACAAGCGACGACCCGCTCTTGAAGAGTCCGCTTAGGGTGCCGACAGCATCGTTAGGCATACCACAAATGGAGCGAACATCTCCTACAATCCCGTCACTGCTCATACCCTACGGCTTGCAACGGGTTGTTCAGAGGTTCCCTAGGTGGCTGTGAGCCGATGGAGCTTCGGTTCAGGCGTCGCTCGCCTCGTATCTACTTCGTGTTGCCCAGGCCTGAACACGCCAATAGGCTGAAAGCCCCGATTGAGGCATTCCTCGATGCTGCCAATGGCGAAGCGACTGAGGAACCACCTCACGGTAAGAGGATTCGACGACGCCCTGAGCGCCAGTGTGCGCCACCTCGCAAAGCGTGAGGGAATCTCCCTGAAATCAGGCTGCGTTGGAGCTGCTCCGGAAGGGGGCCGGCCTTACGGACGGTGCGGGAAGGACGGACGCTATTGGATCCTCACTGGATCACCTGATAGGCACCTGGACTCCGGCGGAAGCGGATGAGCTGGACTCTGCCCTGGAGGAGTTCGAGACCATTGACGAGGCGGCCTGGAAGTGAGGCTTCTCCTGGACTCCAACGCCTACTCCCTGCTTATGCGAGGGCATGAGCAGCTTGCAGAGCTTGTGCCGAGAGCCGAAGAGGTCCTGCTCTCGGCCATCGTGTGCCCGGAAGAGTTGCTCTCAAACTGCGACATTTTGGGATATGCGCCGCTTGTGTTCTCCAGCGGTCTCCAGTTTTGCGCAACGATCTCAGGGATAGAATAGCACGAATGTACGCGACTGTCAAGTCTCTCGCTCGGTAACCATTAATTTTGAGGTCACACGGTATCACAAGGCTCTTCGGGCGGGGCAGCCACAAGGGCGGTGTCCATACAGGGTTTAGCATTGAGTCTGAACAGTTACGCCACTACATGTTCCCCGAGTCCCACTCCCACGCCTTCGCCGTCCCCGCGTACCAGGTCGCCTGGCTCAAGCGCTGCCACCCCCTAGAGTTCTTCGTCGCGCTGATGAACAACCAGCCCATGGTCTTCTACCCGATGGAGACCCTGAAGCAGGACGCGCGGCGTTTCGACGTGCCCGTCCTCAACCCGTGCGTGAACCGCAGCCGGGCGAAGTGCGCCCCCGAGACCGGCGACGTCCAACTCATCCTCTGGCCCAGCGTCTTCGCGCGGCGCCGCGGAGAGTTGGGCAGCCAGGTGGTAGAGGTGAGGGGACACGTATCGAGGCGGGACGGGACTACCAGCGTGATAGCGACCGACGTGCGCGCCGTCAGGTCCGGCGTCGCCATGCCGTCCTCCCACGACCAGCGCTGACGTGCGCCGGGCACGGCGGCCGGTCTGCGCGTGCAGCTCGGCGGTCCCCCAACCGACGCTCGGACACAACCAGAAAGCGGCTGTGGCTGGGACACCCTCAGAGGGAACCCCAACCACAGCCGCCACTTCTTTCCGACTATCTATTCAGCGCGGCCGCTATGCCCTCCGGGAGCGGAGGTACACGAATCCTGCCGCCAATCCACCAATGACCACCACGATTATGAGCGGGATCACCCACCCTGGCAGCCCTCCGGCCTCTTCAGCAGGCGGGGTCACCGTCGGCGCAGGCGGCGCGACCGTCGGCGCAGGTTCGGGCGTCGGCGGCACCGCTGTGGGCGCCACTACCACCGGCGGCACCGCTGTGGGCCTGGCCGTCGGCACCGCTGTGGGCCTGGCCGTCGGCTCCGCTGTGGGCCTGGCCGTCGGCTCCGCCGTGGGCCTGGCCGTCGGCTCCGCTGTGGGCCTGGCCGTCGGCTCCGCCGTGGGCCTGGCTGTCGGCTCCGCCGTGGGCCTGGCCGTCGGCGTGGCGGCCGGCGCCTCGTCAACGTCCGTCACCATGATGGTAACCGCGACTGAGGCAGTGCCTCCGCGGCCGTCGGACACCGTCACCGTAACCTCGTAGCTGCTCCTCGTCTCGTAGTCCAGCGTCGTCTCCGAACCCACTGTGATCTGACCGGTGCTCCCGTCGATGTCGAACAGGGCCGCGTCGGCGCCGCTGAGCGTATAGGCAAGAGTATCTCTGTCGAGGTCATCAGCCGCTATCGGTTCGCCCACGTCCGTTCCAGAGGCCGAAGCCTCATCGACCGAGCGGGATGTCGTGCTCCCTTCGAATACAGGCGCTCGGTTAGGAATCTCAGCTCTGGCCGGCGCCGAAGGCCTAGAAGGAGCGCCAGTTGAACGAGTCCTAACCGTTATGCTGGAATCACCGCCAACCTGTACTCCGTCGAATGCGTCGAAGCCTGCATCGACACCGCTGAAGACACCCATGAACGAGTAATCACCGCTCACACTGGACGCCGTAACGGTGTATGTGAAGGTGGTGGGTGGAGTTCCGCCTATCAGGGCGAACTTGACAGTCTGCCCTTCGCTCGTAACCTGGTCCGCGGGCAGATCACTGGTTACGTAAGTGAACCCAGCGGGCAGCGTCTCCGCCACGTCGCCAAAACTGCCGTATCCGTCAGCGGTGATCGTTACCACCACCCGACCGCCCGGGGCCACCGACGCCGGGGAGAAGGACCTGCTGGCATTGGGTCCCGCGGGAGCCCCAACCGTTATGTCGGAAGCGCCGCCAACCTCTACGTTGTCGAATGTGTCGAAGTCTGCATCGACACCGCTGAAGACACCCATGAAAGAGTAATCACCGCTCACACTAGACGCCGTAACGGTGTACGTGAAGGTGGTGGGTGGAGTTCCGCCTATCAGGGCGAACTTGACAGTCTGCCCTTCGCTCGTAACCTGGTCCGCGGGCAGATCACTGGTTACGTAAGTGAACCCAGCGGGCAGCGTCTCCGCCACGTCGCCAAAACTGCCGTATCCGTCAGCGGTGATCGTTACCACCACCCGACCGCCCGGGGCCACCGACGCCGGGGAGAAGGACCTGCTGGCATTGGGTCCCGCGGGAGCCCCAACCGTTATGTCGGAAGCGCCGCCAACCTCTACGTTGTCGAATGTGTCGAAGTCTGCATCGACACCGCTGAAGACACCCATGAACGAGTAATCACCTCCCACGCTGGAGGCCGTAACGGTGTAGGTGAAGGTCGTCGGTGGAGTTCCGCCTATCAGGGCGAACTTGACAGTCTGGCCTACGCTCCTAACCTGATCCGCGGGCAGATCACTGGTTACGTAAGTGAACCCAGCGGGCAGCGTCTCCGCCACGTCGCCAAAACTGCCGTATCCGTCAGCGGTGATCGTTACCACCACCTGGCCGCCCGCATCCACCGACGCTGCGGATAGGGCCCTGGTAGCGCTGGGCCCCTCGGCATCCGGCTGAGTGGTGCCGGTGTCACCAGTAGTGTCACCTTCGCCGGTGTCAGGCGGTGCGTCGGCGGCAACCGTTACGCTGGCATTGCCGCCGACCGCTGCAACCACCCTGTTAGAATCCGTGAGTGTGCCGGAGAAGCTATGGGAACCCGCGGTACTGGACGCGGTAACGGTGTAGGTAAAGAATCCTTCCCCTTGGAGGGTGAACCTGACCTCCTGGCCGTTCTCCGCGACCTGACTGTCGTCCAGGTCGCTGGTGGATACGTAGGCGAACCCGGCGGGCAGCGTTTCGGCAACTCTACCGAACCCGCCGTAGTTGGAGACGGTAATCGTTACCACCACCTCCCCGCCCGGGGCCACCGACGCTGGGGAAAAGGACCTGCTCGCGCTGGCCTGCTGCGCGGCCTCAACCGTTATGCTGGAATCACCGCCAACCGCTGCAACCACCCTGTTAGAATCCGTGAGTGTGCCGGAGAAGCTATGGGAACCCGCGGTACTGGACGCGGTAACGGTGTAAGTAAAGGATCCTTCCCCTTGGAGGGTGAACCTGACTTCCTGGCCGTTCTCTGCGACCTGACTGTCGTCCAGGCTGCTGGCTACATAGGCGAACCCGGCGGGCAGCGTTTCGGCAACTCTACCGAACCCGCCGTAGTTGGAGACGGTAATCGTTACCACCACCTCCCCGCCCGGGGCCACCGACGCTGGGGAAAAGGACCTGCTCGCGCTGGCCTGCTGCGCGGCCTCAACCGTTACGCTGGCATTGCCGCCGACCGCATTAACCGCCCTGTTAGAATCCGTGAGTGTGCCGGAGAAGCTATGGGAACCCGCGGTACTGGACGCGGTAACGGTGTAAGTAAAGAATCCTTCCCCTTGGAGGGTGAACCTGACTTCCTGGCCGTTCTCTGCGACCTGACTGTCGTCCAGGCTGCTGGCTACATAGGCGAACCCGGCGGGCAGCGTTTCGGCAACTCTACCGAACCCACCGTAGTTGGAGACGGTAATCGTTACCACCACCTCCCCGCCCGGAGCCACCGACGCCGGGGAGAAGGACCTGCTGGCGCTGGGAGTCGCCTGCTGCGCGGCCAAGGGATTCGGCTCTAACAGCCCTACTGAGACTGCGATAACCGCCACCAGCACCAAAACTTTCCTGATCACGCGTTTACTCTTTGGGTGGATGCCGTTTGCCTGTGCAACTCAAGCGCGAAGCGGTATTCTCCGCATCGAACCGCAGCCGCTAAAGCAAACGGCACCCCCTGTCCTATTGGCTCTTATACGTTCTCCCAGCCGGTCGCCGAGCTAGCTGGCGTCGGCAACATACTGCCGGAAGATATCTATTACCTGGGCCTTGGTGTATTGACCGGCAATGTAGGCACGGAAGGCCTCGATCATCTCAGTCTTGTCAATCATCCCGTCGTTGTTGGTGTCGCCGTCGCCTGGCATTACTACCATCTCGTCCACGTCGGTAACCGTGATGGTCACCGCGATGGTGGCGTCGTCGGCTGTGTTGCCGTCACTGGCTGTGACGGTAACCTCGTAAGCGTTGTCCCCGTCGGCGTCCACCGGGGTCTCGAAGTCCAGTGGGTCCTTGGTCATCAGCTGGCCGGTGGCGCCGTCTATGTCGAACGAGGCCATGTCATCGCCGCCCAGCGTGTAGGTGAGTGTGTCGTTCGCGTCCGCGTCCGTGGCCATGACCGGGGCGCCGATGTCGGTGCCCGTGGCCGTGTTCTCGGCCACTTCCCTTGTGGTGGTCGCGGCTGGGAACTCAGGTGCGTTGTTTGCGGGCGTTGGGTCCGGCGCCGGGGCGCCAGTGGACTCCACCGGCCTCGACGGCGCCTCGTTCCTGTCCGTCACCTTGATGGTCACCGTGAGGGTGTCGTCCAGGGCCCCGTCGCTGGCCTTGAGCATGACGGTGTAGCTATTCTTCTTTTCCTTGTTCAACTCTGCTGGGTGCCCCACCTCGATCTGGATCTGACTGGTGTCGGCGAGTGCAAAGCTCGCCGCATCGTCGCCCTCCAGCGAGTAGGTGAGGGTTGTGCCCTTGTCCGGGTCGACGGCTTCGTCGATGGCCTCGCCCACGTACGTGGTTGAGGGTGAATTCTCGGCCACCTCTACCTCGATAGCATCTTCTTGAGGGAACGCGGGCTCCCGCTTCAGGTCCTCCACCTCCAGCACCGCATGCATCGCCGTCACTTCCACCGTGCGGGCGGTCGCGTCATCCGAATCATTGTTCTTCGCGTCCATGTAGGTCGCCGTCACCTTCAGGAAGTAGCTCCTGTCGTCGTTGGTCGGCGTGTAGGTGTCGCTCATGGCGTCGACTATGTCTTGGGGGTCAGGGCCGACGGGCGGATTGAGCTGGGACCTTGCCCACTGCCAGGTGACGCCGGTGACGCCCCCATCCGGGTCGGTCAATTCAGCGGTTATGGGTCCCTGGGCATAGGGCTGGACCAGCTCGGCGCCGCCCTCATCGCGCAGCGTTATCTTTCCTGCCTCGTCGATGTTCATGACGGCTATGCACACGTCAAACTCGCCGCGCCCGCCGTCGCCGTCAAAGGTCACAACCGTCACCTTGTAGACGTTGTCCCCGTCGGCGTCAGCCGGGTTTTCATAGTCCGGTTGGTTCCTGAAGACGAGGGTGCGTCCTACCTCATCGATAAGCTGGAACTGGTCCTTGTCCTCTCCCTCCAGGTCCCACCTCTGGGTAGCGGCACGGCGGTCTTCGTCGACCACGTTGTAGACGTTTACGGTTGGGTCATCGCCTGCTGTGTTCCCCACAAATAGCAGGTTGTCGGCGTCCTCGTCGCCGCTGTCAATCTCGTTGATGGTCAGCTCCGGCCGTCCCGACAACACCGGGTCTTCGTTGACGTCTTCGGCCGTGATGACCACCACGATGAAGTCGTACCCTCTGGTGGGAACGCTGGTGGTGTCCGGGCTGGGATCAAAGACCTCTACGACCACGACGTATTTTCCATCGTCCGGGTCGCCTCTGCTCTCGAAGTCCAGCTTCTGCGCCACGGTGATCTGTCCCGTCGCCTTGTCGATGTTGAAGGCTGCAAGGTCGTCAGCTGGTCCAGTCCCATCCCCACTCGGTAGGGTGACGTCGGTGAGGTCGGTGAGGTCATCGCTGGTAACGGCGCGCAGCCCGTAGGTCAGTATATCCGTGGGGGAGGGCGCCACCACCGTGGCCACAACCGGATCGGGGACGTCATCGCCCACGGCAGCGGTCTCCGCCACACTTCGATCGACCTTATCAACCTCAAAGTCAGGGGACTGGTTCTTTGCGCCGAGGAGCCGCGCCTGCACCGGGAAGGCCGACATCGCATGCGCCGTCTTGCCGGTGCCATTCTCGTCGGTGTACCTCGCCGTTACCCGCAGGAACTTGCCTTCGTCTATTGGATCATCGTCTGATGTATCACCTGGATTGTTAGTCAGGTCGGCTCCAGCCGGGGTATAGGTGGCTGTGTTATTTCCGTCTCCAGGGGCACCTCCCCAATGGTCATTGGTGTCAATGTCAAGGACATTCGCCTCGACTTCGGAGACTTCCCACTGCCAGGAGATGGCGTCGACGCCCCCATCCGGATCGGTCAGGCTGGCCACTATATCGATCCCAACCTCGGGCTGCCGCAATGAAATGACCACTTCCCCGTCCTCGTCGACGTCGGTGACGGTGACGGTGACGGGCGTATCCAGCGTTTCAGCTGGGCCGGTGTCGTCGGAGGCCCTGCTGGCGATGGCCCTGATGACTATGCTGTACGTGTTTTGGCCGGCATCGGCGGCGGGTGTGGCCGTATTGTCACCAGCCACATCCCTCGGGTTCTCGAAGTCGGGCGCTTCCATGAACTTGAGCACGCCGTCGACTATGGTAAAGAGGGCCGCGTCGGCGCCTCTCAGGTCCCAGCTAATCGTGTCCCCCTCGGGGTCTTCCGCCTTGTAGGTGTCTACGGCCGCCGTATTCGGCGCGCCTCCATCGATCTCGGGGTAGCTCACCGCGGCGGCGCCCTCCGTGAGCTCAAGGGGCTCGTCGACGTCGGTGACTATGATGTTCACGCCGACTTCGGCCTTTTGGTTTGCGTCGCCTCCCACGACCTCGACCTTAACGGTGACGATGAAAATCTTCTTTTTCTCGTAGTCCAACTCAGGGTCGGTCCCGGGCTCGACGGCCGATGTGTCCGTGTCGTCGCCGCCTACCGTAATCTGACCCATCGAGTCAATGTTGAAGTACTGTTCGTCGGTCCCCTCCAGCGTGTAGGCCAAGATCTCGTCCGTGTTGGCGGCCATGGCTGCCACCGGGTCGCCGACGTTCCCGCCGGGCGCGGTGTTCTCGGCTACTTCTCTCGTCACGGGATCCATCTCGTCGAAGGTGGGTGCGTTCTCCACGCCGGGCGCCACTCGCACGGCGTGTTCCGTTGTCGCCATCTCGACTCTCAGCGAGCCCTCGGCGATGCGCTCGTCGGCTGATGTACTTGGATCGTCGTCCGTCCTGAGCGGGTCCGTGTATCTTGCCGTTGCCCGCAGGTAGAAGCCCCTGTCAGAGTCCTTTGGTGTGTACGTGTTTGTCGTCTCGCCGTCGATATTCACAAACTCGGTATCGTCCTGGTTATCCTCGGCCCTGGACCACTGCCAGTTGACGATGTGGACGCCCTCGTAGGGCTCACCCAGGTCGCCGCCGTGGTCGTCGGGGTCCTGCACCTCCGCAACGAGCATCTCGTTGAGGTAAGCCGTCTCCCCCTCCGTAAACACCACCTTCCCCATTTCCTCGACGTTGGTGACGATCAGCCATACGTTTACCTTGCCGACGCCGGCGCCGGTCCTCTGGGGATCGGTGTCCGTGGCTACAAGGGTCACCTCATAGACGTTGTCACTATTCGCGTCGGTGGGATTCTCGAAGTCGGGCGCCATCTTGAACTGGAGGTAGCGCGGCTCAAACCTTCCACTGACATCGAAGGCGCCCGCGTCGTCACCCTCCAGGGTCCAACTGGCAATGGAGTCGAGGTGGTCCGGGTCTTCGTAGAGGTACTCGTTTACCTGATTGGTTGGATCAGGGGGGGCAGTTATAGCGGGAGCATCGGGAAGGCTGTCGTAGACGAGCTCAGCGTCGGGATCGGTGATATCGATGGTCCCCTCAGCGACGCTTAGCTCCGCCCGTCCGGTCACTATCGGGTCTTCGTTCACGTTTTCGGCCGTTATGGTGACTGTGATGTTGTCAGCCGAGCCGGAAGGGTCAGTGGCCCTGACGATTACCATGTACTCTCCAGCCGTGGCTCCGGTTGTCCGGCCCTCGGCCGCGTCGTAGTCCAGCTCTTGCGCCACCGTGATCTGACCTGTCGCCATGTCTATATCGAAGAACTCATCATCTTCATCGTTGGGGCTGGCGACTGCGATCAGCTCGTAGGTCAGTGTGTCGTTGTCCGTATCGGTGGCCGTAACCGGGTCGCCCACGGGGTCGCCCACGGCCGTGCTCTCAGGCACCGTCCTGGTGTCCGTGTCATCCTCGAAGTCGGGGGAGGCGTTCGCGCCAGCGGACACCTCGGCCCGCACCGGGTTCTCCGATTTCGCATTCGCCATCTTGGTGGCGCCTTGCATATCCGTATATGCAACACGAACCCACAGGTACTTGCCGTCATCTGCCGCTTCGGGCGCATAGGACGAGGTGGTTTGATTGTCTACTACGTTCCAATGGGAAGAGTCGCCGACATCGGGGTCGACAACCTTGGAGGTGTGCCACGTCCACGTGGCGCCGGTGATGCCGCCGTCCGAGTCGGTCAGGGTAGCCGTTATGGGGGTGCCGACCTCGGGCTGCAGCCACTGCAGGGTCAACTCACCGCGGTCATCCGCGTTTCCGACGATCACCGTAAGGGCGATATCGGTCCTCTTGGCGGGAAGGGCGTCGCTCATCTCGGTGGCGCTCACCGTTATCTGGTAGCTGTTGTCCTCAGCGGCGAACTCGCCGTCGAGGCCCCGGTCCGTCGGGTTCTCGTAGTCGGGCGACGCCATGAAGGTGAGCACGCCGGTTGTTGAGTTGATATCGAAGTCAGCGGCGTCGACTCCCCTCACATTCCACTCGATCTCGTCCCCCTCGGGGTCTGTCGAGTCGAAGTCCCGCACTGCACCCATGTCGTTCTCGGCGTAGTGGATGTGGTCAGGGTCGGGGGCGTCGTGCGCAAAGATTCCGTTCGGTGCAGGACTGGATAGCACCAAAATCGCCATCATTGCCAACAAGGCGCCAACGAGCAAGACTACCCGTTTGGTTACTGCGTTAGACGGACGGTTCAACATAAAACCCCTCGCTTTGCCGATATCGGGTGGCGCAAATCTTCGATTCCTAAGTTGCGCAATTCTACAGCCCTGAAAACTTAGCATTAAGTCAAGCCCGTGTCAATGGCTTTTCTCCACCAAATTGCGCCGCCCAGATGTTCGGGCGATAAGTCCCCGTTCTGAAGGATGATTGTAATACTAGGAGACCAACGCGGGCAACCGCGAGGAGTCTGACTTCTGAGACAGACTCACTTGAAATTCGGGGTTCTTCTGTGTGGCTATACCACACAATGCTGACTAAATTACCGCTTATCAACCTAACTTTTAAAATATATGCGCTAATCAGTAACACCTATGTGGCAGAATCTCGGCCTTTTGAGATTATGAGACTTGCTCCGAGGGATTGCCCCCACGTGCACTGACAAGGGTAGGTATTTCAAGACCAGCCTCAACCGTCATTCCCGCTTTCGCGGGAATCCATCGCGATGGCTCGCCGCTCCGCAATCCGTAGGGGCAACCCTCGGAGTCTGTCTCAAAAGTCGAGCGGCGGGATATGGATCGGGGTATACTTGGGAAGTGACAGACCGTCTCTGGAGGTGATAGAGATGCCACTGCGTCCGATGGGTCGAGAGCAGATGTGGATGTTGCCGCCGACCCTGGATGAGATGGTCCCGGAGGACCATCCTGCGCGGTTCGTGGCCGAGTTCGTCGATGGGCTGGATGGAGCCGACTGGGCAGAGCTCGGCGTCGATATCGAGGGAAGTTGGACGGGAGCCCCGGCCTACCATCCCAGGGCGCTGTTGGGCGTGTGGCTGTACGGGTTCATGACGGGAGTGCGGTCGTGCCGCAAGCTGGAGGGGGCCTGCCGAGACCAGATACCGTACCTGTGGCTGACCGGATGGCAGCGTCCAGACCACAACACCCTGTGGAGGTTCTACAAGAGCCACCGCCAGTCGATGCGCGATTTGCTGAAGCGCACAGTGCAAACGGCGGTCAGGATGGACCTTGTGGACTTGGCGTTGCAGGCTGTGGATGGTACGAAGGTGGGAGCGAATGCGAGCGGAGACAGGACGCTCGATGCGGAAGGACTGCAGCGTCTGTTGAGGCGACTGGAGGATGCGGTGAGGGAACTGGAAGCTCAGAGCGAGGCAGGAGAGGACGCTGCGCCCGTCCATCTGCCTCAGGAGTTGATCGAGAAGACAGCACTGAGAGAGCAGGTGCGCCGAGCTATGGAGGAGCTTTCGGAGCGTGGAGACCTCAATCACATCAACCTCACCGATACGGACGCACGTCTGATGAGGACTCGCCAGGGGATAGCGCCCTGCTACAACGCGCAGGCGATGGTCTCGCCGACGCAGACCGACGCAGGGAGGAGAGGCATGTTGATCACTGCGGTCGAGGTTACCGATGACCCCGACGACCATTCTCAACTGGCCCCAATGCTTCAGAAGGCAGAGGAGACGACGGGTGTCAGGTCTGAGATGACGTTGGCAGACGCAGGTTATCACTCAGGGAGCAATCTGGAGGAGTGCGCGCTCAGCAGAGACCAGCAGCTACATCTGTCCTCAAGGACAGCGTCTGCGCTTCACCCGTATGAAGCGCAGACGTAGGATAGCGGTGAGGCTCTACCGGGCCTCCGGCGCCATCTGCCGAGCGTGTCCGGTCTTTGGGGTGTGTACGAGGGATGGCCGAAATGGGCGAGCGCTTGAGATAGGGCCGCACGACACAGCGCTGCGTCGTCATCGGCGCTGGATGCGCACCGACGAAGCCAGACAGTCCCACGATCGCAGGAAGGGTCTGGTCGAGCCGGTCTTTGGGATCATCAAAGAGCAGCAGGCGGCGCGTAGAGTCCTGCTGCGTGGCATAGACAACGTAGCCGCTGAGTGGAGCCTGGTGGCGACGGCCTTCAATCTGCGCACCCTGTGGCGCGGGTGGCGTGGCCGGGCAACCCGCATATGGCGCCGCAATCTCAGCCCATCGTTTGCGCGCAGGTCTATCATCGGCGCATCCGGCGCTCTGGCCTGAGACACCCGGACCGATCATTGCACAAATGCGACCGGAGTCGGCACTTCACTCTTATCACCACAACCCTCTTGTGAGACATGCTCCTTGTAGTTGCCCTGGCTGCGACGACCAACCTGGCCCAACCCGCAGGCGCGTCCCCCATGGCCACCCCGGCCGCTCTTGACGCTGCCGAACGCGCGTGCTATTATGCCTCCATGAACGCAAGCCCATGAACGCGCCAGAAGTCGTCCCCTGAAACCGGGACCCACAGGAAGGAAATGACCCAAAATGACCCAGTTTGCGTTTTCGCAACCCTCCCAGGCTCACCGACCACCGTCATTCCCGCGAACGGCCTGCCCCGTACTCCGATACGGGGCGGGAACCCATCGCAATGGCTCACCAACGCGGCCCAATCCGTAGGCGCGTCTCTCGTGGGCGCCCTGGGTACGATGAACCACTGGGTTGATACAGCCTCCGGGACTTTCGACGCATTGATGGCGTAACTGGCGGTATAGTACAATTAGCCTCGAGCATAGGAGACTCCGCATTGGAAGCGGCGGAACAGGCCTGGAAGTTCGAGCAATATGACCGACGATAGTCCAACAGGTGACGCTGACCGACCCAGGGGGCTGGTGAGGCGCACGGCCGCCTCCTTCCGGCCCTACTGGATCAGGGTCGCGGGCGTCACGCTGCTCATCATCGTGACCGCCGGGCTCGGGGTGGTCAATCCCCTGTTGATAAAGGAGGTGTTCGACTCGGCCCTGTTCCCGCCGTCCGGCGTCCCCGACCTGCCCTTGCTGTGGATTCTGGCCGGGGTGATGGCCGGGGCCACTGTGGTCACCGGCGGTCTTGGCACCATCCAGACCTACATGACCAACCTGGTGGGTCAGCGTGTGATGCGGGACCTGCGAGACCGGCTCTACACCCACCTCCAGAGCCTGTCACTGGGGTTTTTCACGGGTACCCGCACCGGCGAAATCCAGTCCCGGATAGCCAACGACGTGGGAGGGGTTCAGAACGTCGTAACCAACACGGTGTCCAACGTTCTGTCCAACACGGTCATCGTCATAAGCACGCTGGCTGCCCTGACCATACTCTCCTGGCAGCTTACACTGGTGGCGGTGGGCACAGCCCCCGTCTTCTTCCTGCTCACCAAGATAGTGGGCGACCGCCGCCGCGCGGTGACGGCCGAGTCCCAGAAGGCCGCCGCGGACATGACCGCCACCACCCAGGAGACCCTCTCTATCTCCGGCGTCATGCTGGCCAAGCTGTTCGGCAGACAGAACACAGGAGATCGAACGCTTCCACACCGAAAACCAGAGGTTGGCCGACCTCTCGGTGCGCCTCCAGATGACGGGTCAGTCCTTCTTCGCCGTGATGCAGATATTCTTCTCCATCTCTCCGGTGGTCATCTACGTCATCGCCGGCTACCTGCTGACGGGGAGCGCGTTGGGGGGAGTCACCGCCGGGACCCTCGTCGCCTTCACTACGCTTCAGTCGAGGCTGTTCTTCCCGTTGGGCAGCCTGTTGCAGGTGTCGGTGGAGCTTCAGGCCTCACTGGCCCTGTTCGAGCGCATATTCGGCTACCTGGACATCAGCCCCGACATTGCGGACTCACCCGGCGCGGTCAGAATGGACCCTGGGAAGGTGCGGGGCCGTGTCTCGTTCGAGTCGGTGCGCCTGTCATACGGAACCGGGCGGGACAACGGCTCCGCGGGCCAACGATGGGCGCTGGGCGGAGTCAGCTTCCACGTCGAGCCGGGGCAGTTGGCCGCCTTTGTGGGACCAAGCGGCGCGGGCAAGACGACCATTTCTTACATGATTCCCCGTTTGTACGACCCCACGGAGGGGGCGGTGCGCATTGACGGACTGGACGTCCGGGAGATTAGCCTGGAGAGCCTCGCCAGACTCACCGGTTACGTGACCCAGGAGAGCTACCTGTTCCACGCGAGCATTAGAAGCAACCTGCTGTACGGGAACCCCGAGGCGACTCAACAGCAGATCGAAGCCGCCGCCCGAGCCGCCTACATACACGAAAGGATCATGGACTTCCCCGAAGGCTACGATACGGTGGTCGGCGAACGCGGCTACCGGCTGTCCGGAGGCGAACGCCAGCGGCTGTCCATAGCCCGGGTTATCCTGCACGACCCCCGTGTGCTGATACTGGACGAGGCCACCTCGGCCCTGGACACGGGAAGCGAACGCCAGGTCCAGGCGGCCCTCGAGCCGCTGATGCGTGGCCGGACCACCATCGCCATTGCCCACCGTCTCTCCACCATCCTGTCCGCGGACGTGATCTTCGCCATGGACGAAGGCAGGATCGTGGAGCAGGGCACTCACGGAGAGTTGCTCAGACACCGGGGGCTGTACGCGCGGCTCTACGAGGACCAGTTCGAGGGCGGGCGCGTCGAGTGCCGCTGCGAGGACGGTGTGGTGCTGTGCGACGGCACTATCGAGCGGTTCCAGGAGGCGGCGCTCTCAGTTCCCGGCATATAGGCCCGAACACGCAAGCCGCCCAGGGCCGCGTTCGACCTTCAACCACGAGGGATTGCCCCTACGTGCATGTGCCGGACCGGCGGCCCAATCCGTAGGGGCGTCCCTTGTGCCCACCCTCTGCCCTACAGGGCCGTCTTCGGGCGCTCCTTGGTGGGGTCGAAGAATGGCACCCGCACCACCTCGGCGTCCACGATGCCGTCCTTGGGCAGCAACACCTTGACGCGAGTGCCCCGCTTCCAGTGCGTGCGAGGCATGACGGCGAGGGCGATGTTCGACCCCACGCTCGGAGACCAGAAGGCGCTGGTGACGTAGCCCACGTCGTCGCCCGTGTAGATGTCCTTGACGGGGTAGAAACTCTCGTTGTACCAGACAATCGGCTCGCCCTCTACCCTCAGACCGACCAGGCGCTGCTGGACCCCCTCCTCCTTTATCCTGGCCAGCGCGTCCTTCCCGATGAAGCTGCCCTTGTTCAGGTCCACCTGCCAGCCAAGCCTTACCTCGTAGGGGTTGTTCTCTATGTCCATGTCCTGCCCGTAGGACAGGATTCCGGCCTCCAGCCGGCGGACGTGACTGGGGGCTATCACGCGCAGGTTGAACTCCCTACCCTGCTCCAGGATGTACGGCCAGACGTCGTCCGCGTGGAGCATGGCGTCGTGCAGGTATATCTCGAACCCCACCTCAGCCGAGAAGCCCGTGCGGGAGATCGTGACCGGATGGCCGTTCAGCGTGTCGTGAATCAGGTGGTAGTAGGGGATCTCCCTGACGTGGGAGCCGAACATCTTCTCCATCAGCAATACCGACTTGGGTCCCTGTATCTGGACCGGCGACACGTCTATCTCGTTGATTTCGACGTTGTACCCGGCATAGGCGTTGACGCCCTGCGCCCAGAGAAGCACGTCGGAGTCGGAGATGCTGAACCAGAACTCGTCCTCGGCTACGCGCAGCAGCACCGGGTCGTTGATGACGCCCCCGTACTGGTTGCAGAGGATGACGTAACGGGCCTGCATCGGCGCCACTACGCTGTGAACGTCGCGCGTTATCAGCAGGTTCACGAAGTCGGCGGCGTCCGGACCCTTCACCTGGATCTGGCGCTCGACCGCCACGTCCCACATGCTGACGTGCTCGGTCAGGTACTTGTACTCCTCGAACAGCCCGCCATCCTCGGGCTTGACGTAGGCCCGCGGGTGGTACATGTGGTTGTAGGTTGTGTACGACCAGCAGCCTGCCTCCTTCGACAGGTGCCACCAGGGAGACTTCCTGATGCGGGCAGATATTAGCATCTGGGCGTCGCTGTTCCCGCTCTGCCGGAGGTTGACCGGCATTTGACGCCGCTTGAGACCGTCGATTACCAGGGTTTGCGCCACCTGAGTACCTCCAGTTAAATGGCTGTTGCACCAATTCGACATGACGCCAATCGGCAAGGAGCAAGTCTAGCTTGCGTTGTACTACATTGGTCGCCTCCTCGAACCGGTTTCCACACGCCAGCCATCACCGGCGCCTGGCCCGCTATGCCAGGCCGCTAGGTCCCATCGAACGTCTGCCAGCTAAGGCGCCGTCTTTCCCGCGAAAGCGGGAATCCATCGCAATGGTTCGCCGCTCGGCAATCCACGCCAGTTGAGATGCCGTCTTTCCCGCGAAAGCGGGAATCCACGCCCATCACTCTCATCGTGCCAGCCCCGCCGCCGCCAGGATCGCCGGGATGCGCGACTCCCAGCCGATCGCCATGAGGTGGACGCCGTCGCACACGCCGCGAATGTCGCGGATTAGGCGTGCGGTAATCTCGATGCTTGCGGCTGCCGCGTCGCGGGCGGCGTCCATCTCCTCGATGACGCTCTGCGGCACGCTTACGCCCGGGAGCTTCTCGTTCAGGAAGCGCGCCATTCGCGCCGACTTGAGCACGATCATGCCGGCCAGCACGGGCGCGCCAAAGCCGCGCGCCGTTCGCATGAAGGTTTCGAATGACTCGGCGTCGTAAACCGCCTGCGTCTGGAAGAAGGCCGCCCCCAGTCTCACCTTATCCTCCATGCGGGCGAGCTCTCTGCCGGGGTCGTCCGCGCCGGGGTTGACGACGGCGCCGGCGAACAGCGAGGGCGCCCCCTTGAGCCGGTTGCCGTACATGTCCGCGCCCGCGTTCATCGCGCCGACCGCCTGCAGCAGCGTCTCCGCCTTGAGGTCGAACACGCCCACCGCGTCGGGGTGGTCGCCGCGTCCGGGCGGGTCGCCGCTCATGCAGAGGATGTTGGTGATGCCAAGAGCGGATGCCGCGAGCATCTCGGCCTCGAGGGCGATGCCGTTGCGGTCGCGGCCCGTTACCTGCAGGATCGGCTCGATCCCCCTGTCGCGCATGAGGTGCGCCGCCGCCGTGGGCGACATGGTCATGTTCGCGCCTGCGGAGTCGGTCAGGTTGAAGGCGTCCACCATGCCGCTCAGCCCTTCAGCGTGTTTGAACAGCGCGCCCAGGTCGGTGCCCTTGGGAGGGTTCAGCTCGGCGGTCACCACGAACCTGCCGGACTTCAGGGACTCGGAAAACGTCTGCAATGGGGCCTCCATCGTCTAACGCTTCAGCTCTGTCTCAGGCTACGTCGAAGGTCGTCTCGCCCTTGTCCAGCACACTCTTGACGTCGTTGGCGAAGTCCACGAGCTCGGACTCGGCGGGCACGCCCGTCGAATTGAGCTTCTCCTTGAACTTCTGGTACAGCCAGTCCTCTTCGCGGCCATGCGGGAACTCGAAGAAGTCGCGGCTGAAGTGCGGCAGCTCACCGGGGCCGAACCGCCCCTTGCCCTCGATGGAGTAGCCCTCCAGGTTCTCCGTACCCTTTCCGAGCACCTCGCCCGTCTCGACGTAGTGCTCCATGACCGGCTTCATGCCGTATCGCTGAATCGGGCAGACTATCATGCAGACCGCGCACCCGTGGAACGTGACCATGACGGGCCGGCACCGGTCGTAGATGAGCTTGTTCTTCTGGACGCCTCGCCACCACACCTTTTCCCGCACCAGGGCGCGTCCCGGGCAGCGGTTGACGCAGACGAGGCACTCCTGGCAGAACTTCTGGATACCGTAGTCCTCCGGCTTGTCGTAGGTGACAGGCGCGTCGGTGGTGATGAGCATCAACCGCGAGCGAGAGCCGAAGTGGGGCGACAAGAGCTGGCCGTTGGCTCCGAGTTGCCCCAGCCCCGCGGCGACGAACAGGGGTATGTACGGCCCGCTGTTGTCGCTGCCGTCGTGCACCTGCGCGTGGTAGCCCCTCGCTCTCAGGTAGTCGGCCATTTGCAGGCACAGCGTCTGCTCGGCCTCGTAGGTCTCGAAGCGCGCGCGGTCGGCCTCCAGGCTCGGCCCGGTCTGGGTCTGGACGTAGTCCTGCTCGTAGGCCAGGCAGATGGCGTGCTCGTACTTGGCCCAGCCCTTCTTCCCGGCGTAGGTGTAGTGGCGGTCGTACTTGGTGAAGCCGACCTCGCCGAAGCCCAGCTCGCGCGCCCTGCGGCGGATGTCGTCCGTGAGGTCTTCGCCGGACGTGGGCGTGCCCGTGGGAGCGACGTCACCGGACACGAGCGCGGCCTGGTACATCGGCTCCATGCGCTCGTCCTGCACCCTGCGGAACTCGGTGAGGTCTGCCTGTTGCGTCGCCAACGCCCACTGGCGATCGGCGGACTTGTCTATGGGCTGGGCCTCCAGGGGGAACTCCCTGCTATAGAAGGCAACGTCCACAGGGTTCTGGAGCGCCCCCGGCACTGTCGCCAGGTCCTCAGCGACGGGGATCTCGATGTCAGGGTCTGCGTGTCTCCGTCCCGGCCTCTTCACGGTATGACTTACTGATTTTGCCACTTGACCCCTCCCTTCCTGTCTCCAATCGGGCCGTATCTCCAATCGGGACTCACGCTTTCATCTTCTCGCCAACAGGGTCGTACAGAGGTTCCCTGGCGACCGTCGCCTGGAGGCGCTCGCCGAAGTATCGGACATCGACGCCGGTTCCCGCCTCGGCGTAATCGATGGGTAGATAGCCATACACTATGCCGCGGCCTATGGAGTGGCCGTAGTTAGCGCTGGTCACGTAGCCCAGCACGCGATCGCCGTCCAGTATCGGCTCTTTGCCCATGACGACGGCGTTGGGGTCGTCCAGTGTCATGCAGCACAGACGGCGTTCGAGGCCCCGCGCCCGCGACTCTCTGAGCGCGTCCCTGCCGATGAAATCGCCTTTCCTCATCCTGACCGCGAAGCCAATACCCGCCTCGTATGGGTTGTACTCGGTGTGGATGTCGTTGCCCCACAGCCGGTAGCCCTTTTCCAGCCGAAGGGAGTCGAACGCGCCGCCGCCCGCGGAGATGACGCCGAGCGGCTGGCCCGCCTCCCATAGGGTATCCCACAGACGCAGGCCCTGCTCGGAGGGGGCGTATATCTCCCATCCGAGTTCACCCACGTAAGAGATTCGCAGAGCCAGCACGGGAACCTCTCTTATCGTCAGGGGCTTCGCGGTCATGTAGGGGAATCCCTCGTCGCTCACGTCGTCCTCGCAGACGCGGCTCAGCAGGTCGCGCGCCCTCGGGCCCCACAGGCCGAGGCAGCATCGGCTCGACGAGACGTCGGTCGCGCTGACCGAGCCGTCGTCCGGCAGATGCGACTCTACCCAGTCGAGGTCGTGGAGTCCCATCGCTCCGCCCGTTATCACCATGAAGCGGTTCTCGGCGAGCCGCGTAACCGTCAGGTCGCACTTGATTCCGCCGCGCGGCGTGAGCATGGAGGTGTAGGTGATGGAGCCGACGGGCTTGTTCATCTGGTTGGTCGCGATGCGCTGTAGGGCGTCGGGCGCGCCGGGGCCTGTCACCTCGAACTTGGCGAACGGAGTAAGATCGAACATGGCTACGCGCTGGCGAGTGGCAACGTGCTCGGCGGCGACCGTCGGAGACCATTCCCGGGCTGCCCAGCCAGCGCGCGATTCGCCGGTGACACTGAGCGAGTCGAGCAGCCCCTCGTTGGTGTCGTACCACTGGGGACGCTCCCAGCCCGCGTTCTCGAAGAAGACGCCGCCGAGGGCCTGCTGACGAGGGAAGAACGGCGTCAGTCTGAGGTTGCGGGGATTCGCCGGCTGCTGCCGCGGGTGTATGATGTCATAGACTTCGCGGTACTGCTGAGCCGCACGCGCCCTGACGTAGGGACGGCTGAGCGCGTGCGGGTGAAAGCGCCTGACATCGCACTCGCGCAGGTCAGTGGTCGGCTCGCCGTTCACTATCCACTCGGCGACCGCCTTGCCGACGCCGCCTGCGTGGGTTATCCACACTGCCTGCGCCGACCAGAACCCCTTGAGTTGGGGCGATTCGCCGAGCACGGGAAAGCCGTCGGTGGTGAACGAGAACAGGCCGTTGAACTTGCGCGTCAATCCCACGTCTTCCAGGCCGGGCAGGAGCTCGCTCGCCGCCGCCATCGCCCTCTCGAAGTGGTTTGGCGTGAACGGCATCTCGGCCGGGGCGACAGGCGCTTCCTCGTGGTCGAGGATGTCGTCGGATTCCACCAGCAGGGGTTCGTGGCTGTACGAACCGATGCCGATGCCCTCATCCACCTGGCGGAAGTACATCGACTCGTCCTGGTGGCGCAGAAGCGGCAACGAAATCTCTTCGCTCGCGCCTGCCAGTTCAGGGATGGGAGTGGTAACGGCGTAGATGTGCTGCATCGGCGACAGCGGGATGGGAACGCCGGCCAGCCCGCCAAGCCTGGGCGCCCATATGCCGGCGGCCGAGACCACGAGGTCCGTCTCGATGTCGCCGCACGTGGTGTGGACCGCGGTTACGCGCCCGTCGGCAATGCCGAAGCCGGTGACCTTGACGTTGCCGAAGAACGCCGCGCCGTTGCGCTCGGCCTCCCGCGCCATCGCCTCGGCTGGCCGGGTCGCCCTCGTATGGATGTCAGACGGGACGTAGATCGCGCCCAGGATGCCGTCGGACAGCATGGGGAAGAGGTCGCGCGCCTCGCTGGGGCCGAGCAGATGGGACTCCACGCCCCAGCTCATGCCGTGCCCGGCCTTGCGCTTCAGGTCGGCGAGCCGCTCTGGCGTCCAGGCCACCTCCAGGCTGCCCACGCTCTTGGCGCACGGGACACCGTCGAGTTCCAACCCCGACCACAGCTCAACGGTGTAGCGCGCGAAGCCCGTCATGGTCTTGGACGGGTTGATCTGAAAGACGAGACCCGGCGCGTGAGACGTGGAGCCGCCGGTCTCGAAGAGCGGGCCCTGCTCGACGACGACGATGTCTCGCCACCCAAGCTTCGTCAGGTGAAAGGCCACGCTGCAGCCTGCGATCCCCGCGCCAATGACGACCGCCCTGGCGTGTCCCGGCAACGTGACGTCAGGCATGGCTCGTATGCCCCCTGTCGTATCATGCGCAAAGTCAATTTAAGTTGAGCGATGCTACCACACAGTAATCAGAAATGTAAGTGATTTTTGGACAATTTTGAAATTGAATATGGCAATTGCGTTCCCCCTGAAAAAACCCAGCCAACATGCCGCAACAAGGACGGGGTTTCAGGGCCGTTGATGTGGTTGCCATGGCTGGTCTTCACACGACCCGGGCGCCCACAGGGGACGCCCCCGCATATTGGGAAAGCTACCAAGTAACTAGAGCTTCCGTGTTGCGGAAGCTCATTGGTAAATCGGATGAGGTCTGGGCATGGCGAGCAGCCTGGTGGATGACGGCGGGCTTGCTACACTCTGCGGTATATCTGGAAGCGGTGGCGGTTGGCCTCGCTGACGTATAGGCGTCCCGACGAGTCCAGGTTTACCGACACCGGCCCCCAGAAGTACGGCTCTGTCTGTGAGGATACGTGGTATGGGGTGTTCAGATGTGGGGGGAGTTGCGGGGTCAGATTGGAGATGTCCCGAGCGGCCTTCTCCTCCGGATTGGCCGCAAAGTACTCCTCCGCCCACTTGGACAGCGTGGCCTGGCCTCTCAGGACTTGCATGAAGCTGCCGTCCGGCGCCAGCGCCTGCACGCGCTCGTTGCCCCAGTCAGCGACGTAAACGTAGCCATCCGCATCGACTGCCACGTCGGAGGGCCGGTTGAACTGGCCTTCACCTGTGCCAGGTTCGCCGTAGCTGGCCAGGAAGCGGCCATCAGTCGAGAACTTCTGGATGCGGTCGTTGCGCCAGTCGGCGACGTAAACGTCACCGCGGGAGTCCACCGCGATGCCCCAGGGCAGATTGAATTGGCCTGCGCCACTGCCAAACTCCCCCCAGGTGACCAGGAAGCGGCCATCGGTGGTGAACTTCTGAACGCGGTGGTTGTTCTGGTCAACGAGAAAGACGCTGTCTTCAGAGTCTATGGCGATTCCGGAGGGGCCGTCGATTTGCCCCACGCCGCTGCCGAAGGCGCCCCACTTGTCGAGGAACTTTCCCGAGCTATCGAACACGGTTATCCGGTGATTCTGCTCGTCGGTAACGTAGAGCCTTTCCTGGCTGTCGAAGGCCATGGACACGGGCCATACAAATTGGCCGTCGCCTGCGCCGTAGCCGTTTCCGAACTCGCCCAGGTAGTCCTCGTCCAGGTTGCAGATGCCTATGCGGATGGCCGTCCGGCGCGCTGTGTCGCAGCGGTTCAGCACGAAGATGCGCCCGTCTTTGCTGACCGCAAGGTCATACGGGTTGGCGAAGCCGCGGCCGTTGTCCCCGTTGTTCACGATGCCGATGGTCTTGACGTATTCCAGCACCGCGGCGTTCGAGCGGGTCTTGGCGCTCACTCTTCGACCTCCTCTTGAGTCTCACTCAGCAGCATAGCGACGGTCGAGTTAGGCAAGCTGGAACTCCCTGGTAGATGCCACCAGCCTCAGCACGTTGCCAACCCTGCGCTCAGACTCATCCCCAGGCTGATGCCCTCTCAGGTCAACGTCGCCCTGAATGGACGCGAAGTCTATTAGGGTCGCGCGGGTTTCGTCGGAAACAGGCACCGGGCCGAGCAACTCCAGGCATCTGTCCACCAGCTTGTCCGGCATCAGGACGCCGTCTTCTTCAGCGGCAAGGCGGTCTATGATGGCTCTTGGGCCAGGATTCTGGATGTCGCTGACCTCTTTGGCCACGAAGTTGACACGCTCAACCAGCGAGCCGCTGTCTATCCACTCTATGCCCTCGTGCCAACCCTCGACCGTGGGCGGTTGCAGGAGGCCTTGTCCCATGTAGAATGTCTGAAAGGCCAACTGGTTTGCCCCAAGCGTGGGCTGTTGATAGCTTCCCGCCTGCCGAATCGCGCCGACGACCAGTTCGACCGGCCCCTTCACCCTGGCAAAGCGCGCCTTCTCCGACTTGAAGTAGTCGGAATAGAACAACGTGCGCAGCATCGACCCAATCTCGAAGCCCGAGTCGAAGTAGGACGTCATCATCTGCCGGATTACGGCCTCCCCTTCTTCGTCCACTTCATCGGCGGCGAAGAACTGGAAGAGCCTAGTGCTGATGAAGCGCGCAGTCCCCTCCTGCCGGCAAATGATGTCGATGATGTCCTCGCCCGTAAACCGGCCGGTCTGTCCGAGGAAGGTCTTCTCGCCTTCGTCGTGATCCCAGTCGCGGTACTCGAAGTGCCACGCGATGCGGCTGTAAGGCCAGATGGAGTCCTTGCCTGCCCGCATCGCCATGTACTCCGCGTTGGCGAGCGTCCATCCCGTGAAGGCCCTGGCGCACTCCTTTATGTCGTCCTCGGTGTAGTTGCCTATCCCCATCGAGAACAGCTCCAATAGCTCCCGGCCGTAGTTCTCGTTGATGGCTCCCTTGTGATTCTCGTTATTGTCCAGCCAGATGATCATGGCGGGGTCCTTGGAGAGCTCCACCAACAGGTTGTCGAACCTGTCCAGGCCATGCCGGCGGAACATGTCGATCTGGTTCAGCAACGCCCTTGCCTGGTTCAGCTTGGCGTAGCCGGTGGCAAACAGGCTGTGCCAGAACAGCGCGATCTTCTCCTCCAGGGGGCAAGTGGTGGTCACCATTCTATATATCCAGTAGGTTCCGGCGCCGTCGAGTTGGCGCAACTCGGCCTGGTCAACCTGGTAGCGTCGAATGATGTCGTCGGGCATATTCTGCGGGCTGGCGGGATTGAGCAACTCCTCCACCACCGCGTCGTATCCCCTGGAAACGCACTCTTCCAACTCGTCCCGCGTCGCGCCAAAGCCAGCGCGGCGGAGCAGGTGCGCCATCAAAGTGAGCTCTTGAATGCTCATGTCGAGTCCTCCTGAACCTCAGTTCCAGACGTAAGATGCGGGTTATGTCCGGATGTAGTCGAACTGCTCGAACCGGCCGTTGACGATAGGCGCGGCCTCGAGGCTCAGCCACTGCTCCAGAATCGTGGAGTAGGTCTGGCGGAAATCGTTATTGAATCGCAGGTCGCCCTGGATTTGGTCCTCCTCTTTCAGAGAGGGATACTCGCCATACATGCCACCCTTGACCGATTCACCGATGAGAAAGGCCACTCCGCCGGAGCCGTGGTCGGTGCCGGAGCCGTTGTCCTTGACCCGCCGTCCGAACTCGGAGAAGACGAAGATTATGGCGTCGTCCTGCCGACCATGCTCCTTCAGGTCGCCCATGAAGTCGCTGATGCCGCCGCAGAGGTCCGTCATCAGCTTGGCGTGGGAAGAGAGCTCACCGGAGTGCGTATCGTAGCTGCCCTGCTGCGTGTAGAAGATTCGCGTGCCCAGGTCGGCGAACATCACCTGAGCGATGCTCTTGAGGCTGTCCGCGACCGGATTCTGGGCGTACTCCACGTTGGACGAATACATGGCCGGGGCGGTCCGCAGGATGTCGGCGCCCTTCAGTGCCCCCGTGCCCGTCTGACCCAGGAAGTCCATTACCGCGTCTCTGCCCTGCCCGCCGCCGTACATCTTCGCGAAGGCGTCTAGGGCGTACTTACGCAGCCACTCGTCCTCCAGGTCGGGGAAGAGACCGTAGGTCTCCAGGTCGCCCACGGAGGCAACGGGAACGCCCCGGCAGCCAAGTGCCCTGGGTAGCCCGCGCCCGAAGTTGACGGCTGTGAGCACGTTCTCGCCGGCAGGGTCGAGTTCACAGGTGGCGCGGCCAAGCCAGCCCTCGGTCCCGATGGCGTCGGGTTCCGCCGTGTGCCAGATGTCCATGGAGCGGAAGTGGGAGCGGTTGGGATTCTCGTAGCCGATGCCGTTGACTATCGCCACGTCGCCCTCGTCCCAGAGGGCCTTCAGCGGCGCCATATGCTTGCTGAAGCCCAGCCCGTCGTCCAGGGGAAGAATGTTGTCCTGGTCTATCCTGACAGCGCGCCGGGAGTCGTGATATGCCCCGTCACTGTAGGGAACGACCGTGTTGAGGTAATCGTTTCCGCCGGAAAGCTGTATCACCACGAGCGCCTTGTCGCGATTGGTGGAACCCATGAAAGCACTCCTTCATGCAAAGTCAACATCCGCCGGAACCCGCAAAGCGCGCCGGCGCCCTCTACGAACGCCTCTTGAACTGTCCCCTCATAAAGGGCGTCCTCGTATCCTCACAGGGACACCATACAATTTACACCGAGTGGGACGCACAAGCAACTTGAAACTGAGCCATTTCATTGCGTATTGACAGGCTATTGCGCCGAGGATACACGCCAACCCTTCGAGCCTCAGGCGTGGCTTAGGCCGCCGTCCAGGTAGAGGGTTTCGCCCGTCATGTACGCCGAGGCGTCGGAGGCGAGGTAGAGCGCGAGGAGACCCACCTCTCGCAACTCGCCCACGCGGCCCAGCGGCACCGTCGCGCTCGCCCGCTGCCTCGATCCTGACACCTGCACCGGGTCCCCTGTCTCGGAGTCCGGGAATAGGCCGGGCGCGATGCAGTTGACCGTGATGCCGTAGGGCGCCCACTCCAGCGCGAGCGTCTGCGTCAGCCGCGCCAGGCCTGCCTTGGCCACGGAATAGACCAGCATCTCCGGGCTTCCCTTTCGAGCGGCGAACCCGCTGATGTTGATAACTCGCCCCCTGCGGCGCTCCAAGAAGTGCGGCCCAACGGCCCGGCACCCCATGAAGGCCTCGGTCAGGTTGATGTCGATCACCGACCTCCATTCGTCGTCGGTGATAGGCCCCTGGTGGGCGGAGTCCGGCGGTGGCACGAGGGGCTTGCGAATGGCGTCGCCCAGGTTGTTGATGAGCACGTCCACATGTCCCCAGCGCTCCATCGCCGTGTCCACTGTGCGCTGCCAGTCCTCGGCCTTGGTAGCGTCGGCGGTTATGCCCTCGATTGGGTGACCGGCCGCCGCCATCTCCTCAGCCAGCGGATTGAGGTACCGGTCGGTCAGAGCGGTCACCATAACCCTGGCGCCTGCCTCTGCCAGCACGCGGGCGATTCCCTTGCCGATACCTCTGGCGGCGCCGGTGACGATAACATTCTTGCCTTCTACGTCGTACTCTTTGGGCAGCATGAGATTCACTTTACCCTTCTGAGATTCCTGGGCTGGAGTTTGTGTTGGTCCAGCCAGCGTTTGCCGCAGGCTCGGCAGGTACAGCTCATCGAATGTTTCGCGGGAGACCTTCTTACCAGTCGCCTTAGCAGCTTTCTGAGCATCTATTGATTTCTCCTCTGCAGAAGGTATGCGGAGCGTTGGCAAGGGATTACTCACAATTTACACCGAACGAACCACGTTGGCAATCTCGCCCTCAAAGCCGTTCGCGGCTTGACCGTCACCCTTCGACCTCGTATATTAGGCATCGAACGAGAGACTGTCCGCCGAGTTGTTGGGCACACCCTTGCATTTAGGAGGTCGCGAACCCATGGCGTACGGAAGTGGAGACTACACATATGAGTTGGCCGAGGGATGGGGAAAACTCCCGGAAGGCTTCGAGTTTCATCAGGTAGCGGGTGTTGCGGTCGATAAGGACGACCAGGTCTATGTGTTCAACCGCAGCGACAACCAACTTATGGTTTTCGACAGAGACGGCAACTTCGTCAGGTCGTGGGACGAAAAGTTCGTCAATCCACATGGAATCCACATCGGTCCCGACGGCAGCATCTACCTCGCTGATAGAGACGCACACGTCATCCTGAAGTATTCGCCCGACCAGAAGCTGCTGTTGACGCTCGGCACGCGAGACAGCCCCTCCGACACGGGCTATACCGCCGATGATAGAGTGGTCCACCGAGCGGCGGGGCCGTTCAACCTGCCCACAGGCATCGCGGCCACCGAGGAGGGCGACATCTTCGTATCCGACGGCTACGGCAACTCGCGCGTCCACAAGTACACCAGCACGGGCGCGTTGATCACGTCCTGGGGAGTGCCCGGCAGCGCGAACCCGGTCGATTTCTACCTGCCTCATGGCATCACGCTGGACAACGAGGGGCGGCTGCTGGTCTGCGACCGCGAGAATCATCGCATCCAGGTGTTCGACCAGGAGGGCGAGTTCCTGTACATGCGTAGAGGGTTCCGCCAGCCCGCCGACGCCGTGGTGGGGCCGGACGGCGCGATATACATAGCCGAACTGGGCCACAGGTTCACCATAATCGACGACGACGGCGAGATTCTAGCCCAATGGGGCGACGAAAGCAGCCACGAGCCGGGCCAGTTCGTAGCCCCGCACGGCATAGCCATCGACTCCCACGGCGACATCTACATAGGCGAGGTGCTGGAAGGCCAGCGCATCCAGAAGTTCGTGAGGAAGTAGCAAGTCAGTGTGTCAGCTAGTCAGTACGTCGGTTAGGAAGCCGCCGCGCACATGACAGAACTGATAGCTGACACACCGATGACTGACAATCGACCAGCTACCCATCACCCATCTATTAAGGAGAACGACACATGAACGGCGACCAGGCTATCGTGAAGATACTGAAGGCTGAGGGCGTGGAGTGGCTCTCATGCTTTCCCGCGCAGACCCTGATCAACGAGGCTTCCAAGGAGGGCATTCGGCCCATCCTGTGCCGCCAGGAGCGCGCGGGCGTGAACATGGCCGACGGCTTCAGCCGCGTGAACAACGGCAAGAAGATTGGCGTCTTTACAATGCAGACGGGGCCAGGAGCGGAGAACGCTTTCGGCGGCGTCGCGCAAGGCTACGCCGACTCGGTGCCGTTCCTGACCATACCAGGTGGGCAGCCCGGCCCGCGAATGGGCGTGCACCCCAACTTCGAGTCCGTTCCCAACTACCAAGGCATCACCAAGTGGGCCGGCCTCATCAACATGGTCGAACGCATACCGGAGATGATGAGCCGCGCCTTTACGCACCTGAAGCACGGACGCCTCGGCCCTGTCATGCTGGAGCTGCCCAGGGACGTCGCGCTGGCGGAGTATCCGCAGGACACGCTGGACTACACGCCCGTCAAGCAGTTCAAGTCCGGCGCGTCTCAGGAAGACGTGCGAGACCTGGTCGCCGCCATGCTCGAGGCCTCCTGTCCCATCATCAACGTTGGGCAGGGCGTCCTCTACGCGGAGGCGACGCCGGAACTGGTCGAGTTCGTCGAGCTAACCAACATCCCCGTACTGACTACCCTCGCCGGAAAGAGCGCGTTCCCAGAGAACCACCGCCTTGCCCTTGGCACGGGCGCGTCGTCGGGCACGCTGATGGTCAGTCACTTCCTTCAGAAGACTGACTTCGCGCTGGGGCTGGGAACCAGTTTCACGATCTCGGGCTTCAACGCCCCCATGCCGGCAGGCGTTACGCTCGGCCACGTAACCAACTGCGCCGAAGACGTCAACAAGGACTACCGCGTGCAGTACGGCGCTATCGGCGACGCCAAGATAGTGCTTCGGCAGATGATCGAGGAGGCGAAGCGCCAGTTGGGCGAGCACGGACGCGGCGACGTGAACGGCGTAGTGGACCAGATAAAGAAGGTGCGGGACGAGTTCATGGCCGAGTGGGGGCCGAGGCTCGCCTCGGACGAGGTTCCCATCAGCCCGTACAGGGTCATCAATGAAATCGCCAACGCCGTTGACGTGCCCAACACCATTATCACCCACGATTCCGGCTACCCTCGCGAGCAGATCGTTCCCTTCTGGCGGCCCGTGAAGCCCAGGGGCTACATCGGTTGGGGCAAATCGACACAGCTTGGATACGGCCTCGGCCTCGCGATGGGCGCCAAAATAGCCAAGCCGGATATGACCGTCGTCAACCTGATGGGGGACGCCGCTTTCGGTATGGCGGGCATGGACATCGAGACCGCGGCCCGCTCGAACATCGGCACGCTTACGGTGATTCTCAACAACGGCGTGATGACCCACTACCACGACCACTTCCCGCACGCCGCCGAGCACTGGGGCACCAACAAGTTGGGCGGCGAATACGCGAAGGTGGCCGAGGGACTCGGAGCCTACGGCGAAAGGGTGGACACGCCGGACCAGGTCGCGCCCGCGCTCCAGAGGGGCCTCGCCGCGACCCGCAACAACCAGCCCGCCGTCATCGAGATGATAACCAAGGAGGAGGAGACCATCCCCCGCTACTGGCGTTAGGCGAGTGGTCAGCGGTCAGTGTTGGGGCTCGGTATGGGCGACCGGCGGGTCGCCCATATAATGAGCATGTCTCACAAGAGGGTTGTGGTGATAAGAGTGAAGCGCCGACTCCGGTCGCATTTGTGCAATGATCGGTCCGGGTGTCTCAGGCCAGAGCGCCGGATGCGCCGATGAGGGATCTGTGCGCAAACGATGGGCTGAGATTGCGGCGCCATATGCGGGTTGCCCGGCCACGCCACCCGCGCCACAGGGTGCGCAGATTGAAGGCCGTGGCCAACAGGCCCCACTCAGCGGCCACGTTGTCTATGCCACGCAGCAGGACTCTACGCGCCGCCTGCTGCTCTTTGATGATCCCAAAGACCGGCTCGACCAGACCCTTCCTGCGATCGTAGGACTGTCTGGCTTCGTCGGTGCGCATCCAGCGCCGATGACGACGCAGCGCTGTGTCGTGCGGCCCTATCTCAAGCGCTCGCCCATTTCGGCCATCCCTCGTACACACCCCAAAGACCGGACACGCTCGGCAGACAGCGCCGGAGGCCCGGTAGAGCCTCACCGCTATCCCACGTCTGCGCTTCATACGGGTGAAGCGCAGCCACTGTCCTTTTGGACAGATGTAGCTGTCGGTCTCCTCGTCATAGGTGAATCGGTCCTTGTGATACGGGTGGCCCAGCGCCCGACGCTGTGCCTCGGGCATCACAACCTGCTGGTCTCTGAGCGCGCACTCCTCCAGATTGCTCCCTGAGTGATAACCTGCGTCTGCCAACGTCATCTCAGACCTGACACCCGTCGTCTCCTCTGCCTTCTGAAGCATTGGGGCCAGTTGAGAATGGTCGTCGGGGTCATCGGTAACCTCCACCGCAGTGATCAACATGCCTCTCTTCCCTGCCTCGGTCTGCGTCGGCGAGACCATCGCCTGTGCGTTGTAGCAGGGCGTTATCCCCTGGCGAGTCCTCATCAGACGTGCGTCCGTATCGGTGAGGTTGATGTGATTGATGTCTCCACGCTCCGAAAGCTCCTCCATAGCTCGGCGCACCTGCTCTCTCAGCGCCGTCTTCTCGGCCAACTCCTGAGGCAGATGGACGGGCGCAGCGTCCTCTCCCGCCTCGCTCTGAGCTTCCAGATCCCTCACCGCATCCTCCAGACGTCTCAACAGACGCTGCAGTCCTTCCGCATCGAGCGTCCTGTCTCCGCTCGCATTCGCTCCCACCTTCGTACCATCCACAGCCTGCAACGCCAACTCCACAAGGTCCATCCTGACCGCCGTTTGCACTGTGCGCTTCAGCAACTTGCGCATCGACTGGCGGTGGCTCTTGTAGAACCTCCACAAGGTGTTGTGGTCTGGACGCTGCCATCCGGTCAGCCACAGGTACGATATCTGGTCTCCGCAGGCCGCCTCCAGCTTGCGGCACGACCGAACGCCTGTCATGAATCCATACAGCCACACGCCCAACAGCGCCCTGGGATGGTACGCCGGGGCTCCCATCCAACATCCCTCGATATCGACGCCGAGCTCCGCCCAGTCGTCTCGGTTCAGCCCATCGACGAACTCGGCCACGAACCGCGCAGGATGGTCCTCCGGGATCATCTCATCCAGGGTCGGCGGCAACATCCACATCTGCTCTCGACCCATCGGACGCAGTGGCATCTCTATCACCTCCAGAGATGGGCTGTCGCTTCCCAAGTATACCCCGAGCCATATCCCCCCGCTCGACTTTTGAGACAGACTCATATAATCATCTCCCCACCCTGCCTGGGCCGGCGGTGGCTCCCTGGCCTGTGAGGAAGCCCTGGATGTCGCCCGCGAACTTGACCTCCGAGTCGTCCTGCGGCTCGTAGCCGAGCGCATGGCGGGCGTTGGTCAGCGACCAGAAGGCGCGGGTGTTGCCGCTGATGCCATAGACCACCTGCCAGGGCACGCCGTGCTCATTCTCGATGTTGGGCGCCTCCATGCCTTTCTGAAAGAGTTGTGTGAGGTCGCGCGGGCTGATGTACGCGCCGAGGTCGCGCTTGTAGGCGGCCGGACCTCCCCTGTACAGGTCTATGTCCAGCTCTCTTGGCGCGCCGATTCGTACCATGACGACACCCATCCCGCGTCCCGTCGGCGTGCCCGTCGTATGGCTCTCCCCGCTCGCGGCGTCGCCGAAGCCGGACAGGCCGCAGGCGAAGAGGAATCCCAGGTGCTCGTAGGTCGCCTTCGCCCAGCCGTAGAAGTTGTCGGACAGCGGCAGCCTGTACGGATCGAGCGTCTCCATCTTGCGGGTGTGAATCAAGTTGTGCTCATACCAGTCGGCGGCGTGGTTGGAGCTCGCCATGACCACGCGCGGCACGTTGGCGTCGTACGCCGTTCGCAGCACGTTGTAGGCCATCTCGACGTTGGCCTTCTCGTCGAAGAAGTGGTCGAGCGGCTCTCCTGCCCTGCGCTTGTAGCCAAGATGCACCACCGCGTCGATACCCTCGAAGAGAGCGGCGTACTTGGCCCGGTCCGGGTCTATGAGGTCTGCTATCTGAACGCCGGCAACCGGCTCGCCCCTGGGGTTCTCCGCCTTGACATCTACCAGGGTCATCTCGTAAGTCTCCCGAAACGTGGGGAGCAGTTGATTGGCTATGTAGCCGGTCGCGCCGGTCATCAACACCCTCTTGACATGGCTGGTCATGCGGAGGCTCCTTTTCAACTTACGGCAAAGGGCTCAGGCGAGCCGTTTGACCATTCTGACGTGCTCTATATCGACTTCCATGAACGGCTCGCCGCCGGCCGCGTAGCCGTGCCGCTCGTAGAATGACCTCACGTAGGTCTGCGCGTGCAGCATCACCTCTCGGACGCCGCGCTGGGCGGCCTGCTCCTCCAGGAATACGAGCACGCGCCCGCCAATGCCCTCGCCGCGATGCGCCGAGTCCACCGCCATGCGTCCGATCTGCGTCTCGCCTGATGCTAGCCTATAAACGCGGCCAGCGCCCACGACACGGCTCTCGATCAGCGCGACGGCGTGGACGGCGCCCTCGTCGTGCCCGTCGAACTCCTCGGCCAGCGGAACGCCCTGCTCATCCACGAAAACCCTCACCCGCAGGTCGCGGACAGCCTCCCACTCCGCGGGCGTCTCCACGACCTTGACGTTTACTCGTTCACTCATCCCCAACCTCGAACGCCTCGGACGGCGGCGCGCTCCGCTCATTATCCACGCACAACGCCAGCCAAGCAAGCGCGCGCCGAATCTGTAACTGTTCACGTTTGATGGGAGGCTCCCCCATTGTCACCCTCCCTCGACGGGAGGGGGTTAGGGGGTGGGTGACCGTAGCCTGCGGCAAATCCCTTCACCACCCCCCCAACTCTGAACAGTTACCATTGCCAACTCCCTCTTGACCTCCGCGAACGCCCGTGCTACTATGCTCGCATCCAAAGCAAAGAGCGTCTGCCGGACGACCCGGCTCACGCCCGAATCCTGATTCTGACAGCTGAGGCCCCAGCTACGAAATGTCACGAATTGTCGCAGTTCGGGTTTGCGATTTTTGGCGAGCGCGGCCTTGCCTGAAACTTAGCAGCCGCCGCTGGGGCAACCGTTGCGCTTCTCTTCATCGAATCGGAACGGCTTTGACATAGCTTGCGGCTATCCTGTTATACTATGGCTCATAAGCCATCATTTCCGACGGAGGTACTATCATGGCAGACTATCCAGATTCTCAGGCACTCGTAAGCGCCCAGTGGGTCGCCGATCATGGGGGTGACGCCAATGTTCGCCTCGTCGAGGTGGACGTGGACACCGCGGCGTATGAGCAGGGGCACATCGCCGGGGCCGTAAGCTGGAACTGGCAGACGCAGTTGCAGCAGTCCGTGCGGCGAGACCTCATCAGCAAGTCCGAACTCGAGACGCTGCTTGGTCAATCCGGCATCGGCAACGACACGACCGTGGTACTGTACGGCGATAACAACAACTGGTTTGCCGCGTGGGCATACTGGCAGTTGACCTACTACGGCCATGGCGACGCGCGGCTGATGAATGGCGGACGCGCGAAGTGGGAGGCTGACGGCCGCCCGCTCACCACCGACGTGCCCGACCACGCAAGCAAGGCCTACACCGCGTCCGGCCCCGACGAGGACATCAGGGCATACCGCGACTACGTGCTTCAGGCGGTAAACTCAGGCGACATCGCCCTGGTTGACGTCAGGTCTCCCGACGAGTTCAGCGGAAAGCTGCTCGCGCCGCCCAACCTGCCGCAGGAAGGCTCTCAGCGCGGCGGACACATTCCCGGGGCCGCCAACATCCCCTGGGCGTCCGCGGTCGATGAGGATGGCACGTTCAAGTCGGTTGACGACCTGAAAGCGATTTACGGCGGTCAGGGTATCGACGGCAGCCAGGAGACTATTGCCTACTGCCGAATCGGGGAGCGTTCCTCGCACACCTGGTTTGCGCTAACGGAACTGCTCGGCTTCGACAACGTGCGCAACTACGACGGCTCTTGGACCGAGTGGGGCAGCATCGTGGGCGCGCCCATCGAAAAGTAGGGCCGCGAATTGAACGCGCGAGGCGGGGTTGTCACACCTTGGAGTAGGTGGGCGTCGCGGTGCTGGTTCCATCGGGCAGACTTTCAACCGAGAAATCGCCGAACAGCAGAGGAGCCTCCCGCTGGAGAATCTCCAGCACGGCGATGGCAAGGTTGCGGATCTCCCAGTCCGCGAAGGGCGCGGCGCGCATCTCTATGAAGTGCCGCCAAGCTCGGACGTTCGCCGTCACGAATATCTTCGTCTCGGTGGCGTTGGGCAGGGCGGCTCTCGCAGCCTGGCGTATCGCCTTCCTGCGGTCCGTGTTCGAGGAGAATTTCGACGCGGGCAGTGCCTTCCCCAGCGCGCTCACCAGTTCCACGTAACTGCTGGACGCGGACTCCAGAGCAGCCTCTAGCACGCCTCGCACTTCCTTCATGCCGAAATCGCCGCCCACGAGCGCGGGTGGCAGCACGAACGAGGCTTCGGTTTCGTCCACGTACCGCTGCGACCTCTGGCTGTACGCGAATCCAGCCCTGTGCCTGACAAGCTCATGTGTCAGGCTGCGGGAGACGCCGGTGAAGACGAAGCCGTAATTGACGTGCTCGAAGACGCTGCCATCCTTTGAAGAGAGTAGGTTGTGGATGAAGTCGGCAATGTCTCTCCGGCCTCTTCCATAGCTCATGTAGCAGAGGCGTGCCGAAATCTCGATTGTCGCCGCGGCGTCGTCCTCGCCGGCGCGTATGCTGTCGGATATGGCTGGCAGCCCTTCGTCATCCAAAAACGCCGCGACCTGCTCCCAATCGACCGCGGGACGTGTCACTAGGTACACGTTGGGCCCGGTAATGTAGCTCACCCTCTTGGTCCTTCGATTGATTCTTGTGAAAACGACCCCAGCCGCGCCAGCCCGCCATTCCCGCGGAGACTACACCAACAGGCTCAATGGATTCTCCAGCCTTCGCTTCACCTCGATGATGAAACTCGCGCCCTCGGCTCCATCCGCGACTCGGTGGTCCGCCGATAAGGTAGCCGTCATCATCTGGGCAATGACAATCTCGTCGTCGCGAACCACCGGCTTCTTGGCAACGGTTCCGACGGCCAGAACCGCGGTGTGTGGTGGATGAATTATGGCTACGAAGCTGGAAACATCGAACATGCCAAGGTTGCTAATCGCGAAGGTGCCGCCCGTATATTCCTGTGGCCGAAGGGTTCCACTCTGCGCGCGCGCGGCCAGGTCTTTGCTTGCGGCGGCCAACTCGCGGAGTGACTTGCTGCCGCAGTCCATAATGGCGGGGACTATCAGGCCTTCCTCTTCGGCAATCGCAATGCCCAGGTTGATTTCGTCGTTCATCTGAATGCCGTTCTCAGCGAAGAAGGCATTGAACTTCGGGTACATCTTCAGGGCCTCGACGCACGCCTTGACAACCAGGTCGTTGACAGTGACGCGCACTCCCTCGGACTCCAGGGCGTCATTTATCTGCCGGCGCAACAGCATGGCGCTGGTCATGTCGATGTCCGAGGCCACGTAGAAGTGGGGCTTCTCCTGCTTGCTGAGGACTGTTACCCTGGCTATCTGCTTCCGCATCCTCGACAGGGGAATCACATTGTCTGTGCCCGCTTCGGTCGAAGGTGGCAGCGCCAATGCGGTAGCCGGTTCCATCTCGACCTCCGGCGCATCAGCCTCCGCAGTTTCCATCTCCGGCTCGACCTCAGCCACGACTTCCTTAGCTATCTCCAGCTCTGTCTCAGCCACGACCTCTGCCGCAACTTCCTCAGCCATCTTCGGCTCTGCCTCAACTACCGCAACTACCGCTTCCGGTTCCTCTTCCGACGCCGACGAGCCGGGAGGAGGTTCGGTGGCAACCATTTCCGTGCCAAACGTCAGGACGTCGGATCTCGTAATCCTGCCACCTGGGCCTGTTCCCTCCACCTGTGACAGGTCGATTCCGCGCTGGCTGGCCAAACGCCTGGCCATGGGCGAGGCGCGTACTCCCATGGGCGGCGATGCAAAGAGAGACTGCGCGGCCGCGGCAGGCTGTGTAAAGACAGGGGACTCTACGGCAGCAATAACCTCCGGCGTGGGAGAGGCCACGACCGCCTCAGAGGATGGCGCGGACATCGCCGCCACCGCAGGCTGTTCCATGGGCGAAGCGGCGGCCTCCACTTCCGTGGCGATTATCGCGATTGGCTGACCCACCGGCACAGTGTAGCCTTCCGACACGAGTATCTTCTGAAGCACGCCGTCGGCGTACGATTCGAACTCAACGACAGCCTTGTCTGTCTCTATCTCCGCTATGGGCTCACCAATCCGCACCGCGTCACCCTCCGCCTTTAGCCATCGAACTATGACGCCTTCCTGCATGTCGTAGCCCATTTGAGGCATTGTCAACTCTGTCGTCACTACACACTCCCTTCAGGAAAAAAGTACGCGCTCGGAGGCCGTTCATAGAGAATTGTGCTTTGAACGCCAACCCGAGAATTGCCACGTTGCCGGCCCAGGCGTAAAAATGGCCCGCAACCAGGGCGAGCAAGTGGTAGTCTCATAATGAAAACCATTGAGCGGAATAACTCATTTTCGGGGGTATGGTAGGCCATCCGTAGCATGACTTCTAGCTAACTCAGGTCAAATAATAAGAAAGTGTGGCGAGCAAGCGCGCCGCGACCATCTGCGCGGACGAGCTATATGCCGAAGTTTCTTTCGATGGTTTCTACCACACGCTCGGGAGTTGGAATTGCGGCCGCTTCCAATTTGCTGGCGTACGGGGCCGGAACGTCTTCCCCTCCAACACGCGAGACCGGCCCATCCAGGTAGTCGAACGACTCTTCCTGAATCGCGCTCGCGATTTCCGACGCGAATCCGCCGGTCCGCCAGGCTTCCTCCACGACGACGGCGCGGTTTGTCCTCTTGACCGACTCTACCACGGTCTCGACGTCAAGAGGACGAAGGGTTCTCAGGTCGATAACCTCGGCCCGCAACCCCTTCGACGATTCCAGGATCTCTGCGGCCCGCAAGGCGACGTGTGTCATCCTGGAATATGCCACCAGGGTAATGTCATCGCCTGCGCGCCGCACGGCCGCCTTGCCAAACGGGACCTCGTACCTGTCCTCAGGTACTTCGCCGCGCAGGCCGTACAGTAGGGCGTGCTCCGCGTAGAGCACCGGGTTCTCGTCCGTCACCGCCGTGCGAAGAAGGCCCAGGGCATCGTAAGGGGTGGAGGGCACGGCTACCTTGAGTCCCGGCACGGAGGCGTACCAGCCTTCGAAGCTCTGTGAGTGCGTAGCCGCAAGCTGCGCGCCGCCGCCGGTGACGGTCCTGATTACGAGGGGCACCTTGAACTGGCCGTTGGACATGTAGCGCAGCTTGGCCGCATGGTTCACAATCTGGTCAATGGCCAGAAGGGTGAAGTTGATGGTCATCATCTCCACTATCGGCTTGAGGCCTGCCATCGCCGCGCCAACGGCGGAGCCCATGACGACGGATTCGGAGATGGGCGTGTCTCTAACGCGCTCGGGGCCGTACTCTTCGAGAAAACCTCTTGTTACCGCATAGGCGCCACCGTATGCGCCAATGTCCTCACCCATGAGGAACACGTCGCTGTTGTCCTCCAGGGCCTCGCGCAGGCCCTTGGAGATGGCGTCCCTCATTAGCATCTCAGCCATACTCTGCTCCGCGTTCACGCATATACGTGATCATACAGCGACGCGATGTCGGGCTCGGGGCTCTCCTCGGCGAAGCGCACCGCCTCCGCGACCGCGCTATCGACGTCTCGCTCGATGCGCTCGAACTCGTCGCCGGTTATTACGTCCTCGCCCAGAGACAGCGCCTTGAAGGTCTCTATCGGGTCTTTCGTTCTCCACTCATCGACTTCGAGAGACGCTCGATAAGCGGACGGATCCGACATTGAATGCCCTCGAAACCTGTACGTCATCGCCTCGAGAAAGACCGGCCCTTTGCCGGCGCGCACCCGTTTCAGCGCCTCGACGGTAGCCTCTCGAACCGCCAGCACGTCCATGCCGTTTATCTGCGCCGCCGGGATTCTGTACGACTCCGCCGAGAGGTAGATGTCCTTGCCTCCAGCGTGAGTGAAGTCAACGTGGGTGCCCATGCCGTACAGGTTGTTCTCCAGGAAGAAGACCACGGGGAGACGCCAGAGGGATGCCAGGTTCAAGGACTCGTGGAATTCGCCCTGGTTGACGGCGCCGTCTCCAAAGAAACAGAGCACGACACGACCATCGTCCCGGTACTTGCTGGCGAGGGCGAGGCCGGTCGCTATCGGAAGCTGCCCGCCCACGATAGCGTACCCGCCCATGAAGTTCTTGGAGGCATCGAAGAGGTGCATCGAGCCTCCCTTTCCCCCACTGCTGCCGGTAGCCTTGCCGCAGAGCTCGGCCATGACCACCTTCGGGTCCATTCCTTTCATAAGAGCATGGCCGTGGTCGCGATAATGGCTGACGACGTAATCTTGCGCGTCGAGCGCCGAGATGGAGCCGACCGCTATCGCCTCCTCCCCGATGTAAAGGTGTAGGAAGCCCCTGATCCTGCCTTGCATGTACAGTCGCCCACATGCCTCCTCGAAGCGACGGATCAGGAGCATCTTCCGATAGTATTCGGTCATCTCGCTTTGTTCGATTTTCAAAGCGGCCCTCATTTCAACATCTGTCCCCGATTCTGACCACTGACAACCTGAAATACTGCTCAAATATGGACTGCCTGGCCCTCCGCGGCCAGTGCGGCCTCCTTGAGCGCCTCGGATATTGTCGGGTGAGGATGCACGACCCAGCCCAGTTCGGCCGTCGTTCCCTCCAGCAGTTTCACAAGCGACATCTCCCCCAGAAGTTCCGTGACCTCGGCGCCAATCATGTGGACTCCCAGTATCTCTCCAACGTCGGCGTCAACCACGAGCTTCACGAGGCCGGCCGTCTCGCCCAGGGCCATCGCCTTCCCGCTGGCGGACAGCGGGAACTTGCCGATCTTGACGGCGTGTCCTTGCTCTTTAGCGTGCGTCTCCGTCAGGCCGAAGCTGGCTACCTGGGGCTTGCAATAGATGGCCCTGGGCATCCAATCGTAGTCGAGGCCGGGAGGCTGGAGTCCCGCTATGTGCTCCACCGCGGTTACACCCTGGGCGGACGCCACGTGCGCGAGCAGCATCTTGCCCGTTACGTCGCCGATGGCATACATGCCCGGAACACTCGTCCGCATGTGCTCGTCAACGACGATAAAGCTGTTGTTGGTTTCGACGCCAACCGTCTCGAGTCCGATTCCATCGGTGTTGCCTTGAACGCCAACCGCGACCAGAACTCTATCGCACTCGATAACGGATTCAATGTCATCGGCAGAGATGCTGACCTCGGCCATTTTGCCGGTAACCCGGACTCCGCTGACGCTGGCGCCGGTCTTGACCTCTATCCCCTGCCGCCTGAAGGCGCGCTCGAGCTGCTCGCTCACGTCCTCGTCCTCCAGGGGAACGAGGCGTGGCATCAGTTCGACAATCGTGACCGCCACGCCGTAAGTCCGATATATGTGAGCGAACTCCGCGCCCGTCGCGCCGCCTCCCACGATGATAACTTTCTGGGGCGAGTCGCGCATCTCCAACGCCTCGCGGCTGGTGATGACGACTTTCCGGTCGATGGGAAGGTTCGGTAGGTGACGCTGGCTAGCCCCAGTCGCGATAATGATATTGGTCGCCGTCAGGCTCTGCCCGGTTTCCACAATCTGGACCGTGTTCCGATCCCTGAGGACGCCGGTCCCCCTTACGTGGGTCACACTGTTCTTTTTGAGCAAGTAGCCCACGCCGTCGGTCAGACGCCGCACTATAGTCCGGCTGCGGTCTATGGCCTTGCCGAGGTCGTATTGCAAATTATCGAAGCTGATGCCAAAGGCGTCGGCGTGCTTTACCGTGTCAAGCACCTCGGCGCTTCTGAGCAGGGCCTTACTTGGAATGCAGCCCCAGTTGAGGCAGACGCCGCCGATCTCGTCTCTCTCTACGACAGCCGCCCTCATGCCCAGTTGGCCCGCTCGTATGGCGGCGACGTATCCGCCCGGTCCAGATCCCAGAAGCAAAAGGTCGTAGTCTGCCAAATATGTCCTCCAGCCGAGAGAATCTTTTCACGACGTCTAATTCCCCGCGGGTTCATTGTACAATACTCTATCGCCCGCAACAAATCTAATTCAAAGGCCGAACCTGTATCATCAGCCAGCTTGACACCAAACGCTGGTCAGACTAACATGTTTGATAAGCCGAGGTAGCTCAGTAGGTAGAGCACAGCACTGAAAATGCTGGTGTCGTCAGTTCGATTCTGACCCTCGGCACGTCCAGGGAAGCCCTGCGTGGCGCTTGAGCGGAAGTGGCTCAGTGGTAGAGCATCTCCTTGCCAAGGAGAGGGTCGTGGGTTCGAATCCCATCTTCCGCTCCACTAACCAGCATGCGACCCAATGGGGCGTGATTGGCAATGCTCTTTCCACGCCGGGGCCAAGCGGCGTCCCTGAGCCTTGGGGCAATGAAGAACAGGCCATGGGATGCCCGCCCAGGGCAGCCACAAGGGATTGCTGCTACAAACGCCTCCACCCAGGCGGTCTCCATAGGCACAGGAGATACCTACTAACCTGAATCTGCTCGGTTAGGGATTGGGCATCTTGCCTATTCCGGCTGCAAGGATTAACCTTTGCGGGTATCGAGGGGTTTGCCCAAGCGAGAACGAATCCCTACATTGGAGTTACCGGAAGATGTGGGTGTACATAGCCCGGCGCCTGCTGTGGCTCCCTGTTCTGCTGTTCGCCGTTTCTATCGTGACCTTTACGCTGGGCCGATTCGGCCCTGGGGACCCGGTTGTCGTGATACTGGGGGCGCGCTACGAGGAGCGCGCCGCGGAGCGCCTTCGTGAGTCTCTGGGTCTCAACAGGCCGTTCTTCGTCCAGTACGCCGATTACATGTGGGGAGCGATACGCGGCGACCTCGGTGAGAGCATACGATTCAGAGGCCGCTCCGTAGGCTCTCTGCTGGGCGCGAAGATGTGGGTGTCGTTCCAGGTCAGCCTGGCGGCGCTGATAGTGAGCGTGTGCATAGGTCTGCCGCTGGGCTTCTGGGTCGCGCACAAGCAGGGACGTTGGGAGGACCCCGCCGTGGTCAGTGTGTCGCTGATCCTGATGTCCATCCCGATAATGGTCAGCATCCCGTTCATGTTGTGGGCGTTCTGCCTTAAGTTGAGTTGGGTGCCGTGCTCCGGCTGGGGCGGCTTCTGGGACATTCGCATGATAATCCCGGCCATCACGATGGGGATTCCCGGCGTGGCCGGGCTGGCGCGGCTCATGCGGGCGAGCACGCTTGACGTGATGGGGCAGGACTTCATCAGAACCGCGCGCGCCAAGGGGTTGTCCGAAGCGGTGGTTGACGTAAGGCACGTTTTCAAGAACTCCCTCATTCCGATAGTCACAGTCCTGTCGTTGTCCCTGCCAGGTCTGCTGAGCACAGGGATTATCACTGAGCGAATACTCGGAATCCCCGGCGCGGGGAACCTCGCCATTGAAGCCATATTCAACAGGGACTACCCAGTGATTATGGCCATCACGCTAGTGGGCGCGGGCGCGTTCGTCATCGCCAACCTGGTTGCGGATATTGTCTATACGATAATCGATCCGAGGATTCGGTATAGCTGAGGCGTGAAGGGTGCCGCAAGTCCGATTGGATGAGTAAGGAGCTTTGCGGGACTGTCGAACAGCAGTTGAAACGGGAGAAAGAGGTTTCCAGTGGCAACGGGTCAAATCGGCCTCGAACAGGAGCTTGGTCGTCCGACTAAGGGTCACCTTGCCCTGGCATGGTCACGGCTCATTCGGAAGCGTATCGCCATGAGCTGCGTTGCCGCTCTTATCATCATCTACGCTCTCGGCATTTTCGCCCCGGTCATTTCCGCGCTCTCCCCGTATGGCTACACCGAGCAGGACTACACGGCCATAAGGAAGCCGCCGAGCCTTCGGCATTGGGCGGGCACCGACCTCAAGGGGCGCGACGTGCTGACCAGGGTCATCTGGGGCATCCAGACTACGGTCATCATCACCATCGTCGTCGTGCTCACCGGCGGCGTCGCGCTGGGCGTAACCCTGGGTCTGGTCGCGGGCTATTTCGGTCAACGGGTCGATTCTGTAATCATGCGCATAGGGGAGTTGTTCAGCGCGTTCCCTGACATACTTCTCATCATTCTCATCGCCGCGACACTGGGAGGCAGGATCAAGGACATCGTATGGTGGATAGAGGACCACACCTTCCTGGAGGGCCTTGTCCGGAGCGGAGCCGCTGATTACCTGGTGATTTCGGTCGCGCTGGTCTCGTTTGGATGGATAAGCATGGCGCGGCTGGTGAGGGGCCAGGTGCTCTACCTGAAGGAGACCCAGTTCGTGGATGCGGCGCGGGCCGCCGGGGTTTCGACCCCGAGAATCCTGTTCGCGCACGTCCTTCCCAACGCCATCAGCCCCATCGTAGTCTCTGTCAGCGTGAGCATGGGGGCGTTGGTCGGCGCGGAGATAATCCTGAGTTGGCTGGGATTGGGCGTCCAGCCGCCCAAACCCAGCCTAGGCAACATGCTGCTGGAGGCGGGCTCCCTCAGCGCGCTGCGGGAGGTCCCCTGGATGCTGCTCGCTCCCGGCGTGGCGGCGTGGACCGTCGTCTTGGCATGGAATCTGCTGGGCGACTCGCTCAACGACGTGCTGAACCCCAGGACACGCTGAAGTGACGAAGTGTGTCAGTGGGTTAGTGTCGGCTGATGTAGCCGTTTTTGTGGTCCCACTCGCGCATGGCGGGGTCGCGCTCCACCGGGTCGCCGTAGCCGCCGCCGCCCGAGGATAGGCAGAGGATGACGTCGCCGGGCCTGACGATAACGCCCGTCTCCTTTGAGCCGAGGACGCGCTCCTTGCCGCCGGAGATGAGGCTGTACACGTGCGGCTTGCCGGGTTCTCCCCCAAACAGGCCGAAGGGCGGGTTGACCGTGCCGTCGCCGGCCGTGTTGAGACGCGCATCCCCGACGCCCTCGTACATCATCTCGCATACCGCGCCCAGGCCGCCGCGCCACGAGCCGGCGCCCGCGGAATCGGGACGGAGCTCGTGGCGCTTGACGAACAGCGGGAAGCGCTCCTCCGTGACCTCCACGCTGGGCGAACGGATGCCGCCCGCGACGTTGACTTCTCCCACGTTGGGCCAGCCGTCGAAGGCGTAGGACGCGCCTCCCCCGCCGCGCGCCATGAAGAAGTGCCATATGAAGTCGCGCCCGCTGCGCGGGTCCACTCCCGTGATGGCAAAGCGCAGTCTGCGCGAAAAGCCGGCGTTCACGGCATCGGGCACGGCAGGGGCCAACGCCTTGAACACCGCTTCCACTATCTCCTCCGCGCAGTGGTTGGTGCTCATGCACACGGGCGCGGGAGGATTGGCGTTCACTATCAGGCCCCTGGGCGCGGTGACCGTCACGGGCCGCATGGAGCCTTCGTTCTTTGCCACGTCGGAAGGGGCCATGTACATGATGGCGGCGTGGGTGAGGGAGCGGGTGTTGGCGTAGGCGCTGTTGATGAACCCCTTCACCTGCGGGCTGGACTCGCTCAGGTCGATGTTCATCGAGTCTCCCTGGATGGTCACCGTGGCCCGTATTGGAATCATCCTGGTCTCGAAGCCATCGTCGTCAACCAGCGATTCGCCCTTATAGACGCCATCCGGCCACTCAGCGATGAACTGCCGGACCTGCCGCTCGGTCGCATTGAGTATCTCGTCGATCGCGCTTTTGAGGCCCTCCGGGGCGTAGATGTCCAGCAACTCCGCGATGCGCCGCGCCGCGATGTCCACGGAGCCTATCTGCGCGTTCAGGTCACCGAGGAAGTTCTCGGGATGGCGCACGTTGGCCGAGAGCATCTGCAGCAGGTCGTGGCGCGGCCGGCCCCTGTCGTAGAGCCTAAGCGGCGGGATGCGCAGCCCCTCGTGGTAGATTTCGCTGGCCGAGGGGTTGTAGCCGCCGTGCGTCGCGCCGCCCACGTCGCTGTGGTGCGCCCTGTTGACGGAGTAGAAGAGCAGTTCGCCCTTGTAGAAGATGGGCCTGATGACGGTGATGTCTGGCAGGTGGCTGCCCCCGAAGTACGGGTCGTTGAGCGCGAACAGGTCGCCGTCGGAGATTTCGTCCCCAAAGTAGTCTCGCACAGCCGCGCCGGCGATAGGCAGCGCGCTTATGTGCACGGGAATGCCCTCGCCCTGGGCAACCAATTGGCAGTCGGCGTCCAGGATGGCGGTGGAGAAGTCGCGGCTGGAGTTCAGAATCTGGGACATCGAGGTGCGGAGCATCACCTCCATCATCTCCATGGCTATCGACTCCAGACGGTTCTCCACGACGGCAAGGGTTATCGGGTCGGGCCTTGCGGAGTCCAGCTGCTCCGGCTCCGGCGGAGAGTCTTTGCCTACGCTCAGGACGATCCCCCCGTATGGATCGAGTTCGGCGGTGTCGCCCTCGTCAACGAGAACGGTCGTGAAGTCCGACTCAAGGATGGCCGGCCCCTGGACGCTCGCGCCACGGGCGAGCTCGTCCAGGGCATAGACAGGAGCGTCCCGCCACTCACTGAGGAAGACGCGGCGGCGGCTCCTCTCGGTTGGAAGCGCGCCCTCTCCTGGCAGAACCTCCGGCGGCTCGGGCTTTGGCAGCCTGCCGAACGCGGACACGCGCAGGGTGACCAGACGTACTTCCTGGTCGAACTGGCGGTATGAGTACAGCTCCTCGTATCGTTGGTGGAAGTTGGAAGCCCACTCGGACAGCAGCGCGTCCTCCGGCTGCGACAGGTCGGGCAGCGCGACGTTGACCTCGTATATCTGGTCGAGATAGCGCATGTCGGCGGACATATGGATTCGGGTATCGTCGTCGCCCACGCCCTGCGCTCTCAGCCTGCCCATTCCCTGTTCCTCGAGCTCGCCTAGGATGGAGCGCACGGCGTCCAGGTCTATGTGGTCGAGACTGGCCGGGTACGACAGCGATGAGTCGTACTGGAGGTCGGTCGAGAGCATCCCGTAGGCCGAGAGCACCGGCGCGGCGGAAGGGATATAGACCCTCTCTACCTGGAGCTGCCTGGCAACCGCGCTCACGTGGAGGCCGGATGCGCCGCCGAAAGCGAGGATGGCAAAATCTCGGGGATCGACGCCGCGCTTGACGGACATCAGCCGAATGCCCTCCGCCATGGTGGTGGAGACGACGCGGTGAACCCCGCGAGCGGCCTCGATTGTGGACAAGCCCAGCGGACGCGCGATGCGCTCAAGCAGCGCGGACTCGGCCTTTTTCCGGCTGAGGCGCGCGCGGCCGCCGAGGAAGTTGTGCGGGTCGAGGTAGCCGAGAAGGAGGTTGGCGTCGGTGACCGTCGGCTCTACGCCGCCCATGTCGTAACACGCGGGGCCGGGGAGCGCGCCCGCGCTGTGCGGGCCGACGTGAAGGATGCCGCCGGCATCGACGCGGGCGATGCTGCCGCCGCCCGCGCCCAGCGTCTGGATGTCTATCATGGGAACGGCAATCTTCCAGCCCGCCTCGAACTTCTCGTTGGTGATGTGGGGCGTCCCGTTCTCGATGAGCGAGATGTCCGCGCTGGTTCCGCCCATATCGAAGCCGATTATCTTGGGCTCGCCCAGCCTGCGCCCGTAATAGGCCGCTCCACTCACGCCGCCGGCGGGGCCGGACAGGATCGCGCCCACGGCCAGGCGGCTGGAGTCCTCGATAGACGCCACGCCGCCGTTGGACTGCATGATGAGAATGTCGCTGCGCTGGCTGAACGCCGCCAATCGCTCCCTGAGACGCAGCAGGTACTCGCCGAGCACGGGGCCGACGTAGGAGTTGATTACGGTGGCGCTGAGCCGGTCGAACTCCTTGATTTGCGGAATCACCTGGTGGGAGAGCGAGGTATAGGCGCCGGGGAACCTGGCGCGAATCCTCTCGGCGACGCGCTGCTCGTGGGCGGGGTTGAGGTACGAGAAGAGGAAGCAGACGGCAAGGGCATCAACGCCCTCCTCGGCCAGGCTATCGAGCGCGCCTTCCAGGGCGACCTCGTCGATAGGCGTGTCGATTTCGCCGCTGGAGCGCACACGCTCTGGAACGCCGAGCCTCAGGTAACGCGGCACGAGGGGTTGAACCGGCTCCATGCGAAGGTTGTATCTGTCCTCTTTGAGGCCCTCCCGCATCTCGAGAAGGTCGCGAAAGCCGTCCGTGGTGATGAGACCAACCTTTGCCCCCTTGCGCTCCACCAGCGTGTTGGTGGCTACGGTCGTGCCGTGAATGAGGATGTCTGTCGATGCGAGCAGCTCATCGAGGGAGAGGCCGTTGGCGTCGGCGACGTCTCGGAGGCCCCGTATGACGCCCTCCGAGGGATCGCGAGGAGTGGATGCGGTCTTGAAATAGCGGGGCTGTTCTCCGTCGCTCGCCACCACGAAATCGGTGAATGTGCCGCCAACGTCGATGCCAATCCTGTACATGTGCGCTCCTTCGAGTTCTTGCAAGAATGCCGGACGCACCCACGCCCGCGACGGATTGCGCGGGCCGCCCGAACGGAGATGGTATAACATTGGGGGCGGCTTTGGAAGGTTACGTGTTGACAACGCAGGGTCTTTCGATTATTGCAATCGGGGCAAGCCCGCTCGACCTGAACATGTCGAAAGGCCATCCGCCAATCCCACAATCGCAAAACCCCCGTAGGGGATCGCCGCTCGGCAATCCTGATTCTGACAACACCTCCTTGACATACACGAACACTCGTGCTACCATGCCCGTATTCACGCACACGCTGCCGCCACCTAGTAGCTCGAACACATAGACATCCTGTATAGAAGACAAACTCATCCCCAGTATCCCTGAACCCCCGCAGGGGCTCGCCGCTCGGCAATCGTCAGACCCTGATTCTGACAACAGTGCGAAACCCACAGAGAGGGGTGTCTCATTTCCTATACAAACAACCGCAACCCTACTACATCCCAACTCAGAAACCTCCCCTAAATCCTCTCACAGCATCACAGATCCCAAGTAGGGGTGAGACACAATGAATCAAAATGAGACACCCACAGGCGTTTTTCTGCCAGCGAGTACATCCCGAGTCTGACAACGCCTGCACGCGAACAATCGAAATACCCTGGTTGACAACAGGCGCGTGGGTATTTAGCATCGGCATGTGATTTTTGCCGGCTTGTCCTGAGAGTGTCGAGGGGTGGGGGCATATCTTCGAGGGAGAATCCAATGGACGAAGAGGAACGCAGGTGGGAGTACGACGTGGTGGAAATTGGGCAGGCGTCGCAGAGTACGCATGTGGAGGTCACAGGCGAGCTGATTGCCGCGTACGCCGAGGCGGTTCGCAACGACAACCCCGCCTACCAGCAGGGAGACCGCGTCCCGGACTTCGCCATGCCAACGACGATCCTGCGGGTGGCTCCGTTGCGGCGCGGCGACATCGCCGCGAATAACGGGTTCGTGGCGCAGGAGCACGCGAAGGAGAACCCATTCCAGACTCCGTTCGCCAAGTGTGAGGTGAGATGGTTCGCGCCGCTCTGCGCGGGGGATTCGATAACCAGCTTCGGCCACATAGTCGATAAGTATGAGCGGCGCGGCAACAAGTTCGTCACCATCCGCGTGGAGGCGAGCAACCAGCGGGGCGAGAGGGTGGGCGAGTACGATTATACCTGCATCTTCGAGTACGCAAAGGGGCAGAAGAGGCCGGACGCTTAGCAGCGCTCATGGCAGCCACAAGGGATTTCCCCTACACGGGTTCGCGTGGATTGCCGAGCGGCTAGCCATTGCGTGGGTTCCCGCTTTCGGGCAATGACGATTCATAGAGAGTATAGGAGTTGGGCGATATGGCTACTTCCACAAGGCATCTCACGTTCGATACCATCAATTTCGGCGACGAATTGACGCCGTTCACTATCGGCGAGACGCAGGAGACTATCAACGGCGCGAGGCTGTCTGAGGGGGAGGATATGGACGCGCCGCGCAACATTCATACCGACCCGGAGTTCGCCAAGGCGGGTATGTTCGGCGGCACGCTGAACGCGGGCGTAACCACGATGGCGTACCTGAACCAGATGCTGGAGCGGTGGCTGCCGGATGGCTCGTTCTACGATAACGGCCGCCTGCTCTACAAGGCGATCGAGCCGTTTCGCCCAGGCGACACGGTGGTCTTCACCGGAACGGTTACGGGCAAGCGCGTGGAAGGCTCGAACAAGCTCATTGACTGCGAGATCAAGGGCACGAACCAGCACGGCAAGCTGATGGGCGTGGCCGAGGCCACCCTCGCCCTGAAGGCGTAGTCCACGTGTCGAACGCAAATAGCATCATCCAAACGGAGAAGCTCACCAAGAGCTACGGCAGCGTGGAGGCGGTGGTGGATGCCGACATCGAGGTCCGGCAGGGCGAGGTGTTCGGCTACCTGGGGCCCAACGGCGCGGGCAAGTCAACGACCATTCGTATGCTGCTGGACCACATCCGGCCCACCAGCGGCTCCGCCAGAGTGTTCGGCCTGGACACGCGCGAGCACAGCGTGAACATCAAGCGTCGGATAGGCTACCTGCCGGGCGAATTCTCGCTCTACGACAACATGACGGGCGAGGAGCTGCTGCGCTACATGGGCCACCTGCGCGGCGGCGTGGATTGGGGCTACACGCTCGGGCTGGCGGAGCGTCTCGAGTCGGACCTGTCCCGCAAGTTCGCGCAGTTGTCGCGCGGTAACAAGCAGAAGCTGGGCCTCATCCAGGCGTTCATGAGCCATCCGGAGCTCATCGTGCTGGACGAGCCCACCGGCGGTCTCGACCCGCTCATGCAGCAGGTCTTCTACGAGATGATCGATGAAGTGAAGGCCGACGGGCGCACGGTCTTCTTCTCGTCACACAACCTGCCGGAGGTGGAGCGCATCTGCGACCGCGTCGCCTTCATCCGGGCCGGCCAGCTGGTCGCCGTCGAGGACGTGAGCGCCATTATGTTGCGGGCGTTCCACAGGTTCGAGGCGCACTTCGCGGACGGCTTCTCACGGGAGGAGTTCGAGGGCCTCGACGGGGTCTCCGCGATCAGCGTGTCCGGCGACACCGCCACCTTTGACGTAATCGGAAGCCCCGACGCCGTGATCAAGGCTCTCGCCCGGCACGAGGTTACCAAGCTGATCACCCACGAGTCGGCCCTGGAGGACATCTTCCTCGCATACTACAGCGGGAGCGAGTCCGATGCTCAATAACATCTTCCTCAAGACACTCCGCGACCAGCGAAAACCCATAATGTGGTGGTCGCTCGGCCTGCTCGTCATTACGCTCATCACGGACGTCTTCTATCCGAGCTTCAAGGGCAGCACGGAGCTCAACGAACTGTTTAGCGATTCCGAGATTTTGAAGGCTTTCGCGGGGGGATTCGAGGACTTCACCTCGGGCGAAGGGTACGTCAACTCTCAGTTGCTGGTGCTGCTGATTCCGCTGCTTCTGCTGGTCTATTCGGTGCGACTGGGCACGGCCACCATCGCGGGCGAGGAGCGCGGCGGAACCCTGGACGTGCTGCTGGCGAATCCGGTCAGCCGCGTCTCCGCCCTCATCCAGAAATTCGGCGCGCTGCTCGTCGCCAACGCCGCGCTGGTCGTGGTGGTTTGGATAGCCTTGGCGATTGGGTCCGCGGCGTTCGACATGGGACTCGATCTCTGGCATCTCACACAGGCGTGCATCTCCCTCCTCCTGTTCGGATGGGCGTTCGGCGCCGTCGCGATCGCGGCGGGAAGCGCGACCGGCAAGACGAGCCTGACGTTCGCCCTCGCCAGCGCGGTGGGAGTGACGGCGTACCTCATGCACACCTTCGCTCCCCTGGTAGAAGGCCTCGACCCTCTGAAGTACTTGTCGCCATTCTACTACTACATCGGAGCCGACCCGCTCAGCAACGGCATCAGCATCGCCCATGGTCTTGTGCTGCTGGGCCTGACAGCGGCGCTGCTGCTGACGGCGGCCTACACCTTCGACCGCCGGGACCTGGCGGTGTAGGCGCAGCGAGCGGACTGCCGGGCAAGCGACCGGGGTGAAAGTACCATGACGCAGAACGACAGGATAGCGGCGGCCATTCACGAGTACGACGGGCAGGGATGGCATCGCACGGGCACAACGTCGGACGTGGAGTCGGCGCATTGGCTCGCGGATAAGGCGCGCGCCTACGCCCCGAACGCCGAGCTCGAGAGCGTAGGGTTGAGCCGCATAGACCTGCGGGATTGCCACCTGGAGGCGGAGAGCAGGCGCGCAGCCGGTCTTCCGCTGTTCGACGGCGGGTTCACGGACGCGGGCGGCATTCGCGGACGGCTGGGCGCGATCGGCTCGGACGCTGAGATCGGCCTGCTGGAGGCCGGCCCCGGCGAGTTCCAGGACACGTTCGATGTGGAGCGGAAGTCGCCCGCACACGCTGCATACGTCGTGGTCACGCGGGGCGGCAGCCCCGGCCTCGCGTGCAGGAACGCGCCGCGCTTCCTCTCGCCATTCGGCCCGCCGACGCTTCAGGTCGGCAGCGAAGAGCGGGATTGGCTGGATCGGTTGGCGCGCCGCAGGGCTGAAGCCCACTTCGTCGCCAGCGTTAAGCGGGCACCTACGGAGTCCTACAACGTCGTCGCCAAGCTGCGGGGACGCAACCCAAGCCTTCAGCCGTTGATGGTGATGACGCCACGCAGCGGGTGGTGGCATTGCGCCGCGGAAAGGGGCGGCGGCATCGCGTGCTGGCTCGAGGTGATGAGGCGGCTTGCCAACGCCGGCCCCGCTCGCGACGTCATATTCGTCGCCACCACAGGCCACGAGCTTGGGCTGCTGGGCATCCACGCCTTCCTGGAGCAAAGACCCAGACTCGTGGACGGCAGCGTAGCGTGGATGCACTTCGGGGCGTCGATTGGCGCGGCGAAAGACCCCGGCGTGCGGCTGGGCGCGTCGAACGCCGAGCTCGAACACGCCGCGCAGACCGCTCTGGCACGGCACGACGCGCCGGAGACGCCGCCCGTCGCTCGCGGCGAGATGGTTGGAGCGGAGTCCAACGTGGTGCACGGTAAGGGCGCGCGATGCGTCGCGCTGGCTGGCGGGCACGCCTATTTTCATATCGAGACCGACCGCTGGCCCCACGCGGTCAACGTGGGCGCCGTGGCTCGCTACGCTAACGCCTTCGCGGACGTGGCGGTGGACCTCGCGGGGTGACGCTGCAACGGCGGGATATTCTAGGAGACATCGAATTGGCAACACGACCGACCCTTCTGGACGTCATAGAAGCCAAACGGAGAATTGCGCCCTATGTTACGCGCACTCCCCTTCATCACTACTTGTCGCTGGACAAGCTGCTGGACGCCGAGGTTTACGTAAAGCACGAGAACCACCAGCGGTTGGGCGCGTTCAAGATGCGGGGCGGCTTCAACCTAATCTCTCAGCTTTCAGAGGAAGAGAAGCGGAGGGGCGTGATAACGGCATCCACCGGCAACCATGGGCAGTCCATCGCCTACGCATCGAGCGTTTTCGGAGTCAAGGCGGTCATAGTGGTGCCGGAGGGCGCGAACCCCGGCAAGGTGGAGTCGATACGCAACCTGGGCGCGGACATCGTCTTTCATGGCAGAGATTTCGACGAGTCGCGCGGGTACGTGGAGAGGGCATCCAAAGAAGAGGGATACAGGTACATCCACTCCGCCAACGAGCCGATGCTGGTGGCCGGAGTTGGCACCTACGCGCTGGAGGTTATGGAAGACCTGCCGGACGTGGAGGTCATCATCGTTCCGATTGGCGGCGGCAGCGGCGCGTGCGGAGTGTGCATCGCGGCCAAGGGAGTCAACCCCAACGTTAGAGTGGTAGGGGTGCAGGCTGCCAGCGCGCCCGCGGCCTACCTGTCGTGGAGCAAGGGCCGTATCGTCGAGTCCGAGATGAACACGGCTGCGGAGGGACTGGCTACGCGCGTCGGGTTCGAGATGACGCAGGAGATTCTGCGCGACATGCTGGACGACTTCGTGCTCGTGAGCGAGGCGGAGTTAAACCGCGCGATAGCGCTTCACCTGGAACATACGCACAACCTGACCGAGCACGCGGGCGCGGCGTCCCTGGCGGCAGCAGTCAAGATAAGGGAGCAGCTCAAGGGAATGAAGGTGGCGCTCATTATGAGCGGAGGCAACGTCACGCTGGCACACCTGGAGGCCGCGCTCGAGCAGGCAAAGGGTGAAAATCCCCGGTAGGGGCGCCGCCCGGTCGCCCCTATGGCTGGCCCTCCTCTGCCTCCAGCGCCCGGATTTCCGCGTCTAGCTCGCCGAGCCTTACGTATTCCTCTTGCAGAATATGGAAGCACCTCTGGAGATAGAGGTTGGCGAGCTTTGCGTTGCCGCTGCCGCTGGATTTCGCCGCCTCGACGAGGCGGGGTATCTGGTGGTTCTCAGGGAGCAGCTTTGACAGCACGATGATGTCGGACTCGGCCTCCCTAGCCATTGCCTCTTCCCCGCCTTCGACGGCGAACCGCAGCCGTCCGACTAGCTTGGTCAATTCGCCGAGCTTGTCGCCATCGCTCATCAGGCCATACATTACCTCGTTGATGCTGAGTCCTTCGGCTTCGTGCGACGGGAGCGCCTCGGCGGGCTGGGCAACGGGCGCAAGATCGGAATAGGCCTGGGTGTAGTTTTCCACGACGTCATTCACAACTGTCATCGCGGAAACGACGTCCGACGGGTCGATGCTGCCGCCAAACACAATGTCGTCGTCGCGAATGTTCGCCAACTCCGTCAGATAGTCGTAGTCCCTGATCTGTTCCGGAAAGGGCGGGAACGCGAACGCCGACAAGTCCTTTGGCCCAAACTCGCCGATCTGGTTCATTAGGAACGGAGGCACGTACTTGGAAACGTCCACCGTGATGGGCAGGACTACGAGATACGTCGCCCACAACTCTTCCGTGTCCGCGGAGTTTCTGAAGAAGAGGAGAGCATGTCCTCTGGGTTGATTTTGGCTGCCTCTTTCGAATACCAAGTCCATATCTTGTTTTCCGCAATGCTCCCAAGTAGGGTTGAGACGCTGCCGCTAACAGGGCTGAGTTACCATTATACGTTACAAATCGCCGAATTAGGTGACGCGCTCTTTCAATTCAGGCGGCGGGGCAGGTTTTTCCGTCGTCATAATTGCTATAATCTGTGCGGTTACCCTCTCGACTATACGCAGCGTCCCAGCCCAAACAGAGGTTCCCGCGAGAATCGTGCTCATTCTAAACCCGGATACGTACAGGCTGATAGCGAAGAGACTGCTCTTCCACATTCCACCGGAGACGGCGCATACCATCACCGGCGCGGTCCTGAAACAGACGCAGTTTTGGCAAGGCATCTCTCCCGCCTTCCGTGTGCGGAACCCGAGCCTGGAAGTGGATCTGTCGGGCCTGAAGCTGAAGAGTCCGGTCGGCGTCGCGGCCGGCTACGACAAGAATTGCGAGTTCCTGCCCTCGCTTGCGGCGCTGGGCTTCGGCTACGTTACGGGCGGAACGGTCACACGGCAAGCGCGATCCGGCAATCCAAGCCCGCGCATTATCAGGTACACCGAAGACGAATCGCTGATCAACTCGCTGGGATTTCCCAACCGGGGCGTGGAGTTCGCGGCGCGACAGTTGGAGCGGCAGCGAGACTCCACCGGCGACACGCCGGTAGTCGTCAGCGTATCCGGCACTACCATCGACGAGATAGTCGCCTGTCACCGCAGAATGGAGTCGCTCGTTGATGCTATCGAAATCAATATCAGCTCGCCCAATACGCTCGGATTGCGCGTCTTCCAGGAGCAGGACGCCCTGGCAGATTTGCTAACCGCAGTGAACCCCGCCAGAACGAAGCCCCTGTTTGTGAAGCTGCCCCCCTACCCGTCTTACCAGGCTTCCTCTTCCGCGTCGAACCGGATGAGGGAATCTGTGTTGGCTCTGGCCGGTGTGTGCACAGGGCAGGGCGTGGAGGCGTTGACACTCGCCAACACCTGGCCGGCCAGGGACTCCCGGCTCGCGGTAGGCTCAGGCGGCATCAGCGGAAGGGTGGTCTTTGCCGATACGATCCGGATGGTGGCGGAGGTAAAGGCCGAGGTGGGCGCAAACGTAGCCATAAACGCCTGCGGAGGCATCTTCTCCGGGCAGGACGCATTCATGGCGCTGGCAGCCGGAGCTACGACAGTCCAACTGTACACCGCCATGGTGTACCGTGGCCCTGGAATTGTGAAGCGAATAAACCAGGAACTGCTGGCGCTTTTGAGATGATTAGGAAGGTTGAACTCCCCGAATGGCTATAATCAGGATGAACAGGACGATTGGCAGCATTATCATCCACCAGATTCTGCGTGGGCTCAGTTTCACTTCGCTCTCCCTCGACGCGCGCGCCAAGACTCACTTCTGTTTCAGACCAGGCTATTCTAGCACTACAGGCGGAGGGGCACCTTAGACATGGGTTACAGACTAATCGCCCTGGACATAGATGGGACGATACGAAGCAACGAATACGCGCTGTCGCCGCGCACCCGCCGGAGCATTGCCAGGGTGATGGACGAAGGGGTGGCCGTTACGCTGGCGACGGGCAGGATGTTTCAATCGGCGGTGCGCTCGACCTCAGAGCTCAACATCAAGTCGCCTATCGTCTCCTTCCAGGGCGCGCATATCGCGGACCCGACGACGGGAGACGTGCTCTGGCACATGCCATTGACGGCCATGATGACCTCAATCGCGCTGGACGAGTTGGCGTCGTGGGAGATGGACGTGATGGGCTACTACGGCGGCGAGGTGTATGTCAGCGAAATGACCTCATGGGTGGAAGGCTACGCGGAGAGAAACGAGGTAGTCGTCAACCTGGTGGACAACCTCAGGGATTTCGCCGTCAACGAGTTTACGCGCCTCGTGGTGGTCGGCGACGAGGAGAAGATACAGAGCCTGGAAACGGACATGAACGCCAAGTTCGAATCGCGGCTGCACGTGACGAGGTCGCTGCCCCACTTCTGCGAGATTCTGCATCCCGACGGCGGCAAGGACAAGGCGTTGGCCTGGCTGTGCGACTACCTGGGGATTCGGCAGAACGAGGCTATCGCGTTCGGCAACGGATACAACGACGTTCACATGCTGGAGTGGGCCGGGCTTGGCGTAGCGATAGGCGGCGCAGTCCCCGAGGTTCTCGAAGTCGCGGATAGAGTAGCCCCCCCAATAGAGGAGGACGGCGCGGCCCAGGTCATAGAGGAGTTGCTCGGCCAGGGACTAATCGGCCGATGACCTCCCCCAACGCTTCGAGCGCAACCCCCAAACCGCCGTCACTCGCCGTGCTTGGCAGTATTATCATGGACTTGACGGCCATCGCGCCTGCGCTTCCCACGGCGGGGCAGACTGTGGTTGGAGAGCGCTTCTATACCGCTCCGGGAGGAAAGGGAGCGAACCAGGCCGTTGCCGCCGCCAGATTGGGGGCGGACGTCAGGATTGTCGGGCGTGTTGGCAGGGATGCCTTTGGCGCGACGCTGCTCGACGGCTTACGAGACCACCACATCGACGTCCGAGGCGTGGCGGAGGATCCGCGCAACGCCTCCGGCATCGCCATGATTCTGCTCAATGCTCAGCGACAGAATCACATCGTAGCTGTGTACGGAGCGAACGCGGCCTGCGACGACACCCAACTGGAAGCCACGCGGGGCGCGCTTGACAGCGCGGACGCGCTGCTCCTTCAACTGGAAACCCCGGCAGAAGTATCACTGGCCGCGGCGAGGCTTGCCAGGGAACGCGGCGTAAGGGTCATCTGGGACCCGGCGCCCGCCCAGGAAGCGCCGTCCAACATCCACGCCGCAGCGGACGTGCTGACGCCCAACCAAGGGGAAGCCGCCCTGCTGACGGGCGTGGAGGTAACCGGCGTTGAATCCGCGGGGGCAGCGGCGAAGCGGCTGCTCGAAAGAGGGACGCCGACAGTCGTGGTCAAGCTGGGCGAACTGGGCGTCTTCTACGCATCAGCCGATGAGAGCGGATACGTCCCGGCCTACGAAGTGGAGGTCGTGGATACGGTGGCGGCTGGCGACGCCTTCGGCGCGGCCCTAGCCGTCGCCCTCGTCGAGGGTAAGTCCCTGCGCGACGCGGTCCGATTCGGCGCGGCGGCTGGCGCGCTTGCGGTCACCAAGCCTGGCGCGCAGGCGGCGATGCCCGCGCGCCGAGAGGTGGAGCGATTGCTCGCCGGTTCCTAGCGGACTATCCGGTTAGCCTAGCTTACGCAGCTTCTTGAGGCTCTTGAGCTCTTTGGGCGGATCCATGTGGCTGCCCCGGATCGTGAAGGCGACCTCTCCCACGTAGATGTCGCCACGCGAGTCAACTGCTATTCCGTGCGGGGCGATGAACTTGCCCGGCTCTTCGCCCTCTTCAGGGTCACCGAATCGGGCGAGGAGTTCGCCGCTTCGGTTCAGGATACTCACCCGATGACCAAGACCTGGCGCGTCGTCCACGCCGCCCATGCCATTGAGCTCCCCGATGTATATGTTGCCGTCGGGGCCGAGCGTCATGCCATCGGGCCGGTGAATGTTGTTCCACATGGTAATGAAATTGCCGTCGGCGTCGAAGATCTGCATCCGGTGACACTCCCTGTCCGCGACGTAAACGCGGTCTTCGGCGTCAACCGCGACGTTGTGCGGCCGGATGAACTGGCCAGCGTCTATCCCGGGCTCTCCCCACGACAGGATGCGCGCGCCGTCGGGCGAATACTTGTGCACGCGGGAGTTGCCATAGCCGTCGGTGATATATATGTCGCCTGTGTTCGGCGATACGGCGGCGTGGGTGGGCCGGTTGAAGGGTTCGCCGCTCCAAATCGTTGACGGCTGGCCCGTCGTGCCTATCGTCAACAGCAGCTCGCCCTCCGGCGTAAACTTGGTGATGGTGTGGATGCCATCGTCAACGCACCATACCGAGTCGTCGGGGCCGATGAATATGCCGTGCGAACGCCTTCCGAAGATTCCCTGGCCGAACGTCCTAAGGATGTTGCCGTCCTGGTCGAATACGATGACCGGATTGTCCGGGTTTCGCGTGAAGGCGTACACCTGGTCCTTGGAGTCCACCGCGACGCCCGGGGTTTCGACGAGGCGGACGCCGTCAGTGAGCTTCTCCCACTCACCGAGAGCCTCGTATCTGAAGTTGCCGTCGCCTAGAATTACGCTCATGTTGCAATCTCCTCACACGCGCCCCACGTCGAGCGGTAAGCGGTGTCGTAGCTAAAACGTTTGGGCGAATCGTATAGCAGGATAGGGGGCGTGTCAACTTGCACAAGACGGAAATACAATCCCACCAATTCCGTGAATCCTGATTTTGACGATTCCCCGCGCCGTTGATTGTGATAAAATGTCCTTGTGGTTCGCCGTTAGTGGGCGGGGTATTGGGGTGAGGCGAGGGCCGCTTTCCGAGGACGACAAACTAACCTGGAGGGTTGAGAGTTACAGATGGCAAAGCAGATAGAGTACAGTCAGGACGCAAGAACCCAACTGATGGAGGGATTCGACACCCTTGCCAAGGCCGTCGGGGTGACGCTGGGGCCGAGGGGCCGCAACGTGATTCTCGACCAGGATTTTGGCCCTCCACAGGTGTGCAGCGACGGGGTGACGATCGCGAAGGAGATCGAACTGAAGGAGCCGTTCCAGAATATGGGCGCGCAGCTTCTGAAGGAGGCCGCCAGCAAGACAAACGACGCCGTGGGCGATGGCACCACGACGTCGACGATCCTCGCGCAGAGCATCGTTCGCCAAGGGTTCAAGAACATAGCGGCCGGAGCGAACCCCATGGCGCTCAAGAAGGGCATCGAGAAGGCCGTGCAGGCGATGAAGGCTGAGCTAGAGTCGATGGCTCAGCCCGTCAAGGGCAAAAAGCAGATCGCCCAGGTCGCCATACTGGCGGCCCACGACGAGGAGATGGGCAGCCTGCTTGCGGACGTGATGGACGAGGTTGGCAGAGACGGCGTGATCACGATCGAGGAGTCCAAGGGCGTAGGCTACGAAACCGAATACGTCGAAGGCATGGAGATAGATAGGGGCTTCATTTCGCCGTATTTCGTGACCGACTCCTCCAAGATGACGGCGGAGATAGAAAACCCGCACATCCTGGTTACCACGGAGAAGATTTCATCGATGGCCGATCTTCTGCCCCTGCTGGAGAAGTTCACCTCCGTCAGCCGGAACCTCGTCGTGGTGGCGGAAGACGTGGACGGGGAGGCGCTGGCGACACTGGTTGTGAACAAGTTGAGAGGGAACCTGAGCTGCCTCGCGGTGAAGGCGCCGGGCTTTGGCGAACGCCGCAAGGCGATACTGGACGACATGGCCGTGCTGTTCGGGGCAACGGTGATTAGCGGAGACATAGGCCGCAGGCTGGACTCGGCCGAGGTGTCGGACCTGGGTCGCTGCCGCAGGATCGTGGCTGACAAGGACAGCACCACATTCGTCGAGGGCGCAGGCGACCAGTCGGCAATCGACGCCCGCATCGGCCAGATAAAGGCCCAGGCGGAGGAGACCTCGTCCGACTACGACCGCGAGAAGCTGGAGGAGCGCGCGGCGAAGCTGTCTGGCGGAGTGGCGGTCGTCAAGGTGGGCGCCTTCACCGAAGTCGAACTGAGAGAGAAGAGGCAACGGCTGGAGGATGCGCTGTCCGCGACGCGCGCGGCGATGGAGGAGGGTATCGTACCGGGCGGAGGCACGTCGCTGGTGCGAGCGGCGCAGTCCGTCGTGTCGAAGATTCAGGCCGAGGGCGACGAACGAACTGGAGTGGAGATAACGCTCGCGGCGGTGGAATCACCACTGAAGCTGATCGCGGATAACGCCGGATTGAGCGGGAGCGTGGTGCTCGACGGGGTCAAGAGAGGCGAGGAGGACTACGGTTTCGACGCGGAGACCGAGCAGTACGGAGGCATGATGGCGATGGGCATCGTGGACCCAGCCAAGGTGACGAGGGCGGCGTTGGAGAACGCGGCCAGCGTAGCCGGCATGGTGCTGACTACGGAGTCGCTGATTACGGAGCTCAACCCGATGAAGCTGCCGGCGCCGTATGACGATTAGTTAGCCAGTTAGCCAGTTTTCAGTGGAGGTTTTGGATTGGCTACGGATGTAGATTCCGGGGGCGACGCTGGCTTTACTATCGAGGCCAATGGCGTCAGCAAGAGTTTTGGCTCTCGCCCGGCCGTTGACAACCTGTCGTTCAAGATAGCGAGCGGCGAGGTAGTGGGCTTCCTTGGCCCAAACGGTGCGGGAAAGTCCACTATGATGAGGCTGCTGACGTCCTTCTATACCCAGGACAGCGGCTCGATATTCATCAATGGAGTGGACACGCAAGAGCAGGATACGCTGACTAGGCAGAGCATCGGCTACCTCCCTGAAAACAACCCTCTCTATGGCGACCTGCTGGTCCGGGAGTACCTGTCGTTTGTGGCAGACCTCCGAGGATTGTCGCCGTCGGAGCGGCGGGAAAACCTGGACCGCACCATTGAGGAGACCGGGCTTCAGGAGGTTTACTACCGGCCAATCAACCAGCTTTCCAAGGGCTATCGCCAGAGGGTGGGCCTCGCCCAGGCCATACTGCACAGGCCATCCATACTCATCATGGACGAGCCAACCGAGGGGTTGGACCCAAATCAACGATTGACGATGCGCGAGTTGATCAGGTCTCTCGGCCAGGACAGAACGGTGTTGCTCAGCACTCACGTTATGCAGGAGGTGGAGACCACCTGCGAGCGCGTGCTCCTGATTAGCAGGGGCAAGCTCGTCACGGATAGCTCGGTGGAGGATCTGCTGATTCGAGCGCAGGGGCAGCGTTCCATTCACATCGAGGTGGAAGGCATCGAGGTGGAGACCGCGCTGAAGAAGCTTCCAGGCGTCGGCGAGGTGGACCGCCTGGCCCCGGTGGATGGCCGCAAACGTTACGTAGTGTCGGTGTCGGGAGACAAGGACCTACGGCCGGAGGTCTTCAGTCTCGCAAAGCAGCGAGATTGGGTTCTCTGGGAGTTGCACGAGGACAGGGCCCGACTCGAGGACGTATTCCACTCCCTGACGGCCGAGGACGAGGAAAACGAGGGCCTGTAGAAACAGGATGCGTTCTATAACCGCACTCATACGGAAGGACCTGAGAGGATACCTGGACCAACCCACAGGGTACATCCTCCTAGTCGTGTTCACGGGCGTGATCTCCTTCCTCTTCTTCTTCACGCCTTTCGGCACAACCTCAGAGGCATCCACACGCAGCCTGTTCACCGCCCTGCCCTGGCTGCTTATGGTGTTCGTGCCGGCATCGACCATGCGCCTGCTGGCGGAGGAGCAGCGGGACGGAACCCTGGAGATACTGCTCACCCAGCCCATACAGGGGTGGGCAGTGCTGCTCACCAAGTTCGTATCGGGCTTCATTTTCGTGGGCCTGCTCATCGTCTCCACCGCGGGCATACCCATAGCCCTATCAACGGCAGGTAACGTTGACGTAGGCGCGGTGACAGCTCAGTACGTGGGGAGTCTCTTCCTGGCGGCCTCTTTCGTCTCGATAGGATTGTTCACGTCGAGCCTGACGCGAAACCAGGTAATCGCTTTCATACTGGGGCTGCTCTTTATAGGAGCGCTATTGCTGGCCGGCCTGGACGTGGTAGCCGACGGTCTGCCCAGTCGGGTCTCGGGGCTGCTCCAGACGCTCAGCCCGGCGACCCACTTTTCGAGCATCGCTAGGGGCGTCATAGACCTTCGGGACGTTCTCTATTTCATCGCGCTGGTGTCCACCTTGCTTAGCGCAACCTACCTAACGATTCGGGGCAAGAGCCTCAGCCACCAGTCGCCACAGTACCGCAACCTTCAGCTTGGCGTGGTCGGGCTCATCGTCGTCAGCCTGCTGGTTGGATGGTTCGGTTCATCCATAGGCGGCAGGCTGGACCTCACCGAAGACAAGCTCTTCACTTTGAGCCCCGCCACAACGGAGATAATCTCGGGCCTGGACGACCTTCTGACGGTGGAGCTGTTCCAATCCAAGGACCCGCCCGCACACGTGGCGCTGGTGGCTCGCGACGTAAACGACTTCCTCGACGATCTTTCCGCGAGGTCCGGCGGAGACGTAAAGATCGTGCGTAAGTACCCCGACGAAGACGAGGCGGCCGCCCGCAAGGCGCAGCTCATCGGGGTGCCGCAAATGCAGTTCAACGTTCGCAGCCAGGGCGAGCTACAGATCAAGGCCGGCTACCTCGGCTTGTCGATGACGTATGCCGACCGCCGGGAGGTTATCCCGTTCATCGGCGCCGTCGATGGCTTCGAGTACCGCATCGCGAGCCTGGCCTTCAGGATGCTCCAGCAGGAGCGCAAGAGAGTGACTTTCCTCAGCGGGCACGGCGAAAAGACCGCCACCGAGGGAATCCAGACGCTCGGCTCGGTGTTGGCGCAGCATTACGAGCTCACGGAGGTCCAGCCGGAGGAGGGTGGGACTGTAGATCTGAGCAGCGTTGACGTTCTGATAGTCGCGGGGCCGACCGAGTCAATTTCGGACGATGTGCGGGCCGCGATAGCAGCCTACATCAACGGCGGCGGTAAGGCGATGATCCTGGTTGACGCGGTGAGCATTGACATGCAAAGGCTAGCGGCCCTCCCGAATCGCAATAGTTTCGCCGACTTCGTGGAGAACTACGGTGTCATCGTAGAGGAGGACATCGCCTTCGACGTGCGTTCCAACGAGACGCTCTCGTTCGGCACCCAGGTGGGCAACATCGCCATACCCTTCCCTTACTGGATGCGCGTGCCAACCGTCGATTCAAAGGTTGCTGGAGAGGTGGAGTCGATTGTGCTGCCCTGGGCAAGCTCCGTTGGGTTTCTTACCGAGTGGCAGCACGAGAGGATACTGCTTCTGGAGACTCCGGATTCCGGCGCGCTCGACCTGAACTACCGCAACAGCCCGGACGTCAGCCCTGGTTCGCAGGCGCTGGCGCAGGCCACGGCAGGCGACCTGTTCGAGGTGCAGATGGGCGTGGCTGTCACCGGGCCGGCCGCGCCATCCGGCGGAGCGTCGCCGGGCGACTTCCGGCTGGTCGTCATTGGCGATTCCGACTGGATTTCGGACGGCGTCGTCGGCCAGTTCCAGGAGAACCTCGGATTCGCGCTCAACCTCGTGGACTGGCTCGCGCAGGAAGACGCGCTGGCAAGCATACGCTCCAAGGTCATATCGTCCCGCCAACTGCTCTTTGAATCGACGACCCACCGCAACGTGGCGCAGTACGCCAACGTCATTGGCGTTCCCGCATTCTTCGTGTTGGCTGGCTTGTTCCGATTCATACGGCGGCGCAATATCACGCAGAGAGTGTACGGCGATGAAGAGTAGGCAGGTCGGGTTTGTCCTGATAGCGTTGATAGCCATAGGCCTGGCGGGGCTGGTCGTTCGCGTCATTTCGTCGGACCCAAGCGAAGTTGTGCTCTCCGGACTGCTGCCGATTTCACAGGACGTGGTGGACAGTGTCCAGATTGGCAGCGACAAAGGGACATCGAAGGCGACTCTCGTAAGGAAGGGCGAAACCTGGACCGTAAACAACCAGCCCGCCTTCCAGCCAAAGCTGAATCTGCTGTGGACCGCCGTCGCCGACATCCAGAGCAACGCCCAGCTTATCGCCGCCAACCCAAAGAACCACCAGCGTATGGGGGTGGCGGAAGGACAGGGCACGGTCGTGTCGTTCTTCCTAGGCGACTTCGAGCAGGAGAAGCTGCTCATCGGCAAGTGGACGCCGGAGGTTGGCCTGTGCTACGTTCGCCGATTCGGAAAGAACGAAGTCTATGGAATCCCCTGCCCTCCTCCCGTATCGGCGGGCGAGATATTCGACTCTCAACCCGACGGCTGGCTCGACCCTGTGATATTGAGGGTTCCCAGGAGCGAGGTGGAGTCAATCACCTTTTCCTATCCCGACGAAGAGTTCGACCTCAGATTTAGCGGAAACGATTGGGTGGTGGTTGACGAGAGCGGAGAGAACCCCGCGGACCTCGTGCAGGTGGATACCGCGTTGCGAGTCCTCGAGTTGCTGTTCGCGGAGGGTTTCGCCACCGCCGAAGAATCCAAAGGCCTGAATTTCGATACCCCTACCGCGTCCGTCAGGATAGTGACGAAGACGGGCTCCAGCAGTCCTACGACTCGGCTCAGAATCCTGGAGAGGGACGACCTCACCTACTACGTCAAGACGCCTGTCCGCCCAACGGTGTTCATCGTGAATCGCAATCTCATTGACCTTCTGTTGAAGACCAAGAGCGACCTATTGACGGAGGACGCGGGATAGCGATGGCTCTTGGAACCGCCGCATGCCAGCAGTGGCGCGGCTTTCGCGGTTCAGCCGTGGCCGGTTGATTCTGGAGACTCCGCTCTAGAGAGGTATGCGTTGGTCAAGGCTTACATCTTCATCGAGATGGTCGCGGGCCACGCGCGAGACATGGTTGCCCACCTGAAGGGGCACGGGTCAATCATCGAGATTAACAGGGTTACGGGGCCATACGACGTCATCGTTGTTCTGCAGGCGGATGACCTGGGCGGCATAAGCGACATCGTGTCCACTGACATCCACTCCATCAAGGGAGTATCCCGAACCACCACATGCGTTTGCCTGGAATAGCGGACACCCGCGCGGCGCGGCCATTACGAGAGCGATTGCGGCGTTGGGTTAATGCCGTGAATGAGAGGGGGTCAAGGACGAACTTCGGTTTGCTCCGCGGCCCCGCCGGCGTCCGCCACGTCGTCCCAGTCGTTCACCCGGCGGCGACCGGCGTGGCCCTTGAGCGCGTATGCCAGCACCATTGCAGACAACCCGCCAATTCCCAGCGTGAGTGGAATGTACGCAGGAGTGTGCACAGGAATAGGAATGTGCTCGCCGTAGGCAAGATTGAGTATCGCCAACGTTGCATATCCTAAGACTATGTTCAGCAGCGAGGTGTAGGGCAGCTTTTGACCGCCAAGCGCGATCAGTATGGCGACTGCCACACTTATCACTCCGGAGATAGGGAAGAGGGCGATGATGATGCCTCCCAGCGTGACCAGCGCGTCTCCGCCCCGGAACCCGGAGAACACCGACTTCCAGTGCCCCACGATTGCCGCCGCGGCGGGAAGAAGAACCCAACCCTCTTCCACACCAAGGAGCCGCGCGACTATCACAGCCAGCGCTCCCTTCGCAAAGTCTCCAAGCAGCACTATGACGCTGGGGAGTTTCCCCACGCTCTTGCGAACGTTGGTCGCGCCAGCCAATCCCGTGCCCGTGGAGAATATGTCAACATCGCGCCTGCGGCTAATCCTGTCGGCAATCGGCAGTGCCCCCAGCAGATAGCCAACGCCTATGGCAAGGATGAGTATGGGCAACGATGTCCAGATACTTTCGAGGCTCAATTCAGGTCTCGCTTCTCGCCCGATCGTTTCGCCATTCTTCTGATTATACGACTACTCCGTGGGAAATGGGAATAGCGGCCACGTCCTATTATGACGTTTCCCAAACGTGAAACCATCAACAGCGGCGGTTTCAGCCGTTACTCGCGAAACCGGTCGGGAGACGCCCCAACCATCTCGTAGATGGCATCCATATCCAGGGAAGAGCGAACGAGGCTCGCCAGCTTATCGTATTCGTCGGACTGCGAAAAGGTGTCCTCGCTGAATTGCAGCGATAGCCCGCGCCGCAGAGCGACCTGGCTGAGTATGCCTCGACGCAGCGCGGTATTGTGGAAGATGCCGTGCACGTAGGTCCCCAGTATCCAGCCATCCCCGCTCGTGAGTCCATCGGGCCTGCTCTGGGCCTCGTCTGGGCTTCTCGACAATCTGAACGGAGCGCGGGTCTGGCCCCCGGCCTCGCCGAACGTATCTCCCATGTGTATTTCGTAGCCCTCGATGGACAGACCCCCGGAGCCCTCCAGCAGCCCCGGGCAGGCGTTCACTCGGCCCGCAACCTGGCGCGTCTGCTTGCTCGACTCGAACCGGGTAGTCACCGGAAGCAACCCCAATCCGGGCGTCTTCTCCTCAGCGGACTCCACGTGCTGCATATCGAGAATCCAGTCTCCAAGCATCTGATAACCTCCACAGATGCCGATGACGGCGGTCTTTCCTGTGTCCAGGGACAGTATCCTGTCGGCGATACCGGTCTCCCGGAGAAGCTTCAGGTCGGCTACTGTGGTCTTGGTCCCCGGTATTATCAGCAGGTCAGGCAAACCCAACTCATCCGCGGCGTGAACATAGCGCACTCCTACGCTCTCTTCTCTAGCGAGCGGATCGAAGTCGTCGAAGTTGGAGATGTGAGGCAGCGCGAGCACGGCGACGTCGATCAGAGCCTGACCGGAATAGCCTTTCGCAAAACCTTGAGAAGCTGGCGAATCCTCTTCAGGCATGTATATGTCTCTGAAGTACGGCACAACCCCAAGCACCGGCACGTTTATCAGCTCCTCCAATTGTCGAAGCCCCGGTGCGAGAATCGACATGTCGCCGCGGAACTTGTTGATAACCACGCCCTGGAGAAGTGCTCTCTCGTTTGGCGCGAGCAGCGAGGCTGTTCCGTACAGCGAGGCGAATACTCCGCCCTTGTCGATGTCGCCAACCAGCAGCACGGGCGCGTTGGCGTAGAGCGCTACTTCCATGTTCACGATGTCGCCCTCGCGCAGGTTGATCTCCGCGGGGCTTCCCGCTCCCTCGATAACCACGATGTCGAACTCTGCCCGCAGCCGTTCGAGCGATCCGGTAACTACGTCCCACAGGCCTTCTTTGCGTCGATTGAAAACACGAGATTCGAGCGTCCCGACCGGCCTGCCCATGACGACAAGTTGCGATCTGTGGTCCGCCTCCGGTTTGAGCAGGACGGGGTTCATGTCCGCGGTAGGCAGTACCCGTGCCGCCTCTGCCTGCACCACCTGCGCGCGGCCAATCTCGGCGCCGTCGAGGGTAACGTAGGAGTTCAGCGACATGTTCTGAGCTTTGAAGGGCGTAACGCTATGGCCGTCCTGCCTGAATATGCGACACAGCGCGGTCACAAGCAGGCTCTTCCCAACCCCAGAGCCGGTACCCTGTACCATAATTGTCTTGGCGGTCAACGGCGTTTGCCCCCAAGCGGCGTCTCGTTTGAGACGGGCAGAACGACCGGAGTACCGCCAAGCGGATGCTCAAACACCAGAACGTTCGCCTCATACACGCGCAGGATGTTTTCTCGCGTCAGCACCTCGCCCGGCGCGCCCTCGGCATAGCTCCGGCCCTCGGCCAGCATGACCAGCCGGTCGCAGTACTGCGCAGCCAACGTCAGGTCATGCATGGCGACCACAATCGCGCCGCCGCGCTGCCTCTGAACGTCGCGTACTAGGTTCAGGATACCCGTCTGATGCGCCAGATCCAGGCTGGACGTGGGTTCGTCCAGCAGCAGCACGGGCGCCTCCTGGGCCAACGCCATCGCTACCATGCCCCGCTGACGCTCTCCACCTGATAGGCTGCCTATCAGCCTGTCGGCGAGATTCCAGGTGTTGGTGAGTTCCATCGCCTTTCTGGAGATTTCGAGGTCCTTTTCTCCCTCCCACTCCAGCAACCTGAGATAGGGGGTTCTGCCCATCATCACCAGGTCCAGCAGCCTGAAGTGCAGGGGAAGCTGTGGGCTCTGCGGCACTACCGACACCACTCTTGCCCTCTGTGAGGGCTTGAGAGACGCCAGATCGACGCCATTGACGCGAATGTGTCCTTGCGTCGGCTCCAGCACGCCGCTAATCACCCTGAGAAGCGTGGACTTGCCCGCGCCGTTTGGGCCAACTATGCCCACCAGTTCGCCCTCCTCGGCCTCCAGGCACAGGCCGTTTAGCGTGAAGGCATCCTTATAGGCAAAGTGAATGTCGTCAACAACGAGCATGGGAGCTTCCTACATCACCACGCGCTTGCGCCGTCTCAGAAGGTAGAGGAAGAATGGCGCGCCGCAGAAGGCTGTAACGATTCCCACCGGCATCTCCGCCGGGCTTGCGACGGTCCTGGCGACGAGGTCGGCCAGGATTAGAAAGGCGGCTCCAACGATAGCCGCCATCGGCAGCAGAGAACGGTAGTCGCCGCCCCAAACCAAGCGGACGGCGTGAGGGCCGATTAGCCCCACGAATCCAATCAGGCCGCTGAAGGACACGGCGGCGGCGGTAGAAAGCGTCGCGGCGACAATCAGCACGATCTTCGTGCGTTCCACGTTCACGCCCACCTGCCTCGCCTGCTCCTCGTCGAGTTGAAGCACGTTGAGTATCCTGCCGTAGGCCATGACCAACAGCAGGCTCGGGATGAGATAGGGCAGCAGCAGCAGGCTATGCTTCCATTGGGCGGAAATGAAGCCTCCCAGGAGCCAGCTAAGTATGGGACGCAGATCGGGGTCGCTGCGTATCATGAGCAGGCTGGTTACCGCGCCCGCGAGCGAAGCGATGGCCACTCCGGCAAGGATGAGCGTGGTCAGGGGCAACCCCTCGGACTGGCGAGCGATGACGTAGGCGACCGTAACCGCGAGAATGGCGCCGCTGAAAGCTGCCACGGGAAGCATGCTGATTCCGAGGAACACCGTTGGCGCGCCGCTAACCAGGATGATGGTGGCCCCAAGGCCGGCTCCTGAGGCTACCCCTATGAGGAAGGGGTCGGCAAGCGGATTCCTGAACAACCCCTGGTACGTGGCGCCGGACATCGCCAGCGCGCCCCCCACGATGCCGGCCAGAACTATCCTGGGAAGGCGAAGTTCCCAGAGTATGGTGTCCCACGACGCCGACCAGTCCGGCGTGAAGTCGAACAGGGGTATGTTGGAGAGCAGAATCTTCGCCACCGTCAGGGGAGGCATTTTCACCGTGCCCTGGCTCGCGGCGAATATGGCTACCAGCAAGACGACTGCCAGTCCCAGCAGCAGGCGCGACCAAGGGTACGTCGGCAGGAATGAAGCGCCGCCAACGTCGCGTCGATGCGTTCGTCCGCGTATCGACGGGAAAATCCTCGAATTTGGCAATCTCACCAGGACACACTACTCCAGGGTTACCTGAATATACCGGGGTACACCCATCTCGCCAGTTCCTCGATGCCATCGACGTATCTCGGCCCCGCCACGCTCAGGGCGTCCGCCGACGCCGGCACGAAGATACGCCCGCTCTTCACCGCGCGCACGTCGGAGAAGACGGGGTTGGCGTCAATGGTATCGCCAAAGAGAGCGATGACAATCTGCGGGTTTCTCTCTACGATGACTTCAGGGCTCATCTGGACGTACCCCGATACGTCGTGAGCGATGTTGCGAAGCTTCAGCAACTCGAACACCTCGGCTATCATGGTGTCATTGCCCGGCGTCCAGAGGTCTCCCAAGTCCTGGTACACGCTCATGCCGCTCTCGTATGACGCCATCATTTCCCTCACCCTCTCCACGCGGCGTTGGAAGTCTGCGGCCAACTCCTCGGCCGGCGCGACGCTGCCTGTGATCCGCCCCCACATCCGTATCGAATCGGCTATCTTGGTGAAGTCATCGTTGAGCGTCTCCAGGTAGAACACCTTGAGGCCGGCTCTCTCCAGGTCCGGCAGGAACGTGTCGAAGAAGATGAACACCAGGTCCGGCTCCAGCGCGACGGTGGCTTCGATGTTCATGTCGAACGCGCTGCCCACCCTTGGAATGTGGTCCGCCTCCGGGGGGTAGGTCACGAATTCGTGCGTCGCGACCACACTGTCGCCCTCGCCAATAGCGAACAGGATTTCCAGCGCGGCGGAATCAAAGGCCACTATCCGCTCAGGCGGCTTCTCGAACGTTATCTCGCGTCCCATGCTATCGACGACCGTGACGGGGAAGATGGCAGGCGTAGCCGTTGGAACCGGCTCCACAGTGGGAGTGGGCCGCGGCGGTTCCGGCGTTGCGGGCTGCGGGACATGGACGGTGGCAATCGGTTCCGCCGTTGGAGCCGCGGCGGGAGGCAGGGGGGTCGCGCGTCCGGCCAACTGAGACGTGGGCGCCGCTATCGTCGTGGGCGCTACGACCGCCGACAAGGGCGTCGCGGGGTCTTGCGGGCTTGCGGCCTCGCCACACGCCAGAACCAGGAACAGCGCGGCGACAAACCCAAATGCTACAAGCCTATTCACATTCGCCTCCCCATTGCGGCCCTTGAGGAGAGGCGCGCGCTCCAACACCCCGATGGCAGGACTATCGACGATGCTGAAACGACAAAACCCCGCTCCAGGAAGGAAGCGGGGGCACAACGCACGATAACCGCGCCCGTACCTTTCCTCGAAGGCCAAGACAATGACGAAGGCAGTGGACCGGGCTCGCTCCTGCCGATTCAAGAGCCTACCGTTGCGGGACAGCGCCGGACTTTGACCGGCTTCCGATTTAAGCCTGTGAGGGCGCCTTCGCCCTAATGTTTATTCAATTGTTTTACTGAGGTTATGAGTCCTAACACGCGTAATGTAACCACACCCTCGAATTTTTGTCAATATGAGGCCCTCTCCAACGTTGAACATGCCGCTTTAGGTTGAATAGTATGGTGCGAAGTGATACAATAATGCCAAGGGAACGGCGTCGTACAGCCGTAAATCTTCCACCATTGGCAAGAAACCACCGCCTCGCTAGAGGCCCTACCCGTGACTCATTACGCGCCTTGTCGCACAGTACGAACAGTTGTGAGAACATGCGTCCTTTGCATGGCAATACCGACATGCGGACGACCGCGCTCTTGGTATTGCCGCAAGCAAACCAAGACGTCAGGCAGCGCAACGGGCAGTGTTAACCCCGTCCAGCGCCGCTCAACTTAGGAGCTCAGGATGGCAAACAATCACCGAAACGGCAATGGGAACGGCGCCTCCGACTGGTACACAGCCAGCGACATCCAAGTGCTGGATGGTATGGAAGCCGTCCGACTGCGGCCCGGCATGTACATCGGGAGCACTGACCAGCGCGGCCTGCACCACCTGATCTTCGAGGTGGTGGACAACAGCGTCGATGAGTTCATGGCTGGCTTTTGCTCACAGATAGACGTGCACATCTCGGAAGAGGGCGTGGTGCGAATCTCGGATGACGGCCGCGGCATTCCCGTGGACATACATCCGACCACCGGCATCTCAGCGGTGGAGACGGTGATGACCACGCTCCACGCGGGCGGCAAGTTCGGCGGCAAGGCGTACACCGTATCAGGAGGTCTGCACGGCGTCGGCGCATCCGTAGTCAACGCCCTTTCCACCCAACTCACGGTGGAGGTTTACCGCGACGGCAAGGTCTTCAGCCAGGACTTCTCTCGCGGCGAGCGCCAGACCGAACTGGTGTCGCGTACCCTCGACAGGGGCGAACGGGACAAGACGGGAACCAGCGTCTCGTTCCTGGGAGATGACAGCATTTTCGAACAGATCAGATTCGACTTCAACACGCTCGCGCAGCGATTCAAGGAAATGGCCTATCTCAACAAGGGCCTCTGGATTAACTTCGTCAGCGACTGGGACCCTGAGCGCTGGCCCAAGAACAAGGTCTCCTACTACTTCGAGGGCGGCATGTCCAGCTTCGTCCGGAATCTCAACCAGAACCGCGGCGTGCTGCACAAAGACCCGATCTACGTGGAGAAGCAGGTGAACGGGACTATCGTGGAGGCCGCCCTCCAGTACAACGAAAGCTACACCGAATTCGTTCACTCCTTCGCCAACTGTATCAACACGGTGGACGGGGGCAGCCACCTCACCGGCTTCAGGGCCGCGCTCACCCGCGTGTTGAACGACTACGGGCGCAAGCAGAAGCTCATCAAAGACAACGAACAGAACCTGGCCGGAGAGGAGACGCGAGAGGGCCTCACCGCGGTCATCGGCGTGAAGCTCACGCACCCACAGTTCGAGGGCCAGACCAAGACTAAGCTCGGCAACCCCGAAATCAGGAACCAGGTGGAGACGGTCGTGGCGGAGGCAGTGCAGATATATCTGGAAGACCATCCCCAGGACGCCCGCCGCATCGTCGAGAAGTGCCTGACCGCGCAGCGCGCGCGAGAGGCGGCCCGCAAGGCCCGCGACCTCATCATCCGCAAGAATGCGATGGAGGGCGGCGGACTGCCCGGCAAGCTGGCCGACTGCTCCGAGAAGAATCCCGAGCTGTGCGAGTTATATCTTGTAGAGGGCGATTCCGCCGGCGGCACGGCCAAGATGGGCCGCGACCGCAGGACGCAGGCGGTGCTGCCCCTATGGGGCAAGATTCTCAACGTGGAAAAGGCCCGGGCCGACAAGATGCTCGGTCACGACGCCATCAGGGCTATGATTACGGCTATCGGCGCGGGACTGGACGACGACCTGAATCTTGCCAAGCTTCGCTACCACCGCATCATTATAATGACCGACGCCGACGTTGACGGCTCCCACATCAGGACGCTGCTGCTGACGTTCTTCTTCCGCCACATGGAGCAGCTGATCAATCATGGGCACCTCTACATCGCACAGCCGCCGCTCTACAAGATAGTCAGCGGCAAGCAGGAGTACTACGCCTATAGCGAAGGCGAGCGCGAGGGTGTGCTCACGCAGCTCAACGGCAAGCGCAGCATCAGCCTGCAGCGCTACAAGGGTCTGGGAGAGATGAACGCCTCCCAGTTATGGGAGACCACGATGGACCCGGAGGCGCGAACGCTGCTCCAAGTCTCCGTGAACGACGCCGCCGTCGCCGACGAGACGTTCTCGCTGCTGATGGGCGACGTGGTCGAGCCTCGCCGCAACTTCATCCAGTCGCACGCGCTCGAGGTCAAGAACCTGGACGTGTAGGAGGCTGTATCAACCTAGTCGGTCAGATGCGCGTAGGAGCAAATCCCTTGTGGTTGCCCGCGTCGGTCATCATACCCAGGGCGCCCACGAGGGATTGCCCCCACGAATTGGGCACCTAGCCCCACATGCCGGTGCTGAAGTATCGCTCGCCGATGTCGTTGAAGATGGTGACGAAGCAGCCGCTACGCTCCCTCGCCGCCACCAGGCACGCTCCCTCTATGTATGCGCCCGATGACTGGCCGGCAAACAGCCCTGAGGACGCCATGAGGCGCGACAACCTGTAAGAGTTGTCCACGTCTATCTCAAGCATCTCGTCCACCACCGACTCGTCGAAGGTCTTGGGGATGATGTGCCCCTCGCCAAGCGGCTTGAGGCCCTCGACGCCGGGCCACTCAGGCGGGTTGATGCTGATTACCTTGATGTTCGCGTCGCGCTCCTTGAGCCGCCTGCCTACTCCTGATATGGTTCCGCCAGTACCCACGCCGCCAACGAAGTGCGTGATGCCGGGGACCTGCCTCAGAATCTCCTCCGCAGTGGTGTCGTAGTGAGCCTGGGGATTGTACGGATTGCTGTACTGGTCGCAGTAGAAGTACTTTTCCGGCGACTGCTCGTAGCGCCTCTTGACCTCATACAGCGACTCGTCGTACCCGAGCATCGGGTCTGTGTAGATGATCTCCGCACCGTGGGCCAGCAGCCGCTTCTTTCGCTCCTCGCTCGCGTTCTCCGGCATCACGAGTGTCACCTTGTAGCCGAGCACGGCGCCGATCATCGCGTAGGCAATCCCCGCGTTTCCGGAGGTGGCGTCGATTATCGACTTGTCCTTGGTGAGCTCACCCGAGAGGATCGCCTCCACCAACATCCTGAGAACTGGGCGGTCCTTGATAGAGCCGCCGGGGTTGAGGTGTTCGCACTTCGCGTGGATGACCGCCTCGCCTATGTCAATGGGCAAATTCAGCCTGACCACGGGGGTGTTGCCGATTGCGCCCAGGGGAGGAAATTTGGCTACGTAATCAAGGTACTCTTTAGAATGGGGCAAGTCTATTCTCCGATTTCGCTTTTCCTCATAAAAGTATATCCAGCTTGAGGGACGCCGTCCAGTCCGCACACAGCCCAAAAGGCGCTGGGTGGACATCCGGGGCGTCTGGGCGTTAGCATGTTCGCAATTCGACAACGGCCGGAGGGCAGGTGCAGAGAGAAGCCAAGTACTGCCAGCAGTGCGGCGGCGCGCTTGGACAGAAGGAGGTCGAGGGCAAGACGCGGCCCCATTGCGCAGACTGCGGCCTCACGGTGTTTCTCGACCCCAAAATCGCGGCGGTGACGCTGATAGCGGAGGAGGGGAGGCTCGTGCTCATCCGACGTGGCGTGGAACCCGAGATTGGGCGATGGAGCTTTCCGGCGGGGTACGTCGATAGGGGCGAGAGCGTGGAGGACGCGGCGATTCGAGAAACGCTGGAGGAGACGGGACTGCGCGTTAGGCTGAGCGGCCTGGTTGGGTTGTACTCGGGCGCGGGTAGAGAGGTTGTGCTTGCCGTCTATTCAGCCGAAATCATTGGGGGGACGCTGGAGGCGGGACACGACGCGAAAGAGGTCGACTTCTTCCCTCAAGACGAGTTACCTCCCCTGCCCTTTCCTCACGATTACCAGATACTGGAAGACTGGAGGGCCCTTGCCGGTAGGAGTTGATTTCTCCCCCTCACCCCCGCCCTTGACGGGTGTATAGACCGGGGAGATAGGTGACACATGTTCGGAGACATGGGTTACACCATAAGGCATGGAGATTCTGTAGAGGAGAATGGCCATGTCGTGGAAGGTGGATACAGTCATGTCTTTGCGCAAGGAGTTTGTGGCCCTGGCACAAGCCGACGGGGTGAACATGAGCGAACTGTGTCGTCGCACGGGGATCAGCCGCAAGAGCGGCTACAAGTGGCTGCGCCGATACCGGCAGGGAGGAGAGCACAGCCTTCACGACCTCTCGAAGCGCCCACATAGTTCTCCGAACCAGACGAGCCATGAGCTGGAGCAACTCATCATAGAGCTTCGTGCGGAGCATCCCGCCAAGGGAGGTCATGTGCTTGGCAGGATGCTCAGAGACCGCGGATACGAGGGTGTGCCTTCCAAGAGCACCATCACCGCCATTCTCAGACGAAGTGGACTCATCCAAGAGTCGGAGGCTTCCAAGCACAGGCCGTATGTGCGCTTCGAGCGCGCACAACCCAACGAGCTGTGGCAGATGGACTTCAAGGGACATGTCGCCATGCATCGCAACCGCTGCCACCCTCTGACCATCCTGGACGACCACTCCAGGTTCAACCTCGCTCTGAGGGCATGTGTCGACGAGAAGACTCACACTGTTCGAGACCAACTCACGCACGTCTTCCGTCGTTACGGCCTGCCCATGTCGATGCTCATGGACAATGGCTCTCCATTGGGAAGCGACTCCACCCATCCATTCACTCCCCTCACCCTCTGGCTCATCCAACTGGGTATCAGAGTGCTACACAGCAGGCCCTACCACCCACAGACACTTGGCAAGCTGGAGCGATTCCACAGGTCCCTCAAGAGTGAGTTGCTGGCAGGACGCACTTTCATGGACCTCGCTCACTGCCAGAGTTCTTTCGACACCTGGCGCGACTTCTACAACCTGGAGCGCCCTCACCATGCTCTCGACCTCGACACTCCGGTCAGCAGATACACTCCCAGTTGCAGGCCCTTACCCGAGACCCTTCCCAGCATCGACTACGACTCTGACGACCAGGTGCGCTCGGTGGATGTCAGCGGGCGCATATCCTTCCTGGGAAGATCACTGCGTGTGGGTAAGGCCTTCAGACACAAGAGAGTCGCCCTCAGGCCAACTCAAACCGACGGCGTGTGGAACGTCTTCTTCTCAGTCCAACCGATAGCAACCATAGACCTCAGTCAGCAAAATGTGTAACCTATGTCCCCGAACAACTGTTACCCATCTCCCCAGTCTGTACAGCCCTTGACAGGAGGGGGAACTTTCGGCCGCTACCCAACTACCTCTCTGACGGCGGGGGACTCTCGTGGCTCCACCACTCTAGGCTTCATTTCAATGACGTTAGCCCAATAGTATCCGGACGGTGTTCAGAACTGGCCCTTCGGCTCCAGGCCCAAGAAGAACTGGCCGGCCGTGTCGTAGTGAGCCGGGCGGCCCTGGATGTGCTGGGTGATGACGTGCGCGTCCTGAAAACGGCGCTGAATTGGATTGCTCTTGAAAATGGCACCGGCTCCGCACAGGCCGTAGGCAACGTCCACCACGTTGGCCGCCATGCGTATGCCGTGCGTAGTCGCCACCCGCAGCATGACGCGCTCCTCTGTCGTGAGCGAGCGGTTCTCGCGAGCCCCGCGCCACACGGACGACGCGGCCTCCCGCAGGAACGCCTTGGCGGAACGCCAGGTCGCCTCCGCCTCGCCGATCTGCCGCTGAGTCGTGCTGAAGTCACGCAGCTTCCCTTGCTGGCGCGCCGGGGTTTTGCCGCCGGCTATCTCGATGGCGACGTCCAGGCTCGCCCGCGCCACGCCCAAAGCGACCGTCGAGAAGCCGGAGGCAAAGAGCAGTATATTGGGTATGACGTAGAGGGCGCCGTCCTCACGCGGGGGGCCGGCCAGGCTGAAGGTTCGGACGCTGGGCACGAACAGGTCATCGACCTCGAAGCTGTAGCTCGCGGTGCCGCGAAGGCCGTTGACATGCCACACGTCCAGTATGTTCACGTCTCTCTTTGGCATGAGCAGGACCGGCGCGTCCCTGTCGTCGAAGGCCGGCTGCGCCATGCTGTCGTCGTTGGGGAACCTGACCGGGGCGAGCGCGGCTATCCAGGTCGCGTGGTCACTGCCGCTGCTGAAGCTCCACTGTCCCGAGAGCCGGTAGCCATCCTCCACCGGGACGGCCTTGGAAAATGGAAGCGGAGGCCCGTTCGTCACCACGGCGCGCGGGTTGTCCCAGATTTCGCGCGCCGTCTGCTCCGGCATCCTGACGGAGTTGGTCGCCCACACGTTGTTCTGGTTGACGCACCAGGCCACGCTGGCATCGACCTCCGCGAACACCTCTACCACGCGGAGAAAGTCGAGAAAGTCCATCTCTTCTCCGCCGAGCGAACGCGGGACGAGCAACCGGAAGAAGCCGCTGTCGGCGATCTCTCCGGCAAGCTCCGGCGGCAGCTCCCGCTCGTCGTCGATGCGCTCCACGACCGCGGCCACCTTGGCCGCCAACGCCCGGGCGGTATCGAGGTAGTTGCTAATATCCCTGTGCGCTACTGCCATCTCTCATCCAATTCAGATTGCGAAGTCACGAGCAAAAGCTACGGGCCGAATACTACGCGCTCCGGCTCCAGTCCAATCAGCACGAACTCTTGCTGCATGAGGTCGCGCATCCACTCATCGACGCCGTCTGGCTCGACGTACCGCTCTACGATGGCCCTCGTCTCCGGCCATACGTAATCGCCCTCGGTCAACTCCGCGCGTCCATAGAGCGCGGCGTACTGTTCCCCCTTCAGGTCTGAATAGACGCACACGGACAGGCGGGGGTCCCGGCGCAGGTTCCGAGCCTTTACGCTCTCCGCCGACGCCGCGACCGTCAGTCGCCCACCCTCGAATCGATACCAGGCGGGCGTAATCTGCGGCATTCCCGTCCTGCCCACCGTGGCGAGGACCGCGATCCTAGGCGGCCTCAGAAACTCAACCAGCCGCGCCGCATCGTAAGATGCCATGCTCTTGCCCCCAAGTGTGATTCCCGCCGCGAGCAGCCGAGGCAAACGCCTCAAGGTAATTCCAGTCGATTCTATCACAAAAGTCACAGTCCAACGCTGACGAAATGCTGTGGGAACCTATATCAATTCAGTAAGTGTCGCCTGTGAGAACAAGGAGACCCTGTAGCGGAAAACCCTTGTGGTTGCCTTGGTCGGTCATCCCATGGGCTTGGGCGCCCACAAGGGACGCCCCTACAAAAAATGGTCGGTGAGCTTGGGAGAGCTGCGAAACGCAAACTGGGTAATTTTGGGTCATTGCCTTCTTGTGAGTCCCGGTTTCAGGGGACGACTTTTGGCACCTTCACAGTGGAAACGGATACGAGTCGGACTCGGCCGGAATCGAAAGGACAGATCGCTCGGAACTCTGGGGGGTATCGTCACACTGGGTGGCGCGTAGTCTCATGGGCAGGGTCACGATTCCCGCGCCGGACGTTGGGATTCGATAACATGCGCTTGCGTTCATGGAGGCATAATAGCACGTGCGTTCGGCAGTGTCAAGGGCAGTGATACTTCGGCGCGTGCTAAAATGGCCTCGACGACAGCCAGTGGCCCATCCCGCATCGGGAGAGATTCATGCCCAGCACACCGGACAAGCGGCCCGTTTATCGGCGGATTCTCGACGTGGTGCGCCAGATTCCGCATGGGCAAGTGGCAACCTATGGCCAGGTTGCGCTGATAGCCTGCGATTGCACGCCGCGCATGGTGGGCTACTGTCTGGCGTCGCTCGATCCCGACTCCGACGTTCCCTGGCAGCGCGTCATCAACTACAAAGGGGGAATCAGCCCCAGAAGCAGCGGGCACGGCAGCGAGTTCCAGCGGGAACTGCTGAAAGAGGAGGGCATAGATTTCGACGACGAGGGCCGCGTGAGCTTTCGCAGGTACGGCTGGATGGAGTCGTAGCGGGCGAGACGCGGCCCGCAAGTGGCGGCGTCCCTCGTGGGCGCCCTGGGTATGATGACCGACGCGGGCATCTGACCGACTGGGTTGATACAGTCCCCATGGAAGGCCGTCATTTGACATACCTCAGCCGCCGCCGATAGAATGATGCCGTCTTGAGGATGGGCGGAAAAACCAGTGCAGGAAGGCGGCCGGTCATGGTAGCCACGCGGAATGGCATAACGCAAGAACGCCTCTACGCCGTCGCCTATGAAGCCAACAAGCGAGCGGCCATCGCGGTGCCCCAGGACGGCATCGCCGCGTTCGAGGAGGCTTTCAGGCGCGAGACCAAGCCGATGGCGAGTTTCATACTTGGCCAGGTGCTCGAGAACGCGCAGTTGGCGATCGCCGAGGAGCGGCCCATGTGCGGGGACACCGGCCTTCCTCGCTACTATATCAAGGTGGGGAACGAGGCTCACGTCGAGGGCGGATTCGTGGCCATGGAGCGGACGCTCCGCAACGCCGTCGCCGACGTTACCCAGGACGTACAGTTGCGAGCCAATCGCGTGCATCCGCTCACGCGGCGGAACCCCGGCAACAACGTGGGTGTCTTCGCCCCAAGCGTGGACTACTCCTTCGAGCCGGACGCTGACTGGATAGACGTTACCGCCGTCCACAAGGGCGGTCTCTTTGGCACGGACTACCGGATGCTCTTCCCGGCCGACGGCACCGACGGCATCAAGCGCTTCCTGCTCGACAACCTCGCGGCCTTCGCTCGCAGGGGCCTGTCCTGTCCCCCGGTGGTCATCGGCGTGGGACTCGGCGGCTCGAAGGACCAGTGTGTGTCCCTATCCAAGGAGGCGGCCTGCCTGAGAACCATGGGAGACCGGCATCCCGACCCGGACGCCGCCGCTCTGGAAGAGGAGTTGAAGGAGCTTGCCAACCGTACGGGGTTCGGCGTCATGGGAGTGGGTGGGGACACCACCGCCTTGGACGTGCACGTTGAGATTGCCTATACCCACACGGGCGGGCTGCCGATAGCGATTTCGCAGTTTTGCCTGGCGTATCGAAGGTCAACCGCCCGCGTGTTCGCGGACGGCAGCGTGGAGTTCAGGGACGACCCTCGTTGGTTCACTCCCTACTATCGGCGGGAAGGGATCGAATAGGCTTGGCGTATGAATAACGCAAAGCACCTGAGCGTGCCCCTCTCAGAGGACGACATCGCGAGTCTGCGGGCGGGAGACGTGGTTTATCTGAGCGGCCCCGTTTTCACCGCCCGCGACGGCGTCTATAAGCACATGCTCATCGACGGGAACGAGCCGCCCATCGACCTGCGCTCTCTTACGAACGTAACATTCCAGTCCTCTCCCGCCGGCGTCGAGGTCTCCCCCGGCTCCTTCAACGTTGCCTCCTTCCAGGCAACGGCGGGTTTTCGCTACGCCCAGTACATGCCCGCGCTGCTGGAACGGTTCGGCGTGAAGGCGGTCGTGGGCAAGGGTGGCATGTCTGAGGAGCTATACCGGGGGCTGTTCAGGGAGCATGGCGCGGTGTGCCTATCGACTATGGGCTACGGTCTGGGCGCGATATACGGCAAGGCCATAGACCGCGTTCTGGACGTGTTCTGGGAGAAGGAGCTTGGCATTTCGGAGGCGCTCTGGGTCCTGGAATTGAAGGACCTCGGCCCGCTGCTGGTGGAGGGGGACTCCCTGGGCAACAGCTACTTCTCAGGCGTGAACGAAGAGATAAACGACAAGCTGGGCGAGCTGTACGAGGGCCTCAAGCCGCCGGTCTATCGGCGCATCGGCGAGGAACAGCGACCGGAGAAGGAACTCTTTTAGCACAACCAGGGCAACCACAAGGAGTCTGTCTCAAAAGTCGAGCGGGGGGATATGGCTCGGGGTATACTTGGGAAGCGACAGCCCATCTCTGGAGGTGATAGAGATGCCACTGCGTCCGATGGGTCGAGAGCAGATGTGGATGTTGCCGCCGACCCTGGATGAGATGATCCCGGAGGACCATCCTGCGCGGTTCGTGGCCGAGTTCGTCGATGGGCTGAACCGAGACGACTGGGCGGAGCTCGGCGTCGATATCGAGGGATGTTGGATGGGAGCCCCGGCGTACCATCCCAGGGCGCTGTTGGGCGTGTGGCTGTATGGATTCATGACAGGCGTTCGGTCGTGCCGCAAGCTGGAGGCGGCCTGCGGAGACCAGATATCGTACCTGTGGCTGACCGGATGGCAGCGTCCAGACCACAACACCTTGTGGAGGTTCTACAAGAGCCACCGCCAGTCGATGCGCAAGTTGCTGAAGCGCACAGTGCAAACGGCGGTCAGGATGGACCTTGTGGAGTTGGCGTTGCAGGCTGTGGATGGTACGAAGGTGGGAGCGAATGCGAGCGGAGACAGGACGCTCGATGCGGAAGGACTGCAGCGTCTGTTGAGACGTCTGGAGGATGCGGTGAGGGATCTGGAAGCTCAGAGCGAGGCGGGAGAGGACGCTGCGCCCGTCCATCTGCCTCAGGAGTTGGCCGAGAAGACGGCGCTGAGAGAGCAGGTGCGCCGAGCTATGGAGGAGCTTTCGGAGCGTGGAGACATCAATCACATCAACCTCACCGATACGGACGCACGTCTGATGAGGACTCGCCAGGGGATAACGCCCTGCTACAACGCACAGGCGATGGTCTCGCCGACGCAGACCGAGGCAGGGAAGAGAGGCATGTTGATCACTGCGGTGGAGGTTACCGATGACCCCGACGACCATTCTCAACTGGCCCCAATGCTTCAGAAGGCAGAGGAGACGACGGGTGTCAGGTCTGAGATGACGTTGGCAGACGCAGGTTATCACTCAGGGAGCAATCTGGAGGAGTGCGCGCTCAGAGACCAGCAGGTTGTGATGCCCGAGGCACAGCGTCGGGCGCTGGGCCACCCGTATCACAAGGACCGATTCACCTATGACGAGGAGACCGACAGCTACATCTGTCCAAAAGGACAGTGGCTGCGCTTCACCCGTATGAAGCGCAGACGTGGGATAGCGGTGAGGCTCTACCGGGCCTCCGGCGCTGTCTGCCGAGCGTGTCCGGTCTTTGGGGTGTGTACGAGGGATGGCCGAAATGGGCGAGCGCTTGAGATAGGGCCGCACGACACAGCGCTGCGTCGTCATCGGCGCTGGATGCGCACCGACGAAGCCAGACAGTCCTACGATCGCAGGAAGGGTCTGGTCGAGCCGGTCTTTGGGATCATCAAAGAGCAGCAGGCGGCGCGTAGAGTCCTGCTGCGTGGCATAGACAACGTGGCCGCTGAGTGGGGCCTGTTGGCCACGGCCTTCAATCTGCGCACCCTGTGGCGCGGGTGGCGTGGCCGGGCAACCCGCATATGGCGCCGCAATCTCAGCCCATCGTTTGCGCACAGATCCCTCATCGGCGCATCCGGCGCTCTGGCCTGAGACACCCGGACCGATCATTGCACAAATGCGACCGGAGTCGGCGCTTCACTCTTATCACCACAACCCTCTTGTGAGACATGCTCCAAGGGATTGCCCCTACAACTGTCCACGCGCTATACGCCGTCGCCCTCACAGGCGACGCCTACTAGATTGAAACAGGTTCCACGCAGTTAGGCATAGTGGTAGCTTCTCTTAGGAGGCGTCATTGGCGACACGGCTCAGGACTGCGCTTCTGCACCCGGGCGTGCCGCGCGAGGTCCACGCAAACTCCCGCGTCGGCTGGTGGGCGTGGGCGTTGCAGAGGGCAACGGGAGTCCTGCTGGTTGGTTACCTCCTTCTTCATATCGTGGTCATCTCGACCTCGATACTCGGAGTCGATGCCTTTGACGCCGTGCTGGAGTTCGTACAGCATCCCGTATTCGAGGCTCTGAACGTCGCGCTCATCGCTATCGTCTTGTACCACACCTTCAACGGCGTTCGCGTAGTGCTGTTCGACGTTGGCATCGGCATACGACGCCAGGCGGCGAGCTTCTGGACGTGCGTCATTCTGACGGCGACCGGCACTGGCGCATCGGCGGTATTGAGCGTTCCCCTGATATTCAGATAGGCAATGGCGTCGTCGGGAGGAGGCTTGTGAGTACCCAGGAGCAATACGCTTCCACGACATCGCCGAGACGGGAGGGCAACACCCATCTGGCCGGAGCCGACGTTCCCGCGCGGGGCACACCCGGCTTCTGGCTGTGGTTCCTCCAGCGCATCAGCGGCGTCTTGCTGCTATTCTTCGTGCTGGCCCACGGCTCGATAACCCACTTCCTTCCCATAGCCGACGTAAGGGCGGGGTTGCAGGACGAACCGGTGACCTACGAGGCAGTCGAGCGGCGGCTGGCGCAGGGATTCTTCGTCTTCTTCGACTTCGCGCTGCTGGGTCTGGCTCTGTACCATGGACTCAACGGCATTCGCAACATACTGTTGGAGTGGCCTTTCGCCGCACGCAGGCAGCGCGCCGTCACCGCGTCGCTGTGGGTGGTGGGCCTCGGGAGCTTCGGATTGGGCGCGGCGACGCTGCTGGTGTTCATCCTGTGACGGGGTTGGCGAGACGATACGGATTGGCGGCGAGTCGTTGCGGGGGTAGCCTGGCGGTGACCAGGGCAACCACAAGGGATTGCCCCTACGGGGGAATGAGGGTAGAAGCTATTGAGGAGTGAGATTATGCCAAGACTCTCGGCGGGGCAGTCGGTGGTAGAGGCGCTGCGGGCGGAAGACGTGCGCTACATCTTTGGCGTTGTGGGCTCCGCGTTCCTGGAGATTCTCGATGCCATGTACGGACGCTCGGACATCCGGTTCGTGGGCTGCCGCCATGAGCAGGGCTCCGGCTTTATGGCTCTCGGCTACGCTCGCGCCACCGGCGAGCCGGGCGTGTGCCTCGTGCAGAACGGGCCGGGCGTCACGAATCTGTTGACAAGCGCTGCGGGAGCGCGCGCATGTCACGCGCCGATGGTGATACTGGGCGGCGCGCCAATGGCGGGACAGGTCTATAAGGACTCCTTCCAGGAGCTAGACCAACTGAGCATCTTTCGCCCGGTGTGCAAAAGCGTGTTGCAGGTCAACCAGCCCGACCGAGCGCCCGAGATACTGCGCCAGGCCTTCCGAGTGGCTATGTCGGGCAAGATGGGGCCAGTTTACGTTGACCTGCCCCGTGACCTGCTCAATGCCACCGACCTTGACGTGCAGATCCTGGAGCCGACGGCGTACCGCCCCACGCAGCGTCCAGAGGGCGACGGCACGAGGGTGCGAGAGGCCGCCGAGTTGCTGCGTGGAGCGAAATCACCCGTAATAGTGGTTGGAGGCGGCGTCATATGGGGAGGGGCGCACGAGCCGGCCACGCGGCTGGCCGAGCAGATTGGCGCGCCGATAGTCGCCTCCTACGAGCGCAACGACGCCGTACCCAACGGCCATCCGCTGTACGTCGGCGCGGTGGGCCGCGCGGGGACGCCGGAGGCAGCGGAGGTAACACGAAACGCCGACGTCGTGCTCGCGCTCGGCACCCGTCTGGGCCATTTCACCTCGTTCTACGACCACCGCTACTTCCCGGAGAGCGCGAAGATAATCCACGTGGAGATAGACCAGCACGAGATAGGGCGGCATCTGCCCGTCGCGGTGGGCATACTGGGGGACGCGGGCGCGGTGGCGGGCGCGCTGTCCGCGGGCCTCGAGGAGGCTGTTCAGCCGTCCGTCCTGGAGAAGAGAAGGCGGCGCGTGTCTGAGTTGCGCGCCCGGCGTCGCCAGCGTCTGGACGCCGAGGGAGCGCTGGAGACGCTGCCCATGAAGCCCCAGCGCGTCTATGCTGAGCTTCGCCGCGAGCTTCCAGCCGATGCCTCGATAGTCTTCGACGCGGGCGGCTCTCCCGCCTACGGCTACGACCGGCTCGACTTCTCCAGCCCACGCACGATGTTCGGCACCGCTGACCTCGGCTGCATAGGGGCGGCGCTGCCCCAGGCCATTGGCGTGAAGATGGCCCGCCCGGACAGGCCCGTCGTCAGCATCAGCGGAGACGGCGCGTTCTTCATGAACGCCCAGGAACTCGAAACGGCGGTGCGCTGGCGAGCGCCGGTCGTCAACATCGTGATGAACAACGGCTCGTGGGGTTCCGAGAAGGCTTACCAGAAGCTGCTCTACGGCGAGAGGTACATCGAGGCAGACATCGGCAACCCGCGCTACGACAAGCTCGCCGAGCTGTGTGGAGGACGTGGCTACTACGTCGAAAAGCCCGGCGACGTGAGCCAGGCGCTGGCCGACGCCCTGGCATCTGAGGTGACGTCCGTCATCGAGATTCCGATAGACCCGGACGAACTCCCATATCCAGCGCGGGCGGCGGACGTCTTCAAGTCCAACGACGACTGAGGTTGTGTTACCATAAGCGCGTCGATTGCCCGCCCTGTGGGGCAGTCCTTTGTGGTTGCTATGTTTGCCGTACACGGTTCGAACTGAAGCAATGTTAGCGAATCTTGGAGAGACGTAACGATGGCGCGATACATTCTGTTGCTTACACTTACCCCCGAAGGCCGAGAGAAGATGCTCGCGGACCCTGATAAGCTGCTGCGAGAGGAGAGCACCATAAGGATTCGCGAAACGCAGACACTTGGCATCTACGCGCTTCTGGGCGACTACGACTTCGCGTGCATCCTGGAAGCGCCGGACAACGAGGCCGCCGCGCGCTACTCGTTGGAGTTGGGCGTCAAGGCGGGCGTGCTCATCACCACGATGCCAGTAATCCCCATCGGGTCGTTCGAAGACGCCGCTCGCGAAAAGCAGCCCGCTGCCGAACCGGCCGGTACTGATGTCGCGTCCGATTGAGACGCGACCTCCGCGACCAGATACGCTCAACACGGCAAGAAAAGGAGAACACTATGTCGGCAAAGAAGGGTACAGCCCTGCTCATGGTATGGATCGATGTTCCAGACGACAAAGAGGACGACTTCAATCGCTGGTACAACGAGGAGCACCTGGCCGAACGCCTGGCCATACCCGGCTTCCTCAATGCCGCGCGCTACGAGACGGTCACGCCGGGCGCGCCAAAGCACCTAGCGGCCTACGAGCTCGAGAACATTGCCGTCCTGGATTCCGAAGAGTACCGGAGCGTGCGTGGCAATCCGACCGAGTGGACGAAGCGTGCTGGGCCGGACGTAATCGGCACCACGTACATTCGCAACACCTACGAGATGATATTCCCGTCGGATGTGAGCGACGAGGTTGCCCGCAGCGGCATGGCTCCCGCCCTTCAGATCGGACGCATGACCGTGCCGCCGGAGCTGGAGGACGAGTGGAACGAGTGGTACAACACGGTTTACGTGCCCAACTACATGAAGGTTCCCGGCTGCATACGCGGCAGGCGATACCGCGCCGTTACGGGCGAACCCAAGTACGCGACGGTTTACGAGCTCGAACGCCCTAACATCTCGCAAACCGCGGAGTGGCTGCGCCAGCGTACGATCCACCCCCAAAACGAACGCTGGCAAAACACCATGCAGCACGCCCCTAGCTCGCCGGGCATATGGGTAAAGACGTTCGAGATGGGGTAGGCGGGGGCGGACGCGCCCGGAAGGCGAGTCAGCTATTCAACAAATAGCCTATCAGGAAGTTCGCCAATTGCCGAATTGATGCCCTCAGCGTCCATTGGAGGCTCAGTCAGTTCTTTCTCAACCTTGTCCTTCAGAAACGCGTACAGTTCTGACAGTGGGCGATTGTTTCTAATCTGAATGAAGCACACCTGTTGAGCTTCGGCGGTTCTGCGGGCATTCGACCTGGCGCCAATCTGGTCAAATATGACGATACCGCCACGTCCAACGCGGGTGATTTTGTCCTCTATGACTTCCTGGTTTCCTCGCTCTATGAGACCGATCTCTATCCTGATGCGACCTCGCCGGCTGGTCAGTTCCGCATCGACTTCGCGCATGACTTCCTGATCCCGTTGCATGTTAAGCCAAAAGTCTTCACCCTCTTTCAGACCCAAAACGCTGAGACCCACTCGCAGGAATACTCTTTCCAAGGTCTTGCCAACTGTCGATTTGCTCGATCCGCGAATGGTCAGTGTAGCTGCGCCGGCCCATAGCATCACTATTGCGTCATCGAAAGAGAACTCATTTCAAGAATCTTCAACAACCGACCGAACATGCCCGAACACTTCAGACAAGTAATCTGGGCGGTCATCCCGGCCCAAGCCCAAGTTTTGGGCCGTCTTGTTCGTCAATCCAACCAGCCACCAAGCCAAAGTGCTACGACTTTCATCAAACTCATCGCGAACAGCCGCTTCCCACTCATCGTACCCGGCGTTGGGAGGCAGACGCCGTCGAATCTCGTTCAACTCCCGGTAGGCATCCAGGAGGCTCTGACGAGTGTTTCCTTCCGTATAAAGCCGATAGTTGTAGCCGCAAAACAGCGCCGTTACGATGGCGCGCAGACCATCGGCTGACTTCAGGTCATAGAGACGTGGCGTCAAGGTCTGCGCTCCAATGGTACTCGAGGTCGTCGAAGTCCACCGGCTGCGATAGAAGGTTCACGGACCGCAGCTCCCGTCTTGATATCTCGAAGTAGTCCGGCCGCTTCTCGACCAGCACAAACCTTCTTCCCATACTGGACGCCACACGCCCAACTGTGCCAACGCCCGCAAACGGGTCGAGCACGCTGTCGCCTTCGAAGGAGTAGTATCGAATCACGCGATTCGCCAACTCATCGGGGAACACGGCGGGATGAGCCTTGTGGCTGGAAGGCGTAATTTCCCATACGTTGGTCCGCTCGTATTCACCCCATATCCTCGAGCGTTCCGCCGCCTCGGGGTCAGGATGATTGCGAAGGTTCCAGTCGATTAGGCGGGTGGTCTTCTTCCGATAGACCAGCAGGTACTCCGTCACCGTCACCGGCTTGTACTGCAACGGCTGGCGGTCCGCGGCGAACCTTCTACCTCTTCCGAGATGCCATCCGGCGCCCTCGGGTTTGCGCCAGATTATGTCGTCGATAAACTCAAAGCCGATCTCGTCCAGTATGGGATGCAGGTCAAAGGGAATCGGCAGGCGGCGGCTGGAAGTACTGCGGGAGGTTCGTCTCACCAACACCGGCGATACATTGACAACCAGAAAACGGCCCTCAGAAAGTATGGCGTGGCAAGCGGTGAACGCCTCGCCAAGCATCCTGAGATAAGACGCATAATCGACGTATTCGGAGTATTCGGGTTTCGCGTTGAGGTACGGCGGAGAGGTGAAAACGAGTTGAACGCTATCCGGGGGGAAATCCGCCAATACTCGCCGGCAATCCCCCAGGATGGCCTTGTTCGGTATAGGCTTGAAAGCAATCTGGCGCCTTCCATTTTGGTCGTCCGGCCTTTCGGCGCCATTCATGCTGCGCAGCCGCTCAACGATCACTGCGGGGTCCGACGCAAAGCAGATTGCGCCTGATGAGTCCACTCGAACTTCGCCCATAGCATGGCTGCGATCGTTGACCGAAATCAAGGCGACGCGCCATACGCTCAGACGGTCATCCCACTCCGGCAGCCCCAGAGAGGCACCCGCCAATTCAAGGCTCGACGCCGAATCGGTTAGCAGTTTGGCGACAACCATACGGATACCATCTTTTCCTGTCCGCGTTTTGGAAGCGAACACTTACGCTTTTGGAAAGCCCGCGGGCACATTTCCAACACCCCGATTAAATCGACTTCTGACACGACTGTCAACACTACAGGCATAGACGAATTGACGGGGTGATGTCCTTCGGTCTGGATGGAGACAGAATAGTACGAAAGTTCGTGTATGTCAAGAAGGCTGCCCACGAAGAGCAACCACTCGGGATTGTCCCTACTGAATTTTCCTTCTTTTCGCCTTTCCAGCCTTGTGGTAAAATATCCGCGTCTGTGAGCGGACAACTTGGATGCGGCGATTGAGCGCTTGTTCCTGCGCCGGTCGGGTTGTCTGGCTTGCCAGATTGTTATGCGAAGAAAGGTTGGCGAATGAACTGGGTGGACTTGACATTTGCCGTCCTGCTCGCCGCGGGCGCTATCATCGGTTTGCGGATGAGGCTTATAGGGGCAACCGTCATCGTCATCGGCGGACTCATCGGCTGGCTGCTGGCAGGCCGTCTCAGCCACAAGGTGGGAGGGCTGTTCGGAGATTTCTTGTCTGCCGACACCTTTGTGACCATCATTTCGTACATCATAATAGTCGCGGTGGCCCTGTTGGTTGCCAGGTGGGTGGCGAAAATCGTCCGTTCAATTTCAGCTATCGCCACTCTTGGCCTATCGGGTATGGTGGACCGCCTGGGGGGATTGGCCTTGGGCGCTCTGCTCGGCATCGTCGTGGCGGGGGCTTTCTTGATCGTCATGGCAAGGGCCACGTACAACTTCGAGTTGCCGGACGAAGGCATGGCGGGAACGGTTGCCTCGAGAGAGCCAAAGGTCGAGGACACCCGGATGAGTATCGAAAACGCGCTCGACGGCTCGGCGGTTGCGCCGGTGTTCGTTAGGGCGATGACTCATCTGCCGGGCGACGCCTTGGGGTTCGTGCCCGACGATTTCATGGTAGCGCTTGAGATACTGGAGCGAAGAATCGAAGGTCAATAGGAAGGCTCTTCCTAGATTGTGTGGATAGCAGGGTGTCGATAAACTCTCCTGTCTTGATACTGAATCAGAACTATCAGCCGCTCAACATCTGCAATGCCCGGCGAGCCATCATCCTCTTGGGTCGCGGCAAGGCGGAAATGCTTGTGAACGGCCGCGGCAGCGTTCGCAGCATCGCCCAGACGTTCCCGCTCCCGTTGGTGATTCGGCTGATTTACATGGTCAAGAGGCCGATGGTCAACCGCCGGCTGTCGCGCCGCGCGGTGTTCTACAGAGACGGGTTCACGTGCCAGTACTGCGGGAAAGAGTCCAAGAACCTGACGCTAGACCACGTCACGCCGCGCTCCAGGAAGGGGCCTCACGTGTGGGAAAACGTGGTCAGCGCTTGCATACCATGCAACCATCGCAAGGCGGGGCGAACGCCCGCGGAAGCCAATATGCGATTGCTGAGGGAGCCAAAGGCGCTGAAACCCAACCCCTATTACCTGTTCCATCACAGGCATATTCTGGACGAGTGGCGCGAGTTCATCCCCTGGATGGACTGAGCCGCCAAGCCCGCGTTCACCGCTAGTGGTTGACGATGTTTGTATTGACTGGCAGACCGACTTCAGAGATTTCGGACCGCTAGTCGCCGATGCCCGGCACCGGGAAGCGCGACGCGAGCGCGAGCGCTTCGCCGCGCACCTCACGCTCCGCCCCCTCATCTCCGACGTTGTTCAGGGTTCTGGCGATCAGCCGCGACACCTTGGCCGCCTCCGCCACGCCGAACCCCCGGCTGCTTATGGCGGGTGTGCCCACCCTGATGCCGCTGGCGATCCTGGGAGGGTTGGTATCGTAGGGGATGGCGTTGCGATTGACCACGATGTTGACCTTGTCCAGAGCCTCCTCGGCCTGCCGCCCGGTGAGCCCCAGCGGGGTCACGTCAACCAGCGCCATGTGATTGTCGGTTCCGCCGGTGACCAGCCTCATGCCCCCCGCCTTGAGTCCGTCCGCGAGGGCGCGGGCGTTCGCCCTTATCGACTTCTGGTACTCCACGAACTCGGGCGTCATCGCCTCGCCGAAGGCGACCGCCTTGGCGGCGATGGCGTGCTCCATTGGCCCGCCCTGCGCGTTGGGGAACACGGCGCGGTCCACGTTTCGCGCAAGTTCGGACAGCGCGAGGATCATGCCACCCCTCGGGCCTCTCAGCGTCTTGTGAGTGGTCGACGTAACCAGGTGGGCCGCCGGGAGCGGCGATGGGTGCTCCCCCGCGGCGACAAGCCCGGCGACGTGGGCCATGTCAACCATCAGCTTCGCGTCCACCTCGTCGGCAATCTGGCGAAAGCGTGGAAAGTCAATGACGCGTGGGTAGGCCGTCGCGCCCGCGACGATTAGCTTTGGGCGATACTCCCTGGCGAGACGCTCCACGTCGTCGTAGTCGATGGTCTCGAGCTCGCGATCGACGCCATAGGACACGAAGTTGTACAGCTTCCCGGAAAAGCTGACCGGGCTGCCGTGGGTGAGGTGGCCTCCGTGATCGAGGCTCATTCCCATCACCGTATCGCCAATGCTGAGCGAGGCGAAGTACGCCGCCATATTGGCTTGGGCGCCGCTGTGAGGCTGGACGTTCGCGTGCTCAGCGCCAAAGAGTGACTTCACCCTGTCGATTGCCAGCCGCTCGACCACGTCCACGAACTCGCAGCCGCCGTAGTAGCGCCGCCCAGGATAGCCCTCGGCGTACTTGTTGGTAAGGACGGAGCCCTGGGCTTCCAGTACGGCCTCGCTTGCGTAGTTTTCGGACGCGATAAGGTTTATGACCTCTCTTTGGCGGCGCTTCTCGTTCAGAATGGCCTGACCGACCTGGGGATCCTGTTGTGCCAGGATGCTCATTTCCACACTCCACAAGGCGTAGGAGGCCCGATGTTCCGGGTCTCCTGTTTAATCACGCGAGTTCGGGCTCGATGACTCCGTAGTCTCCGTCGCTGCGCCGGTACACGACATTGTACTCCCTGGTGTCAACGTTGTAGAAGAGGAAGAAGTCGTGACTCAGGAGCTCCATCTCCATGGCCGCGTCTTCCACCGACATCGGTTTCATGGGGAAGCGCTTGGTCCTGACAACCTTGCCCAGTTCGGCGAGCACGTCCTCCTCCGGGTCATCGGGGGCTGTCGATTCGTCGCTTATGGCAGGAACGGCCTTGGCCGCCTTCCTGGCCTGCACGCTCCTGTACACCCGTCCCTTGTGCCGCCGTATCTGGCGGTCCATGACGTCGGTCACGGCGTCCACGGCGGCAAAAAGGTTCGGCGCGTTCTCCTGTCCGCGCAGAGTGGAGCCACCCGCGGTTAGCGTCATCTGAACCGTTACCCGGTCTGCCTGGGAGCGCGCGGCCGTTCTCGATACCTCGAGCTTGGCATCAGACATGAAACTCAGGTGGCGTTCGAGCCTGTTGAATTTCTTCTGGATGTACCGCTCCGCCTCTGAGTTCAGCTCAACGTTCTTGACGTGTATGTTTATGTCCATAGGTACGACCTCCCGCAGAAGATAGGTCACACTACTCATTCCCCATAACATTGTATGGGGAATGAGTAGGTCCTTTCAAGCGAAATAGCTTGCCACGAGAGTCGAGCTAGAGTACAGTTTAGAAGGCCGTTTGGCCTATCGGAGAGATGGACGAGCAAGGGGTTAGTCGGGTATCCTATTGGGTGGCTGGTTTCGGCCACCGCTGTCAACGTGAATGGAAGGACAGGGCATGAAGAACAGGTCATATCAGGCGAGGCCAGGCAGCCGTCCCCAGGGCCGGCGTGAGCGCCCGCTTGGCCCCTTGATGCGGCTTCAAACGACATAGGCCCCGGCGGCGCGCCGTCCGGGACGAGAGCGACGATGGAGCGAGATGAAGCAGGGAGTACTCGAGAAGTATAGGGATTACCTGCCGATAAACGAATCTACGCCTTTAGTCACCCTGGGAGAGGGCGATACGCCCCTGGTCAGGTCTCGATCTGTCGTCAAAATGGCAGGGTGCGGGGAACTCTACTTCAAGCTGGAGGGATGCAATCCCACCGGCTCATTCAAAGACAGGGGGATGGTGGTCGCGGTCGCCAAGGCGCTCGAGGCGCTATGCGAGGGCCTCGTATGCGCTTCCACAGGCAATACCAGCGCGTCGGCCGCGGCCTACGGAGCGTACTGCGGCGTACCCACAACCGTGTTCGTGCCCAAGGGCAACGTGGCGCGAGGCAAGCTGGCGCAGGCCATCGCGTACGGAGCGCGCGTCGTGCTCATCGACGGCAACTTCGACCGCGCCCTCAAGCTGGTGCGGACCCTCTCACAGAAGCATCCAATCGCCCTGGTGAACTCGGTCAATCCACACAGGATTCAGGGGCAGAAGACCGCTGCCTTCGAGATAGTGGACGACATTGGAGACGCGCCCGACTACCTATTCGTGCCCGTCGGCAACGCTGGCAACATCACCGCGTACTGGCTCGGATTTAGCGAGGCGTTCGACATGGGCTGGGCCAATTCTCGTCCGAAGATGATGGGGATTCAGGCAAAGGGCGCTGCCCCAATTGTTCGCGGCGAGCCAGTGGAAAACCCCGACACCATCGCGTCGGCCATCAGGGTGGGAAGCCCGGCAAGCTGGCGGGGCGCGTTGAAGGCCAGGGACGAGTCTGGCGGCGCTATTGACATGGTTTCCGACGACCACATCATGGAGGCCTACAACCTCATGGCCCAGCATGAGGGCATCTTCTGTGAGCCGGCTTCAGCGGCATCCGTCGCGGGACTGCTGAAGCTCTCCAGGGATGGAACGCGGTTCGAGGATAAGAGAGTGGTGTGCATCATAACGGGGACAGGCCTCAAGGACCCTGACGTTGCCGGCAACCTGAGCCCGGTGTGGATGGAAGAGTATCCCGCGGAACTGGATGCCGTAGAGCGAGCGCTTGTCTTTGCGTAAGGAATGCGCTTGTCCACGTCCGATCAATTGCTGGCCGCCTACTCCGCGCGGCTCTCACAAGCGCCATCTCACGCTGGCGAGGGATAGAACAGCGGCAGCCATTTCGGAAGCGGCAACCCGCACCACGGATCTATCTCCTCTCTATCCGCTAACACCATTTCCCGCCGGCTATGGCCGCATCGAGCTCAGGATACGGCCAAGCACGAGCCTTTTAGCTTTACCCCGGGAGACTTAGGAATGTCTTACAGCGTCCAGGTAGAAGACTTCGAGAGCATTGAGGATGAATGGGAACGTATTCTGCCTCTCTGCCAGGCCAACACCATATTCGTGACTCCACTGTGGCAGCAGCTATGGTGGCGGCACTTCGGACGCGACTCGCGGCTTCAAATACTGTCGTTGGCCGAGGATGGTGAGCGGCTTGGCATCGCGCCGCTGATTCTGGGCGACGATGGCGACCTGTCTTTCCTGGGCGACACCGACCTGTTCGACTACCACGACTTTCTTGTAATCGAGGGCAAAGAGGCCGCCTTCTACGACGCGCTCTGGAGCCGCCTAGTGGAGATGGACTGGCACACGCTGGACCTCAGATCTCTAAGACAGGGTTCGCCGACACTGGAGCGGCTGCCCGCATTGGCCGGCAGGCATGGCCTCGAAGTGGAGATTGTGGAAGAGGACAAGGCTCCAATCGCCTGGCTGCCGTCCACCTGGGATGAGTACGTGGCGGGGTTGAAGAAGAAGGACCGCCATGAGCTTCGCAGAAAGCTGCGCCGCCTCGAAGCGGCGGACAGCGCGCGCCAGTACACCTGCGACAGCCCAGACACCATCGCCTGCTGTATGCAGGACTTCTTCACGCTGCTCCGGGCGAGCAGCCCCGACAAGAACGAGTTCATGACCCACGCGAGGGAGGACTTCTTCCTCGACGTCGCGCAGCATCTCACGAGGCGGGACCAGTTCAAGCTGTTCTTCCTGGAGGTCGACGACAAGCGAGTCGCCTCTTGCATCTGCTTTGACTACGCGGACTCATATCTGCTATACAATAGCGGTTACGACCCCAGCTACTCGGCCCTGAGCATCGGGCTGCTCAACAAGGCCCTCAGCCTCAAAGAGGCCATCGAAGAGGGAAAGCAGTCGTTCGACTTCCTCAGAGGCACTGAGCGTTACAAGTACAACCTGGGCGGCAAGGATCAGGCTGTTTACCAGTTGATAGTGCGCCGGTAACGCTTCATCAACATGATGTCCGATGGCGGTGTCTTCAGGGGAACAGGGCAAGACTTTTCATCAGCACGGATTTAACGGAGTGATTGAATGTTTAGATTGGCGGTAATGAGTTTCCACGGCTGTCCCGTGGCGCGCCTGGGCGAAAAAGACACCGGCGGCATGAACGTGTATGTGCTCCAAATGGCGAAAGAGCTCGCCCGTCGAGGGAACCGGGTTGACGTGTTCACGCGCTGCCACGATCCCCGCGACCCGCAGATAGTCGAATTGTGCGAGGGCGCGCGAGTCATACATCTGAATGCCGGCCCGCTATCAGAACCGAAGGAAACTCTCTACTGGCACATACCCGAGTTCTTGAACAACTTGGCGGCATTTCAGCGTCTGGAGGGGGCCACTTACGATCTCATTCACAGCCACTACTGGCTCTCCGGTCGTGTTGGAATGGCCCTCAGCGAGAGTTGGGAAGCGCCGCACGTGACCACGTTCCACACGCTGGCCAGGACCAAACTCCAGGCCCACGCGGGCGAGAACGAACCTGAGCTTCGCCTCACCGTGGAGCGCCAGGTGATGGAATCCGTGGACGCCATCGTGGTCTCTACGGCCCAGGAACGGGACGACGTGGCGCGTCTGTACCACACGTCTCCCCATAGAGTTCGCATAATTCCGGCGGGCGTTGACCTGGAGCTATTCCAACCTGTTGACAAAGTCCGCGCACGCGAAGAGCTAGGCTTGCGAGAGAACAAGGTCATCCTTTACGTAGGACGAATAGAGCCTCTCAAAGGGCTGGACATCCTTCTGAACGCCGTAGCCATGCTGGAAGACCCCTCGGAAGCCAGGCTGCTAATCGTCGGAGGCACGCCGGGACAGGATAAGGAGTTGGCCCGCCTGGAGACCCTCGCGGTCGAGCTGGGCATAGCGGACAGAGTGACCTTTACCGGGGCCCTGAACCAGTCCGAGCTCCCGAAGTACTACAGCGCAGCCGACGTATTCGTGCTGCCGTCCTATTCGGAGAGCTTCGGCCTGGTGGCTCTGGAGGCTATGGCGTGCGGCACATCGGTGGTAGCGTCGCGGGTGGGAGGACTAAAGACCTTTATACAGGACGGCAAGACCGGTTACCTGATACCCTGGCGATGTCCCGAGCCTTTTGCCCAGCGTATCGACGTGCTGCTGAGCAATCCGCCGCTGCGGGAGTTGATGGGCAAGGCCGCAGCCGCCAAGGCGCGTCAAATGAGTTGGAGCAACTCGGTGGACAGTATGCTTGATCTCTATTCTTGTCTGATAGACGAGACACTGGAAAGTGTCGCAGGAGCATGACACGTGGACGGTCAACAGGAGCAGCCTCCGCCGCAAGCAGGCGATAGGTCTGAAACAGAAGCTCGCTCCGTAGTGCAACGCCTCGAGAGCCACCTCTGGCGGCGGATGCTCGCGGGTCTCCTAGCGCTAATTCCCCTGCTGGTCACGCTTCTGATACTGCGATTTGTCTTCAACTTCATAGACCACATCTTCAGAGGCGAAGAGGGAATCTTCGCTCCCCTTATCGAAGGCACTTACCTGGACTTTCCCGGCATCGGCGTCATAGTGATGATTGCTGTCCTGTACACCGTTGGCATACTGGCCGCAAGCAGGCTGGGAGCAAGGGTCATAGGTGGTCAGAAGGCCGTTCTATCCAGGATTCCCGTAGTTAAACGCATCTTTGGCGTCGCACAGCAGGCTGCGGACTCCATCACTTCGCAAAAGGATCATCAATACAGCCGGGTGGTTTTTCTGGAATGGCCCCGACGGGGCGTGCTGGCTATGGGGTTCGTCACCGGACACTGCCACGCGCCCGGAGACGCGGACAGAATGGTGCTGGTCGTGTATATCCCGACCATCCCCAATCCTACGTCTGGGATGCTCGCGTTCATCAGTGACGACGAGGTCATCGAGTCCAACCTGAGCGTGGAGGATGCGATGAAGATCGTCTTCTCGGGCGGGATAGTGATGCCGGAGTCGATGCAGATCACTCCCAGCGCGGTCCTGCCCCGATCCACGGCCGATTCCTAGCGTATCCCTTCCACATCCAGGGCCTTTCGATTATTCGCGTGCATGGCGTTGTCAGAATCAGGATTCGATGATTGCCGAGCGGCGAGCCGCTGCGGGGGTTAAGGGATTTTGGGGATGCTTTGTCCACTGTTGAGGATGTAGGGAGCACATCACGCGGGGCAATTCAGGCGTGGGAATAGCTCGCATTCGGATGGTTGGATGTTTTCGCTTGGGGCAAAACGCTTGTGGGTGTCTCATTGTGATTCATTGTGACTCATTCCTACTTGGGGTCTGTGACGCTGTGAGAGGATTTAGGGGATGTTTCTGAGTTGGAATGTAGTAGGGTTGCGGTTGTTGGTATAGGAAATGAGACACTCCCTTCTGTGGCTTTCGCACATCGGCCGGGCAATTTATGTTGTGGTCTGGCGAGCCAGAGCGATGGCGGCTGTGTCTGTTGCGGAAACTATGGTAGCACGTCCGTTCGGGCGTGTCAAGCGTGTGTTTGTCAGGTAACTGTTCAGAGTTCAGGGGAAGTGAAGGGATTTGCCACAGGCTACGCTCACCCACCCCCTAATCCCCTCCCTCGACGGGAGGGGGACAATGGGCGAACCTCCCGTCAAACGTGAACAGTTACCCACATTATCAACACGTTGACGAGCGCACATCGGTTCTGTACCATTGTGCGCGGGAGGAACACCGCTATGCCAAGCGTAACCGCCGCCCAGGAAACTCATCTTCAGAAATTCCAGGGGCTATTGCGCGAGCTGTTCCAGTTCGACTGCGCCGACCTGGACTTTGGCATCTACCGCGTCATGAACCACAAGCGGGACGTCGTCGAGAAGTTTATCTGTGAAAAGCTGCCGGCCGCCGGCCGCGCCCAACTGGACACCGGGCCGCTAGCGGACCAAACCCGGGCCGCCGACGAGCTTGCCGAGGCCGCGCGGCTGGTCAGGGAGAACATCAGCGAAAACGCCATTGACGCAGATAGCGTGCTGGCCGAACAACCCCGCAACCCGACCGGCGCGGAGATGATGTTCCAGGGGCTCGGCAACTGGCGCAGCAAGGTGGCCGGCAACCTCGATTGGGTGCCCTTGTCCTTCGCGGAACCGAACGCCGTCGATATCGCGGCGTGCGACCTCGACTTCGAGGTGCAAGCCGACTACGGGCTGCACGACATCGGCCACGGCGACAGGAAAATCAACACCGGAACGAAGGCCCCGGAGGAGGGCATGAGGGTTACGATGGTGGCGCGGTGTCCAGCGAACGGACGGGCACCGTCACCCGCGTTGGGCTGACAGACGAGTTCAACGGCGCGGAGTTCGAGAACATAATGCGGATACGCTGGGACGGCTCCATATGGACCGGCGACTCGGGTTCGCCGGTCCTGTATGAGGTGAGGCAAGGGCGAAGAGGTCCATAGAGTTCTGAAGGATGACCTTGCAGGCGGTAGACTGCCGTCAGGCAAGTTCGGGGCCAACGCTGCGTGGTGGACGATAGCGATGTTGGCGTTCAACCTCAACTCGGCGATGAAGCAACTGGCGCTCGGTGGGAAGTGGGTGAGCAAGCGTCTGAAAGCCATCCGCTTCGCTGTGATAGGACTTGCGGGTCGGGTGATGAATCGTACCAGGACTCTGATTGTCCGTCTGACGAATGGACACCCGTCCTATGAGTTGTTGGTTGCGGCGCACCGTAGGATCATTGCACTGGCTCACGACCCTCCCCGTACCTGATCGACCCGGTTGTTGGAGTGCTTTTGCAACGGCTCGACAGAGTTCGGTGGCAACGCTGTGTGACTGATTAGCAGCAAACTCTCAAAACCCCCTCAACTCAATGCCCGAAACCATCCAGCTCCTCTGAGACGCCCTCAAGGGCAGACACAACAGCTAATATCGTCCAGACACCATGCCGCAGGCCCGGTTTAACCTCTCGAAAGACTGCCATAGGACCTAGAAGGTGGATCTGGGCGTGCCCAACCAGCACGTCATGGCCGGCAAGGGCGACGACGGCAACTTTCGCAATCCCACCGGCAGCGAGGAAATGTACCAAAGTTCGACCGACCACCGCAACATCATTCAGGGCGCGGGCAAGGGGGTCTTGACAAAATACGAACGCACATTCTATTATCTTTGCATGGAAGAAACGGGTGGAGGTGAATTATGGCGCGCGTGTGGTTGGCGCTGGCCGCGTGGCTGCTGCTGGCGGCGGCCTGCTCGAGCGTTTATGACGAGTTGGGGGACACCTCTTGCCTCGACGAATATTTAGAGGAAGCGGGAATGGGAATGAGACCACCGAAGCGCCTGCTCTCCGAGGATTTTCTCAGCGCCATCGCCCCCTCCTTTGAGGTGGTGTCCGGGGAGACGGTCCAGATGGAGTTGAAGTTGCGGAACGTCACCGACCGGAAGGTGCCGTACGGGCTTGGCTACAGCCCTTCCCACTCCTTCTTCGTCATGACTCCCGACTGTGAATTGGTGTGGCCTCGACCTGGAATGAGGCTGTTGCCGATTTGGGAAGGAGAGCTTGGGGTTGGTGAGGAGCAGAGGTTCACCGGCGAGTGGGAGCGGGTGAACCTCGATGGAGAGCAGGTTCCCCCCGGCGACTACATGGTGTACGTCATTCTGGAAATATTTGAATTGGACCACGAGGGCTACGCAATCGACCTAGCAGTCGACCTACGAATGGCCACCCGCGTATCTGTGACGCGGTGAGAGTTGTTCGAGTAGGAGGAGTATAGAAGATGACCAGAGCGAGAGACAAACACAGGCCACTCAGGAGCGGCCTTCGCATAGAGAGCTGGGCCGGCACGAGGTACGTCCCCCGCTACGTCGAGGCCGGGACGCTGAGGGGTCTCGCGACCCGCGACTCGAACGGCCGGAGCGTTCTCGTGACCAACCTACACGTCATGGCGGGCGAGGACCACTTTGGCAACTTCCGCAACCCCACCGGTGAGGAGGTGATGGTTCAGGGGCCCAACGACTGGCGCAGCAAGGTGGGCAGCAACCTCGATTGGGAGCCCCTGTCCTTCGTGGCACCGAACACCGTCGATATAGCCGTGTGCGACCTCGACGAGGAGGTGCTCGCCGATTATGGGCTGCACGACTTTGACCATAGCGACAGGAAAATCATCGCCGGCACGAAGGCCCCGGAGGTGGGCATGATAGTCACTATGGTGGGGGCGATAGCAGGCAAAGCGACGGGAAGCGTCAGCCGCGTTGGGCAGTTGGAGACCTTGAGCGGCGCGGAGCTCGAGGACATCTTTGAAATACAATGGAACAGGGCCATATGGCCAGGCGATTCGGGTTCGCCGGTTCTGTCCGAGGTCAGCCCAGGTGCAGGTATTTACAAGATGGTGGGCATCTTGTTCACCGGGAGCGGCGCCCGCCTCCACTTAGAGCCTATCCGATAACCTTAATTGTCCTTGCTGGATATCAGAGACTTTGGATAAACTTTCTCCATTCTACTTGAGTGGAGGAAAGACATGTCGGAGATCGATCATGGAGGCGTAGGCGCTGATTGGCGGATTCCCGATGCTCTGTGGGAGAGGATTGAGCCGATATTGCCTGCAGAGGAGACGAGTCCGAAGGGCGGGAGGCCATGGAAACCTGCTCGAGAGTGTATGGATGGAATCTTCTACGTGCTGCGGACCGGCTGCCAGTGGAAAGCGTTGCCTCGCACGTTCGGTGCTCCGAGCACTGTCCATGACAGGTTCCAGCGTTGGCGAGCCGCCGGAGTCTTCGAGGAGCTATGGAAGCAGGGGTTGTCTGAATACGACCAACTGCATGGAATAGATTGGCAGTGGCAGGCAATGGATGGAGCCATGACAAAGGCTCCGCTCGGGGGGTGAGGGCACTGGGCCGAACCCTACAGACCGGGGCAAGAAGGGGACCAAACGCAGTCTGTTGACAGAGGGGAACGGTATTCCCATAGGGGTGTGTGTGGATGGAGCCAGCCGCCACGACATGAAGATGGTTGAGCCGACATTCGAATCTATGGTGGCGGAACGTCCGGTTCCCCGACCCGGACAACCTCAGCATCTGTGTCTGGACAAGGGCTATGACTTTGCTGAGGTTGAGCAGCTGGCGGCACGGTACGGATACACAGCCCACATCCGCAGCCGAGGCCAAGAGCGGGAGGAACAACAGACCCTCCCCGGTTACCGCGCCCTCCGTTGGGTGGTCGAGCGCAGCCATAGCTGGCTGAATCGGTTCAGACGCCTGCTCATCCGTTGGGAGAAGCGTTTGGACAACTATCTTGCTATGCTCCACTTTGCCTGTGCCTGGATAACATATCGCGCTGCCGGAGTTGTCGGATAGGCTCTTAGGGTCGGCCTTCCCCGCATCGACGGCCGAGCGCGCGATGGGCATAACCTTCGGGGAGAAGCCGCCCATGCTGGCTCTGCACCAGCAAGCGGGCTTCGACGCGGACCAATACGGGTACTGGCGCACCCCTGACCGCTGAGGGCGTTGTCGAGGCTGTGGGGATAATAGGGCGGCCGACCCACTGGCGGCTCTCGGGTTCCGAGATACCCGACACGGGGGGCGTCCACCATTGGTGGAGTGCGTACATCCCCGCCACGTACCCGCCCGACCATATCAGGCTCACGATTGCGGGCGGGCCGGACACGGACGCCAGGTTCGTCGCCGGGCGCACGTGGGGGTTCCGCGTGGCTATCAAGCGCAAGGGGAAGAACGAGTGGGAGAACGCTCTGTGGGGCGGGGACACGCTCGCGGACGCGGGATTCACCTCCGGCCCGGACCAAAAGGCCGTCGCCGTCGCGGACTTCACGATTCCTCTCGTGACCAACGCCGAGGACTGGCTGGAATACTTCCGCCCGTACGGGGTGGATTCCTTCGAGGTTCGGATAGAGGGCGCACCACTCAACCACCCACCCGTGGCCGTTGCCCAGGCGTCGCCGTCGCCGGCAACCACCAACGCACTGGTGACCCTCGACGGGAGCGGCAGCACAGACCCCGACGGGGACATGCTGGTCTATATCTGGGAGCAGGTGATGGCGGCGGGGCGCGACCCGCTTGCCGACCGTGTGGTGCTCTCCAACCCGTACACCGCAAACCCGACCTTCACGGCCCCTGCCGACCCGACGACGCTCTCGTTCACGCTGACGGTAACGGATTCCGGGGGGATGTCCGCTTCGGACACTGTGGACGTCGTAGTCACCCGCGCGGCGGTGCCCACGGCGCCGGGCCGACGCCTCCCCCGGACCTAGACCCGGACCCAGACCCGGTAGAGATCTGGGGAGAGTGGAGTTCGTGGTCGGACACGGGCGCGCACCAGGGTTACGGACAGGAGCGCGAGAAGGAGCAAAGCCGGACCAGGACGAGTGACCTCGGCAACACCGAGACAGACACCCAGTGGGTGCCAGACCCGGACACGCCGCTAACCCCGATAGAGACCTGGGGAGAGTGGAGTTCGTGGTCGGACACGGGCGCGCACCAAGGTTATGGACAGGAGCGCGAGAAGGAGCAAAGCCGGACCAGGACGAGCGACCTCGGCAACACCGAGACGGACACCCAATGGGTGCCAGACCCGGACACGCCGCTAACCCCGATAGAGACCTGAGGAGCGTGGAGTTCGTGGTCGGACACGGGTGCGCACCAGGGTTATGGCCAGGAACGCGAGAAGGAGCAGGAACGGACCAGGACGAGCAACCTCGGCAATACCGAGACAGAGACCCAATGGGTGCCAGACCCAGACCCCACGGCTTTCCGTAGCGGACGAGGTTCCCCCGCACGCGCGGTTCGAGTTGAACGACGGCGACCTGTTCGCCGGCGAAAGTAACGCAGTGAAGGTTACCGAGATTACCAAGCTGATGATGGAGAAGCGCGGCGAGGGGGAGAGCATACCCGTTGAGGCGTTCGAGGGCAACAACCTCATTTTCGTAGACGAGGGGCACAAGGGCAGCGGCGGCGATGCGTGGCGAGAAGTGCGCGACGCGCTGGGGGAGAAGGGGTTCACGTTCGAGTACAGCGCGACGTTCGGTCAGGCGCTGGCGGCGGCGGGCAACGAGGCACTGACGGCGGAGTACGGCAAGGCGATCGCGTTCGACTACTCCTATCGCTACTTCTACGACGACGGCTACGGCAAGGACTTCCAGGTTTTGAACCTCCAGCAGGGGGTAACGGCGGACCTCACGGACACGCTGCTGCTGGCAAACTTGCTATCGTTCTACGAGCAACAGCTGGTGTACGCGGAGCATGAGAACGCGCTGCGGCCCTACAACCTGGACAAACCGCTGTGGGTGTTCGTCGGGAGCAGCGTGAACGCGGTCCGCACCGAGCGCGGTCGGCCCACGAGCGACGTGCTAACGGTGGCGCGCTTCCTGCATCGCACGCTGTCGGAGCCGTCCTGGGCGACGGAGACGATCGGGCGGTTGCTGAAGGGCGAATCGGGGCTCAAGAACGCATACGGCAGGGACGAATTCGTCGAGAAGTTTCCGTACCTGCGCGGGCGCAAAGATTTGGACGCGGCAGAGATATATCAGGACATACTGACGCGGACGTTGCACGCTCCATCGGGCGGCGGCTTGCACATAGCGGACATACGCGGAAGCGAGGGCGAGCTGGGGCTGAAGGCGAGCGGCTCGGAGGAATACTTCGGGTTGATTTACATCGGCGACACGTCGAGTTTCAAGCGCCTTGTCGAGAGCGACGCTTCGGGGATCACAGTGGAGGAGGACGCCTTTTTCGGCTCGCTATTCGACGGTATAGGCAGTCCGAACACGACCATCGAAACGCTGATAGGGTCTCGCAGGTTCATGGAGGGGTGGAACTCCTGGCGGGTGTCCAACATGGGGTTGCTGAACATCGGCAGGAGCGAGGGCTCACAGATAATCCAGCTGTTCGGGCGCGGAGTACGCCTGCGCGGACGGGATATGTCGCTCAAACGCACGTCCGCGCTGGAGGGCAGCCATCTGCCCCACATCGGGTTGCTCGAAAAGCTCAACATCTTCGCCGTGCGCGCCAACTACGTGGCCCAGTTCCGGGAGTACCTGGAACGTGAGGGAATTGCGACGGAGGAAACGCTGGAGTTGCCGCTGTTCATCCGGCCCAACCGAGATTTCCTGAACAGGGGGCTGCTCATTCCCGACGTCGATGAGGGGCGGGACTTCGCGGCGGAGACGGAAGTAGCGCTGGAGCGCGATACGAACGTCAGCCCCGTGCTGGTGGACATGGCCGCAAGGGTGCGTTCGCTGGCCAGCGGGGCCGCCGGCCTGAGTGAGTCGGAGGCGAGCGCCGGCGGGGAATCGACCATACCGGATAGCAGCCTGGCGCTTGTGGACTGGAACAGGGTACATCTGACGCTGGCGGACTACAAGGAGCGTAAAGGGTTGCGCAACCTGGTTATACGCCCGCGCGGGCTGAGGGAAATCATGGAAGGCGGCGAGGACGTTTACAAGCTCATCGCAGAGGACTCGCTGATTCACCCCAAGAGCCACGAGGACTGGCAGCGTCTCGAGGATGCGGTGGTCAACATACTGCGCAAGTACGCAGACAAGCTCTATCGACAGCGCAAGGAGCGATGGCTGTCCGAACACATGGTGTACAAGAAGCTCGACGAGACGGACGCTAATTTCAGATTCAACATCGGCGAGGGCAAGCGTGGGAGGTACATTGTGGGAGTGCCGAGGTCAAGAACGGAGTTGATACGGGACATCAAGGCGCTGATAAAGAACTGCAATGCGATCTACGAGCGGGAAGGCGGCTCAGGGGAGCGTGGCCTGTCCCGTATTCACTTCGACCGCCACATCTACCAGCCGTTGCTCCTCGAACAACCGGACGCGGTGAAGGTGACACCGCCGGGCCTGGTGGAGAGCGAACGGAGATTCGTCGATGACCTGAGAGGGTATTGGGCTATGCATAGGAACCAGCTTCCGGCGGATACGGAGGGGTTTCTATTGCGGAACCAAGGCAGGGGCGCAGGTGTGGGATTCTTCGAAGACAGCGGGGTTCTATCCCGACTTCATCCTCTGGATTAAGACGGGCGAGCGGCAGCGGATAGTGTTCATCGAGCCGCACGGTATGCTGAACGCCAATGCCTATGAGCACGACGAGAAGGCGCGGCTGCATGAGAAGCTGCCCGACCTTGCGCGCGCAATCTCAGGGCGTTCTGGCGCGCCGGACGTCATCCTCGACTCCTATGTTGTTTGCACAACGCCCTACGAGACGTTGCGCAAACGGTACGGCGAGGGTAACTGGAGCCGAGAAGGCTTTGCCGAAAAGCACATCTTGTTCCCGGAGCGGAACGGCGGGTATGACTACCTGGCAATGACCATCGAGGGCTGCGCCAATTCCGTTTCAGCTTGAAGGTGACAACAACCGAGTGGTAACCGTATTGTTACGGAATTGGTAATAGCCTTCCCCCGCCAAAAGAGACGGGGCATACCGGCGGGCTGACTACTTCAGCCGCTTCTCGTACCACAGCGTTTGGCTGACCATCTGGTAGCCCAGCTTCAGATATAGCTCCCTCGCAGGGGTGTTGTCCGAGTCCACCTCGAGCTCGATCCCCTCGACGCCTTTGCCCCTGAGATACTCCATGCCTGCCAGCACCACCGCCGTCCCCAGGCCTTTACCCCGGTACTCCGAATGTACTCCCGTCATCGACACCCACCCGGTACTGCCGGCCTCGTTGGACTCTCTCAGCGTCCAGTTGTAGCCGGCCACCCTATCACCTTCGACAACGAAGACGATGCCTTCCGGGTCGCAGCGGCTCAGTCGGACGCGGGCGCTTATCTGCTCCACCGTGTTGGGAGAGAAGCCCCAGTTCTGTCCAAAGGCCTCGTTTTGCAGCGAGGTAAGGGTCTCCTCGTCCTGCCCAAGTCGGAAGGGGCGCACCGCGAAGCCGTCTGGAAGCTCCACAGGTGGAAGCTCGTCTCCTGTCCAACGCATCTGCCAGAACCTCTTGACAGGGTAGAAGCCCTCGGATTCGAGGATGTGGTGCCCTGCCGCGCTGTTCGCGGGCGTCTCCGAGTGCACCAGGGAGGCGCCCAACTCCCTCCCGTGCTCTACGCCCGCCCTTAGAAGCAAGAGGCCAATGCCGGCGTTACGGTGTGACTCCAGCACGCCGCCGCTTGCCACCACGCGGTCCAGAGGCGGCTCCGGGCTTATGAGCATGTACCCAACCAGGGTATCCTCAGATTCGGCGAGAAAGCAGTGCTTCTCGGGCTCGAAAGAGGGCTGCGACAAGAACTGCCGCATGTAATCGGGGTGATACGCCTTCTCGGTATTCGTTATGCCGCCCACTTCATTGAGCAGATGCGTGTATCGTTCCAGGTCTTCCCAACGAAATGTCCGTATTCGCGCATACGATGTCATTCATTGCTCCCGGGAGTCGTTCGAGGCCATTTCCGCGTATCCACGCGCAACTCTATCATAACTGTCCTGCTGAAAACACGCACGGACTGCGGAAAAGCCTGCTGGCATGTCATTATCGTTCCAACCAATACTCTTCGCAAGTCCAGGCGCTACCCTTCCGGCCAGTCCTTACCTCCCTTCACCTCTTGGTGTATGTCACGCACCAACGTAAACATCGACGACCGGGCGTGTGCCGAGGTGATGCGGCGCTATCGACTCACGACCAAGCGTGAGGCGATTAACTTCGCGTTGCGAACATTGGCCGCAGAACCTGTGTCCGTCGATGAGGCTCGCGCGCTTCAAGGGATCGGTTGGGAGGGCGACCTCGACACGATGCGTTCCAGCCGTTCGCCGTGATCCTCGTCGATACTTCGGCTTGGATAGAGTTTCTGCGAAACACAGGGTCCAGGGTCTGCGTTCTCGTTGACGAACTGCTGGCGTGCGAGGTTGCCATCTACGACGCGGTGCGGATGGAGGTGCTCGCCGGGGCGCGGGACGAATCGCATCTGCTGAGCCTCCGGCGGCTGTTAGCGCGGGCGGCGGTCATACCAACGCGGGCGACGGACTATGACGATGCTGCCGCGCTCTATCGCCGTTGCCGACGACAAGGGGAGGCCGTGCGCAAGCTGATTGACTGTCTCATTGCCTCCGCCGCCATACGCGCTGGGACGCCGGTTCTGCATAACGACGCCGACTTCGACGTGCTCGCGCGCCACACGGAGTTGCGAATTTATTGAAGTGCCACAGGCTCGGCTCGCCATTTCGCCTTGACAAACCTTCGTTGCGGTGATACTAATTACAGCACCGCCCGTAGCCGGGCGATTTACGTGGAAGAGTTACCTCGCAGGGAGGAGTTTTGAGCGGGCTCAGCGAATCCAGCCCTAACGCAGGCAGGCGCGCCGTTGCGGTCTGTCGTCGTCGTATCTGCGCCTGTAGAAGCTGCGTGGGGTGGAAAGGCTCGTGATTTGATCGGCGGCGTGTGACGTTTTCTTTTGCTGACAGACCAGAGCCTTTGATTGCCCCGACAAAATTGTCGGGGTTTCGTTTTGCCATTTATTCGCGAAAGAACCAGGAATTCAGAGCAGGGAGACCAGTGTGAGCACTACCACCAAGACCGAGACAGAGAGCCAGCTTCCCTCCATCGTCAAGTACGGCGACGGGGACATCGAGGACTACAAGGAGAAGACGCGGGCCTTCCGAAACGAGGAGGTTGCCGAGGCCGAATTCATGGCCTACCGCCTGCGGCTGGGCGTCTATGGCCAGCGTCAGGCCGACGCGCAAATGTTCCGCGTGAAGATACCGGGCGGTCTGCTGCACGCGGACCAGCTCGACGCGCTGGGCCAAATCGCCGAACGCTACGCCCCTCTGGACAAGGGGCACATCACCACTCGGGAGAACGTCCAGCTTCACCACCTGAAGCTGGAGGGCGCCGCTGAGGCCATGCGAATCCTGCAGGACGTCGGCCTCAGCACCAAGGAGGCGTGCGGCAACACCGTGCGCAACGTCGTCGCCTGCCCGCTGGTCGGACTGGACCCACAGCAAGCGTTCGACATCCAGCCGTACCTGGGCGCCTACGCCCGCAACTTCGTCATGCGCGACTTCAGCTATCACATGCCCCGCAAGATCAAGACCGCCTTCTCCTGCGGTGAGCACGACTGCGCCGTAACCCCCATGCACGACGTCGGGTTCATCGCCCGCGTGCGCGAGGTGGACGGCGAGTTCCGCAAGGGCTTCAAGATAACCATCGGCGGCGGCACCTCCATACAGCCGCTCATGGCCCAGACGCTCTACGAGTTCGTGCCGGTGGAGGACTTCCTGCGGGTCTGCGAGGCGGCGCTGCGGGTGTTTAACCGCACGGCCTGGCTTCGCAAGAACAAGATGAAGGCGCGCATCAAGGTGCTGATTCACACCGAGGGCATGGAGTCCTTCCGCCAGCAGGTTGAGGACGAACTCGAGGAGGACTGGGCGCAGGACTATGCCAACCGCGACGCGCTGCTCTTCTTCGACGACGAGGTGTCCGAAGCCCCCGCCCTCGTCGAGGGCAACGGCGCTCAGCCGGCCGGGGCCTCCGACGCCGATTTCCAGCAGTGGAAGGCTACCAACGTCATCCCGCAACAGCAGCAGGGCTACAACTTCGTCGCCGTCACCGTGCCGCACGGAGACCTCAGTTCGCGGCAGTTCTACGGCCTAGCCGAGGTCGCCCGCGACTTCTCCAGCAAGCGCACCAGGACGACTACGGAGCAGAACCTCATGTTCCGCTGGATCCCCGATGCCAACCTGTACGACATGTACAAAGCGCTTGGGCGACTCGACCTAGCCGAAAGCGGCCTCAACCAGATTAGCGACGTCACCTCGTGCCCCGGCACAGACAGTTGCAAGCTGGGCATCACCTCGTCGATGGGCCTTGGCCGCGCCATCGCGGACTCGCTCAAGAGCCCCAACGGCAACGCCAGCCTGCTCGACGACCCGCTGGTCAAGGACATGCACATCAAGATGAGCGGCTGTCCCAACGGCTGCGGGCGCCACCACGTGGCCGACATCGGCTTCCACGGCGGCGTCATGAAGGGGCCGGGCGGCGTGCAGGTTCCCGCATACGAGGTGTTCCTGGGCGGCAGCCACGACGGCTCCGACGTGCGCTACGGCGTCCGACCCAAGGGCAGGATTCCCGCCAAGCGCGTAACCGAAGCCATCACGCAGATAGTGAAGCGCTACCGCGACAACCGGCAGGACGACGAGGCCTTCAAGGACTACGTCGCGCGCGTCGGCAAAGAGGACTTCGAGCCGGTCATCGCCAACTTCGCGCAGGTCCCCGGCCTGGACAAGGACAGCATCGACCTTTACATGGACTACGAGAAGACCATCCTGTACAAGATGGAGCGGGGCGAGGGCGAATGCGGCGTGTAGGCGTCGGGACGCGGAGGCGCGATGGCTAACCTCGAAGGCAGGCGCGTCGTCGTCTTGGAATCGCGTATGCCGTCCGCGCTCGCAAGCCTGTTCGAGCGGCACGGCGGGCAGGTCATCAGCGCGCCCGCGCTCCGCGAGGTGCCGCTGAGTATGAGGCCGGAGGTGGTCGAGGTCATCGACGCCCTCTGCGCCGGCGAGATCGAGATGTTCGTCTTCCTGACCGGCGTCGGCGCGCGCGCCCTCATCGGCGCGGCCGAGACGCTCGGCAAGTCGGACGCGCTCCTCCAAGCCCTCAACGACACGAAGGTGGTGTGCCGCGGCCCCAAGCCCGTGGCCGTCATGCGGGCCAACCGAGTGAGCATCGATCTCGTGCCGCCGGAGCCGTTCACGACTGAGTTCCTGGTCGCCAGTATACGCGCCCAAGGCTGGCAGTTGCGCGGCAAGCGAGTGGGTCTCCAGCACTACGGCGAAGTCAACGACTACGTGCGCGCGGAGCTGGCCGGCATGGGCGCGAAGGTCATGGAGGTGTCGCTCTACGAGTGGGCGCTTCCAGAGGACACGACCCCAGTGGAGCAGGCGATACTCGCCATGATAGAGGGCCGCGCCGACGCGGTCGCCTTCACCACGCAATCGCAGGTGCGCCACCTCTTCCAGATAGCCGACGACATGAACCTCAAGGATACCCTTAAAGACGCGCTGCGCGAAAACGTAGTCGTCGCTCCCGTCGGCCCCGTGTGCGTCCGCGCCCTCGCCCAGGAGGGCGTAACCCCTCACGTAGTCCCCCAGCACCCCAAAATGGGCCCGCTGGTCCTAGCGCTCGCGGAGCATTTTACGGGATAGCGGGAATCAGGATTTACAGGACTGCGTTGCCAGTCGGCTGGATTGGCCGGGTATTGGTTGGTACAGGAAACCTGCGGTCTATGCTCCGCGCATCCCCATCTGGCTCACTATGCGCCACTCTTCAGGCATGACGGGCTGTACCGATAGCCGCGAATTCTTGACCAACGCCATGTTCTCGAGGCCGGGCGTGGCCTTTATCTCCGCCAGCGTTACCGGGCTGGAAAACGCGGTCTCGGCCTTGACGTCCACCATGTACCAGATTGGGTTGTCCGGCGTGCTCTTGGAGTCTGGGTGGTCGGAATCCGGGTCCCATGCGGTGTCGTCCGGGTATCCCCCGCGCGTCACAATTGCGGTCCCGACAATCGCGTTGGGCTTGGCGTTCGAATGGTAGAAGAACACGCCATCGCCTGCCTTCATATCGTCGCGCATGGTGTTGCGGGCCTGGTAGTTGCGAACACCGTCCCACTCCGCCGTCTGGTCGGGTTCGCCCTGAAGGTCGACGAACGAGTAGGCATTTGGCTCGGACTTGATTAGCCAGAATCGACGTTCGGCTGTGCTCATTCGGTCCTCCTGTTGAGAAGTGCGCTAGGCCACTATTGGCTAAGTGCCGCGCAGCCGGGGGTCCAGAACGTCCCGGACTGCATCTCCCAGCAGGTTGAACCCATATACTGCCAGGCTGAGAGCGACCCCGGGCGCTATCGCCATCCAGGGAGCCAGCTCCGCGTACTGCCGCGCGGCGCCAAAGAGGTCTCGTCCCCAGGATGGCGTTGGCGGCGGGATGCCCATCCCCAGAAAGCTCAGGGAGGCTTCCGTTGTAATGGCTCCCCCGAGGGTTATGCTGGCTACCACGATGTAAGGGGCCAGGCAGTTGGGTGTTATGTGGTGGAGCATAATGCGCCAGTCGCCGGCCCCGATGGCCCGTGCAGCCGTGGTATAGTCCATCTCCTTTACCGCCAGCACCTGGGAGCGCACGACTCTGGCCGCTGAGGGAATGACCACAATGCTGATGGCGAAGATAACGTTGCGCGTGCTTGTGCCTATCACGAACATCAACACCATCGCCACAATCAAAGAGGGGAAGGCCCAGACTATGTCCATGAACCGCTGGGCAATTATATCGACCTTGCCTCCCCAGTAGGCGGTTGCCACCGCAATGAGCGCGCCCGTGCCGGTGCCCAGAAGAGTGGCGGTGACACCCACGAGGAGGGACACGCGCCCACCCCATGCTACCCGGCTGAAGACGTCCCGGCCGGTGGTGTCTGTCCCCAACCAGTGGAGGGCCGACGGCCCTTGCAGAATGTCGATGCTCAGAGAGTTGGGGTCCACCGGCGCCACCCAGGGAGCGAATACCGCCAGCAGGCTGATGAACACGAGAAGCAAGAATCCCGCGAACCCCAGCGGTTTCTGGCGTGTCAAGCGCCTCGAAACTCTGAGGGCCGAGGCAAATCGGTTCTCTTCCAGAGCCGCCCGTCCGGTGCTGGCAGTATTCCTCAACTCAGGCGTACTCATTCTTTTCTCACTCGTATCGTATGCGCGGATTGAGCCAGGCGTACAGAATGTCCACAACCAGGTTCGCCACGGTTACGAAGATAGCGATGGCGAACAGGCTGGCCTGCACGACGTTGTAGTCACGTCGTATCGTCGCATCCAGCAGGAAGCGGCCCGCTCCGGGCAGGTTGAAGGCCGCCTCGACCACCACCAGTCCGCCCAGCGCGAAGCCGAACTGCAGGCCCAGAATTGTAATGACCGGGAGCATGGCGTTTCTCAAGGCGTGCCGCCGAATCACCAGGCGCTCGATAAGTCCCTTGGCCCTGGCCGTCTGTATGTAGTCCTCTCGCATGACCTCCAGCAATGAGGAGCGCGCCATGCGAGCGGTGGAGCCTATGAAGGCGAAGGCCACGGCAAACGCGGGAAAGATACCCTGGAAGAAGGCGCGCCCCGGGTCCTCCCAGAATGGAATATAGTCCAGCGGTGGCAGCCATTGAAAGACACGCAACAGGAAGATGATGATGAGGCCGGCGACCCAGAAGCTGGGCATCGAAAGACCTGATATGGAGATAATGCGGGCGATGTAGTCGATGGGTGTATCCTGCTTCACCGCAGACAAGATGCCGAGGGGCACGCCTACCACAATCGTCAGTATGCTGGCAATGATGACCATGTTGATGGATATGGGCAGGCGTTGGACATACTCCTCGACGACGTCGCCGCCGCCCCAGGAGGAAGTCCCGAAGTCGAGCCGGAACGAGTTTACCAGCCAGGTAACGTACTGAATGTGCAGGGGTCTGTTCAGGCCAAGCTCTTCTCGCTTCTTTTCCAGCAGCTCCTTTGGAACAGCCTCTCCCCTGCCAGGCTCCGCCAGGGCTATCAGGGCGGGGTCGCCCGGCACGATGCGCATAAGGATAAACACGAGCGTCACGACCGCGTAAACGGTGACGACGGCGAGTAGAAGCCTCTTTATGATGTAGTTGCGCAACTTTAGCCCCGCGTATCACACTGCGGCATCTGCTTTCGTGAGATAAGCAGAGCCGTTCGCCCTGAGCTTATCGAAGGGCGCGACCCGAATCGGCGCCCGTTCATGGTTCGGACAAGCTCACCACGAACGGGCTGGGCCCATCAACCCTGAACAGTTACGGCTAGGGCTGGTCCTCCATCCAGACTTCTTCGAGGGTAACGTTGTTGTAGTAGGCGGGGTCAACGTCGTGGAAGTTCTTGACCCACGGCCACCATGCCATACCCTCGGCCACCCACCGGACCTGAACGCGCGGCAGGTCGTTGAAGAGCTTGCGCTCCATATCCCAGATGATGCTCTGGCGTTTGGCTTCGTCCAGCTCTGAGAGCTGCCTGCTGAACATGTCCTCGAAGTCGGAGTCGCAGTAGCCGCTGAAGTTGGCCGACGCTTCGCACAGGAAGTAGTTGCCGTAGAACAGGCTGGGGTTCAAAACCGGGGCCACGCCGCCGGAGCTCCTCAGCTGGAAGTCTCGCCGATCCGACCTGTCGGTGTAGGTCGCGCGGTCCACGACGTCCTGGACTATCTCCACTCCAATCTGCCTGAGCTGGTCCTGTGCAAACTGGGGGGTCAGCCTGCTCTCTCTGGTGTTGAGAACCATCCAGGTCAGCTTGAGCTCGCCCTCCCCGAAGCCGGCCTGTTCCAGCAGCTGCTTTGCCTGCTCTCTGCGCGCGGGCATGTCGGAGCTGTCCTTCTTGCCGATAAGGCCGTCCAGCTCGTCGCGCGACAGGCTCCACTTGCTCCACGGGGGCTGAAATCCGCCGGTGTCGCCAGCGCCCTGGTTAAGAATCTGGGTGGAAAGGGCGCGGTCGAGACCCAAGTTGAATGCCTGCCTGATCATCTGGTCGCCCCATATCGGGTCTGCCACTTGGCCGGACACCGCGTGCCACCAGAGGCGCGGGATTATGGAAACGTTGATGTTCGGGTCGT
>CBDCIS010000009.1:0-86482 GCA_965217565.1 Dehalococcoidia bacterium
CTCGTAAACGTCACCGTGCAGGTCTTGTGCGCGGAGACTGAGGAGAAGGCGCAACGGCTGTCGCTGAGCCGCAACCTTTCGCGGGTCAAGTCCATTCAGGGAATCCGCACCGGCGTGCCTACCATCGAAGAGGCGCTCGAGTATCCGTACACGCCGGAGGAGCGCGCATACATAGAGTCGATGAAGCACAGCTATATCGACGGCGACCCCGCACAGGTGAAGGCGAAGATAGAAGCGGTTGCCGCGGACTACAAGACGAACGACGTCGGCATCGTAACTATATGCCACGCCTTCGAGGACAGGGTGCGTTCGTATGAGCTGGTGCGGAGGCGTTTGGATAGGGAGCTAGTCAGTTTTCAGTGCGATACATGGCGTCGCGGGTTTTGAGGAACGCGCCCCATCCGCCTTCGTGGAGGAGCTTTAGGCGGGATAGGGATACCTCGTCGCCACGGGTAGCGTCGGCTATGGCGGCTATGGCGTGGTCGTCGCGGTATGCCAACGCCTGGCGGAGTCCGGCGAGTTCGTAGGCGCGGTTGATTAGCAGCTTGTTCAGGCGCACGGTGGTTTGAGGCAGCGCGGCCAGCTTGCGAGCCATCGCCTCCGCCTCCGCGTCCAGTTGTCTGAGGGCACGACGCGGTTGACCAGGCCCATGCGGTGAGCCTCGCGGCGTCTATCTGCTCGCCCAGCATGAGCAGTTCCTTGGCGTTCTTCATCGAGACCAGGAACGGAGTTATCAGCACGGGCGGCGGGAATCCGTGCCGGATGTGTATCTCCCCGAAGCGGGCATTCTCAGCGGCTACGGTGAGGTCGCACACGCCGGCCAGTTCGCAGGCCTGCCCAACGGCGTGACCCCTGACGGCGGCAATGACGGGCTTTGGAAACGACCAAATCTTCTTCTGCACCTCCACGCCGCTGGGAGCGGGAGCGTCGTCGGGATAGTAGGAGGCGTAGAGGGTCTCCCCCGCGGAGAACGCCCTACCCGCGCCGGTGAGGATGACTACCTTTGCGTCGTCGTCGGCCTCGGCGCGCTCCAGGGCGGCGTAGAGCAGGCGCTGGACGTTCTTGTTGATGGCGTTGAGGATGGTGGGGCGATTGAGGACGACGCGAACGAAGCCGTCGCCCTCTTCGTACAGCACGTCGTCAGGGCCAGGCGGCGGAATCTCGATGCCATCGGGAGTCTTCCTGATTTCGGTCATGTAGGCCCTCCGTGTAGAGTTGCGGTGTCGAATTGTACACCACGGGGCGCAGTCGGGTCGATGTCCGTTGCCCTGCTCTTGTTCGGCGCGGCCGTTAGCGGTAAGGTGTTTAGCAACTGCACTTTTGGAGGTTGACCAGTGGAAGTTTACGAATGTGTGATAGCGAGGCGCACCGTGAGGAGCTTCACGTCGGAAGACTGTGCCGGAACAGGTCGTGCGCAGGATTCTTCAGGCGGGGCGAATGGCGCCGAGTTCGAGCGATTCGCAGCCGTGGCACTTCATTGTCATCAACAGCGCAGAGACGCTTCAAAAGCTGGGCGAAATCGCCACGCAGGGGCCGTTCGTCGCGGACGCAACGATGGCGATAGCGGTCATCGTCGTGGGAGACGCGCCGCGTGGCCACCTGGACGCGGGACGGGCGATTCAGCAGATGGAGTTGGTGGCGTGGGCCGAGGGACTGGGCACGTGCTTCATCGGGCTGCGGCAGGCCGAGCAGCAGCGGCAGGTCAAGGCTCTGCTCGGCATCCCGGTGGAGATGGAACTGGTAACGCTGCTGCCGTTCGGCTACCGAGAGCAGGGATTCAGGGCCAGGGGCACGCGACGCAAGCGAAGGTTCAAATTGCGCACCGCGAGAGGTTCGGGAGAGTTGGTCCGTCGCGAGCGGTCAGTAGTCAGTGGGTCAGCGATCCCCCCACCCAGGTAGGCCAACATCATTGAAATGAAGCGTAGAGCGACGGAGCCACAAAATCCCCCGCCATTCACGGGAGGGGGTTTAGGGGGTGGGTGAGCGTCAGTCGCTCTACCAGTCAATACAAACATGTTGAACCACTAGCCAAGATGCTGAAGGTGAACCAGCCAGCCCGTCTCCAAGCCTGGAGCAACGGGCCGACATGTACGTCTCCAGCCTCCGTTCTTACTCGAGGCGGTGGGCGTACGGGTTCAAGACCGTCGCCGAGTTTCCCAAAGGCGAGGTCGCTATCACCAACCCTCTCCGACGTGGGAGAGGTTTGGGGAGTCCTAGTCGATGGGTTCCGTTACATTTTTGCTTGATGGCTCGGCTTCGCGTCGAAACTGCATCGGGGACAACCGGGCAATGGCGGGTTAACCGGGTTCAGCTTGAGGAGTAAGCCAGGGCTGACAGTCATTTGGCCGACGCTGGCGTTTTGCCTGATGGCGGCATTGCTCACGGGCACGGCTTGTACCCGTCAAGATCAGGCGGTGAAATGGGGATACGATGGACCGGGCGCGCCGGAACATTGGGCCTCGTTGTCCGAAGAGTACGCAACGTGCAGCCGACGGTCACCGGCAATCTCCAATCGACGTTTCTGGATACGACAGGGGTGACGCCGCGCCCATTTCGTTCTCATACAGCGGCGATGCCACAGGCGTCCGCAACGACGGCAGATCTGTGCACGTTGACTATGGGCCTGGCAACACTCTGAGCGTGGGCCAGCGAACCTACGCGTTGAAGTCGGCTCACTTTCATTCCCCCTCGGAGCATCTGATAGACGGCGCGAGCTTTGCGGCGGAGTTGCACCTGGTCCATGCGGACGCGGACGGCAACCTGGCGGTGGTGGGGCTGCTGTTCAGGCCGGGCGCACCCAGTCCTGTGGCGCAGGAGATTCTCGACGCCACCCCGGCTGTCGGCGATACCGTCGTCGAAGGCTTTACGCTCAACGCCGGAGGCTACGTGCCGAGCGAGCTGGGCTATTATCGGTACGACGGCTCAAAGACGACGCCCCCGTGTGATGAACCGGTCAACTGGTATGTAATGCGTGAGCCGAAGAGTGTTTCGCCCGAACAGGTCAACAAGCTGCTGGCATTGAGCGGCGGTCCCAACAATCGGCCTGTCCAGCCCATTGGCGATCGTTGTGATAACAACCCGGGTGACAGGCTGATAAGTAACTGTTCAGAGTTCAGGGGAAATGAAGGGATTTGCCCCAGGCAGGAAGGCGCTTTTGCGCGCGCTCACACTTCAGGCTGTCCTTTGGGGACGATTCAGAGTGATGTTGGGGTGAATTTTGGTTGGTCATGGGCGGGCTGTTGGATCCAAGGAGGCGGTCGCGCGGGGGTATGACCGAGTTGGCGGGCGGTATGGCGAGCTTGCGCTCAAGGCCGATTTCGATGAGCGGGCGCGCTATGTGGACGCGCTGATAGACGGCCTGCCATCCGGGGCGCGGCTGCTCGACCTCGGCTGCGGCGCGGCGCGTTCCGACGACTCGCCGGCTCGCGGAGCATTTCGAGGGTGACCGGCGTCGATATATCACAGCGGCAAGTGGAGCGGGCACGGTACAACGTTCCGGGGGCGACATTCCTGTGGGCGGATATGTCATCGCTTGACCTCCCCTGCCGCCAGCTTCGACGCGGTCACGGCGTTCTACTCGATCATCCACGTGCCCAGGGACGAGCAGCCGGAACTGCTGCGCTCAATCGCCACCTGGCTGCGTCCCTGCGGGCCGTTGGCGGCAACGCTTGGCGCGGAGTCGGTGGAGGCGGCGTACGACGATTTCTGGCCGGGCGTGTCGATGTTCTGGAGTAGTTTCGACAGCGCGACCGGCTGTCGCATGATAGAGGACGCGGGTCTGGGCATAGCCAGCGCGTGCGAGAGGACGTCCGAGTCGCCCGGCGGTGGTTCGGAGACGTTCCTGTGGGTCGTGGCGCGGAAGCCGGGCTGACGCTGCGGGCGGGCCACGGGGCAGGCGCTAGGGCCTTTCGATTGTTCGTGTGCAGGCGTCGCCAGATTCAGGATTTCAGGGCCAAGGGACTTTGGTGGCTATCGAGGATGCGGACAGGCCGCTCATGCAGGTCAGCCCGGTGTGGGATTGGCTCGCATCTAGACGGATTGATGTTTTCGCTGGCGGAAAAACGCCTGTGGGTGTCTCATTTTGATGCATTGTGTCTCATTCCTACTTGGGGTCTGTGACGCTGTGAGAGGATTCAGGGGATGTTTCTGAGTTGGAATGTAGTAGGGTTACGGTTGTTTGTACAGGAAATTAGACACCTATTTCTGTGGATTTTGCGCATCGGCTGCGCAGGGCCGGTTGGGGCACGGCGGGCCAGGGCGATGGTGTACGGTTATCGATGGGGCGATAATAGCACGATGGTTCGTGTATGTCAAGGGGATGTTGTCAGCAGAGGCAAGCGCAGGTTTACGCCAATCCGCGTTTGAAGTATCATAGGGCCTGATTCGGTGAAATGAGGGGCTGTTCGTACAGCTTGAAAGAAAGGACGTGTTCTGATGCTCGAAGTAGAGGTAAAGGTCTATGCTCGCATCGGTTGAGCTACGTGCGCGCGAACGAAAGAGTTTCTTTCGAACAACAACGTTCCGTTCATAGACCGGGACATAGAGAACAGCCCCGGCGCATTGGATGAGTTGCGCGAGCTGGGGTTCCGAACCGTGCCCGTTACGGTTATCGGGGAGAAGGGAATAGCGGGATTCCGCCCCAACGAAATCTCCAAGGCGCTTCATCTTGGCAAAGAGTCTGCGCCCAGAGACCCGTCTGAGACGCTGCCGCTGCTGGAGCGCATCGCGGTCGCCGTGCAGCGGGCCGTCAGGCAGATGCCCGATGAGCACCTCGACTACCGGGCGCCGGACAGGGACCGGCCGATGCGCGAGTTCGCGTATCACATCCTTCGCATGGTGCAGCGGACGATGCGGGGTATCGACACGGGGGTGTTTCCGATGGAAGACCAGGCCACGGTGGACCTGCCCGGCCGCTCCTACGACAGCTTCGCGCAGATAGCGGACTTTGGCGAAGAGGTTATCACGGAGTTTCGAGCGTGGGCGCCAAAGCAGGACGTCGCCGCGCTCCAGAAGCCTCCCGGCGAAGGACTGCGCAGCGGCGCGGAGCAGCTGGACCTGATCGCGGGGCACACCACGCAGCATCTGCGTCAACTCTATTTCGTGCTCGATGGGTTCGGCATAGAGCCGGAGGAGCGGATGCAGGACTCGGAGTTCCCGCCGGAGTACGTGCTGACGATTTTGTGGTGAGGGCGAGTGGGTCAGTTTGTCAGTTGTGGGGGGAGAATTGAGGTGGGGGCACAGTTCTGGAGAGGGTTTGGATGATTGTCGATTCGCACGTGCATATTTGGGCTGACGGCTGGCGGCCTCGCTGGAACCAGGCGCACACGCTGACGAACGTGGCGCGCGCCAGGGGCATCAGCGCGGACGAGGCGATGCGCTTCGTGGAGAAGACCTGGGACCCCGACGGCAGCGGCCTCATCGCCGAGATGGACCTGATTGGCCTGGACAAGGCACTGGTCTTTCGCGTCGATTACGGCGCTGTGGTGCCTGGGGAGGACAGCAGGGTTCCCATCGAGGAGCAGAACCGCCTGACCTCTGAGGTCGCCAAGGCCCATCCCGACAGGCTCGCATGGTGCGCCAGCGTGGACCCGCGCAGGCCGAACGCCGCCAGGTTTGTTAAGAAGGCCGTAACTGAGTGGTGCGCGCGGGGGCTGAAGCTGTATTGCGCGGGCGGATACTACCCCAACGACAGGCTGGTGTATCCTATCTATGAGATTTTGCAGGAGCATGGCGTTCCGGTGATGTACCACGTTGGCCCCGTCGCCACCGCGCCGATGCTGAGCAAGTACGCGCACCCGCTTCACCTCGAAGAGGTCAGCCTAGACTTCCCGGAACTGACTATTCACGCGGGCCACGGCGGCGTGGGGCACTCCCGGGGCAGCTTTGGCTGGTACCAGGACATGATGGCGATGGGCGAGCTTCATCGCAACATCGTCATCGATACGGCGTTGTGGCAGGGCATGGCGCGTCGCGACCCGCTGCGATTCTACCGCTACCTGAGAAACGCGGTTGACGTGCTCGGCGCGGAGCGCGTGATGTACGCGACGGACTGGACGAACCCGGCCTCGCCCTCTAACGGCTGGTACCTGAAGATGTACCAGGAGGTCCCGGAGGAGGTCAGGGCGGCGGGAATCGACTTCTCGGACGAGGAGAAGCGGCTGATCCTGGGCGACAACGCTGCGCGGGTCTATGGATTGACATCGTGATGCTTGGAGGGCGAATCTTATGACTCGGATGAAGGCTGGGCAGGGCATAATCGAACTCCTGCGCGCCGAGGGTGTGGAATACACCTTTGGGCTGGTTGGCCTCACGACCAACAGCATAGTAACGGAGATGTACGGCAGGGACGACATTCACTTCGTGGATACGCGCCACGAAGAGGGCGCGGCGTTCATGGCCTACGGCTACACGCGCGCGTCGGGCAAGCCGGCCGCCTGCATCACCACGTCCGGCCCCGGCACTATCAACCTCATCACGGGCGTTTCGCTGGCCTACAAGGGCCATGCGCCGGTCATCGTAATCGGCGGCGACACCGCTCGCGACTACATCGGCAGGGACGGCACGCAGGCCTTCGACCTGGTTGGGCTGTTCAAGCCCATCACCAACATGGCCGTACAGGTCAACAAGACGGAACGGATACCGGAGACGTTCCGCAACGCCTTTCGCGTCGCGCTGACCGGGCCGCGCGGGCCGGTGTTCATCGACATTCCCCGGGACCTGATGGACGACTTGGACGTGGACTGGGACATCCTGGAGGCGGAAAAGTATCGCGCCGTGAATCGCCGCGTGGAGGGGGACGCCCAGGCCGTGCGGCAGGCGGCGGCGCTGCTGGCCGGCGCCAAGCGGCCCCTGCTGCTGGCAGGCGGCGGCATCATCGAGTCGGAGGCCAGCGAGGAGGCGGTGCAACTCGCGGAACTTCTGGACATGGCGATCGTGCCATCCTACGGTCACCACGACGTCGCGCCCAACAGCCATGCCCTATACGTTGGGCCGCCGGGCGGACGCGGCTCCGGCGAGGCGGCGGAGGCGATGCACCGCGCAGACGTGATTCTCGCGCTCGGCTCGCGGCTGAATCAGCAGAGCACGGGCTGGAACCACAGCGTGATTCGCCCCGAGACGGCTATCGTGCAGGTGGACATCGACCCGCAGCAGATAGGGCGAAACTACGCGGTCGCTGAGGGCATCATAGGCGACGCCGGAGCCGTGGCGCGGCAGCTGCTGCGCGCGCTTCGCGAGGACTTCCCGGAGGGACGCGCGAATCCCCAGTGGCGTTCGGAGGTGGAGGCGCTGGCCTCGCGCAGACGGGAACGGCTGCGGGCGGAGCGGCAGATTAGCGGAGACCCGATGATGCCGCAGCAGGTGTACCCGGAGCTGAACGGGGCGCTGCCGCAGGACTGCATGGTGACGATAGACGCCGGCGTCGCGCCGGGCCTCTCCTACGACCGGCTGTCGTTCGAGCTGCCGCGCACGATGTTCAACTACTCGGACCAGGGCGGACTGGGAATGGGCTATTGCGTGGGACTGGGCACGAAGTTGGGGCGGCCCGACCGTCCCGCGGTGAGCATCCAGGGCGACGGCGGCTTCCTGTACACGTCAGGGGAGTTGAACACTGCGGTTCGCTGGAACATCCCGCTGGTGAGCATCGTGCTGAACAACAGCTGCCACGGCGCGGAGAAGGCGCAGCAGCAGCGACACTACGACGGGCGCTACATAGGCGTTGACCTGGAGAATCCGCGCTTCGACAAACTGGCTGAGGTTTACGGCGCGAAAGGCTACTACGTGGAGCGTCCGGCCGACATCGGGGACGCAGTGCGGGATGCGCTCTCTCTGGATGGGCCGAGCGTGATCGAGATTCCGGTTGCGGAGTTCTTCCCGCTCCCCGCCCCTACTCCGGGCCAGGCGTAGCGACCATCCGGTCGCCCCTGCTTACTAGCGGCGCCACAGGCGGCGAGGGGTTGAGGGGCCGGCGTCTTTGGTCTGGCGAATGAACTCCAGCAGGGCGTGGGTAACGGCACGGCCTCTTATTCTGAGGCGCTGGGTGGGATAGCGGCCCGACGTGGACGCGGCGCGGCTGCCCAGCGCGAATCCTATGTAGGACGAGCCCAGCGGGCCACTGGACGGGGTTGGGTTGGTGACGACTCCGGTTACGCTTACGCCAACGTCGGCGTCGAAGGCGCGGCGCGCGGCCTGCGCCATCGCCTCGGCGACAGGTGCGCTGACCGCTCCGTGCTCCTCTATCACCGCCGGGTCTATGCCGTGCTTTTGAAGCGTTTCCTCCCCAAAGACGACTACGCTGCCCTTCAGGAAGTCGTGGCTTCCCGGCATTTCGGCGAGGTTGCTGGCGAGCAGGCCGCCGGTGAAGCTCTCCATGATGCCGAGCGTCTGCCCTCGCTCGCCGAGGTGGGCCGCCACCAGCGCCTCCGGTGTCTCGTTGTCCACTCCCCAGATGGCGTCGTCGCCAACTATGCCCCGAATCTCCGCCTCCATCGGAGCTATGAGTTCACCGGCCTCCCGCTCGGTTGCGGCGGTGGCTATGGCTCTCAGGTGAATGCCGTCCTGCTTGGAGTAGATGCCGAGTGAGGGATTGACGCTCTGGAAAAGGGGTGTGAGCATCTCGTCGAGCCCGCCCTCGGAGATGCCGAAGGTCTTGAGGGTGCGCGTTACGATCGCTACGCCGGGGTTGCGCTGCCTGAGCCTGGGGGCGATCTCGAAAGTCCACATTCGCTCCAGCTCCCTGGGCGGTCCTGGCGTGCAGGCTATCACGTGACCGTTCTTCTCGACCCACCATCCTGGGGCTGTGCCCATCGGGTTGGGGATCGCCTCGGCTGAAGGTATGAGGGTTGCCTGCTTGATGTTGGTGGCGGGCATCTCCCCGCCTCGACCGGCGAAGATGCTCTTGAGCTGCTCCAGCAGGTCGTCCTGCACCTCCATCTGTTCGCCCATCACACTGGCGACGGTCTCCCTGGTAAGATCGTCGGAGGTGGGCCCCAGGCCGCCGGAGGTTAGGGTAACGTCGGAACGACGCCAGGCGCGATCTATCACCTCGAAGAGCCTGTCGGGGTGGTCGCCGACTTTGGAGACCCAGCGAACCTCTATACCGAGCTTGGCGAGTTCGGCGGCTATGTACGCGGAGTTGGTGTCCGTTATCTCGCCCATGAGTATCTCTGTGCCAATGGAAACTATCTCGGCGTTCATGTGGTTCTCCTGAGTGGGGTTGTCGTTTGGATTGCCGAGCGGCTGACGCTCACCCCCCTAACCCCCTCTCGTCAAAGGCGGGGGAATAGTGATGTTGGCCTACTGATTCGCGGCGTAGGGAACGTCGTCTAGCAGGGCGAACAGGGTCTCCACCCATTCCGAATCGATGTAGAGCACCGGGTTTAAGACGTCGTCGGACACGTGCTGGGCGAAGTAGCTCGGCTTATCGGGGGGCTTTGCGCCAGGCTGGGCGAAGTAGCTCGGCTCATCGGTGGCCTTGTCGCCAATCAGGTAGATATCGCCGTCGGTGAAGTCAACTCCCCCCTCGCTCTTGCCCAGGAATCTCAATTCGATAGCGCGGGAGTCGTCGCCTATGCCCCAGGGCGTGTAATCCCTGTCATCGACCGAGGGCACGGCCACACTGACGCCTGCGGGCCGGCCCAGCAGCGGAAGGAGGGCGACCCATCGCTGGCTGTCCACAGGCAGGGGCTCGTCATCGACGTCACGGTCACTCACGAACCAGCCCTCTTCATCTTCGTTCTCGAAAGTCAGGATGCGGGTGTCTTCAGAGAAGCGGCCTCCGTCGTAGATGTTCAATTCAACGGTGGCGGCGGGGTCGCGTTCTTCGTACCATGTGGGAATCGGCGGCTCGGTGGCGAGGCGAGCGATTACGTCGCCCCAGGAGTCGGCGATAATGAATAGCTGGGGGAATCCAATGACCTGTCCGTAGTGGTGATAGCCGTCCGTCGTCTCATGGCCCAGCCGGAACTCCAGCCTCCTGTCGTGGGTGAGGCCGACGTTGACGATGGTAATCGGGTCGTCGAGTCCGTACTCGGCGGGGTCCTCTATGATCAGCTTCTGAGGCGTGAGGTCTCGCCGGGTCCTCGGGCCGCTCAGCAGCAGTGTTATGCCGCCCCAGCGATAGCGGCTTGGCGGAATGCCCTCGGGTTCCTCGAACTCCCACAGGTAGCGGTCGGGATCTATCTTAAAGAACCTAACGGAGTCTTCTTGGTGGATGACCTCGATTTCCTGGATGTCTTCTTCGGCGACCTGGAAGAACCAGGGGGAATCCTCTTCCCTCTCCGCGGTCTCTTTGAAGGGGTTGACGTAAACGACCGCGCCGACCGCGATCGCCACTACCACCAGAAGAATCGTCAGGCGTACGTTCATCGTTCTACCACCCCCGGGCTCAACGCCTCCTCCACCAGACGATGCCTCCGATGAGTATCATGATGACCGGCGGAAGGAACCAGCTCGACCACTTTACGAACTCACGCTCCCGCGTATTGAGGACGAGCTCTCGTAAAGGGATGAGCTTTGGCCGAATCGAAATCAGGTCGTAGTCTTCAGCCAGCCAATTCACGGAGTTGAGGAGCAGGTCCGCGTTGTCGCTGCTGAAGAAGTACTTGTTCCTGGCGAAATCGGAATCGCCGAACACCACCAGCTTCGCCTCCGGCGCGCCAAAGGCCTCCTGGGGGTCCTGGTTGACGTCGCCCCGCGCCTGGACAATCGCCGCGAGGTTGAAGGGGCCGAGGGTGTCTTCGTCAGGATCGTAGTTGACCGCTTCGGGGTTGGTTTCCAGCCAGCTTGCGGGCGTTGATATCGCAAGCGGGAGTATCCGTATCTGCGGGGGCATGTCTTCCGGCGGAATCGAGGGATCGATGGAGGTTACGCCGGGGAAGAAGGTGACGTCCAGTTGGTCGGTGATTCTTATATCGGCGATGCTGTCGGGAAGGTACTGGGCGTTGGCCTTCTGGGCAAGCGGCGTCAACGCCTGGCCCGCGACATTGCTTATGGCGTCGGCGATACTGTGCCCGCCCAGCGTGACGCCCCACTGTGAGAGCAGTTGCGCGAACGAATCCGGGGTGGCCGGGTCGAACAGCGCGACCACCCTGCCACCGCCCAGGATGTACTCCGAGAGGGCCTCACGTTCGACGTCGGCCATGTCCTGCCTTGGCCCGGCGATAATAAGCACCGCCGCGTCGGGAGGGACGATCTCGAACTGGGTGAGGTTGAGCGGTCTGACAAAGTAGTTGTCTCTCTGCATACCCTGGAGGGCGAAGTCGAAGCCCTCCTCTTCGATTTCTCCGGTGCCGGGGTCCCTGGTGATGGCGGCCTCCTGGTGGCCCGTCAGGTAATAGACCGTCTTTTGCTCGACTCCGGTAGCGACCAGAATGCCCGTGACGAAACCCTGCTCGGTGAAGGTGGTGACGTTCTGCTGGGTTCCCCGCACGACGTCTTCGAACACGATAGCGGGGTAGCTGGTTACGCTGAACTGTTCGGCGAGGGCGCGTCTCACCTCGGGGTCTATGAAACGATAGGTGAAGCTGTTGCCGTGCCGGGTGAACTCGTTGAGCAGGTCCTCGGCCTGCTGCCGGGCGAGAGCCGTGCTCGCGCTGCTTGGAGTGAAGAAGGCGTTGGCCCTCACTGGCGTGTCCAGCTCTTCGAGAATCCTTATCGTCTGTGGGGCGAGGGTGAAAACTTTGGTCGCGGTAAGGTCAACCCGCGTGGGATTGCGGAAGAGCAGGAAGTTGACGAGGATGACGATGACGAAGAAGGCGAGGGTCATTATGAGGACATTGGAGCCGTACCTGCCCTGCCTTCCCACCAAGAACATCGCGGCTGACCTGGGCGAGAGCACGAGGGCGAGCAGCAGCAGCGCAAAGCCAATGACCACGACGCTGATGGAGAAACTCTGAAGCTCGTCGATTGTGAGGTAGAGTATCCCGCCGCCTACAACGGCTATTATCCCGACGATGGCCGTTATCGCACTCCAGAAGCCGACGGAGCGAATGGACGAGAGCAAGACGTCGTATGTGCTGTTGCTTTGTGTTGTGGGGCCACGCACGGTTATCGCCACCTTCGCGTTTCTAGGGATCGGACCGTCAGAAAGAGGAACACCGCCGCGATGCTGACAAAGTAGATGACGTTGCTGGTATCTATGATCCCCCTCGTGAAGTCCAAGAAATGGGCGTTCATCGAAAGGCCGCTGAGCACGTCGGCGGCCACGCCGGTTACGATGCCGCCTATCTGGTCGACGAAGGTGAGCATTAGCAGTATCGCTATGCCCACGACGGCGGCGACTATCTGGTTGGCAGACAGCGACGACGCCATCAGTCCCACGGCAAGCGCAGCCGCTCCGTAGAGGATAAGCCCGAAGTAGGCGCTGAGCATCGGGCCGGTGTCCGGGGAGCCGAACCAGTAGAGCAGCAGCGCGTAGTACGAGGTGAGCGCCAGTGTGACGACCAGTATGACGAAGCTGGCGATGTACTTGCCGATAACGACCTCCCAGTCCCTCACGGGCGCGGTCAGCAGCAGTTCCAGGGTTCCCAGCTTCTGCTCTTCGGCCAGCAGCCTCATGGTGAGCAGCGGAGAGAGGAACAGCAGCAGGAAGCTGGAGCGAAGGACGAGGTCGCGGATGCTCGCTTCAGCGAAAGGAAGCGTTGCGGCGTCAACGAAGAAGACGCCGGTCAGCGCGAGAAACATAGCCCCGACTACGTACGCCGTCGGCGTGGAGAAGTAGAGCTTGCCCTCCTTCCAGGCGATGGTAAGGGTATTTCTCACGTCTCCGACTCCTCTCCCTCGATGGTGGTCAGCCGCAAGAATATCTCTTCGAGGCTCATGCCAACCGATTGCAGGCGCATGAGGTCCCATCCACCACCGACGACGGTGGAGGCGAGCCGCGCTTTTACGCGAGGGTCAGGGTTGGCGATGACCGTGTAGCTGAAAAGGCCGCCGCCATGCGAGGCGGTTTGTGAAACCTCGTGAACGCCATCGACGCCCCGCAGGGCCTGGGATACGGCTCTTTGCGGGCCTCGCGCGTCGATCTCGACATGCTCGGGGCCGCTGAGCCTCTCGCTGAGGTTTTCCGGCTTGTCAATGGCGACTATCTGGCCCTCGTGAATGATGATGACACGCTCGCAGATCATGCTCACTTCGGGGAGTATGTGCGTGCTTATTATAAGGGTGTGCTCGCCGCCGAGGTCTTTGATGAGCTGGCGCGTCTCCACCACCTGAACGGGGTCTATGCCGATGGTTGGCTCGTCCAGGACGAGGACGTCTGGCTCGTGCAGAATGGCCTGGGCTATGCCTACACGCTGTCGAAAGCCCTTGGAGAGCTTGCTGATGAGGGTGGACTTATAGTCCTCGAGATGGCAGATGTCCACCACGTCGCCGATGCGCCGGCGCACATAGTCCGAGGACATACCGCGGATTCTGCCCATGAACCCCAGGTATTCGTCAACCGACATGTCGGCGTAGAGGGGCACGGTCTCAGGCAGGTAGCCGATATGACGCCGCGCTTCCACCGAATGGGTTACGACATCGTAGCCGGCGACCGAGGCCTTGCCGCCCGTTGGCGGGAGAAAGCCGGTGATAATCTTCATCGTGGTGGACTTGCCGGCTCCGTTGGGGCCAAGGAAACCGAGAACCTCTCCCTTTTCCACTTCAAAGGAGATGTCCTGGATGGCCGGAAAGTCGCCGTAGTACTTGGATACCTTGTCTAGCTCAATCATGCTTCATTCACAGTCTTGGGAGTCGGCGGAGATTCTAGCCGCTCGAGCGTTCAGATTCAAGCCGCGGCGGTTCAACCTCCGAGCGGGTTTCCGCGCGCCGCGCCTATTTTTACGCAACCAGAGGATTCTACACTATGACGGACTTTTCGTTCAAGCGTTGTGTGAATAATATAACGATGTTAACCTTTATTGGTTAGTCTGTCAGTTTGCCAGTATCGGGATTCGGATACTGGGAGATTTTCAGGATTGTCCTGGCGTTGTCCAACTTCCCTATGGAGGAGCTTGACTCGTGCACCTGGTAGTTGACGGATATGGGGGAGACCCCACCAAGCTGGAGGACGTTGATCTGATACACCGCTTCTTGGACGAGTACCCGGCGGCGATTGGGATGACGAAGGTCGCTCCGCCGCAGGTCTATACCTATCGAGGCAAGAAGCCCGAAGACTGGGGTGTATCCGGCTTTGTGGTTATCGCGGAGAGCCACATCAGCATACACACCTTCCCCGAGAGGGGTTACGTTAACATCGACATATTCTCGTGCAAAGAGTTCGACATCGAGACCTCGCTGGAGGACGTGAGGGCGGCGTTCTCACTGCCGGACGTGAACGTGTGGACGCTGGAGCGCGGGCTGGAGTTCGTGACTCCCAGGGAGGCGTTCAACGGCATGGTGCGGGAGCGAGTCAACCTCATGCCGACCACAGGGCCCGCGTGATGGCCCAAACAACGGGGGAAGACGCGCTTGGCGGAGCGCCTCTCCACTGGCCCACCTTCCTGGACACGCCTCCCTCTGAGGCGGCACTCCCCTCGGCCAGGGTCGTCGTAGTCCCCGTGCCATACGACAGCACCACGTCGTACAAGGCAGGCGCGCGGCGCGGCCCGGCGGCCATCATAGCCGCCTCCCGCCACCTCGAGGACTATGACGCGGAACTCGACAGGGACATCTCACTGGCGGGCATTCACACCACGGCCGAGGTCGCGCCCGACATGCGCGGGCCCAAGGCGATGGTCGAACGAGTGCGCCGCGCGACGCTGTGGGCCGCCGGCCAGGACAGGCTCGTCGCGCTGCTCGGTGGTGAACACACGATAGCGATAGGCGCGGTACAGGCTATGACGCAACTGTATCCGGACCTCTCGACGCTATATCTGGACGCTCACGCAGACATGCGCGATAGCTACATGGGCACGAGGTGGGGGCACGCCTCGGTGGCGCGCCGCATCCGGGAAATATGCCCAATCGCGCAGGTCGGCGTGCGGAGCCTCAGCGCGGAGGAGATGGGCTTCATAAGGAAGGAAGGCGTTCCCGCGCACTTCCACACAGGTTCAGCGGTGGAGATAACGGAAGCGACAAACGCGGTCATAGACTCGCTGTCGCGCGACGTCTATGTGAGCATCGACCTTGACGTATTCGACCCGTCCATCATGGCGGCGGTGGGAACGCCGGAGCCTGGCGGCATGTCGTGGAGCGAGGTTATGGGGCTGCTCAGGACCGTTGGAGAGAACAGGCGGATCGTCGGGTTCGACGTGAGCGAGCTCAGCCCGTCGGAAGGGCCGGAGGCCTGCGCCTATACCGCCGCCAAGCTGGCTTACAAGCTGATGGGGTACTCGGTTTGTCGGTAGTCAGTTTTCAGTTGGTCGGATCGGGATTCTGACAATTTGGGGCCTACATGCTAGAATGTGTGTGGGCGGTTCGGGCTGCCGACGGGTTTTAGTTTAGCGGGGGACTTGAGGATGTCGATTAGCGACAAGGCAATCTATATGGATCACTCGGCCACCACACCTGTTCGCAGGGAGGCGTTGGAGGCGATGCTGCCCCATTTCCGGGACAGCTTCGGCAATCCCTCCAGCATCTACACGCTTGCGCAGCAGGCGCGCATGGCGATGGACGAGGCGCGCGAGGTCGTGGCCCGCGTGCTCGGCGCGCGCACCAGCGAGATAGTCTTCACCAGCGGCGGCACCGAGTCCGACAACGCCGCGCTGAAGGGCGTCGCGTTCGCTCTGCGCCACCTGGGAAATCACATCATCACCACCAGGATCGAGCACCACGCCGTGCTGCACACGTGCCACCAACTGGAGCAGTTCGGCTTCGATGTGACATACCTTCCGACGGACAGCTACGGCCTCGTGGACCCCAATGACGTGGCACAAGCGATTACGGACAAGACAACCCTGGTTAGCGTCATGCTTGCCAACAATGAGATTGGCACCATCGAGCCCGTGCCGGAAATCTCACGCATCGTCAAGGATGAGGCGCGCCGCAGAAACCAGACGATAGTCGTTCACACGGACGCGGTGCAGGCGGCCGGTTTCCTGGACCTGAACGTGAAGTCGCTGGGCGTTGATCTGCTGAGTCTTTCGGGGCACAAGTTCTACGGCCCCAAGGGCGTGGGCGTGCTCTACATCAGGCGCGGGACGCCGTTCGAGACCCAGCAACAGGGGGGTGGGCAGGAGCGCCAGAGGCGCTCAGGGACGGAGAACGTGCCGCTGATCGTCGGGATGGCGGAGGCGCTTCGGCTTGCGGACGAGGAGCGGGAGGCGGTGTCCGCTCACTGCGTCCGGCTGCGAGACAGGATAACGCGGGGCATTCAGGATTCGGTGGAGAGGGCACACCTGAACGGTCATCCAACCATGCGGCTTCCGAATAACGTCAACATATCGTTCGAAGGCGTGGAGGGTGAGCCTATCCTGTTGAGCCTGGACTTCTCCGGCATATACGCCTCGAGCGGCAGCGCGTGCTCATCCGCCACGCTGGAGCCGTCGCACGTGCTGCTGGCAATCGGGCGTTCGGCAAACGTGGCGCAGGGCAGCCTTCGATTCACCCTGGGACGGGACAACACGGATGAGGACGCCGACTACCTTCTCTCGGTGCTGCCCGGTCTGGTCAGCAAACTGAGAGCTATGCCCTCGCTGTCGGCGGTAGAGTAGAATACGGCAGGCGCGAATCATATATGCGAGAGACATCACAACAATACATTAGGCGGGCTCACGCGCTCGCGCGGACAGGTTTTCTTTTCGCCGCTCTGGCGGCGGCCTTGGCGCTTCTGGTCTCATGCAGCGGCGACGACTCGGGGCTGATTGTCAAGCGTGGTCGAAGCCTCGAAATTCACGCAACCCAACCCGAAGTTGTGGACAAGGTGGCCTTCCTCGATTTCGATGGTGGGCATCGTGTTATTCGGCCCGTCGCGTCGAATCGACGGCTTGCCGTTGTCAAGGTCACGATTGTCAACAGGACCAGCACCGTCATTCCGCTGCTCATAGACCCCTCAGCCGCCGAATTGGGAGACCGGCGAACCCGCCGCGTCGAGGCGGCGGACCTGTTCGAGTTGGGAGAGGTTCTCGATGCCGCGGACCCAGAGGAAAACACGTATGTCCCCTTCCTGTGGGGCGATGTGGAACTGGCGCGTAACACACAGGTCTCCGGCTGGATGGTTTTCGACGTTCCCAGGGGGCTGACGCTCGGGACCATCTGGTGGAACGAGGTTGACGACATCGTAGCCGACTTCATCAGCTACCGGTAAGCGGGTTGACTAATACTCTTTTGTGGAGGAAGAACATGGCCCATCCTATGGACGTAACAGACGACAGTTTCGCGGCTGAGGTTATCGAGTCCGATACCCCTGTGCTGGTGGACTTTTGGGCGGACTGGTGCGCGCCCTGCAAGATGATAGCGCCCATCGTCGAAGACCTGGCGACGGAGTACGACGGCAAGGTGAAGTTCACCAAGCTGGACGTGGACAGCAACCCCAAGACGGCAATGAGTTACGGTATCAGGGGCATTCCGACGCTGCTCATCTTCAATGGAGGCAGCCCGGTCAACCAGGTGGTGGGCGCGGTGTCCAAGTCCGTGCTGAAGAGCAAGCTCGAAGAGGCGCTGGCGTAACTGCCATTGCCCGGTTTTCTCGGTAGGGGCGTTCCCTTGTGGGTGCCCAGGTATGGGAAAGAGGGCAGACACGAGACCTGCCCCTACTAAAACGAAACAGGCTTCTTGGGTTTGGGCGCGGCTTTGGGCATTGCTTGTTCGTGCTATAATGACCCGCCAGACCCGCCGCCAGTCCGGCAAACTGAACGTGGGCCGGCGGGCTGCGCAGCGACAAGGCGGCCTCTGGGTTTCATGGGAGCGAATGGGCCCTGGTGGGTTTCGCGGACTTCAAATCCGTTGGTCCCGGCCCTGCGGTCGGGACGGTGGGTTCGACTCCCTCTCGCTCCCGCCAATGCCCTATTCAAAACTCCCCAAAAGCCCCGTTTCGTAGCTACAAATGGGTTCCCATAATGTCTTGACGTGTCCAATAGCGTGCTACAAAATCCCCCAAGTGGTACACAGATGAAAGGTACACAGGGGCACGCTATGGCGAATGTCAAGCGCAACCAGCTATCCACGCTCAAGGTCAAAAACATTAGTGCGCAGGGCGCATACACGGATGGCGGAGCAGCCGACGCCTGACCGGGCACCCCGATGGACAGCAGCAGAGCCGCCGCAAGAGCCGTCCGGCCCGAAACCTGGCTGGAGCGAATCCGGGCATACCTGTCCATCTGTCTGAGGGCTTCGGTCAAGGGAAAAAACTTTATCTGAAGGACAATATAAAGGGCGTTCTGTTTTTACGGTTTTTTGATCTGCTGCTGATATCCAGCGAATAGCAGCCGTCTTGTCTGTCAAGATGTTGAGATGATCGGATCCATCGCTCGCCTGTCCTTACCATGCTGTCGAGCATGGTCAACAGCTTCCTCATATACGCGTTGAGAGCCACCTTCCTCGGCTTGCCGGCGTCCAGAAGACACTGTCAGAACTCACTCAGCACGGGGTTGCGCCGACTCGCCACCAACGATCCCATGTGTAGTGCCGACCCACCGTGGCTCTACCATCCCACACACTGCGCTTCCCCCTATGAGGCCCAATGTCTCGACTGAAGGGGTCCCTACCGACGGGGGCAGCGATCTGCTTGCGGGTCAACGTGCCCAGTTCCGGCAGGTACGCAAGCAGTGTCAGCGACACCTGTGGTCTCACTCCGGGAAAACTGCGTAGCAAGTCGTCCTTCTCTCGATCTGCACAAAATCAAGAACCTTCGTGTTGAGCTTCAGGCTGGCGCACGCCGTTCCATCGTGAAACGGTTGGTGGTGTTGACACGTTACGCCTTGATGCCATAGTCGGTGATGTCTTCGATGACCGTGGGCTACCCCATCTTCTCGCGCGAGACGCTGTTGGCGTAAGAGTGTGTCACCTTCTCGCAGATAGCGCGGCGACACTGAGGTCGGCCCCGGTGTCGGGTCAGTCCCAGACCAGTAGCTCAATATCTTGGGCGAAGCCTGCTCCCTGGAGTTCTCCAACCGTAACGCAGTCGTGCCACTGATATAGGTAGCCGCAACCGGCATCCTTCACGCTCTCGCCGGGCCATTGCTACAACGAGTTGCAGTAGTAGAGAATGGCAACGATTCGAGTTATGATGAGGCGGCAAGTTAACCAGTAACCGAGAGGCAGGAGCAGACCATGACCGAGTACATACCGTCGACCAGCGATTGGGTGCGGGAGCAAGTGGAACTTTACGAGGGCAGCGGAGGCACGGACGGAACGACCCTGCGTGATACCGGGTTGCCCGTCATTATCGTGACGAACCGGGGGAACCGGACGGGGGCAACCCGCAAGACGCCGTTGATGCGGGTGAAGGACGGGAACAACTACGTGCTGGTGGGTTCCCGTGGCGGCGCACCGACGAACCCAGTGTGGGTGTACAACCTTCGAGCGGATGGCAACGTGGAAATCCGGGATGAGACAGAGGTGTACACGATGCGGGTCCGTGAAGTCGAGAATACGGAAGAACGAACACGGTTGTGGGAGCTGGCAGTGGCGGCGTTCCCCCCCTACGCAGAGTATCAGAACCGGACGGCACGAAGGATTCCGGTGTTCGTTGCGGAACCGGCGTAATGGGGAACCGACCCGACACCTGCCGTTGACATGCATGCTTCAAGGCGTCAGATCCTAATGATGTGTCGCTTCTTACGCTGGGCCTCGGTGCCATCTCGCAGCGTACTGTTCGCCTTAGCCTGCCTTGCTGTGTTGGTCGCTCTAACGTCAACACAGAGCGCACAAGCGTAGCGCCGGTGAGCCTCTCGGAGGCTAAGAGGGTGTGTGAGAAGTCTTGGATATGTATTAGAATGGAGGCATGAAACGCAAAGCATACCCCAGTGACCTGACTGATGAACAGTGGAAGATGCTCGCTCCGCTACTCCCGGCAGCCAAAACTGGGGGAAGGCCACGTACTGTAGACCTGCGGGAAGTCGTCAACGGCATTCTATACGTTCTGCGCAACGGTTGCACGTGGCGAGCCATGCCGCATGACCTCCCGCCTTGGGGTACTGTATGGTGGTATTTTCGGGAGTGGAGAGAGGATGGTACATGGGAACGAGCCAATGACGCTCTCCGAGTCAAGGTCCGGCAGGCCGAGGGGAGGAACCCGACACCTAGCGCTGCTATCATAGACAGCCCCAGTCGGTCAAGACTACGGAAAAAGGGGGCCTCGTGGCTATGACGCTGGCAAGAAGGTCAACGGTCGAAAGCGACATATCATTGTAGATACCATGGGGTTGCTGCTGGCGGTGGTGGTGCATCCTGCCAATATCCAGGATAGGGATGGGGCGAAGCTGGTCATCGATAAATTGATAGGGAGGTTTCCCCGCATGAGGTTGGTCTGGGCCGATGCTGGCTATGCTGGAAAGCTGGTCGAGTGGGTCTGGGCCCTGACAGGCTGGGCACTCGAGATTGTCAAGCGCCCCAGGGACAGCCACCGTTTTCAAGTGCTGCCGCGAAGATGGGTGGTCGAACGAACATTCGCGTGGCTCAGCAGGTGCCGTCGGATGAGCAAGGACTACGAAGCTCTGTCCGATACAACCGAGGCGTGGACCCATATAGCTATGATTCATCTCATGCTCCGACGCTTAGCACCAACCTAATTTGAACTTCTCACACACCCTCTAACAGGTCTCAGGACTGCCCGCCTTCAAAATCCCGCTCTTTCCACCAAGCCTCGCCCATCATTTCGAGCAACCTCCCATCCAGTCACCGGTGAATCGGTCGGCCTCCTCTGAAATAGCTGGCTTGAGTTCCTCGAGGTCAACGGTAAGCACGGCGTTCCGCGCACGCTCCTAGATCAGTCGATCAACTCTGGCATGTTCTTCCAGCCACCCCTCTGCCTTCCCTTCTGTGAAGCATCCGCGTTGGTATCTCTCCGCAAATATGATCAGTCCCTCGACTACCATAACGCCCAACGCGCCCATCACGATAATGAACGGTCCCGCCCGTACCGCGCTCCGTAGTACAAATCCCGTCAGGCCGTCATTTCGGGGATGGTTGAACTCATGAAATCCAGCTAGCCCAATTCCGAATGCCAGAACTATTCCAACAGCAATAAGAAATCGTTTCTCAGGCGTTCCTGTCGGTGGCATAGTCAATCAATGGAGGTCCTCCGTACGCGGTGTGCAGATACACATTGACAGTCCAGCATATGGCAAGGTTTGTCAAGTCCAACGAACATTCCTAACGCTTGACTCGGCCCTCTCGCACGTGTAGACTCCCCCCCTAGAGACCCGCGTTCTCAGTTACAAACTTTGCACAGCGGTGATAGCGGCGGAGCTGTCAAAGGTACACTGAACGGTACACGGCTCGTCCTAAACGCACCCCATATACCCTATTTTGTAGCTAGCCTGGCACGGGTGCGAAACCCCTCGGTTCCCGCCATTTGCCAGCTAGACGAGACTGGGCGGCGTTTGCCGTCCATCGCAGACCGGGTAATCGAAAAGCAAAACACACTCGAAAGGAGACTACATGGCAGACACTTTGACGGGCAAGGTGGCTATCGTCACGGGCGCCGGCCGAGGCATCGGTCGCGGCATCGCGATGATGATGGCCGCGGAGGGCGCAAGCGTGGTGGTCAACGACATCGGCGGCGCGGTGGACGGCTCTGGGAACTCCACGAGTCCCGCCGATGAGGTGGTCAACGAGATCAAGGCCGCTGGGGGAACGGCCGTCGCCAGCTACGACTCGGTAGCCTCGATGGAGGGCGGCGAGACCATCGTCAAGACGGCCCTCGACAACTTTGGCAAGCTGGACATCGTGGTAACGCCCGCTGGAATCCTCCGAGACCGCATGGTCTTCAACATGACTGAAGAGGAGTGGGACGACGTTATAGCCGTTCATCTCAAGGGCACCTTCTCGGTGGTCAAGTACGCCTGCATCCTGTTCCGGCAGCAGCGCAGCGGGCGCGTGATAACGTTCAGCTCGGAGTCGGGCCTGGTAGGGAACACGGGGCAGGTGAACTACGGCGCCGCCAAGTCGGGCATCGCCGGCTTCACCAAGGTGGTGGCGAGAGACATGGGCAGGTACGGCGTTACGGCCAACTCCATCGCGCCGCGCGCCAGCACGCGCATGATTGCGACGATACCCGACATCGCCCGCCAGATGCAGCCCGACACGCCGGGCATGGGAGACCCGGCAGAGGCGGAGGCGATGGATCCCGACGACATAGCTCCCTTCGTGTGCTACCTGGCGAGCGACCTCGCGTCCAACATCAACGGGCAGACGTTCCTGGTGTATGGGAGCAACATAACGTTGATGTCCCAGCCGCGGCGAGTCCGCACGATTTTCAAGCAGGACCGCTGGACGCTGGATGAGATTAGCAAGCTCGCTCCCACAAAGCTGACGCAGGGGCTGGTCAATCCATCGCCGGCTCAGCCTCCCAGGCAGTAGGCGGGGCCTCGCGCGCTTACGCAGAAAACACAGAACAACAGATTCGAAGGGTAACGGTTCAGCCCCTACCCTATTCGTTTTCAGGAGAGAGTAACACATGGGCGACATGCTTAAGGACAAGGTAGCTATCGTGACGGGCTCGGGTCGAGGAATCGGCCGGGGCATCGCGCTGCTATTCGGGCAGGAGGGCGCGAGTGTGGTGGTCAACGACCTGGGCGCGGCGGTGGACGGTTCCGGTGACGCGGCTGCCCCCGCGGACCAGGTGGTGAGCGAGATCAAGGCCGCCGGCGGCGGCGGCGTCGCCAACTACGACTCGGTCGCCACCATGGAGGGCGGCGAGAACATCGTCAAGACCGCCATAGACAACTTCGGCAAGCTGGACATCGTGGTAACTCCCGCGGGAATCCTGCGAGACCGCATGATATTCAACATGACTGAAGAGGAGTGGGACGCGGTGATAGCCGTGCATCTGAAGGGCACGTTCAGCGTGGCGAAGTTCGCCTCCATCCTCTTCAGGCAGCAGAGAAGCGGATGCCTGATAACCTTCTCATCGACGTCAGGCCTCTACGGCAACTCCGGGCAGGCCAACTACGGCGCGGCAAAGGACGGCATAGCCGGTCTGACGCGGTGCTTCGCCCGCGACATGGGACGCTACGGCGCGCGCGCCAACTCGATCTCGCCGGGCGCGGATACGCGCATGACGGCGACGGTTCCCGACAGCGCGCGGGAGATTCGGGCCGCGAGCGGAATCCAGAGCGCTTCCGGAGCGCAGCCGATTCGCCTACGGAGAGAGGCCGAGGACATAGCGCCCATGGTCACCTGGCTGGCGTCGGACGCCGCCAAGGACGTGAACGGCCAGGTGTTCCACGTAACCGGCGGCGAGGTCTCTCTTATGAGCAACCCCGAACCCGTTCGCTCGCTGCACACGCAGGGGCGCTGGACGGTCGAGGAGATAGCGGCGATGTTCCCGGGAACCATCGGGATGGACCTGGTCAATCCGGCGCCGATGCAGCCGCCTCGGCAGTAGGATCGACAATGGCCGGGGACGAGTTCCCCGCGTAAGGGATGTAGATGAAGCCCCGCGAATCTCTCGCGGGGCTTCATCGTTAGTCAACTGGGGGCGTTTGTGGTAGATTATGCCTATCGCTTGCCAGGAGGACTGGATATGCCGGACTATGAGCCGAACGTGGTTCTTTCTACCCAGGATTATGAGGTGGTAGGCACCAGGCCCATACGCCACGATGGTTACGAGAAGGTGACGGGACGCGCGCGCTACGCCGCCGACACTCAGATGGCGGACCTGCTGCACGCCCGACTGCTTCGCAGCCCCCACGCCCACGCGCGCATAAAGTCGATCGACGCCAGCCGAGCGCTGGCTCTGCCCGGGGTCAGGGCCGTGGTTACCGCCGAGGACCTGCCCGAGATCTCCGCCAACGCGCGCGAAGGCTCGATGCTGAACTACGGCTTCTACAGCCGCAACGTGATGGCGCGGGAGAAGGCGCTCTACGTGGGCCATGCCGTAGCGGCGGTCGCGGCTGCCACGCCGCATATCGCGGAGGAGGCGCTGTCCCTCATAGACGTGGAGTACGAGGTCCTGCCCGCCGCGCTCAATGCCTACGACGCCCTGAAGGACGACGCGCCCATTCTACACGAGCGGCTGCTCACCATGTCCAGCCCTGCATCCCGCGCGGGAGGCTACGCCGACGCCGATGCCGAGAAGCCCACGAACCTCGCCAACAACTTCGAGTTTCGGATGGGCGACCTCGAAAAGGGATTCGAGGACGCGGACGTAGTGGTGGAGCGGGAGTTTCACACCAAGGCCGTTCACCAGGGGTACATCGAACCCCACTCCGCGACGGCGTACTGGGGCGACGATGACTACGTGACGGTCTGGACGAGCAGCCAGGGTCACTTCCCGCTACGTGACCACACCTCGACAATCCTCGGCATACCCGTTTCAAGGGTGAAGCTGGTTCCGATGGAGATCGGCGGGGGGTTCGGAGGCAAGGGCCAGGGCGGGTGCTACCTGGAGCCTTTGGCTGCCGCTCTCTCACGCAAGACAGGCCACCCAGTGAAGCTCACGATGAGCCGCGTCGAGGTGTTCCAGGGCACCGGCCCCACGTCGGCCACGCACATTCACGTGAAGATAGGAGCCACCAGCGAGGGCAAGCTGACGGCGGCTGAGGCGCGACTCATGTACGAGGCGGGCGCGTTTCCAGGGTCGCCGGTGCCGTCGGGTTGCAGGACGATGCTTGCTCCCTACGACATCGAGAACGTCTATATCGAGGGCTACGACGTGGTGGTGAACACGCAAAAGTCGGCGGCGTATCGCGCGCCCGGCTCCCCCACCGCCGCGTTCGCGGTCGAAACGGTGGTGGACGAGATATGCGAGAAGCTGTCGATAGACCCTATCGAGTTTCGCCTGCGAAACGCCTCCAAGGAGGGCACGAGACAGGCCGCCGGCCCCGTCTTCCTGAAGATTGGCAACGTGGAGATGCTGGAGGCCGCGAGGGAGCATCCGCACTACCAGGACCCGCTCGATGGGCCAAACCGCGGCCGCGGAGTCGCGAGCGGCGCGTGGTTCAATGGGTCGGGTCCGGCGAGCGCGGTGGCGAGCGTGAACCCCGATGGCACGGTCAGCCTCGTGGAAGGTTCGCCCGACATCGGCGGCAGCCGCGCGGCCATGGCGATGCACGTCGCGGAGGCGTTGGGGATTCCCGTTGAACTGGTCAAACCCTCGATAGTCGATACAGACTCCATCGGCTATAGCTCCGGCGCCGGGGGCAGCGGCGTAACCTTCAAGATGGGCAGAGCGTGCTACGAGGCGGCGCAGGACATCCGGGCGCAGATGGTGGAGCGCGCCGCGCGTATCTGGGACGTGAGCGCGGACGACGTGGAGTACGAGGACGGCGCGCTGCGTCACAAGGTTGACACCGAGCTTCGAATGACGTTCAAGGAGTTGGCGGCCCAACTCAACGGCACGGGCGGCCCAATCGTGGGGCGCGCCACGGTCAACCCCGGGGGCGTGGGCAACGCCTTCGCGTTTCACATAGTGGACGTCGAGGTTGACCCTGACACGGGCAAGGTTGACATCCTGCGCTACACCACTGTGCAGGACGTGGGCAAGGCCATTCATCCCAGCTACGTCGAGGGGCAGATGCAAGGGGGAGCGGTTCAGGGAATCGGCTGGGCGCTGAACGAGGAGTACTACTTCAACGACGCGGGCCAGATGCTCAACTCCAGCTTCCTGGACTACCGGATGCCAACGTCGCTGGACCTTCCGATGATTGACACCGTTATCGTCGAGGTGGCGAATCCCGGGCATCCCTATGGCGTGAGAGGTGTTGGCGAGGTGTCGATAGTGCCGCCCATGGCAGCGGTAGCGAACGCGATATACGACGCCGTCGGCGTCCGCATGACGGAGCTGCCGATGTCGCCCGGGCGCGTAGTGGAGGCGCAGCTGAAGAAGGACGCCGTTTGAATAGGGGTGCAGGGAATTGGCAGGATTGGACCGCCGTCCCAACGGCTGATGGCTTGAGGTGAATGATGCAGGTTACGGATCACGTCTATGTCATGCACATCGATGATGGAGGCGTTGCCCACCCCGGTGGCAGCAACAACTACTTCGTCGGCGATCCGAACGAGGAGATGACGCTCATCGACACGGGCGAGCACCACAGGGAGTGGACCCAGAATATCCTCGACTATTACGAAGGGCTTGGACGCCCGAAGATCAACTCAATACTGGTTACGCATGGACACCAGGACCACGTTGGTGGGGCGGACAGGGTTTACGACGTGATGCAGTCCCCCGTGCGCTGCCATCCCAAGCTCGTTGAGCGGCTCGAAAAGATGGTCGGCCAGGGAGCGGTTACCCCCTTGAAGTCGCGGGAGCTAATCCGGATGGGCGGAGGAGCCACTCTGCGCGCGCTGTTCACGCCGGGTCATGAGGTGGATCACGTCTGCTACTATCTGAAGGAGGACCGCGCACTGTTCACCGGGGACACGATCCTGGGCGCGTCCTCTTCGACTGTGGGCGACCTTGCCAGCTACATGAAGTCTCTCCGGTTTCTAAAGCGATTCAAGCACGACACTATCTGTCCCGCGCATGGGCCGGTTGTGCCGCCTCCGCGAGGTGGCAAGCTCGTTCAGTGGTACATCGACCACCGCGAGGAGCGGGAGCGGCAGGTGCTCGAGGCGCTTGGGAAGGGTCTCTCCGAGGTGGAAGAGATAGCCCGCGACATCTACCCGCGCAACCTGAAGAAGGGACTCCGCCACGCCGCGGAACGCAACGTATCCACGCACCTGGAGAAGCTGAAGAAAGAGGGCAGAGTCGCTTCGGTCGCGGTGCGGTACAGTCTGAGCGAGTAGGCGCTGCCTTACAGAGGCAAACCTTGTGGGCCCATAAGGGAACGCTGGTAGGGGCAGGTCTTGTGCCTGCCCTCTTTCCTATACCTGGGCGCCCACAAGGGAACGCCCCTACCAACTAAATTGATGCAGGTTCGCACATAGAGACAGAGGTGGCAGTATGGATCTGATCGAAGCGGCGCCCAATCCCTTTGGTGGAGTGGTCGTGAACCCGGCAGGCCTGGATTATGACGTCGGCCGGTTTCGCACACGGCTCGCGCATTCGCTGGACGAGTGGGAGAGCGAGGGCTACAAGGTGGTGTGGCTGGAGATACCCATAGACAAGGCCGCGCTGGTTCCCGTGGCCGTGGAAGCGGGGTTCGCCTACCACCACGCCAAAGAGACCGATGTGCTGCTCACACGCCGGCTGGTCGATGGCGCGTTCATCCCGCCCTTCGCCACCCACTACGTCGGCGTGGGAGGCGTTGTGGTGAGCGACTCGGACGAAATCCTGGTGGTGTCGGAGAGGTACCGCGAGTGGAACCCGAACCGGCGCGGGCCAGCCTACAAGCTGCCCGGAGGCGCCCTCCAGCCGGGCGAACACGTGGCTGACGCCGCAGTGCGCGAGGTACTCGAAGAGACGGGCGTCAGAACGCGGTTCGAGTCGCTGGTCTGCTTCCGGCACTGGCACGGCTACCGCTACGGCAAGTCCGACATTTACTTCGTGTGCCGGCTCTCACCTCTGAGCGAAGAGATTACGATGCAGGAAGAGGAGATCGAGGCGTGCCTGTGGATGCCGGTGAATGAATTTCTGGGCGAGGGCACGGTGGGCCAGTTCAGCAAGGACATCGTCCGGGCCGCCATGGAGAGTCCGGGAATATCCCCTTCACCGATGGACGGCTTTGGGGACGCCGACAGGTACGAGTTCTTCATGCCACCGATGGATGGCCTTTACCAGCCCTGACGCAAGGAGCTGCCCATGACGGACAGGATAAGCGTAGGCGCCGCCGAGATAGTCTCCGTGCTGGACATGATCCCGCCTCCACGCGAACTCGGACAGTTCTTCCCCGACGTTCCGCCAGAGAGTTGGACGCCGTACGGGGATGTCCTGGAAGATGGGCTGCTTCAGCTTTACTACGGCTGCTTCTTCGTGCGCTCCGATGGCAAGACGATACTCGTGGACACCGGCATGGGGCCGGGTCCTCACCCTGATCGGGGCAATCGCACGGGCGACCTGCTCAACCGGCTGCGCCATGAGGGCGTCCGGCCCGAGGATGTGGACATCGTGGTTCACACCCACCTGCACGCCGACCACGTGGGCTGGAACCTCGATATTTCGAGCAAGCCGCCAACTCCCAATTTCCCCGGGGCGCGCTACCTCGCGCCGAGACCGGACTGGGAGCACTTCACGAAGCCCGACGTGCTGGAGTCGGCTCCGCAAGTCAGGAACTACGTGGTTCCATTGCAGGAGCTTGGTCTGATGGATCTCGTGGACAGCGAGCACGTGGTTACAAACGGGGTTACCACGCTGGCGTCGCCGGGTCATACGCCGGGGCACCAGGTGATTCTGATTAGCTCGCAGGGAGAGAAGGCCATGATAGTCGGCGACCTGCTGCATAGCCGCGTGCAGGTGCAGGAGCCCGACTGGTGCGCTGGCGTCGATACCGACAAGCCGCAGAGCCGCCGCAGCCGCGAGGCCGTGCTGAAGCGGGCGGAGAACGAGGGCTACGTGGTCGCGGCGGGTCACTTCCACCCGCAAGACCACATCGGCAAAGTCGTGCGGCTGGAGGGACGACGCTACTGGCAGGCGCTCTGAGCGCGCCCTGCCCTCCCCAATTGGCGCTGAATTCTGCCGGAAGTCTTAAGCGAGCGACGGTCCGAGGAGTTACGACACGATGGCAACGATGGTCACGGGCGGGACGGGGTTCATAGGCGCGCGCATCGTGCGCAAGCTCGTAGAGCGCGGCGAAGAGGTCGTGTGCTTCGACCTCGCGCTACCCCGCGCCAACCTGCAACCCTACTTGGACAGAATCGAAGTCTATCGTGGCGACATTACGCGGATTCCACACCTGCTGGAAGCTATCGACACTCACGGCGTTGACAGAGTCGTACACATGGCCGCGCTGCTGCCACCGGACACGGAAGAGCGCCCGCACTTCGGGATGGAGGTCAACATCCAGGGAACCAACAATGTCTTCGAGGCGGCGAGGTGGACGGGCGTTCAGCGCGTGGTCTATGCAAGCTCTATCGCGGTGTATGGCGTACAGGAGACCTTCGGCGAGCGCCCGCTGACGGAGGAGGACGCCACCGCGCCGGTAAGCGTGTACGGCATGACGAAGATGGTGAACGACTTTTCGGCGAGCGCGTACAGAGAGCGGTTCGGCATGGACTTGCGCGCCGTGCGAATCGCTACGGTGTTCGGACACGGTCGTGTCACCGGCATGACCGGCATGATAGGAGGGTTGCTGATGTCCCTGCCCGCCGTCGGCAAGCCGGTCAGCCTGCCCTTCCACCGCGAGGAGAGGTCGGCGATGATTCACTCGGAGGATGCGGCGGAGATTTTCGTTCGCGTTGCCCTGAGCGATGAGCTTAAGCACCACGTGTATCACAGTGGCGGCCATCACGCCACGCTGGGGGAGATGGTGGATATGGTGCGCGGCTTCATCCCGGACGCGGAGATCACGACTGGCGACCGCTTCGTGCCGCACGTTTATCTGGTGGACAACAGCCGGATGCTGTCGGACGTGGGCTACGAGATGGCGCCGCTGCGAACGCGCGTCCTCGAGCACATCAACGACGCGAGACGGGAAGCGGGGCTGGCGGATATAAGTGGGTGACGGGGAAACTGAGTGAGCGCAAACGGAGATGGCGCATACTACTATGGTCACTGGAAATTACATAAGGCAAAAGCGGCTCGAACCACTCAAGGAGAGACAGCCCAAAGAGGGACGTGAACAGGGGCGTGAAGAGGCTTATAAGGAGTGGGTCGAATGGTTCGAACGGCGTCAGAAAGCGGAAGAGAGTGGCGAGCCGTTGGATGATCCTCGCCCCGACCAGCGTTGAGCCGTCTTGTGGAAAAACGAAGCGGGCCGCCGATCGGCGGCCCGCTTCGCGTTTCTGAGGAGTGCGGTCCTGGTTACATGGTCAGACGCTTGTAGAGGTAGAGCAGCCGCTCCGGCAACGTGTAGATGTCGTCTAGCACCTCGTAGCCCATGTCCTGGCACATCGTCTTCAAGTAGTCGTGGCCGTTCTTGTCCACTGTGAGACAGAAGGCGTTGATCTCCTGACGCTTGGCCTCGTCGAGAGCCATCTTGGTGTCGTGCACCGCGTACTCCTTCTCCACCCCTTCGCGGCTGTAGCCCCTGTCCTGCGGACGGCCGTCGCTGATTAGAAAGAGCAGCTTCGTGCGGGCGTCCTGCTTGGCGAGCTTGGAGGTGGCGTGGCGAATCGCCGGCCCCATTCGGGTGGCGTGCAGGGGGGCGATCCGGTCTATGCGCTTCTTGACCCTGTCCGAGAAGTTTTCGTCCAGGTCCTTGATGGTGTAGAACTCCACGTTCTCGCGCCCGTAGCCTGAGAAGCCGTATATCCCGTAGATGTCGCCGATCGCCTCCAGAGCGTTGATGATTAGAACGACGGCCTCTTTCTCCACGTCGATGATACGCTTGTAGGAACGCCTCATCGCCTCGCCTCGCCGCGTTCTGAGCCACACCATGTATTCCACCGGGTCGTCCGGAGCGTCCCAGTCGTCCGGAGCGCGCTTGGCATCGTCGATGGCCTCCGCGGTGGACGCGCTGGTGTCCATGAGGAAGGCGACGGCGACGTCGCGCTGCACCTTGTTTCGCCGCCAGTAGAACTTGTCGCTGGGGCTGGAGCCGGTCTTGATGTCAACGATGAACTCGATGAGGTCGTCGATGTCGATATCCTCGCCGTCCTCCAGTTTGCGCACCTTGCGGAACATCTCCGGCACCATCATTTCGAACTGGCGGCGAATCCTGCCGACGAGCGAGCCGTAGTTGGAGAGGGTTGTTCCAAAGTAGGCGGGATCGCCCTCCGGCATGAACTTCTGGCGAACGATGCACCAGCGCGGCTTGTAGTCCTCGGCGCGGAAGTCCCACTCGTCGTAAACGAAGGTCTGCGGCTCTGTGGGATCGAGCGACGCGCCATCCTCATCGACGTGAACCAGCGGCCCCTGTCCGAACTCCGGTGTCTGCGGCAGGTTGACGCCGGCCTCTTTGAGCAGGTTGTTGGCGAACAGGCCGCTGGCGTTCTGGATTTCGCCCTCGACGGCCTGGAGGTCGAGTTCTGCGCTGTTCTTGAGCAACTCTTCGAGCATCTCCTGGGTGATTGGCTCGCCGGAGGCGTCGGCGTTCTGGTCCTGGGGCTGCATCTTGAGCATACTCAGCAGTTGGGAAAGCTCCGGCTTGAAGTCGCCACGGTAGTCCACCTCTTCAACGGAGTCGTACTCCTCCTCGCCCTCCGGGCGCAATTCCATCTCCATCCCCATAGCCATCTGTTGAACCAACTGCATCATCTCTTCGGAATCTTCATACTGGTCGTTCTGGTCTTCTTCCTCGATGTCCATGTCCTCCCACTCTTCGGGAGGCACCTCTTCATTGGGAATCTGGGCGATGATGGCGTAGATCCGGAGCGTGGCCTCGGCGGCGTCCTCTACGCTTGCCTCGGGATGAAGCATACGCCTGGCGATCCTGGCGACTCTTCGGGCTTCGTCCACGCAGTCCTCCGGTATCGACAGGTCCTTGTACTGCTGGAGGCTGAGTCTTACGAGGAACTCGATCATGGCTTCACGCATGGGCAGCGACTGCATTTCGGGACGCGCGGTGAGTGAGTCGGACTGAACCCGGTTATAGGCACGGCGAATCCCCGGATAATCCAGCTTCACGCGAGCGTCGAGACGGCTGTCCTCTATCACGGTAAAGATGTCGAGAGAGAGCTTGCGGTCTTCGAACAGGTTGAAGAACCTCTGCATGTCTGTGACCCACCCCTGCTCGAGGCTTTCGGTGTCGATTTCCGGCATTTCCTGGCCCCCGGTGACCCTTCTGATCTTGTTCTTTTCGAGGTCGTGTCGCAGGTCGTCGAAGAGCGTGGTCTCGGCGTCGAACTCGAAGCCGAAGCTGCCGAACTCCAGGTGTGCCACCTGGTGGGTGGAGACCACTTTGAACCAGGAGAAGTTCTCTTCCTTCGAGGAGTAGCGGTCAACCGCGACGGGGACGAACACGGTTGAACCCTCGGTGGATGGGGACTCTCCAGACACCCAGCCGATATTCTTCTCGACAAGCTCTTCACTCGCTGACAACTTGACCTCGGCGCCCGCGAGTCCGCGGCAGTACATCTCCATGACGTCCTTGATGCGCGTAAACTCCACGCTGGAGGACAACGCCTCCAGAACGGCCTCCGAATGGGCGGACTCTATCTTGAAGTACGCCAGGCCGCCGTCGGGGTTCTGGGCGAGGATTCGCGCGCCCTCCTCGAACCACTTTTCAAGCTGGCCCATGGTAATGCTTTCCAGAGCGAACGGAGCCGCCTTTATGAACTCCGGCACCGAAGGTGGGGAAAATTGCAGCAGTGATTCGGCCATAGACAGAACCTGGGAGTGGTCTTGAGTCTCGAGCCGGCTCAACGCCTGGGAGGTGTCCAGCATGATCGTTGGAATGTTCGACCCGCCGCTCTTCACCAACTGCTCCGCCATTCTAAGGAAGCGAAGTCTCTGGTCGGATTCTATTCTAGGCAAAGCCCTGGTGCCGGCGTCGAAGAAACTCTTCACCTCTCGCCAGCCGGTCTCAACGAGCGTGGATGCCAGGGAGATGAACGCGAGCTTGTCATCGCCTATCAGCGGGAATAGCTGCTGGCCAAGAGTGAGGCACTCGGAGGCGAGGTCGTAGGAACGGTGGGAGAGCGAGTCCAGAAACGCGACGAACTGCTCGAGCTCCTGGAAGCTCAGGCTCTCCATCAAGGCCGGACTGGAGTCGAAGAACTTGCACGCGAGCGTGCTGGACTTCCAGGTGCCCTTGTAAAGGCTGCGTCCCAGCTTCGACCAGGTCTCGATGTGGCGCGACCTCAGCTTGCCCATCGCGCCCGGGCTCGCCACGAAGTAGGACGTGGCGAGTGTGGGCGATTCCTTGCAGAGGGCGCTTCCGCACTCGGTCCACTTGACGAAGTAGTTGAAGGGCATGAAGGTGATAACCTGGGGGCTAACCTTGTAATACTGGGCGGCGGCCTCCCAGGAGCGCACGGTCTGCTGGGCGATTTCCAGGCCGGCCCGCGCCCATTCCAGTCTCTGAACTTCGGTCATGGAGTCGGGCATGGAGAGAGCGGCTTTATCCACCTCTTCCAAGACCGAGGCCGGAAAGCGGCGCATCTCGTCTTTTATTTCTTCAAGCGTTAGCGTTGTCTTTTCTTCCACAGGGCCTCCTTGTCCGGCGCGGCCTGAAGCAGATCCAGGAAGTGCTTTAGTACCCTCGCGGTCGCTCCAAATACGACGTGACCGTTGTATGCGTAGGCGGGAGAATAGGATAACTCCCCGTCCACGATTCTGACTTCGTCTCGAAAGTTCTTTTCGTCCAACAGCATGGAGATGGGCACCTCCAGCACCTCGGCCACTTCAGCCTCGAAGGGCTTGAAATCGTAGGGGTACGGAATAGTGCCAACGTAGGGGCGCATGAGGAAGTGGCTGCGGGTCGCCATGTCGTCCACCTCTCCGAGCACTTCGATGTCGTCGGGAAGGATTCCCATCTCCTCGTGAGTCTCTCGGAGGGCGGTATCCCTGAGCGTGTCGTCTCCGGGGTCCTTTCCGCCGCCCGGAAAGGAGATCTCCCCCTTGTGGTGCTCGACCCGGTTGGAGCGCTTGTTCAGCAGCACGCAGTACTCGCCATCCTTGGGATAGAGGAGAATCATCACGCCGGCGGGCGCCAGGGAGGGGTCGTCAATCGGCTGCTTGCGATGTTCGTACAAGATGCGCCGCACAACGTCTATCGTTGAGACTCCCATCTAGCCGAACTCGCTTCTAGCGCGAGCTAGTGAACAGTCCATGTGGGTGTCGGTACGCTCCTACTCGAAAATGGACGAAATCAGCTCTTCGATGCTTCTCTGCACCGTCGCGTCGTCTGTCACGGCCCAGTTCACTGCAACCTGGCACGCTCGGCGGGGGCTTACGCCTTGCGATATCATCTTGCCGGCGTAGATGAGGAGGCGAGTGCTCGCGCCCTCACCCAATCCGTGCTCCTTCAGGTTGCGGACCTTCTCGCCCAGCCGCGCAAGCTGCAAGGCGGTGGCGGCGTCCACGCCGGACTCGTGACGCACGATCTCGGCTTCGATGTCCCGTGGCGGGTAATCGAACTCGATCGCGACGAATCGCTGCCTGGTGCTGTGCTTGAGGTCTTTGAGGGCGCTCTGGTAGCCGGGATTGTATGAGAGTATCAGCAGGAAGCCATCGGCCGCCTCGAGCAGTTCGCCTCGCTTTTCCACCGGAAGCATACGGCGGTGGTCCGTGAGCGGGTGAATCAGGACGGTGGTGTCCTTCCTGGCCTCCACTATCTCGTCGAGGTAGCAGATGCCGCCGGCCTTGACCGCGCGAGTCAACGGGCCGTCGATCCAGACTGTGCTATCGCCTTCGAGGAGATAGCGGCCCACCAGGTCGCTTGCGGTTAGGTCTTCGTGGCAGGCGATCGTCACTAGGGGAACGTTCTCGCCGTTGGAGGACACTTCGCCTGTGGCCGGGGCTGCTCTAACCTTGGAGAGCGGCTGACCCAGCCTCCAGGACATGTACTCGACGAACCGGGTCTTGCCGCAGCCCGTAGGTCCCTTGAAAAGCAAGGGAATTTTTTGCAGATAGGCGGCCTCGAATAGCTCGATCTCGTCTCCGGTTGCCACGTAGTACGGCTCGTCAACGAGGTGGTACTCTTCGATGATGTAGCTGCGATATAGGGTCCTGGTGGTTGAAGTCATCTCTAGTTGCTGCTCTCCTTGTGGGCTGACGTCCGGCTATTCCACAGTTCTTGTATTTTTTTGCCCAGTTGTTCCACACTACCATCATTCGCTATGACAACGTCGGCGTGCCTCACACGTTCCTCCGAGGTCATCTGGGAGTTGATGCGGGCGCGGGCACCCTCTTCGCCCATGTTATTGCGCCCCTTGATTCGCTCGATCACCTGGTCTTCCGGCGAGGTCGTCACCCAAACCTCGTCCATCAGCGGCGTCCAGTTGGCCTCGATTAGAATGGCTGCCTCGACCACGACGGTATCGCGTCCCGCTTCCCGCAAGCCCTCTATCCTCTCCTCTATCATGGCGTACATGCGGGGGTGCATAATGGAGTTGAGCTTCTCGAGGGCCTTGGGGTCGCTGAACACAATACCACCAAGCTTCCGTCGGTCAATCTCCCCGTTCTCGGCGACCACGTCTCCAAAGGCTGCCACGACCTCTTTCCAGGTATCGGTCTGCGGTGCGTACGCCTCATGCCCTATCAGGTCGGCATTGATGATGGTAGCGCCCTGCTCTTCCAGCAATTGGGATACCTGCGACTTGCCCGTGCCGATGCCGCCCGTGAGACCAATAACAAGCATGAGATGCCCCGCCTTCTGAGAAATTCATCACATTCTAGCAAGAGTGGATATAAGGGTCAATGCTTTGCGCTCAATTCCACGCCGGTTCACGGGCTTATCTGGGCCAGTGGTGGGGTATAATGGATTCATTACTACCCAATGGCGACGCGGAGCAGGCTATGACTTCTCCCTTCAGATCTCTGCCAAGCATCGACCGAATCATGTCTGACGCTCGCGTGGAGGCGCTGGTGGAGGACTACTCCCGCCAGGCGGCGGTGGAGTTGGCGAGGTCGGAGTTCGTGGACGCGCGGAAGGCCATCGCGGACGGGGCGGCGGCGCCGACACTCGACGAGTTGGTCCATGGTATGGAGAAGCGGGCGGCGTCCAGATGGGGCGCATGGCCGAGACACGTCATCAACGCGACAGGCGTTATACTACACACCAACCTGGGCCGCGCGCCACTCAGCGCCGAAGCAACGGAGGCGGTCCGGCGCGCCGCGATGGGCTACGGCGACCTGGAGCTCGACCTAGAGAGCGGCAGAAGAGGCTCCCGCCAGGCGCGCGTCGCGCAACTCATCTGCCAGCTTTTCGGCGGCGACTCCGCCCTGGTGGTGAACAACAACGCCTCCGCCATGCTGCTGGGGCTTGCCGCCGTCACCAGCGGCAAGGAGGTCATTGTCTCGCGGGGAGAGGCCGTCGAGATTGGCGGCGGCTTCCGCATTCCCGACGTGCTGAGGCAGAGCGGCGCGACGCTCGTGGAGGTCGGCACCACCAACCGCACCTACGCCCACGACTACGAGGCCGCGATAACGGAGAACACCGGCGCGCTGCTGCTCGTTCACGCCAGCAACTTCAGGGTGATGGGATTCACGCACTCCCCCGGGATTGGCGAGTTGGTAAGCATTGGCAACAGGCGCGGCGTTCCGGCGCTTCACGACCTGGGCAGCGGTTGCCTGCTGGATACGTCGCAGTTCGGCCTCGCCCACGAACCAATGCCGCAGGAGAGCGTGAGGGCCGGGGTGGACCTCTCCTTCTTCTCCGGTGACAAGCTGCTCGGTGGGCCGCAGGCGGGCATCATCGTGGGCAGACGCGACCTGGTCAACGCCGTGTCGCGCCATCCCTTCGCTAGGGCGATGCGCATAGACAAGTTGAGCATGGCCGCGCTCACCGCGACGCTTCTGCATTACGTAAGAGACGAGGCGACGGACAAGATTCCCATCTGGCGAATGATAGCGATGTCCTCCGAGGACGCGAGGTCCACGGCAACGCGATGGCAGGAGAGGCTGGGGGCCGGCGCGTCGGTAATGGAGGCCCAATCCACCATTGGCGGCGGGAGCCTGCCCGGGGAGACACTGCCCACCTGGGCGGTGTCGATAGCCAGCGACCGCGGCGGCGCGGATGCTATGGCAAGATTGCTAAGACAAGGCGAACCGCCCGTGGTCGGGCGCATCGAGGACGATAGAGTGCTTCTCGACCCGCGCACCGTTCTGCCAGAAGAGGAAGAGGCCCTTCTGCGGACCGCGGCGCGAGCCATGGACGCGGCGGGGCAACCTTGAACCTGATACGAAAGGAAAGGAGACGCAGACAATGAGACCCACAATAGAGTTCGACCCAAGCTATTCGCTGCTGACGCTGGAGCTTGACTCGGGCGAGGCCATCAAGGCCGAACCAGGGGCCATGGTGGCCCAGCAGGACGTGGACATGAAGACTGGCATGGGAGGAAGCGGTATTTTCGGCGGATTGAAGAGGATGCTGGGCGGCGAGTCCTTCTTCGTGAACACCTTCACGGCGGAGCGCGGCGGCGGCTGGGTGAGCCTCGCTCCCTCAACCCCGGGGGACATCATGTCATTCAACCTGCGGCCGGGAACCAACCTCTTCATCCAGTCGAGCTCGTTCATGGCGTGCACTGAGAACGTGCAGACCGATACGGACTTCCAGGGGTTCAAGGGCTTATTTAGCGGCGAGAGCCTGTTCTTCATCAGGGCCTACTCGGAGGGAGGAGAGGGAGTCGTCTATTCCAACTCATTCGGCGCGATCAAGCAGGTTGGCGTGGAGCCGGGCAAGGAGCTTGTCGTGGATACAGGCCATCTCGTGGCGTTCACCGACGACGTGGAATACTCGATAGGCAAAGTGGGCGGCATTCGCTCGCTCATCGCCGGCGGAGAGGGCCTCGTGATGAAGTTCAGAGGCGACGGGCGCGTGTGGATTCAGACCAGGAACATGTCCTCGCTCGCGGGTAGGCTCATCCCGTTCCTGCCAAAGTCCGGCGGTAACTAGGGGAACAGTGCCGCCCGGTGCGGGCGGAGCCTTCCGTACAGAGTATCGCGTCTCCGTGACCTACTTTCGAAAGGAGCCTGGCAGTGCCCATCACGGGAAACGTGGTTGACAGGTCTGGGTTCAACCCCTCTCTGCACCTTCCCTACGAACTGAGAGCTATGGACTTCGAGTCGGCAATGCAGGATGTGTACGACTTTTTCTGCGACGTCAACTCGTATCTTGTCGGCTAGGGACTTGAGCGGCTTGACGACATGCTCCGACCCGCCATTCTCTCTGGTGTCTTGTCCGATATGATTACTGCCAGCCTATCGAAGCATTCGCGGGTTCTGACAGAGAACCGCTACTTCAACGGGCACCCTGATCTGGTGGTTCAAGGTGTGTACCCGAACAACGCGGTGAAGGCGGGCGACAGAGGCGTGGAGATCAAGACTACCAGAAAGCGAGGCGGTGCAGTTGACACACACGGCGCACGCGACCAGTGGATGTGCGTATTCGTCTATGCAGTGGACAACCAAACCGAGCCAGCCATAGACAGGCAGCCGCTGACCTTTACCGAACTCTATCTGGGGCAAGTGACGGTGGACGACTTCCGGCGGAATGCCAGAGGCGAACTCGGCACTCGAACTGCTACGCTCCACAAAGATGGGATAGGGAAACTCCGCGAGAATTGGCTCTACAAGTTGTAGGCTAGACTTTCTCTCCAGTTTGAAGGCCCGCAAGTTGGCGGATCGCGTTGGCTGCCATCTCGAAGTAATGTGCGTCCTTCTCGATACCGATAGACTCATAGCCCACGGCTTCAGCGGCGGCCAACGTCGAACCCGCGCCAGCAAACGGATCGACAACCACGCCCTGCCCAAGCGGAAGTACGCCTCTGACGATATGCCGTAGGAACGCCTGCGGCTTCAGGCTCGGGTGAGGGGCGATCCGCCTCTCCCGCTTGCGAGTCGGGGCGGACCTGATGACATCGCCAAATGGCCCGCCAGTCGAGGGCCGTCGGAATCCGCCGGTCTTCCATGTCCTGAGGTTGTCCTGCACTCGCGCCTCGATCGGTCGTCGGAACGTCCCCCACGGCTCCCACATCGACCGTGGCATGACGCTGACATCCGCGAACTCTTCATGGGCAGACTTTGGCCGGTCGCCGCCCCGCATGGTCATCACGAGCCGTACTATTTCCCCTCGCTTTTCCAGCCTGGCATCTGTCAACGCGGTGGAGACGATATGGGAGAGCAGCGGATTGGACGCTACGATTACGTTGGCGCCGGGCACGAGCTTGGGCAACAGAAGGCATCCCCAGACATAGAAGAACTCCCGCAGATGCGCCCGCTGCGAGTCGGTCATCGTCGTGAAGCGTGGCACCGGGGAACGCCGGCGGCCGTCAAACGACGGCGGGAGCCTCCACACACCTCCCCTGCCGTTCCGCAGCTTTGACTGCTCCTGTGGAGAGTACTCGTAAAGGCCGAAAGGAGGGTCGGTTACAATCGCGTGGATAGTGCAATCCGGTTGCGCATCCAGCCAATCAAAACAGTCTCCATGTATAAGCGTAGCCTTCCCATACCGGAAGGGCGCCTTCCGGTCAGCCGCTTGAGTAAGCTCACCCTGCACGCCATCGTTTCCGTTCACGCCCCGATTGATGCGGTAAACGCCCCATGCCTCTCTGGTGAAGAGGTTTGGCGTATTCAGGCGCAAATAGGAACGAACCGAGGACTCGGGCGTAGGGCCGTTGACCTTCGACACCCGCTCCGCAATCTGCTTTGTCGTCAGACCCTCTGAGGTGTGAGTCAACGCTTGCAGTATGGCGTCACGAACCCGGCCTGGCGCATATCGTGCAGTTTCTTCTGGCATGGAGTGATGATGGACGTCCAGACGTCTTGAGTCAAGGACTGGTTCATGCGGGACAAACCCACTTCGAAGCTGTTTGAATACTGCTATAATGGCGCAAATCATCTGTCTCCAACCGGAGGTGATGCCAGTGACAACCACAAAGACGAAACTTCTAACTGCCGCAGACCTGCTGCGGCTGTACAGCGAAGGCGTTCGCGGCGAATTGATCCGGGGGGTGCTTTGCGAGACAATGCCGACAGGAGGAAAACACGGCGAAATCGTAATGAATTTGGGCTATGAGATCAAGAATTTCGTCAAGCCAGGGCGATTGGGACGGCTGGCCGGTTCTGATGCCGGCGTTCTGCTCGAACGAGACCCTGACACCGTCCGGGAGCCGGACATTGTGTACTTTTCGGCAGAAAAGCTCCCTCTGGACGTGGAGGTTTCGGGACACTACGAGGTGATTCCCGACCTCGTGGTCGAAATCAGGTCCCCCGGCGACAGCCGGCAAGCGGTCAACGACAAGGCGCTCATGTGGCTGAGCTACGGCGTCCGGCTGGTGTGGGTGGTGCATCCCGAGGGCCGCGCCGTGGACGTGCACCCCAGAGATGGCAGGGTGACGAGGCTCGCCGAGGGCGACACGCTTGACGGAGGCGACTTGCTGCCCGGCTTATCCTGCGAGGTCAAGGACATTTTCGACGCATAGCGATTCTGGCGTGAGCTGCGCTGAGGCTGCTCGCGCTCCAATCCTCATCCCAATTGAACACACCTGCCCCAAGCACCTAAAGGACGGAAGGCGTGACACTCTTCGAGCACCAGGCGCGGCGCGAGCTTTCCCACAGCGCGCCGCTCGCCGCCAGGATGCGCCCCCGCACGTTCGACGAGTTCGCGGGGCAGCAGCACATAGTGGGCCCCGGCACCGTGCTGCGCAGGAGTATCGAATCCGACCAGTTACCCTCCATCATCCTGTGGGGGCCGCCCGGCACCGGCAAGACCACGCTGGCGAACCTCATCGCCAACCATACGAAGAGTCACTTCGAGCAGGTTAGCGGCGTCGCGTCCGGCGTGGCCGATCTTAGGCGCGTCGCGTCGGAGGCGCGGGAACGGCTGGGCGCGCAGGGGCAGCGCACCGTGCTCTTCGTGGACGAGATTCACCGCTTCAACAAGGCTCAGCAGGACGTGATACTGCCCTATGTCGAGGACGGCACTTTCGCGCTCGTTGGCGCGACCACGGAGAACCCTTCATTCGAGGTGGTCTCTCCCCTGCTGTCACGTGCCCGCGTCTTCGCCCTCAAGCCGCTGACCGACGACGAGGTTGGCAGCATAGTTCGCTCCGCTATGGCCGACAACGAAAACGGGCTTGGCGATCTGAGTCCTCGCCTGGACGACGACGCATCGAAAGCCCTGGTGAATCTCGCTAATGGCGACGCGAGGGTCGCGCTGAACGCGCTGGAACTGGCCACGTCCGCAATGCAGCCCGGAGAGGATGGCGCTCGTCACATCACGCCCGCTATCATCGAGGATGCCATGCAGCAGAGGTCGCTGCGCCACGACAAGGCGGGCGACCTGCACTACGACACCATCTCGGCGTTCATAAAGTCGGTGCGCGCCTCCGACCCCGACGCGGCGATATATTGGCTGGCGCGAATGCTGGAGGCCGGCGAAGATCCACTGTTCATAGCCCGGCGACTGGTCATCCTGGCGGCAGAGGACATCGGCATGGCGGCTCCGATGGCGCTGCCCGTGGCTGTCGCGGCGCAGCAAGCCGTCCACTTCATCGGACTGCCGGAGGGACGCATACCCCTGGCGGAGGCGACGGTCTATCTGGCTACGGCCCCAAAGAGCAACAGGGCGTACATGGCGCTCAACCGCGCGATGGAGGACGTTCAGAAGACTCGCAACGATCCCGTGCCCCTGCACCTGCGCAACGCCGTAACCGGCCTGATGAAGGACATGGACTACGGCAAGGGCTACAGGTATGCCCACGACTACAAAGGCCACTTCACGCCGACGCAGAATCTGCCAGACAGCCTCGAGGGACGCCGCTACTACCGCGCCAGCGACCAGGGCTACGAGAAAGAGGTGGCCGAGCGCATGAAGCGCTGGTGGGGCGACGCGGAGGGAACAGCAGGCTGTGCTTGACCTACCCCGCGGATGGCTCAGTCGCAATGTTGACCTGACAAGAAAATGGAACGTTTGATTGCACAGCGCCTCCGATATACTCTGTGCCGTCCAAGGCCCTCATGCAGAGCTTTGGAGTGGAGATAGCCGAGGTTCCTTTCACAAAATTTGTTGAGGCATTTGGCAGCTTTGGCGTTAGCTTCGATTGGGATGAAAAGGATTGAACAACATGCCAATCAAAGCAGGTTGGCATTTCTCGCGCTTTGCTTTATCATCTATCCTAATCACTACGTGGAGGATTGTTTGACATGGCGAAACAGGGCGTGATACCCGATGAACTTACAAGACCCTTCTGGGAGGCGGCCAACGAGGGACGGCTGGTCATCCAGAACTGCGGCGCGTGCGACCGCCTGCAAAACCCTCCTCTGCCGACCTGCTCCCAGTGCGGCTCAGCGGATAGCCTGGAGTGGAAGCAGATGAGCGGCCGGGGCAGAATCTACAATTACTGCGTCGTTTATGACTGCCCGATCGGTATGTTGCAGGAGGACCAGCCGTTCAACCTTGCGGTCATCATGCTGGACGACGACCCGGGTATCCAGATGTACTCTCACCTCCCCGGCACACCCGTTGACGACGTACCGGTGGGAGAGGCGGTAGAGGTCATTTTCGAGGCGACCGCGAACGGCCAGAAGGCGCCGGAGTGGAGGGTGGTCGGATAGCCGAAACAAACGAGTAAGCGGGCCGGAATAGCCCGTTCCGGATTCCAACAAAAATCGCGGTTTCATAGATTGCAGACAACAGGGAGCGAGCAATGACAACACAATACGCACCGGAATCTATGTACAGATCGACGGAGGGACTCGGAGTTTGGGAACACAGGGGCAAGGTAGCCGCTGTCGGAATCGGCCACTCCCCCACCACGCGGCGATGGGACGGCCGAGCGGAAACCACCGTTGGCGCGGGCAGCATCCTCTCGATGCGGAAGGCAATGGATGACGCTGGCGTCTCCCCGGACCAGGTGGACGGCCTGGTCATCGTGCCGGTCACCACAACAGGGGCGCACTGGCCTGAGGACGTCCCGGTGCCGCTGGACGTGATCAACGCCTACAACCAGACCAACGACCCGCTGGACGGCCTCGGCCAACTCAGCGCGGAGTGGCTGCTCAAGAACATGCCTGAGCTCACCAACGTAAAGTACATGGTACACGCGCCGGGCTGCATGTCGGCGGCTATCGTCGTCGCGGCGCAGGCCATCGGAGACGGCCTCGCCAACACCTGCCTAGTGGTCAAGGGCTGGCACAACCTGGAAGGTCGCTACAACCACGGCGGCCTGAGCGCGGTGGAGGCCGTCTCCGGGAGTGCCGCCATCGGCCCAGGCCGCACGCTGTGGGGGCCGCCCGGTTGCTATGGAACGGCATTGCAGTTCGCCGAGTACTGTCGGAAGTACGGCAAGCATCACGACATGATGGCGCCGTTTATGCAGAACTCGCGCCGCAACGGATTGATGTTCCCGGAGGGCTATTGGGCGCAGCACCGCCCCGAAGAGCTGCCGCCGGAGGACTACCTGAATTCCCGCTGGATCGCCAAGCCCGCCAACCTGTTCGACAACGACATTCCGATAATGTGCTCGGCGGCGTACCTATTCACCACTGCCGAGCGCGCGCAGGACATGAAGCAGAAGCCGGTTTACATCCTCGGCCACGCCTCCAGCAGGGGCACGCCCCGCAGTCTCACGCCGTCCCTGGAAGAGGTGGAGACGGAGACAGGCAGCACAGGCCGAAAGATATTCGAGGCCGCCGGGATCACCGCGGACGATCTGTCGTTCGAGAACATGTACGACGGCTTCACGCAATTCCACCAGTTCCACATCGAGGGGCTTGGGTATCGCGGCATGGGATTCGGCGACGCCCTGGACTTCTACCAGACGGACATCAGCATCGAGGGCCCAAACCCTATTCTGCCCAGCGGAGGCAACATCGGGGGCGGCCGCAGCCGCTTCTGGATGCACACCGACAGCATCCAGCAGATACAGGGGCGCGCCGGCGCGCGTCAGGTTACGGGCGTGAAGCCGGAGGTGGCCGTCTCCGGAGGCCCGATGCCCCTCGGCGGCAACTTCACCGTCTGGAGCGCGACCCCCGACTAGGCAGGGCACACCCTGCACCCACAAGAGACGCGGCCGGGGTAGCGGCAAGCTGGCCGCGCGCCTCCGGCCACGCCCGAACGACGGCGGAGATGCGCCAAGCAACAGGGGGAAGAGGAATCGACTCGTTGATATTGATTAGCTACGACATCGACGGCACGCTGGAGGTGGGCGATCCGCCCGGCCCGCTGACCATGGACATGGTCAGAAACAGCAAGGCAAAAGGCTTCCTCATCGGGAGCTGCTCCGACAGACCCCCCAGTTCGCAGAGCGCCATGTGGGATGAGCACAACATTCAGGTGGACTTCGTGTCCGCCAAGCACATGCTCGCAGAGGTCAAGCTAAAGTTCAAAGCCGATGCCTACATCCACATCGGTGACAGGGAAGACCTGGACAAGCAGATGGCGCTAAAGGCGGGTTTCGACTTCCTCTGGCCGGACGAGGCGGCGGAGAAGAACTGGTTCGTGGCATAGGGCGCGTTCTTTCTGCTGGACGGCTCGTAGCATTGGACTATCCCAGCCTATCCGGGATAGTGAAGGGGCGCTAGCGCGGCACGGCGGCGTTTAGGGCCTGGTCGAAGGTCTTGATTCGGCTTACGCCGCGGCGACGGCAGCTTGCCAGGTGGCAGAGGTCTCGGGCGCCCAGCGCGGGATGCTGCTCGTGGAGTTGCCGCGCCAGGGTGACATCCTCCTCTTCGAGCGGCCACACCTCCACGCCGGCTCTGCTCACCAGCGACATCGCCGCGTCCAGCGTGGCAAGCCTGCCCACCGGCAGATAGGCGTGCGCCAACTCCTGCAGGACCTCAGCCGACGTGCACAGCGGCGCGCGACTCCGGTTGGACTCGATGAAGAACTCGCGAGCGGGAGCGCGCAGCGGATGCGGCGCGCCCACCGCGTACATGAAGACGTTGGTATCGACGAAAATCACGTTCCGGCCGCGCCCCGCCGGCGCGACTCAGCCATCACGCCCAGGTGCTCGTCCCAGCCGGGTTCGCGTTCAGGGCCTGCCAGGGCGTCGCACGCCTGGAAGAACTCCTCGAGTTGCGCCGGTGACTGGAAGGGGTCGGAACGCTGCCGGTCTTCGAGGCGGTCGCGCGCGGCGGCCCTCAGCCACGCGCTGAACGTCAGTCCTTCTCTGCGCGCCTGGTGGACGAACCGGTCGCGATCTTCGTCGGGTATTACCAACTGAACCCTGGCCATTGGGCCTGTACATCCAATCTATAAGTATGTGTACATATAATACACACATCAGCCAGGCACGTCAACCCAACTCTGAAGCGGGTTCCGTTTGCTTTCGGGGTTTGGGCCATAGGGCCGCTATACTCGCCGAGACGATCAATACCAGCGCCGCGGGGAGAAAGAACACCCCAATGAAACTGATGTCCAACTCTTCAACGAACCAGATTGGGACCGAACAATACCCCAGGCAAAGCACTCCCAAGCCCCACTGCGCCAGTTTAGCCCACGCAGACCAGATGCCCCGCGACCAAGCCAGCCAGACTGCCAGGCCAGTTAGCGCCACCGGTATCAGCAGCAGCATTACTTCTTCCGGTCCCAAGTATCGCATGAAGGGCCCCGGGGAGTGCCCGAATACAACCCTCACAACGCCGCCCGGGAGCGCGGTTCTGGTGGTCACGGAGTATCCCAAGGGCCAAAACACCACTCCGAAAAACGCGGCCCAAGCCAGTGCATGAGCTACCATAGGCGGCAACCGCAAACGTTTCACCTGGAAGACAGTTCCTTGATGGGGCTCATCCTCACCTTCCCTGAATGCCCTCGAATATGAGTACCCTTTGTCAGTACTCCCAAAGCAAACGGAACCGGTCTGGGGGATTTTGATGGCTATGGAGGACGCAGACACGCCGCTCATGCAGGTCAGCCCAAGTGTGGATTTAGCTCGCACTCGGATGGTTGGATGTTATCGCTGGGGGCAAAACTCCTGTGGGTGTCTCATTTTGATTCATTGTGACTCATTCCTACTTGGGGTCTGTGACGCTGTGAGAGGATTTAGAGGATGTTTCTGAGTTGGAATGTAGTAGGGTTTGCGGTTGTTGGTATAGGAAATGAGACACTCCCTTCTGTGGGTCTTGCACTGTTGTCAGAACCAGGATGTTGAGAGCGGCGAGCCCCTGCGGGGGGTTGTGAGACTTTGTGAATGGGGATACGGTAGCACGCGCGTTCGCATATGTCAAGGGCATGTCTGTCAGAATCAGGATTGCCGAGCGGCGAGCCCCTACGAGGGTTCGGCAATCGAGGGATTTCCAGGATTCCACTGTCGTTGGGAGAGCTTCGATAATCCGCCTATTCTCACAATCTCAGTATCCTGACGGGTACGACGCAGTAGGAACAGAGAATTGCGATACTCACGGGCCGTCGATTTGGACACAACCAAGTAATACCAATTTGTGGTGATGCCGCCGTGTTCTCGCCTGCCGCCTTTCTGGATTCCCGCTTTCGCGGGAATGACGGTAGGGGTTCTTACGACGCATACGCATTTGGATGATTCGTGGCGCAGTCAAGACGAAATGGTATAAGGTCCAGGCGGACAGATAGTTGGTTGTGCGAAATCTGCCTCCCCAATGACCGGTTCGATCCCTCTCAGATGGGCCTATTTTGACGATAGACAGAACCATCTTCGAGATGTGGCTGGTCTTGGTAGGCTCACCTAAGCCCGTTACTGGGCGATCATAACCAGGTCCACCTCATTACCCGCGCGGTCTTGCGACAGCTAGAATACGATCCCTCAATTCAATCAACTCGGGAAATTCGCAGAGCTTTGCTAACCTGAAACAAAGTGATTCCTTCCGCAGACTGCCTTTAGTCTTCAATCTTAGCAATCGTATTACCAAGGGAATCAAGATGTGCTTTCCGGAGATCCAACGAATCCGTTCAGGGTAAGATATTCCAATTCGTTGAATCATATCTTCCAAGAGGTTGTAGAACTCTTCAGCGTCGACGGAAGTTTGTTCGCTGGCCACCCGGCCAATGTAATACTGTATCGTTGATGCGTCCGGCAAAATCGGGTCGTTTCCAATGTATTGTTCGATGGACTGAGGAAAGTGGGTTTCGCGGTCATCCAACTCTTGCAGCAAGGCAGCACACGCGGCTAGGGCGACCGAAGCTTCTACAACCTCGGAAACCCACTGATCAAGTTTTAATAAGCCCTTGAATTCAGCTATGCTTGAGTTGGGGGACTGCTCTTGCGCGACCGTGCAGATTGCTGTTTCCTCAACCAAGTAACTTTCAATATCGTAACGTCGTAACCGATAAAAGAATGGGCTATCAGAGTATGGTTTACTGATGAGTTCGTCGAAATCTCCATCTACCACATAGAATTCTGGTTTTGCCAAGGAACCATCGCCCTGTATGGCCATTCTTGCAAGAACTTTATTCTTCCCCCCAACGCCTAGAACTCGTGTTATTGTCAGGTCCTCTTGAAATAGGCGTCTAAAGACCTCCGTGTAAAAGTACTCTTTGTCGGCGTCCTCAACAATAATGGTTATATCGTTGTAGGGACCAAAAAAGGTGGGCCTCGCCGAAAGCCCCCGGTCACTATATCTAAGCATCGGCATTGACCTTAGCGCTGATGTCTATGATTGCTTCCTGGGCCGCACCAGCTATCTCGGGAGAATGGGTAGCAATAATGAACTGTGCGTTCGGGTTGGCCTCTGTGATGCTGTTAACGTAACGGTTTTGCCAAGCGACATGCAGGGACAACTCCGGCTCATCCACAAACACGGCAAACTCTTGCTCGGTGTCGAACTGGAAACATAGGAACGTGAACAATACAAGCAGTTGGAGTTCTCCTGAAGACAAGAGGTGGCTACTGATACGCTGGCCATTGGGGAGGTCAACCATAAGCTCGAACCCACGCACTAGCCTCAGCCGCTTCCTGTTGTCACTGAGAAAGCTGTTGACCGACTCCAAAAACTTGTTGGATCGACGGATTACCTTGGACCGATCCGATTCATACTTCTGTATCATCGGGATCAACCGCTCGATACGGGAAGCTATAGAGGATGCATCAAATATCCAATCTAACCACTTGCTGGCATTGGGGTCTTCAGCGAAATTCTCCGGAATCGTCTGACCTCCTAACTGGTCGACGACATCTCTAAGAGGGTGTGTGAGAAGTTCAAATTAGGTTGGTGCTAAGCGTCGGAGCATGAGATGAATCATAGCTATATGGGTCCACGCCTCGGTTGTATCGGACAGAGCTTCGTAGTCCTTGCTCATCCGACGGCACCTGCTGAGCCACGCGAATGTTCGTTCGACCACCCATCTTCGCGGCAGCACTTGAAAACGGTGGCTGTCCCTGGGGCGCTTGACAATCTCGAGTGCCCAGCCTGTCAGGGCCCAGACCCACTCGACCAGCTTTCCAGCATAGCCAGCATCGGCCCAGACCAACCTCATGCGGGGAAACCTCCCTATCAATTTATCGATGACCAGCTTCGCCCCATCCCTATCCTGGATATTGGCAGGATGCACCACCACCGCCAGCAGCAACCCCATGGTATCTACAATGATATGTCGCTTTCGACCGTTGACCTTCTTGCCAGCGTCATAGCCACGAGGCCCCCTTTTTCCGTAGTCTTGACCGACTGGGGCTGTCTATGATAGCAGCGCTAGGTGTCGGGTTCCTCCCCTCGGCCTGCCGGACCTTGACTCGGAGAGCGTCATTGGCTCGTTCCCATGTACCATCCTCTCTCCACTCCCGAAAATACCACCATACAGTACCCCAAGGCGGGAGGTCATGCGGCATGGCTCGCCACGTGCAACCGTTGCGCAGAACGTATAGAATGCCGTTGACGACTTCCCGCAGGTCTACAGTACGTGGCCTTCCCCCAGTTTTGGCTGCCGGGAGTAGCGGAGCGAGCATCTTCCACTGTTCATCAGTCAGGTCACTGGGGTATGCTTTGCGTTTCATGCCTCCATTCTAATACATATCCAAGACTTCTCACACACCCTCTTAGGCGACGAAAGTAATCCTCACTGAGGTTCCGAGCATTACTTAACCCCAAGTTTCCTAACGCCGTTCCGACTCTAGTGCGCCGCTCTTCGAGCTCTGATCGAGTCCAAACTCGTGAGGCAAGTTCTGATCCTTCTTGTTCGAACAACGAGGCAAAAATATTATTGCGCAATTCATCGTTTAAAGACGACACTTCGAATTGTTCCTGGCGAAACACACGTTCCGCCAAAGTCAACACTTGTGATATCGGTAGATATCCTGCCGCAGTCGAACGCCTAGAACGTTGACGGTAACGAGATTCTCGGTCTTCCGTCCATCGGCGGTTTAAGGGTAAGTACAGAGGGCCGGGCAACTCGCTCAAATGGCGAAGTACGGTATTATTTCTTCGGTCCTCCAAGAACCTTGAAACTAATACCATTTCATGTTGACGAGGCCGCATAGTGTGCCGGAAGACTTCGCGTTGTGTGTTCGATCCAACTCCACGCCGTGAGCGACCGCACCCGACCCGGATCAGATTCAAGCTCACTCAGGTAGGCGTCAACCGCCTTCATCTTCTCCTCTATGCTCCCGTATATCCTGCCCTCCACCCACCTGCGGACCTCTTGGAAGACCCGCTCAGCGGGATTCAGCTCAGGACTATATGCAGGCTGCACGATCGTTGCCACTCCAACAGTCCGTACTATCTCACCCCGGTGACCACGCGCTCCATCCCACACCAGGGCCTCGATGTCCGAGTGATGCTTCAGGCCATCGACTGCCACCGCTATAGCCGCAGACTTCATCGAATCGATCCAACCCCACAACAGCTTGCCCCTCCGAACGTCTACCACCAGGAACAGGTACATCCACTTGTAGACCATCTGCACTCGCTGATGCACCTTCACTCCACGACGACCCCACACCCTACGCACCATCCCCCGCAGGCCCACTCGCATCTCATCGGCAAAGCCAAAGGCCGTCTCAGAACTCACGCCCGCTTCGGCAAGGCAACAACCAAGCCCCCCTTTTTCCACGACTCCTGCGCAGCTACGTCTGCCTTCTCATGACGGCCCCTCGGGACCTTCGGGCTGCATCCCAACCTCTCAAGCAGACCATAGACGCTGCCCGACTTGTAGCTCACCCCATACTCGGACTCTATCCAGTCCCTGATCTCTCCCGCCGTTCTGAACCGTCCCGTCGACACCTCCTCGGTCAACTCCTGCTCTTCATCTGTGCTCAGAAAGCGCGGTTTGCCCATGCCTCCCATCTTGTGGGACAACACTCCTTCCACACCTCCCTCTCTATACCAGCCCACCCACGTCTGTACCGTCCGGTAGTGGACTCCCACCGCTCTTGCCGCCTCACCGAACTGCCATCCCGACCGCACCAGCCACAGTCCATGGAGTCGAGTACGAAGGCTAGTGTCACGTTCTGCCCGGTAGGCCGCCTTCAGCGCCTCCGGTGTATCCTCCCCATGCCAATCTATTCGAAGCGGTCGTCCGATCATCTGATACCCTCCAACACTGTATGTCGGCTAGAGCATGGATGAACTATTAGGACATCGCTAGATACTTCCAGGTCTTGTTATCATCAAATGGTATAAGTCGGATGGTTCCTCAACGACACGGGCCGCACTAAAGTGGGTCAGTTCCGGCCTGCTTACGATAGGTATTTCCAATGGGTCATCTATGCCTTTGACTCTTATCGTTACGGCGTCCTCAGCGCGCTTCGCCGTGACTCTTTGAAATTTTCGCTCCCCAGAGTTGGTATACGCGATGTTGATTTCATCGAACTCGATACCAGAAAGGAGGTAGGCTGCTGGGATTCCGTCCTGCACGGATGCCGGTGACAGCGCCCAAGCCATCGCATTCAGGATAGATGTCTTACCTGAACCGTTCACCCCGATGAGGATGTTTGAGGTGGACCCAGAAAACTGGACAGGTGGCTAAGTGAGAGTCCTGCTCCTAAACTAAGGGCAGCTGTTGCTGTCTGGAAGGAGAAGGACATGGCGCAAGGAAGAAGGAAGCACAGCCCGGCCTTCAAGGCCAGGGTGGCCCTGGATGCGGTGAAGGGGGAGGAGACAGTGGCCCAGTTGGCCGCCCGGTACGAAGTCCACCCGGGCCAGATTCAAGCCTGGAAGAAGGTCCTGACCGGGGGTGCCGCCGGTGTGTTCGGTAACGGTCAGGACCACAAGGCCAAGAGGACGCTGCCTTGGTCGCCCGGTTGTACCAGGAGATCGGCCAGTTGAAGGTGGAGCGGGATTTCTTGGCGGAGAGGTCCGGTCCATGAACCCGGCCCGGCGGCGGGAGATGGTGGACCGGGAGCATCCCTCGTTGCCGATAGTGGGACAATGCGCCCTGCTGGGGGTGAGCCGCTCCAGCATATACTACCGTCCCAAGGGGGCTTCGGAAGAGGAGCTGTCGCTGATGCGGGAGATAGACCGGCAGTAGAAGGCGACCCCCTTCTATGGGTCGCGGCGGATGAAGGTCTGGCTGGAGCGGCAGGGTATAGTGGTGAGCCGGAAGCGGGTGCAGCGGCTGATGCGTGTCATGGGACTGCGGGCCATCTACCGGCGACCTCGTACCAGCCAACCGGCGCCGGGAGTGCGGGTCTATCCCTATCTGTTGGGGAAGGCCGAAATCACCAGACCCAACCAGGTGTGGGCCTCAGACATCACCTACCTGCCCATGGCCCGGGGATTCCTCTACCTGGTGGCCGTCATGGACTGGCACAGCCGGTATGTCCTGTCCTGGCGCCTGTCCAACACTCTGGAGGCAGGCTTTTGCGCCGAGGCCCTGACAGAGGCGCTGGAGAGGGGAAGGCCGGAGGTGTTCAACACTGACCAGGGGAGCCAGTTCACCAGTCAGGAATTCACCCAGGTCCTTCAGGACCGCGGTGTGAAGATCAGCATGGACGGGAAGGGAGGTACCAAGACAACATCTTCGTCGAGCGGCTGTGGCGCACGGTGAAGTACGAGGAGGTGTACCTGAAAGCCTACGCCAGCGCGGGGGAGGCCCGGAGGGAACTGGGAGCTTACTTCCGGTTCTACAATGACCAGAGGCCCCATCAGGCCTTGGGATACAAGACACCCGGGGAAGTGTTCTCTGAAGACACGGCGCCCCAAAATGAAGAGTCAGCAGCTGAGAGGTGGTCGCCGGAAGCAGACGTGGTATCTTATGCGGGAGCTGCGGGACCCTCACTTAGCTCCACCTTAATTCTGTCCAACTAGTCGGGTCCACCTCACACCACGCGGGTGCTCTTGCGCCGCAGCATGGACTTGAAGGCGACGGCGTGCTCGCGCTTTCTGGTGAAGCGGCTGAACTTCCAGACGAGAATCACGTCGAAGGGAGCCTTCGGCTTGCTGCCCTCCTCGATCATCTCCCTGAACTGGGGCCTGTCGGCGACGCGGCCGCTCTCGGCCTCGTCCACGTACTCGCGGGCCACGGAATAGCCGTTGGCCCTGGCGTAGTCCTTGAGCGCCCGCAACTGGGCGGACACGGACAGGTCCACGTCCTGCCGGTCGCTGGACACCCTAGCGTTGAGAGCCGCCTGGGTAAGGGGTTGTACGTGCTTCTTCATATCTTTCTCCCTTGCGATGGTTTGTACTGGTGCGGGCTGCTCTACTCTTGGGTGGAATAGGCGACGGGGTGGACTTGGAGCCGGAAGCCCAGCACACGCAGCACCCTGAGCACGGTGTTGAACTCTGGGCTGGCGCCGGCTCGCATAGATTTATAGAGGCTCTCGCGGCCCAGGCCGGTCTCGTGGGCCACCCGTCTCATGCGGTGCGCGCGGGTCATTCCCCCCAGGGTGCCCATGATGCGGTTCAGATCGCCCGCTTCCAGGGCCATGTTCAAGGCAGTGGTCATGTCCTCTGCGGTCGCCGGGTATGTCGCTGGTGTTTCTTTGCTGTCCATCGCCGATTTCACACCGTCGTGAGTTTCGCCCATACCCAGCTATAGTATCTGGTTGGATACCTAGTACGTAAGGGGCAACTGCCAGTCTGAAGCGGAGGGACGAATACTGTGAAAGAACCTCTGTAACACAACCCAACTAGGTGATTGCAAAGATTCAGCGGGAACCTTACCATATGACACACAGGCACAGTTCACAGGAACACAGGAGGGGCTTCCTTTCATTCTCGGGCGATTGCGGACCAGTGGGATACAGGGACCACCGCTGTCCGCCAACATAGTCCGCCCCAAGAAAAACAACCGGCGAGCGATGAGTACAAGGGGAAGCGTTATACCGAAGGCATTACTCAATCACTCTTGTTGATATAATTCGCTCTTCGATTGCACTAAGGAAGAACAGGTGAACGCTATGCATGAAATAAGACGGGTCGGGATAGATGGATTCAGGCGACTACGCGATGTTTCAATTGATATGCGACCGATGATGGTAATGGTCGGGGCTAATGGTTGTGGCAAAACATCGTTCATGGACGCTTTGTCGTTACTTGCCTCCTCTGCAGAAGGGGGATTAAATCGACGGCTCAATGACATGGGAGGTGCTTCCGAGGCTACTACCCGGGGGCGACACCAGGATATGTCGTTCAGCGCTGATATGGAAGTTCCAGACCATAATCCGCTCAAGTACAGTATGAGTATCGCCGCGCAGGGCCATACTTATTCTGTGTCACAAGAATCGCTCACGCAAACCAGACCTGGCTATTCGCAGCCGTTCAAACACATCGAATCTACTTATCGAGATATTCGGTACTTCGACACTGAAGAGGGACGTCTCCTCAGACCAAATTGGCAGTTCAATTACTTCGAGTCCTCTCTCTCGCAAGTCCCAAAGCTGTTCAGGGAAGCGGAGGAATTGAGACGCTCCCTCAGTGCGGTCACCCAGTACCATGTTCTCGACGTGGGAATACGTGCCCCAGTAAAACTACCTCAGCAATTGCGACCGGTTGATCTCCCAGGTGAAAACGGCGAGAACTTGGTGTCGTTCCTCTTTAATATTCGTGAAACAAACTCCGATAAATACGAGGCAATAGAGGATACTTTACGCGTAGCTTATCCAGGCTTTGATTCCCTCAATTTTCCGATAGCGGCCGCTGGGATGATGTCAATGACCTGGAAAGAAAAGGCATTTCGGAGTCCCATTTACATTCATCAACTTTCAGAAGGGACGTTACGGTTTCTCTGGTTGATTTCTCTTCTACAGAGTCCAGGCCTTACAACAGTTACTATGATAGATGAGCCAGAGGTAAGCCTACATCCCGAATTGCTGGCGATACTCGCAGAGCTAATGCGTGAAGCGTCGCGCAAAACCCAGATAATTGTGGCTACACACTCTGACCGCCTAATCCGCTTCCTTGAGACGAAAGAAGTGGTTGTCATGGACATAAAGGAAGATGGAGAGACATCCATGACTTGGGCCGACACGTTGGATCTGGATGCGTGGTTGGCAGACTACACCCTGGACGAGGTATGGCAGATGGGAAGAATGGGAGCCAGGGCATGAAGATAACCTTGATGGTTGAGGGTAAGACCGAGAGGGCTTTCCTCCCGCACTTGAGAAATCACCTCCAGCAACAACTGGCTGGAAGGATGCCCAACCTGGACCCGGCCCCGTATCATGGACGAATCCCTACAGGCGAAAAGCTCGCGAGGACGGTACAGAGATTATTGTCGGGTCGCTACGCTTCAGACCACGTAATAGCTCTGACCGATGTTTACACTGGGATGACTCCCGGCGACTTTCTTGATGCAGCGGACGCCAAATCTAAGGTGCGTCAATGGGTTGGTAACGAACCGAGATTCCATCCTCATGCAGCTCAGTACGATTTTGAAGCGTGGCTACTTCCATATTGGTCTCGAATCCAACAACTAGCAGGTCACAACCGAACAAGACCTAGTGGCTCCCCTGAACAAGTTAACCACACTAACCCTCCTTCTTATCACATCAGACAAATCTTCCGAAACGGCAGTTGCCGCGACGACTATGTAAAACCCAGAGACGCTGGTCGTATTTTGCGAGAGCAAGACTTATCATTAGCAATAAACCAGTGTAGTGAACTAAAAGCCTTAATTGACTCAATCCTGAGAGTTTGCAATGGTATAGCGACACCCTGAGTGGGTTCCGTTTGCTCACTGCTGGTGGCCATTTTAGGCCCATTCTTGGTAAATCCAATCGGCCCACATCTTCTAAGCGGGCCCCTCAAGGTTAGTGTACCCTCGATGCCCTGAGAAGGCTAACAGGCTGCCCGGTCGCCCCTCAAAGATGGTTCTGCCTCCGTCCCGACGCGTCACGCTACGGGAATCGCGAGTCCTCGGTGTGTTGACAGGCTGCCCAGCCACAGCTCGAAGATGGTGGAATCTACCGTACGCGGTGGTGGGCTTATGGGGTAGCACACACATGAGCGCCCCTATGGGAACCTGCTGGATTGTAAAGGGCGGAGTGATTGAGGTGGACCGAGAAAACTGGACAGGTGGCTAAGTGAGAGTCCTGCTCCTAAACTTAAGGGCAGCTGTTGCTGTCTGGAAGGAGAAGGACATGGCGCAAGGAAGAAGGAAGCACAGCCCGGCCTTCAAGGCCAGGGTGGCCCTGGATGCGGTGAAGGGGGAGGAGACAGTGGCCCAGCTGGCCGCCCGGTACGAAGTCCACCCGGGCCAGATTCAAGCCTGGAAGAAGGTCCTGACCGGGGGTGCCGCCGGTGTGTTCGGTAATGGTCAGGACCACAAGGCCAAGAGCGACGCTGCCTTGGTCGCCCGGTTGTACCAGGAGATCGGCCAGTTGAAGGTGGAGCTGGATTTCTTGGCGGAGAGGTCCGGTCCATGAACCCGGCCCGGCGGCGGGAGATGGTGGACCGGGAGCATCCCTCGTTGCCGATAGTGGGGCAATGCGCCCTGTTGGGGGTGAGCCGCTCCAGCATATACTACCGTCCCAAGGGGGCTTCGGAAGAGGAGCTGTCGCTGATGCGGGAGATAGACCGGCAGTAGAAGGCGACCCCCTTCTATGGGTCGCGGCGGATGAAGGTCTGGCTGGAGCGGCAGGGTATAGTGGTGAGCCGGAAGCGGGTGCAGCGGCTGATGCGTGTCATGGGACTGCGGGCCATCTACCGGCGACCTCGTACCAGCCAACCGGCGCCGGGAGTGCGGGTCTATCCCTATCTGTTGGGGAAGGCCGAAATCACCAGACCCAACCAGGTGTGGGCCGCCGACATCACCTACCTGCCCATGGCCCGGGGATTCCTCTACCTGGTGGCCGTCATGGACTGGCACAGCCGGTATGTCCTGTCCTGGCGCCTGTCCAACACTCTGGAGGCAGGCTTTTGCGCCGAGGCTCTGACGGAGGCGCTGGAGAGGGGAAGGCCGGAGGTGTTCAACACTGACCAGGGGAGCCAGTTCACCAGTCAGGAATTCACCCAGGTCCTTCAGGACCGCGGTGTGAAGATCAGCATGGACGGGAAGGGGAGGTACCAAGACAACATCTTCGTCGAGCGGCTGTGGCGCACGGTGAAGTACGAGGAGGTGTACCTGAAAGCCTACGCCAGCGCGGGGGAGGCCCGGAGGGAACTGGGAGCTTACTTCCGGTTCTACAATGACCAGAGGCCCCATCAGGCCTTGGGATACAAGACACCCGGGGAAGTGTTCTCTGAAGGCACGGCGCCCCAAAATGAAGGGTCAGCAGCTGAGAGGTGGTCGCCGGAAGCAGACGTGGTATCTTATGCGGGAGCTGCGGGACCCTCACTTAGCTCCACCTTAATTCTGTCCAACTAGTCGGGTCCACCTCAGTTTACACCTGGACGGAAGGATAACTTCAGGTCCAAATACCCATGTAGTTTCTTGAAATGTGCGGTTCGAATTATCATATATTCACTGTCCTGTTAGCTGTGTTGCCCTCGATTATTTACGAGTTAGAGTTGTATCGCAACATGGCCACTAAATTGCCGAACTAGTACCATTTCCAGATGTATTTGATAATATCTCGGCTGCCTTCCACACTGGATTCCCGCTTTCGCGGGAAAGACGGATAGTATTCGATGCCTGTCATCTTCAAGTAGAAACGGTACTAGTACCGTTTCCAGCTAGTTTTGACAATAATCGAGGCTGTCCTCGACTCTGGATTCCCGCTTTCGCGGGAATGACGGTCACTGTTCAGTATTTGTCACTTTCAAGTGGAAACGGTACTAGTGGTTCAACTTTTTTGTATTGATGGGTAGAGTGACTTTAGCTTGATGCGCGCATCCTCGGTAGTGAAGCGCCAATCCACTCGTATAACATCCCGGTTGCGTTGATTCTGCCAAGCATTGACCTCGCCGCGCAGGATGTCTTGATTGGCAATCCGTCGGTCCAGGCACTGTCGAGCCAGCACACCGATCTCTATCTCCGCCATATTCAACCAACTCCCGTGTTTGGGAGTGTAGTGTATCTCCAGTCGCTCAGCTATACGCCTCGCCTCAGCAGGCTCGAATGCCTCGTATAGCGAGGACAGCTTGTGAGTGTTGAGATTGTCCATTACCAGCACGATCCGGTCTCTGTCAGGGTAGTCCTCGTCGACCAGTTTCTTTATCACATGCGCCCAGTCCACCTTCGTGCGGCGCTCTCTGAGCTCGACTCGGCGCCATCCGTCCAACGGTGCAAACAGCATGAACAGGCTGCTCACTCCATTGCGCTCGTATTCGTAGTCGTATGCCGCCGATAAGCCGGGCGCTGTGGGACGCGGCACTCGCGTCTCCTTGACTTGCTGTTTGCTCGTCTCATCCATGCACACCAGAACCTCATTCCCATCGTACGGCCGTTGGTAGACCTCCAGTACGTCTTCCATCGCGCACACAAACTCCGCGCTCTGACCGGGCGGGATGCACCAACTCTGCTTCAGCCACGGCTTCAGCTCGTTTTTTTAAGCGCCTGGCGAACCGTCTCGGCGCTAATGGTCTCGACTATCTCACACTCGACCAACTCGTCAGCCAACAGCTTCAGGGTCCAACTGGCACGCCCCTCCGGCGGTTCCCTGCAGGCCATCGCTATCAACCGTGCTTCACCTTCGCCGTCCAGTCTCTTTTGACGCCGACGCAGTTGCTTTTTGCGATTCAGCGCAGACTCGACCCCCTCCTCCACACAGCGCTTGCGTATTCGCTCGACCGTTGACTGTCCCACACCGAGCGCGCTGGTGATGTCCGCGTCCTTCATTCCCCCGTCCGAGCGTGACTCATCGCTCATCAGCAGAATGCGCGCATGGGTCTGTTTGTACGCCGCAGACCGACCGCGTGAGACCAAGCCGTTGAGTTCCTGTTGTTCGTCGGTAGTCAGTCTGATACGGTACTTCTTGGTAGACATCATGGTTCCTCCTCGGTTCAACGTTACGATTGAACCCCCAAGAGCAACAATGACTATCATGGTCTTCATTTCAATGATGTTGGACCACTAGTTTAATCTTTCCAACTGCTATCACATGGGCATCCGCCGCCTTACTTCCAGCACAGGATCAAGTGGGTCCCACTCCACCAAATGTATCCGCTTCACCTAGTCAGCTCCCTATTGGCCTCCAGCACGTCATCCTGCAGTGGCTGAATATGGGCATCCATCCTCATACCGTTCAGGGTTTACATTTCCAGGGGCAGTGTCAGTAGAAATCCCGTAGCAATTCTACTTTCAACTCCCAGCGACGCAACCTTGCCCAAGCCCGGTGAAGCCCGGCCCCCCGGATTCCTTCTCGGCCCCCGACCTCCGCTACTAGTGTACCAGTGCCGCCGGTCCGAAGGCGTGTCTTGGGTCGAGCTTTTCCTCCAGGGTAACAACTTGGCAGCCATATCGGCTGAAGCAGCACCCGAAAGGGGTGCCGCGAACACTCCGACAACTACCACTAGGAACCTATCCAACCCCCGTTGCATCCAAGTCGACTACCCATGAGAACCGTACTTTTTCGTGTTGATTGAAAGACAGAGAACTCAGTCTCGAACCAAACCAGCGTCGGGAAGTCGATCCGGTCGAGGCCGGTGTGCACCAGCCTGGGGTGGCAGATGAGCATGTCGATGCCCTGCTTCACGCTGTCCGCCACCCACGCCTCCCGCCGTTCGGGGGCCACCGCCTCGGCCTTCATCACCGCCACTGTGGTGCTCTGATTGTCTATGATGTGTGGGGGTGCCAGCATGGGGATATGCCTCCGGGAGTGCTCTTCAGCGCATTTCCGCTTGGACTAGGTGTAGTCCCTCCCCTACTCTTGCGACGGGATCGCGAGCACCGGCTCGCCGGACGTGCGGATTAGCGCCTCGGTTACGCTGCCCAGCACCCACCGCGTGAGACCGGAGCGCCCGTGCGTAGCCAGCACGATGATGTCGTTGGATAGCTGGCGGGACAGGTCCGTTATGGCAACGGCGGGCGAGCCGTTTACCACCTTGTGGTCGACCTCGATGCCCTTCGTCGCCAGGTTTGCCGCTACGCCCGCGAGATAGTCTCCCGCCTCCGTCTCGACCTCTACCTGGATTTCGGCGTCGATCGCGTAGGACATGCCTTCGATGTATGCCGAGGAGTTCGCCGCCAGTTTGAGCGCCTTGACCAGCGTCACCTCGAGGGCCATTTTTGCGGCGAGAGCCTCGACGAATGGCAGGGCGCTCTCTGCCAGGTCGGAGCCGTCCAGGGGCGCGAGCAGGCTGGTGAGTGTCGCACCCGGTTCCTGGTGGTACTTCCCGGCGCGCTCCGGCGTGATGGTCAGCACGGGAATGTTGACCGAATGCATGACCTTGTCGGTCACGCTGCCCAGCAGCCCGCGGCCGATCAGGTTCCTGCCGTGTGTGGACATGGCGATCAGGTCGCAGCCCTCGCGTTCGGCGGCTTCCGCGATCTGCTCGGCCGCCGCGCCGATGGTTACCATTGCGCTCGCTTTCACCCCCTGGGCCTCGAGCCTGTCGGCGACTTCCCTCAAACGCTGCAACGCCCTCTGTTCCTGGCTCTCGATCACCTGGGTCAGGTAGGAGCCGCCCTGCTCGTGGGCGTAGGTGCGGGCCCGTTCCCTATCCGCGGGTGAGACCTCGTCGGACGACGTAGCGCCCATCATGCGCCGCGGCAGCTCCAGCGCGTCGGGATCGATCGCCGACATGAGAGTTATCGGAATGTCCATTCCCCTGGCTATCTGCACGACGTAGGAAAGGATTCCTTCAGCCATCTCAGAGCCGTCCAGCGGAACCAGTATCTTCGTGAATATGTTGCTGGCCTCCTGATTAAGGGCACGACTTTGGTGATACATCCGAATCACAGAGTCTTCTCGCTAAAGGTAGAGTCCCTACTCTTGGTTGTCAATCGCCATGAGCCAACCCCTGCTCATTTGGTTCGGTCGTCTCCTCCAGGGACCCGCCGTAGAGACGCAGGACGCGGCGCGCCAGGCGCAGGCCGTTGACGAGCAGCACCCCACCGCCAAAGGCTATCGCCACCGGCGCGCCCAGCACGGCGGCCAATGCTCCCATGTGGAAGCCCGATGAGCCGGTGACGCCCCAGGTGAACGTCTGGAAGCTCAGCACGCGGCCCCGCATCTCGTTGGGCACGGTGGTCTGCAACAGCGTGGATATGGCCGTTTCATAGAGGACTCCAACCGAGTAGGCCGCCGCGATGAGCGCAAGCGACAGAAGGAACCAGGGCGACATGGCAAACAGGGCCAGGCACAACCCGAACCCCAGGTAACCAACCACCAGCAGCCGCCCCATGTTGCGTCCTGTCCCGATGGCCGACAGGGTTAACGAGGAGACCAGCGCGCCCGCGCTACCGGCGGAAATCAGGTAGCCCAATCCCTCTGGACCGACGTCCAGAACCTTGCCCGCCATCACCGGGAGCATGGTCTCGTGCGCCCAGCCGAAAGCCTCGGACGACAGAACCATGAGTATGAGCATCCTTATCGAGGGAGTGGTGAATACAAATCTCACGCCCTCTTTGAGGTCGTTCAACGGCGACGTGGGACTCTTCCGGGCGAGCGGCTCGACTCCCCGGAGGAGGAGGAGGAGCGCGTCCGAAGCCGCAAAGGCGCAGCCCATCCCGACGTAAACCCAGCCGATACCGAACGAGCTTACGACCTGTCCGGCCGCAAGTGGCATCGTTATGCCAGCCGTAGTCATAGCCACGAACGTGGCGGCGTTGGCCTTGAGCATGTTCTCCCGGCCGGCCACGTCCAGGACGAGGGCCATGCGCGCGGGTATCTTGATGGACATCAGCGCGCCGTCCACGAACGCCACCAGCAGCACCTGCCAAAGCTGCACCTGCTCGGCGAATATGAGCGCCGCCATCGTCGCTACGAGGGCCGCCTGCGCCACCTGGGTTGCCAGTACCAACGTCCTGCGATTCATGCGGTCCACCATGACGCCTGACAGCGCGCTGAAGAGCATCAGGCCGACGCCGCTCATGCCGGCCGTCGCTCCGACCCAGAAGGCGGAGTCGGTGACGGAAAGCGCGAGCCACCCGTGCGCCAGGATGTACATGGAGATGCTCATGTCGCTGAATAGGCCGCCAAGCCAGAGCAGCCTGAACCTGGGGTTGTGAATCAAAAGCAGCATGGTTCCATACGGGGGTCAGGTTGTGGGGTGAATGGCGCAGAAAGCGACAGGCAGGTTGAGGAGCGCAATCCGCCCGAAAAGGGTTTTCTTGAACTCCGACGGTTCAAGAAACTAGAGCAGGCGCTCAATGGACAATAGAGAGCCAAAGTGCGCTGCGGGATTGAAATCAAGCAGGCCCGGACTGAACGTCGTCGTGTGTGCGTGGTCAGAGCTACCAGGTTCGCTAAGCCAGCGCGGCCGGCTCCCCTATCCACTGCACGTTTCCCAGCGCGGGGCCGGCCACCCTGTAGAACCTCTCATACGCAGTCCACAATTCGCATTGGAGAGTCTCCGCCGAGGCGAGGTAGTGCGAGTCATAGACTGCTCCCTGTCGGAGTTGCGCGGCCAACTCCAACGCCCTGCCGTGAAGGTCTGGCGTCGCCACGAACATGACGTCCATATCCATCAGGTCACCAACGAGTTCCGAAGCGAATTCTATAGTGAATTCGCTTCGTGCCACTCGCTGATAGATGGCGTTGGTCACCTCGACAGGCATGAGGTGCGGAGCCGTGATTTTCACTTCCTGCTCTTGCCACTGTTGGAGGAGTTCGAGGGCCCGGTCAGAATCATGTTCGGTCATCAACCACTTGACCACGATGCTCGCGTCCACGACGACGTGGCCGTTCACGATATTGTTCTGGACTGGCGAGCCTCGCGAATGAAATCCACGGAGTCGCCGGGAAGAATCGTGTCCCCAAAGCGTTCCTTTTGCAGTGCCTTGAGACGGTCGGCGAGATTCCCGGAATAGGCTTTGGACCGGGGATTTCGCTCCTCGTCCTTCGTTAGTTCCTTGTCTATGGCGTTCCGGCAATACTGGCTCATGCTCATGCCCTTTAGCTCAGCAGCCGCCTTCAAACGCCGTTGAATGGGAGCGTCCAACTCCAGAGTGAGCCGTTTCTTCTCAACCTTCATACCTCCAACTCCATGGCAGTAGCCGCTTTCGGGTTTTACGCCTTCGCGTACTCCCTGAAGGTCGAATCGACGACGTCCAGCGCGTAGTCGATGTCGTCGGAGGTTATCCCGTAGTGCGTGACGAAACGCCATCGGCGCTCGGGGGAGCCGCCCTTGACTCCGCGCTCGTTGATCTTGCGGGCCAGCTCGGCCGGGTCGCCCTGGGTTATCTCGAAGAAGACCAGGTTGGTGGGCAGTTCGTCCGGCTGGATGGATATGCCCGGCACCTGGGCGAGCCCCTGCGCCAGCTTGCGGGCGTTGGTGTGGTCTTCAGCCATCCGCTCCACCATGCTTTCGAGCGCGACGATTCCCGCAGCCGCTATGACGCCCACCTGCCTCATGCCGCCGCCCACCATCTTGCGCCAGCGTCTGGCGCGCTCGATGAACTCGTTGCCTCCGCATACTACCGACCCTATCGGCACGCTCAGCCCCTTGGACAGGCAGAAGGTGATACTGTCGGCGTCCTTGGCGAGCTCGGACGCGGGCGTCTCCAGGTAAACGGCGGCGTTGAATATGCGGGCGCCGTCGATGTGCAGAGGAATCTCGTTGCGATGAGCGACCTCGGCTATGACCCTGGTATCCTCCGGGGTCAGCGTGGAGCCGCCGCATGCGTTGTGTGTGTTCTCCAGCGCAATCATGGCGGTGCGCGGAAAGTGAACATTGTTGGGACGAATCGCCCTCTCGACCTCGTCGGGGTCGAGCATACCGCGCTCGTCGTTGCGGATCGTGTGGTAGGACACGCCGCCGAGGGCCGACGCTCCGCCCGCCTCGCTGCGGAAGATGTGGGACTTGTCGCCGATGATGATGTCGTCGCCCCGCTGCGCGTGGGTGAGGATCGAGACGAGGTTGCCCATGGTGCCGCTGGCGACGAACATCGCCGCCTCTTTGCCGAGCCGTTCGGCGGCCATCGCCTCCAGCCTGTTCAGAGTGGGGTCTTCCCCATAAACGTCGTCCCCCACCTCGGCGTCCGCCATGGCCCGCCGCATCTCAGGCGTAGGCTCCGTTACCGTGTCGCTGCGAAGATCGACTATTCGCACGATTCCTCCTTCTCTGCCGTAGCCTTGCAACGGGGCCTATGACATCCTGTGCGATTCAAACCCCGCGCTCTTGTTGAAAGCCGCCCATCCAGCGCGTCAGGTAGGCAAACCTCCAGAACGATTCTAACAACATTGCTTGCCAAAAGCCATAGCGTCGCCTAACATGAAGCGGTTGCGAAACAGCGCGAGAGACACATGACCAACAGCCAGCAAGCCATAACATTCGACAGCGGGGACATTGCCCTCGAGGGTGCGCTGCATCTACCCGGCGGCGACGGAAAGTTCGCCGGCGTCGTTATCTGCCACCCTCATCCGCGCTACGGCGGGAACATGAGCAACGGCGTGGTGAGCGCGCTCACGAAGAGCATCGTGGCGTCGGGCATGGCGGCGTTGAGGTTTAACTTTCGCGGCGTCGGCGCGAGCGAGGGGGAGTTCAGCCAGGGCGCGGGTGAGCTCGAGGATGCCATCGAGGCGGTGGACTACCTCGCACTGCACGAACGTATCGAGGCCACTCGCGTGGGAATCGCTGGCTATTCGTTCGGTGCGTGGATCGCGTTGGAGGCGAGCGCAAGCAGCAATACCGTCCAGGCGGTCGCCTCCATCGCCTGCCCGATGCGCCCCTACACCTCGCTGGGCGTTGACGAACTGTTGCAGCCCAAGCTGCTCGTTTGCGGGGAGTTCGACCACGACTTTCCGATCGAGCATTTCAGGTTTCTCTCCAAGAGGTTCGTGGAGCCGAAGCAGGTCGAGGTGAAGTATGGCGCGGACCACTTCTTCGGGGGCCACGAGGAGGAGATTGGCGAGATGGCGGCCGGGTTCTTCTCCAACTGGCTTGGAGAGCGTTCGAGGTAGTCAGTGAGCGTTTACGCGCAATCGCTCGGGAGAGACATGCGACAGACGGCGATAGGATTCGAGAGCAAGAAACTCAAGCTGGAGGGCGTGCTAACGCTTCCGCAGGGCCTCGCGGGGCCGTTCCCGTCGCTGGTGGTTTGCCACCCGCATCCGGTGCTCGGCGGCGACATGGAGAACCCGGTGGTGATGGCGATATGCCGCGCAGCGGACAGGCGGGGGCTGGCTACGCTCCGATTCAACTTCCGCGGCGTGGGCGACAGCGAGGGAGAGTTCAGCAACGGCGCCGGCGAGCGGCAGGACCTCGAGGCGGCGCTCAAGGTGGTGAGAAGATGGCCGGGGCTGGACCGCAGGCGAATCGCGCTGGCCGGCTACTCCTTCGGCGCGTCGGTCGCGCTGGGCGGACTGCGCCGCTGCGGGGCCGCGTGCAGCCTGGCTTTCGTCGCGCCGCCAATAGCGTCGGTGCGCGAATCGCGCATAGCCAACGACAAGAGACCCAAGCTGTTCGTAGTGGGCCAGAACGACCGCATCGCCCCGCCCGTCAGCCTCCAGAGCGCGCTAGACGACGTGCGGCAGCCCCTGCGCTTCGCCGAGGTGCCGGCCGCGGACCACAGCCTGCAAGGCCACGAGCGCGAGGTAGGCGAGCTGGTGGCAGGGTTCGCGGCGGACACGCTGGGGGTGGCGGGTTAGTAGGACGCCAGGGCCGGCATTTCTTGGTTTGCGCCTACGTTGGGCGGAAGTAGTTTGAGTCCTCCAAGCGTTGTCGCGCAACGCCTATTTCTTCGTCAGTAAAGAGAGGGCGCCACCGACATTCCAGAACAATGGCCTCCATCGTAATGTCGAGACGTCCGCATTCCCAAAGTTTGACAAAGCCTGTGGAGAGGTCGATCGAGCGGAGCAACTGTCTGGCGGCTGCCAAGCCACCTCTCTCCCTAACGATTTCAAGAAAGCGCACAGCGTTGTAGCCGCACTCAGATTTGGCTCTTCGGTACACGCCTAGCATAGCCTCATGGAAAGCCGACTCCAAGTTGGCGGTCATGGGGTTCTATGTCCTCAACTTTGGTCAGGCGCAGGCTCATCAAAGGGTTCGCCGTTGGCTTCGGCTTTCAAGCGACGCTGATTCCATGCGCTCCACTCAGCATTGGCCTTTTCCTCGCCTTGCTTTCGGCCCTCCTCACGCTGACTCTCTTTAAGGGGTTCGAGAAACTTCTGCCTGATGTAATTTCCTGTAACCATAGCGAAATACAAGACCTCCACAATCGAGACTATGGTAATAGCTATTGCTACGCCAGCGACCGCAACTCTTTCGGCGATAGCGGAGAACACCTGTAAGGGGGTGGCAACTTCCCTGTTGGCGATCTCGTCCGCGGCTATAACGCAGGTCGCGGCCAAATTCGAGATACCGAACGCGGCGAAATATGCGGTTCTCCATCCAAGTGGTATGCTCCAGATGGACTCCCAATTTCTTTCCGGTGAGTTCATGCATGGAGCATAATAACACGGTCGTCAAGCGTATATGCTTCCTCTCGCGTGGGTCAGATGTGCGTCAGAACTCTAGTACTGCTTCCAGCTAGTTTTGACAATAATTGAGGCTGTCCTCGATACTGGATTCCCGCTTTCGCGGGAATGACGATCACTGTTCGGTGCTTGTCAGTTTTAAGTGGAAGCGGTACTAGGGCCTGTTCACACTAACGCAACGCATCGAAGATGAGCGCAAACAGGATGAACCCAAGGAAGAGAGCGTCCAGCTTCTCAAAGCGAGAGAAGATGCGCCGAAAGCCCTTCAACCGTCGAAACAACCGCTCGATTTCGTTCCGACGCTTGTACATCTCCCGGTCGTACTGCCAAGGGTCAACCCTCGTGCTCAGGGGCGGAACTATCGGGGTGAACCCCAGGGCCAACGCCAGTTGGCGGGTCTCATTCCCCTCGTATGCCCGGTCCATTAACAGGAACGGGTTCTGGTCCTGTGTTCCGAGGCGCTTTAGCAGCTTTCGCCCCTCCAGCGCATCGTGGGCCTGTCCGGGAGAAAGGGAGAACGTCACGGCTGTTCTAGCATCCGCGGCAACCATATGAATCTTGGTGGTCCAGCCGCCACGGGACTTGCCGATGGACTGGGGTCCGTTTTTTTAACGCACCGGTTCCATCGGGATGGACCTTGACTATGGTACTGTCCATGGAAACCGCTTCTATCTTGATACGCACTATGTGCTCTCGTTGAAGATACTCGAAAACCCGGTCGAGCACACCGTTCTTGGACCACCGGTTCATCCGGGTGTAGACGGTGTGCCAGTTGCCAAATCGAGGCGGCAATCCCCGCCATTTGCAGCCTTGCTCGGCGACATAGAGGATAGCGTTGAGTACTTGCAGGTTCGACAGGCTGACGTTGCCACGCTGAACGGGAAGGATCGGCGCAATTCGTTGGTACTGAACTTCGGTGATTTCCATTCTCGGATTGTAACATAATTTGGCTATTAGTGTGAACAGACCCTAGTCCAGACTGGAGGCCTGCTAAGTGTTACGCTCAAGGGTGCACCCACACGTTGATATGAGGCTGTCCTCAACTGAGGCCTTACACAAGCTCCTTGTTGAATTGAGTTACAGGCGCGGTAGGTAGATGACGCCCTTGTGACTTGGTGTAGAGTTTGGTTCGCTCATCCCTTGACACTGTGCCACGGGCAAGTAGTCCACCAAGCACAGAATAGGTAAGGTAATCCTGTTGGCGCCCCTTAAAGGATGACCGAAGGTTCAGGAATTCGGCAATCTCTGAATTCCTCAGACCCTGTGTATTGAGCTCCAGGAGTGCTAGTATCGCGTCCTCCAATTGCCTCAGTCCTGTTTGCGCGAGGTGCAATTCATGTACGCCACCACTTGCTGTTGTGAAAATCTTTGTTTCCGCGTCCCATGCTACCCTACCCTGTGCCAAAAGCCCACCCAACACTGAGTACGTGAGATAATCCTTTTGACGCCCCCGAAAACCTGACCGCAGGTCAAGAAGTTCGGCAACCTCCGAATTGCGAAGACCCTCGGGATGTGCCGATAGCAAGACCATTATCGCATCCTCGATTAGACGTAGGCCCACCTGAGCCATATCACGGGCTGCTCTGTCGTCATTCGTCAAACGTCCACCTCCAGTGTTCCCGGGTGATACGCCTGGAGATGGGCGTCCACGCACATAAAACACGTAATAATGTCGCAGTGGAAGTCCACTTGGCAGGCCTGGCTGTCGTAGTCGCAGGTTTCGCGCGTGCAACTCATGCACGAGTAGTCGTACTGCGGGTCCAGAGGCCTGTTGCAGTAGTAGCAGACGCCTATCGGATTGTTGTCAGTGTCTTTTGGCATTGCGCGTTCCCAGTCCAGCGTGCCCCATCTTATGGTATATTCTTATCGTAGCCTGGCGCAAATGTTCAGAATCATCTGATACAGCCTCAAATCAATCTTACAGGAGCGAGACGTGGCGCAAGAGCAGCAGTTCAGAAAAGAGCGGGACTCGATGGGGGAGTTCGACGTGCCGGCGGACGCATATTACGGGGCGAACACCATGCGCGCCGTGCTCAACTTTCCCATAAGCGACCTCCGATTTCCCAGGGCGTTCGTCATGGCGCTGGGCCAGATAAAGCTTGCGGCGGCGCAGGTCAACCGGGAGCTCGAGCTCCTCGACGGCGGGCTGTCCGACGCCATCGCGCAGGCGGCCCAGGAGGTCGTGGACGGCAGGTTCGACGACCAGTTCGTGGTGGACATCTTCCAGACGGGTTCGGGAACATCCACCAACATGAACGCCAACGAGGTCATATCCAACCGCGCCATCGAAATTCTCGGCGGCGTGATTGGCTCCCGCAGCCCAGTGCATCCCAACGACCACGTAAACATCGGGCAGTCCTCCAACGACGTCATACCCACCGCCATCCACATATCGGGGCTGAGGGCGATACACGACGACCTGGCTCCCGCGCTCGCAAGGCTCCAGCAGGAACTCGAGGAGAAGGCCGAGGAGTTCATGCCCATCATCAAGACGGGCAGAACCCACCTGCAGGACGCCACACCCGTCCGGCTGGGCCAGGAGTTCCAGGGCTACGCGGCCCAGATAGAGCGCGCGATAGAGCGGCTGGAATTCGCCCAGGCGGAGCTGTCGGAGGTCGCGCTTGGCGGCACCGCGGTGGGAACCGGCGTCAACACGCATCCTGAGTTCGCCGAGAGGGTCTGCGAGAGGCTCACAGAGATGCTCGGTGTTCCCGTTGAGGAGACCGACGCCAAGGGCCACTTCCAGGCGCAGAGCACACTTGACGGCGTAGTGGCGGCAAGCGGCGCGCTGAAGACGGTCGCGGTGAGCCTGATGAAGATTTGCAACGACATCCGCTGGCTTGGCTCCGGGCCGCGAGGCGGCATAGGCGAAATCGAACTGCCCGAGGTTCAGCCGGGAAGCTCGATTATGCCGGGGAAGGTGAACCCGGTGATACCGGAGTCGGTGTGCCAGGTCGCGGCGCAGGTCATCGGCAACGATGCCGCCATCGCGATCGCGGGACAGTCGGGCAACTTCGAGATAAACGTGATGATGCCAGTTGCCGGCTACAACCTGTTGCAGTCGATAGACCTGCTGGCGGCAGCGGCGAACAACCTGGCCGAACAGTGCGTGAGCGGGTTGAAGGCCACGCGGAAAGGGCCGGAGATGGTGGAGAGAGGCCTGGCGATTGTCACTTCGCTGGTTCCGCACATCGGCTACGACGCGTCGGCGACCATCGCCAAGGAGGCACAGGCGACCGGCAGGACGGTGAAGGAGGTGGCGATTGCCAGCACCGACTTCACGAGCGAGGAGCTGGACGAGATTCTGGACCCCAGCTCGATGACGGAGCCTGGGCTGTCAGGCGGCGTTTCGGTGGGGTGAGAGATTGCGGCGCGCCGAGCGGCCACCACTCCTCTGCCCTTGGGTTCCCGCTTTCGCGGGAACGACGGCGGAGCGCATGACCGGCTGTTGGCTGAACAATGGCGTAGGCGGGGAGACGCAGGGACGGGCGAACGGCTGACCGCCTCTATATGTGGGCGCGGGCGAACCCTATCTCGTCCGAGCGTGTTTTCAGCAGGCCGTCCATCCTGGCAATCCTTATGCTCCTTAGCAGTTCGCCGACTGCCGGGCCTTCCGTCGCTCCAAGTGAGATGAGGTCGTTGCCGTCCAGCGCGGGGGTTACGTGGCGCAGCTCCGACAGGTAGAGCCGCAGGCGCGACGATACCAGCGGCTCGCTCGCGACAAGGGAGCAGGCACGGATGGCGTCCGGGTCGTATGTGTGGAGTAGTTCGTAGATTTGGCTGGGCTTCATGCCAGGGCCGCTTAAGCGAGTTAGAGCGTCTCTCAGCGCGGCGGTGTGCCGGACCACTCTTGCCCATCTCGAATCCATGTTGAGCCGCCGGGCCAGTTCGCGGCTTGCGCCGGACGGCGCGGCGTAGGTCAGCAGCGAAAGCATGACCATCCGACTGGCGGGGGCGGACCGCTGTGGGAGTTCGTCGATTCGCGCCAGCGTGCTGTCGTCGATTTCGAGGCTCGAGTGTATAGCCCCGAGAACGGAGGTGTCGCGCATCAGCCGAAGAACCGGCGCGGCGCGCGGCTCGTCGAAAACACGCTCTAGCTCGTGGCGCAGTCGGTCGCCCTTGATGGTGTCCAGGCGGGACAGGTCTCGCGCCAATAGCCGCCGAGTCCAGTCCTCGACCTTGAAATCGAGGCGCCCCGCGTATCGAATCGCCCTGACGACGCGGGTGGCGTCGTCCACGAAGCTGTTGTGGTGGAGGACACGGATGAGGCCGCGCTCCAGGTCAGCGCGCCCGTCGAAATGGTCGAGCAGGTCTCCCCATGCGCTGCCGCCCAAGGCGATAGCCATGGAGTTGATGGAGAAGTCTCTCCTGGCAATATCCTCGTCGATGCTCCCCGGCGCGACGTCGGGCAACGCGCCAGGCTCTGCGTACCTCTCGGTGCGGGCCATGGCGAGGTCGATGATGGTATCGCCTACCCGCAGCTTGAAGGTGCCGAACTGCGATGAGGCCACGACACTCCCGCCGAGGCCGCTTGCCAGAACGGACGCAAAGGCGGGGTCCGCGCTGACAATCGACAGGTCCAGGTCGATGGCGGGCAGACCCAACAGCATGTCGCGGACCGCGCCGCCCACCAGGTAAAGCTCGATGCCCTGCCCTGAGCACACCTCTGACGCCCGCTCCAGGAGGCGAGCCTGGGTTCCCGTTAGTCTCTCATCCAGAGTAGCTGCGACGTTCGGCACAGGGAAACCCTCGTGACTCACCCTCGCTGCGGGCCAATCTCATGCTCCGTGCTCGGAGCTGCCACGCGCGACTAATCGTGAACATTACTACTTTGAGGCCGCCTCGACCTTGCTGAGAAATCCCTGCGCGCCTGCGGTGAGCCAGGCGGGCCAGCCCGTCATCAGGAAGCGGACGCCCTTCCCTATGTAGTCCTCCACCGTGGCGTCACTGACCACCGTGCCCGCCGTTTTGCCGGCGGCGGTTATCTGCCGGATGGCGGCGTCGATGGTCGATTGCACCTCCGGGTGGCCGATCTGCCCCAGATGGCCCATGCTCTGTGCGAGGTCGCTGGGCGCGACGAAGAAGACGTCGATGTTGTCCACGGCGACGATTTCGGCGAGATTGTTCACGGCGACAATGTCCTCGATGAGCACTACCAGCAGGGTCTCGTCGTTTGCCCTGTCCAGGTAGTCGGGAACACCGAAACCCTGCCTGCTGGTGAACATTCCCCTTGCGCCGAGAGGATGAAACTTCCCGGCCTCCACGACGGCCCTGGCTTCGCCCGCCGTGTTCACGTGCGGGATTACTACGCCCTGCGCTCCGACGTCGAGCGTCCTGTAGATAACGCTGGGGACGTTCGCGTGGACGCGCACGACCGAGGTCTTGTTCCAGAGGTCGCAGGCCCTCGTCAGGTCGGGGATGTCGGCAAAGTCTATGGGGCCGTGTTCGCCCTCGATCCAAACGCCGTCGAATCCGAACTGCCCCAGAAAGTCGATGACGTCGGTGGAGTTGTGACCGCTCACTATCGTGGCGACCTCTCCCCGCTCCAGCTTGTGCTTCACGATGTTCCGTCGTATCTGCGCCATTCCAGTCTCCTTTGGGGAATAAGGGCAGCCCTGCAACGTGCCGCCGCCGAGGGCTTCGCCGCCATTATAGGGCTGCCGCGGGAGAGCGTCAATTTCGGCGGGCGGACTCCGCCCTCATGTCCGCCCACAAGGGAACGCCCCTACCAGCTAAACTGGTACAGCATCATCCCCGCTGCCCGTCCTTGACACGGACGAACGCCCGTGCTACTATGGCTTCGTCCAAAGCGAGAGACGGCTTCCCATAGTCCCTGCCCCGCGAAAACGGGGATGCGGTGAAACCCTGTCGCTCATACAGAACCGCAGCCTTCAGCTATGAAATGACACAGAATGACCCAAAATGACCCAGTTTTCACGGAACGGCGTTCCCTGTTAAGATAGTCGCGCCCGCCCCACTTTCGCACAACCAAAGGAGATTCGGATGACTACACCGGAGGACGCCATCAGGCTAAAGAGTGTCAACCACCTTACGTACAACGTCAGCGACAAGCGGCGCGCGCTGAGATTTTGGGAGGACACGCTGGGGGTGAAGCAAATACCCAGCCAGGTGAATCGAGACCACATCATCTGGCTGCAATTGCCGAGCGGCGCAATGGTGCACCTGGTGGAGACCCCGGACGCGCCATCCGCTCCCTCGCACCACGGCGCTTTCGAGGTGGACGACATCGACGCTGCGGCGAAGGCGCTGCAAGCCAGGGGCCTGGAAACCACGGAGATTACCACGCGCAACGATGGTCAGCGCAACTTCTTCATCAATGACCCGGACGGCAACCGCATCGAAATATGCACGAAGTCCGGGTTCGGCGTCCTGGTGTAGCAACAAGATTCCCCCGCCCTTGACGGGAGGGGGTCAGGGGGCGGGTGGCCGTCATTCCCCGCTAGGCGAACGTCAGGATACGGGCCGGGTTCTCCACCGTGATGTCCCGGATCTCCTGCTCGCTGAAGCCCCTGCCGCGCATTCTGGGAACGATGCGCTCCAGGATGTAGCCGTACCCGTGGCCGCCGTACTTGACCAGGCGGTGCTTGGTGCAGATGTCGTGGGCGATGACGATATTCTCACCGAACCCCTCGTCGATTAGTTGCTTTATCGTGTCCATGCGATGCGCGTCGTTGGGCATGTCGATGCTCGAAAGCGGGTAGTAGGACGACTCGATGCCAAACAGGTCCCACTCCATGTAGCAGCCGCTTCCTGCCAGCTCCAGCAGGGCGTCGAAGTCGAACACGGTCCTGTCCAGGTGGCCCATGATGGTGCGGCCGATGTCCGCGCCCGCCTCCGCGAGCACGTCCAGAATCTCCCAGGGCGCCTGCTCGTCGCGGCCGGGGTGAATCAGGATGGGCGCGCCGGTCTCGCTCTGCGCGGTGGCGGCTGCCCTCAATACCTTGCGCTCGTTGCGGGTCAGGGGCCAGGTGCAGCCTATCTCTCCAATGATGCCCGCCCTTACCCCGCTGTTTCCAACACCAACCCTGATGTCATCGACAATCTGGCGGGCGATGTCGGATTCGGCCTTGTCGTCCATGTCATCCGGGTGAACGACGTCCACGTAGTAGCCTGCGCCCATAACGATGTTGAGTCCCGTGGCGCGGGCGATTCGAGCCAGGGCGAGCGGGTCGCGCCCGATGCCGATGGTCGTGGCGTCAACGATCGTGCCGCCTCCCAGCTTCCCGTAGAGCGCGGCTTCCGAAATTGCGGTGTCCTCGTCCATCAGCAGCAGGTTGTCCCGGTAGCCGTAGTAGTCGTGCCGAACACGCCCCAGGTTCTCCATACTTATCGGCTCGTGCGCTCGCGCCCACTCCGTGGCCTCATCGGGCGGATGGAACATGCACAGGAAGTTGATGAGCAGGTGCTCGTGCGTCATGGTTGGCCCCAGGTCATTGGGCGACACCGGACCGAGGACAGTCTGCGCCATCCCGCTCAACTCGCTCATCGACATTGGATTCCTCCTTCCGACCGGTGGCCTTCCTCTTCGACGATTGCCGCGAATCGCTCCAGTTGTTCTATCTGTGGGGGCATGACGTGGATGAAGGGGCGGACCTTCCTTATCAAGCCAATCGCATCGTCGAGCGAGTACCCTTTGCTGATGAAGTACGCCACCGCCATCGTCGGCGCTCTGCCAATGCCGCCGCCGCAGTGGATGTACACCTTCCCGCCACGCTCGACGGCCCGTTCCACGAAGGCAATGCCGCGGCGAAGATGTTCGAGCGTTGGCGCGGCGTCGTCAACAGTGGGCAGGTGGCAATAGTGGTCGAGAGCGAGGTCTTGCTCCGCGTCATCGAACTCGATTCGCATGTTCACGCTGTGGTGAATTCCCAGCCGCTTTAGCCTGCGTTTACCGCTGTGTCGGTATTGCGGCCCGACGTAGATTTGGGGCGTTACGCGGCTGTACTTCACCATCGGAACCCCGGTGAGCGCGGGTATGCCACGCCCGTAGAGCCAGACCATCGTGGTCCGAAAGCCCTGCGTCCTCAGCCGCCGAACCAGGACGCTGGGCAAATTGGTAAGGAAACCCATTACGACGCGGACCCGGTTTCCTCTTCCATCATTCGCATCTGCTCACCATAGGCCGTGCGAATCCGCGATATACGCAACTCCGCCGAGGTCAGCATCTCGTTGCAGACGCGCGCGAGCTTCATCCCGTCCTCGTATAGCCGCGTGGCCTCTGCCAGGTCGAACCCGCCCGCTTCCAGCGCCTGCACGGTCTCGTCCAGGCGGCCAAGCGCCTGCTCGAACGAAAGGTCGCTAAAATCGGATTCGCCGTCAACGTTCGGCTTCATCATCACCTTCCAGGCGCACAGAGGTTACTTCCGTCTCGACCGCTCCCCGGCTGAGCGTGATCTCCAGCGAGTGTCCCACGTCCACCTGTGCGGCGTCGCTCACGATTTTACCATTTTCGGACGCCCTCACAATCGAGTAACCTCTACGGAGTATGTCGTGGGGATTGAGCGACTCGAGTCGCGACGTAAGCCCCTCCAGTCGTTCCGCCCTGACCACCAGGCCGTGCTTGACGTGCGTTGACGCGCTCCTGAGCATGTCGTCGATTCGCATACGCAGGGTGTCGATGTCGGGGCGAGTGCGCCGCAGCCGGGCGTCCAGTTGTCTCACCGACTCCGACCGCATCGACACGTGCCCCGAAATGCCGGCGTACATGCTCTGCGAAGCCGCTGCCAGTTGAACGGCAAGCTCCGCCCTGTCGGGCACCACCATCTCAGCCGCGGCCGATGGCGTCGGAGCGCGCTGGTCGGCGACCAGGTCGGAGATGGTGACGTCGGTCTCGTGCCCGATTGCGCTGATGACCGGCGCGCGGCAGGAATAGACGGCCCTGGCGACGCTTTCCTCGTTGAAGGGCCACAGGTCTTCGAGGGAGCCTCCCCCTCTCGCCAGGATGACCACGTCCGCGGGCTGAGCGTCGTTGACTGCGTCGAACGCCTCCACTATGCGCGGCGCGGCGTCGCTGCCCTGAACGAGCGTGGGAGCCAGCGAGAGCTCGACGAGGGGGTATCGCCGCTCGATTACCGTTCGGATGTCGTGCCAGACCGCGCCGGTGGGCGAGGTGATGACCCCGATTCGCGTCGGAAAGACCGGCAGGCTTCGCTTGCGGGATGGCTCGAACAGACCCTCGCGCTCCAGCTTCAGTTTGAGCTGCTCCAGCCTGAGTTGCAGTTCGCCGACGCCCTCCGGCTGCACGATGTCGGCAATAAGCTGGAGGTCGCCGCGCGCCGCGTAGAGCGATACGCGACCGTGGGCGATTATCGCCGCTCCTCCCTCGAGGTGTTCGATTCCACGCGAACGTTGGCGGAACATCACGCAGCGCAATGACCCCTTGTCGTCCCTGAGCGTGAAGTAGGCGTGCCCGGACCCCGCCCTCGTCAGGTTCGCTACCTCGCCGCTCACCCAGATGTCGCCAAGAAGCTCGTCCCGCGCGAGAAGCTCATTGAGGTAGGAAGTGACCTGCGATACCGGGTAGATTGGCATCACGCACCGGTATGGGCTGGCCGCGAGAGGATTGCGTCAACGGCGCGGCCCTCAACGACCGTCGCCAGCGAGCCGGCGCGCGCAAGATACTCCGGCATCACGCCCTCGAAAGGTATTGGCTCGTCCTGGTGTCCACCTTGATCTTCTCGCCCTGGCTCACGAACAGGGGCACGTTGACGACGAGACCGGTCTCGAGCGTCGCCGGCTTGGTTCCGCCCTGCGCGGTGTCACCCTTGAAGCCGGGGGTGGTCTCTGCCACCTCCAGCTCCACGGTTATGGGCATCTCGATGGCGACGGGGTTTTCGCGGAAGAGCACCAGGTCCACGGTGATCTGCTCGATGAGATACTGAAGGTCGTTCTTGATTTGTTCCTCTGACAGCGGGAACTGCTCGTAGTTTTCCGTATCCATGAAGTAGTAGAAGTTGTCGTCGTTGTAGATGTACTGCGCGCTGCGACGCTCCACCGCCGCCAGCTTGAAATCGACGTCATACCCTGAAAAGGTGCGCTCCGTAAGCCGACCACTGAGCAGGTCGCGGAACCTGATGCGCATGACCGGCGCGCGCTGCTGCATCTTGCTGCGCTCGTAATCGACGACGACAAAAGGCTCCCCGTCCAGTTCGACGGCCATGCCCTTCCGCAACTCTCCATAGCTAACGGTCATTCGCGAGCCTCCTGTGTCAGCCGCCTATCTTGCGCTCTCCCGCTTGTGGGACCCGGTTATGATACGGGCGCGGCCATTCTGAAGAACTACGTTGTCCTCGATTCGCACGCCGCCCCAACCGGACAGGTAGATGCCCGGCTCTATGGTGAACACCATGCCATCTTCCAACACCTGTTCGGAGATCGCGCTCAGGCGAGGCTCCTCGTGCACTACCAGCCCTATGCCATGGCCCAGGCTGTGGCCGAAGGCCTCTCCATAGCCTGCCTCGGTTATGATGTCTCGAGCGATTGCGTCCACCTCTTTGCCCGTCATTCCCGCCCTGACCCTGTCCTCTGCCTCCAGCTGAGCGCGGAGCACCGTGTCATAGACCCTGCGGAAGGTCTCGTCGGCCTCGCCAACCACGATGGTGCGGGTCATGTCGCCGGTGTAGCCCTCATAGACCGCGCCCATGTCGATGACTATGGCGTCGCCGTTCTGAACGACCGTATCGTCCGCGCGATGATGCGGAAGCGCGCCATTCGGGCCGGCCGCGACGATGATGTCGTAGCCCAACTTCTCCGCGCCTCGCTCGCGCATGGCCTTCTCGAGCTCCCAGGCTATCTCCTTTTCGGTGACGCCGGGTTCGATCGTGGGAGCGACCATCTCGAACGCCTCGTCGCCAATCCGAATGGCGCGGGTGAGCAGCTCGAGCTCGTCAGCGTCCTTGATGGCCCTCAGCCCTTCGACGATCCCGCTAGTGGAGACCAGCTCAGGCTCTTCGGAGCCTTCCGCCTCTTCTATTGCCTTCAGAAAGGCCGCGTTGGTAGCGCAGGTCATCTCGCTGGCCTCGAATCCCACTCGCCGGACGCCGAGCTCCGAGGTCAGTTCCGGCAACCAACCGAGTCCGATGTTCGTCCTGTGTACCCTGAAGTCAGGCGATTGCCTTCCCGCCTGCTCCACGTATCGGAAGTCCGTGGCGAGCACAGCGTCGTTCTGCGAGACCAGCAGATAGCCCGCCGAGCCGCTAAAGCCGGACATGTACCGCCTGTTCTCCGGCGTCGAAATCAGTATCGCGTCTAGCTCCTTTTCCTGGAGCGCGCCGCGCAGCTTCCCAAGTCGGCTGTTCATCGTTGACTTACCTTCCCTGTTTGATCTGATTTGCGAGAAACTCCAACGCGAAGAGGTATCCCCGCCAGCCCAGCCCCACCACCTGGCCGACGGCGATGGGCGCGATGACCGAGTGATGCCTGAACTCCTCTCGGGCGTGTATGTTGGAGAGATGCACTTCCACTATGGGCAGCCGCGAGTCCGTCAGCGTGTCCCGCAGGGACAGCCCGTAGTGGGTGAGCGCGCCCGCGTTGATGACCACCCCCGCCGCGTCGGGCGCGTTGGCTTGCAAGTAGTCGATAAGCGCTCCCTCGTGATTGGACTGGAAGAAGTCAACGTCCACGTCGCAATCGAGCGCCTTCTCCTGAATCGCCTCGACGATGCCGTCGAGAGTCTTGACGCCGTAGTAGGAAGGCTCACGCGAACCCAGCATGTTGAGGTTAGGGCCGTTGACGACGAGAATCTTCATACTCTGACGCGCTTCAGGACGCCCGGGCCTGCTCCGCGAGCGTGTCCAGGGCCGCGATTTCCGGCGAGTCGGCGTCGGCGCGCCCCCATCGCGACCTGACCTCGTTGACACCCGCGAGCGCGGCCTCGGCCTGGCCCGTGTTCGCCTGCGTGTCGCTCAGCCAAAGGGTGTCGCGCACGGAGGTGCGCTGGCTCAGGCGCGTCCGCAGCATGTCCTCGGCCTTGTCATACTGCTCCGACCTCATGTAGGCCGCCAGCAGCGTGTCCTCGAACACCTCTCTCTGCGCGTGGCTGCCGCCGAGCCGCACGAACTGGCTGTGGATAGGCGCCAGCAGCCGCGCCGTCTTCGCGTAGTCCCCCTGGGCGAACGCGCGAATGCCCTTGACCAGCGGCAGCGTAACGTCGGACGCGAGCGCGTTTCCATCGGCTCCCGCTTCCCTGATCCCACCTATCATGCGCTCCAAGGCGTCATCGTCTCCGCTGGCGACGCAGGCAAACGCGGCGTGGGCAACTCCGAATCCCGGCCCCTTGCCGGTCAGGCTGGGTTCTATCTGCTCTCGAACCTCCTGCCAGGGCATTGGCGGTGGGCTGCCGCCGTAGAGCTGCATCCGCCACATCAGTGAGCAGCTGTCCGCGATGGAGATGGGACTCTTCGCTACCACGGAGGGACGAATGGCATCCCCGTAAAGCCCAAGCGCGCGCTCGTAGCGCCCTTGGGCCAACTCGAAGAGCGCCTCATGCCAGGAGAGGTGCACGAAGAAGGGCGCGCGGCTGTCGTAGCTCTCTATCCAGTTGCCCAGGAAGTCCTGTCCCGTGGCGTGGTCGCCGCGCTCGAAGAAGACGTGCGCGACGGAGTGGGAGGCGTTGGCGTTGTCCGCGCGCTGCTCCAGGGAACGCTCCGCTATCCGAAGGGCGTCGTCCAGCAGGCCGGATTCGTGATGCGCGAAGGCGTAGCTTCCAAGGAAGCCCCACTCATCGCAATACTCTGGCTCCACGCTCTTGAGCAGGGCGAGCAACTCCGGCGGGAAGTTCGGCACGCCGGCCGCGCCGCACCCCTGGACCAACAGGCGGTGCGCAAGTTGCAGCGCCATAGCGTCCCGCGGGAACTCCTGCAGGTGCTCTCGAACCCGCGCGTACGCCTTCGGTCCCTCGCCGCCCACGTACAGTGCGACAGACTCCGCATAGCCCTGCACGCGGCGGGAAGCCGACAACGCGAGCGAACGGGCGCGCTCTGCGGCCGCCCTGGCCTCCGCTGCCTGGCCCCTGTACAGCAGCATCACGGCCTTCGAAGCGTAGGCGACGGCGAACCCCTCGTCCGCCTCGATAGCCTTGTCAAACGCCTGCTCTGAACCGTAGTTCCGGGAGAGCATCAGGTCAACGCCCTCGACGTAGCACTCTGCCGCAACGGTCGAAGTCGTACACATATCCATTCCAAAGCGGTCTTCTATTCCTTGCTGCATATTCTACACCTCGATTGTGTCTGTTAGCGTTGCCAAAGAGTGGCCGTCCTGCCTGGTGAGAACTTCAGCCCGTGAACGTTCACAGCCATATAGTACACAATAATGCGCCGAGAGTCAGCATTTTGGGAAGGGATTCGGCGAGATGGGACGAAGCAGAGCGGGGGCGTTTGTCAGAGTCAGGATGCTGTATTCTGCAAGGAGGACAGCGCCTACCGGGATTCCGGTGTTGCCGTCGACCGCGGGTGAGACGCGAGGTACACCCTTCTCGCCTCCGCGCCGGTGACGTGGGTGTAAATCTGGGTGGTTGCCGGGGTCGAGTGTCCCAGCAGTTCCTGCACCACTCGCAGGTCCGCGCCGCCCTCGAGCATGTGGGTGGCGAACGAATGGCGCAGCGTGTGCGGATGCACCCAGGAGCCGAGACCTGCCTGGGAGGCATACCTCCGCACCTTTTCCTGGATGCTGCGCTGGCTGAGCCTAGCGCCGAATCGGTTCAGGAACAGCGCGCCGTCGCTGCCTTCGTTCACAAGGCCAGGGCGGGCTTCCTGCAGGTAGAGGGATAGCGCGTCCCTCGCCACCTCGCCAATGAGGACGACGCGCTCTTTTGAGCCTTTGCCCACCACGCGAAGCTCCCTGGTTTGCAGGTTGAGCTGATCAACGTCCAGGTCGCGCGCCTCGCTCACCCGCAGACCCGCGCCGTAGATAAGCTCCATCAGCGCGCGGTCGCGCAGCTTGTTCAGGTCCGAGGTCTCCGGCGCCTGTACCAGCCTGGCGGCCTCATCCTGTGACAGGAAGCGAGGCAATCGGGAATCCAGCTTCATCACGCCGCGCCGCGGCAGCGGGTCCGCGTCGATGAGCTTGTGCCTCACCAGCCACTTCAGAAAACTCCTGAGCGTGCTGGCCTTCCTGGCGACGCTGCGCCTGACGTACCCCAATTCGATCAACCATGCCAGGTAGCCGCGAAGCGCGGCCTTGTCCAGCGCCTTCAGGCTGGGGAGGTTCTTGCGCTGCATGTAGTCGTACAGCGGCTCCAGGTCGGTCTTGTAGTTGCGCACAGTGAGGGCCGCGAGGCCCCGCTCAACCTTGAGATGCTCCTCGAACCGCTCCATAAGCGCACGCCACTCATGCTCTTCCATGCCTGACAGCCTAACGAGTTTGGGGAGAGATGCTCTAGCGAAAGAAGGAGCGGTTTGGGGGCTTTTGAGAGGTTGCGGCGCGGAGATGACGGTAGTATCTTTGCGCTGTCGGAAAAGTCGCCATCACACCAACGGCTGCAATCACGATCAACATAGGAGAATCGAACTATGCAAGAAACCAAAGACGACGACGGCGAAAAACGACCTGAAGAAGGCAGGGAGGAAAAAGCTGAGGATAGCGGCGAAGACCAAGCCGGGGAAGACAGCCGACGACGTAGATTCGGCTGGGCACCCGATAGTGTACCCGACCGGATGCGCAAATGGGTAGAAGAGCGACTTGAAGAGGTATCCGAAGAGGTCTTTGAAAGAGTAACCAAAACCGTCGACGTCTTGACGGGGGAGGACATTCGCAGGTTCAATGAGTTCGTCGATGCGACGACGACTGTAGTCGTCGGCCTGCACCGCGACCAGGAGGAGCTGAGTGCGAGATTGTCCAGCGAGGCTAACGCTGTCGGCGAGTTGAGCAAAAGTTCATCCACCGTCCAGCAGGCCATCGCCGAGTTGCGTGAGGCCCACACCAAGCTGGCAGACGGATTGAGGGGCGCGGAGGGTGCAATCGCGCTCTTGCAAAAAGTTCTGGCGGACATGAACAAGAGTGCGGATGACGCGGAAAGGTCGGCTGCCATTGGGCGGCGTTGGCTCATAGGTGTTGGCGGGATGTCTGGCGTTGCGCTGGTTACAAGCGTAGTTGCCATTGTGGGAGGTCTCTGATGACACACCACGAGGACTTAACCACTCTGGCCGATTCGTATCCGCCAGGCGCACGGGATTCTCTGCTTGCGCTTGCGCAAGCGTATCGCGAGGGGGAAGAACGCGCGCTTTTGGACCTGGCCGGAACCGCCGCCGAAGTTTCGGCCGAGAACAGGTTGAGCAACATACTGGAGCCGGATGCGAATCCTAGGCTCCTCGAAGCGTTTGAACTCCAGTTCCCGAACGTCTCACCGGAGTCTCTTCGTGGAATGTCCGAGGACGATCTGGAGGGTTACGTCAGTGGCCTAAAGGGCAAATTCTTCGAGGTGCTGGTCAGGGACAGACTGAATGACGGAGAAAGCGTCGGGGAAATCACGCTGCAGGCAAGGCAGCGTGCCTTGCTTGCCGATTCTCCAACGCAACCTGGATGGGACCTTAAAATCGTGGATCAGGGCGGGGAAACGGTCGAGGCTCTCCAGCTCAAGGCGACCGAGAACATTTACTACATCAAAGAGCATCTCGAGAGGTATCCGGACATCAGGGTCGTCACGCCGAAGGAGATCGACGGCCTCCCCGAGGAAATTCTCCAAACGAATATTTTGCACGATGAGCTAGCAGAGGGCGCTCGGGAGCACCTCGAGGAACTGGGCGAGTCCGGCTGGGAGAACTTGGTCGAAACGGGCGCCGCCAGTGCGCTGGACTTCCTCCCGGTGTTGTCGGTGGTCGTGGTTCTGGCAACCGAAGGTCACGCGATGCTAATGGGGCGCACGACACTTGAGCAGACACTGCGACGGGGTGGACAGAGGCTTGCGATGGCAGGGGCTTACAGCGTGGTCGTAAGCGTAGCAGGCCACGCCGCACCGTTAGTGTTGCCGCTGAGGTTCGTTGAAGGAAGGATCACGGCTCGGGTCACCCTCAGCAGACTGTTGGAATCGAAAATTGAGGAGCTAAAATTGATCGCGGAGAGGGCGTAGGGAAAGACTCCTCGGAACAACTCATCTGGCGACCGACTCCAAGAATTCCCTGGTCATTTCCACACGTTCATCGGCGGCAAGCCAAAGCTCTTCTGCGAATGTCCAATTGCCTCTACTATTTACCTTTGGGTCATGAAAGAGCCAAACCGCAACTCCCTCTTGCTTAGCCACCTCGATAGCTGGAAGGAAGTCGCTGTCGCCTGCAACAAGAGCTACATGAGTGACCTGGTTCTTCCCACTCAGAATCGCAAAGTCAAGTCCAAGCATTAGGTCAGTGCGCTTCTGCTGGAAAATTGGTTTGCCTAGGGCCTGTTCACACTAACGCAACGCATCGAAGATGAGCGCAAACAGGATGAACCCAAGGAAGAGAGCGTCCAGCTTCTCAAAGCGAGAGAAGATGCGCCGAAAGCCCTTCAACCGTCGAAACAACCGCTCGATTTCGTTCCGACGCTTGTACATCTCCCGGTCGTACTGCCAAGGGTCAACCCTCGTGCTCAGGGGCGGAACTATCGGGGTGAACCCCAGGGCCAACGCCAGTTGGCGGGTCTCATTCCCCTCGTATGCCCGGTCCATTAACAGGAACGGGTTCTGGTCCTGTGTTCCGAGGCGCTTTAGCAGCTTTCGCCCCTCCGGCGCATCGTGGGCCTGTCCGGGAGAAAGGGAGAACGTCACGGCTGTTCTAGCATCCGCGGCAACCATATGAATCTTGGTGGTCCAGCCGCCACGGGACTTGCCGATGGACTGGGGTCCGTTTTTTTTAACGCACCGGTTCCATCGGGATGGACCTTGACTATGGTACTGTCCATGGAAACCGCTTCTATCTTGATACGCACTATGTGCTCTCGTTGAAGATACTCGAAAACCCGGTCGAGCACACCGTTCTTGGACCACCGGTTCATCCGGGTGTAGACGGTGTGCCAGTTGCCAAATCGAGGCGGCAATCCCCGCCATTTGCAGCCTTGCTCGGCGACATAGAGGATAGCGTTGAGTACTTGCAGGTTCGACAGGCTGACGTTGCCACGCTGAACGGGAAGGATCGGCGCAATTCGTTGGTACTGAACTTCGGTGATTTCCATTCTCGGATTGTAACATAATTTGGCTATTAGTGTGAACAGACCCTAGTCTATCGTGCCCCCTGAAGGCTAGCCGCCCTTCCCGCACCGTGAAACGGTCGCGCATTTGCAAAGCATCCAAGAAACGGCGTGAATTGGCAAAGCGCCTCTTTTCGTCATCGGTGGGCGGGTTACTTTGATATGGCAGGCAGTGATAACAGTAGCTCCGCAACAAATCAAGCGGAGTCGGTGTCTTGTTCGCAACAGTAGCTAGAACTTCGTGGGCGAAACGAGAATAATCAACTCGAATCCCAAAGTCGTCGCGCGCTATAGCGTCGATGTACCCACCGTCAATATAGATAGCCAAACGTGCCACGATAATCCTTCTTCATGGGCAAAAATAGAGCCGAAGAAGAATCCTTCTTCGGCTCATGTGCGAGTATCACACACCTGACATGCCATCTCGTATGTTAGCTCCGTCTTTTGTCGGCGCAACGCCTACGGTTGGAGAACGGCTTCACAAGTGGGACGCCAGGGGACATTCCATATGCAATGAAAACATGAGTGGGCTGACTTGTCAACCCCTAATTTTCTATTACAAGTCGGGAAAGTTCGGCCAAAGCCTCTGTGCCAGTGCTCTTCCCCCTACACGCCCACCTCCAGCGGCTCGCTTTCGGGGATTGGGCCTTTGAAGCCGCACGCTGGGCAGCGGGCGTTCGCGCGGCCCGACGCGAGCAGCAGCTTGCTGCACTCCGGGCACGGCTGTGGCAGCGGGCGTTGGTTCACCGCGAAGTCGCAGGCCGGGTAGTTCGAACAGCCGTAGAAGCGGCGGCCTCCGCGTCCCTTCTGCTTGCGCTCCACCAGGTCGCTGCCGCACTCCGGGCACTCCACGCCCACCCGTGTCAGCAGCGGACGCGACGCCCTGCACTCCGGGAAGCCGCTGCACGACAGGAAGCGTCCGAAGCGGCCCGACTTTATCACCATCGGGCGTTCGCACTCCTCACAGACCTCGTCCGTCTCCTCATCGATCTGGTCTCGCGGAACCCGTTTGGCCTCCTTCATCGCGCGTTCTATCGACTCGTCGAACGGCGTATAGAAGTCCTTTAGCGTCGGTCCCCACTGCCGCTCCCCGCTCGCTATGTCGTCCAACTGCTCCTCCACGCGCGCCGTAAAGCCAACGTCCATTATGTCCGGGAAGTGTTCCGTCAGCAGCCCCGCTACCGCCCTGCCCAGCTTAGTGGGGACGAACCGGCCCTTGTCCTTCAGCACGTAGTCGCGGCCCATGATGGTTGCCATGATGGGCGCGTAGGTGCTGGGGCGGCCTATGCCCTGCTCCTCCAGCGCCTTGATGAGCGTCGCCTCCGTGTAGCGCGGCGGCGGCTGAGTGAAGTGCTGGTCCGGGGACAGCCCCAGGCAGTCGAGCGGGTCGTCCTTGGTGAGCGGCGGCAGCGGCGGCGTCTCGTCGTTCTCGCCGGCCTGGGCGTCGTCCCTGTCCTCCATGTACAGCGCGCGAAAGCCCGCGAACTTGAGCGTTGAACCTGTTGCGCGGAAGCTGTATACCGTCGTGGACTTCCTGCTGTCCGCCGATATGTCCGCCCGGGTGGAGTCGAACAGCGCGTCGTTCATCTGGCTCGCCAGCATACGTTTCCAGATGAGGTCGTACAGGCGGAACTGGTCGTTGTTGAGGAAGCGGCGAATCGACGCCGGCTCCCTCTCCACCGAGGTGGGGCGTATCGCCTCGTGCGCCTCCTGCGCGCCCTTCACCTTGCGCCTGTAGTAGCGGGGCGACTTGGGCGCGTACTCCGGTCCGAACCTCTTTTTTATGAGCCTGCTCGCCTCCCGCAGCGCGCTTGCGGCAACGTTCGTCGAGTCCGTCCTCATGTAGGTGATAAGGCCAACCGCGCCCTCGTCGCCCGTGGAGATGCCCTCGTAGAGTTGCTGGGCAATCTGCATCGTCCGGCGGGCGGTGAACCGCAGCTTGCGCGCTGCCTCCTGCTGAAGCGTGCTCGTGATGAATGGCGGAGCGGGCCTGCTGCGAGTCTCCCGTTTGAGAACCGACTCCACCACGTAGTCCGCGCTATCCAGGTCCGAGGTTATCTCCCGCGCCCGCTCCCCGTTGGGTATTTCCAGCTTACCCTTCCGTCCCTTTATGGCGCGCAGCGCGGACTTGAAGTTGATAGGCCGCCCGCCGTTTTGGTGTCGCTTGGCGAGATTGGCGTCGATAGTCCAGTATTCCTGGGGAACGAAGGCATCAAACTCCTGCTCCCTGTCCACTATCAGCCGCAGCGCGACCGACTGCACGCGGCCCGCGGACAGCCCGCGCCGCACCTTGCCCCACAGCACGGGGCTGAGGCGGTAGCCCACCAGCCTGTCCAGGATGCGCCGCGCCTGTTGGGCGTCGATGAGACGCCGGTCCAGCTCTCGCGGGTGGTCGAACGCCTCCCTTATCGCGTCTCGCGTTATCTCGTGGAAGACCACACGCTTGGTCTTAGACTCCGCAATCCTGGCTGCCTTTATGAGATGCCAGGATATGGCCTCGCCCTCCCTGTCGGGGTCTGTGGCGAGGTACACCGTGTCCGCCGCCCTAGACGCCTTGGTCAGTTCGGAGACGACCTTCTTCTTATCCTGCAAGACGTCATAGGTTGGGTGGAAGCCCTTGTCATCCACTTCCACGCCCATCTTGCCCTTGGGGAGGTCTCTGACATGTCCCATCGAGGCGATGGCCTCGTACTTGTTTCCAAGGAATCGCCCGACGGTTCGGGCCTTTGCCGGTGATTCGACTATTACCAGATCTTTTGCCATACTATCTCACTACCGGCTCATACTCGGCCGGAGCCTCTTTGAGCCTCATGTAATTCATTCCCCCGACCTGCTTGACTAAACCCTTCAGTTCCATCACAGCCAGCGCGCCGCTGACTGTGGATATGGGAAGCCCCGATTCGCGCGTGACCTCATCTATGTGAATGGAGTCGTAGGTCACGAAGTGAAGCACCCGCGCCTCGTTGTCGTCCTGCGGGAACATCGCCGCCATCTCGATCTGCCGGCCCACTGAGGAGAGGTTGAGCTCCTCCAGGATGTCTTCACAGTCCGAAACGAGCTTCGCGTTACACTGCTTGATGAGCCGATTGGTTCCTTGGCTGTTTGGTGAGAAGATGTTGCCGGGCACGGCGAATACCTCGCGATTCTCTTCAAGGGCGTGCTTGGCGGTGAAGAGAGCGCCGCTGCCCTCCGGGGCCTCGACCACCAGAGTACCCAGCGTCATGCCGCTCATTATGCGATTCCGGCGGGGGAAGTTCTGGGCGTCGGGCTTCGCTCCAAGCGGGTATTCGGAGATGAGCGCCCCGTTCTGGGTTATCTCGGACGCGAGCTTGGCGTGTTCCCTGGGATAGATGACGTCCGCGCCGTTGCCGAGCACGGCGATGGTGCGCTGGCCGGCGTCGAGCGCGGCCCGATGCGCTATTCCGTCGATGCCTCGAGCCAAGCCGCTTACGATGGTTACACCGGCGCGCGCCAGGTCGTAGGTGAGCCGGTGCGCGGCTTCACGCTCATAGGCCGAAGCCCTCCGTGTGCCCACCACCGCCACCGAGCGCTCGTCTTCCGGCAGGAGGTCGCCACGCACGTAGAGAACCGGGGGAAGGTCGTAGATTTCCTTCAGCCGGGACGGATAGTTGGCGTCGTTCCAAGTGACCGCCCAGACGCCGTGGTCGTCAAGTCGTTCCAGTTCGACGTCAGGGTCTATGGTCGGCCTGCGAGTGGCTATCTGCTGCAATGCCCCTTTGTCCAGGCCCGCGTCTTTCAGTTCGGAGCCGCTGGCCCG
>CBDCIS010000010.1:0-460652 GCA_965217565.1 Dehalococcoidia bacterium
CCATGCCGACGCTGAGCAACACAGCCCTGGACCGGATAGACCGTGGGGACGTGCTGCGAGTCCTCACCCCGATTTGGACGACCAGGCCGGAGACGGCCCGACGAGTGCGTCAACGGATGAGAACCGTCTTCCGATGGGCAATGGCGCACGAGTTCATGGAGACCAACCCCGCGGGTGAGGCCATCGACGGCGCGTTGCCCCCCATGCCGAAGGTGAAAGCACATCTGAGGGCGCTGCCCTATCAGGAAGTCGGGTCAGCGCTCAAGACCGTTGAAGCCTCCCAAGCCTCAATCCCGGCCAGGTTGTGCTTCCGGTTTCTGGTTCTCACGGCGGCGCGTTCCGGTGAGGCCAGGGGCGCCACCTGGGACGAGATAGACATGGAGGGCCAGGTGTGGCGGATACCGTCCGAGCGGATGAAAGCAGGCGTAGAGCATCGGGTACCCCTGAGCAGGCAGGCAATCGAGCTGCTTGGCGAAGCGTCTTCCTTGCGCGATGAAACCAGCCTGGTGTTCCCGTCGCCGCTGAAGGCGGGGGCGCCGATGTCCGACATGACGCTGACGAAGGTTCTCCGTTCAACCGGGCTGGCGGAACGCGCGACCGTCCACGGGTTCCGCAGCAGCTTCAAGAACTGGACGCTGGAGCAGACGGACGCGCCCTGGGCTGTTTCAGAGGCGGCGCTTGCCCATATCCTGGGCAACTCGACCGAACAGGCCTACGCCAGGTCCGATCTGTTCGAGCGCCGCCGCGCGCTGATGCAGCTGTGGGCGGACTACCTGACCGGACAACTTCGAGGGAAGTCGGAACGGCAAGACCCAGTCGCCGGTTCCGGTCATGCAGGCCGCATCCAGGCGGCATTGGGCGGGCCAATGTCACCCGTAGCCACCGGCCGGGACTCCAACCAGAGCGTGATGTCGCTCGCCCTCCACCTGACGGCAGCGGAGCCGACCTTTACGGGCCGCGGGAATTCACCCTCCTGCATTAGCCTATAGATCGTCGAGCGGCTCATCCCCGCGATTTTCTCAACCTCTCGACGCCTCAGCAGTCTGTCGCTCATTGTCATCCCCCCTTCTTGCGCTCCAATTCGCACCGGCGAAACATTGGTCTTCCCGTGTTTGAGTGGGCCGCCGACGCCCGACGGATGGGGCGAGCACATGCGGCGTTCCGGTTCGGTCCCATCACTATCCTCCCGGAGGGTCACCTGGCAGCCCTCATCCATGAGGATGTGCAGCCCTCCCGGCATCCGGCGCACGCTCGGTTCCCCGGTGCAAACTCGTTCACCTCTTCGCGGGTTCATGGGAGCGGGGCGCTACAGAAGAGTGTGAACGAACCGTAGGACGTCCATCACCTCCGCGCTTGACCGGGGACGCTACGACATCCCAATAGGGGAAAGTGTAGGCCGGCGCGACATCCAGGAGTGGGTCATTAAGTGGGGAGTTTTTCGAGAACTTATTTCGGCAGTCTCCCCTACGCGCGAGTCAAGCACCTCCGCGCTTGACCGGGGACGCCACGACGTCCCAACAGGGGAAAGTGTAGACTGGCGCGACGCCAAAAAGTGGGTCACAAAGTACGGCATTTTTGAAGACCTTGTATCGGCAGTCGCCCCTACGCGCGAGGCAACCACCTCCGCCAGGGGTCCCGCTGTCTCCACCAGTCCATGCCCAGGGGAGGCACATTGGTGTCCGGGAACCGCGGGAGGCGGCCTCTCCCGAAAGGGGACGGGAGGGACCGTAGCCTGAGCGAGGCTCAGGCCTCAGTGGTATAGTATAGCCCGGTGCGTGCGGCGGTGGCCTCCACATATTTCCGCAACTCGGGCTCGAAAGACCTTTTCCAGGCGCGCTCTTTCCAGATGCGAATCACCGTCTCTTCGGAAAGCTCAATCGCCTCTGACACGATACGACAGCCCGAGACGTTACTGCCTCTCGGCGGTACTCCGACCCTGAACAGGACCTCGATGACGAAATGAACCTGGACGTCACGCTCGAGGTGGGCCCAATTGACGGGGCGATGGGATTGGCCAGACATCATGGCAGGACGCCACCGGAACCCGACAGCAACCTCCCGTAGCCACCTGAAGAGCGGGAGGGGAATGGCCTCTCCCCGGTCACTCAGGAGCTCACAGATCCACCAGAGAGCGTCGAAGTAGACCCGGTTGGACAGGGAGCGCTCAATGTAATCCGACAACTCGTCAGGGGAGCTCTCGCCGATGTGTGTTAGCAACTGGGTTCCAAGAATTGCTGAAACTGCTGCGGACTCGTACTCGGAGTCCAACTGGCTCGTGTCCGGGATGTCGGCCAGCAGTCCCCTGGCAACCCTCAGGCCCTCTCCATGAGAAGGGCGGCGTCTACTGTCCCGAGAGCCGCATCCCGCCCTCCGTCTGGCGGCCCGCCGAAATAGATCGCTGAGAAGTTGACCTTCTGGAAAGTCCGGCCACCACTTCCTCGTCCCAGCTCTCATGCTGTCCACAGTGGCCTCGTCCTCAGCTTTCCTGTCACTCCGCTCCAGGGCCCGGGGAATGCGTTCATTCGCCTCCTCCTTGCCGAGTCCGCCGATCCCAGAGGCCGGGGGACTCAAAGCAACTTCTTCAATGACTTGCAGGCGCTTTTCCATGTCCCGCCGGATTATGCGATCAATCTCGGCGGCGCTTTCCAGTACCATTCTCATCTGCAGGTCCCTCCTTCCGGTAACGCGCTCCTCCCCTCCCTCGGGCGGCACCCGAGGTCTGGGACGCCACATCGAATATACGCCGTCTCACCGGCGTGCCTCAGGGCGTCCGAGAGGACCGCGCTGGCGAGGTGGGGGCCGCCCGGCCGGCAGCGGACTGTGGAGCGAACCATCTCGCCCCGGCGGTCCATCACCCACTCTTTGAGACCGTGCATGGCGCACGCGCAGCCGTACGGCTCGACTAGCCGCCTGGTGCACTCCCCAGCCTCCTTCCGGCTTCCCGGCAGCATAGTACAATAGTACAAGTGTATGCCTGGGTCTGCACTGTTCGCAAGTCGTGCGCGAGCCGGGCGGCCCCTGAACTGCGACAATTGCCTTTGCCGGTCTTTGAGGACGATCGTCTGGTACCCAGGAGGTGACAGATTGGTCATCAACAGGTCGTTCTACTGAGGCAGAAGCTAATGGAATGAAGCTCACGCGCCCTTCGCGGCGTAGGCGCATACGGGCCCACGCCCTGGGCGCGGCCGCCTGTAGCGTGGTGGCTGGCCGCCGGAGCCTGTGGTGGGGCGCAAGAATGTGGCGCCGAGGCGGCTTGGCGCTCTCGCGCGAGAAGATGAGCCTTAACCCCTTGTATAAATAAATAATTCTAGGCCCATCGGTTTTTATATAGGGACGGATATGGCGTCTCTGTGTCTGTGCGTTTCGCCTGTGCTGAACAATTGTCTTGTAGTCTGTTTGGGAGGTTGTTCGATGACTCTCAGTTTGAAGCGTCGGGGAATCCTTGACTCGCGGAAGTTGTGCACAGGGCCGGCTACTCAATTGGCAAGCTTGCGAAGTCTTTTAGCCGCGCGGAATCTACCATCGCGCCGTGTGTATGGCAACGCCATCGGCGTGTTGCCCGACCTGCCCCGTCTCCCCGGCCGACACCGAGACCGCTCCAGGCGGCCCAGCGCGCCCGTCCTTGTGCGCTGTTTATACCGCGACTTGGCAAGACCCCGACGAACCTATTTATACCAGTTTATACCAGAATTGGAGCACAACATGCCCACAACGACAACCATATGCCCAGCCTGTAACCGTCCTATCCCGCCAGGCTTTGAGGACAGCGCGCCGTCCGTCCAGACCGAAGCCAAGCGTTCGCCCTGGGGCTACACCTGGAGATGGGCGCTGTTCCCAATGACCTTTACACCGGTCCGCTTCGCCTCTTCCGCCGAACGGCCTGGCGACAACCACATCGGGGGGCTTCTCTGGATTATCGCCGCCGCGTTGACCGCCGTGCTCATCTGGGCATGGTGGAAGTTCGTCTGGTGGAAATAACCCCACAACTCACGGACAGGAGATTGAATCATGGCACAGGTTCGTTGCCCCACGTGTGGCAGATTCAGGGCTTCCGAAAACCCTCACGACCATGCCGCGCAACAGGACGCGCCGCCCAAGCAGATAGTCTTGCCGCCACGCCGCCGCCGTGTGCCGGCGTCCGTGGCTATGGCGCGTGCGGTTGTCAGTCCCACGAGGAAACTAGGCCCGACGCTCCCACACAGCGGCCTAGCCGTCCTGCTGTTAGCCCCCATGAGGAAACTCAGCCCGACGCGCCGACCGCGTCGTCTGCGCCGTATGGCTTCGACGATGGCGGATTCGAGGACGACGCCTTCACGCCGCCTGTCGTTCCCGCTCCCCTTGCGCCGCAACCACCGAACGCCGCTTTTGGGACGACTTCTCGGAAACCGCAACGCCCCAGGATGGCTGTAGAGCGGCGTTTCTCGCCCCGGTGTGTCTCTGGACACCTTTCGCCCTCGAAACGCGCTCCCAGCCCCGCCCTGGCGCGCCCCCGCCACGTCCACGCGGGCGGCTGACCCTGCCTCGGAGCGGTCAAGGTCGTCCAGACCCAGGACCGTGGGCGAAGACCGCTCAGACCGCGCAGTCCCCCGCCGCCATCCTGGACTGAATCCTTGATGACGGCGCGGTCTTGTCGGTGAGGTCGTCCTCACCATGAGGTCGCCGGTTTCGGCGTTGGCGAGTTCCTCGAGCGCCCTATCGGGAAGTGCAACATTTCTCTCGGAAGTTTGTTGCATAGACGTGCCCCTCTTGTACATGCCGCGACCGCGCCGCCTACTGGCAGCCACCGAGCGGACAGGCGTCATTGCAACATTTTCAGTCATTTCGTTTCACGTCAGACCCGCCGATTGAACTCCCGGGCCTTTTCGCGTCCGTGTTCTACGAAAAATAGAACGCTCAGAAGCCCATAGAGGCGTTTTTCCGGCCCGCCCAGTATCAATGGGGGGGACACACACACCCCTCCGGCCTGGGAAAACTCGCCTTGCCCCGTCCTGGCGCGCCAGGGGACGATTGCAAGGCAGGGTGGCAGGCGTGTCTAACGCATTCACCAGTGCGGCCAAAAATCTGCGTCGGGGTATAATCAGCGCCGAGACGCGGCGAGTGCATCCGGCCTGGGCCGAGCAACCTTGCGTTCCCTCGGCAGTGAGGGAACGTCGTCCATCTCAACCACGCGCTGATAACTGCGGCCATGAACCGCGGGGCTGATGGTAGATTCGGAGCGTCCATAGGCCGCCGCCAACTCGCGGATGCTGTGTCTCGCGAGGAACTGACGGCGCAAGGGGAAGGCGCGCAGTCCCCAGCGATGGCGTCGGATGCGCGCCACCGCCGCCCTAACAGGACGCTTTCGCCGCCGAATCTTCCTCATCGTCGAATCACCCCAATAACGCGCTTAGGTTATAACTTAAAAAGCCGATGGGCCTAGGTAGTGTTGACATTTCATCTTAGCCATATGAGAGCGCCGACAAAGTGGAGGAATCCGAGGTACCTATTTGCCAGCTTGTCGAATCGGGAGAAGATATGGCGGTAGTGCTGGATCTTGCCTATGAAGCACTCGACGAGATGCCGCTCTCGGTACAGATACTCATCGTGTGAGAGTAGCTCCCTTCGGTTCGAGCGAGGCGGGATCACCGGGGTAGTCCGGTTGCCGATGATCGACTCACGAAACTGGCGGGAGTCATATGCGCGGTCTGCAATCACATACTCACTCTCCATACCGGATATGAGCGCCTCGGCCTGAGTGACATCGTGCTCTTGCCCTGCGGTCAATCTGAATCTCAACGGGTTGCCGAGGCCGTCGACACCCACATGGACCTTTGTAGTGAACCCACCTCGGCTACGACCGAGGGCTTGAGATAGTTGACCACCGTTTTTTTGGGAGCGCCCGCAGCGGAATGGTGGGCCCGGACTATGGTAGTGTCGATGATCAGGTACTCCATGTCAGGGTCATCGATGAAATGCTGATGCATTCGTTCCCATATTCCGCCCTCACACCATCGGGCAAACCGCTTGTAGACGCTGTTCCATTTCCCGTACTCGGAAGGCAGTAGCCTCCACGGCGCACCAGACCTGCTCATCCAGATGATGGCCTCGATGAACCGCTTACAGTCGGACTCCTGTCCGACATACAAGTCTGGCTGACTACGAAGGAACTCCAACACCCGTGACCATTGTTCTGGAGATAGTGTAATTGCTGACATATACCCAGTATAATATAAATGTCAACACTACCTAGTATGAGAGTACACGGGCACTATGTCTGTTGGACTGAAGTCTTTGCGAATGTCGTTGAGGTTAGTCTCCTGAGTGAGTCGTTGTTGTTCCTGCCGTAACTTTGACAACCAAACCTCCCATTTGTGTTTGCATCCGCCCCTTGGAGGCGTGGGTTTGCATGTTGACGGAAATGTCCTGCCTCAACTCTTACTCCTGGCGAGTGTTGCACCCAGTCGGACCAACCGCCGCAGACCGGCGGCCCTCTACAACGTGCTTACTGGCTGATGGGGCCGGATGCTGTTAATCTGCTCCCCCTCGGCGCGTTGGGTCTGGTAGAGGTCCCAACGGAGTTGCAGGCTCATCCAGAAATCGGGAGACGTGCCGAGGAACCTGGAGAGCCGTAATGCCGTGCTGGGAGTGACCCCGCGTTTCCCGCGGACGACCTCGTTGACCCGCTGAAAGGGGACCTGGATTGCGTTGGCCAAGTCGCGCTGGGTCATGCCGAGTGGGAGAAGAAACTCTTGCAGCAACATCTCGCCTGGGTGAGTAGGCTCCCGGTCGGTGGGGACGCGCACCATGTCTAGTTCTCCTTTCTAGTGGTAGTCGGTTATCTCTACTTCGACCGGACCCGCGTCGGTCCAAACGAAGCAGATGCGATACCTGTCATTGATGCGAATGCTATGTTGACCGCTTCGATCTCCGGCCAGTCCTTCAAGCCGGTTGCCGGGAGGTATGCGGAGATCTCTCAGAGCGGCGGCGGAATCGAGCTGGTCCAGCTTTCGCTGAGCCACACTCCAAATAGCAGGAGGACAGGTCCGCCGCGCCGTTCGAGTGTCCTTGCCGTTGAAAACGTCCTCGGTGCCGCCGTCCCTGAATGAGATGATCACGATAACATGATAGCACGGCAGTCGTGTGTTAGCCATCAGCAAGAATGAGACACTGTGAGAGCCGAGAGATCAGAGGTCTGATTGAGGTCTCGTCAGCTCCCTGAGGTCTCGGTTGTGCTGTCTTCGCCGTTCTATTGTTTGAGCCTGTACCTCTTTCCTTCGTCGTAGGATCTCCTGCCGCCTTCCCTTGGGGACGTCTGAGGGCATCGCATACGGCAGTTGGTTTACGTCCTGCTTGAGGGTCTGGTGGTATCGCTCCAGCTTCCCGTTGGTCTGAGGATGGAAGGGAGTAGCCAGTATGTGCTTGATTCCCACCATATCCAGATAGTCCCTGAAGGCCCTGGATACATAGCCGGGACCGTTGTCGCTCATTAGCCTGGTTCGGTCTGTTATCGGGACCTGGTGATCGGCGACAATTAGATTTGCCGGTGCGACTACTGTTTTGCCGGTCTGTTAAGGCGACTATCTTCTACCCAGGAGGTAGAAGCTAATGGAAGGTAAGACACTACAGGCAGCCGCATCGTCGGCCGCCATGAGTGAGAGATCGGCAAGGAAGCGGCAGCGAGGGTCGTTTCCGTCGGAGAGGCGGAAGGCCGGACGCAGCCGGAGGGCCAGGCCGGACACTTTAGTAGCGGATGTGTGAGAGAGTGGCTTCGAGCCTCTGCTACGGTCGGATCCCGAGGGTGAGCTGAGTGTGTCAACTCTCATCGAGCCATTCGATGAGAGACACCCTGGCTGGGTCAGCGGCTCCCAGCTGAGGACGCTCCAGTGCCGTATCAGGGATTACAGGGCCCTGCACGGGCCGGTCAAGGAGGCGGATTTCCAACAGGAGCATCCGCCGAAGACTGCCGCACGTAGGCGCGTGCGCCCTTCACGCCCCACCGGCCCCGCAGTTTTCGTCCCAGGCGCTGCGGTGCGCGGCGGCCCTGCGACATGGTGGGGCCATCTTAGCCGAGGCGAGCAATGTGGCGATGGAGTATCTTCCTCTTACGCCGAAGGGCGAGCCCTAGCCGAGGCTGACGTCGCAATCGGTGCTTTGGGCACGCGCGCAAGAGACGCAAGGCGCGCGCATCGAGTGGGTAAAGCGGCGGCTGGCATGCTCGCAAATGAAGCTCACGCGCCCTTCACGGCGTAGGCGCATACGGGCCCACGCCCTGGGCGCGGCCGCCTATAGCGTGGTGGCTGGCCGCCGGAGCCTGTGGTGGGGCGCAAGGATGCGGCGCCGAGGCGGCTCGGCGGCTTGGCGCTCTCGCGCGAGAAGATGGGCCTTAACCCCTCATATAAAGAAATATTTCTAGGCCCATCGGTTATTTTGAGTACCAACATAACGGCATCTTTGAGGGAGGATTCGGCGATGAGGAAGTTTCGGTCGCCAAAGGTCAGGATTCGACGACGTAAGCGGCCAGACCGAGCGGCGCTATCTCGCATCCGTCGCTATCGCCGGGCGTTGCGCGCCTTCCCCAGACGACGCTATGGCGGGATTCTTGCCCTCCCGCATGGAGCGTTTTCTGAACCTAAACCCCTTGTATAAATAAATAATTCTAGGCCCATCGGTTTTTATATAGGGACGGATATGGCGTCTCTGTGTCTGTGCGCTTCGCCTGTGCTGAACAGTTGTCTTGTAGTCTGTTTGGGAGGTTGTTCGATGGCTCTCAGTTTGAAGCGTCGGGGAATCCTTGACTTGCGGAAGTTGTGCACAGGGCCGGCTACTCAATTGGCAAGCTTGCGAAGTTTCTTAACCGCTCGGAATCTATCATCGCGCGCCGTGTGTATGGCAACGCCATCGGCGTGTTGCCCGACCTGCCCCGTCTCCCCGGCCGACACCGAGACCGCTCCAGGCGGCCCAGCGCGCCCGTCCTTGTGCGCTGTTTATACCGCGACTTGGCAAGACCCCGACGAACCTATTTATACCCATTTATACCTATTTATACCAGATTTTTATACCAGAATTGGAGCACAACATGCCCACAACGACAACCATCTGCCCAGCCTGTAACCGTCCTATCCCGCCAGACTTTGAGGACAGCGCGCCGTCCGTCCAGACCGAAGCCAAGCGTTCGCCCTGGGGCTACACCTGGAGATGGGCGCTGTTCCCAATGACCTTCACACCGGTCCGCTTCGCCTCTTCCGCCGAACGGCCTGGCGACAACCACATCGGGGGGCTTCTCTGGATTATCGCCGCCGCGTTGTGTTGATGGCCAGCATAAGCGTCCTCGCTAACAGGCCAGCAATAATGTCACATTCTCCATGATGTGACATTGACGCAGAGGGAGCAGGCAAGACTACAGGTCCTCAACAGCTTACTGGCAGAGCACATGACTCTGGAGCAGGCGGCCACGTTGATGGGAGTAAGCACGCGCCACACCAGGCGCATCCTGGCGGCTTACAGAGAGGAGGGAGCAGCCGCACTCGCTCACGGTCATCGTGGACGCCGAGCACCCAACGCGACACCGGAGCCGCTGAGGTCCGAGGTGCTGCGCCTTGCTCGATCCCGCTACTCGGAAGCCAATCACTCTCACCTGAGTGAGCTGCTCAGGGAGCGTGAGGGCATAGACATCGGTCGAACCACACTGCGGCGGATACTGACAAGTGCCGGTCTGAAGAGCCCACGCCACCGTCGGACGCCCCGGCACCGTGTCCGGCGGCAGCGGATGCCCCGCGAGGGCATGCTGGTACAGGTGGACGGCAGCCATCACCGGTGGCTTGGAGACGATGGTCCTCCCTTCGCGCTGCTGCTGGCCGTCGATGACGCCACTGGCATCGTGGCCAACGCCCTGTTCTGCGAGCAGGAGAACCCCCGCGACTACTTCCTGCTGATGAGGGGCCTGATACAGCGCTACGGCATACCCATCGCCCTCTACACCGACCGGCACTCCGTCTTCAAGAACGTTCCCGGGGCCGGGCACGCCGGTGCACCCACACAGTTCAGTCGTGCCATGGACGAGCTCGGCGTGCAGATGGTCTTCGCTCTGTCACCGCAGGCCAAGGGTAGAGTGGAGCGCACCGCGGGGACGTTCCAGGACAGATTGGTGACTGAGCTCAGACTCGCGGGTGCAGTCACCATGGAGGACGCCAACGCCGTGCTCAAGGAGTTCCTCAACCGCTTCAACGCTCGCTTTGGAGTGCCGGCACGGCACCCTGAGGCTGCCTACCGCCCGTTGGAGCTGGGAGTGTGCCTCGATACGGTCCTCTGCTTCAGACACAGCCGCAGGGTGGCCAGGGACAACACGGTGAAGTACAGGTGGAGAACGCTTCAGCTGCTGCCGTGGACGGAGCGGCGCAGCTATGCTGGAGCGGTGGTAGAGGTTCTGGAAGGTCTGGACGGCCAGCTGGCAGTGCGTTACCGGGGAGAGATCATAGCCAGCCAGGAGGCGCCATCCCGCCCGAGCGTACTCAGAAGCTTCAACGGCTCTTCCTCACACGAGACACCCGCACATGGCGGTCTCAACGGTCTGGGCAGGCGCTGGGAGGCGGCACTGGCAGCACTCGACACCAGAATGGACATCACCGATGCTGACGACACGGCCGTCGACAACGGCACTGCCAGGGTCCGCAAGCCACCTGCCATGCAGCGCAGGAAGCCCACCCCGCTTCAGACGGCAAGGTGGAACGCCGTTCAGAAAGCGAAGCGCAGGGGGCTGTCGATTCGCGGGATCGCACGGGAACTCGGCATCCATCGTGCCACGGCAAAGAAGTACATGGAGGCTGTGAGTCCGCCCGTGAAGCGCTCCGTGGTCAGGACGGAGTGATCTGGTAACATCGGGGCGAGTACGGGTGACATTTATGCTGGTCACTTAGGCGGACATTTATCCTGACCATCGACATCACGAGCGGAGCTAAAATGTGCCGGTTTGGAGGAGCCGCAGCCGCATCAGTTTGTCCAAGCCGCTCAGATCCGGTATCTCCTATTGAGACTCCCAGTAGGTTTCGGGTAGTAACTCGCCTTTTTCGTGAGGAAGTATATCGTGGGGCTTATTGAGGTCGAAAAAGCTTGCTCGGATTATCTCCTGTCCGTTGGCGTCAGCTAGGGCAAACTCTTTCAGAACGTACGTTTGGTCATAGGTAACTGTTGTTGACCCCAACGATGGGTCTTCATACTTCCAAACATACCCGTCTTGAACTTGCTCCAAGCCCTCGGTCATCGGTGGAACTGAGAACGCGAGGGCCAGAAAAGACACCGACATGACGTCTTCTAGCGGTCCCGTATCGGAGTTTTCAGGGATGAAGTACCACTTGCTTTCATCGAGGTCCTTTAGGTATATGTCGAAGCTATTGCGGGTCAAGACTTCGATAGACCGCACGACAGGCTTGGTCATTTCTATTCGTGCGAACATTTGGCTTGTGCCGTTGACTATCATCCATCCGTTCGCGTTGGCCGTAACCGGACTATCGCTCTCGGTGAACAGGTTGGGCATTTCAAAGGAAGCCTCGTATGAGATGCTTTTGAAGTTCTCCATGAAAGATGCGGCTCTTTCGTCGTCATCTGGCGACATAGGGACAGAGGTCGCCGTAAGAGTTGGCGGAGACGTTGGGGCAGGAGTAGCTGTTGGTGTTAGGAAGGGGTTGCGTGTAGGACTGGCTGTCGGGGTTGGGAAAGGAATGTTGGAGGCGGCGGTAGGATCTGAGACCGTTCTAGGAGTGTCTGTGGGGGTAGGAGTTGAGGACGGCAATGTGCGGACGACGGGGGTAACATCAGTGGGCTGTGGGTCGTCGTTTGTCCACCAGCAGGCGGATGCACCCACAACGAAGACGACCAGAACACAGACAACCGTACAATTCCTCACCGGTGCTTTCTCCTGTCAATCGAACGGCGGACTGTCTTGTTCGCGTCCCCATCGATCAATTCTACGTCACCACATCCCCTATGGAATTGGTCTCCTACGAAAGCCATTAGTTGCCTCCTCCAACTGGTCCCGTGCTATAACCCCTAAACGTATGCCAAGGAGCAAGCACGTGGGGCTGTGTAAGACCGAATTGCGAACTCTTCGCTGGGAGGTCCTGATATAGGGAACCTGTCGGCGAACGAAGATAAGCCCTTCTCGAGCCTCCGACCGCCGGGTTGGAGGCTCTTCCATTTCTTCAGGATGGTCCCAACGCCCGGCCAGCAGGAGGGACAGCCTAACCCTATTATCGACGCTGTGTCCCAGTGAAGACAAGGCCGGGCGTGGCAGTTTCGGCGGCGCTCTCTCATGGCACAAGAACACTCCCGTGTCCAGCCTCAGCGACGCCGAGTTCACCTACAAGGTGGCAATTTCAACAGTAGCCAATTTACTCCTCACGATAGCAGATTATCTTCTAACCGCGCGGCCATATATCAACTATGATGCTGTACATCCACTCTCCCCGTCTGGTTATGTCGTCCTCCGTCCATTCACATGAGGACTCATTTAGCAGACGCCGATTGAGAAACAGATTGTCGGACTCCTGAATAGCCGAGCCTTTGATACTCCATGAGGCGTTGCTGATAGACGAATTCAGTCGTCCATTGAGTAAGGTCAAATTGCCTAACGTTTCTATGGCCTGCTCTCGCTTAGTCATGGCAAGAGCCGGTTTCTCAGAGTCAGGCAACGGCCAGGACTCAGGTTGCCATCCTCGGGGCATAATGTGTTCAATTTGAACATTTGGCACGAGATCGGATATACCCGCCCGGTTCGTAATCAAACGTTGTTCGATCGCTGAGAGCACCAGACGCTGGGCGTATTGGGGCAAATGTCTACCTAACACGGCCTGTTTCACTTCCACGTCACTTGGCCACAGAGACGCGGCTTCGGAATTCTGTAACAACTGTTGCACTATTACGTCCGCGATGCTAGCCGCGCTGCCATTCGCTGTCTGAAGGACACTCAGTAGCTCTATAGCTACCTGGTCGTAGCTACGGGCTTGATAGCCTACAATCATTCTGCGGACGAAATAGCTTTCCAACGCCGCAAACCAGAGGTCTCGCTCCGGCTGGTCGGCGTCGAATCTTTGCAATTGCAGCAACAAGGGCCAGATCGCTCCAATGGCCATGTTTAGTCGCCGATTATGGAACTGCGCTTCTCTGCTGCCATTGCCAGGATCAACTTCTTCGAAGCGCTCGAAGTATCGTGCGTCCTGGACGAACTCCTGCATCATCGATTCTAGTGATTGACCTTCGTTGTCTACGTGCTTTTCAAACTCCCTGAAGACCCGTCGGACCGCTACAGGCGCCTTCTTTCTTGATTCCAACCAATAGTCCGCAAAGATGTCTGTCCGGGGTCTCTGAATGCCCCGTCCCACGTCCCTCCGCCACCAGGGTTCGTCAAAACGATCCAGGTAGTCCTCGAAGAATGACTCTTGACTCAGCCCCGGTTCTTCGTCGGCTTTGTACAGAAGGTAATTCTTAATCTTGTCCCACTCAGTCAGAGGCTCACCACGAGCATTCAGGGTCTCGAAGATAATATGTTCTTTCTCGTGCGTATCAAGGTATATGCCCACTAGGTTGAGCTTCATAATCAGTGTCGTCGCAAGGGCGGAAGCTGCAGCACTGATGCGTGCATCATGCGGCCTGAGCCAGTCCCGAATGGCCTGTTGGAAGAACCGATAGCACACAGCCATGGGACCATCGATGCCGTCGGTTGCTGCTCCGTTGAGGGCGGCACCCATGACATCTCTGAATCGTTCATAATCGTGCCCTCGTTGGTGCCAATGGTGACTGATCTTGTAGCCGCCATTGGCGGACGACGCCGATCTAGACGAATTCGTTGTAAGTTCCCTTAGGCGATCCGCTGGAATAGAAAGTCCTACGCGTTCAAGCTCTGTGACCGCTGCCGCCACCAGCAACTGGAGGGTTGTCAGGCGCTGTTGACCGTCTATGACTCGCAGCTGTCTTGCCAGATCTGGAGTGCTGCCGCTCATCTTCAATACCACCGCCCCCAAGAAGTGGGCTTCCACTGAGCCCGGGTCCACACTTTCAGAATCCCTCACTGCGGCGTCGTTGAGTAGGACATTGGCTATGTCTTCCACATCTGACCAAAGGGGTTCCCATTGATCTTCGCGATTCCAGACATACAGGCGCTGATAACTTGGAACAACGTAGACCAGTTGCCCCTCAAAGAGCTCGGCTAATGTATGCTTTCTTGGCTCCAAAGCTTGTCGCTCCCCCTTGCTCTACGCTTCGACATTCATGTCTTGTGGTGGCGATGCATCTCGTGAATGGACCTGCCATATCATCCCCCATTTGCTAGAATAGACGCTTCACAATAATGGGATTCTTTACATCTGTGTGAACGCTTTGAAGGTCCTCTTTGAGACTATCCACGTCCTTCCTAATCGAAGTCTGAAGAGTGCCTACCATAGCGATCAATTCAGCTACCTTGGAGTCAAGAGCGTCAACGCGACTGTCAACGTTAGAGATTGACTGCGAGTTGGCTTTGGCGGTTTCTGCTATTCCTTTCAACTCGGTGCCGTCGAGCAGATCCGCCCCGCTCTTCAGTACCTCCGCCACCTTTGTCTGTGCGTCTTCCAGGCCTCTGAGGATGCTTGCTGCCTCGGCAGTGAAGCGTGCGACCTGCCCTGCGGTGTCTTGGAGGCTGGCATTCGCCTCTTCCTCTGTCTCGCGGAGTTCGGTCAAGACCCGCAATTGTTCCCTCACGTTCGCCAGTGCCTCCACCGACTCCGCGAATCTCCGAACTACAGCATCAAATTCCAGTGGATTGCGGCCCTCATCTACCATGAGTCACACTCCCTATAGCCGATTCAAGGTCTTCCGATAGTTGAGTCATCCTACTCGCCAGAGCCATTACTCTCACACCTGAGTCGGACCCTGGTACTCTCAAGGCCCGTTCCTCGATCTGAGCAATCCTCTCTGATGCCAGCCCAAGACGATCCGCCACATCCAAGGCTAAGGACAGTCCAACGAACGAGTCAGCTTCGAGAGAAGTCAACAATCGACTTGTGAACTCTTGAAGCTCGCTCTCCGAGACTCCGTATCGGTCGCGAGCTGAATTCAAAGAAGCCTCCATATTGGCGGTGAAGTCCTGAAGATCGCCCTCCGGATGAATGATCTCCGAATAGGCTCTGGCATACAGAAGGCCTGGGTTGAAGGGTGAGGAGGCAAGCAGTCTGGCAGAGTTGCCGCGAAGCTCTCTGGCATCTTCCACACCTTGGAGCTTAGAGAGCTCCTGCTCCCAAACCGCATAGTCGAACTCGGTGGACTCGACAATGGCTTCCAGGACAGGGCTGATGTCTCCTCTAGTCAGGTAGTCCAGTACCCTATCTCTAAGCCCGTCTCCTCCAGGCGAGGAGTCACGAACTGCGACGTACATCTCTCGCAGAGACCGACGTCTCGACTCCACGATGACGTCGTAGATGAAGGCGATTAACTCCCTTGAGGCTCTGGAGACTGCTTCCCGTATGTCCATGGAGTTCGCCTGAGCGGCAAACTCGTTCACTGAAGGCCGTTGTGAACCTGGGTCAGTCCGTTTGACGAATTCGGAGAGAGCATCAGCTATCCCGGTAGACGAGATGCTTGCGAGGTTCACTACAAATTTCGATTCGACCAGGTAATCCTCAACTATCCCTAGAAGCATGAGCCGATAAAGGGCGCGTTCTCTCTTATCGGCCTCCGCATCTGTCCCCCTGGCCAATTCGATGGTCCTTCGGTATCCCAAGTTGGGCAGAAACTCGCTATCGTCTACCAATCGCTCGACTTCTGCCACTTCCACGTCAACTCCCTTGAACGTGTCCAACAAGAAATAGAGTTGCTGGGTGATCGAATCGTCATCGGCCCGCCGGATGGAGGTTTGTTCGCGCCTAACGTCTTCGAGGCTGCCGTCAGTGATGGTTAGCCTGTCACTTCGTGCGCGGTCTTGCTCGTTCCAGATAAGCAGACATACCGCTTGCTCTTGATCCCTTCCCGCGCGACCAACTTCTTGGTAGTAGGCTTCAATGGAACCTGGGAGACCATAGTGGAGCACATAGCGAATGTTTGGTTTGTCGATCCCCATCCCAAAGGCATTGGTGCTGACCATCAGCGGTATGCGATTGCCCTTGAAGCTCTCGGCGAACTCTCGCTTCTTGTGCTCCCAGTCTCTCGAACCATAGATGGCCCTTCCGCGTTCCCTAGGCGAGCCGCCCGAATAGATAGCCGGTAGGAAACCAACTACTCCTGACGTGACCCTCTGCAGTTCGATAATTCCGTGCTGTCCACTTACGTGGGGACAGAAGATCAACCCAGAGAATGTTTGATCGGTCTGGGGCCTGAAGAACTCAGAAGCTGGGACTCCAAATTGGGAAGGCAGCGCTCTCAGGGAGCCGGTTAGGACCGCTGGAGAATCGCCCGGGCTGCACTGTCGTGTGGCCATCGCCAGCTCCGGGCGGTCGAAACTTGCAGTCCTGACGATGGAACGCTCCGACTCCGTTGAGATGGCCAACTGCGTCAGCACGTCCTTCAATACTGCTCGCGATGCCGTTCCCGTTAGAGCCAGCAGAGGAGGAGATAAGTCATAAGCGTCCTTGCAGACCTCTCTGAGCACTTTACCCAGTGTCAGATATGAGGTGCGGAACTGGTGCCCCCACTCGGAAACGCAATGCGCTTCGTCAATCACGGCTAGATTGATTGGAGTGGCCTGGGTGAGTGCCTTGATAGAGTCTCTGAAGCGTCTCTGCTGAAACCGCTCGGGTGCGACGAAGATGAAGAGGGCATCGCCCGACGTTACTTGCCTGAGCAAGGCATCGAGCATACCCTGGGCCACTTGGAAGCTCGAAAACCCAACCACTTTGTCTATGCCATGCTCCGCAAGACCCCGCTCTTGGTCCTCAATCAGTGCGATCAACGGGTCAATGACAATTGTTCTTCCAGGTTTGCAGATGCCGGCAATCTGGTAAATGAGACTCTTGCCCCCTCCAGTAGGAAGCAAGACGGCACAGTCGCGTCCTCCCATGACCTCCAAGAGTGCGTCAAGCTGACCCTCTCGGAAGCTCTGCTTTGAAAACACGGCCTGAAGCACTTCCGTCAGCGCCGGCTCGATTTCTTGAGGGTCAACGCCATCAAGGTCGGACCTCATAGCCGGTTCGAATAGATCATCTCCTACGACGACCGGCAGATGGGCGCTCCTCACCACTATTTCTGGAGTATTACCATCGGGGCGCCCGAGCTTGTCAAAGGCGGTTAGATGGGGCTGTAGACGTATGATCAGTTGCGTTTCTATCTCTCGAGGCTCCCAGGCGGTAGGCGGCTCGGAGGTTCCGGTGTCGAACCGTGCCCAACCCTGTTTAGTTTTCAGCAGGATTTCTTTCGGCATTACGGACGGCCCCCATAGACGATCCATCGCAATAAAGAGGCGCACGTAAGGCCAAAGGAGGGAAGGGGCCACATCAGGCTCGCCCTCTACTTCTACAACCCATGTTCGACCGCTCAGGCAGCCGGAGTCCACGGCATCCAGCAAAGCTATGACCAGGCGGTGAATCGACGGCGGCACCATGACGGCATCCGCCATCCTCTTGTCCGAGACCTCGGATAGCCTGGGCCACACGGCTCTCACCCGTTCCAGATTCGCGCCATGACCCTGGTCTATTTCGGATGTCGGTATCCTGACCACTTCGATGCCTACTTTGGCCAGCATCTGATCTCGCTCATTGTCAGGACCGGAAGAATCTTGATGCTGCGGTCCATCAATCTCTATGACGAACGGAGCCCCAAAGGGAGGACTGACGAGAAAATCAACCCTTCTTCCTGATGGGCTGTAATCGCCAAGTGCTGCGGTCAACGCATCCAAGGAAGCTTGGGGGACGAACCACCTGGGAGCCTGGGGACCTAGATTCTGTGGGACCCAATTGCTGACGAAGTGTTGTTCATGGCTAGATTCCAGCCGAATCTCATCGTCGCGCTCAAAGTCTGGGCTAGAGAGACTTATACCATTTCATGTTGACGAGGCCGCATAGTGTGCCGGAAGACTTCGCGTTGTGTGTTCGATCCAACTCCACGCCGTGAGCGACCGCACCCGACCCGGATCAGATTCAAGCTCACTCAGGTAGGCGTCAACCGCCTTCATCTTCTCCTCTATGCTCCCGTATATCCTGCCCTCCACCCACCTGCGGACCTCTTGGAAGACCCGCTCAGCGGGATTCAGCTCAGGACTATATGCAGGCTGCACGATCGTTGCCACTCCAACAGTCCGTACTATCTCACCCCGGTGACCACGCGCTCCATCCCACACCAGGGCCTCGATGTCCGAGTGATGCTTCAGGCCATCGACTGCCACCGCTATAGCCGCAGACTTCATCGAATCGATCCAACCCCACAACAGCTTGCCCCTCCGAACGTCTACCACCAGGAACAGGTACATCCACTTGTAGACCATCTGCACTCGCTGATGCACCTTCACTCCACGACGACCCCACACCCTACGCACCATCCCCCGCAGGCCCACTCGCATCTCATCGGCAAAGCCAAAGGCCGTCTCAGAACTCACGCCCGCTTCGGCAAGGCAACAACCAAGCCCCCCTTTTTCCACGACTCCTGCGCAGCTACGTCTGCCTTCTCATGACGGCCCCTCGGGACCTTCGGGCTGCATCCCAACCTCTCAAGCAGACCATAGACGCTGCCCGACTTGTAGCTCACCCCATACTCGGACTCTATCCAGTCCCTGATCTCTCCCGCCGTTCTGAACCGTCCCGTCGACACCTCCTCGGTCAACTCCTGCTCTTCATCTGTGCTCAGAAAGCGCGGTTTGCCCATGCCTCCCATCTTGTGGGACAACACTCCTTCCACACCTCCCTCTCTATACCAGCCCACCCACGTCTGTACCGTCCGGTAGTGGACTCCCACCGCTCTTGCCGCCTCACCGAACTGCCATCCCGACCGCACCAGCCACAGTCCATGGAGTCGAGTACGAAGGCTAGTGTCACGTTCTGCCCGGTAGGCCGCCTTCAGCGCCTCCGGTGTATCCTCCCCATGCCAATCTATTCGAAGCGGTCGTCCGATCATCTGATACCCTCCAACACTGTATGTCGGCTAGAGCATGGATGAACTATTAGGACATCGCTAGATACTTCCAGGTCTTGTTATCATCAAATGGTATTAGACCTCCGACGGACAACTCTTGAAAAACGTCTGGCTCCAACCGCACACTGATATCACCGGGCAATGCAGATGGGCGGATCCATCTACCTAACCCCAGCAACTCCAAAAGCTCTCGCTCCGCGTCTGGGTGGATCGGTGGATTGCTTCCCCTCTGTATGAGCTTCCTGATCGCCCCGGTCACTCTGCGCACCGTCTCGGAAGCGATGAACCTCCCTTGGGTACGCGCGATCCAGCACTGACGGAATTCGCTCGACACACCCATGAGAGACGGGGAGGAACGTAATCTTCCACCGGCCGTCGTGTATCTACACTGCCATCCAGTCCGATCCAGCGTGGCGTCATTCCATAGCACTTTGACTTGAGCGGGTGAATCTGGAGCGCCCTCGATTTGGGGTTCTCGTGAATCCGAGCCGACGTCGCGAGTCCCTCTACAGGCTGGATACCTCCGACATCCCCAGAAGGAGGTCCCATCTCTCCTGTTCATGCGGAGAATCATCGGTCCTTCACACGAAGGACAAAGCGGTGTTGTTATCGAACCGTGTCTTTCGGTCATTCTTGACTCAGCTGTTTATTCACCTTGATATCGGATCAGTGTCCAAGTCCCTTGTACTCGTATCCTTCACCCACTCGTCTACTTCGGACAACCTGAAGCGCAGCAAACGACCTATTCTGTGGGCGGGGAAGCCCTTCGTGTGGACCCAGCGGTATTATGGAGTCCTTGTTCACTCGTAGATGGGCTGCAACATCGGCCACGTCGACCCATCACCGCCAGCTGGAGCCAATGTCTTTCCGCACCCAGCTGAAGCGAGTAGTCTAATGTTCCCAACCGGGGCCTGACAGAATTCTCTCTGAGACTTGTCAAGTAGATCCATTCGTCACTCCCTATGTCGCATATTCAGGATCCTCATTCCAATATGCTCCCACCAGGATTCCTTTTACATGTTCCGATCGGAATAGGCGAGACTTGGGGGCAGCCGGCTCAAACAGTCCTGCTACTGGCTTCCGCCTGTGCCGGCCAACCCGCCGAGGACTTCACTCACGCTCCTGTGTGCGGCCAGTTCGCCTTTCTCCCCATCCACGACTGGAAACGCTGGATTTCCTGGGCCGAAGAATTCAACCGTCCCCGTGGCGTAGTCGTGAGAGGCGCGGTCCGTTGTCACCGTGTGCGACTTCCCGCCGGGTGTAGTAACCCGCCAGTGCCAGTCCCCCCGCCGCTCCGCCGCATAGCCATCGGGAAGCCACTCCGGGTGGTTCAAGATGTACGTCAAATCATTCATGTACAGCAGTGGAGCAGGGTCCTGTTGGTCCGCCGCCGCGGCGGCGAGATCGTCCAAGTCAAACCCTACAGGCGGTGCAAGGTTGCGCACCGCCTGTTTGACATCCCTTTAGGCTCCGCCATCCATGACGCTTTCGAGATTGGCCGCCAGGATTGGCTGCAAGGTTCCCACGTTCTCCTGAAACTCCTGGATACGTTCTTCCATCGTGGTGTAAGCGTCATACTCAACCGTGTCCCGGTACAAGAGATGGACTATGCGTATGAACGGCTTTTGCTGCCCAATGCGGTCGATCTTGCCAATGCGCTGCTCCAAGCGCATGGGGTTCCAGGGAATGTCGTAGTTGATGATGGCCGAGCAGAACTGGAAGTTCAGGGACTCCGCGGCGGTCTCGGTGCAGAGCAGGATTCCCTCGGCCGCTCCCGAAACTGCTGGACAACAGGTAGTGTGTCAATTTGAAGTTGACCCAACGGGCCGTCCGTAGTGCGCCTGAGTTTCCTTCCCTTGCGAGCACTGGCCTTAGCCACAGTGTACAGAGCCGTCATCGCCGACTCTCAATCCGCCGGCCTAACAACAACCGCGACGTCCACTACTAGTATGAGATCAGCCCATCATTGATCCCCAGTATACGAACGAATGGTACCAACTGAGGGTTGGCGAAATGCCACCGATAGTTTTTACGTCTGCCCGTCTTGACCAATACGGCTCCGTGTTATGGCTCGCAGAAGAGAGACAAGTGTCTTTGATAAGATGACCGAGAAATCCCACGCGGATACAGGATTCTTTGGAGTGGTTCACGAACATCCGCAGACGCAAACCTCCCACGAGAGTCTTTGTCTGCGAGCGCACAAGCCAGTAGGACTTCCTTAAAAAGATTGTTGGGCTAGGTCGAATCGGTGGCCCTATGGTACTCCACACGAATACCACCTGCGGTATTCTCGATTGAAGCTGGTATAGCTGCATTGAGATCATCGGATGTCACCTCCCCGCCTTCTCTTTCGACAGCATGGAGTGCCGCCGATTGTCCAAGAAGGTGAGTGTAGTGGGGATAGCCCTGCGACAGTTGCGCTATTTTGCTATCAAGTCCGGGCTCAAAGGACATGCCTGCGTTTTGCATTCCCTTCTGGATGATCTCAGCTAACTCTATAGGCTCAAGGGGAGGGACCGGTACAAAGTCGACATTCCGGGAGATAGACTCATGTGCCGTAATCAATTGTTCGATTGACTGGCCAACGCCCACCAGGACTATTGAACATGGAACATTGTAATCGGAGAACAACTTGATTGTATCGGTCATGAGGCGACCTGCCCCGCATTCAGCCTGAATCCGATCGAATTCGTCAATGATGATAGTTGATGGGTTCGGCAATCTTCTCAAGAGTAGCCTGACATCATTTGGCACTGAGATAGCATCGTCTGGGTCCCACCGTCCGACTATGGTCTGCTCTCGGCACCGTTCAAACCCCAGTTGTCGCTCTGCCAAGAGAACTTCCTGAAATACCTTTCTCCAAATTGAGCCATAGTTGTCGTTCGAGTCGCAGGAAACCATAATGGACCGTCTGCCCCTTGGGTCGTCGTCCTGTGCGGGAATTGCCAACACCCTTGCGATTGAAGTCTTGCCGACGCCTCTATCTCCATATAAGAGGACATGATGTGAAGGAGTCATGATGTCACGGATAAGACGCTTTAGGAGAAGGAGTCTGCCAGACAGAAGGTTAGGCAGGTCGATTGGCCGGGTTGGAGTGAACGACTCGTAAATTCGGACCGTAGACAGGAACTCAGGACTAGTTGTCAACGCGGGCACCACTAGGGCATAGGTTGTATATATATTACCATAGGCTCTATATATGCCACAATAGGCTGGTATGAATGGGTTCCGTTTGCTTAGAGCCTATCCGATAACCTTAATTGTCCTTGGTGGATATCAGAGACTTTGGATAAACCTTCTCCATTCTACTTGAGTGGAGGAAAGACATGTCGAAGATCGATCATGGAGGCGTAGGCGCTGATTGGCGGATTCCCGATGCTCTGTGGGAGAGGATTGAGCCGTTGCTGCCTGCGGAGGAGACGAGTCCGAAGGGCGGGAGGCCATGGAAACCTGCTCGAGAGTGTATGGATGGAATCTTCTACGTGCTGCGGACCGGCTGCCAGTGGAAAGCGTTGCCTCGCACGTTCGGTGCTCCGAGCACTGTGCATGACCGATTCCAGCGTTGGCGAGCCGCCGGAATCTTTGAGGAGCTATGGAAGCAGGGGTTGTCTGAATACGACCAACTGCATGGAATAGATTGGCAGTGGCAGGCAATGGATGGAGCCATGACAAAGGCTCCGCTCGGGGGGTGAGGGCACTGGGCCAAACCCTACAGACCGGGGCAAGAAGGGGACCAAACGCAGTCTGTTGACAGAGGGGAACGGTATTCCCATAGGGGTGTGTGTGGATGGAGCCAACCGCCACGACATGAAGATGGTTGAGCCGACATTCGAATCTATGGTGGCGGAACGTCCGGTTCCCCGACCTGGACAACCTCAGCATCTGTGTCTGGACAAGGGCTATGACTTTGCTGAGGTTGAGCAGCTGGCGGCACGGTACGGATACACAGCCCACATCCGCAGCCGAGGCCAAGAGCGGGAGGAACAACAGACCCTCCCCGGTTACCGCGCCCGCCGTTGGGTGGTCGAGCGCAGCCATAGCTGGCTGAATCGGTTCAGACGCCTGCTCATCCGTTGGGAGAAGCGTTTGGACAACTATCTTGCTATGCTCCACTTTGCCTGTGCCTGGATAACATATCGCGCTGCCGGAGTTGTCGGATAGGCTCTTATAGGGGCGCTCACGTGAGCGCCCTCATAGGTAGTTATGCCCAACGTCTCGACCGCTCACACTGGACGGCAGGACCTGGCCCATGAGACGCCAGAGGTGGGATGAGCGGGATGAGAAGCGCCAACGAAAGGAACCCATCGACCAATCGCCGGACGACGGCGTACTCCGCAGAGGAGCGGGAGACGCTGCGGCGCGGGCTGCTCATCATCGCACGGATGATCGCCCGCGCCCATCTTCGGCGTCAGGCGGCCCGGTCCGCGGCTTCGCCCAGGCCACCAGCGGAGCACGAGGACGGGGAGTGAGAGGCCGACCGGCCCGGATTCCGGCTCCAACCCTCGATTTCATCACGTCCGCAAGCCCCACCGGCATCTTGTTCACTTTCATAGCTGCGACTGTCCAGCCGTCGTGGAAGGAGCACCGGAATCAAATTGCTCGCTCCGATTTAGCAGCCTGTCCCTTACACCCCGATTTCAGCTACGGAACCGCCCGAGCTGCAACTTGCCTCTCCGTGGGATCTCCTGTACATGGGTATGACGCCGCCGCTGCTCCCTCGAATCTCCCGCCCTGTGAGGGGGGCTGTCGGCGAGCGTTCAGAGCATGGTTGACAGGAGCCCAGCCCATGCCGCACTATCTTGGTAAGACTCGATAACAAGAGGTGAACATGCCGCGAACGACCAAGACCATCACCTTCTCCTTGCCGCCGGAGATGGCGGACCGGGTGGACGAGGTGATGAAGCAGCAGGGACGGTCCAGAAGCGAGTTTCTTCGGGAGGCGGTGCTCCGCTACATCGAAGAGTGCGAGTGGAGACAGCTGCTCCAGTACGGAGAGGAGAGGGCCAGGGAGAAGGGCATCAGCCCCGAGGATGTGGCCGGTCTGGTGGAAGAGTACCGGGCCGAGGTCAGTTCCTCCCGTACATGAGAGTCGTCCTAGATACCAACGTCATAGTCTCCGGTCTGAACTTCCCAGGCAACGAGCGCCTCGTCCTCGAACTGGCTCTCAGAGGGCGGTTCGAGTTGTGCGTGTCTCCCTTCATTCTGGAGGAGGTTGCCGGGGTGCTTGTGCGCAAGTTCGGTTGGTCCGAGGAACGCTCGTCCCAGGCTCTCAGGGCGCTGGGGGATGCCGCTACCGTCGTTGAACCACTTAGGCTCCCGGAGATGATCGAGGGCGGCCACGCGGACAACCGCATCTTGGAATGCGCTGTGGAGGTTTCTGCCGACTACCTGGTGACCGGCGACCGGCGGCATCTGTTGCCCCTTGAGGAGCATCAGGGTGCAAGAATCGTGAACGCCCCCCACTTCCTATCGGAGTTAGGGGTATAGTCTGGCTGCCACGAAACACGTCGCCCAGCAAGGAGAGAAATGAAGAACTTTGACCAGTGGATCACCCGGCATCAGATAGAGTGGCGCAAAGACAATGTGCAGACCAGGGAGTGTGGACGCTGGCACGGTCGTCAATATCCGTGGATCCTGCCCGAAGATTCGTGGGAAGAAGGTCTCTGGCCCGACATCCGCACAGGATCGGGCAACTCGCTGCCGGCATACCTTGAGAGTACCGGTGTGCAGAAGCACGGGGGCGTGCACAACCTCAAGAGCTCGTGGGTTCTATGCGCGAACTTGTACTTTCCATTCCGGAGTGCTGCTGACAGCAAGGCGTTATTCGCCTCGTTTCTCAAACGTCGCGTCGCCACGGAGATCGACTCGCTGGAAGAAATCGAGTTGGAGTATGCCGAGGATGGTGAATTACACCCGTCACGCTTGCTGGGAGAAGAAGGAGGCACCAGGGGCGCCAACCAGACTTCGCCGGACCTCGGCCTGCTGGTGAACGGGGGCCAAGGGCTGGTACTGGTTGAGAACAAGCTCACCGAGAAGAGCTTCTACGAATGTTCTGCGTGGAGACACAAGGGTAGTTCCAGGCGGTCCGGCAACCCCGATCCCGACCGCTGCAATCGCCCTGCGGAGGTTGTGAAAGACCATGCCGACCAATGCCATCAGGCAGCTTGGGGACGGAGATACTGGGAGCATTTGGCACCCGTTGTCGATGAAGAAGCCTTGGCTAGGGTCTGTTCACACTAATAGCCAAATTATGTTACAATCCGAGAATGGAAATCACCGAAGTTCAGTACCAACGAATTGCGCCGATCCTTCCCGTTCAGCGTGGCAACGTCAGCCTGTCGAACCTGCAAGTACTCAACGCTATCCTCTATGTCGCCGAGCAAGGCTGCAAATGGCGGGGATTGCCGCCTCGATTTGGCAACTGGCACACCGTCTACACCCGGATGAACCGGTGGTCCAAGAACGGTGTGCTCGACCGGGTTTTCGAGTATCTTCAACGAGAGCACATAGTGCGTATCAAGATAGAAGCGGTTTCCATGGACAGTACCATAGTCAAGGTCCATCCCGATGGAACCGGTGCGTTAAAAAAACGGACCCCAGTCCATCGGCAAGTCCCGTGGCGGCTGGACCACCAAGATTCATATGGTTGCCGCGGATGCTAGAACAGCCGTGACGTTCTCCCTTTCTCCCGGACAGGCCCACGATGCGCTGGAGGGGCGAAAGCTGCTAAAGCGCCTCGGAACACAGGACCAGAACCCGTTCCTGTTAATGGACCGGGCATACGAGGGGAATGAGACCCGCCAACTGGCGTTGGCCCTGGGGTTCACCCCGATAGTTCCGCCCCTGAGCACGAGGGTTGACCCTTGGCAGTACGACCGGGAGATGTACAAGCGTCGGAACGAAATCGAGCGGTTGTTTCGACGGTTGAAGGGCTTTCGGCGCATCTTCTCTCGCTTTGAGAAGCTGGACGCTCTCTTCCTTGGGTTCATCCTGTTTGCGCTCATCTTCGATGCGTTGCGTTAGTGTGAACAGGCCCTAGTCTACCCCACTGCCCAGCAATGAAGGACGGCTACCAGCTGTTCCGTCAGCAAGCCCTAGCCGAAGGCATCGCACAGTCGGGACGATACGGCCTGGTAGTGTCAGCGGTGGCGGTTGACGAACGGAACGATGAGCTGGATGCTGCACTCAAACGGAGCGAGATAGCAGGATCGGAGCAGTGGGGACAGCTTTTCAGGGGCCGGGCGCGGTTTGCCGTGTTTACGCATCAGGAGTGGGTAGGATGGGTTCAAGAACACAACACTGCTGGCAGGTGGAGTGATTGGCTGGGCTATGTCCACTCCCGGTATGACCTGGGTGAGCATTAGGAACAATTGATTTCAGATTGACTAGAGAGGAGTCGTGTATGACACCAGAGGAGTTGGGGAAGCGTCTTTACGAGGTTGGCCGGATGCCGAAGGAATATGCTGTGTTTGTTCGTAGTGGTTGGTCTTACGATCCCGCCAATCGGGTGGTTGAGAACTCTATTGGGACAGGGACAGCGCGCTTGCATTTGAATTCGGAAGGGCAATTCCAGTGTGAGTTAGCGTTGATTGACGGTAGCGCCACTGTCTTGGCGACGGTAGCGGAAGTGTTGCGACATGTAGCCCGAATAGAGGACGCATACCGTAAAGCGGCACTTGAGGACATACTTTCCTAGTCCCCTTGCCTCTCCCTGTCCCGAAGAATCAGAGTTTGTAGGTCAATCGCTAATGGCCTTCCAGTGGTCTTCGCCTCGCTTAGCTTGTTCACGGTTCCGGAAAGGAATTTGGTCTGGCTCAAACTGATGCGCTGCTCCTTGACAACGGGCCTTCGGATGGCTCAAGATACATAGTAAGACTCGGTAAGTAAAGACGAAGGAGGACAGCATGAAGCAGAAGCACCTACAGCCCCTAACGCCGGCGGCGCTCTATGCACGGGTGTCCAGCGACAGGCAGGACGTGGACCTGTCCGTGTCCGCCCAGCTGCGGGCGCTCAAGGAGTACGCCAAGGCCAACGACTACTCCGTGGCCCGCGAGTACGTGGACGAGGCCGAGAGCGGCCGCGTCGCCGACCGGCCCCAGTTCAGGGAGATGATCGAGGAGGGAGGCAAGCCCAAGGCCCCCTTCGACGTGATTCTCGTATGGAAATTCAGCCGCTTCACCAGGAAGCGCGAGCACGCCGTGGTCTTCAAGTCCCAGCTGCGGCGCAAGGGCATCCGAGTGGTGTCCATCACCGAGCAGGCCGAGGACAACGCCACCGGCAGGCTGCTTGAGGGAATCATTGAGAGCGTGGACGAATATTACAGCGAAAATCTTGCCCAGGAGGTCGTCCGGGGAATGAGGGAGGCCGCGTCGAGAGGCTTCTTCCTCGGCTCCAACGCCCCCTTCGGCTACAGGAAGATCAAGGTCAGCGACGGGGCGAAGGAGCGCCCCACCCTGGAGGTTGACCCTGCCACAGCCCTGTGGTGAAGGAGATATTCGAGAAGTCCCTGCGGGGCAGCGGCCTCAAGGAGCTATGCAAGGGGCTGAACGACCGGGGCGTCACCAACCGGGGCAAGCGCTGGTACAAGGGAACGCTCCACTACGTGCTGAGAAACGAGGCGTACACCGGAACCGCCGTCTGGGGTAAGGCCAGCAAGGGCCAGGAAGCCGCCGACCCTGTGCGTGTTGAGCGAGCGTGGCCCGCCCTGGTGTCGAGGGAGTTGTTCGAGGATGTGCAGCAGGCGATGGGTGAGCGCGCCCCGAAGGTGCAGAGGCCCGGTAGAGTGGGGAGCAAGTTCCTGCTGAGCGGACTGCTCAAGTGCGGGGTGTGCGGCAGGCCCTACTCGGCCCAGGGAGCCAAGAGCGGCCAGTTCGCCTACTACATCTGCGGCACCCTGTTCCGGGAGGGCGCGGGGACGTGCAGCGCCCGCTACCTGAACGCCCCGAAGCTGGAGACGTTCGTGGTGGAGAAGATCAGGGAGCGGATACTGAACGAGGAGACCATCGTGGCCTTGGTGACGCTGGTGGCCGAGGAGATCGACGCCATGGCCGGAGAGCTGTCCGGCAGGCTGGAGGTCGTCGAGGCGGAGCTATCCGACGTGCGGAAGCGTCTTGAGAAGCTCTACGAGGCCATTGAGACGAGCGAGTTGACCCTGGAGGTCCTGTCGCCCCGCATCATGTCTCTGAGGCACCGAGAGGAGCAGCTAGAGGCTGCGAGAGAGGACGCCGAGACCCAGCTTGAGCAGAGGAGAGTGGACCTGCCCGACACCGAGGAGATAGCGCGGTACGTGGCGGACTTCCGGGACTTCCTGAAGGACGGGACGATCCCCGAGCGGAAGGCGCTCATCCGCAACTTCGTTGAGGGCATCGAGGTGATGGGAGACGAGGCTACGCTGACGTACACGGTCCCCATGCCGAGCGACGGTGCGATGTCGGAATCGGCCTCGGTTCTTGATTTCGTCAAGTCCGGCCCACCAAAATGGATGCGAACTTTATCATACAAGAGGGCCCAACGAAGCACACCGCTCTCATTGAGGTGGAATGATCCAGAAGCCTGATGTGGGTCATAGAGCTCGATGTGGTACAGGACAAGGGGATACAATGCCGCGTGGGCATGTTCCTGAGGTTTCCATCCGTCGAAAGTGTGGTAACTAATGTGGGAACTGTTTACAGAACACCATTACTTTGTAGCTAAATACGACTCCCCCTAGCTCCACCAGCACCGCCTATTTTGACGATAGACAGTACCCAAGCGCGGCAGTTGCCGTTGATTGTCCGCCACCGCGTCGTCGGGACTTCCGAAGGGGCGGCGAGGCCCCGGACCAATTGGCTTCGAGTAGCGCACGGAACCTCCTTCAGCCCGCATGATGTGGGGCAGTGACTACCCTGCTGTCAGTGAGTGCGAGGGCTATCGCAACTCCCTGCGCGGCGTACAGCAGTACCCGGCCGCTGAGTCGCAAGGAGGACAACGATTGGGTCATGGGCCGGACGGCGGCGAGCGTCTTCAAGTTAGGCTGATTATCCACGAAAGACACGCAGGGCACGAAAGGAGGTACACTGAGAGTGCGGCATGGCGTTTCGGGCGGCAGCGTACATGCTTGTTCCAGGTATGGGATATGGCTGTTTGCGGCTGTGAGCGCCGTTCTGCTGATTTCGTGCGGTCAGCAAAGCGCCTCGCCTGCTCCCACGGCCGCGCCGACCGAGCTTCCGCCTATGGCGGTTGTATCAGATGAACAGATTTCAACCGCTACGCCGTCGCCCACCACTACACCTATACCTACCGCCACACATTCGCCCACTCCTACATATACACCTGCGCCTACCAGCACGCCTATACCCACTGCCACACTTATACCCATTCCCACGTCCACACTTACACCTACACCCACGCCTACGCCCACCGCACGAGAAATCGCTGCCGAGCGGCTCGCCGAAATGGTCCCCTGGTTCGAGAGTCCGCCGAAGGCCGATTATGCGAACGCCGCAGAGGAGCTCATCGCCATATGGCTTCTGGACGCCAACTTTGCCACCTCGGTCGCCGGGTTAGAGTGGGTTGCGGATCGAGTCAGCGATGGGGAAGTTGCTGTTCTCCAGAGGTTGCGGAACATTGCCGCCACCGACCTGGAATTGGGCAATCAGGTACTGGGCTATACCTGGCTCGCAGATGATGTGGCCGGTGGTGGACGGGACGCACTCGATGCCCTGGGCCGCGTCGCCTCAAATGACCTCGATCTGGCTAGAATGGCGGCGGGCCTTCCCTGGTTAGCCGATGACGTGACCAGTGGTGAACGGAACGCCCTCGAAGCTCTGGAGCTTATAGCGCCCAAAAACCTCGAACTTGCGAGAACCCTGACAAGCCTGCCATGGTTCGCCAACGGCGTGTCCAGCGATGAGAGGCGCGCCTTCGAAGCACTGGACCTTATCGCACTCCATGACCTTGAATTTGCGAGAACGCTGGCAGACCTCCCATTGTTTGCTGATGGCTTATCCAGCGATGAGCGGCGCGCCCTCGAGGCCTTGGAACTGATAGCGCCCAACAACCTAGCACTGGCAAGAACCCTGACAAGCCTGCCATGGTTCGCCGACGGACTGACCAGCGACGAGCGGCAAGCTCTCTACACTCTGAAGCTTACAGCGCCCAATGATCTCGAGTTGGCGCGAATGATGGCAAACCTGCCATGGTTCACTGACGGCCTGACCAGCGATGAGCAGCGCGCCTTCATAGCTCTGAACCCTACTACACCCAATAGCCTCCAGTTGGTGGGAGTGATGGCAATTCTCCCCTGGTTTACCGACGGCCTGACCAACAATGAGGAACGGGGAATACTCCATGCCCTGAAAGACATCGCATCCCATGACCTTGATCTGGCGAGAACGCTGGCAGCCCTCCCCTGGTTCGCCGACGATGTGACCGACAATGAACGGGGAATACTCCACTATCTGAACGACATCGCATCCAGGGACCTCGAGCTGGCAAAAACGTTGGCAGACCTATCATGGTTCGCCGACGATGTGACCGGCGGTGAAGATCGAGCAATCTACTATTTGAGTCAAATCGCATCCAGGGACCTCGAGCTGGCAAGAACTCTGGCAGCCCTCCCCTGGCTCGCTGACGATCTGACCTACAATGAGTGGGGAATACTCCACGCTTTGAAAGAAGTCGCATCCAAGGACCTCAAACTGGTAAGACTGATAGCGAGTCTCTCCAAAGCAAGGGAGACAGCCCTTGTTACGGGTTCGCTGGCTCGTATAGCGGATCGGGAGCCGGATGCATACGCTCGGCTGACCGCTCAGCCCTGGTTCGCCGATGGCTTGGACGACGAAGAGGCCGCCCTGCTGGTCGCCCTCGAAGACGCAGCCGTCGATGCTAGGAATCTATTCACCAACTTGGTTCGATCTCACTCCACGCAATCCAAGAGCGTTTCCCCCGCCCTTGACGGGTGTATAGACCGGGGAGATAGGTGACACATGTTCGGAGACATGGGTTACACCATAAGGCATGGAGATTCTGTAGAGGAGAATGGCCATGTCGTGGAAGGTGGATACAGTCATGTCTTTGCGCAAGGAGTTTGTGGCCCTGGCACAAGCCGACGGGGTGAACATGAGCGAACTGTGTCGTCGCACGGGGATCAGCCGCAAGAGCGGCTACAAGTGGCTGCGCCGATACCGGCAGGGAGGAGAGCACAGCCTTCACGACCTCTCGAAGCGCCCACATAGTTCTCCGAACCAGACGAGCCATGAGCTGGAGCAACTCATCATAGAGCTTCGTGCGGAGCATCCCGCCAAGGGAGGTCATGTGCTTGGCAGGATGCTCAGAGACCGCGGATACGAGGGTGTGCCTTCCAAGAGCACCATCACCGCCATTCTCAGACGAAGTGGACTCATCCAAGAGTCGGAGGCTTCCAAGCACAGGCCGTATGTGCGCTTCGAGCGCGCACAACCCAACGAGCTGTGGCAGATGGACTTCAAGGGACATGTCGCCATGCATCGCAACCGCTGCCACCCTCTGACCATCCTGGACGACCACTCCAGGTTCAACCTCGCTCTGAGGGCATGTGTCGACGAGAAGACTCACACTGTTCGAGACCAACTCACGCACGTCTTCCGTCGTTACGGCCTGCCCATGTCGATGCTCATGGACAATGGCTCTCCATTGGGAAGCGACTCCACCCATCCATTCACTCCCCTCACCCTCTGGCTCATCCAACTGGGTATCAGAGTGCTACACAGCAGGCCCTACCACCCACAGACACTTGGCAAGCTGGAGCGATTCCACAGGTCCCTCAAGAGTGAGTTGCTGGCAGGACGCACTTTCATGGACCTCGCTCACTGCCAGAGTTCTTTCGACACCTGGCGCGACTTCTACAACCTGGAGCGCCCTCACCATGCTCTCGACCTCGACACTCCGGTCAGCAGATACACTCCCAGTTGTAGGCCCTTACCCGAGACCCTTCCCAGCATCGACTACGACTCTGACGACCAGGTGCGCTCGGTGGATGTCAGCGGGCGCATATCCTTCCTGGGAAGATCACTGCGTGTGGGTAAGGCCTTCAGACACAAGAGAGTCGCCCTCAGGCCAACTCAAACCGACGGCGTGTGGAACGTCTTCTTCTCAGTCCAACCGATAGCAACCATAGACCTCAGTCAGCAAAATGTGTAACCTATGTCCCCGAACAACTGTTACCCATCTCCCCAGTCTGTACAACCGGCGACGTCAGGCTCTGGGCATTTCAGTCCACTTCCTTCCCTCGAGGCAAAGACCTGGTCGGAATGATGGAAGAGGCCGTGCGTGCCGCCGAAGGTTTCATGGGAACGCCGTTCCCCATCACGGACGTTATCCTCGTGGTCTCGCCCGTAGGATCCGAGACAAGAGGGTACGGAGGACAATTTCGGGGCGACCACATCAGGCTGGTAAGGTACGAGTACGACCAGATCAACAGGGGAGTCATATACCACGAGGTCGCACACTACTACTTTCCAGGAGGACTCGGCCTCACGTGGCTAGTAGAAGGCGGGGCTGAATTTATGGTCGCCTACATCAAGGACCGAGTTGGGTTGGAAAGTCTGGAGGTCCGCAGGCCCACGGCTCGGATTCTGGTCAGATCGAACTGCTTCCACCAGGGAGTAACTACCATCAGCCAGTTGAATGAGCGTCTTCGCGAGCAGCCTGATCCGGTCCGACTGTGTAACTACAGCCTGGGGGCATACTTCCTCCACGCTCTTTTGGATACACTGGGCGAAGAGGCGACCTCGGCGGCTCTTCGAGAACTGTTCCTGCTGCACAAGTCCAGGGATCATCGGGCTACCGAAGAGGAGATATACCAGGCGTTTCTGAGGAACGTTCCGCCCGGACTGGAAGGGGAGTTCCGCGATCTGTACAGGAAACGTCACGGCGGGCCGTTCATCGACCCTTAATGCCGACCCCCCGGACAACCACGTCGATAGCACGGATACAGCCACTGACATTTCGATTGGGAGGGTGGTCAGATTCTACACAATTCGCATAGATGCGGAGTCACCATGACGAAAGCCTACGAAGCCTTACACCAACAGTACGACTCGGTGGTGGAACGGAACGTAAGGGCGCCGATCGGTGACGGCGCTATGCTCGCGGCAGACACCTACTTTCCCGCTGTCGATGGACGGAGAGCGGACGGCGCTTTCCCCGTCATCCTGGAGAGGACACCCTACCAGAAGTCCACGCCGCGCCAAGCCAACAAGGGCAGATACTTCACGCAGTGCAGCTACGTGTGCGTGATCCAGGACGTGCGCGGCCACTTCGAGTCCGAGGGCGAGTTGTGCGCCTTCGCCAGGGAGGCGCCTGGCGGATACGACACCGCCGGGTGGCTCGCCGCTCAGCCCTGTGCCCTGCCTCGATCCTTGTACCACGTACCACGTGCTATGTTAGTCCGACAAGCAGGGAGGCTAGGCCGGTAGTCACGAAGGTATTCGGACCTAGGGCAGCCCTGTATCGAGACCTCCCATCGAAGTTCGCAGTACAGTACGCTTAGGCCCACCTAACTGGGCAAAATCGAGAACCTTCACCATCAGGTTCAGGTTGGTCCTGTAGAAAAGACCGGGGCGCCAATCGCTCCTAACCCTCACAGCAGGATGTCTCTCGCTGCTAGGGGCGTTCACCCAGACCAAGACGATGGTGCGAGCGTTAGGGAGAGCCCCCAGACGTATTGGATGACTGTATAGCCATCGGTATCTTACCTCTGATCCGTCTTATCCTATTAGGACTTATGGCTAGCAGGCCAACATCATTGAAATGAAGCGTAGAGAGGCTGAGCCACAAGACTCCCCGCCCTTGACGGCTGTACAGACTGGGGAGATGGGTAACAGTTGTTCGGGGACATAGGTTACACATTTTGCTGACTGAGGTCTATGGTTGCTATCGGTTGGACTGAGAAGAAGACGTTCCACACGCCGTCGGTTTGAGTTGGCCTGAGGGCGACTCTCTTGTGTCTGAAGGCCTTACCCACACGCAGTGATCTTCCCAGGAAGGATATGCGCCCGCTGACATCCACCGAGCGCACCTGGTCGTCAGAGTCGTAGTCGATGCTGGGAAGGGTCTCGGGTAAGGGCCTACAACTGGGAGTGTATCTGCTGACCGGAGTGTCGAGGTCGAGAGCATGGTGAGAGCGCTCCAGGTTGTAGAAGTCGCGCCAGGTGTCGAAAGAACTCTGGCAGTGAGCGAGGTCCATGAAAGTGCGTCCTGCCAGCAACTCACTCTTGAGGGACCTGTGGAATCGCTCCAGCTTGCCAAGTGTCTGTGGGTGGTAGGGCCTGCTGTGTAGCACTCTGATACCCAGTTGGATGAGCCAGAGGGTGAGGGGAGTGAATGGATGGGTGGAGTCGCTTCCCAATGGAGAGCCATTGTCCATGAGCATCGACATGGGCAGGCCGTAACGACGGAAGACGTGCGTGAGTTGGTCTCGAACAGTGTGAGTCTTCTCGTCGACACATGCCCTCAGAGCGAGGTTGAACCTGGAGTGGTCGTCCAGGATGGTCAGAGGGTGGCAGCGGTTGCGATGCATGGCGACATGTCCCTTGAAGTCCATCTGCCACAGCTCGTTGGGTTGTGCGCGCTCGAAGCGCACATACGGCCTGTGCTTGGAAGCCTCCGACTCTTGGATGAGTCCACTTCGTCTGAGAATGGCGGTGATGGTGCTCTTGGAAGGCACACCCTCGTATCCGCGGTCTCTGAGCATCCTGCCAAGCACATGACCTCCCTTGGCGGGATGCTCCGCACGAAGCTCTATGATGAGTTGCTCCAGCTCATGGCTCGTCTGGTTCGGAGAACTATGTGGGCGCTTCGAGAGGTCGTGAAGGCTGTGCTCTCCTCCCTGCCGGTATCGGCGCAGCCACTTGTAGCCGCTCTTGCGGCTGATCCCCGTGCGACGACACAGTTCGCTCATGTTCACCCCGTCGGCTTGTGCCAGGGCCACAAACTCCTTGCGCAAAGACATGACTGTATCCACCTTCCACGACATGGCCATTCTCCTCTACAGAATCTCCATGCCTTATGGTGTAACCCATGTCTCCGAACATGTGTCACCTATCTCCCCGCCCTTGACGGGAGGGGGCTAGGGGGTGGGGGACCGTCGCCGTGAAATCACCAATCTCGCCTAATCCGCATTTCAAAGATTTCGGACTGCTGGTGCCTCATAAGCCTACCTGCCAGTAGCGTCTTCCCTCATAGCGTACAACGCGGCCAAGTCCTGGCATGGGGAAGTGGCACGAGATGACGGGGGTGCCGTCGGCCTCTACGTCCTCCAGCAGCTTGCGGCGGGTTCGCGTGGCGGTGTCCCAGTCCCCGTCAAAGATGGCGTTCCAGTCGTCGTGCGTGACCTGCGCCGGATGAACCAGGACGTCTCCCTGAATCAGCGCCTTTTCACCGCCCGAGGAGACCAGGACGCTCATGTGCCCGGGCGTGTGTCCCGGTGTATGCAACGCCCTGACCTCGTCGGTCAAATCAGTGTCCTCAGCGATGGTGTCGAAGACGCCGAGTTCCACCAATGGCTCGATGAACCTGTCCATGTACGCAAAACGGGCGGCGGCCTGAACCTCCGACCTGCGGAAATGATCTAGATCGGCCTGGTGGGCAACGTAGCGGGCGTTGTGAAAAGTTGGAACCGACTTCCCGTTATCGTCGGTTGTGTTCCAGCCGACATGGTCGAGGTGCAGGTGCGACATGAAGACCGTGTCTATCTCTTTGGGGTCTATCAGATTGGCCGCGAGGTCGGCCATAAGCAGGCCTCGCAACCCTCCGATGTAGTCGATGGGACCTGGCCCGTAGCCGGTGTCGATGAGGATTGCGCGACCCCGTGAACGAACGAGGTAGCAGCCTATTTCGATGAGCATACGGTCGCCTTCAAACATTTCGGGAAAGCGCTCTCTCACGGCATCCCATGCCTCTGCGGGGACTTTCGGGAAGAGCTCCGCCAGAGGTGTGGGAAAGGGGAAGCTCATATCCGAGAGCGCAACAATCTCTGCGTTCCCCACGTTCATCTTGAAATCGCTCACAACTCCACCTCCTGCGTATCCAAGCATACGTCCAGATTGTAGTTGCAGAGCGGAGGAGTGTCCAGCAGTCCGCGACCGAAAGCCGCTACCGCGCGTCGCGGAATCTCAATTGACAAAGATGCCCCTCGATGCTACGCTCATTGCAACCTGGCTCATTGTCAGGTTTTTCTTGAATCATTGGGAGGGAGCAATGGCACAATCGCAAGTCTATTACATGGACGCTCATTCGGAGTCCACCGAGACCAGCCTGGTCTCCAAGATGCTGACGGTGTTCGACGCCGCCGGGCTGGACGGGATGGTCAAGCCCAACGACATCGTCGCAATCAAGATTCACTGCGGCGAATGGAACAACTCGGCCTACCTTCGCCCGGTCTATGCGCGCGCTCTGGCAGACCGCATCAAGGAACTCGGCGGAAGGCCCTTCGTGTGCGACACCACCACCTCGACCTACTCGCCCTGGGGTTCGCGTTCCTCTGAGCTCGACATCATGCTCACCGCGGAGCGCAACGGCTACAGCTCTGCGACGCTGGGCTGCCCGTTCATCTGCGCCGACGGCTTCATTGGCACGAGCGACTACCGCGTTGACCTCCCGGAGGGCTACCTGCTGAAGGAGGCATACGTCGCGCAGGCCATCGCCGCCGCGGACGTGCTCATCGCGCTGACGCACTTCAAGGGGCACGGCATGGGTGTTATCGGCGGCGCGCTCAAGAACCTGGGCATCGGCGCGCAGTCCAAGCGTGGCAAGCTGAACGTTCACATGGGCGGCCATCCCAACTACGGCTACGGCGCGGCGGCCATCTTCCACCCGGAGAGGTTCAAGGGCAAGGCCAACACGCCCGACTGGGAGATCCTGGAGGACTGCTGCCCGTTCAACCTGTACCACATCAACGAGAACGACGAGCTCGAATGGGAGCGCGAGAAGTGCGCCACCTGCCTGGGTTGCTTCGGCGTCATGGGGCCGCGCGGCTTGGCAGAGGTTCCGCCTGTCAACTTCGACGCGGTGGACGTCGCCATCGCCGACGCCTGCCTGGCCGTGGAGAAGACCGTCGGACGGAGCAAGGTTGGCTACATCAACATGGCTATCGACGTGTCCCCGCGCTGCGACTGCGCCAACCACGCGGACGTCCCCATCGTCCCGCACCTCGGCGTGTTCGCCAGCAAGGACGCGGTAGCCATCGACATGGCCTGCGTCGATGCGGCGAGGCAGTCGGTCGGCACGCCCGGCTCCGCTGCCGAGCTAATGGAAGCGCACCACGTCGGCGATGCCAAGTTCGAGGCGGCCGCGGCGACGTTCCACGGTCAGAGCGAGGTCGCCAGCATCAACACGGGCCACGCTAACGGACTCGGCAGCCGCGACTATGAGCTCGTGGACGTCCCGCCTGCGCACGGAGACAAGTACAAATTCCCCTACGACCGCCGGCCCAGCCGCCAGCGGTTCATGGAGCGGTTCGAGAAGTTCCAGCCGTTCCCGTACGACAGGCACGACGGCAAGGGCTTCTCCCGCCACGACGAGGTTGACCTCGAGGCGATGAAGAAGCACTATCCCCACTACGTCAACGGCGAACTCTCCAACGGGCACAAAGAGGTGGTCGTCGAGGAGCTCGTTCCCGCCGACGACAACGACTAGCTGACAGCGGCGGCGGTTAGGCTTTCGCTGCTCGCTTACGCCTGGCGCGCCGCCGCTACGGAGGAAAGCCAATGCCACAGTCAGGACAGGAGATGCTCGACGAGGCCACGGCCGCGTGCGAGCGGATTGCCGATGGCTTGGGCGCGAGAAACCAGACGTGGGAGGATTCGCTGACTGAGATAGTCGGAAAGTTTGGCGAGGTCAGCGACACCTTCTTCTTCAAGACGATGCCGAGCATACCCGTTACCAGGGCTTGCAGCCGCGACGCGACCGCCCTCCTCGAGCTCAAGAGCGCGGACGACTGGGACGCTTTCGGGCCGGCGCTCGAACAGTTAATCGCCAGCGCGCAGAATGTCATCGAAAAGGCCGGCATGAAGGGGACGACGCTGACGTGACCTCAGCTGTTTCCGCGGGAGCCGGAGGGCCGGTTCTCGTTACCGGCGGAGCGGGCAGCGTCGGCAGACAGCTTATCGAGCGGTTGAGGGGCACGGGCCGTTGTGTGCGTGTCTTCGACCTCCCCTTCATGGACTTCTCCGGTCTCGAAGAAGACAACGGCATAGAGATAGTCAAGGGGGACATTACCGACAGGGGCCACGTCGCCAAGGGCGCGGCGGGCGTTAGCGCGGTCGCGCACCTGGCGGCGCTTCTGCCGCCCACCAGCGAGCGCGACCGTGAGCGCACTTTCGCCGTGAACGTGGGCGGCACGGAGAATCTCATCAAGGGGCTTGAAGCGGTCAGCCCCGACGCGACTCTCGTATTCACCTCGTCTATCAGCACCTACGGTGACACCTCCTCCGAGCCGCCGCCCGTCGGTGTAGGCCACGCCCAACGCGCCATCGACGTGTACGCCGACAGCAAGATAGCGGGAGAGTCGCTGATGGCGGCGTCGGCCCTGAAGACAGTGACGCTTCGCATCGCGCCCATTGCCGTGCCCGCGTTCCTGGAACCGCCGCAGGTGTGGCCCTTCATGCCGGACCAGCGCGTGGAGATGGCGCATCGAGACGACGTGGTCGATGCCCTGTTCGCGTCGGTGACGGAGCCGGCAGCGGCCAACCGGGTGTTCAACATTGCCGGCGGCCCAACCTGGCAGTTGAGGGGCCGCGACTACGTGAACGACTTCTACGGCTTCATGGGCGCGCCCGCCGAGGAAGCGGTCTATCGTGATAGCCCGGGCTGGGTGGACTGGTACGACACTGAGGAGTCGCAGAGCATCCTCAAGTACCAGAACCGCCCCTACCAGCGCTACGCCCAGCAGATGCGCGACATAGTCCAGGCCATGATGGAGGAGTGAGTGGGCTGCAATTCAGCTGGCGCCTTCGGAGGACGTCGCTAGGGTCGCCGCCAGTTTCTCCAGAGCAACGATGATGAAAAGAAATCCACGGAGTTAACTCAATGGCAACGCAAACGGAAATCCAGGCAGTTGACAGCCAACTGGTCCAGCAGAAGATGGATAGGCTGCGCTCCATCCTGCGGGAGATGGGCTCGCTCATCGTGGCGTACTCGGGCGGCGTGGACAGCGCGTTCCTGGCCGCGACCGCGAACGAATTGCTGGGCGGCAAGTCTCTCGCCGTCACCGCCAACTCTCCCAGCCTTGCGCCCTCGGAGTTGCGCGAGGCCGTGGAACTGGCGCAGCGGCTCGGCCTCAACCACCGCGTCATTCACACCCAGGAGGTCGAACGGGAGGACTACCAGGCCAACAACCCCAACCGCTGCTTCTTCTGCAAGGACGAGCTCTACACGCACCTGAGCCGCTTCGCCCCGGAAGAGGGCTACGAGTGGATAGCCAACGGCACCAACATGGACGACCTCGGCGACTTCCGGCCCGGACTCAACGCCGCCAAGCAGTACGGCGTCCGCAGCCCCATGGTGGAGGCGGAGCTGACCAAGGCCGAGATACGCGAGCTCTCCAAGGGCATGGACCTGCCCACCTGGGACAAGCCCGCCCAGGCGTGTCTTTCCTCGCGCATACCCTACGGCACGATGGTCACGGTGGAGGCGCTGACCCGCATCGCCCAGGCGGAGGAGTACCTGCACGACCTTGGAATCAAGCAGCTGCGAGTGCGCCACCACGACACCGTGGCGCGCATAGAGGTCGAGGCGCAGGATTTCCTGACGCTCGTGGATGAAGAGGTGCGCCGGCGCGTGGTTGAGCGGTTCCGGGAGATAGGCTACTCCTATGTAACGCTGGACCTCCAGGGCTTCCGCTCCGGCAGCATGAACGAGGTGTTGGTGGCGCTGCGGAAGAAGGGGTAGGGCGGGGAAGGCCAAATGGGGGTATAGTTATGATTGAAAAGCCGGCAGAAGATGACACACAGGCTCAGATATGCTCGGCAGCTAATAGCTAACCCGACACCCCACTACGATGCAGAAAGGCATCCTGAAGTGGAACGTGAATGGATTGAACGAACCATAGTTGAGCCATACCATCAGGAAACCGATGAGGATGGGCGTGAATTGTACTTCGGTTTTATTCCAGAAATGGGGCACTGGCTTCGAGTCGTCGTCGAAAATGACCGACTTCTCACAGCCTACTTGGATAGGCGTCTGACCAAGCGATGGGAGTTGCCGCAATGACAGAGAAAACAGTGCAGAGTCCTAAGACACTTGAACCGGACGCAGAATTGCAAATCAGGTATTATCCGGACACTGATACGTTGGTACTTGCCGCAGTCGAAGCCCCGGGACCTTTTGGGGAAACCGTTGCCAGGAATCTCGTCGCAATGTCAAACCATGAGGGGGAGGTAACGGCTATGGTTTTACATCACGCAATCGAGTTGCTCCAGCCATATCTGTTCCCAAAGAGCTAGACCAGGCTGATACATAATTCGATACGATCCGCTGCGCCCCACTGCTGCCAACGTTCGCGACCTCGAACGCAACTACTTCAACGCTGTCCGGCGGCGCATCCGCTCCCTCTTGGGCGTGTAAACTGGACTATAGGAGGCATTCCCATGAGACTCGAAGGTAAAGTCGCCCTTATCAGTGGCGGCGCTCGCGGTATGGGCGCGGCCGAGGCCCGCATGTTCGCCAGGGAGGGCGCGAAGGTTGGCATCGCTGACATGCTCGAGGATGAGGGACGCCGTCTCGAGGCCCAGATCGCCGAGGCGGGCGGTGAGGCCGTCTTCATCAGGCTCGACGCCACCAGCGAGGACGACTGGAACAGTGCCGTTAACCAGGTGGAGAGCCGCTTCGGCAAGCTGGACGTGCTCGTCAACAACGCCGGCATCCATCGACACGGCAAGGTGGATGAGACCGACGAATCGACCTGGGATGAGGTGATGGACGTAAACGCCAAAGGCGTGTTCCTGGGCACAAAGGCCGCCATTCCCGCCATGAGAAGGGCCGGCGGCGGCTCCATCATCAACATCTCTTCCACCGCCGGGCTGGTCGGCGGCGCGGCGGCCGCATACAACGCCTCCAAGGGCGCGGTGCGGCTGCTCACCAAGGCCACCGCCATCCAGTACGCCAGGGAGGGCATCCGGGCCAACTCGGTGCACCCCGGCCCAATCGAGACCGACATGCTGGCCTCCGTTTACACCACCCCCGAAGTCAGGGAGCAGCGCCTCGCCAACATCCCCCTCGGCCGCACGGGCAGACCCGAGGACGTGGCGAACGGCGTGCTGTTCTTGGCGTCCGACGAGTCGTCGTTCATGACCGGCAGTGAGCTCGTCATAGACGGAGGCGCGACCGCTCAGTAGCCCAACCACGTCATACGGCGGCGGTCCTCTCCGTCGAGCGCGCCACCAGCGTCTCGAAAAGCCGGTCGAAGTGCGGCGGCAGTTCCTTGCGCCGTTCGGGGTGAAACTGCACCCCTATCACCCAGCGATGCTCCGGGCTTTCCAGAGCCTCTACGTAGCCATCCTCCAGCGAGTACGCCGACGCCACCAACCCCGGCGACTTCTGCGCCTCCTTCACGGCCTGGTGATGGCGGCTGTTCACCCGCACGAATCCCCCGGAGCCGACCGCTGCGGCGAGCCTGCTTCCGGGCGCGATGAAGATGCGATGATACTCGGACACGAGCTTGCCGTCTTTCTTGAACGCGGCGTGGCCGTCCATATGCTGGATGAGTTCGCCGCCCATGACTACGTTCAGCGCCTGCATCCCGCGGCATATACAGAGCGTGGGCACGTCCGCTTCCAGCGCGGCCCGCAGCGTTGGCAACTCCACCTCGTCCCGCGCCTCGTTGAGCATCAGCTCGACGCCCGGCTCCGGCTCCCTGCCGTACCACCTCGGATGAATATCCTCGCCGCCGCACACCAGAAGGCCGTCTATGCGCGCCAAAGTCTCCTCCGGCGAAAGCTCATGGCCTGGCAGGATGAGCCAGGGCTGTCCGCCGCTCTTCTCGATGACGTCGGCGTACTCCTCGGCGTACTCTTCATTGTTGACTGTGAGGCCAATCACCGGCCTCTTTGCGCGTTGAATCTTAACCTCGAAATCAGTGATACCTCGGCTGACGCCGCTCCCTGAAGGCCACCAGCGCCTCCTTGTGCGACTCCGTGCCCTGCGATTGGCGGAAGATTTCGGACTCTATGTCGCGCACCTTGTTGACGTCGTGCTCCAGGTAGTGCTCGTGTATGAGTTGCTTGGTCTTCATTAGCTGCCATTCCGGGTTGTCCGCTATCTCCTGGGCAAGCTCCACCGCCTTGTCCAGCATGGTGTCTGGGGGATAGACGTGGTTGACCAGGCCGATGCTCCTGGCCTCTTCGGCCTCGATGAACTTGCCCGTCAGCATCAGTTCCATGGTCTTGCCCAGTCCCACCAGATAGACGAGATAGTGGGTGCTCGCGTACTCCGGCGTCAGGCCGATCGCGACGAACCGGAACGAGATTCGCGCGCCCTCCGTGGCGACTCGCACGTCGCATGGCAGCGTCGTCGTGATACCCATGCCAACGGCCACCCCGTTGATCGCGCACACTATAGGCTTCGACCGCTTGACGAGCGTGAGCCAGTCCTCGTCTATGGGCGCCTGCGGGCCTTCGTTTGGCCCTTCTTGCACCCTCTGCTCGAAGCTGCCGATGTCCGCGCCCGACGAGTAGCCCCGGCCGGCCCCGGTAATCACCATCGCCCCAATCGAGCGGTCCTCGTTCCAAGCCCTCATCTGCTCGCGCATCTCGCGGGTCATCGTCGCCGACATTGGGTTCAGCTTGTCTGGCTGGTTCATAGTGAGAATGCCCACTCTGCCCCTGACTTCGGTAAGAATCTGCTCATGGCTCATAGTGTATTCTCCTTCTTGAGTTGGTTGGCTTACTTGCTGTGCGGCGCCCTCGTCCGTCCCCGCTCACCCCCATCCTAACCTTCCCGGTCGAGGGGGAGGGACTATGGAATGTCCATCCTGCGAAGGCGCCACACAGTCAGCAGGAAGAACGCCAGCGTTACGGAAATTGCGCCCACTACCGCCGCCGGGAACTCGATCGACCTTTCGCCCAGCGCCTCCAGGCTGTCCCTGTCGAGACCGTGCATAATGGCTATGGTGTATCCCCTGACGCTGAGGTACCTGATGCCCTCGAGAAAGGTGGTGAGAATGCCCTCCCACAAGAAGACGTAAACCAGCGCGAAGCCGAGAGCGCGGCTCGTCATCAACCCCGCCCAGGTGAAGATGGCGGAGTACGCGACGACCGCGCCAAGCAGCGCTACGCCAACTGCCGCCGAGACTCTCGCGTCCCCCTCGAAGGCTATCAGCGTCGCCGCGACGCCGCTCAAGACCAGCGGAGGCCCCGCCACCGCGACTATCGCCATCAACTTGGGAAGCGCGATACGCCAGCGCGCAATGGGCTTCAGAGCGAGGTAGCTAAGCGTGCGGTCTTCCAACTCGTTGCCAAAAGCCACGGTGGCGAGCGTTATCATAACCAGCGGCAGAATCACGGCGACTATCAATCCGTCGATCACCGGATCCGCGAACTCTCTGGTCTGAATGTTGCCGGTCGAAATGGCCCACAGCGTCAGCGGTATTGGGAGCGCGGCCAGCAGCACGATTAGCGCGAGCCGGCGACGGCCCGCCAGCTGACGCAACGACAATCGGAACAGCGTTCCCATCCTACGCCTCCACCAGGTAGCTGAACACGCTTTCGAGCGAGTCATCCAGAGGCTCCACCCGCGTCAGGCGCACATTCTCCCGCTGGGCTAGACGGGGAATGAACCGCTGGAGATCGGTAACGTTCTTGCTCAACACGATAAGCGAGCCGTCGGGGTCGAAGGCAACGGACTCCACGGAGTCGAGCTCCACCAGCGCAGCCGCCATCTTGCGCGGTTCCTCGCAACCGATGCGCACGCGGTACGGCTGCTCGTCCAGCTTGGCCCGTATCGCCCGGAAGTCGCCGGCCGCCGCCAGCTTGCCGCTGACCATGAGCAGTATGCTGCCCGCAAGCGTCTCCACCTCTTCCAGGATGTGGGAAGACACCAGTATCGTGCTTCCCCGCTCGGCAAGTTCGCGCAGCAACCCCTGGAACTCGATTCGCTGACGAGGGTCTGTTCCGTTTAGAGGCTCGTCGAGCAGCAAAACCTCGGGGTCGTGCACGAGCGACGCTGCGAGCCGAATCCGTTGCCTCATGCCGCGCGAGTAGCCGCCCACCTTCCTGTCCTGGGCGTCCCCCAGGTTAACCGCCCCGATTGCCCGATTCACCGCGCCGTCAACATCGCCCAGCCCATGCAGCCTGGCGGAGAACTCCACCAACTCGCGTCCAGTGTAGAATTCGTACAATGCGTCGTGTTCCGGCATGACGCCGACCCGGCGGTAGAGATCGGGGTTGTCCCGCACCGGCTCGCCGAACATGCTGACTTCCCCCTCGGACACTTTGGCGAGTCCCGCCATCATGTGCATGAGCGTGGTCTTGCCCGCGCCGTTCGGCCCGAGCAGGCCGGTGATGCCGGGGAACACGCCGAGTGAAACGTCGTTCACCGCTACGACGCTGCCGAACCATTTCGAGACGCCCCGCACGATGATCGTCGGATGGCCCCTGTCGTAGCTCATAGCGTGAGCCTCCAGTAACGCCGCCATAGCAGCAGGCCTGGAACGAGCGTGACAACCAGGTACCAGCCCGCGATTATCGCGTCCGGCAGATTCCTTGCGTGATCGCCGAAACCCTGTGCGTACTCGACGGCGTCTTTGCCGAAAATAACGTCGTTGAGGTACAGCGGAGCCTGGCCGACGGCTGCCAGGGAAACCCACTTTGCCGCGTCGTCCGACGCCCCCTCCATTACGATGCCGGCGATTGCCAGAGTGATGAACCACACGCCAATGACGGACGCGGTGGCGTAGGCGCGTCTGCCCGCGAATGCGGACACGGTCATCGGCAGCGTCGTCACGAACAGCGCGAGCGTAACGCCCGCCCCGACGAAGCGCGGGACGTCCAACCAGTTCTCACGCATGTACTCAACCTGGTTATCGGCTCCCAAGATCAATCCCACCATCAGCGTAACCTGCGGGATGAGGACGATAGCCAGGGTTACGTTGAAGAACGCCAGCCATCTCCCGAACACGTAATCCGTGGAAGTCAGCGGCCTCACGAGGTACAGGTTGATGACCCGGCTGCGCCTGTCCGCTATGAGCAGTTCGGGCGCGACTATGGCGGAGAAGATTATCAAGGGCGCGGAGATTATCCAGTAGTAATCGTCTTGGCCGGGTATGATGTCCGCGAAGTCCCCCAGGTCTCCAAACATGGCGACTATCACCGGAAATCCCAGCGCGGGAATCATGAGAATCAAGAACAGGAGGGCGGGCATCAGCTTGGACATCCACCCTCTTCCCAGCCCAAGCGAGGTGCGGACGCCGTTCGCCCACAACGTCTTCATCGCGCGGGCGCGGCCCTCCCGCGCTCCGGCATAGCTCTGATAGCCAATGTCGAAGACCTCGCCGATCGGTTCGGTCATCTCGGCGCTTCCCTGAAGATGTCGGTTAGCTGTCGGCGGCGCGGCCCAAGTCTCCGCAGGCGGGCATCCGTCTCGACGATGGCGTCTCGAATGGCGTCGTACTGCTCGTCCACGCCATGCTCTACCACTATCGTCGCGCCGTCCATCTCCGCGTCAATGCCGCGCTCCCTCAGGGCGACGACAAGCTCATCGCGCTTGTCGTCAACCTCAATGAACATCGTCTGCGTCTCCTCGGTGAAGCCGGAGACCTCGCCCTCCTCCATGACCCTGCCGCCGTCCAGCACGATGATGCGGTCGCAGGTGCGCTCGACGTCGCCCATCAGGTGAGACGATAGCACGACGCTGATGCCGAACTCGCCGCCAATGCGACGTATGATGTCCAACATCTCCTCCCGCCCCGCGGGGTCTAAACCGGCGGTTGGCTCGTCGAGCAGCACGATGGCAGGGTCGTGCACCAGCGCCTGAGCCAGCTTGACGCGCTGATTCATGCCGGTGGAGTATTCGCCGATCGGGCGGTAGCGTTCCTCGTCCAGTCCGACGTGCCGCAGGATGTCCGCGGCGCGCGTGCGCGACTCCGACGGAGGCAGCCCGCTCACCTGCGCCATGTGCGACAGGAACTCGGACGCGGCGACAGTCCCCGGCAGACAGTCGTGTTCGGGCATGTACCCCAGACGCGCCCGGACACCAACGGAGCGGTATGGCTCCTCGTCCAGCACCGTGGCGCTCCCCCCGGTTGGTCGCAGGAGACCCAGGAACAGCTTGATGGCCGTGCTCTTGCCCGCGCCGTTCGCGCCGAGGAGACCTGTTATCCCGTCATGTACCTCAAAGCTCACGTTGTCCAGCGCGATGGTCGCGCCATAGCGCTTTGTAAGCCCGCTGGCCTTGAGGAGTGGAGGCATACGAGAGAACCCTTCGTAAAGCTGCTTGGCCGCCTATTCTACCACAGTTTCGACAGGACGACGCCCAAATCGTCTTTTGCGAGGCTGTATCAGCCTGGTCGGCTATGTGAAACTTGACACAAAATACCGCGTCGCCCTACAATATTGGGCTAAGCGGTTTGTGGGCCGCGTAATGCAGGCGGAAGGGTGTTGAGATGCGCTTTAACGTTTCGCAACTATTGAAGGAGAATATCGGTTCCACCCGCGTTTACGATGTTAACGAGTTCCTACGTCTTTCCTTGGACGATGCCCGGTTATGCCGCGTCGTGGGACAGGCAAGACTGCTTCGGACGGACAAGGGCGTATGGGTTACCGCCGAACTGGCGTCTGAGGTGGTCTGCGTATGCAGCCGCTGCCTCAGCGAGTTCGAACAGCCCATCCGGATGCGTATCGACGATGAGTACGTGTCGGAGGTCGATGTCGCCACCGGCGCAAGGCTGGACTATTCGAGCGCGGAGGAGGGTTTTCATATAGACCATAACCATATCCTTGACATCACCGAAGCAATAAGGCAGTATTCTTCTTTAGGTCTTCCCATGAAGCCTACGTGCGGTGAAGAATGTGAAGGCATGTGCATGAACTGCGGGATGAACCTCAACGACGCTCCCTGTGTCTGCGACGGTAGGCAGACGGATGCGCGCTGGGATGAACTGTTGAAGTTGGTTTCGGTTGAAGGCAACGATGACTGAACGATTCAGTCCCCTCCTACAGTGGAACGTATCTATTGGCTACGCTGTCTTCGCCGCTCAGTCTTCCCTTTAGCTCGCGTGGATAGCCAAGCCTTGAATCTGGAGTAACCCAATGCCACCACTGCCCAAGAAGAAACACTCCAAGAAGCGCAAGGGCGGGCGAACCGCACACTTTGGCATGAGTCCGGTTACGCTCTCGGAATGCCCCCAATGCCGTAGGTCGAAGTTGCCTCATCGCGCTTGCCTCGCGTGCGGGTACTACAACGGTAGGGAGGTGGTCTCCATCGTGTGATCGAGAGGCGTATTCCCCGCCTTTGTCTTTTCCCATCCTCAAACATGCTCAGGAGAATTTCATGACACTCAGGTTTATGACGGAGACTAGAGGCCCAAAGGTGGGATACCTGTTCCCCGGTCAGGGCGCTCAGGCCGTGGGCATGGGGCAGGAGTTGTACGATAACTCTCCAGCCGCCCGCTCGGTGTTTCACCAGGTTGACATGGCGCTCGAACGCCCGCTGACCAAGCTGCTCTTCAACGGCCCTGAGGACGAACTCCGAGAGACCGCAAATGCGCAGCCCGCAATCATGGCCGTCAGCCTCGCCTGCATGAAGGCGATGGAGGAGAGGCTGGGCATGGACGCTATGCCGCAGCCCCTGATTATGGCCGGACACAGCCTTGGGGAATACACCGCGTTGGCCGTCGCGGGCGTCCTCGACATCGCCGAGACTGCTCAACTCGTCAGGACTCGCGGAGCGCTCATGCAGGAGGCCTGCGACAGCAATCCCGGCACCATGGCCGCGGTTCTGGGTCTCGATGAGATGACCACTGAAGAGATCGCCAGGGAGACCGGCACCTACGTCTCCAATATCAACACCTCTGAGCAGATTGTCATAAGCGGGGAGCGAATGGCGGTCGCGGCGGCCCTGGACCTGGCCTCCGCCAGGGGAGCCAGGAGAGTCGTGCCCTTGAGCGTCGGCGGCGCGTTCCACTCTGGCCTCATGGAGCCGGCCAAGGCGGGTCTCATTGACGCGATCAACAGCCTCTCTTTCAAGGACCCTCAGATTCCCATCGTAGCTAACTGCACCGGCAAATCGCTGACGACCGCCGAGAGCGTCAAGCAGGAACTCGCTGCCCAGATCTGTGGCTGCGTCCAGTGGAAGCGTTCGATAGACCACATGATCGATTCCGGCGTGGTTGACTTCCTGGAAGTTGGCCCCGGCAACGCGCTCAGTGGTATGGTCAAGCGCATCAACAAGAATGCCAGCGTGTCCTGCGTTGCCGACATCGAGTCGATACTGAAATTGCACAGGAACTAGGTTCCCCGATGCCGCGCCGCAATCCCCAAAGCAGAGCCTGGCCTGCTACCCTGAACCCGTGATACCCGTCCGTTTGGTGTATGGTTGGTGAGAACGGCAACTCTCATGAACGATTCGTATGAGGGCTCGGACGTCGAGGGCGCCAACCTGTCAACCACGAGGCGCAAGGCGCGAATGACAGCCCTGCAGGCGCTGTACGAGGTCAGCGCGGTGGCCCACGACCCCACCGAGGCCCTCCGACGCATTGCCGAGGAGCAGGGTTTGCCAACCCCGGCCGAGGCGTTCGCGCGCAACCTCGTTGAGGGAGTGGTGGCGAATAGGAAGCGCATCGACGAGCCCATCGCCGCGCTCGCTCCAAGTTGGCCCATCCACCAGATGGCGCTTGTGGATAGGAATATACTCAGCATAGCAATCTATGAGATAATGTTTGACAGCGAGACTCCCCCCAAAGTCGCCATCAACGAGGCGGTCGAGCTCGCCAAGGTCTTCGGCTCTGACAGTTCTCCCAGGTTTGTCAATGGTGTGCTGGGTTCACTGATGGAGAGCGTAGAGGCCTAACGCAACCTGAACATCCCCCTGCCATCCCGCAGTGGAAGAATATGCCAGGATGGCAGCCCACGGAAATACCGGAGATTACCGGCCAGGCTTGGAAACGTCCGCCTTGGCCCTGACCCGCAAATCAGAATTTATCCCTTTTCTACGACGGAGGTGACAAAATGGCGACGGTTCTTGAGCGCGTGCAAACGCTTGTTGCCGACAAACTCGCGGTGGAGTTGGACGAGGTGCTGCTCGAGTCCTCTTTCACAGAGGACCTGAACGCAGACTCCCTGGACCTCGTGGAGCTAATCATGGCATTCGAGGAGGAGTTCAGTGCCGAGGGCAGCCCATTGGAGATCTCCGACGAGCAGGCCGAGCAGATTACCACCGTTCAAGAAGCCCTCAATTTCCTGAAGGACCAGGGCATTCAAGACGAGTAAGCAACAACCACCTGACGCGCCCCCGTGACCGCGGGAACGCGCAACCTGGCCGCCCATAGGGGCAGGTCTTGCACCTGCCCTCTTTCCTATGCTTGGGCGCCCACAATGGAACGCCCCTACCGACTGAATTGATACAGGTTCCGTTGCCCTGACTGTGCTCGCGTCCTCTCTTGTTGCTGTGTTACAGTGATAGAGTCCCGCATCGAGTCGGGCTATTCGCCATCGGGCTCGTCGGACAAGTACGAAACGTGAGGTGACCCCTTGGTCGATTCCGATGAGTTCCGCCAGGCATGGGCCAAGTTCGCCACAGGCGTGTCAGTGATAACCACCATACAATCCGACGGGCTCGTGCACGGCATGACGGCCCAGGGCATCTGCTCAGTGTCGCTGGACCCCATGTTGGCGCTCGTCTGCGTGGGGCACAATCGCAACACCTACGGCCACGTTACTGAGAGCCGCCGCTTCTGCATAAACATCCTCAGTGTGGAGCAGCAGAACATAGCTGAGTACTTCGCCCGTCCGCCGGAGCGCCGAGAGGCAGGCTTCCACGTCCCATTCAGCTTCACCGAGCGCGGAGCCGCCATGATAAAAGACAGCCTAGCCAGTATGGACTGCCGAGTCGCCGAGGAGCACGTCGCCGGAGACCACACCATCTTCATCGGCGAAGTGGACGAGATCAGGCTGAACCCCGGCGACAACCCCCTGCTCTACTTCCAGAGCAAGTTCGGACGCTTGGAGCAGGAGAGTAGCTGAGGGGCCTAACTTCACGTCGTCCATCCTGAGTCCGTGGGTAGTCGGTTCGCGGATGCGACGTCCTCCTGTTTCTTGACGAGAGAGGGTCGGGGGAGGGTGAAGCGCCGGTAGAACTGGTTGGCCGGCTAAGTCGCGTCTGGCGGGTCCCCACCACCCCACTCGTCGTCATCCTGGAGGAGCGCGCGGGTGCGGTTGATCTCGCCGGAGTGGTAGAGGTCGTGCTCGAGCATCGTGACGACCAGATGGTATGTCGGCACGAGCTCTCCCCAGTGGCCCATTCTGGGCTCGTCCAACTCGGCGTCATCTGACAGCTCACTGATGCAGCCCGTGAGGTAGTCGTGAGCGTCGCGAAGCCACTCGACGGCGGCCGCGATCGTTGCCAATCGCTCCGGGGAGGGCGTGGCAGGCGGCTCTGTGTAGTCGTAGTCGGCGGCTCTGAAGCCGTGGTTGGCGTACATGAACTTGAACATCCCAACGTGGTGGACCATCTCCTGAATGGGCCGGCTCCCGCGCTCAGGCACCACGTCCCAGTATTCTTCATCGACACTCCGCAGGTTGTCCAGCAGCGCATGCTCGCTACCAGAGAACGCGCGGTCCATGAGTTGCTGTAGGGTATGTATACGTGTGGTGGACATGGTAGGTTTCGTCACCTCATCAGGTTCGAGCACATCTAATATATCGTGGGCGGCCGACTGAGGCCGCCCACGCTTCCGACAAGACTTCCTAAACTCACAAACGAAGTGTAACACCTTAATTAAGGTGTTGTCATGGGAAACAAATACAAGCAGGTTACCATTGAAGAGCGGTGTGAGATTGCCCGTCTAGGTGCCTCGGGACACTTGCTCCAGCAAATCGCGGCAAGTGTGGATCGCTCGCCATCGACAGTTGCGCGGGAATTGAAGCGCAATGGTTCACGAACTCAAGGCTACCAGCCAGTCTATGCCAGCCTGCAGCCCCACACCGTCATAGCGGCTAAAAATGACATAGGCTGTGGAAAAGCTGGTGGTAGGGGCCCCTACCCCTTCTGGTAAACCTGAATGCGGAACCTGCAGCTCTCCACGATATATAAGCTGCCTTTCGAGTCCACCTTGACGGACGTCGGCCCCCAGAACAGCTTCTCGATATTCGCGGACTCCTCCCTGGAGTAGTCATGCGAAGGCAGGTCGAGCTCAGGCTCCATATCGGACTTTTGCCGCTCCTCCAACTCCTCGGTGTTGGCGGAGAAATACTCATAGCCCCACTTGGATATGCCCGACTCGCCCCGTAGCTTGGCGACGAAGCTGCCATCGGGTCGCAGCGCCTGCACACGCTCGTTGCCCCAGTCGGCCACGTAGATGTTGCCGTCATCATCGGTAGTGACGCCCGCCGGTCTGCGAAACTCCCCGTCGTCTTCGCCTGAAGCGCCGAAACTCGCCAGATGTTTACCCCATGCGTCGAATTTCTGAATGCGGTCGTTGCGCCAATCCGCGATGAACACGTCGCCCGCGCCGTCAACGTGTATGCCCCAGGGCAGGTTGAACTCACCCTCGCCGCGTCCCGCGCGGCCCCATCCGTCCAGGAACCGCCCCTCTCTGGTGAAACGCTGAACGCGGCAGTTCAGGCTGTCCGTGACCAGCAGGTTGTCGTCACCGTCGAAGGCGATTCCCGATGGCCGGTTGAACTCGCCCTCTCCTCTACCCCTTACACCCCACTTGGCCAGGAAGCGTCCCCGGCTGTCGAAGATCGAGATTCGCTGCAAAGCCTCGTCGGCGACATAGACGTTGCCATCCCGGTCAACCGCGATGGAGGACGGCCACATCATCTGGCCGTCCTCCACGCCTCCGCTGCTAAACTCGCCAAGATACTCTTCCGACGCGGTGCACATCGTCACGCGCTTGTAGGGCAGCCTCACGGCGACTTCCGGGCCGGCGCGGTTCAGGACGTATATCACTCCGTCGCGGCCAAAGGCCATGTCAACGGGGTTGTTGAACCCGCGCCCCACAAGGGAGTAGATTCCTATAGTATGGCTATAGCTGTAAAGCTGTTGCGTAATCAATGTCACAGCCTCCTATATCAGGCCATCTGGTACTCGCGAGTCGCGACGATAAGCTGGAGCAGCTCGATTATCCGCTCTGCTGACGAGCCTTCCGCCCCGTTCGAGGCGCTCCTCGACTCGCCCGCTGAGGCCGCCAGTTCGACCAATTCGCGCCTCGTCCCCTCCGAAACACTCAAAGGGCCAATGAATTCCAGGCAGGCGTCCACAAGCTGCTCCGGCGTCATACCGGGCCCCTGCGCCTCCACCCGCTCGACTATTGATCTGACGCCGGGCCTGTCTCCGTCGGCGAACTGCTTGACTGCGAAGTTGACCCTGTTGACCAGGCTCGCCGTGGTAACCCATTCCGGCCCCGTGTGCCAGCCCTCGACGCTTGGCGGGTCCACAAGCAGTTGGCCCATGTACCCCGTCTGAAGCGCAAGCTGTACGTCTTCCACTTCCGGGAACATGAAGCCGCCCGACATCCTCGCCGTCCCGGCGACCATCTCCGCCGGACTCTTCACCTTACCGAACTTGGCGTTCTTGAAGAAGTCCGAGTTGAACAGCGTTCGCAGCATGGCGCGTATTTCGCCGCCGTGCTCGAAGTACGCCTCCACCAGGGCGTCTATCGCGCCGGGGTCGCGCGGCGGAACAGTCTCCCAGGCCGGAACCTGGGGTTCGTCAGCGACGAAGAAGTTGTACAGGTGACGGGAGATGAACCTCGCGGTGGCCGGCTGCTCGCAGATTATATCGATAACGTCGTTGCCGTCGAACTCTCCGCGCCGGCCGAGGAATGTCTTCTCCTCGCCATCATGGTCTTCGCGCCTGTACTCATACTGCCAGTCCAGGCGTCCATAGGGCCAGACCGAGTCCTGCGACGCGCGGACGGTGTGATGGGTGGCGTTGCGCATCGTCCAGCCGGTGAAGGCCCTCGAACACTCCCTCACGTCGTCCTCCGTGTAGTTGCCCACGCCCATGGAGAAGAGTTCGAGAATCTCCCTGCCGTAGTTCTCGTTCACAGCGTCCTTGTGGTTGTCCTTGTTGTCCAGCCAGAATATCATCGCCGGGTCTTTGGACAACTCAATCAGAAGGTCGCGGAAACTGCCCAAGCCGTGTCGCCGGAACATCTCTATCTGATTGAGAATGGCCTTCGGCTGGTTGAGCTTGGTGTAACCGGTGGCGAATATGCCGTGCCAGAACAGCGCCAACTTCTCTTCCAGCGGCCGCCGGGTGTTTATCATGCGGTACACCCAGTATGTCTGGCAACTGTCCACGATGAGCAGACCGTTTTCGTCCACGTGGTAACGCCTGATGAGGTCTTCGTCGTCCAGGGCAGGAGGCGCATCCCCCGGGTGAAGCAACTCCTCGACCGTGGCCTCGTACCCCTTGACGGCGTACTCCTCGAGCTCGTCGCGCGTTGCACCAAAGCCGGCGCGGCGTATCAGGTGGGCCATTAGGGATATATCTTGATTGGACATAGTTCGTCCTCCTACGCTCATTCTATGCCGCCTGCTCCGCTAGAGACCTGAGTGTATTATAGTGTGCTTGGCATCCTCACTCAAGGGCAGTGGCGTCATCGGAGCGAGCGGCGTGATATAATGTCTTCGTGATGAGACGATACAGCGGGTATTTTTTGGCATTTGCCCTGTCCGCGGCGCTTGTCCTGCCATCCCTGGGACCCCTGCTGGACCACCACTTCATCGAGCGTGATCCCGGCCACCTTCACCTGGGACCACATCAGCCCCATGTTCACGACTTTAACCGGCAATACTTTCACCTTCACACGCGGGCCAGGAGCACGGACGCGGGCAACCGGCAGACCGCGCTGTACAACCGCGACGCCGGCCCGGTGGCGATTACGAGCGTTGCCACCGATAACGCGGCGATGCAGGCATTTCTGCGCTTCCAACCCACCTCGCTGTTCACGCTTCCACTGCCTTCCCAGGCGTGGCTGCGCTCCGCCTTCACCAATCCACCCGACAAACCTCCTCGGCTACCTGTCTAGCCCTCTGCCCTCCCACTCGTCCGCGACAAACGGCAGCCGCGCTTTCGACGCGGCCCGGACGCGCGTGAGGTATGCGCCTGTAGAAAATCCCATCTCTGTCGAGCAGATTGAAAGCGCTCATGTCAATAAGAACTCAACCTAGGCTTCTGGCCGTCTGGCTGTTGACGTTGGCGACGATGGCCCTGTTGGCCGCCCCGCTGGCGACTGCCTACGGCAACGGGCGCGTGATTCAGTTCGACCGCCGCACCGCCGGACCATACGAGATCGCCGTCGGCACGATTCCGGAGAACCCCGTCGTTGGCAACCTCCACCTGACCATGAACATTACCGACACCGCGTCCGACACGCTCATCCTGGACGCCAACGTCACCGTTTCAGCCAGGGGGCCTGAGTCTGAGACTGTCGAAATAGGGCCGTTGCAAGCTCAGAACAACCTTGACGACCTGAGTTTCTACGACGTGAACACGTCGGTTGATAGACTGGGTGCGTGGGTGTTCACCGTGTCGGTGAGCGGCGAGCTTGGAGACGCCTCGACGGAGTTTCCGATAGAAGTTACGGAGTCGAGCCCGCTGATTGCCATCGTGACGCTGCTGGCGTTGGTGGCGTTCCTGGCTGCCCTGGGATTTTCACTGCGCGCATTTCTCCGCGAAAGGGGCAGGGGCAAACGTCGTGCATAGACGACTCTCGATACGCCGCGCTTGCGAGGCGTGAGCGTCCCGGCTAGAAGGAGACATACCCGATGCGCAGAAACTTCACGAAACCGGCGGCGCTGCCGCTGCTGATACTCGCCTCCGCGCTTGTGTTGACCGCCTGCGGAGGAGGAGACCCGGAAGACAGGCAGTTCGGCCTGGCTATACACGACAGGAAGATGACGCTCAACGACGGCGAGCTCGTGGTCAAGCAGGGCGACAGCGTGAGCTTCCTCCTGGACACGGACGAGAGCGGCGTGTTTCACCTGCATGGCTACGACATAGAGAAGGAGTTGACCGAGCGCGAGACCGTCACGATGGAGTTCGTCGCCGGCGCGACGGGCCGGTTCATGATTACTTTCCACGCCGAAATAGAGGGCGGGCACTCGGCGCACACCGCGCACGGCGCGGTGTTCGAGTCCGACACGCTCCAACAGGGAGACAGCTTCAGCTACCGCGTGATGCACGATATGAACGGCCAGACGCTGCCATACCACAATCACATGAACCACGAGATGATAGGCTCCATCATGGTCAGCGACACGGCGCAGGAGTCCGGCGTCGCCCATGTCTCTATCCAGGAGGACGGCTCGTTCTCCCCCGCCATGCTCAGCGTTCAACCCGGCACGGAGGTGACCTGGACTAACATGGCCGCCCAACGCCAGCGCGTGGCGAGCGGCGACCCGCCAACTGCGGACGGAGGACATGACGCCGCGGACGAAGAGGTAACGCTGGGCGCGCTGGAGGTGCGTCCTCGTTAGGAGGACGCCGTGATGAGAGCGCTCAGGAACATTGTGGGTCTGACGCTGGGTCTGCTGCTGGGCGTGGGCGTCACGTCGGCCTACGCACACGCCTTTGGGGAGCGTTACGATCTCCCGATACCGTTGAACTACTTCCTGTTCGGTGGGGCGGCGACCGTCGCGCTGTCATTTGTGGTCATCGGCATATTCGTCAAGCGCTCCGGAGCCGCGCTCGGCTATCCGCGCCACAACCTGCTGGCGACCCGCGGCGTCGGCGCGCTCATCGCGAGCCGCCCGCTCCTGTGGGCCATAAAGCTCCTCTCCTTCGGCCTCTTCGCCCTCGTGCTGGCAACGTCGTTCTTTGGCAGCAACCGCCCGCTGGACGTGCTGTCGCCCACGTTCGTGTGGATAATCTGGTGGGTTGGCATGGGCTACGCCGCCGCGCTGTTCGGCAACCTCTGGGCGCTGGTCAACCCCTGGAAGATAGCTTACGAGTGGGCCGAGAAGGCGTTTGGCGGCAACCGGCGCGGTAGCGGCGCGTTGTTCCCATACCCACAGGGGCTGGACGTGTGGCCCGCGACAGTCCTGTTCCTGCTCTTCGCGTGGCTGGAAAACGTCTATCTGGGCGCGACGATTCCGTCCAAACTGGGGATGCTGGTGCTGCTGTACTCGCTCATCACCTGGGGCGGAATGCTGGCGTTCGGCAAGCACACCTGGCTCAGGCGCGGAGAGGCGTTCTCCGTGCTGTTCGGCTTCTTCGCCCGCTTCTCGCCCACGGAGGCCAGGGTGAGCAACAACCGGCTTTGCGCTCGGTGCGGGCAGGAGTGCGGCTCCCCGGGAGTCGATTGCGTGGACTGCTACGACTGCTTCGAGCGGGCGAATCCGCGGCAGAGGGAGTTCAACCTGCGGCCCTACGCGGTGGGGCTGGCTCACCCCGGCCGCGTTTCGACAGCCACGGCGGCCTTCGTGATTCTCGCGCTGGCGACGGTAACGTTCGACGGCCTGCAGGAGACGCCAACGTGGGTGGACATCCAAACGTTCGTTTACGACGCGGCGTCGCTCTTCGGCCCCAACGTCGTCGGAACCATCGACACATTTGGCCTGGTAGTCCTGCCGACCATCTTCATGCTCATCTACCTGGGCTTCGCGCGCGCGATCAGGTGGCTGTCGGGCGACCCGACCACGACGTTCGACGTAGCCAAGGCGTTCGTCTTCGCGCTCGTGCCGATAGCCCTCGCCTACAACATGGCCCACTTCATGTCTCTGCTGCTCATAACGGGTCAGTCTATCATACCGCTCTTCTCAGACCCGTTCGGCTACGGCTGGGACATATTCCGCACGGCGGACTACAAAATAAACATCGGCATCATCAACGCCAGATTCGCGTGGTACACGTCCGTAGCAGCCATAGTGCTGGGCCACGTCATTTCGGTTTACCTGGCCCACCTGATATCGCTGCGGCGGGTGCAGGACCGTGCCCGCGCGCTGCGAGGCCAATACCCAATGCTTGCGCTGATGGTCATCTACACCGCCACAAGCCTGTGGATTATAGCCCAGCCCATAGTGGAAGGCTGAGCATGCATATGAGATTCTCAACATTGGGGCGTTAACTCCGCCTGAACAGGCAGAAGGGATGCCCCGCTGGGTCTAGGTAAACGCGGACGTGCTCTTGCGGCTGGAACTCGGCAAGTGTTGCGCCGACGGCCTCTGCATGAGACCCAGCTGCCTCGACGTCATCCACCTCGATGTCCAGATGCGACATCATCTGCTGATCGTCCCGCGTGGAGGGCCAAGATGGTCGAACATATGCCTCCTCAGTCTGAAACGACAACCCTGCCCCGCCGTCGGGTGGGACCAGTTTCACCCAATGCGGTTCGTCCTTCTCCACCTGCCATCCTAGCACCGTTTCTACTTGAAGATGACAGGCATCGAATACTATCCGTCTTTCCCGCGAAAGCGGGAATCCAGTGTGGAAGGCAGCCGAGATATTATCAAATACATCTGGAAACGGTACTAGCAGACGTCGGTAGAAAGCCGCCAGCGCCTGGGCGTTGGGCGAGTCGAGCACGATGCCCGACAACCCAAATCGAGGAGTGTGCATCATCCCTCCTCCGGGTTCATGCTGCCCCCATCATACCAGGCCAACGCCGTCATTGGCTCGGAAAGCGACCTGCACCGCACCTTTGCCGGCGCGCCACTACCCTAAAAGCGGAAATTCACGCAACACCTAACCGTTTGGCAATCCAAGGGTGTGGGCCACGCCGCACGCGCGAACTTTCCCCTTGACACCCCCCATTGACATATGCGAACGCTCGTGCTATTATCTTCTTGTCCACCGGAAAACCACCCGCCCAAGAGCCGGTAGCCCATCCCAGACCGCCCGTCTGACCCGTGCCGCAAAGTGTACGATGTGGCAGGCAAACCAACCTGATTGAACGACTTTCTGTTGACAATCCAGATCCCCAGCCAGCTAGGAGATACAGCAAAATGCATGAAGATCAGACTCCTCAGAGCAGTTTGACCCTCTTCGCCACCAAACTCTCCGAGAGACAGAAGGCCGCGCTGCCATACCTGCTCGAGCCCGGCCCCATCTCCCAGCGCGCCAGGCAGGTCGGCATCCACAGGGGCACCCTCTACAGGTGGATGCCCGTAGCTTGTGGCAAATCCCTTCACTTTCCCTCAACTCTGAACAGTTACGATGGCGACTTTTGACTTTTGGCGCGACTTAGGGTATGCTGGCAACGAGCAGAATAGTTGAATACTACCGGTTGGGAGCTTGGGCAAGCCAGGCTGAGAGGGCGACCGCGACGCGTCGCCGACCACCAATACCTGATCTGGGTAATGCCAGCGTAGGGACGTACCGAGGATTGTCGTAATCGGAACCGCTGGCATGAGTCAGCGGTTTTTTGTTACGGGCGTAAGCCGGCAAAAATGAGAGGGTGACATGAGCGACGCTCTGGTTATCGATGGCAAGGAGTTCGGCTCCAGGCTTATGGTGGGCACGGGCAGGCACAGGAGCATGGAAGAGATGGTGGACTCCATCCAGGCCTCTGGCGCGGAGATAATTACGGTTGCCATTCGCAGGCTGGACCTGGACAACCTCGAGGAAAAGAACATCCTGGACTACTTCGATTGGGACAAATATACCATTCTGCCCAATACGGCCGGCTGCAAGACGGCCGAGGAAGCGGTTTTCACCGCGCACCTCGCCAGGGAGGTTACAGGGTCCAACTGGATAAAGCTCGAGGTCATCCCCGACCCGAAGTACCTGCTTCCCGACCCCGTCGGCACGTTCGAGGCCGCGTGCCAGCTGGTGAATGAGGGCTACGCCGTGCTGCCCTACATCCACGCCGACCCGGTGCTGGCAAGGCGGCTGGAAGACATCGGATGCGCCACCGTCATGCCTCTGGGTTCGGCGATAGGCTCGGGGCAGGGGATTCAGACGCTGGACGAGATACGAATCATCATCGCGGAAGCGAACGTCCCGGTGGTGGTGGACGCGGGGCTCGGCGTGCCGTCGGAGGCGTCGGAGGCGTTGGAGGCGGGCGCGGACGCCGTGCTCGTGAACACGGCAATCGCCCGAGCCAACGACCCGTCGGCGATGGGCGAGGCCTTCAAGCTGGGCGTGCAGGCAGGGCGAATGGCATACGTGGCGGGCCGCATAGCGCGCAAAGACCTCGGAACGGCCAGCAGTCCCACCGAGGGCATCGCCGCGGCCGCGCGGAGCTAGGCATTGCGGGCGGCGCTCCCGTCTCCCTGCCTGTGCATGGTCACGGACAGACGCCAGTGCGCGGGCAGGACGCTGGAAGAGGTGGTCGCGCGGGCCGTCGATGGCGGCGTGAACCTCGTTCAGCTGCGCGAGAAGGACCTGCCATCCGGGAATCTGCTGGAGCTTGCGCTCCGGCTGCGGAAGCTCACTGACGGGAGGGCGCTGCTGTTCGTGAACGACAGGATCGACGTCGCGCTGGCGTGCGGCGCGGACGGGGTGCAGCTGGGCGAGGACGCGATGCCGGCCGTGGCGGCGCGCTCTATCACGGGCGGTCTGCTGCTTGGCCGGTCGGTGCATGACGTGGAGGGCGCGCTGAAGGCGCAGGCCGATGGCGCGGATGCGCTTGTGGTCGGAACGATATTCCCGTCCGGGTCACACCCGGATAGAGAGGCGGCGGGCGTCGGCTTGTTGGAGCGACTGCGCGGCAGGCTCCAAATCCCGTATCTCGCCATCGGCGGCGTCACGGAGGAGAACGTGGATTCTGTGATGGAGGCCGGCGCTTCCGGGGTCGCCGTCATTAGCGCCATATCGAAACGCGCAGACCCGCGGGAGGCGTCCGCTGAGCTGATGCGAAGGATGAGAGCGTCCGCCGAAAGGGGAAGAGGATGATCGCGCTGACCGTCAACGGCAAAGAGCGGCAATTGGAGAGTCCCACCAATTTGCTGGCTTACGTGGAGTCGCTCGGCGTTAATCTCAAGCACATCGCGGTGGCGCACAATGGCAGCGTGGTTCGCAGGGACGAACTGACGGGCATTACGCTGGCGGAAGGCGACCAGGTGGAGATAGTGCGCGCGGTGGGCGGCGGCTAAATCATGAAGTTCATCTGCCTTACGATGGTCTCGCCCAGCGCGGTGTCGCCCGCGATGCTGACCTTGCCGGAAGCGATGACCTCGTCGGGATGCCATCGGCCGCAGCCCAGGCACGCGAAAGCCTCCGTGTCCATCTTCAGGCGCACCGTCGGGTTTGGCGGCCCGGCGTCCAGCGGCTTGGCGAACCTGCCCTCGACGCCAATCGGCAGGGTTAGCGCTACCGTTCCCGCCACCTCGAATACGACCGTCGCGCCGTCCGGCGCCTGCGCCTTCTTGCCGACCACGTAGGGCATTGCCTGCACAACCCTGTCAACCGAGTGCTCGGCGATCGGCCCTTCCATGCTGCCTGGCCTGTCAACGGCGCGGCGCATGTCCTGTTCGTGAACCCAGGCGTCGAAAATGCGTATGCCGAGGTGGTCTCTCACAGTGCCGGGGCCAATGGGCGTCTGGGCTGGGGCGTCGAAGTCGTCGGCGCTCATCGCTCGCAGTCGCTCCATGCGCTCGCCGGTTACCTCTCGGAACTCGTCCAGCACCCTTGCGCCGGGCCACTGGCGGCGCCAGTCCACCACCACCTCGTTCCTGGCTCCAAGCTCGTTCCGGGTGTGGCTCAGGTCGGCGGGCGTGTGGTCAGGCGCGGGCCGTCCCAGTATCGCGGACTCGCTGCCCACCATGTGCGAGAGCTGGTCCTGCACAGACCAACCGGGGCAGTCGGTGGGTGTCTTCCACTCCGTTTCGGTAAAGCTCTCGCATAGCTGCTCGATTCGAGCGCCAGACGCTCTCCATATTATCTACAAGCTGCCAGTCGCTCATGTGGCCCCTCCCGCTGACCGTTATCTATTCCTTTGCCTGTATGACTACACGTCCGTCGTCCTCGATTTCCATGTACAGGGTATGGCCAGCGAGCAAGAGCATACCCGCAAGGGGCGTGGCATCCGCCTCGTCGGCCTCGACATATCTCGGCTGCCCGTCCCAGAGCACCGTGACCCCATAGACGTCAAAGACAGCCTCACTGCCGTCGGCCAGGACCGCTTGGCCTTGACCCACGTATGGCAGTCCCAACTCCGTCACCAGCGGCGGTGGAATGGTCAAAGAGCCATTGTAGCCGGTGTCTATAATGGATTCGATTTCCCGCGTCTGCCCCGTCGGGCCTCGCAGAGGAAGGGTCACGACCGCCTCGTAAGCAGCGTTCACAGTACCCTCTATCACTCGGGCCTCCGCCGCGACCCACCCCCAAAGCTGCGAAACGTCTTGTACCCGACACGCATCAACCAGATGTCGGCGTCAGGGCATTGCGCCCGCACGCGCTCCGATGAGTCGATGGCGTTGTCGCCAATGGCGAAGGTTCCGCTATCGACGTCGATGGCGACGGTCTTGCCGACGTGGCTCTCTTCGAAATGTGGCCGGATGTCTCTCTCGTATATCTCGTCGCCAAGGCGGGCCCTCTCCTCAGCGGGCCGACGAACGGGCATGGTAGCATCCCCTTTCAATGGCATTCCTCTAAATATGACATTATACAACTATCCGGCAGATTCCAACAACAGGGAAAGACCCTCTCCGAGCCGCCCATGCGCGTTGACAGCGTAGCTGGGCGGGGGTATGCTTTCGCTGGCTGACATAATCAGAATACGTTACAGTTGGAGGGCTTCGATGGCGGATGGTCAGGTTTACTTGGAAGACCTGGAGGTGGGCATGGATCTGCCTAGCCAGGAGTACGGCCCCTGGAGCAATGCCCATATCGCGCGCTGGTGCGCGGCGCAGGAGAACTGGGAGCGTTTTCACTACGACTACAAGTTTGCCACGAGTGTTTTCCAGCTAGACGACATCGTGGCAAACGGCAACTGGCGCAAGCACCCGATGGCGCGCATTTTCAAGGACTGGGCCGGGCACGGCGGCTGGCTGTGGAAGGTTCAGATGCAGTACAGGGCCATGCACTATCCGTTCGACATGCTCATGGTATGGGGGCGCGTGCGCGAGATGCGTGAGGTGGACGGCATTGGCATCGTTGACCTGGATTGCGGCATGACCAACCAGAAGGGGCAGGAGACCTCGCCGGGCACGGCGACAGTCGCGCTGCCACTGAGGAACGGGCCGGACGTGCCATTTCCCTTCCTGCCGCCAACGAGCCTGCAAACGCCCGAATACGACTACGAGCCCGGTCATAACATGGAGGGGGCGAAGTACGTCAACGATGAAGTTCGCAGCCAGGTCGGTCAAGAATCCGAGGGGACGAGTTGGGACGCCGTATCCAAGCCCGAGCTTCGACGCTTCTCGCAAGCGATACCTGACCCCGACCGCCTGTACTGGGACGAGGATTACGCGAATGGGACGAGGTTCGGATCCATCGTGGCGATGCCGCTGTACCCTGTTGACGGCTTCAAGCATCCGCCGACTGAGCCGGACCAGCTCACGCGCAGAATCAGGGAGAACCCCAACTACTGGGGCGGACCGCCAGGCGTGATGAGCGGCGAGCGCGACCACAAACTCTTCGGACTGCCCAGCCAGGGCGGGCTGAACGGCGGCCAGTCCTACGAGGTGCTGGGTCTGGCCCGGCTGGGGGAGAAGCTGAGCCGAAAGTCACGTCTTCTGGACATCTACGAACGCCAGGGGTCGAAGAACCGGCTGGTGTTCACCGTGTCCGGCACGACGTACTTCAACAGCACTGGAGAGATCATCCTGAAGGGCAAGGGCGTGGGGATAACGCGGGGGTAGCCCACACCGGTAGGGGCGACCGGCTGGTCGCCCCTACAAGTTAGATTGGACGCCCTTTAGTTTCACGAGTTCTACGGCGGCGACCGCACGCCTGATTTCCATTATGGCGACGGTTCCCAGTTCTCCCGGGCCGTGACGCAGGCCGGGTTTGGTTGGGCTGCCGGGGTTGACCATCAACACACCCTTGTAGTAGGCGACCATCTCCTCGTGCGTATCACCAAAGGCTATCACCTGTACCGGCTTGCCGAACTTGGATGTCATCACGTCGTCGAAGGGGCGGTCCGGGAACTCGAAGAAGCTCTCCAGGCGCACCCTTATGCCCGGCCAGGCGATGTCGTGGATGACGCCGATTGAGAGCCCCTCCGCCTCCACTACACGTGTGACGTCTGCCAAGCGCTCGCCCTCTTCGTATGGGTCCGGGTAGCCCCTGACGGCGCACACCGGCGCGACCGTTTCCAGCCTGTCGAGCACTCCCAGCGTGTCGAGGTCGCCGCAGTGGATGATGAGATCGACGCCGCGAAAGGCGTCCAGCACCTGTTGAGGCATGTCGCTTGCGTCCTGCTGCAGGCTGTGCGTGTCGGATACGATGCCTATTCGCATGAGGTGGCCTCCGTGCCTGGCGAAATGTCAGATACCTTCATGTGCCACGCCTATCCTGCGTGGTCACCCCCATCCTAACCTTCCCCCGTCAAAGGGGAAGGGAATTTGCGGCTGCCAAGTCCCAGGCTCCCGGCGACTGCGCCCCTGTGGGCGTCCGGCGCGCCCGACGAGTTTTGTCGGGCCAGGCTCTCGCGTTGCTGAGCCTCGAAGCCCTCCCCCGCAGGCGCTCTCGCGTCCTGGCTGTCTAGGAGCGCGTATACGCCCGCGACGTCCCGCACGATTCGAGACAGCCGCATGGCGGCGCGCTCCTCCAGCATGGCCGTCTGCGCCGGTTCGTAGGTGATGGTTACGCCTGCGGCGCGCATCCACTGGTCGCGTAGTTTGAACAGCCGCGTCATCCTGCTGTCGATGTAAGCCTCCACCAACAACTGCCGTCGAACCGGCTGCTCGCTGAGCGGCGCGCCCTCGTGCGTGGTTTCCCTCGCGTAGCGCAAGAGGCCGGAGACTTCCGGCGTTACGTCCGGAGGCGGTAGGTCGAGCGAGGGCTGCTCGAGCATCGCGGTCTCCATGATCCGCCAGCCCTCACCCTCTTCTCCCAGGAGGCAGTTTCGGGGAACCCAAACGTCGTCGAATGCGACGCGGTGGCTTACGCCCTCCACCAGTGTTCGGGGCGTATGGACGCTCACGCCGTCCAGGTTCGCCGGCATCAGAAAGGCGTGGATGGCTTTGGCGGTGGAAGCGTCCGGGTCGGCGAGAGCCAGTGTCCAGAGGTGGCTTGGCGCGAGGCCCTGGCCGGAGAAGGCGGCCTCTCCGTTCAAGATAAAGCCATCGCCGTCTGGGTGTGCTCGGACTCCGAGCGCGCCGGCATCGGGCTCCGCGCCGGCTTCTACTGTGATGCGCCATACGACAACGCGGCCCCCGCCGATGGCTGGCAGCAACTCGCGCCGCTGCTCCTCGCTGCCCCATTGCCGCAGCGTGCGTCGCAGCGGAGCGGCGGACTCACCGACGAGCGAGCGCAGGCCGCGCTTGTCCAGCTCCTCCAGCAGGACGACCACGCACTCCGGCGAAAGCCCCGCGCCGCCCTGTTGTGGCGGCTCGGTCGGCGCCAGCCATCCCTTGTCCCCCAACGTGCGCTGGGCCGACCTGACCCGCTCCCAGCCTTCCGGCGACAGCCCATCGGGCGACCCGCCCCCGGCCACGCTCGAAGGGAGATTGGCCTCCAGCCAGTCGGTGACCTCGCGCCGGAAACGCTGCTGTTCGTGGGTGTAGTGGTAAGCGAAGTCCATGCTGTGCTAGGGTCACCCAAATTGCGTCAGAATGAGAACGACGCTAGAATAACACACACGAATCAATTTGGTGGAGGTGTCAGAGTGAAAGCAGGCGAAGTCGTCTTCGATGCACTACTCAACGGCAAGATTCAGTACAGGGTGCCCCTGTTTCAGCGCACTTACAACTGGGGCGAAGACCAGTGGGATCAACTTTGGGACGACCTGCTCGAGATTCATTCCATGCCTCAGCCGCGCAACCATTTCATAGGCTCAATTGTGACTCAACAGATGCCTAGTCAGCCTGAAGCCGTCAAGAGTTACATGCTGATTGACGGTCAGCAGAGGATGACAACTCTCTTGGTATTGCTCAGTGTTGTCTGACACCGCGCAGGATCGGAGAAGCCGGCAGAAGAAGTCGAAAAGACATACCTTATCAACCAGTTCGTTGGAAACGAAGATGAACGGTTGAAGTTGATTCCAACTCAGCGCGATAGAGACGCTTTAAGGGCTGCCATGAACAACTGCCCACCATCAGCGGAAACTCAAATAGGCAGGGCTTGGAAGCACTTTGAGCAAGCCCTTGACAAGGAAAAGGCCAACGTCAACGAGGTGAGCCTTGAGAAGCTCAAGAACTGCATAGTCAACCACCTCGATATGGTCAGTATCACGCTTGACCAAGATGACAGTCCGAACAGGATTTTCGAGAGCTTGAACAACACGGGGATGCGCCTGAGCGTCTCCGATCTCATTCGCAACTACTTGCTTATGAACATTCAGGATGCGAATCAGCAGGAGCGTGCCTACAATGAGTATTGGGAACCCATGCAAGGGAGGCTCACAAGAGGAGCCAGGGACGCTTCAGACGACTTCTTCTGGCGGTACCTAATGATGGACGGCAGTCTGCCTCGGAAAGACGATACATTCAATGGTGTTCGGGAAAGACTGAAAGACGAACCAACACCTGAGAAGACCGTCGAGGAACTGCGGCAGTACTCCAAGTTCTCTCAGTACTACGCTCAGCTTGTCGAGTTCAACTCATTGAACCTGCAAGATTCTCTCAAAGAGCAGATTCACCGGTTAAATGAGTGGGAAGTCGAAGTAGCGTATCCTTTCCTTATGGATGGCATGGACAAAGTTGCCTCAGGTGCCATCAGCCACAAGCAGTTGCTCAAAGTGATGCGGATGATAGAGTCATTTGTAATCCGGAGAGCGGTGTGCAACGTGCCGACAAACTCCTTGCGCCGCATCTTCGCGCAGATGACGACTCAGGTGCGGTCGGAGGAATACGTACAGACTTCAAGGGATTACCTAGCGAAAAACACCTGGCCAACGGATGACGATTTCCGCGCAGATTTTGTCCGTTATCGACTGTACGTGCCTAGCAGGCTAAAGAGAACAAGGCTCGTGCTCGACGCTCTGCAAGAGTCCTTCGACGACAAGGAAGCGCCGGAATTGACCGACGCGATTACCGTGGAACACGTCATGCCACAAAGTCTGTCTTCCGAATGGAAAAGCCATCTCGGCAGTGACGCCGCCGAGATACACGAGAAGTGGCTTCATACGGTAGGCAACCTGACACTTACGGGGTACAACTCCCCTCTGAGCAATAAGCCATTCGCTGAAAAAAAGACCTTGCTTAAACAATCCAACTTTGCACTGAGCAAGTCAATTCTCTCGGTAGAAAAATGGAACGCAACAGCGATTGAGGGCAGAGGGAACCAGTTGGCAGAGCGAGCCCTTGGAATCTGGGCGCGCTGAGCATCAGAGCAATTCTCGGAAATCTCCCCCCTATGAACGTTCGCGCTCCTCTCTGAGGAACTGCTGAATGCTTGCCGCCGTCTCGTCCTCATTGCCGCGCAGCGTGTAGCCGCCGCGTTCTGATTCCAGGATGGTCTGTGCAATCTCCCAGCCCTGGTATGGCAGGCCGACGAGGCAGTCGGCGGGGACGCTGATGTCGTCCAGGTAAACGCGCCGCTCGCTGCCCATGAGCAGACGCTGGGTCTCGATTCTGATGCCGGGGGAATGCGCGTCTATCATGAACACGCCCAGGTTGAGCCGCCTGGGACGTTCCTGGTCCGTTACCGCAAGCGTCCACAGGTAGTCGGGGTCGAACCTGCCGGTGATGTACGCCTTCTCCCCGGAGACGCGGTACTCGCCCTCCTCCAGAACGGCGGTGGTCCTGACGCCGGCGAGGTCAGAGCCTGAATGCGGTTCGTTGAATGCCTGCCAGGTGATGGTCTCGCCGCGCAGGGCGGGGGCGATGTACCGGCGCTTCTGCTCCTCCGTTCCCCACACCATCATGGCCGGAATCCAGCGGTTGTTGTCGCCCATGCTCGGCAGGTCGATGCGCTGAAGCTCCTCCATGATGATCGTCTCGAAGGCCGGACTCATGGCGCCGCCGCCGTACTCTTTGGGCCAGGACGGGGCGAGCCAGCCCTGCGCTCCGAGCTTGCGGCGAAAATCCTTGATGCGCTCCTGGGCCGCCTGGTCGAGCGGCCTTCCGTCCGGTGGAACCCTGAGATCGCTGGGGGCGTTGTGTGTGAGCCACGAACGCACGGCCACGCGGAACGCCTGCTGGTCTCTGCTGTAGGCTTGGTGAAAGTCCAAGGGCCTTCTCCTTTGGCTGGGACGCTCCGTCCATCACCGCGATGAAAGTGGACTGCCCCAATGGTACAGCGCAGCTCGCGTCGCGGAGATAGCGGTCGACATCGTATCGCGCTGAAAAACGAATAGGGCCTCCTGGAATCAGAAAGCCCTATTGCGGTCGAACCAAAAGTCGAGTTGGAGGCTACACGCCGCGGACGCCGGTCGTGGATGGCGTGGCAGCGGCCCGCTCCCTGGTGCGGCTGATGCCCATGCGTCGCGCCATGATGACCTTCTGGATCTCGATGGTGCCTCCGGGGTGCGCGCCGGTCAGGCTGCTGCGCTGGAACACCTCCGGCTCGCCCTTGAAGGGCGCGCGCGGCTCCCTTACGCCCAGCATGGAGTACATGCCCATGATGTTACGCGCTCGGTCGGCGTTCCGCATGTGGTACTCCTTGCGGAACATGGAGGTCTGGGAGCCGTGGTAGCTCATCTCCTGGCGCGCCCGGTACATCGCGTAGTTGCGCTGGGCCAGCAGGGTATGAATATGGGTGTCCATCAGGGCGTCCATCGTGTCCTGCTGGACAATTGGGTCGTCTCCCAGTCCGCCGCCGTTGTGCCTGGTACTCTTAACGTACTTGAGGAGGTTGTCCATGGATTCGTCGAGCGGGAAGGCGATGCCGCGCCCCCCGTGCTCTATCTCGAGCGTGGTCTGCGAGACCTGCCACCCCTGGCCCTCCTGGCCGACGAGGTGGTCGCCGGGCACGCGGATGTTGTCCATGAAAAACATGCTCTGGTCATGGCCCGTCAGGAGGCCCATTCGCTCCATCGAAAGCCCCGACGTAGGGTAGGGAACCATGAAGTAACCGAGGTTCCTGTGCCGCGGTGCATCGGGGTCGGTAATGACCGGGCCGTAGAGATAGTCGGGGTCGCCGTGGCCGCTGATGAATATCTTCTGTCCCGTGATAATCCAGTCGTCGCCGTCGCGGACCGCTTTGCTCTGGAGAGAGGCGAGGTCGGAGCCCGCGTTGGGTTCGGTGAAAAGCTGGAAGGCTATCTTCTCGGCCTTCAGCATCGGCTTGAGGAACTGCTGCTTCTGCTCCTCGGTGCCCCAGACCAGAAGTGTAGGGTATATGAGGCCGTTGGTGAAGCTGTTGACGACGCGGGCGCGTCGGAACTCCTCGAGAATGATGGTCTCGTGCTCGCCGCTGAGTCCGCCACCGCCGTATTCCTTGGGGTAGGTGGGGTTGAGCCAGCCCTTTTCCGCGAGCTTGACGTGCATGTCGCGCCAGAACCAGTACTGCTCGTCGCTCAGGTCGAGACGGTCAACGGGCGCGCGCATGTTCTCCGGGATGTTGCTTTCGAGCCACTCGCGGAGCTCTCTCCTGAACTCCTCTTGCTCGTCTGTGTAGTGGTACTTGAAGTCCAATGCCAACCTCCTCAAGGTAAGAGGCCCTTCTGGGTGAAACCCAGTTGCGCTGCCTCTAGGCTACCAAGTGAGAATATAGCCATTCGGCGCGCAAAAGTCAAGGCGGCGACGCCGAGAAAACCGATACGGTTTCTAGCGCATTCGCCTTATGTACTGTTCGGAGGCTCACGTGTTACAATTCCGTTCGACAGGGCGACGACACACAGGGAGGCGCGGCTAGGCTTGACTTCGATATTCGACCTTCACGTTCACACCAATAGAGGAAGCCCGGATAGCGGGCTCGCTCCTGAGGAGTTGGTAGCGGAGGCCACGCGGATCGGCCTCACCGGTGTAATGGTTACTGAGCATGACGGATGGGCCCGTCACGACTTCGAACAGTTTTCGCGTGAGCAGGAACTAATTATGGTTCGCGCGCTGGAGGTCTATACTCCTCTGGGGCACGTCATAACCCTCGGCCTCGAAAACCACGTGTCGGGGTTCTCGCGGGAGATTGAGACCATACGCCACCTGCGGCGAGAGGTTGACCGGGTGGGCGGCTTCATGATTCTGGCTCACCCCTTTCGATTCCTGTTCGACCTCCCCGGTGTTTACACGCAGAACAAGCTCTTCGAGGATGCCACCGCGGTCCCGGAGACGCACGAGGAGGCCGCCCAACATCCCATATTTGGGCTTGTGGATGAGGTGGAGGTGGTGAACGGCGGCAACATCGAGGTGGAGAACAGGTTCGCGCAGGGCGTGGCAGAGTACCTGGGACGCTGGGGCACCGGCGGGAGCGACGCCCACTCCACCGCAGGACTCGGCAAGGGCGTAACCGTCTTCAAGGGGGACGTTCGCAACGAGCGCGACCTGCTGGACGCCCTGAAAGCGGGAGACTTCTTCCCTGTTGAAGGTTACCACGTGGGCCAACCGTCGGACTATGGACGCGCGACGTGGTGGGAGCCATCGGACCTGAACGGCACGGGGTAATGTGAGCTGCGCTTGCCCCTCGTCCTCGCCGTGCGCCCCAACTCAGTCAGTCCTCTCCCAAGGGGAGACTGCGCAAGTGACGTGGAGGATTAGGACATGGAGACGATAGGATTCATTGGGCTCGGCAACATGGGACTGGGCATGACCAGGAACATACAGAAGGCCGGGTATCCGATGGTTGTCTATGACATTCGAGAGGAGGCCACCAAGCCCCTGCTGGAGGGTGGCGCGAGACTGGCGAGTTCGCCCGCGGAGGTGGCGCGATTGAGCGATGTTACGTTCACGTCGCTTCCCGGCCCGAAAGAGGTGGAGGCTGTGGCCACGGGCGCTGAGAGCGTGCTGGAGGGTATCTCGGAGGGAAGGGTTTACGTCGATCTCTCGACCAGCCGGCCAACGCTCATTCGGCAGATCGAGCCGATGTTCGGGCAGAAGGGCGCGCACGTGCTGGACGCGCCGGTGAGCGGCGGCAAGTCCGGCGCGACGACGGGCAACCTGGCGGTGATGGTGGGTGGCGAGCGCGACGTTTACGACCGCATCAAGCCGGTGCTGGACTCTTTCGGGGACAAGGTGTTCTATTCCGGGAGCATAGGCGCGGGAAGCATCTCGAAGCTGGTGCACAACATGATTGGCCACGGCGTACGGCAGGCGATAGCCGAGGGCCTGACGCTGGGCGTCAAGGCGGGAGTGGAGCCGGAGGCGTTGTGGGAGTGCATCCGCCGGGGTTCGCTGGGGCAGATGAACATCCTCCACCGTGGGATTCCCGGCAGTCTGTTCCGCGGAGAGTTCGACCGCGCCAGTTTCGCGCTGGCGCTCGCCAGGAAGGACATCGGACTGGCGACGGAACTCGCCAGGGAGTACGACGTGCCGATGCCAATCGCCAACCTGGCCGAGCAGATGGCGATACAGGCGCTGAACCGGGGCTGGGGAGACAAGGACGCGGGAATCACGTTCCTGCTCCAGGAGGAGGCGGCGGGCGTCGAGGTGCGCGCGCCGCACGTGGACGCGGAAAAGGCGGGCAAATTCATAACCACGCACCCCGACGCCGAGTAGAGGGACTTTGAGAGTACCGGCTATTTGGCGGAACGGTAACTACAAGTGGTGGGTCTATGGGGCGCTCGCGCTCGGCATGTTCACGGGCGTGGCGGACCACGGCAGCGTCATCGTCGCGCTGCCCACGATTGCCGACTACTTCGTTACGGACCTGCCCACAGTTCAATGGGTCGTGATTGGCTACGCGCTCGCCATCAGCGTGTTCCTGATGCCGATGGGCCGCCTTGCGGACATTGTCGGCCGCAAGAGGGTCTATGTGCTGGGAATGGCGGTGTTCATTCTCGGTTCCGCGCTTGCCGGCGCCTCTAACAGCGTTCTGATGCTCATCATCTCGAAGGTGGTCCAGGGTGTCGGCGCGGGCATGACGCAGGGCACTGGTATGGCTATGCTGGTGTCCACCTTCTCGGACGAAGAGCGGGGAAAGGCGCTCGGTCTCCAGATGAGCATGGTCGGCGCGGGCGGAGTTGCCGGGCCGGCGATAGGGGGATTCCTGGTCAGCGCCTTCGGGTGGCGCTCCGTGTTCTTCGTCAACGTGCTGCTGGGAGCACTGGCGCTGCTTGCCGTATTGGTGATCGTGGAAGAAGCGCGGGCGCGCGCGGACGGCCGCCGTGGCAGCTTCGATTGGCTTGGCGCGGCCCTTTCGACCGGCGCGCTGGTGACGTTTCTCATGGGCATGACCGCCGGCGCCCGGCTGGGCTGGGGCTCGCTGCCTATCGTTCTGGCCATGTCGAGCTTCGCGGGCTTGCTTGGCGCGTTCATCTGGTGGGAGCTCAGAACACCGTCGCCCATGCTGGACGTGAGGTTGTTCAAACGCAGGCTGTTCGCGCTCGGAGTCACGGCCAGCTTCATCTCGTTCTTGGGGAATCAGCCCACTCGCTTCCTGATGCCTTTCTACCTTCAGGGCGTGTTGGGGTACAGTCCGGGCCGGGTTGGCATGATCATCGTTCCTGGCTTTCTGGTCGTGATAGTGATGGGCCCGCTCAGCGGGCGGCTGTCGGACCGGTACGGCTGGCGCATTTTTAACATGGGCGGACTCGCGCTGTGCTCGATGGGGCTGTATGCTCTATCGACGCTGCAAGTCGAGTCTCCGCTTTGGCTGGTGTTATTCGGACTGATGACGCAGAGCGCGGGAATGGGGATGTTCAACGCTCCCAACAACAGCTCCATAATGAGCGCGGTGGAGAAGAGCAGATACGGCGTCGTTTCGGGATTCCTGAACCTGGTTCGCAACTCGTCCAACGTTACGAGCATCGCACTGGGGACAGCCATCGTAACGGCGGTCATGGTGTCGCAGGGCTATCCGCCGTCGCTGTCCGGCGTAGCGTCGGGGGACACCGGCCTGCTGGAGTCGTTCACGACGGGGTTCCGCATAGTCTTCCTGATGATGGGAAGCCTGCTGCTGGCGGGCATAGTGGTGTCCTTCTTCAAGGGAGCAGAGTCGCAGGACAGCCCCGCGGAGACCGAGGGCGTTGCCGCGCGTAGCGGTTAGTTAGTCGGTTAGTCGGCATTTCGGTTTGACAGCGCAATACTCGAAAGGCGGGTGAAGTTATGAGGTTGGAGGGCAAGGTTGCTATCGTGACCGGCGGGTCCAGGGGAATGGGCGAAACGGAGGCCAAGCTGTTCGCCGGTGAGGGCGCGCGGGTGGTGATTGCGGACGTGTCTGAAGATGACGGTCGGAGGGTGGAGGCCGAGATTGCCGAGACCGGCGGCGAGGCCGTCTTCGTGCGGCTGGACGTTACCAGCGAGCGCGATTGGCAAGACGCCGTAGCCGCGACGGTGTCCAGGTTCGGCAAGCTCGATATACTCGTGAACAACGCCGGTATCAGCGGCGGTATCGCCGACGACGTGATGGACTCGGACGCCTGGGACACGCTTATGTCAGTTAACGCCAAGGGAGTGTTCCTCGGTATCAAGTACGCCGTCCCGGAGATGCTGAAGGCGGGCGGCGGCTCCATCATCAACATCTCGTCCATCTCCGGCTTTGTTGGGCAGGAATACACCCATGTCGGGTACAATGCCTCCAAGGGCGCGGTACGAATACTCACCAAGTCAACGGCCGTCATGCACGCCGGGGACGGCATCCGCGTCAACTCCGTGCACCCTGGCGTCATGCCGCCGATGGGCACTTCGACGACCACCGCGGACCCGGCGATAAGAAGGCGGATGCTGGACCATGTCCCAATGGGCAGAGAGGGAAGGCGAGAAGAGGTGGGCTACGCCGTGCTGTTCCTGGCGTCCGACGAGGCCTCCTACATTACGGGAACGGAACTGGTTGTGGATGGAGGATTTCTGGCCGTGTAGGGCCGTTCGATTGCGCCGCAGGCGTTTCCCAGGACAGGCTTCGTGGCGGCCAACGGCATTTACAGGGTGGCAAGGCAAGGTTATACTCTGTGAGGCGAAACGGACTGATTTTGAAGCATAGGCATACGAAGCAATGCGGAGAGGATTGACGACAAATGGGTGAGCTTGACGGGAAAGTCGCAATCGTTACCGGGGCGGGTCGTCTGCGTGGCATCGGCAGGGCCGCCGCCGTCTCTTTGGCGAAGCTGGGCGCGGACGTGGTCGTTACCGGCACGGGCCGCAACCCGGACTCCTTCCCTCCCGATGAGAAGGCCATTGGATGGCGGGACATCGAAAGCGTTGCCGACCAGATACGCGCCGAGGGCTGTCGTCCGCTGCCGCTCGTGGTGGACGTGAGCAGCGAAGAGAGCGTCCAGAACATGGTTGACAGGACTATCGACGAGTTTGGTAGGGTTGACATTCTCATCAACAACGCGGCCTACGCTCGGGGGCCGGACCGCGTGCCCATCCTCGAGCTAGATCCCGACATATTCCAGCGGGTGGTTGACATCAAGCTGGCGGGCTCGTTCCTGTGCACCAGGGCTGTAGCCGCTCACCTCATCAGCCAGGGCGAAGGCGGAAAGATAGTCAACATATCGTCCGGCGCGGGCAAGCGGGGCAGCGCGAACACGCTGGCCTACAACGCGGGCAACTTCGGCCTGGTTGGCATGACCCAGTCGATGGCGCGCGAGTTGGGGCCGCACGGCGTCAACGTCAACTGCGTGTGCCCCGGGGCGGTGGACACCCATCGCATGGACGACCTGGGACGCGGCGAACGCTGGGACACGATGGCCGCCAACACGCCCATCGGCAGACACGGAACGGATGATGAGGTTGGCGCATTCACCGCCTATCTCTGCACGGAGGCGGCGTCCTGGATTCAGGGGCAGTCGATAAACATCAACGGCGGCTCCATGATGGAGCACTAGGGAGCCGGGAGTGGTCAGTCTTCAGTGGGCGACAGCTTGTGCAAGGGGATGGCAACCGCTCTATCTTCAGAGGAGTAACAGAACCTAGGATCGGGGGCAGGATATGGGAGAGCTTGACGGAAAAGTGGCAATCGTTACCGGCGCGGGCCGTCTGCGCGGCATTGGCAGGGCCTCGGCGGTCGAACTGGCGCGGCTTGGGGCCGACGTGGTCATCACAGGCACAGGACGAAACCCCGACACGTTTCCACCGGACGAGAAGGCCGTGGGCTGGAAGGACATCGAGAGCGTTGCCGAGCAGGTGCGCGCGGAGGGACGCCGTGTGCTGCCTATTGTGGTGGACGTGAGCGACCGCGCCAGCGTCCAGAACATGGTTGAAAGCACTATCCGGGAGTTTGGCCGCGTTGATATTCTCATCAACAACGCCGCCTCGGCAAGAGGGCCGGACAGGGTTCCCATTCTCGACCTCACCCTGGGCAACTTCCAGAGGGTCATAGACGTGAAGGTTACGGGGACGTTCCTCTGCACCAAGGCGGTCATCGAGCACATGATAAAGCAGGGCGACGGAGGCAAGATAGTCAACATAGCCTCCGGCGCGGGTAAGAGTGGGTCGCCCAACACGCTGGCGTACAACGCAGCCAATTTCGCCCACGTCGGCATGACGCAGTCGATGGCGCGGGAGTTGGGGCCGCATCGAATCAACGTCAACTGCATCTGCCCCGGCGGCGTGGACACCTCGCGGGTGGACGACATTGGTCGCGGCGAGGCGTGGGAGCGCGGGGCGGCGAGAACGGCCATAGGAAGGTACGGCACCGACCAGGAGGTCGGCGCATTCACCGCCTACCTCTGCACCGAGGCGACGTCCTGGATTCACGGCCAGTCTATCAACATGGACGGCGGCGACGTGATGGAGCACTAGAGCAGTAACCACCACTGGGAGATTGGATGGCAGTTCGCGTATCCAGGCCGCTAACCTACTCCAACCGGTTCGGCAAACAGCAAGCAACTCATGGAGGCATGTTCCAGCTTCACCAGATCGCCTTCGCGGATAGGGCAATCCAGGGCGACCCCATAAGGGCCCTGGTGGAGCTCATAACCAATTGTGACGACGCCTACAACAAGAGGGCGTCCGACGAGCAGGCCAAAAGCGGCCCCATAGAAATAAGCGTCACCACCGGCCACGGATTCCCCTACCTGTCCATACGCGACAGGGCTGTCGGCATCGATGGTCAGCGTTTGGACGAGGCGCTGGGCAGCTACACCTCGGCGACCAGTGGGGAGGCGGACCGGGGATACTTCGGCAGGGGCCTCAAGGACGGCATACTGGCGCTGGGGGACGGCGAAGTCGAATCGGTCCTGGACCACGCGCTCCACAAGGCTTGGCTTGGTATCCGGCACGGCTATCCCTACTACGAGGCCCGACATCCGGTTCCCGCGTCCCGCGCCGGCGATGATGGGCGCGCTCCCAAGAGCGGCACGACGGTGCGGATCAAGGTGAACCGGCCGGACGTTACGCCGCCCACGTTTCAAAACCTCGAGCGGCAGATTCCTCTTCACTTCATGCTGAGAAGCATACTCAGCAACCCGGCCAGAGACGTCGTCCTTACCGAACTCTCGGCCGGCGGGGAAACGCTGCGGCAAAAGCGCCTGTTTTACCGATACCCTCCCGCCAGGCTGGTGCTGGACAACTCTCTCCGCCTCAACAGACTCGAGATACCATATCGAATCACGGTGTACGAGGCGGACAACGACCTCTCCACGCCCCGCGACGCCGGTCCTTACGCGGAGGCGGGCATACTCATCACCGACGGCAACGCCATACTCGATAACACGCTGGGGCGATTCGACGCGGACCCCGACGCGGCGGTGTTCTTTGGGCGGCTGGAGTGCCCGCACATCAACACGCTGATGCGAAACAACGAAGCGATAGTCCAGGCCACTAGGCAGGGCCTGGTGTGGGGTCACGAGGTCGCCCGCGAGCTTCGCCTGACCCTGGACGAGCGATTGGAGCCGCTCGTCCAGGACAGGGCCAGGCAGGGGGCGGCGCTAAGGCGCGCCAGGGGAAGGGAATCCCTGAAGGTTCGCCTCGGCAAAACGGTGGCAGCGCTCAACGACATCGCCCGCAGCGAGTTGTGCTCGCAGAAGATACTTCTCCGACGAATCGTATTCGACGACGCGCACCAGGACGCCCCACGTGCCCGGTTCGATAGACGGAGCGGGGACATTGTCATCTCCACGGCGCACTCCTCCATATCGCAGTACGTATCGGGCGACGCGAAGGACGGCATCAGGTCTCCGCAGGGGCAGGTGTTGCTGGCGGAGTTGGTTCTCCAGGCGTTTTGCGGGGAGATTGCGGCTCGCCAGGCCGACGGCGGCGAGCGCGGGCCGGAGGAGCGCGCGCTCCGATTGCGGGACGCCCACTCCGCGCGGGTGCACGGGATTCTGGTCGAGCGGCGGTTCAGGATGGGAGAGCGCGACGTCTAGGGGTTCGACACGTTTGTATTGCCTGGTAGAGCGGCTTTGGGTTTGCGCCTAACCCCCTCCCGTCAAGGGAGCTGACAAGGGTAGGTATTCCAAGACCAGCCTCAACCGTCATTCCCGCGAACGTGGGAACCCATAGCAATGGCTCGCCGCTCGGCAATCCAGGGGGATGGGGCGCTCATCCAATCTCGATTCTCGATTTACCTACCCTGTCAGCACCCTTGATGGAAGAGGGTCAGGGGTGGGCGAAAGCTCCCCCGCCCTTGACGGGAGGGGGTCAGGGGATGGGTGACCGTCGCCGTATCCCGGAAGGTCATTCGACTTGAACAGCCTTTCGATGTCATGGAACCTGTATCAACCTAGTACCGTTTCTACTTGAAGATGACAGGCATCGAATACTATCCGTCTTTCCCGCGAAAGCGGGAATCCAGTGTGGAAGGCAGCCGAGATATTATCAAATACATCTGGAAACGGTACTAGTTGGTCAGATGCCCTCTTGACGCCCCCGAACACTCGTGCTATCATCGCTCTACCAAGTCCGGCGGCAATCCGGCGCATCCCCATGCCACGCAGCCATGAAAACAGGTTACACTTCCTTGCCAACGCCAGACATTCAAAACAACCCTTAGCCCAGAGAATCCTGAAGGTGACAAAATGGGTCAAACTTTCTGAGGCCCCAGCTACGGAATGACCCGAAATGACCCAAAATTACCCAGTTTCAAAACGCGCCCACCCTCTAACCCCCGCCCTTGACGGGAGCTGACAAGGGTATGTATTTCAAGATCAGCCTCAACCGTCATTCCCGCGTTCGCGGGAACCCCTCGCAATGGCTCCGCCGCTCGAGAATCCACGCATTGACTCGCGGGCCGGAAGCGACGGCATTGCGGGGCCGGATTCACGGGGCGCCGCTCTTGGCTTGCTTTTGCAGTTCGTAGAGCTTGTTTAGGGCCTCTATGGGAGTCATGGAGGCCAGGTCCAACGCCAGCAGCTCTTCAAGAGCGGCGGGCTTGGACGTTAGCAGCGAGAGTTGCTCCGGCGCAGGCTTTCTGACGCGCCTTCCGGGGCGGGCAGCGGCGGGCGCGGCCTGGTCTGCGCCCTCCAACTCTTTCAGAACCTCCCACGCCCTGTTGACGACGCCTCCGGGGAGTCCCGCTATGCGCGCGACGTGCACGCCATAGCTCCTGTCCGCGCCGCCCGGGACGATGCGGCGGAGGAACACGACGTTGCCGCGGTCTTCGGACACGGCCACGTTGAAGTTTCTGACGCGGGGCAGAGTGTCGGCCAACTGCGTCAGCTCGTGGTAGTGGGTGGCGAACAGGGTCTTGCAGCCCAGCCGCGGATGATTGTGGATGAACTCGGCTACGGCGCGGGCGATGGCGAGGCCGTCGTAGGTGCTTGTGCCGCGCCCAATCTCGTCTAGGATGATGAACGAGCGCGGCGTGGCGTGATTCAGAATCGAAGCGGTTTCCAGCATTTCCACCATGAACGTTGACTGCCCCACGGACAGGTCGTCCTGGAGTCCCACGCGGGTGAATATCCTGTCCACCAGCCCGATGGTGGCCGACTCCGCCGGCACGAAGCTGCCTATCTGCGCCATCAGCGCGATTATGGCTCCCTGGCGGATATAGGTCGATTTGCCCGCCATATTGGGGCCGGTGAGTATCACCAGCGCGTCGTCCGCGTTGGAGAGCCGCATGTCGTTGGGGACGAACGCGCCCGCGGGAAGCATCCGCTCCACCACCGGATGGCGTCCCTGCCTTATGTCCAGCGTGTCCCCGTCGTTGAGTTCCGGCCTGGCGTAACCCTGGCGCGACGCTACGTCCGCCAGCGAGCAGAACACGTCCACGCGAGCGATGGCCCCCGCGCTCTCCAGGATTGACGCGGCGGCGTCTCCCACCTGCTGGCAGACTTGCCTGAAGAGCGAATGCTCCAGTTCTCCGAGCCTGTCCTGCGCGTTGAGGATAAGCGACTCGTACTCCTTCATCTCAGGCGTGATGTAGCGTTCCCCGCCCACCAGCGTCTGCCGCCTGATGTAGTCGTCCGGCACCTGGGAGAGGTTGGCCTTGCTCACCTCTATGTAGTATCCGAAGACCTTGTTGTAGCCTACCTTGAGCGACTTCACGCCGGTTCGCTCCCGCTCCATTTGTTCCAGCCTGGCGATGTATTCCTGCGCGTTTCGGGAGGCGTTCCTGAGGTCGTCAAGGTCAGAGGAGAAGCCGGGCCTGATGACCCTGCCGTCCCCGACAGATGGGGGTGGGTCGTCGTTGATGGCGCTTCTTATGAGCTTGACGACGTCGTCGTTGTCGCGCATGGCTTCGGCGACCCACGCCACCCGCGAGGCGTCGTCGTCTTCGCCGAGTATGGCCTTTATCTTTGGCGCGGCCTCCAGGCTGGCGGCCAGGGACACGAGGTCGCGCGGCGTGGCGTTGAAGCCGCGCACGCGGTTCACCAGCCGCTCCACGTCCGACACCGATTCGAGCAGCAGCGCGACACGCTCCCGCCGCAGGCCGCTCCGGTGCGCCCACACGACGGCCTCCTGGCGTTGGATGAGCCTCGGCAGGTCTAGTAGCGGCTGGCCGAGCCAGCGTCTCAGCAGCCGGCCTCCCATAGAGGTCTTGGTGCGGTCCAGCACCGAAAAGAGGGACGCGCTCGTCTCTCCCCATCGCCCGCCCTCGAATAGCTCGAGGTTCCGCCGCGTCTGGGGGTCGAGCGTCATGTACGACGCGGTGGAGTAGGTGTATAGCGACGTTATCTGGCTGATCGAATCTCTGCGGGTCCTGCCCAGGTAGTCGATGATGGCCCCCGCGGCCCTGACCGCGAGGGGCAGCCGCTCACAGCCGAAGGCCTCAAGGGATACGACGTCGAAGTGGGTCAGCAGGGCTTCTCTGGCCCACTCGTGGTGAAAGGCGTCAGGCGGTATCTCGGAGACCGTCACCCCGCCATCGACGGGGAGGGCGTCCTGCCCCTCCGGAGTCAGCACCTCGGACGGCGTCAGGCGGCTCAACTCCATCGTCAGTTGAGCCAAGGGAAGTTGGCTGCCGGCGAACTCGCTGGTGGTGATGTCCACGTAGGCGAGGCCCGCCTCATCGCCATCGACCACCACCGAGGCGAGGTAGTTGTTGGCCTTCTGTTGCAGGAGCGAGTCTTCGACTATCGTGCCAGGCGTGACCACGCGCACCACTCCCCTGTCCACCAGGCCGCGCGAGGTGGCGGGATCGCTCGTCTGCTCACAGATGGCGACCTTGTAGCCCTTCTTGATAAGTCGCGCGAGGTAGGAATCCAGGGCATGGTAGGGGATGCCGGCGAGGGGAATCCGTTGGCCGCGTCCCATCTCTCTGGAAGTGAGCGCTATCTCGAGTTCTCTGGAGACAAGGCGGGCGTCGTCGTCAAAGGTCTCGTAGAAGTCCCCCATGCGGAACAGCAGGATTTCTCCCTCGTGCTCCTTCTTGATGCGCAGGTACTGCCGTCGTGCCGGTGTGGTCATGTCCTACCATAAAGAGGGAGCCGCTACCCTAAGCCCCTTCCCCCTCGACGGGGGAAGGTTAGGATGGAGGTGAGCCGCACGGCCGCACGCCGCGGCCCATCGAGGCTAGTCCTCTTTCCAGAAGCGCTCCTCTTTGACCGTGTAGCCCATGGGTTTCATGAGGTCTTTGACGGCCTCTATCATACCGGGGTGGCCGCAGGCGTAAACTAGCGCCCGTTCCGGCGAGAAGCCGAACTTCTCCACGTACTTTTCTATGAGCGTGTTCACCCGGCCGCTCTCGCCCTTCCAGTCGCGGTTGTGCGGGTCGCTCGGCCTGCTCACGGTTGGCACGAAGGTAACCAGATCGGGACGCCGCGCCTCGAGTTCACGCAACTCGCCGTCGTAGGCGAACTCGTCGTGATAGCTCGCGCCCATCAGGATGTAGAAGTGGTGGCCCTGCTGATTGTCGTGAAGGTACTGGCGGAGAAAGCTGACGTAGGGCACGATGCCGGTGACGGTAGCCACCAGAAGCTGGTCGGGATAGGCCGGATCGAATGTGAAGATTCCCTTAGCCCTTGGCCTGATGGTCATCGAGTCGCCAACGCTGAGCTCCCATAGCTTTGGCGTCAGCACGCCGCCATCTTCCAGGTGGACCAGTTCCACGAAGAGTTCGAGAGAGTCCTCGTAGGGCGCGGACGATATGGAATAGGCGCGCTCGATTCCGTCCAGACCGATGGTGCAGTACTGCCCCGCCTTGAAGGTGTACCCCTCGGGCTTCTCTACCCACATCAGCATCAGTTCGGGAGTCAGGTCTTCTCTCTTCAGCACCCTCACTTCTGAAAGCTTGACCTGGCGCTGTCGTCTTAACGTCGTCAAATCCAAAACCCTCCTGGGTGTATCTTGCCACCGGTAACCACGCCGGTTAAAGCCGGAATGTTGCCCGCAGCGCGCCAAATCAGCGGCGTCGAATCTCCGACGCCAACGTTTCGAGGTTGAATCCCTCTTTCCTGACTCGCAGGTCGATATAGACCAGCGTGGCCCCGATGCTCGCAAATGGGAAGACCAAGACACTGACTATGCTGGTTATGGCATTCACTATGTACGGGCTCTGAGGCCCGGAGAAGATTGTCTGCGGGAGGATGGTCACCGGTATGATAATGGCTCCGAATACACCACCTACGATAAGCACGAAGACTAGGCCGATGCCGAATACCCGCCACCAACTGCCCCTCACGAGATTGCGGCTGCGTACCAGGCCTGTGAACGGGCCTGTGCCCTCGATGACTATAGCATGGCTTCCGAACGCCCAAATCACGAGGAAGTAGCAGAGAATGGGTATCCCGATCAAGACGAACGAGAGGACGAGCGACGCTGTGATCACTATCGCTACGACCATGGCGCTGATAATCAGAATAACGGCCAGTTGCAGCGCGTGCCCCAGACAGACGCCCACGTCTATCCGACGGTCAACGTAGTGCTGCGCCACCGCGAATATCGACGCTCCTCCGGCAATCAACCCGAGCGCGAACCCAATCAACGAGAATAGTATGTTGGCAACTATCGAGTCTGAGTTCGAGAGAAAGATAGGAATTTGTGGCACGACCGCGATCAACACAAAAACCCAAAGGTTACGTGTGTAGATTCTGAAAGTCTCATGTAGCAGGCCGCCGAGGTCTCTTGTTCGAAGGTCGCCGTCCGCTGGCGTGTATTGACGGCTGTCCGGCGGGCCGGACATGAAGACGCCGCAGGAGGCGCAATAGGCGGCCTCCGGCAGATTCTCGCCGCCGCAGTTACGGCAGGTGACGCCTTGCTGCGGGCGAGGGACATCCGGAGGCGAATCGACCTGCCGAAGGTCCGGCGGCTCCTCTCTCCGCCGCGTCGGTGTGCCACAGGCGGCGCAGTAGCTTGACTCCGTCCGGACTTCGCCGCCACAGTTCTGGCAGACCAAACCCTCCTCGGACAGAGGGTCCCCTTGTGGCGAATCGTCCTCGACGGCGCCGGGCGGTTCTTCCGGGCTTGCGGTGGGAACACCGCAGGCGGCGCAATAGCTTGCGTCCGCTGAATTCTCGTGGCCACAATTCTCGCAGGTCACGGCCTCTCCGTTAGAGTCTTGGCTGGCGGCTTTTTCGCCATGACTAATCCGCCGCTGGGGCGACGGCTCGCTGTATGCGGGCTGGCAGCAGGGGCAAGCCTGGCGCCTTCAGCATGGGATCAGGAAGTTTGCTCCCTTCCAGGTCGGTTATCAGTGCGCCAAACAGGGTTGTCGTCGAGATGACGCCCCTCAGCGGGCTGGAGAGTTGCGCAATACCACTGACGACACCCTGCGAGTGCGCGACCTCTATCCACTCGCCATCGGATACCCCTATCTCGCGGGCGTCCTCTTCGTGAAGTTCGATTATCTCGGTTCGCCTGAGCAGGTTGCGGGAATCCACGAGCTCCACGCCCGCGTCTCGCTCCGGCTGGTGAAGCAGCCGGCCCCTTGCCAGCAGGAACGGGTACGCAGCGTCCTCCCGCTCCGGCTGCTCGGACAGCGTGAGGGCGCTCAGCCTGGCCCTGGATTCACCGACGACGGGAGGGCCAGGCGAATCCGATTCCGCGCAGGGCCACTGAAGCCCGCCTGAGCGCAGCCGCTCGTGGGACAGCCCCGCGTATCCGTCAACGAGGTCGCTGATCTCGGCGAAGATAGACTCGGCGCCCTCGTAGGCGAAGCCCGGCGCGGACATGCGCTCGGCTATCCGGCATATGATTCGCCAGTCGGCTTCCTCCTCGGCCTTCGGGCCAAGCGCGGGGCGCAGCAACTGCACGCGGCGTTCCATGTTCGTGTAAGTGCCGTCCTTCGTGGCGAAAGTGGCGGAGGGCAGCACGACGTCCGCGAGCTCGGTCAGTTCGTTTGGGAAGGTGTCCTGCACAAGCAGAAAGTCCAGACATTCCAGCGCGCCGAGGAAGTCCTCCAACTCTCCGTTGGTGAAGTTGGGACTGTCGCCAATCACCTGGAGCGCCCGAATCTCGCCGCGGCGGATGGCGGCCGCGATGTCTCTTATGCCGATGCCCTCGGTGGTGGGTATGGCGGCGCCCCACGCTTCGCGGAAGCGCTCCGACGCCGCGCTGTCCGACAGCGCGGCATAGCCTGGCAGATGTCCCGGCGAGCAGCCCACGTCCTTCGATCCCTGCTCGTTTGCGCCGGAAAAGAGCGGGTAGAGTCCCGTGGAGGCCTTGCCAAAGTTGCCCGTAATCAGGGCCAGGTTCACAAGCGCCCTCACGCACTCGTCGCGCAGCTCGGGGGCCAGCGTCTCCAGCGCGTACAACACCGCGCCGGGCGCCTTCGCCGCGAAGAGACGGGCGGCTTCCTGTATGCGCGCCTGCGGAACTCCCGTGGTGCGCTCCACCTTGAGCAGATCGAAACTCCAGATGGCGCGCCTGAACTCTTCCAGCCCCTCGCATGAGTCGGACACAAAGTCGTGGTCGTCAAGTGATTCGTCCAGAATCACACGGAGCATACCGCCTATGAGCGCGGTTTCGCTCCCCGGCCTGGGGCGTAGCCATACGTTAGCGTAGCGGGTAAGCTCCGTCTCCCTCTGGTCGATGACGATTAGCGACGCGCCGTTCTTGACCGCCATCTTGATGGGCACGGCGGCGACGTTCTGCTCCTCTGTGATGTTGCTGGACACGACGAGGAAGCAGGATGAGTTTTCCAGTTCCCAGATGGGGTTGGTCGCGCCGGAATAGCCCAACATGTCGGCCAGGGGCGGCGTAAGCTCCGGGCGCAGGTTGGACGATACGTCCACGTTGTTGGTCTGCATGACGCTCCTGGCGAACTTCTGCGCCAGGTAGTTGTCCTCGTTGGTTCCTCGTGGGGACGCTATCAGCGCGAACTGGTCTCCCTTGTGCTGGCCCAGCCGTTCGGCGACCACGTCCAGCGCGTCGTGCCAGGAAGCCTCTCGCAACTCCCCATCCCGCCTGACGAGGGGCCGCTTGATAAGCTCACGCCGGTTGTTCACGAAGTCCAGCCCGAACTTACCCTTGAAGCACGCCTGGCCCCGGTTCGCCTCCGCGTTGCGGTCCGGGATTGCCCTTATCATGCGGTTGCGCTTGTTTATCTCCAGCGTCATCTGGCAACCGACGGGACAGTGCGGGCAGATGCTGGTGATAGTCTCGACGGCCTTCTCCCACTTGTTATCGCGCTCCACCAGCGCGCCTGTCGGGCAGACGTCTATACACGCTCCGCAGAACTCGCAGCCGGACTCCAGCAGCGAGTTGCCCTGCGACGTTCCGATGAGGCTGCGCCCGGAGCGCTGCTGGAGCGTGAGCGCGTCGTCGCCCCTCACCTCGTCGCACACGCGAACGCAGCGGGCGCAGACGATGCACAGGTTCATATCCATCTCCCAGTACGGGTCCTGGGTAGCGAGCGGCAGATGGCGGTTGTTGTAGGTGAGCGGCGTGTCCATCTCCATTTCGAGATGCCTCACCGTGTCCTTCAGTTCGCAGCGCTCGTTCTTGGGGCAGGTGAGACAGCGGTCGTTGACCGAGACGTGCCGCAGACAGATGCTCGAAGCCGATGGCCCGCACAAGTCGATGCGATGACAGGTCAGGCAGCCGTGCGGATGCTCCGCGATGAGAAGCTCCATTATTCCGCGCCGAAGGTCTGTCAATCCTTCGGAATTCGTGGTTACTCTCATGCCGTCCGCCACTGGTGTGGTGCAGGACGCCGGGCTTCCCGGCAGTGCGCGATACTCGCCGTCCGGTGTCCTCGACTCAGCGGTTACGACGCACATGCGGCACGCGCCGTAGGGCTTCATGCCTGGGTAGTAGCACAGGTAGGGGATATACATGCCGGCTTCCATGGCGGCCTGTATTATCATCGCGCCGGGCCTGGTCTTGACCTCGACGCCATTGATGGTAATCGTGATTTCGCCTACTGTCGTCATACGGGTCTCCATTGTTTGCCTGGCGCGCTTGTGCCGCCGTCGTTCCCGCTCTCGCTGGAACCAAGAATCGCGGTTATGCGTTGGCGCGCCTTCAATTGCGCCGAGCACGTTGGGCCGTCCAGCAACTTATACCTATCCAGGCACGAAGTCCCAGGCGTAGGGCCGCGTGTTTACGGGAGAGAGCATCGGCCCCAAGCAGCTTCCCGTCGGGCAACGCCGCTCTTCGATGTGGGCTATGAAGTCGGCCTCGAAGTGCGTGAACGCCGACCTGATTGGCCCAAACCCGAGCTGGCCGTGCCCGCACAGGGAGCTCGCCTCCATCGTCTGCCCAACCTTTCGCATTAGCTCCATGTCACCGGGCAGGCTCTCGCGTCTCGCTATGCGTTCGATTATCTCGAGCAGGTGCTCCATCCCCAGCCGGCAGGGGAAACACTTGCCGCAGGACTCGTACTGGCAGAAGGCCACCAAGACGCGGGTGAGGTCAACGGCGCAGGTGTCCTCGTCGCCCACGATTATGCCGCCCGAGCCGAAGATGGCCCCCGCCGCTCTCATCTCGTCGAAGTCGATGTGGATTTCCATGCTGTCCGCGCCCAACACGCCACCGAGAGGGCCGCCCGTTTGCAGCAGCTTCAGTTTCTTACCGCCGGGCACGCCGCCGCCCAGGTCGTTTATCACCTCGCCCAGCGTCATACCCATAGGGACCTCGTAGAGGCCGGGGTACCTGATATTGCCGTTGAGGCAGGCAATCGCCGTGCCCGTGCTCCTGTTGACGCCGATTGACGAGAACCACTCCGCGCCCTTGGAGATTATCTCCGGCGCGTAGGCCAGCGTCTTGACGTTGTTGATGTTGCTGGGCTTACCCCAGACGCCCGACGCTGCCGGGAAGGGCGGACGGGGCCGCGGCTGGGCGCGCTTGCCCTCGATGGCGTCCATCAGCGCCGTCTCCTCCCCCGAAACGTAGGACTCTCCGGTTAGCGAGACCTCCATCTCGAAGCTGAACTCGGAGCCGAGGATGTTCTTGCCGAGCAGCCCCAACTCATAGGCCTGCTCTATGGCGCGCTCCGTTCTGGAAATAGGCCCGTCGTGGCCGTGCCGTATGAACACGAAGCCGTTGGAGGAGCCGGTCGCGTATCCCGCGATGACCATGCCCTCTATCAGCGTGAACGGGTCGCTTTCTAGGATGCCCTTGTCGTTGTACGCCCCGGGGTCTCCCTCTTCACAGTTGCACAGGATGTACTTGGGCGGGCCCGGCGAGTTCACCAGGAAGCTCCACTTGACCCCTGTGGGGAACGCCGCGCCCCCGCGCCCTCTTAGTCCAGAGTCGCTCACCTCCTTGATTACCTCGGAAGGTTCCATCGAGAAGAGCGCCTTGTTCAGCCCGGCGTAGCCGCCGTTGGCGAGGTACTGATGTATATCGTCGAAGGCGATGTTCCCGGCGTTTCGCAGCGCGATACGCTGCTGAAGCCTTATTCCGGGCAATTCGTTGAGGTCCGGAGCGTCCTGAATCGGCGTTTCCCCGAGGTAGCCGAACGCCTTGCCGGCGGGGATTTTATCGTCGAGGAGGTAAGACCTGATTAGCTCCGGCACGTCTTCAGGAGTTACGTTGTTGAAGAAGAGACGGGAGCCGCCCGGCTTCATGATGTCCACCAGCGGCTCCGCAAAGCATATGCCGAGGCATCCGACTTCATCGACGACGGCCCGCGCGCCGCGCCGGCCTAGCTCGCCCTCGATAGCCCGCAGCACCTCATAGGCGCCGGCGGCGTGCCCGCACATGGCCGTGCCCACTCTGATCCAGGGGCTGTCACCGGCGACTAACGCCTGCCAGCGCAGGTCGGCTTCCGCTTTCAGTTCCTCGTAAGTCGGCATACCCTAGTTCCATTTGAGCTCGCGTAACCGTCGTTCCCGCGAAAGCGGGAACACAGACAGCGGCTCCTGGTCAAGAAGCGTCGTCCAGTTCGGACACGCATTTTCGCGCGCCCTCAACCGTAAGGCGGCCAATGAGCCTGTGGTCAATCATCATCACCGGGGCCTGTGAGCACGCGCCCAGGCACGTGTTGTACTTCAGCGTCGTCTTGTTGCCCTCGGTCTCGCCCTCATCTGAAAGGCCCAGGTCATCCATCACGCCTTGCAGGATGTGGGCCGCTCCCAGCAGGTGGCACGTCGGCCCCCAGCATATCTCGATTACGCGCTCGCCCGGCGGTGTGAAGCGGAAATTGGTGTAGAAGGACGCGACGCCCCAAACTTCGTTCACGGTGGTATCCCGCTGGTTGGCGACCTCTTCGATAGCCTCGTCCGGCAGATAGCCGAGAGCGTCCTGGACGGCCAGCAAGCAAGAGAGAACGGTGATGGTTGACTGTTTCTGGGAGGAGATGGCGCCTTGAATTCGCTCCCTGAGATGCTGGCTGTCTATGACCAACGGCGTCGCCTCCGTCTCTTGCGAGATTTTTCACGATACAGGATAAGGGTTAAACGGCTGAGACGCAAGGCGGCCCTATGCTCGGCATTTCGCCCCAACATCCTCCATCACCATTCTCGCCACCCGCTTGCCCATGCGGACGCTGTAGTTGGTGCCGCGGTCCTCGGGGTATATCTGGGTCGTGTTCGCCAGGTACAGCCGCTCGATTGGCGTGCGGTGGTCTGGGATGCGGGAGGAGTAGTTGACGCCTATGATGGGCTGCGCCGCGTCCACCTTGTGATGATAGCTGGTCTCCACCCACGACGGGTCGAAGTCAGGATTTATCTTGCGCAGGTGTGGCAGGTAGGCCTGCAAAAGCTCTTCGTGGCTCATCCGGTACATCGAATGTTCGGTCGTCAGGTAGTTGGACAGATAGACCACGTGCTTACCGCCGTAGTGCTCCGGGCCGATGAGATTCGTGTGCTCGATAACGCCTACGAACGGAATCGAGCGGTCGGTCACATTCAGCCAGTAAACGTGGGAGAGCGGTCTGTCCAGCACCAGCACTATCAGCACGGCGGCCATGTAGCTCATACCCGTGAGCCGGGCCAGGTAGTCGTCTGGAAGCCCCGGCGCCAGGCGCGGGAATATGTAGGACGGCGTCGTGGCGATTACGGCGTCGAACGGCTGGGGCTCGGCTACCGAGGCGCCCAGCGCCGCCTCCAGGCCCGTAGCCGCGCCGTCCTCGACGATGACGCGGTTCACGGACGCCGAGAGATGAACCTCGCTCCCTTGCTCGCTGATTCGCCGCGCCAGAACGTCGAAAATCTCGCCGAAGCTGCCGATGGGGTAGCCCAGTTTCTCCTTCACCATGCCCTTGCCGCGCGACGCGACCCGCGTCTGCACCTTGCCCCAGACCCATGGCATAGACACCTGGTCGTAGTGGTCCTCTCCGAACTTGCCTCGCAGCATCGGCCCCCAGAAGACCTCGTAGCCCCGTTTGCCCGCGTGCTTTCGCAGCCACTCGTCGGCGGTTATGCCCTCATAGCCTCGCCAGTCCTTCTTGCGTTGCAGATACAGGGTAACGAGGCCGAGCCGTATGCGGTCGGGAAGACTCAGGGGAGTGAATCGAAGCAGGTCCATGGGGGTAACGAAGTCGTATATCTTGCCGTCGTAGAGCGTTCCTACGCTGGAGTCTATCCAGAGTATCCGGTGGCCCAACCCGATGTCCTCCACCAACTCTATGATGTCGGTGTCGTTGGTGAACCAGTGGTGATAGCCTCTCTCGAGTCGAGAGCCGCCAACGTCGAAGGTGGATGCCTGGCCGCCCAGGAAGTTCGCGCGCTCGTAAACGATGGCTTTGTGCCCCCGCTTGCCCAGCTCGTAAGCGGCGGCCAAGCCTGCCGCGCCAGCCCCAATTATGCCGATTTTCATGTCAGGTTGTCACCCTCGATAGAGTGCGAGGGGGAGGCCAACTCATCCTCTTGCTCCGCTCGACCCGCACGGTATAGCTTGCGAAAGGAGACGTTGCCAATCCAGAGAAACACCTGGCCCAGCACGATCATCGGCAGCAGCAGAGTGAGGTGCACGACGGCGGCATAACCGGCGGCGACCGACTTATCCACCTCGGCCAGGACTATCAGGGCCTCCATAGTGATTAGCTCGAATAGCCCGATGCCGCCCGGAGTGGCCGGAATCGAGGCTCCGATGTTGGTTACGGCAGTTATCAAGATTACGGCAACAACCATCTCTCCCAGGTTATCGTAGATGTTTTCGAGGCCGAACGCGAATCCTACCAAGAAGAACAGCGCCGCCTCGAAGAGCCATATCGGAATCGATAGCGCAAACAGGTTCGCCAGCGTTCGAGGGCTGCGCAGCGGCATCAGCCCGATGATGAACATGTCGAGCAGGTGTGTCAGGGGCGCTTCTATCCTGTCAGGCATCGTCCTGACGAAGGTCATCACCATCACCCGGGTCCTCTCAGGGAACAGGGAGAACAGCATCAGCATCCCGAAAGCGAGCACGAACGGCGCGCTCAGGGCCGCTACGAGCAGGGGCCAGGCGATGCCCGCCTTTTCGCCAAAGGCCTTGACCAGGCTGGTCAATGGCACGAACATGGCGATTACGGCGATGAAGAATAGCAGTGTAAGGGCGTCCATGACGCGCTCTATCACAATGGTCACCAGCGCCGAAGTCTTGCTGATGTCCTCTCGCTCACCGATGTAGTAGCTGCGAACCAGCTCTCCAAGTCGCATGGGCAGCAGATTGTTCGCCATGTAGCCGACGGTTACGACGGGATACAGCCGCCTCACGGGAATCGGCCGCATGTGGCGCAGCAGCGCCTGCCAGCGAATCGTGCGAAAGAGCACCGAGACCAGGTACATGCCAACCGCTGGGAGCAGGTACAGGTAGTTGGCCTCTGCGAGGGCCTCCCTCATGCGTTCCAGATCGACCCTGAATAGGAACACCCCCAACAGCAGAACGCCGAGGGCTAAGCCGACCCACATTTTGCCGTTTGTTATCACGCCTTACGCCTTCAGCAAGCCTCAGAATATATCGCGCTGCGCCTCAACCTGCGCTCTTTCTGTTAGAAACGTCTTCTGGCACGTTGAGGGAGAGGACGCATCCAGCCTGTCGTGAGATCGAGTTGCAGCTCCCGGCGCCCTAGTTCACGGGCTTGAACTCGAGCGGCAACTGCTCGGAAATGTATAGGTATGAGTCCTCGCTGCCGATCTGTTCGCGGACCCCCTTCCTGTACAGGAAATAGTCCATCGCCCTGCGCCACGCCCCCCTGTCGGCGAAGGACTTGACGAACTTGCCCGCAGTGAGGTTGCGGTAGGTAGATTCCGGGAACCACCAGCGATGCCTCACCTTCTGAGCATTCTGATACTGCCCATCGAGCGCATCCTCGACTTGCGTCTGGTTCTGGCTGTGAACCAGAAGGAGGGGCAATTCCGGATTCTGGTGCGCAGAGTCGCCTTCGAGCGACTGGTAGCTGACGCTGGTGTAGTCACGAAAGTACCATGCCCACGGCCAGGAGAAACCGCTGGTCTGGTCCACCATTATCGGAATGGCCGTCTCCTGGCCGGTGGCGCTGGCAGTCTGTTCGATTTCATCGACGAGGTGAGCGACGTCGGGCGAGGTCTGGGTATAGACCAGCATCTCCACCGGGACGTCGCCGTGGCGATAGCTCGCCAGAAATCCGGCGCGCAGCGTCAGCGCAAGCAGTATCGCCGCAACTGGCAGGACGGCGAAGGCCGCAAAGTTGCTCACTCCGCATCGACGCGCCAGGTAGTAGCCGACCACGGCAAGAGCCAGCACGCCGGCCGCCGGCAAGAGGGCTACGGCAATGGCCGCGCTGCCCCCGTCGCCGAGATCGTAGAAGGCAAGCCGCCACAGCAGCGCGAGCAGCAAGGGGATGCCCGGCGCGAGGAGCAGACCACCGCCCGATGCCAGGCGCCGCCACTCTATCTTTTGAACCAGGTCTCCCAGGAACTTCCCCGAGATGATAGCCAGCGGCAGAGTAATGTTCACCAGGAGCCAGGGCATCTTCTCGCTGGCTATAGTGTACATGGTGAATGTTCCCACTGCCCAAAACACCATGAAGCAGCCAAAGGGATCCCAGCGCTTGCGGTAGTACACAACATCATACACGACTTGCGCCATCTTCCTGCGTCCGAGGTAGTACACCCCGGCTATCACAGCCAGCAGAACGGGAAGGAACTCGTATATCGAGGAGATCACGAAGTAGTAGTACCAGGGCTGAGCGCCGCGGGCCTGTCCCTGCTGCACAATCCAGTAGCCCAGCGACTGCCAGACGCCCGAACCGATCCCTCCGACGTTCGTCAAAAACGTGGAGTATAGCAAAACCCATATCGCGTAGAAGATCAGCGCGCACCGCCACCAGATCGGCCACCTCCACTTTGCTCCCGCGTAAATCGACACTCCCAATAGAGTAAAGACGAGCAGAAAGGCCACCGCCTCTCCGCCGCCTGCCGGCGCGCCTATTGGGGGCATTGAGTCCGGCCTCGTCAGAACGATGTTGGTGCCGCTGAGGAAGGGAGTCCTTTGAAGGAGGCCGGCCGCCGCCGCCCACTGGGGCAGTGTCAGGGTTATCAGCAGAATGATCAGACCGGCGATACGCGACTCTGCCTGCAGGCTCGCGCCCTCGCGAAGGGCGACCCACGCGCCGCGAACCCAGCGCCACACCGCGTCTGGGGGCGAGGTCTCCCCGTAAACGACATTGTGCCGCACGAGGGCCATACTCCTCGAGACCAGCAGCGCCACCAGGAACAGGCCCAGCAACGCTGTGACCATGTAGGCGCTCTCCTTGGTGGCGAACGCGAGCGCGAGCAGCGCGGCGCTCGCGTACAGGTACCGGTTCTTGCCTTCGTCCAGGTAGCGCCAGACGCAGATGACCAGGCCCAGCGTCCACACTGACATGACAATGTCGTTTCGGGAGAAGCGGCTGAAATAGAGCATCGTTGGGGAAAAGGCCAGCAGGCCCGACGCGAACAGCGCGCCATATCGCCCCAGCCTTGCGCGGAACAGGAACGGCATACCCACAAGCGCAATGCCGAGGAAGGCGTACAGCAGCCGCGAGGTGTAGTCACTGTCCCCAAAAACGTAGAACAGCGCGGCGTTGGCCTCGAATTGGAACGGGCCGTGCATCATGGGATTGTGCACGTATCCGCTGCCGTTGTAGAGGTTCCAGGAGTAGAAGGCGTGAAGACTCTCGTCGTGGTGAACGGCGCGCGAGCCGAGGTCCCAAAGCCGCATGACCGACGCCGTGACGAGCAATACACCATACAACGCCAGCTCCCACCACCTCACGAGCGGCGAGCCTAGGCCGCCTCCGCATTGGGACTCGGATGCGTCACCTCCGCGCCCAAAGCCGGACATTCTCGTTGCCAGGGCGCGAAGCCCCGCAATCCTCGTTGTATTCATAGTTGGCTGTCTACCGTCATTCCCGCGCACGCGGGAATCGACGCAATGCTTGTTGTAGTCATAGTCGGTCGGTAATTCAGGTTGTCAGGGTTGTGGTAACTGTTCACGTTTGATGAGAGGCCCGCCCATTGTCCCCCTCCCTTGACGCTGACAAGGGTAGGTATTTGGCGTATCATAGCTTAGAGGGTGTGTGAGAAGTCTTGGATATGTATTAGAATGGAGGCATGAAACGCAAAGCATACCCCAGTGACCTGACTGATGAACAGTGGAAGATGCTCGCTCCGCTACTCCCGGCAGCCAAAACTGGGGGAAGGCCACGTACTGTAGACCTGCGGGAAGTCGTCAACGGCATTCTATACGTTCTGCGCAACGGTTGCACGTGGCGAGCCATGCCGCATGACCTCCCGCCTTGGGGTACTGTATGGTGGTATTTTCGGGAGTGGAGAGAGGATGGTACATGGGAACGAGCCAATGACGCTCTCCGAGTCAAGGTCCGGCAGGCCGAGGGGAGGAACCCGACACCTAGCGCTGCTATCATAGACAGCCAGTCGGTCAAGACTACGGAAAAAGGGGGCCTCGTGGCTATGACGCTGGCAAGAAGGTCAACGGTCGAAAGCGACATATCATTGTAGATACCATGGGGTTGCTGCTGGCGGTGGTGGTGCATCCTGCCAATATCCAGGATAGGGATGGGGCGAAGCTGGTCATCGATAAATTGATAGGGAGGTTTCCCCGCATGAGGTTGGTCTGGGCCGATGCTGGCTATGCTGGAAAGCTGGTCGAGTGGGTCTGGGCCCTGACAGGCTGGGCACTCGAGATTGTCAAGCGCCCCAGGGACAGCCACCGTTTTCAAGTGCTGCCGCGAAGATGGGTGGTCGAACGAACATTCGCGTGGCTCAGCAGGTGCCGTCGGATGAGCAAGGACTACGAAGCTCTGTCCGATACAACCGAGGCGTGGACCCATATAGCTATGATTCATCTCATGCTCCGACGCTTAGCACCAACCTAATTTGAACTTCTCACACACCCTCTAAGAGCCATAGCCGAGACATCACAATTCAGCCCAACGTATGTCATTCCGAATGAGCGTAGCGAACCGAGGAATCCCAAGTTCTTGTAGTGCGGATGGCTCTGGATTGCCGAGCGGCTAGCCACCTCGTGGGTTCCTCGGCTACGCTCGGAATGACATGGGCTAAGCGTACTTGCAATTCGCATTTTACCTACCCCCGTCAGCCCTTGACCGGAGAGGGTTAGGGGGTGGGTGACCGTGGCCTGTGCCAAATCCCTTCACTTTCCCTGAACTCTGAACAGTTACGAGTCGAGTCGCTATCTTTCGTGGTAGATCATTACGCTGCCCTGGCTGAACACCACGTCCATAAACGCGGCGAACTTTGCGAGACCGGCCTCACCGTACTTGTCCTTCTCACGTGGGCCCACGTACACATAATCGACCTCGTATTTTGCCAATAGGTCTCGTGCTTCCTCGACGTCCTCGGTCTGGTAGATGCGCGCCACGTCGGCCTCCCGCCCCTCATAAGCGGCATCGATGGGACGCCACTGCAACTGATGCCCCGGCCAACTGAGCACCGTAGGCATACCCGTGCTGCGGGAGATCAGCCCCGCGTCGCCCCACTCTCCGACGGCTTCGAGAATGGCGGACTCGCCATCACGTCTCTCCTTGATGAAGTTTATGGCCTCGTACTCCTCCGGGCGATGGCTATTGAGAAACGCCAGTCCGTCGAGAGTGGGTTCGCCATGTGGCAGGTCTGCCTTGCTGGCGGCCGACGCGGGAGGGAAGTACAACGCCCCGATTAGCAACGCCACAAACGCGGCGGCCCACAGAGCGGTGAGGGAGTGTTTCCAGCCGGCGATTACCTCTCTCAGAGAACCCCAGTAGTATAGTGCGTAGCCTGAGACGGCGGCAAGCAGTATCCACGCCTGGTAGTACAGCTTGAAGACCGTATTCATCCGCTCGCTGGGCGGGCCAAAGGAATCATCCACGAACAGCAACTCCGGCCCCATGATCAGGAGCAGCCCTAAAGCCGCAAGCGCCAGGCCAAAGACGCGGCCGTTCTGCTCGCCCCACCTGCCAAGCCACAGAGCGGTATAGACCGCCATGCTTACGAGAGCCGCGAAGGGAAGCACGTGGACGAACCGACCTATCAGCGCGCCCGCGGAGTCGCCGCCGCCCAACACGTATAGACATGCCCATACTGCGTAGGGAGTGAATCCGACGAACAGCGCGGCGGCAGTCAGCCTGGGCCAGTCTTCCCTGACGACCGTCTGCCAGAAGCTGATTACGATGAAGGGCGTGACCGAGACCAGGAACACCGCCCAGACGATGAGCATGTGAACCGGGCGCGTGGTGGCGATGGTCACTGCGTCAATTCCGCCCACACCGGCCCTGAAGGTGAGATAGTAGGGCAGGAACAGCAATATAGCCAACGCGAGAGCCGCCAACCCCATGGCCGCAGCGCCTATCGCCACCTCCCAGCCGAGGGCTCCCCTGGCGAGGTGGGCCTGAAGCGCGGCAATGGCTGTGAAGAGCGCCAGGAACACGGGCAGGTCCCACATGTTCGTAAAGGCCAGGCCTCCGAGCGACAGCCCTATCGCCAGCACAGAGGCGTAGCTTCGCCAGTCGCGCCGGCTCCAGACGTGAACCGGGGAGCGGAAGAAGTTCAGGGAGAGGGCGAGGAACAGAATGACAAAGGGAATCGACATAACGTGAGGGTGAAGGTCGCCCAGCATGAAGCTGAAGAAGGGAAACTCCTGGATGGTGTAGTCGATTCCGCCTCCGTCGGCGAAAGTGTTTATCACGCGGGTGGAGCGAAACCACCACCAGTTCTCTTGGGGCATCCAGGTGTCGGTCGGATCGGGCGCCGGGCCGTCGAGTCCGTCGATCCGCAGCCACTCCCAGAACCCCTGTGAGCCGACGGTGTTGGCACGCATGAACTCGAAGACGCCCTCCAGGTTGGCGGTCATCACAAGGACTACAGCCGCTGCGCAGCCGCCAACGAGGGCGTAGTTCCATCGCCCCGAATCGGCCCGCACCATGTTATGGACCAGCCCGAACATGCCCATTGCGCCCAGCGCGGGAATGAGCGCCAACGCTAGGTTGTATGAGATGTTAGAGGGGATGCCCCCTATCTGGCTGATTACGCCCATCATCCAGTAGCCGAAGTAGTAGTAGCTTACGGACTCGCCCCGCAGCCAGGCGTCTTCGGGAGCGCCGATGTCCGTCTGAATCGACGCATTGAGTAGCATGTGGTCCATCGGCTGTTCGGTGTGGTCGATGGCAGGATCATAAGACCGATATATGACCCACCCGATGAAGAAGACGAGGAAGATGAGCTCAGCGGCGATGATCGCCTTGCGCTCTCGCAGGGCGAACTCTTTGAGCGCTTGGCGCTGTCTCCAGGCGTACCAGCCGGAAAGCCCCGCGAGAAGGAGCAGCAGAGCGACAATCGAAAGGCGCACGCTGGGCAGGATATGCGCCTGGCTCAGTGTCCAGGAGACATACCCAATCAGCAGTATGCCCAAGGGTTTGCTCACGCTGTAGCCCCTGTCAGAGAGCTTTGGAAAGAGGAAATAGGCCAATGGAAAGACGGCAAGCCCAATGGCCTGAACTATCAGAATCCACCAGAACGCGCTAAGCATGGCTGAATTATATATGGAACGGGCGGGGATTTGTCACGTCCGCCGGTCCGAGGAAGATGTGTCAATTTGGTCGGTGGGCGCCCAGGCCATGGGACGACCGGCTAGGGCAACCACAGGGAGTCTGTCTCAAAAGTCGAGCGGGGGGATATGGCTCGGGGTATACTTGGGAAGCGACAGCCCATCTCTGGAGGTGATAGAGATGCCACTGCGTCCGATGGGTCGAGAGCAGATGTGGATGTTGCCGCCGACCCTGGATGAGATGATCCCGGAGGACCATCCTGCGCGGTTCGTGGCCGAGTTCGTCGATGGGCTGAACCGAGACGACTGGGCGGAGCTCGGCGTCGATATCGAGGGATGTTGGATGGGAGCCCCGGCGTACCATCCCAGGGCGCTGTTGGGCGTGTGGCTGTATGGATTCATGACAGGCGTTCGGTCGTGCCGCAAGCTGGAGGCGGCCTGCGGAGACCAGATATCGTACCTGTGGCTGACCGGATGGCAGCGTCCAGACCACAACACCTTGTGGAGGTTCTACAAGAGCCACCGCCAGTCGATGCGCAAGTTGCTGAAGCGCACAGTGCAAACGGCGGTCAGGATGGACCTTGTGGAGTTGGCGTTGCAGGCTGTGGATGGTACGAAGGTGGGAGCGAATGCGAGCGGAGACAGGACGCTCGATGCGGAAGGACTGCAGCGTCTGTTGAGACGTCTGGAGGATGCGGTGAGGGATCTGGAAGCTCAGAGCGAGGCGGGAGAGGACGCTGCGCCCGTCCATCTGCCTCAGGAGTTGGCCGAGAAGACGGCGCTGAGAGAGCAGGTGCGCCGAGCTATGGAGGAGCTTTCGGAGCGTGGAGACATCAATCACATCAACCTCACCGATACGGACGCACGTCTGATGAGGACTCGCCAGGGGATAACGCCCTGCTACAACGCACAGGCGATGGTCTCGCCGACGCAGACCGAGGCAGGGAAGAGAGGCATGTTGATCACTGCGGTGGAGGTTACCGATGACCCCGACGACCATTCTCAACTGGCCCCAATGCTTCAGAAGGCAGAGGAGACGACGGGTGTCAGGTCTGAGATGACGTTGGCAGACGCAGGTTATCACTCAGGGAGCAATCTGGAGGAGTGCGCGCTCAGAGACCAGCAGGTTGTGATGCCCGAGGCACAGCGTCGGGCGCTGGGCCACCCGTATCACAAGGACCGATTCACCTATGACGAGGAGACCGACAGCTACATCTGTCCAAAAGGACAGTGGCTGCGCTTCACCCGTATGAAGCGCAGACGTGGGATAGCGGTGAGGCTCTACCGGGCCTCCGGCGCTGTCTGCCGAGCGTGTCCGGTCTTTGGGGTGTGTACGAGGGATGGCCGAAATGGGCGAGCGCTTGAGATAGGGCCGCACGACACAGCGCTGCGTCGTCATCGGCGCTGGATGCGCACCGACGAAGCCAGACAGTCCTACGATCGCAGGAAGGGTCTGGTCGAGCCGGTCTTTGGGATCATCAAAGAGCAGCAGGCGGCGCGTAGAGTCCTGCTGCGTGGCATAGACAACGTGGCCGCTGAGTGGGGCCTGTTGGCCACGGCCTTCAATCTGCGCACCCTGTGGCGCGGGTGGCGTGGCCGGGCAACCCGCATATGGCGCCGCAATCTCAGCCCATCGTTTGCGCACAGGTCCATCATCGGCGCATCCGGCGCTCTGCCCTGAGACACCCGGACCGATCATTGCACAAATGCGACCGGAGTCGGCGCTTCACTCTTATCACCACAACCCTCTTGTGAGACATGCTCCAAGGGATTGCCGGCGTCGGTCATCATACCCAGGGCGCCCGTGAGGGACCCCCTAAGGGACGGGCAATCGACTGTACTGATACAGCACCACCATGACCTATCGGGACAGCCACACAAACGCCGCGTTGATATGGTAAGTTGGTGAGCACAACGATAACGAGGTGGAGCTATGGCTATGACAAGTGACCAGATAGACGATTTCCTGAATCGGCCCCTGGTGGGAGTGATAAGCACGGTGGACGGGGCCGGCCGGCCCCGTTCAGCCGCCATCTGGTTCCTCTGGGAGAACGGGGCGGCGTACATGTTCACGAGCCGCGGCACGCTGAAGTGGCGCAACCTGGAGCGCAACCCGCACGCCTCCCTCTGCGTGGATTGGCGTGAGCCGCCGTATGCGTCGGTTACGATGGATGGCCCGGTGCGGGAGGCAGACCGCTCGGTGTACGAGCTTGCGCTGGCGATGGCGCAACGCTACTACGGCGAGTACAAGGGACGCGCCTTCGCCGAGGAGTACCGCGAGGAGCCGCCGGACGTTGTGGCGTTCATGCTTACGCCCCGGCACATCGCTTCGTTCGCGGAATAGGGCGTCCGGCCGTGGAGTACCATGCCCAGGCGCAGTTCTGAGACAGTTTTTAGTCGTCGGCAAAGAGGCTGTCCACGAACTCGCGCGGGTTGAACGAGGCTATGTCGTCGGGCTGCTCGCCCGCGCCAACGTAGAGAACCGGCACTTCGAGCTCGTCGGCGATAGCGAGCACTATGCCGCCCTTGGCTGTGCCGTCGAGCTTGGCTAGGAATACCCCGTCACACTTGACGGCCTCCACGAACGAACGCGCCTGGAGGAGACCGTTCTGCCCGGTGGTGGCGTCCAGGGTCAGCAGTACCCGCTGCGAGTCCCCGCTTCCCTGCCGCGACAGCACCCGCTGTATCTTCTTGAGTTCCGCCATGAGATTGAGCTTAGTGTGAAGGCGGCCCGCCGTGTCGATGATGACCACGTCCGCGCCGCGAGACTTCGCGGCGTTGAGCGTATCGAACGCCACCGAGCCGGGGTCGGCTCCCGACTGGTGGGCGATTACGTCCACCTCGAGGCGGCGGCCCCAGGCCTGAAGCTGCTCTATGGCCGCGGCCCTGAAGGTGTCGGCCGCGCCCAGCACAACGCTCTTGCCCTCCTCTTTGAACATCTGGGTAAGCTTGGCGATGCTGGTGGTCTTGCCCGCCCCGTTGACGCCAACCACTAGCAGAACGAGGGGAGGCTCTGCGACCTCGAACAGGTTGTCGTCCACCTCGATGTCCAAAATGGCCGTCAGTTCGCTCTTCAGGGCTTCCAGGGCGTCGTCGGGCTGAGTGACGTGCTCACGTTGGATTCGCTCGCGCAGACGGTCGAGCGCTTTCTGTGTGGTGGCGACCCCCACGTCCGCGGAGATGAGCAGCTCTTCCAGTTCCTCCCAAAGCTCGTCATCTATGCGAGAACGCCTGAACAGCGTGGTTACGTGGCCGAACCAGGTCTGCCGGGTCTTCCGGAGCGCCTGCTCGGTCCTTTGCCTCTCTTTCTCCTTGTCTCTCCGAAAAAATCCTTTTACCACGACGCCTTCCACTCACAATTTTGGGTTTGAGTAACCGCGTCCAAGAGGTTAGCACGGCCCGCGTTGGGTAACAAGTCCACACAACGCCAACATCCTGACACAATGGAACGCCGGTAGGGGCAGGTCTTGTGTCCGCCCTCTCTCCCATACTTGGCCACCCACAAGGGAACGCCCCTACCGACTAATCTGGAACAGCCTCGCGCTCTACGCCTAAGGTTACCTCGACACCAAGAAGCTGGTAAACTGAGACCGGCAAAGCATCACGAGGGGACTGTCCGCGTATGCATGAACCGTCTGCCCACACCGGAGACTCCGAAACCCAACGCTCGACGACGGCCAAGCGAAGACTACCCACCGCGTTGCTGCTTGGCATCGTCTCGATGACCCTGCTGCTTGGATTCACGTTGGGCTTGTTGCTGGCCGGCTCATCTGGGCTGTCGCGATTCAACTCTCCCGCGCTCTACGACGAAGAACAGGTGACCACACTCTTCGAGCGGGCCAGTCCCGCCGTAGTGGAGATCAGCGTCAACAGCGCGGTTGCAAACCTGCTGGGGCAGAGTGACGGCGCCGGGTCGGGTTTTCTGGTGGATAGTGAGGGGCACATCGTAACCAATCTTCACGTCGTGGAGGGCGCGGATGAGATCTCGGTGAATCTGTCCAACGGCAAAACCCTTCAGGCCGTCGTGCTAGGAACCAGTCCGGCGGATGATCTGGCGGTCGTCAAGGTTGACGCGGCGGAAGTGGTCGGCATTGCGCCGCTGCCCCTGGCCGATTCCGACGATGTACGGCCAGGGCAGATGACTATCGCGATTGGCAGTCCGTATCGGAACTTCAACTCCGTCGGCGTTGGAGTCGTCAGCGGCACGGGCCGCGGCCCGACGAGCGTGCTGCGGCGTCCAATACCGCACATGATCCAGACGGACGTGCCCCTCAACCCCGGCAACTCCGGCGGCCCGCTCCTGAACTCCAAAGGCGACGTGATAGGGGTGACCTCTTCCGTGCGAATAGGCGCCATTAGCGGCGTCGAAGAGTATCGCATCGGCTTCGCGGTGCCCAGCAATACCCTCAAGAGTTTGATGCCGCAGTTGGTGACAGCCCAGCAGGTTAGGCGTCCCTGGCTGGGCATTAGCGGCGCGCCTCTCACTGAAGACCTGATTCGCGTCGTGGGAATCGACGAAGGCATTTTCATCACCAGGGTGTTTGGGGGCAGCCCGGCCGAGAACGCGGGGTTGACGCCCTTCCTGGGACTTGCGAACAGGGGCGACATCATCACCGCCATCGACGGAACGCCGGTCGGATCGGTCGAGGATATGGTCAGCTACTTCAATACGCTTCAACCGGGCGACCACGTTACGCTATCGGTGGTTCGCGACGCGCTCGACCTCGCCATAGATGTAACCCTGGCGCAATGGCCCGAAAGATAGGCGCGTCGTAGGTTCCTTCGTTCAGCGGAGGATAGACGCAAAACACTCTTACGCGAGTCTGAATGGGAGTTGCCAACCGTGACCATGCTCAGCCGGGAAATCGACAACCTAATCGAGTCCCTCACCGATAGCAGGCCGAACGTCTGGATGCCATCCGCCTGCGGCGTTACGCGCTCCCAACGCTCCATACCCGCGTTGCTGCACGAGGACGCCCACGCTCCAGTTGCCAACCGCACGAGGGCGCTCATGGTGGGCGGCTTGTCCGGGCAACCTGAAGACGTCAGCCTCGCGCTCGAAGCGCTGCGGGTGTTCGCGGAAAGCGATAGCGGCCTGCCGGACAGGGTGGCCCTGAGCGCGGTTCCCTGTGTGAATATCGATGGCCTGATGGCCGGGCGCGGGCTGGATAACGGCGTTGGCGGCGACCCCAGCCGGGGGTATCCTCCAATGGAGGGCTTCTTCTATGACCCGAGTTGCCCGGAATCTCGCTACCTGTGGCGCTGGGCATCCTTTCAAGCGCCCGACCTGATCCTGGAACTGCGCTCTGGACAGCAGGCTGCGTTCGAGGCGAACGCTGCCGCCGGTCGTCTTGGGCAAGCATTGGGGGCCGGAGAGGTCGAGCGTGACGACAGCCTGTTGGCCGCTATCGGCTCGGAAAAGCCCAGCGGCCTCGCTCCGGTCCCCGGCCTTCGCCTGACCGTTCCCCCGGGGCAACTCGCTTCGGAGTTGGACAGATTGTGGAACACGCTGGACACGATAACGCTCGGGGCGTCCCCCGCGCGCCGAACGCTCGACGCCCGCCGCTCTCGCTCTCCTATCCAAATCGCCCGGATCCTGGCGTCCGTGTACGGGCGTAGGCTCGACGACCCCATCATGTACACCCAGGGAGTGGGCATCAGCGGACGCCTGCGACTCGCCGCTCTGGACGGCTCCACCTCTATCGCGGATGTAGCGCCCCTCGTGGAGCCCTACGTTTCCGGCGCGATCGACCCGTTTGGCGACAGCCCCGCAACGCACAGGCTGGCCGGCGTAGTCTGGGCAGACGAGCTCGCGGACATCACGTCGCAGCGGCGATACGCCGACCTGCTCGTGCGAGCGGCCGGCGCATACACGCGCGGAGGCAGCGACGACGCACCGTCTCCCGCGGACCCCGACTTCCGCACCGAGGACATGTTCCTGACAGGTACGATACTGGGACGCGCCTACCGCATCGCGGGCGACCGGAGCTTTGCGGACATGCTGAAGGGCCTTCTGCTAAGCGGAGGCATCCAGCAGGACGACGGACTGTTCTGGCATTGCAGGTCGGCGAATTACTATTGGGGCCGGGGCAATGGCTTCGCGGCCCTGGGCCTGGCCGAGTCTCTGATGTATCTGCCCAGTGACCATCCCGACAGAGACGCGACTACGTCCATGTATCGACGGCTCATGGACGGAGTGCGACGCTTCCAACAGCCCTCCGGCATGTACACGCAGATCATAGACTTCCCAGGCTCATACCAGGAACACACCGCCACCAGCATGATAGGTTGCGCGATGGCAAGAGGGCTGCGGATGGGCTGGCTCGACGCCTCCTACCGGCCATCGCTGGACCTGGCATGGCGCGGCGTGAGCGAGCGCGTGGACGAGGAGGGCGGTCTTGTGGACTCGTGCGCCGGAACGGGCGTGCAGGAGAGCATACGCGCCCTGCTGGACCGTCCGGCGATATTCGGATACGACGACAGGGGCGGCAGCATGGCCCTGTGGTTCGCCACTGAGATGGAACGCCTCCTCAGAGAAGAGACAGCAGCCTGGTAGGCCAACATCACTGAAATGAAGTGTAGAGCGGCGGAGCCGCAAGATTCCCCCGCCAGCCCACAAACCAACACTCGCCGCTATCCATTACTTCCCAGCCTGTGCCGCGGATTGGGATGCGACAGCACCTCGACGTTCACCAGGTTGTCCGGCATCTGCCCCGCCAACACTCGCGCCACCTCTCCGGCGCCGCGTTCCTCGAGCTCCAGCACCGCCTCCTGCGAGAAGAAGGCAACGTGGGGCGTTACCAACAGGTTCGGAAGCGCGAACAGCGGATGGCCCGGAGGCGGAGGCGAGTCAGTGACGACATCCAATCCCGCGCCCGCGATCTGCCCGCTCTCCAGGGCCTTATAGAGTTCGTCCTCGTCGATAACCGCCCCGCGAGACGTGTTGATGAGAAACGCCGTTGGCTTCATCAACTCCAACTCCCGCTTGCCAATCAGGTTGGTCGTCTGTGGGGTCAGGGGCGTATGGAGCGTAACGAAGTCCGATTCCTCCAGCAGCGTCTGAAGATCGACCGACTTCGCCCCATGCTCGGTCGCGGTGGCGTCGGTGAGGCTTGGGCTATGGGCCAGCACGTTGAACCCAAATGCCTTTGCCTTGGCGCAAACCGCCCGCCCGATACGTCCGAACCCAACGATACCCAGGTTCTTTCCGCGCAGACGCGGCATGGGCATACCCAACTTCAGGCTGTCCCAACCCGCGTCCTTCACCGCGCTATTGAAGAGCGCGACCTTGCGGTTCCAGGACAGCAGAAGCGCCATGGCGTGTGCCGACACCTCGTCAACGCAATAGTCGGGGACATACGTAACGGCGATTCCTAGCTCCGTGGCCAGGTCCACCGCTATGTTGTCAACGCCAACGCCGTACCGCCCGATTACCACGCACCTCTCGGCCTCGCGGACGACTCTCTCCGTGACATTCGCGAAACACGTCATGATGCCGTCCACGTCCCTCGCCAACGAGGCCAGCGTGTCCTCTTCGCCGTCGGGCGCGACGACAAGCTCCGCGCCAACCTTGGCCAGCACGGCCCTCTCGGGCTCCACCGACGGCCAAACGTGGTCTGTAATGAGCACCCTGTAAGTCATGGTGGCATCCTCCTCTCGGTCGCCGGTCGGCCCCCGGACTTCGACCAGCCAAGCGTTGACCGGTGTTCGGAATACTATGTTATACCATTTGATGATAACAAGACCTGGAAGTATCTAGCGATGTCCTAATAGTTCATCCATGCTCTAGCCGACATACAGTGTTGGAGGGTATCAGATGATCGGACGACCGCTTCGAATAGATTGGCATGGGGAGGATACACCGGAGGCGCTGAAGGCGGCCTACCGGGCAGAACGTGACACTAGCCTTCGTACTCGACTCCATGGACTGTGGCTGGTGCGGTCGGGATGGCAGTTCGGTGAGGCGGCAAGAGCGGTGGGAGTCCACTACCGGACGGTACAGACGTGGGTGGGCTGGTATAGAGAGGGAGGTGTGGAAGGAGTGTTGTCCCACAAGATGGGAGGCATGGGCAAACCGCGCTTTCTGAGCACAGATGAAGAGCAGGAGTTGACCGAGGAGGTGTCGACGGGACGGTTCAGAACGGCGGGAGAGATCAGGGACTGGATAGAGTCCGAGTATGGGGTGAGCTACAAGTCGGGCAGCGTCTATGGTCTGCTTGAGAGGTTGGGATGCAGCCCGAAGGTCCCGAGGGGCCGTCATGAGAAGGCAGACGTAGCTGCGCAGGAGTCGTGGAAAAAGGGGGGCTTGGTTGTTGCCTTGCCGAAGCGGGCGTGAGTTCTGAGACGGCCTTTGGCTTTGCCGATGAGATGCGAGTGGGCCTGCGGGGGATGGTGCGTAGGGTGTGGGGTCGTCGTGGAGTGAAGGTGCATCAGCGAGTGCAGATGGTCTACAAGTGGATGTACCTGTTCCTGGTGGTAGACGTTCGGAGGGGCAAGCTGTTGTGGGGTTGGATCGATTCGATGAAGTCTGCGGCTATAGCGGTGGCAGTCGATGGCCTGAAGCATCACTCGGACATCGAGGCCCTGGTGTGGGATGGAGCGCGTGGTCACCGGGGTGAGATAGTACGGACTGTTGGAGTGGCAACGATCGTGCAGCCTGCATATAGTCCTGAGCTGAATCCCGCTGAGCGGGTCTTCCAAGAGGTCCGCAGGTGGGTGGAGGGCAGGATATACGGGAGCATAGAGGAGAAGATGAAGGCGGTTGACGCCTACCTGAGTGAGCTTGAATCTGATCCGGGTCGGGTGCGGTCGCTCACGGCGTGGAGTTGGATCGAACACACAACGCGAAGTCTTCCGGCACACTATGCGGCCTCGTCAACATGAAATGGTATTACTATCGACGCGAGCATGTGTAAATTGAACCAAAAGTTGCGAACCTGTATCAGTTTGGTAGGCATACTGGAAACCCCGTCCCCCCTCGTAGGAGCAATCCCTTGTGGTTGCCCTTCGCGGAATCATGCGGCGCGATTTCGCGTCTGGTATAATTGCCCCGATAGTCGAATGACTCCAAGGAGGCATGATGGTCGTCCTTTACGTCGCGTCCGATCAGGAGGGCGCAGGCAAGACGGCGCTCTGCTCCGCCCTCGCGCAATCGCTGGAGCAACGAGGCAACGCTGTGGCCGTTTTCAAACCGCTGGCCGCGGCGGGACTTGGCGGCGCACAGGACCCGGACGCCGACGCCTATGTCAAGCTGCTCGACAGGCCCGTGGAGGGTTGGCCCCTCGACTCTTCTGAGAAGGGGCTTACGTCAGAACTGCTGAGTGAGGTCGAGTCCCAATTCGGGCGTCTAGCCGGAGGGGCGGATGTTGTCCTTGTCGAGGGATCCTGCGCGTTATCGTCAGATGAAACGAAAACTCTGGTCGGGGCCCTCGACGCAAGCGTGGTTGTGGTGGTGCGCTACGACCGGGAGCTATCTACGTCCCGGTTGAAGCCGTGGCGGGCGTCGCTCGGTGACCGCTTGGCGGGGTTCGTTGTCAACGGCGTAACTCGCTACGCGGGCGCGGAAGCCAACGCTACTGTGCTGCAGGCTGTGGAGTCCGAAGGGCTGCCGCTGCTTGGAATGACTCCCGAAGACCGGCGGCTGCTGGGCGTGAGCGTGGGCACGATAAAGGCGCATCTCGACGGGCGGCTGATTTCCGACGATTGCGACGATGACTCGCTGGTGGAGCACTTCATGACACTTGGCCTGACCATGGACCCGGGCGAGCTGTACTTTGGTCTTAGGGAAAACAAGGCGGTTATAGTGAGGGGAGACCGGCCGGACATACAGATGTCGGCCCTGGCTACGCCCACCGCCTGCATGGTGTGCACCAAGGGCATCGAACCCATCGAGTACGTCCAATACGAGGCCAAGCAGGAAGAAGTTCCCCTGATAATCGTCCAGTCGGACACCATCGCGACGATGGACGCCCTCAACGACCTGATGAGCAGGACGCGCTTCGACCACCCGCTCAAGCTGTTCAGATTCGTAGAACTATTGGAGCGGCACGTGGACTTGCCAGCCCTCTTCCAACGCCTGGGCCTGAAAGGCTGAGCCTACCCTGCCCTTGACGCCGCCTCTCGAATCGCCCTCTCCGCGTAAACAGAGGTGAGATGCGCCCTGTACTCGCCTGATGCGTGGATGTCTTCCTGGAAGTCTATCCCCGCGCCCGCTCTTGCCGCCGCGGCTCGGATGGTGGCGTCGTCCAGCCTGCTCCCTCGAAGCGCGTTCTCAGCCTCGACCGCCCTGGAAGCCTTTGGGCCGGCCCCGGTAACGCCTATCCTCGCCTCCTGGCAGACACCGTCTGAGTCCAGCGTAACCACCGCGGCGACGCCGACGATGGCGTAATGGGAGGCCTTGTTGGCGAACTTCGCGTATGCGGTGCCGGTGTGGGCAGGCAGCGCCGGTATGACTATCTCGTTGAGTATCTCGTTGGGTTCGAGCGCGGTCGTAAGCAGGCTCACGAAGAAGTCATCGGCGCTGAGAGTGCGATGCTCTGCCGTGCTGCTGGTGATTAGCCGCGCGCCGAGGGCAAGCGCTACGGCGGGCAGGTCGCCGGCGGGGTCGGCGTGAGCCAGGCTGCCGCCAATCGTTCCCATGTTGCGAACCTGCTGATCGGCAACCGTGCCCGCCGCCGCGGCGAGCACGGGCGCGCGAGCCGCAACGAGGTCGGACGATTCTATCTGGGCGTAGGTGGTCATCGCTCCGATGGCAAGCCCGCCGTCCTCTTCCCGTATGTAGGCCATCGACTCAATCTTGCCCAGGTCGATGAGCACCTGGGGCTGGGCAAGCCTCAATTTCATCAGGGGAATGAGGCTGTGTCCGCCGGCGAGCAGCTTGGCGTCGTCTCCGTGCTGCGATAGCAGGTCCGCCGCCTCCGCCACTGTGGTTGGCGCGAAGTAATCGAAGGAACTGGAAACCATGTTCATCTCCTTTCCAAGTGAGACGTTGTCCTGGTAACTGTCTTCAATGCCCCGTCATTCCCCTCCAACGCCCCGTCATTCCCGCGAAAGCGGGAATCTATCCGGCAGTTAGCTCATGTTTTCAGCCGCGTACTGGACCGCCTTGACGATGTTGTGGTAGCCGGTGCAGCGGCAGAGATTCCCCGAAAGGCCCTGGCGAATCTCCTGCTCGGAAGGATTCGGGGTCTTCTGCAGAAGCCCATACGCGGACATTATCATGCCTGGAGTGCAGAATCCGCACTGAAGCCCGTGTTCCTCCCAGAACCCTTCCTGCAGGGGATGAAGCTTGCCACGTTCCGGCGCCAGCCCTTCGATGGTCGTGACCTCGCCGCCGTCCGCCTGCACCGCGAAGAGCGTGCACGACTTGACGGCGGCCCCGTTCAGAATCACTGTGCACGCCCCGCAGTTGGACGTGTCGCACCCAACGTGGGTTCCCGTTAGGTTGAGCGCTTCCCTTAGATACTCCACCAACAGAAGTCGCGGTTCGACGTCGCTGGTGCGCTGAGTCCCGTTGACGGTGACAGTAATGCTGTTTCCCATATGAGACCCTCCAGACACGAAGATAGGCGAAAAGGCAGTATGCTACAATACTTGAGACTATAGCAGCATTCTATACGAGGGACGACCTCACGGCAACCCACCCAATCAGCAACAACTGAGAACGGCCTACGATATGGGCAAGCATATCCAGAAAGGGGGTTCGCTTTGAAGGTTGAAGGCTCTTACAAGTTCGGGGCTGAACTCGAAAAGGTCTGGAATTCGCTGCTCAACGCGGACGTCCTGTCCGGCTGCCTTCCGGGGTGCGAGACTTTCGAGCGGGCCGGCGACGAGAGCTACGACGTCGTGCTCAGAGTGGGAGTCGCCGCGATCTCCGGAAGATACACGGGCAAGGTTACCATAGCTGAAAAGAACTATCCTACGTCATACAAGATGCTCGTCGAGGGCAAGGGCTCCGGGGGGACCATCAGGGGCGAGGGAGTTCTGAGCTTTGCGCCGGACGGCGACGGCACACTCGTTACGCTGGCAGGAGACGCCAAAGTTAGCGGGGTTGTCGCCAGGGTGGGACAGCGGCTCTTGGGCGGCGTGTCCAAGACACTGATGGACCAGTTCTTTGGCTGCATGAAGGCCAAAGTCGAACAGGTGGAACAGCCCGCGCCCTGACCCGCTTCGCTACGGAGGGTTGTTATCCAGGAACCACCTAACCGTCGTCTCGAAATCGCTGGGTCTCTCCTGGTAGAACCAGTGCCCCCCGCCCTCCAACTCCGCAAGCCGCGACCCCTGCACGGCCTCGCGCATCCTCACGGCGACCTCGTGATTGAGCAGGTCGCTCTGGCGGCCGCGAACGATTAGCGTCGGACACCTGACCTGTGACCACTCAGCCCAAAGGTCGGGCCGCTCGTATGCGGCCAGCAGCTCGCGGTCGCGCTTCCACACTCGTCTGCCGCCGGGTAGTTCGCTGGTCATGTGGGCCGCCTGGTGAGCCAGCATCTCCTCTGTCGAGTTTGGTTGACGGCCGCGAAGACGTTCGACCACGGCGTCGAGCGAGTCCCACTCGTCGGACTCGCTGTTGTAACGGACGAACATGCCCCTCGACTCCGGGTTGACAGCGTCCGGGTCTATGTCAACTATCACGAGAGACTTGACGGCTTCAGGATGGTTGACGGCATAGACGAAAGCATTGCGCCCGCCAGCGGAGTGCCCGACGAGCGTCATGGCCCGGAGGCCGAGCGCTTCCACCAGTGCCTCTACGTCCGCCACGTAATCTCGAAGGCGATAGCGCTGCGGGGACGCCCTGCCGCTGTCGCCGTGTCCTCTGTGGTCGAGCGCGATTACGTGATAGTCGGAGCGCATAGCGGCGGCAAAGAAGTCCCAGCTGCGGGCGCAGTCCTGAAGCCCGTGCAGGAGAACCATTGGCGGAGCGGCGGCGTTGCCCCAGTCCACATAGTGGAGCCGCGGCCCATCCGTGTCAACGTGCCCGCTCTCGGGCTGCGTGGTCTCGCTCATCGACTGCCCCGCGGCAGATAGCGCCTGGGGAACTTGGCGACGACGGAGTACAGGATGTCAACCATGTTGGCGAGTCGGACGCGGGCAACCTGCGAACACAGCTGATAGGCCATCAGGCGTTCGATGCCGTGCTCCGACTCCAGCCACAGAACGAGTTCGTAGAAGGCGATGCGCGCGGCGTCTTCCATTGGCCGCGCGCTCCCGATGGTCATGATGAACTCCTCAGACTCAACCCTCGGGGTAGCTATTGCCTGCGACTTGATGAGGTTTGCGGTGAAGACGCCGCGCGTGGGTATCTCCGTAGCGACGCCGCAGACCTCCGCGTCGCCCTGTGTGGCGTGGCCGTCGCCAACGAAGAGCAACGCTCCCGGCGCGTTGATGGGAAGATAGACAGTGTTGCCCGGCGCCACGTCGGCGGCGTCCATGTTGCCGCCATGAAATCCCGGAGAGAGCGACGAAATCGCCTCGACCTCCGGGGCGGTCCCAATGGTCCCGTAGAAGGGCTCGTAGGGTATGGTCGGGATGTCCAACTCCTCCGAGAACGTGATCTCGCCGCCACGAATCGGATGCAGCATCACCCTCGGAGGCAGAGGCGGGTTGAGCGTGCGCGTGAACGCCGTTCCGCAGAGTCCGCCGAACTCGGGTATCAGCGCGCTGACCCCATAATCTCGCGTCACCTCTATGGAGTGTATCGTTAGCGCCAGCGTATCGCCCTTCTCCGCGCCTTCCACGTATATCGGCCCCGCAAGCGGGTTTACGAAGGGCATCACGATAAGCTTCGTTATGTCGGCGTTGGGCGAGTCTATCCTGTTCTCGAACGCGTCGGCGGTCTCTACGGCAAAGGTCTCCCCAGGCTTAACGGAGGCCACTGGCTCCCGGTACGGTCCGATGACGTAAGACCACTCTCCCGGCCTGTTGGCGATGGTCTGCATAGGCTGCTCCTGGTTCGATTCTGGACGCCGCCATTTTACTGACGGGAATGATTCGACATGGTTAGACACTTCTACGCTCACACCGTCTCGAATTCCAGAGCCGAGAGGTTGAGGGAGGAAGAACGCCGCGAGAGGTGGAGAATCTCCACGCCCACCACTTCATTCGAGTCGTTGTAATCAAGCACCACTCCCGGCGCGACTTCTTCAGACTCCACTATGGACGAGTCATCAAGGCGCAAGTAAAGGGCGTCGGTTTCCTTATCCACGTTAAGCTTCATAGTTTTCCTCTCATTCCGCGGTCAAAGAATACGCTTACCACCCGCCAAGGGGTAACGCGGGTGTTCACTGCCACCCGTAGCGCGCGGTCACTCTGGTCCGGGATGCGGCGAAAAAACCGCTCCACATCGGGGTCGTTCGGGTCTGGCAGACGCAATGCCGGTTCAGCCACCACCCGTTCGACCCATTCCATGAGAATCATTCGTTCCGCCATCACGTGAAAAGCGTGCCTGGTGAGCTCGATCTCTACTGCCTCGAACGGCGTGTGGTCACCGACCATCCTAATCGTCCTTCTAGTGAACAGTTGAAACGGCGCCTAGGGAACGTCCACCTTAACGACCAGCGCGGCATTCGCCATAATCGTCTTGTCGCCCGAACCCTCTCGCGGCTCGATCTCCAGCCCGCCCTGCACTGTCTTGAGCACGCCCTTACCGTGCGGCAGCACGCTGAGCACCTCTTCTTCGTTCACCGCTTCCGGCTTAGGGATGCCGACAGTGACCTCCACGATCATCTCTCTGCTGGTGTCCGGGCCGAGCAGTCCGAGGAACATCAAGCTGCTCTGGTGGACGGCGTTCCACACCGCCCTCTGGGCCGCTTTCGTGTAGTCTTGCCCGTGCAGGTCGATTCCCAGGCCCATCTCGAGTATCGCAGGCTTCAGCGCCATCAGTCAGACCTCCCGAATAGCTGTAGTTTCGCGGAATCCAGGCCGGGATGCGCCCCAGCCGCTCACAATAGTATGCCACACTGCGACGCGCAACAAAACCTCTGCTCCGCCACCCCCGTAGGATCTTTCGATTGTTCGCGTGCAGGCGTTGTCAGACTCGGGATGTACTCGCTGGCAGAAAAACGCCTGTGGGTGTCTCATTTTGATTCATTGTGTCTCACCCTTACTTGGGATCTGTGATGCTGTGAGAGGATTTAGGGGAGGTTTCTGAGTTGGGATGTAGTAGGGTTGCGGTTGTTTGTATAGGAAATGAGACACCCCTCTCTGTGGGTTTCGCACTGTTGTCAGAATCAGGGTCTGACGATTGCCGAGCGGCGAGCCCCTGCGGGGATTCAGGGATACTGGGGATGAGTTTGTCTTCTATACAGGATGTCTATGTGTTCGAGCTACTAGGTGGCGGCAGCGTGTGCGTGAATACGGGCATGGTAGCACGAGTGTTCGTGTATGTCAAGGAGGTGTTGTCAGAATCAGGATTGCCGAGCGGCGAGCCCATACCGACTAAGAGCCTATCCGACAACTCCGGCAGCGCGATATGTTATCCAGGCACAGGCAAAGTGGAGCATAGCAAGATAGTTGTCCAAACGCTTCTCCCAACGGATGAGCAGCCGTCTGAACCGATTCAGCCAGCTATGGCTGCGCTCGACCACCCAACGGCGGGCGCGGTAACCTGGAAGGGTCTGTTGTTCCTTCCGCTCTTGGCCTCGGCTGCGGATGTGGGCTGTGTATCCGTACCGTGCCGCCAGCTGCTCAACCTCAGCAAAGTCATAGCCCTTGTCCAGACACAGATGCTGAGGTTGTCCGGGTCGGGGAACCGGACGTTCCGCCACCATAGATTCGAATGTCGGCTCAACCATCTTCATGTCGTGGCGGTTGGCTCCATCCACACACACCCCTATGGGAATACCGTTCCCCTCTGTCAACAGACTGCGTTTGGTCCCCTTCTTGCCCCGGTCTGTAGGGTTTGGCCCAGTGCCCTCACCCCCCGAGCGGAGCCTTTGTCATGGCTCCATCCATTGCCTGCCACTGCCAATCTATCCCTTGCACCTCGTCGTATTCAGACAACCCCTGCTTCCATAGCTCCTCGAAGACTCCGGCGGCTCGCCAACGCTGGAATCGGTCATGCACAGTGCTCGGAGCACCGAACGTGCGAGGCAACGCTTTCCACTGGCAGCCGGTCCGCAGCACGTAGAAGATCCCATCCATACACTCTCGAGCAGGTTTCCATGGCCTCCCGCCCTTCGGACTCGTCTCCTCTGCAGGCAATATCGGCTCAATCCTCTCCCACAGAGCATCGGGAATCCGCCAATCAGCGCCTACGCCATCATGATCGATCTCCGACATGTCTTTCCTCCACTCAAGTAGAATGGAGAAAGTTTATCCAAAGTCTCAGATACCCACCAAGGACAATCAAGGTTATCGGATAGGCTCTAAACTAAACAGCACCTGCCAGGCTCAACAGCCTTGAGCAATCGGGGCTAACTTGGTAGAATCTAACGCGCCAGCCACCTGCGAATGGTGAGGGCTCGCTATGCGGGAGTAGCTCAGGGGTAGAGCATCTGCTTCCCAAGCAGAGGGTCGAGGGTTCGAATCCCTTCTCCCGCTCCAAACGCCCAATCAGGGGTTTGCATGAGGGTCGCGAGTCGCGCGTGAATCGCGGCAGAGGAGAATCCGATGGTAAGATTCAGGAGTAACAACGTTCTCGAAAAGAATCGGCAGGGCAAGAAGGGGCTGGGGCTTGGCCTCGTGTTCCCATGCGCTGAGGCCGTCGAACTCGCCGGAATGTTGGGCGGCTTCGACTTCGTGAACCTGGATGGCGAGCATGGCCTCTTCTCTCCGGAGTCCATTGACGCCATGTGCAGAGTCGCGGACGGGTATGGCCTTACGGTAACCGCCAGGGTCCCCAACATAACGCCCTCTACCATCAACTCATTCCTGGATCGAGGCGTGCTGGGAGTCTTGGGACCTCACGTCGATACGGCCGAGCAGGCGAAGGCCCTGGTGGACGCCTGCCGCTTCACTCCCGAGGGCCAACGAAGCTGGGGCGGCGGCAGGGGAACCTTCTACAACGATAGCGGGCTGATCGACCAGCCGGGCCTCGAGCGAACCCAGTTCATGGCGGAGGCTAACAAGCAGATGCTGGTCATGTGCCAGTTGGAGACCGCCACCGCCTTTGAGAATCTGGACGCCATACTCGAGGTCGAGGGAATCGACGCCTATGCCTGGGGCACGAACGACCTGGCGCAATCCATGGGCTATCCTGGGCAGCCCGAACATCCCGTAGTGCAGGATGCCCAGAACGGCATCGGCGACCGGATCCACGCCGCCGGACGAATGCTGTCCTCGGACATAACCGAGACGGTCGCGCTGAACTCGCTGATTCTCGACGGATCGAGACATTTCCTGGCCGCCAACCAGTAACCCCAAAATGACGCGAGCGCAATTTGAACGCCTTGTCCGAGAGGCCCTGAGCCAGATACCGCAAGAGCTGCTCGACCGGATGGAAAACGTGGACCTGGTCATCGAGGACTGGCCCACGAGAGACCAGTTGGTTGGGTCTGGAATCGACGACAGCGAATGGCTGCTGGGGCTGTACGAGGGTATTCCCCTGACCGACCGCTATGACTACAACCTGGTGCTGCCGGACAAGATAACGCTCTTCCAGAAGGCCATAGAAGCCATCTGCTCCGGCGAGGATGAGGTCATCCGGGAAGTGCGCGACACCGTCGTCCACGAGGTGGCGCACCACTTCGGCATCGACGACGACGCCCTCGAACAGATGGGGCTTTAGCCGTCGGTTTCTGCCCCTACCTGTCCTCCGGCCCGAACAGGTCTTCGATTTCGCGCTCCATCTGCGCCTTCAACTCGGCGGCGTCCCCGAACCCGAACTCCCGGTACGACTCCGCCGTGCCGTAGTCGCGTGTCTTGATGACGACCGGCATCGGCACAGCGTGCCCGAAGACGAGCGCCTGTTGCCTCGAGTCGAGCCTCGACAGCACTGCACGCAGCTTGCGGCTGCCGGAGACGCCCGTCAGCACGGCGTCCACGTCCCGCTCGTTGTCCAGAAGGCAGGTTATCTTGGTACCGAGCTGGCTCATCACCTCGTCGTCTATCCCGCTGGGCCGCTGGTCCACGACGAGAAGGGTGACGTTGTACTTCCTCATCTCCCTGGCGATGTTGCCAAAGATGGTCTGGTTGGCTATGTCCTTGTTGAGGAACTTGTGGGCCTCCTCTATGGTTATGACCAGCGGCCTGGGCTTCTCGCTCTCATCCCCGCTCGCCCTCTCCGTCATCTGCTGGTACCTGCCGTAGATTCGCCGCGTTATCAGGTTGGCGACCAAGATGTAGGCGGCGAGGTTTCCACCGTAGCGGCCAAACTCCAACACCACGTGCATACCCCTGTCCAGGTACTCCAGGATGCGGTTCACGGAGTTGTGGGCTTTGTTTGAAGTGCCATAGCCCGCTGCGCTGCTGGGCGCGTCGTCCATGAAGTGGAAGCGTTCCAGGCGGGTCAGGCGGTTCTTCAGAGTGCTCAGCGCCCTGTCGTTGACGTTCAAATCGCTCGCCAGCTCTCCAAAGGCTTCCCCGCCGGGATAGTCGAGGAACTTCTTGACCCAGCTTCTGCCAAAGTGCCGCTCCAGCGAAAAGGCGGCGTCCGCGGCGACGTCCGACAGGTTGAGCGTCTCCTTCAGCATCTGGATGTCCTCAGCCTCCACCTCATCGTAGCCGATGCGAACCACGTAATCGGGCGTAAGGCCGCGCCGACGGGAGCTCTCCTCGTCCAGCGAGAACACCGCGACCCTCGAAGAGAAGAGCTGCTTCAGACCCTTGACCTCCCTGTTCGCCTCGCTGTAACCCTTCCAGCCATACTCGCTCTCCATGTCGAACACGAGGTTGGTGGCCTCTCCGCTCTGGAGAATGCCCAGCAGGAGCAGCCTCGTCAGGAAGGTCTTGCCGGTGCCACTCTTGCCGAAAACGCCGTTGCTGCGCTTGACGAACTCGGCGACGTTCAGGCATAGTCGCGTCTCCATGTCAAGCGGATTGCCTATCCAGAAGTGCTGCCGGTCTTCCTCGCCAAACACGTCCTGAATGTCCTGCTCGGAGGCCAGCGACACGAGGGAGAAGTGTGGCGGTATCGTCTTGGCGGGCTGCGGGCCGTCCAGCATGCTCTCTGGTTGAAGTGAAATAGCCGGCTGCGCTGCTGTGCCCATCGTCAGCATGGGTTCCACCATAATCGTCCCGTACGCCGCCGTGCCGGCCACGACCTGCGCCACAAGGGGATTGGCGATGTCAGGAGGCGTCAGCTTGAGGCTCTGGTCCGTAGAGCCGAGCGCGATGTCCGTAACCACCCCGAAGAAGCGCAGCTGCTCGCCCTGGATGTTGACGAATGCGCCCACCTTTATCGTCTCGATAGAGGTGGCGGGGTCCAGCCTCACCTCCATGCCGTTGGTGAGCGAGCCATCCACCACCATGCCGAGGCGCACTCTGCCGTGATTGAAGTGAAATAACCCGCTACGCTCCTGCTCGGTGTTGTCGTTCACGGCGAGAGCCTCCTGAGCACGTTGTTGAGCCGCTGCAATTGGCCGGTGAAGTGCCCCGCAAGCTCCTTGCCGGCCTTCACCAGGAACCCGTGAGGGTCAGGATGGGCCAGACTTGCCTGCCTCAGGAAAGACGCTATCACATCGTCCTGGGCGCTCGTTGGCGCGGCCAGTATCAGCGGAACGAAATCCAACGACGCGCCGAACGCCCTTACCTCGTCGTCACCGCACTCGTACACAAAGGAGTGTATCCGCAGCGGAAGCGGCGCCAGGTAGCGCCGCAGCTCTGGTTGAAGTGAAACAGCCGGCTGCGCTGCTGGGGCGGCGTCGCGGAATCCCACGATGACGGAGTGGAATTCGGTAATCAGCAACCGGTTGAGCTGCGGGTTGTTCAGGTAAACCGCCTCTTCTGTGTCCTCGCCGCCGCCGCGAGGAATGGGATGGCGCGCCGGGTCCATGCTGCGCGTGGCGACCTCATAGACGATGCCATAGACCGCGCTCGCGTCGCCGCCCCGAACGAGGCTGCCCAGCGGCGGTGACTCGTACAGGCGATAGCACTGCGTGGTGAAGCCGGTGGTAGTGGCTTCCACCACCTCGCCCACGCGGGCGTCCGGCTGGGGCTGCGCTGCGTTCAGGGCCACGTCGTCACCCCTTCAGACGCGCCATGTGGTAGGCGTCCACGTATTCGCCCTCGCGGAAGGCGAGCGCTCTTCGCGTGCCCTCGATCACGAATCCGAACTTTTCGTACAGATGGACCGCTCGAAAATTGTCCGTGTAAACGTCGAGCTCCACCCGCTTGATGTTGAGCCAGTTGTCGGTCACGTCCAGCGCGGCCTCCATCAACGCCGTGCCAATGCCTCTGTCCTGATAGTCGTCGTGAACGGCCATGCCGAGGTTGGCTACGTGAGCAAGTCGGTTCCTCCTGCGCGTAATCTCTATGTTGCCGACCACCTTCCCATCTACCTCGGCAACCAGCATATAATCGTCTGGGGTCAGGTTGCTCAACCAGTCCCTGCGCTTGTCCAGGGAGACGTACGGAAGCTGTAAGGTGTTCCTGACCACGCCCGGGCAGCCAAGCATCTCGTAGATGTCCTGGTAGTCCTCAGAGCTAACGGCGCGGATTGTAACCTCTCTGTCCATGTTACACCCACCTCAGTCGCTTGCTGCGGTTCTTCTCCGACGTGTAAACAGGCATCTGCCGGTCCTGCATCGCGTTCTCGACCAGTTCCACGAAACTGCGCCTGTCTCCGGCCGTGACGACGGCCTGCTCGTGCGCCTCCATCAGCGCCGTCGGATAGCCCGGCCCCTTGGAGCACTGGTCGATTATAAGCGAATGCGCCAGTCCCAGCATCGCCTCATCGTCCGCAATCCAAGATGGAACCTCGACGCGGCCTATCTCCGCGCCCGCGTTGACGTAGAAGAAGTTGACCTCGTGGCCACGGTAGTAGTTCGAGACGACCCGATACTCACCCGCGAACACAGCCGAGCGTTCGCCCTGCTCCAGGATTTCTGAGAAGACCTCGCGGTCTCGCACCCCTCCGACGCTCTTGTCGCACGGCCTCTGCCCCGTCGCCAGGCCGCCGCAGTTGGCGTCGCACTCGGCCACCTCGTAGGGGCAGACGCGCAGCCGAAGCCCGTTCACGAACTCTGCGCTGCGAGGCAGGCTGATATAGCTCGCAACCGCCAGCGGACGGCTTGCCGCAAGCTGACGCAGATCCTCCAGCGCCTGCGCGAACCCCTCCTCGATCAGCTCCCGCAACACGAACTCCCGATTCTCATACGCCGTCAGCCCGATCATCAACAGCGTCCCGTCCATCAGCGCAAGCGTGGGCACGTCCGCCGGCAGCCCTTTGACCACCTCGGCCATTGCCCGAATCTCCTCCACCGCGCGCTTGGCCCCCAGCACCGCGCCCTCGATCGACTGCTCCCGCGACCCGCCCCCGTCCCGTATCACCAGCTCGTGGTCGCTGGCGTAGAGACGTGGATGGCTGTACAACTCGGCGTTGGGTCGGGAGCCGTAGGTCAGCGCGGCGACGCCTATGTTTATCAGGAAACAGCGGGCGGGAAGGTGGCGGTCGATGTCGATGTGCGAGCCGTCCACCGCGACAACGCAGAAGTCCCCCGGCAGCGCGGGCGGCGCATGACCCACAGCGGGGTTGCCCAGAGGCACGGGCGCATTCCAAGCCAGCGTCGCACTGCTCTTCCGCCGCTTCTCCTCGTAGGCGTCGAGGTCGAACGCCTCCACGGCCGCGCGCGCGTTGTCCAGCCGCAGAAGGTGGTCGCTCTGGCGCGCTCTCACCTCTTCGACCATTCGGTCTATCTGCATCGCCGTGCTGCTCAGGTCAAGGGACATTCACACTCTCACGTTAGTCAATCTCCATCCGGTTGCCTTCTACGCGAATGCTCTGGCCGTTGAAGCTCAGCCTCGCCCTGGCAAATCTCCTCAGTTCGAGCCTCAACTGGTTCATCCGCCTTGACACGTCGGACTCGTACCCCCGCCTTCGTCCGCCCCTCGCCGCGTCTCCCCAGAGTCCCGGCTGCGGCAGGCCCTTGAGGAACTGCGCGAATCGCTCCATGAAAGCGGCGAATATCTGGGAAGACAACTCCGGCAGCAGCCCAGAACCCAGCGGGTCCTGAAACACGAAATAGAGCCTCAGTTCTTCGTCTGTCGTTACGGCAGACAGCATCAGAACGGGCTGAGGCTGCTGTGAGAACGCCTGGCGTGTGCCTTCACCGCTTCGCGCCACCTCCCTCACGGCGGCCTGCGCCACGCGGAGCAGGGACGAGAGATTGGAGACGGGCAGATAGCCGGAGTCGAACGCAATCTCCAGATGCTGCTCCGACGATGGCTCGAAATGGCAGCGGCTCTCGATAGCCATAACGGATTACCCGCCTACCTGAGCACTCGCGCGTCTCCCACCCGCCGCGTGATTCGCTGGTGGTCCAGGTGGTCCATGAGCGCCAGCGCGTACTTGCGGCTCGTGCCGAACATGTCCCGCACGTCGCCCACCGTTATCTCGCCCTGTTCCCTTATGTACGTCGAAATCCCATCCACCAACTGGTTGTACGCCGACGCCGAGAACACCACGCTCTCGCTCACTCGAACCACCCTGCCCTCATTGGCCAGCAGGTTCAGTATCTCGACGTCGATTGGCGAGTCTGTCGGCGGCGAGTACGGGTCGGACTCCAGCAGCCGGATGTAGTCGGCGACCAACCTCTGCTGGGCGTCGCTGAGACCTGGCCGATGCTCCGGCAGCCGAACCAGCGCGCCCTCTTCCACCACCACGTTATCGTCCTGAAGCAGCGGCAGCGCGCTGTTGAAGATCTGCGGCGTCATCCTTAGACGGCTGCGCAATTCCTCCTTAGGCGCGCCCTTGCGCAGCGGGAACTGCCTATGGTAATTCTCCAGTGAATTCGTTGCCTTGTGGGACATCGTCTCCCATCCGTTCGCGCTGAACACGTGCGCGCCCGGCCCTATCGCCTGCCCGCCGAGCGGCACAACCAGGTCTTCCGCCGCCATCGCCTCCAGCTCCTCGCGGGCCACATCCGGCGCGAGGTTGGCGCGGGTTACGAGCGCTTGGAACTCGCTCGGCTCGGAAAGCTCTATCGTCTTGAGAATCACCTCCCTGTCCGAGCCCGCCTCCATCACCTCGAGCCGGTCCAGCAGCGGCTCGTACATGCGGCGATGGCGGCGCGCGTGGGGGTCAACCACGTCGCCGCCGCCCAGCGTCGTCCGGTTCGACCTTATGACGAACGAGTCACCCTTTATCACCGCCAATCGAGCGCTGAGCTTCAGCTGCGCCCAGGTCGTGTCGCCCGGCTCGGCGACCTGCGACTCCAGCAGGCGAACCCGCGCGATGGCCTCGCTGCTGCCCGTGTGCACGGTAACGAACATGTTGTGCCTGACCGGATGAGGCGCGTCGGGGATTATCCTGAGACGCACGTCCATCGCGCCGGTGGGCCGTAGCCACCCGGCCCTCGACAGCACCTCGCCGCGGCTGATGTCCTCGTGCGATACGCCGCTCAGATTGGCGGCCACGCGAGTGCCTGGCAGGGCGCGCTCCAGCTTGGCGCGGTGAGTCTGAAGGCCGCGCACCCGCGTCGTCCTGCCAGAAAGGATTAGCTCCACGTTCTCCCCCACGTCGATCGAGCCGTCGATGAGCGTTCCCGTCACCACCGTGCCGAAGCCTGTGATGGTGAACGAGCGGTCTATCGGCAGACGGGGCCGTCCCAGGTCTCTCTTGGGAGGAGTCTCACGCAGCAGGTCGTCGATCTCGGAAAGCAACTCCGGCAGCCCTTCGCCGCTCATGGCTGACACCGGCAGAATCGCGGAACCCTCCAACGCCGTGCCCTTCAAGACTTCCTCCACGTCCGCCATCACAAGCTCGAGCCAGTCCTCATCGACCAGGTCTCTCTTGGTTACGGCGACCAGGCCGCGTTTGACCTGGAGCAGGTCCAGGATGGCAAGATGCTCCCGCGTCTGAGGCATCACCGACTCGTCCGCGGCCACCGCCAGCAGCGCGAGGTCGATGCCGCCCACGCCCGCGAGCATGTTGTTCACGAAGCGTTCGTGGCCCGGCACATCGACGATGCTGACCTCGTTCCCGCTCGGCAATTGCAGCCAGGCGAAGCCTAGGTCGATGGTCATGCCGCGCTCTTTCTCTTCCCTGAGCCGGTCAGGGTCGATGCCGGTGAGCGCCTCCACGAGCGTGGACTTGCCATGATCGACGTGCCCCGCCGTCCCCACAACATACATACGCCAACCCCGTCAAAAGGATACGGCCTAAGAATAGCACGGCGGCCAAAGGCGGGCAATCAGCGGCGCCCAAACGCCCGCCTTCTGTTACTATGTCAGTAGAGAGGTTACACGTTCCTTCCTTTTTAGGGGGAAGGTTAGGATGGGGGGTGGTCGTTGCCTGTGATTGCTCCGGAGAAACGTAGATGACCCGCTACGAGTTAGTTAGCGCGGAATCCCGCCTGGCCGATGTCGTCGTTCGGCTGTCGAGGGAGCAGCGAGTCGCCGTTGATCTCGAATCGAACGGCTTCTTCAGGTATCGTGAGCGCGTCTGCCTCGTGCAACTCGCGGCAGCCGAAACCGCCTTCCTCGTCGATCCTCTGGCGATTGACGACCCCCAACCGCTTGGCCGCCTCCTCGCTGACCCGTCGGTGGAGAAGATATTTCACGCCCCCGACTACGACCTCCGAAGCCTCGACAGGGATTGGGGATTCCGTGTGAATAATCTGTTCGACACCGGTATTGCCGCCGCATTGGCTGGCTCCACGCGGCTGGGTTTGCAGTCGGTGCTGATGGAGCACGCAGGCGTGGAGTTGGTCAAGCCCCGAAAGCTCCAGCGCTCCGACTGGACGATTCGGCCCCTGAGCGATGTAGCCCTGGACTACGCCGCCCAAGATGTGCTGCACCTCCCGCGTGTCCGCGAATCGCTGTCCGCACGGCTGAAGGAGCTATCCCGCCTCGAATGGGCGGAGGAGGAGTTCGCCCGAATGGAGACTGTGAGGCATGTTCCTCCCGACCGCGAATCGGCCTTCCTTTCGACCAGGGGCAGCCGAGACCTGGACGGACGCGGCCTCGCCATCCTGCACTCTCTGTCGAGATTCCGCGAACGAGAGGCCGGTCGTCTCGACCGTCCGCTCTTCAAGGTCATCCCCGACTCTGCGCTTATCCAACTGTCGTCCGACCCCACAACCAACCTCTCGAATGTGAAAGGGTTGGGCCGCTACGCGCGTCCGCCCGCCAACAGGGGACTGAAAACGGCAATCGCAAAAGGAATCAGCGCCCAGCCCGTAACCAGGCCCAGGCAAACGAGGTCCGGCGGTAGGCTCAGTCCATCGGAGCGAAAGAGGGTCAGCGACCGCCTACGCAGCCTCAAAGGTTGGCGCAATGGCTTGGGCAGCGAACTGGGATTGGACGCGACCCTCCTCTGGCCCGCCGCAAGCCTGGGCCGCCTTGCCCAAAATCCTGCCGACTTGGACGCCGAACTCCAAAGCCCCGAAGTCCGCGACTGGCAAAAGCGCCAGTTCGTCCAGTCTCTAAAGGCAGTCCTCCAAACCCTGCCGTAACCCTCGCTTCCGCAGGAAGCACGCATGTAATACCAATTGATGATAACGAGACCTGGAAGTAGCTAGGTAGTGTTGACATTTGAGATACCGGGCATTTCATAATCGAGTAAGCCGTCCAAATTGTCATTCTGAGGAGCAAAGCGACGAAGAATCTAAAGCCTATGCCTGAAATGCCCCTACCGCTTTAGATTCCTCATTGCGTTCGGAATGACACCAAACCGGAATGTCAACACAACCTAGCCGTTTTCTGGCCTATCAGCTTCCTATTTTAAGCTGATTTACGCCGATCTAATCGCGTGACAGAAACCCCTTTTCTCTGAGCTTCTGGTATATGGCGCGATTCCTCGCCTGAAACTCCTCTTTAGCCTTCTGCCGCGCAGCTTCATCGGCGTCTCCAGGATAGGCATACATTTCCTGTGGGGCCTCAAGAGATTCAGACTTGCCATCGGCATGACTACGCACATGGCTGTCGTTGGTCATACGATGTGTAGCGTAGTAATCCAGGTACTCCGAGTCTCCATCAACGCCGAATAGGTATTCGATATTCCATCCGGCCTGACTTAGCTTTCCCGCCTGTTTGTTGTTGACGGCCTCAGCAGGTAGCTTTATATCCCAATTCTTGAATGTTCGGGCAAAGGTAGCCGCGATTCTGTTTGTAGGCTTTGCGGGGAATATCCCTGCTTCAATAGCCGGCCCTTTATCCCCTGTCTCCCGAAAGATGCGTAGGGCTTTATTACGGGCTTCGATCCGTTCCACCTGTTCCGGCGTCAGGTTGGGATCGCGGAAGGGGTTATCGCTGAACCTATTGTTTGCTGGCATGAGAACCTCCTAGCCCGTGTTGGCATTGACGACTTGCTGGATTCTTTTCCTGATTTGGTCGGCATGGAGGCGAATGTCGTCTAAGGTATTGAGGTCGATTTTGTCTTGCTCAGGGTATGTGTATATGGTAGGGGTAGAGAAGGATTTTTTGCTTCTGACCTGAAGCCTGAGAATAGTACGCTCTTTACTATCAAGTCTGATAAAAGTAACCTTTGTGGGCCTAATCAGAGTAAGGTCATCAGCCTTCACTAGGCCTTCGGCGATACCCCTTACAATGTCTAGTGCCTCTTCTTCTCGTGGGTCTGGCGTGAACGATGGTTTAGATGGAGTTACCTGGCCGTTGTCAGAAGGTGCATCGCTAGATTTCCATTCTGCATTCAGAACCTCGAAGGCTTTCGGAATCAGATCTCGCAGTACCGCCTGGTTAGTTGACCCCAGGTGCCCCATAGTAGCCGGCTTAATGCTTCCCATGAATTGAACGCTGGGACTAGCAAGTTGATTCAAGAGGTTTTGTTTGATTGCAGCGATGTCTCTCGCATTACGGATACAGTCACCCACCTCCTTGATAATCTTGTCGGCATCAAAGTTGGACTTGGTAAATCGTTCAAGCTCCTTGATTGATCCATCTGTGGGGGCCAGAAGGTTGAACGTAAAGAAGGGTTCTCCGTCCAATATGTTCTTTTTGTTAATGTCGGCGTAGAACCGATATTCAAGACCATCAGTGAGAATCGCTATGCGTATGCAGTCTCCCGATGTGACTTTTGCCGCAAAGTATGCTTGGAGCGTGCCCACATAGGTGTCTAGTGGAGCGCCGACCTTTTTACATTCGATGATAAAGGCTGAGTTCTCGTTCTTTCTAATAGCGTAGTCAACTTTGTGTGCTGCGCCCTTAAAGGTTGCTTCAGCTTGGGGGATAACTTCTCTTCCGTCAGAGGGGTTGTATCCTAAGCAGCGAAGCAGAGGATTGACGAGAGATTGGATTGCTGCTTGCTCAGTTTTCAGGTGATCTTTCTGATCGGCGGCATGGGTAGAGAGGTTGTGGATGGATTCCGCAAAAGAGCTAGGATCGCGCATGTGATAAGCCTCTTTCTGGCTAAGAACGGAGAGAACACCTGCCATAGTGATTCAACCCGAAGAAGTGAGCCAGAAGGGGACACGATACAGTAGTGTCTCTCCGATACCCAATCCTGCCTCCTAAAAGGCTTCGTCCTCCGGATCTTATGAGGATAATGGCCTGCCTACCACTCTGGCAAGTCCATTCTATCGCATTTAGAGGATTATCAAAAAAATAGGTTGGGAGATTGGCAAAACGGAGTATAATGAAGGTAGATACGAGGGAGAAATGCCCAAAGACAAAGAGCAGAAGAAACGCCCTAGGGATCGTCCGAAGAAGTTGATTGCGCCGATTCCTGGGCCGTATGAGAATATCATCAAAGCCTTGGTGACGCCTGTCGAGAAATCGGCGGCAAAATGAGGCGAGCGTATGTCCTGGCATGGGTAACATTCTTGACAATTCGCTTACGAAGAGTCACCAATGTATATCGAAAGAGAGTTAAAGGACATACCAAACTGGGATGCCTCCGCCATCGACAAGCGGCGTACCCCGTTGCTTGAATGGGCGAGGAATAGATGGGCGGTTGATTTGAGCGGCATCGAAAACGTAGATCGAGAACATGACGTGCACGAAGACGAGGAGCATGAGGTCTAGAACGTCAGAAGCCACCACCCGCCCCATGCCCAACAGTTATTGGGTCATACCCGGCCGATTCGCGGCGGGAGAGTATCCCGGGGCAATGGAACCTAACGAGGCAAAAGCTAAGTTGAAGACCTTGCTCGACGCGGGGATCGACCATTTCATCGACCTGACGGAGGCGAGGGAGCCGTTGGCTCCTTATGCCCAGATTGCGGAGGAGGAAGCCAGTCGCCGCGGCATGAGCGTTGGGTACGAGCGGCGTCCTATCGTTGCCCTGAGCGTTCCGCGCTGCCCGCAACAGACGACCAAGACGCTGGACGCCATCGACGCCGCCTTGAGTGACGGCAAGACCATCTACCTGCACTGCTGGGGCGGCGTGGGTCGAACCGGAACCGTCGTTGGCTGCTGGCTGGTGCGGCACGGACGCGCGGGGGACGCAGCCCTGCGCCAGATCGCCGAGTGGTGGAAGGGAATGGAAAAGTCTTGGCGCGTTCCCAGGTCTCCTGAAACGTCCCAACAGAGAGCGTATGTCCGCGACTGGACCGAACCGCCACCGGAGAGGTGACGTTATGAGCGAGGTAACAATCCGGGACCGCTTTCGCGGTGCCCTCCTCGGACTTGCGGCGGGCGATGCGCTGGGAACCACGCTGGAGTTCAGGAGGCCCGGCTCTTTCCAGCCGATCAACGACATGGTCGGCGGTGGGCCATTCGGCTTGCAACCCGGCCAATGGACTGATGACACTTCCATGGCCCTGTGCCTGGCGATGAGCCTGATAGAGTGCTGTGGATTCGACCCCACGGACCAGATGCGACGCTACGTTCGCTGGCGAGACGAAGGTTACCTGTCATGCACGGGGCATTGCTTCGACATCGGAAACACCGTCAGCGACGCGTTGTCGCGATTCGTCGCCACCGGCGAACCCTACGCCGGTTCCTCAGACCCGTTTTCCGCCGGGAACGGTTCCCTCATGCGGCTCGCTCCTGTGCCCATGTACTTTGTCGCCAACCCCACCGAGGCAATTGATCGCGGTGCGGACAGTTCTTGCACCACTCACAACGCCGAGGAAGCGGTTGACGCTTGCCGCTACTTCGCCGGCCTGCTTGTTGGCGCTTTGAAGGGCGCCGATAAAGAAACACTCCTCGCGCCGCGTTACTGCCCGGTAGAAGGTCTCTGGGAAAGCAAACCGTTGGCGGAGAAGATCGCCGCTATCGCCGGTGGGTCATTCAAGCACCGGGAGCCACCGCAAATCAAGGGAACGGGCTATGTTGTGGACTCACTGGAAGCGGCGCTCTGGGCATTCCATAAGTCCCAGGACTTTCGCCAGGGGGCGCTTCTGGCTGTCAACCTCGGCGACGACGCCGACACGACCGGCGCAATCTATGGGCAAATCGCCGGGGCGCACTACGGAGTTGAAGCAGTCCCGGCTGAATGGCGGGAACGGCTTGCGATGGCAACGGAAATCGCGTCGATGGCCGACAGAATCTATGATCACGCCCGGTTGTAGGTGGGGATAACTCCATGAGCACTGACCAGAACAACCAGGCGCGCCGGACGCCAACCCTTTCCAAGTCCAGGTTCACCGCGGGCCTGGAGTGCCTGAAGCGCCTGTACCTGGAGAGCTACCACCCCGAGCTTGCCGACCCTGTGGATGCGAGCCTGCAAGCCCGCTTCGACTCCGGCAACGAGGTTGGTGAACTGGCCCGACAAGCGTTTCCCGGCGGCACACTCATCGCGGAAGAATACTTCGAGCACACGCAGGCAGTGGAGACGACGAAAGCGTTGCTGGCCGAGTCCCCGGTTCCACCGTTGTACGAGGCCGCCTTCATCTCTGGCGGAATCAGGGCCAGAGTTGACATTCTCCGACAGAGCGGCGGCAACGCCTTCGACCTGGTGGAGCTCAAGTCCACCACCTCGGCCAAGGACGAGCACCTCCCCGACGTGGCTATTCAGCTTCACGTGCTGGGGGAAGCGGGGATCGACGTTGACCGCGCGTACCTGATGCACGTCAACAATCGGTACGTGTATCAGGGCGGCCCCCACGACTTGACCGAACTCTTCTCCCAGAAGGACCTTACAGACGATGCCAAGCTTTTCGTGCGGGAGAACGTGCCCGGCGAACTCGTCCGGATGTGGGAGGTCCTGCAACGACATACCGCGCCCGATATAGAGGTGGGCGACCACTGTTTCAAGCCCTACCGGTGCCCCTTCTTTGGCCACTGCCATCAGGGCGAATCGGAGCACCCCGTCAGGCAATTGCCCAGACTGCGGGCGTCTGCGCGAGCCGCATTGGCGGAGAAGGGAATCCAGGACATCGGCAGCATTCCCTCCGGTTTTGCCGGTCTCAACGCAACACAACAGCGCGTGCGGGACTGCGTGGTCAGCGGGCTGCCATTCGTGGCCCCTGAACTAGCGGGCGCGCTGGCTGCCCTCGCGTATCCCGTCAGCTTCATGGACTTCGAGACCTTCAGCCCGGCTATACCCCGCTTTGTCGGGACTCGACCCTACCAGGCGATTCCCTTCCAATGGTCGCTGCACGTGCGGGACGCCGACGGACGGATGAGCCACCATGCCTTCCTGAACGAGGATGCCGCCGACCCAAGAGAGCGTTTCGTTGTCAGTCTGCTGGAAGCTGCTCCCGAACGAGGCAGCATCGTGGTGTATTCGGGCTACGAGCAAAGGATGCTGAGGGAGTTGGCGCAGGCGCTGCCGCAATACGAGACTTCCCTGATGGCGCTGTGCGGCCGGCTGTTCGACCTGCTGCCGGTAGTCCGGGCGAACTACTATCACCCCCAGTTCCACGGCAGCTTTTCCCTGAAGTCGGTGACACCCGCGCTCGTCCCCAGCCTGGACTACGCCGACCTCGACATTAGAGAAGGCGACCTCGCCTCAAACGCCTACGCGCGGATGGTTTCCGGCGCCGCGTCGGAATCGGATTGGGCCAAGACACGGCAGGACCTGCTCGACTACTGCGAGAGGGACACGGAAGCGCTGCTCGGCATCCTCGACGCCCTCCAGGCCGAAACCGGAGAACCCGCGCGGACTCCGCGATTGGCCCAGTAAGCGAAAAGGCCCCCACATCATCGAGTCGCCCCCACCGCCTACCCCTGTAAGCTGAGGCGGGCGGGAGCGCCTCTTTCAGAGCGAAGGGCGCTGGGTGGACGACTCGTCGAACGACTGGCGCATGTGCAATCGGACGAGCCGCAGTTCCTCGTAAGAGTAACGCTCGCCCAGCAAATCCCTGACCTGCTTCAGCTTGTCGCTATTCGCCTGCCGGAATGCCCACGCTATCCGCTGGTAGCGCCTCGCCTCGGGAATCACGTGCAGCAGGTCGAGCTTCTCCCCCGCTTCTACCAGATGCTCGATGTGCCCGAGCACCGACGACTGCGCCAGTCCTCGCCGGCTGGCTATCTCCGCGACGTTCATCCCCTGGCGTAGCAACTCTCTCGTGTCGATATAGGTCTGGCCTCTGGCTGGCCTGCCGCCGTCGCGTGAGGCGGAAGATGAAAGCCCGTTCGCGCCGGGTCGTTTCTGACGCGACGCCTGGGTCGCCTTGGGCGATTCACCGCTGGCGGCGTGGGCCGCGATAGCGGAGATGAACTGGTCGCCGAACTGCCGGATTTTCGCCTCGCCAACGCCTTTGATGCTCAGCATGGAGTCGCGCGTCTGCGGCATGAGCGACGCCATCTCGCGCAGAGCGACGTCACTGAGCACGACGAACGCAGGCACGTCCAGGTCATCGGCGAGCCGCCGTCTCAGTTCGCGGAGCCTTTCGAATAGCTCCTCATCGACGGGAACCCTCGGGGCGTTCCGTGGAGCCGGGCTGCTGTTTCTCCGACGGAGCGTCAGGGTGTCGCGGCTCCTGAGAAAGTCGCGTCCCTCCTGGGTCACGAACAGAGTCGGATATTCCCCCGTCGCCCTCGCCACAAGTCCCTTGTCGATAAGCTGGTCGATGATGTCCTTCAGGTCGTCCGCGGGCATTTCGCGGGCGATGCCGTGCACCGACAGCCTGTCGTGTCCGAGATGCAGCACGCGCTTGGAGCGGCTGCCGCGCAGCACTTCAACGACGTGGTTGGCGCCGAACCTCTCTCCCGTCCGTATCAGCGCGGACAGCGCCTTTTGGGCGATCGTCGTGCCGTCGAACGCGCTCGTGGAGTCCTGCTCCGCCGACTCCGGGAGGCACACGTCGCACGCGCCGCAATTCCGCTCCTGCCACTCCTCGCCAAAGTAGCTTATGAGGAACGCACGGCGGCAGTTCCTGGTGTCTCCGTACTCAAGCATCATGGCGAGTTTCGCCCTGGCGTTCTCGCGCTCGGCGTCGTCTCCGATCTGGCGAATGAAGAACTCCTGCTTCGCCTTGTCGCCGTAGGAGAAGAAGAGCACGCAGTCGCTTGGCTGGCCGTCACGCCCGGCCCGGCCCGTCTCCTGGTAGTAGCCCTCGATAGTCTTGGGGAGCTCGTAGTGGACGACGAGGCGTATATTCGGCTTGTCCACGCCCATCCCGAACGCTATCGTCGCCACGATGATCGGGACGTCGTCGCTGAGGAACCGCTCCTGCGTCTCCCGCCGCACGTCGTCTTCCAAGCCGGCATGATAGGGCAGCGCCTCGAACCCGTGCGCGGACAGTCTCGACGCCAACTCCTCGGTCTCCTGCCGTGAGAAGCGATAGACGATGGTCGAGCCGTTCCTGTGCCTGCGCAGCAGTTCGAGCAGCGTCTCGAAGCTCCGGCGCTTTGGCCTTACGCTATAGGTGAGGTTCGGCCGGTTGAAGCTGGCTATGAACCGCTCGGCGGAGGGCATACGCAGGTGCGCCAGGATGTCCTCGCGCACCCTCTCGGTGGCGGTGGCCGTGAGAGCTACCACGGGCACGCTGGGGAATTCGTCCCGTAGCGCCCGCAGGCTGCGGTAGTCGGGCCGGAAGTCGTGGCCCCACTCGGAGATGCAATGCGCCTCGTCGATGGCAATCAGGCTCAGCTTCAGGGCGCGGAGGAAATCGCGAAACTGCGGGAGCACGAGCCGCTCGGGGGCGACGTACAGCATGTCGAGCCGGCCGTGGTAGGCGTCAATCTGCGTGCGTCGCATGTCCGCGGGCATCATAGTGCTGTTGATGAAGCCCGCCCTGATCCGCTTGGCCCGCAGCGCGTCCACCTGGTCCTTCATCAGGGCTATCAGCGGGGAGACCACCAGCGTCAGCCCGTCGAGCAGCAACGCGGGAAGTTGGTAGCACAATGACTTGCCGCCGCCCGTCGGCATCAACACAAGCGAGTCCCGTCCGGCGAGCACGTTCCCGATGACCTCTTCCTGCAAAGGCAGAAAGGCGTCATGCCCAAAATGCTCCTTGAGCGTCTCAAGTACCCTGGGATTGCTCCCGTCATGTCCCACGGAATGGGGCATACGTCACACGAATCCTCGTTGGTCGTAAGCCTGCGGAAACGCCGATAACCCAGGACGCCACAGCCCGGCCCGGCTACATTGTACACGGAATCGCTCCCCGCGTGGCGGCGTTGAACCCCGGCAAGGCTACGCTTATACTGGGGATTGGCTCGCATCTCCCTATACGTGTGCTTATGAAGAAGGGGCAGCAAGCGGGGTTGAAGTGCTGCTTTGTGATAGCCCAATGAACACCGGCCACTGCGCGCACTCCCAAAATGCGCGAACTCGCCTCGGTCGCGTCGCCGAATCCTCGCCGCGGAGGACCGTCCTGTGACCAGACGTGAGCGCATTCAGTTCGGCGACACGACCATCGAGTATGAGGTCCGGCGCAGTGCGCGCCGCAAGAAGACCCTGCAGATTAGCGTGGAAGGCGGCGTGGTTCGGGTCTCCGCTCCCATGCGAACACCGAACCGCGAACTGCGGGACTTTGTCCGCAAGCGCGCGCCCTGGATAATCGAGCAGAAGGCCGACGAACAAGCGACGGCCCTTCCCGCGCGCTTCGCCAGCGGGGAGACGCTGCCCTACCTGGGCCGCGACGTTCCCATGCTCGTAAAGGACGCTGACGGAGAAACTCCGAAGGTGCGATTCAGTAAATGGCGCTTCCACATCACCGCTCCAGGCATAATGCGCGGCAGCGAACGCTACGAACGCATCCGCCACGCCATCGAGGCGTGGTACCGCGACAGGGCCGCCGAGCGGCTGCCGGTCAGCATTGAGAAGTGGATGCCCCGGTTCGGCTGCGAGGTCGAGCCGCAGTTGCTCATCCGCAACCAGAAGCGGCGGTGGGCGAGTTGCTCGTCCGACGGGAAGCTGAGGTTCAACTGGCGCGTCATGATGCTGGAACCCTGGCTCATCGACTACATAGTGGCCCACGAACTGGCGCACCTCACCCATATGAACCACTCGGCGGACTTCTGGGGCCTGGTGGCAAAGGTCATGCCGGATATGCAACTGAGGAGGCAGCGTCTCAAAGAGGCGACCCTAAAGCTCCAGTTCTGACCGGTTCGCCCCATGCGCGGAGACCTGTTTCAACGTTGTGCCTGAACAAAAGCCCTTGATTGCGCCCGAGTGAGGTTGCTAATATGAAATGTGGTGGTCACCTGGCTGTCAAGAGGCAGCAATCTCATGGGCTGAAAGGGGAGTTGTTATGGCGCTGATGAAGAAGTTGATCGCAATGGGCCTCATCCTTGTGTCGATCGCGGTGGCGCTGCACTTCATGTTCACACCGTTCTACCCGGACTCCGTGGACGTTAGCGAGATCTGGGACATCCTGGACTGGTTCATGGCCGCGGCAATGGCGGTCACGCTGATAGTCCACTACCTTCGCAAGCGCGTCTTTGACGCGAAGGATGCGAACGGATCGATTACCCGCGAGTATCTGGAAGTCAATGTCGCGCTCTACGCCTCGATCGCGCTCACTCTCTGGTTCTTCTGGAACTGGTTTGACAATCTCACTGTCGGAGCGGGTCCGCAGTCGGATACCAATCTCATCAACTGGATGCTGATCGACCCGTTGCTAGTTATCGTCTTCGGCGTGACGGGCTGCCACCTCTTGCGGGACGCCTCCCGCGAGTGAACCCCGAGTCTGAGCGCGCCGACAGGTCTCCCTTCAAACCTTCATTTCAATGAATTTGGAGCACTACGGGTTCAACAGTCTTGCCGCGTTTCCTCCGAGCACGGCTTCCTTATGCTCGTCGGACGCCTCAGATTCCTGAAGCTGCCTGATGAGGCGGCGCGCTCGCAGCAACGGGAAGTCGCTTCCCATCAGTATGCGGTCCACGCCAACCAGCCCCGCTACGGCCGAAAAGACCCGCGGCGTGTACAGGAGGGGCGACGCCGCCGTGTCGAAATAGACGTTTGCCAGTCCCTCGGCCACCTCGGGCATCAGGGCATAGAACGGCAGGCCGCCTCCCCAGTGGGCGCACACGATCGTCACGTCGGGGAAGTTGCTGATGAACCGCCAGAGCGCCTCCGGCCTTGTTGCGCCCTTGCCCGCGTAGAGGTGCCCGACGGGCTCCGACGAATGCGTCGTGACGATCAGGCCCCGCTCTCGGACGACCTCCATCAGCGGCTCCATCGTTCGCGCGTAACCGATGTCGAATTGCTGCGTATCCGGGTGCAGTTCTCCAATGCCCCTGAGGCCGGCCAGCGCACAGCGTTCGGCCTCGCGCGCCACGCCTTCGCCCCAGGCGGGGTTGACTCCCGCGAACCCGTAGAGCCGTCCCGGGAACCGGCGCGTCGATTCGATTATGTAGTCGTTGACCTCATGTGCAAGACCCTCGTCGGTCCAGCCCATGCCCATTATCACCGACGCATCGACGCCGTCCTCATCCATCGCCTCGATCAGTTCGTCGGTGGTAGCCATCGTCGCCCTGGGGTCAGCGAACAGTTCGCCGAACGTGGCGTCACGCTCGAGGTAACGGCTGCGCTGCCGGCTTATCCAGGAAGGGATTACGTGGGTATGAAAGTCTATGGTCATATGCGTGGTTGCAGGCCGCCCGCAGCGGTGAAGAGTACATCGGCCTATGCCAGAAATCGCTCGTAGGCGCTGCGTCCGGCGAATGTCGCTTTCTCGCCGAGCTCCTCCTCGATGCGCAGGAGGCGGTTATACTTAGCGGTGCGCTCGCTCCGAGCGGGCGCGCCGGCCTTTATCTGTCCCGCCGCCGTGCCGACGGCGAGGTCCGCTATCGTGGTATCCTCGGTTTCGCCGGAGCGGTGGCTTATGACGGCGGCCCAGCCCGCGTGCTTGGTCATGGCTATCGCCTCGAGTGTCTCCGTCAGCGTACCTATCTGGTTGAGCTTTATGAGCACAGCGTTGCTCGCGCCGCTCTCGACGCCCCTCCGAATGAGCGCGGTGTTGGTCGTGTAGAGGTCGTCGCCCACCAACTGCGCGGCGTCACCTATGCTGGAGGTCATCGCGCGCCAGCTATCCCAGTCGTCCTCGGCCATGCCGTCCTCGATGCTGACGATAGGGTACTCGCGTACCCAGTCCGAGTATCTGGCGATAAGCCCCTCAGCCGGCAGCACGGCCTGCTCTCTCGCGAGAGTATAACTACCGGCGTCGTAGAACTCGGAGGCGGCAACGTCCAGCGCGATGAAGCACTCTTGCCCCGGCGCGTAACCGGCCTGTTCGATTGCCATTAGGATGAGCTCCACCGCCTCGCGATTGGATGAGAGCGCGGGAGCGAATCCGCCCTCGTCGCCCACGTTCGCGCTGAGACCGCGCTCCAGCAGCAGTCTCCGCAGCGCGTGATACACTTCTACGCCGGCGCGCAATGAGCGCGCAAAGCTGTCGAAGCCGGCGGGAACGACGAGAAACTCCTGGAAATCGGTGGAGTTTTCGGCGTGTCTGCCACCGTTGATGATGTTGAACATAGGCACAGGCAACGTGGGCAACCGTCCCTCACCCAGGCGCTCGTAGAGGGGCGTTCCCCTGCTCCGCGCCACCGCGTGAGCCGCCGCGACCGATACGCCCAGGATTGCGTTCGCGCCCAGGACGCTCTTGTTTGGCGTGCCATCCAACTCCAGCAGCAGCTTGTCCAGGGCCTCTTGATCGAGCGCGGAGCGTCCGACTATCTCGGGCGCGACGAGCCTGCGCACGTTTTCGACGGCCCTGAGCACGCCTCGACCGCCGTAGCGCTTGGCGTCCCCGTCGCGCAGCTCCAGAGCCTCGTTCGCTCCCGTGCTCGCGCCCGACGGGACCAGCACTCGCCCCCGGGCGCCGTCAGACAGCGTGACGTCCACCTCGACCGTCGGGTTCGCCCTGGAGTCGATGACTTCCCTCGCTTTCACTTCGGAGATGAGACTCATGTATAGACCTCGTTCAGTCTTGTTGCGACGGAGCGCGAGTGGACCGCCTACCTCATTGTGGCGCGGCTGAGGAGGAATTGGAAGATTCTCTCCGGCAGCAGCCTCGCGCCCAGGCTTCCCAGCCGTGCCTCCATGCTGACGGGATAACGAAACGCCGGCCGCTTGGAGCGGACTATCTTGTGAATGACCCTGGCAACCTTGATGGGGTCGGCGGCTCTGCTGTGCATTCTCGCGCTTCGCTCTCTGTATCGCTTGACGTAGGGATGATAAACGGCGTCCTCTGAATCGGCCTGCTCCGCGCTGACCTGGTTCTTGATAAAGTCCGAGCGGAACAGGCCCGGCTCCACCACGGCCACGCGGACACCAAAGGGCCAGAGCTCCGTCCTCAGCGACTCGCTTAGACCCTCGAGGGCAAACTTGCTGGATACGTAGGCGCCATTGAAGGGAGTCCCCAGCCGGCCCAGCACGGAGCTCACGTTGACTATCGTACCCTTGCGCTGGCCCAACATTCCCGGCAGCGCGGCCCTGATGAGACGGTGCGCCGCGAACAGGTTGGTCTCGAACTGGGCCTTCAACTCGGCAGGCGATAGGCTTTCGACAGGCCCCCACAGCCCATAGCCCGCATTGTTGACCAGCGCGTCGATTGGCCCGCGCTCACCCGTGAGCAGCGGAATCGCCCTTTCGACGGCCTCGTCGCTGTTGATGTCCAACTCGATCGCCGAGATGGAGAGACCCTTCCGCAAGCCTTCTCCCTGGAGACCAGCAAGCCGCTCCAGCGACCTGCTCGTGCCAATCACGGAGTAGCCTTTCTCGGCGAGGTAGAGCGCGGTGACCCTGCCGATTCCCGACGAGGCCCCTGTAATGAGCACGTTTTGAGGTCGTCTCTCCGGCACGGGCATCTCCCTTCACGCCGTTGGCCCTTGGATTAGACCCAGCTGGAAATCTGGTACGGCGGCCCCATCTCATCGTCAGGGACGTGCTCGAGCCGCTGTGTGACCGGGTTCACTTTGAGCCTGATGTTTTCGAGGAGTTCGTAGCCAATCAGTGGAACCGGGGCCTCTATTACGTTCGCGCCTATACCCTTGCCCATGACCTGCGCAGTCGCATTGAAGATGTTTCGCTCCACAATGCCGTTCGCGGTGCGTACTCGGATTCTGCCGTTCGGAATCGGGCGCAGTCCCAGCGCGCGAATCTCGTCGGCGGGAAGGCCGACGAGCGTGGAGCCTGTATCTACAAGGAAATCATACTCGCGACTAGAAAGGTCGCCGGTGAGCGTCGCGCGTACAACCGTCTTGCCCATTTCAACCTCCCCTCGATCGTCTTGCCGCCTATTATAGCCCCATTCCTCCTAACGGGACATGTGGGTGGCGGCGTTCTTCTTCCGATTCGGATAGAGCAACGCCGACAATACGCCTATGCCAGTCAGCAGGGAGAGTACCAGCAGTCCCGTCTGCAACGAACCGGTGTATTGCGCCACCGCGCCCGTAATCACGGGGCCAGCGGCGAACCCCAACCCAGACAGCGTGTTTATCAGCGACGCCACTACCGCGACCTCTCGCGGCCCTATGCCCGGAAACTCGAACGGGATGACCTCGATGACCGGCGATGCTACCCATACCAGCCCCAGCCCGGTTATCAGCGCCATGAGCAGCAGCGGATAGGGCGTCAGCGTAATGGCAACGCCGAGCAGCGCATTGAAGAACGCGGGAATCACCAGCAGCATTCTGCGGTTGGGCACCTTGCGCGAAATCCAGCCTCCCGCCAGGGCACATGGTATGAGGGTATAGTAGAGGAAGGCCAGCAGCGGCCCGCCCAGTGTCAGCGAGATGCCACGCTCTTCCAGCAGCAGCGTCGGCAGGAACGTGACCATCGCCGTCCAAGTGGCCGCGAGACAGAACATCGTTACTCCCACGAGCCACGCCTGCGGATAAGCGCGGATGGCCCCGATGGGTGTCCGCTGCGGCGTTCGCAGCGCCTCCTGGAAGCCCTTCACCGGCGCGTGCCGCTCCCTCGCCACTATCAGCCACGCCAGCAACTGTGCCAGCATGAAGCCGCCCTGGATGAAGTAGGCCAGCCTCCAACTTCCGACAGCCGCTATTACCAGCGCGCTGGTGCTGATGGTGAGGGCGAGCAGAATGCTGTGCTGGGATAGTCCCACCGCGTTGATGATGGGGTACTGGCGGCGAGCGGCCCATTGCTGAAGCAGAAGGGTTTGGGCGGGAATCGAAATCAGGTTGAACCCAACCAGGAAGAAGCGCGCCAAGAAGAGAATCAGGAAACTCGTCGCCAGCCCCTGCAAGAACACGAAGGGAACAACAAGCAAGAAGGAGACTAGTGTCAGTGGCACAGGCCGGAAGCGTGAGAACCACGCGCCGAACGGAAGCGTCAGGAGAGCCGAGGTGACCCACCACACGGCCTGGAGCATACCCGCTTCGAGCGGCGACAGGCCGAGGTCCTCCGTGATGAAGGGCAAGAATATGCCGAAGGCAAAGGAGTTGACGACGATGCTGCTGCGTCGCAGCCTCGACAGCAGAATTACCGCCCATCCGCGAAGCGGCGTGCCAGCCAGTTCTTCAGAGCTAGAGACCGCGGCATCCATCCACTGGGCTACACGACTTGAACGCAGTCACCGTCGAGGGCCAACTCCGTTCCAAATCTGTCGGACAGCCGGAGCAGGTTCTCCATCGCGCCTCTCTCCTGCTCCACCGTCCGGATGAGGCTGCGTCGATTCGTGTGGTTATCCTCAACCACAGGGGAGCAGCTAACGCTGGCGATGGACTTGTCCCGAACCTCCGCCTGCACTACCAGGCCAACCCAATCGGGGCCCATACCCTCCCATCCGAAATGGAAGTTGCCCAGGCTGTAGAATATCGCCCTCCCCTGATACACCTCGATTGGCTGAATGACGTGAGGCCCATGGCCCATCACAAGGTCTGCGCCCGCGTCGATGGCCGCATGGGCAATATCCACCTGGTACTGCTGGGTGTCGTCGCTGCCCGAAATGCCCCAGTGGTGCGAGGTAACCAGCACATCCACCTTCTCGCGCAGCTCCCGCACGTCCTCTCGAAACGCCTCCAGGTACTCCGAGTCGGGCCAGGTCAGCGTAGTCGCCGGCCCTCCGGGCATCTCGCCGGTGCGCGAGTTGGGCAGGTAGGCCGTGTGGGCTTTGATGGTCGCCACTCCAACGGCGGCCTCAATCGGCAGCGGCGCGTCGGGGACGCCCGCCCTGGCGTCCCACTGCTTGGTGTGGATGCCGGACTTGGCCGAGTCCCGCATGTCGCCGGCCTGGTGTCCGAAGGGCCAGAAGACCGAGGTGTACTGGAGGAAGCCGAAGCGCGCCCCGCCACGTTCGAGGATCACGGGTGTCCGCGCCGACGTGAGGTCCGCGCCCGCGCCCGTGTGCGTTATGCCTAGCTCGTCCAACACGGCAAGAGATTCGAGGATAGCCTCTCGCCCGATGGTCACGTTGTTGGCGCACCCAACGGCGTCGAATCCGCCGAGCCTCAGCGATGGAGCGCCCGCCGCGCCCGCGTTGCGCCAACCCGACTTACTCATGTAGTGGTAGGGGTCTATCACGTCGGAAAGACACCCCTCCAGGTTGCCAAATACGATGTCCTCCCCATGAAGAGTATCCGCAACCAGCTCGAACGGCTTGGTCGGGTCGGTAACGTTAGCCAGGTTTATGTCTCCCGTAAGGAACATGTGGCACCTCGTCAGCAGATAGCCAGACAGTAGCACCACGCGCCAGAGGTGTCAATTGCGAGAGGGCGAACAGTCCCTACCTCTTGAGGAAAAGCTAGGTTGGGGGTTCCCACCCAGTATTGACCGCAATTTTGGTGCGTCGTCCTTACCCCAGTTCCCCCAGGAACTCCATCACCGCCTTCTCGAATCCTGACGGGTTGTCGCCGGGCACCAGGTGGCCCGCCTTCTCCACGGTGGTCAGCCTGCCGTTGGGGATGCGCTCGTGCATGGAACTTGCCGTGTCCATGGCCAGCACGTCGCTTTCACCGCCCCGCACTACCAGCGTGGGGCATCGCAGGCTTTCGACGTAGCCCCAGAGCCGCTGCGCCGTCTGGGGGTCGCGGCCCATGTTGCGGTCCGGAGACCTCAGCCGCCTGTCGTACTTCCACGTCCACTTTCCGCTGGGCAACTGCTTCAGGTTGTGCATGATGCTGCCCCTGACCTGCTGAGGATCTCGGCGGTGGTTGTACGCCATGACCCGCTCCACGAAGGCGTCCACAGAGTCCAGTTCGTCGTCCTGCGAGGCGAATCGACGTATGCGCGATGTACCCGCGCGCTCGGTTTCGGGCGCGGAATCGACCACCACCAGCGCCCTTATCTTTTCTGGGTGATTCGCCGCGTAGGTGAAGGAGTTCCTCCCGCCCATAGATAGGCCCATGAGCACGAAGTCCTCCAGTCCGATGGACTCCACAATGGCGTGGAGGTCCTCCTGCTGGGTCTCCGGGGAATAGTCGCCGTCCGCCGCCCATTCGCTGTCGCCGTGGCCGCGCTGGTCGAGCGCGATGACGCGGAACCTGTCACACAGCGACAGCGCGACGAAGTCCCATGAGTGGCATGTCTGCGCGAAGCCGTGCAGCAGCAGCATGTCGGGCTTGCCAGGTTCTCCCCATTCCAGGTAGTGAAAGCGCAGGCCGTTGGCCGTGACGAACCTATCCTGAGGCACAGCCTCGTTCGTGAATGTTACGCCGGCGGCCCGCGCCGCGTCGTGCAAGGACAGCCCCTGGACATCAGCTTGAGAAGTCAATCAAATCCTCCCGAAAGTCACCGAGTTTTGTGAGCGTTGCCACTCCCACGCCCAAATTGGAACGAAGGCGGGCAACCGGTATTTTCACACGCCAATAATGGTTTGAACAGCCCGCGTATGTCAAGCACCGGGGAATCGCCTCTTGCTGACCAACTACACCCCCCCCAAGGTGCGTCAATCTGGTAGGAGTCGCCTGGGAGAGTGAGAGTGTCTTGCATATGGGCCATTGTAGGGGCAATCCCTCCTGGTTGCCACCGTTGTGCATTCCACCCGTCCACGCCCTTGACCTGCACGAACCTACGTGCTATTATGGCTTTGTCGAAAGCAAGAGACGTCATCGAATGGGAACGGCGCCCTCAGCCATCAAAATGTCCCAGAATGTCACGAAATGTCACAGTTAGCGACGATTCGATTGCCCTGTATCGAGAACGACTAGATCGGCGGGCGGCGCGTGTGCCATTCGGTGGCCTGCTCGTAGGCGTGTGCCACCCTGAGCGCGGTGGCCTCGTCGAACGCCCGCGCCCCGAACTGCATTCCGATGGGCACACCGGAGGAGGTGAAGCCGCACGGCACGGACACGGCGGGCTGGCCGGTCAGGTTGAACGGCCTGGTCAGCCGGGCCAACAGCGAGCGCGTCGGCTCCGTCCTGCCGCCCACCCTCGACGTCCGCTCTCCGATTTGCGGCGCGCCGAAAGGCGTCGTAGGGGCCAGCAGGACGTCGAAGTCCTGCATGGTGTTTGCCATCTCCGTGTTGAAGGCAGCCCGCGCCCGCTGCGCCCTGATGTAGTCTATCGCAGGCGTAAGCGCGCCTACTTCGAACCGCGAGCGAACGTCGTTGCCGATGTCGTCCGCGCGCTCTCGCAGGTGTTTGATGTGCACCTCGCCAGCCTCGGCGAAGAGTATCGTGCTGGAGACGGCGAGCGCATGGTTCAAGGCGGGAATTGAGACCTCCTTCACGGACGCTCCAAGCTCTTCCAGCACACTCGCGGCGTGCGAGACTGCGTCCTTCACCTCGTCGTCGATTATGTCGTAGAAGTACTCTTGGGGCAGCCCAACCCTGAGTCCATCGACGCCCTGCCCAAGCGATGCTGTAAAATCCTCGACGGGCCTGTCGATCGAGGATGGGTCGCGCGGGTCGTGGCCGGCGATGGCGTTGAGAACGAGGGCGGAGTCCCGAACCGTGCGAGTCATCGGGCCGACCGTGTCGAGGCTCCAGCTAAGCGGATAGACGCCGTGCCTGCTCACGCGGCCAAAGGTCGGCTTCAGCCCAACGATGCCGCAGAACGACGACGGGATGCGTATCGAGCCGCCCGTGTCGCTGCCGAGCGCGCCCATGCACTGCCCCGCCGCGACGGCGGAGCCCGAGCCGCCGCTGGACCCGCCGGTTATCCGTGACGTGTCCCAGGGATTGTGGGCGTCCCCGTCGTGCGGGTTCTCGCTCGACGCGCCCAACGCGAACTCGTGCATCTGGAACTTGCCCATTAGAATCGCTCCCGCCTCTCGGAAACGCTCTGTAACGGCGGCATCGAAGTCTGGCACAAAGTCGCGCAGAATCTTGGAGCCTATGCCTGTTCGCACGCCCTTGGTGTAATAGAGGTCTTTCAGCCCGATCGGGATGCCATGCAGCGGCCCCAGGTATTGCCCCGCTTGGATCGATCGCTCGGCGTCTTTCGCCGCCGCTCGCGCCTGCTCCCCCAGCAGCGTGATGAACGAGTTGAGCGCGTCGTCGGTCTGCTCGATGCGCTCCAGGTGCGCGTCGATTAGCTCCACGGGCGATAACTCTCTACCAGCGAGAAGCTCAGCGGCCTCCGCGATTGAAAGGTAGCAAATCTCAATGCTTTCCATAGTCATTCCTCTTTCCGTTGCCCGCAACTCACGCCCGCGGCCCCCGCGCTGAACCCAACTGCGGGTTCAACGCCGCTAAGGTTCAGCACGTCAATCTCGCCCAGAGACTCCACGGCCTGCTGAACCTGGGGCAGTAGCTCCTCCAGCTTTTCGTCGCTCAGGTCCAGCCCTGACAGCCCCGCCATCGCTCTCAGCGTTTCCTTGGATATTCTTGGACTGCTCATGTTATCCTCCCTGCCGCTAGAATCAGTCGTCAGCGGTCTTCGTGGCTTGCGGTGAGGCGTACCCGTCCGCGCGCTGCTCGTCGAGGGCTCTCGTCTCGGCCCGCAAGAGCACCGCGCCCAGGTTGCGCACCTGTCGATTGAGCATCGCGGGGCCGACGGCGAACGCGCTTACCACGAATCCGCCTATCGCGAGAGCGAACGGCGCGCCGATGGCGCTGGCGACCGGCCCCATCAACCCGCCTCCAAGCGGCATGATGTTGTAGGTCATCCCGTAGAACCCCATCACGCGGCCCCGCATCCTGTCGGGAACCAGCGTCTGAAGCGAACTCATTATCGAGATCATGTAGGTGGAATTGGCCAAACCCATGACCAGCATCAGGAACAAGGCCAGCGGAAAATACCCAAGGTATTCGGAAGTCAGGGCGAACGCAATAATCGAAAGCCCGAACAGCGTTGCCCCACCCACTATCAGCAATCCCCTCCGAGAAGCGTCCGCCCGCGAACTCATCCACACCGTTACCGCCAGCGCTCCTACGCCCCCGATGCTGAGCAGCCATCCCTGGCCGCTCGCCCCAACCTCCAGGATGTCCCGCGCGAAAATCGGCATCAGCACGATGTAGGACATGCCGAAGAAACTATTGAAGAACGTCATGCCAATCAGAACGGAGAAGGTTGAGTTGTCCTTGATGAACTTGAGCCCCTCCGCCAAGTCCTGCGCGGGGCTGGTGGAGGCGCTTCCCTCGATTCGAGGGACCTTGAGACTGTAAATCACTATCGCCATAATGAGGAAACCGGCCCCTCCCATGAGGAACGCCACGTCCATCCCCAGCATGTTGATGACCAGGCCCGCCACCGCGGGCGCGGCGATGCGTGTCCCCTGCCATATCGAGGAGTTCAACGCCACCGCGCTCATCATCACCTTCCGGTCGATGAGGTGCGGGTAGAGCGCCTGCCGCGCCGGCTGGTCGAAGGCGTTGACGCCGCCCACCACGAACGCTATGGCAATCAGATGCCATTTGTTCACGGCATCCAGCAGGGTGAGCGCGGCAAGCAGGAAGATAAGAGCGGCAATGGTTGACTGGGTGATGATTATCATCAACCGCTTGTCCAGCCTGTCGGCCAGTACCCCGCCAAACAGGTTGAGCAAGATCGCCGATACGGCACTGGCAATCCAGACCAGCCCCAGGAAGGAGGCTGAGTTCGTGAGATCGTAGGCCAGCCAGCCCTGCCCGAACATGAGCATCTGGAACCCGGCGACCGACGCCAGCGAGCCAAGCCAGTATCGTCGATACGCGGGATAGCGCAGCGCAGGCGGGAGGGAAAGCCGCGACCTGACCGAGCGAACTCCAACGTCTGTCTGCTGGTCCAAGTGTCCTTCTCTCCGCTTCATCAAGAAGGCGTTTCAAAAGTCCCTTCCCTGAAAAGGAAGGTTAGAGCCTGCCCTGAGACTGCCGAACGGGATGGGGCACGCAACCCTAGTCCTTGAGCGGAATGCGGCCCCACGTGACGGAGTCGGGCGCGTCGGCCAGGGACTGCTCGCGTATCACGTCACGTATGGCGAGGAGGGTGGCGTTGACCTCGTTGGTGACGTACACCCAATCGGGAGCTTCCGGAAACCAGTAAGGAGACGTTATGCGGACAATCTTCCGTTCGCTTGGGTTGAGGTAGATTCCAAACTTAGAGGCGTGCTCCAGCATCGTTGACTCCTGAATCGATTATTTGAATGGCACACTCGACAACCCTTCAGAATGGAGGCTCGTAGTGGGCAACAGTATATCAGAAACCGGCCGGCGCGGTGAAACCACGACACTCCACCAACTGGCGCGCTACTCCACCGTCACCGACTTGGCGAGGTTCCTCGGCTGATCCACGTCGCAGCCGCGGCGCACGGCTATGTGGTACGACAGAAGCTGCATGGGAACCGCCATCAGTATCGGGTTCATCATCGCTGAGGCCTTTGGAATGTAAATGACCTCGTCCGCCTCCGTCAAAATCTGGTCGTCGCCCTTCGTGGCCACAGCGATGACGGTGCCGCCCCGCGTCCTGATCTCGTTGATGTTGCTCAGCATCTTCTGGTAAAGATCGTCTCTCGGCGCGAGGGCCACCACCGGGATATTCTCGTCCACAAGCGAAATGGGGCCGTGCTTCATCTCCCCCGCGGGATAACCCTCGGCATGAATGTAGCTTACCTCCTTGAGCTTGAGAGCGCCCTCCATCGCCAGCGGATAGTTGACGCCCCGGCCAAGGTAGAGGAAGTTGGAGCGCTTGAAGAACTTGTTGGCCAGGCGCGTGTACTGGCTCTCGTCGCCCACGAGAGTTCCCATAATTTCGGGCAAACCGGCCAACTCCCGGACAAGCGCGCGCAGGCGTTGTTTGTCCACAGCGTCACGCTTAACCCCCACGTGCAGCGCGAGCAGATATAGCGCCGTGAGAGAGCAGACAAAGGTCTTGGTCGATGCGACGCCGATCTCAGGCCCTGCCCTGAGCAGCAGTGTGCCGTCGGCAACCCTCGTGGACTGCGTCCCAGGGTAGTTGCACAACGTGATCTGGCGCGCGCCCTTCCTGGTCGCCTCTTCCATGGCGGCCAGCGTGTCCGCCGTCTCCCCGGACTGTGACACCGATACGACGAGCGTTCGCCGGTCAATCGCTGGGTCTCGGTACCTGAACTCCGAGGAGTTGTCCACCTCGGCTGGGACGCGCGCCAGCGACTCCATCCACATGCGGCCCACCATGGCGGCGTGGAGGCTCGTGCCCATGCCAACGAAGACCACCCTGTCGATGTCCGCGACCTCTTCGTCGGTGAAGGGGAATTCCTCAAGCGTCGTCTTCAGGGTGTCGAAGCTTACGCGGCCTCTAAGGGCGTCTATGATGGCTTCGGGCTGCTCGTGAATCTCCTTGAGCATGTAGTGCCTGTACTCACCCTTCGCGGCCGAACGACCGCCATACGGCACGTGCGAGGTAGTCTTTTCCACCCTCTCTCCGTCCAGCGTCGCGTACTTCGCCTCACCCTGAGTGATGGCGACAGTCTCTCTATCGTCCAGATACACAACTTCCCTGGTGTGTGGCAGCAGCGCGGGAAGGTCGCTCGCCATCATCATCTCGTTCTCGCAGTAGCCAACCACTATTCCGCCCGCGTTGCCCAGCCTTGCGCCGATGACCTTCTCCGGCTCGCGCCTGGACATCACCACGATCGCGTTGGCCCCGCGAATGCGCTCCGCCGCCCTTCTGACCGCATCCTCGATCGAACAGTCTTCCACCATGTAGGATTCGATGAGGTGCGGGATACACTCGGTGTCGGTCTGAGAGGTGAAGACATGCCCCTGTTGGAGCATTTCTCGCCTTAGCTCCAGGTAGTTCTCGACGATGCCATTGTGAGCCACGACGACGTCGGCGCGGCAGTCCACGTGGGGATGCGCGTTGGAGTCCGTGGGCGTCCCGTGCGTGGCCCACCTGGTGTGGCCGATGCCAGTTACGCCTTGAGGCAGATTGTCGCCGAGGTGCGACCTGAGATTGGCTAATTTGCCGGCCAGCTTGCTGACGTCGGCCTCTCCCGTTGGGCCGAGCAGCGCGATGCCCGCGCTGTCGTAGCCGCGGTACTCCAGGCTGGCCAGCCCTTCCAACAGTATCGGGGCGGCCTGCCTGTGCCCTGTATAGCCAATGATTCCACACATGCTCGACCTCGGTTGGCGATAGTCGCTGCTATGGCGCACGCGCTCAGCGGGGTTCGTGAAGCGCGACGGACTCCGCCTTGCTCCGCGCGCCTGTGCCGTACACGCCGCGGTAGCTCTCCGGCAGAAGCTCCGCCACCCGGCCCATTATCATGTCGCTGAGCGATGACAAGACTTCGCGGTTCGGCCTGCCCTCTATGGCTGGCAGCGAGAACGCCTGCCCGATGTTGACCCTTATCCGCCTGTTGGGATAGAAGAGCCGGTGCCAGTTTTGCAGGCCTTCGGTTCCAGTTATGCCGAGCGGCAGTATTGGAGCCTGAGACTTGAGGGCGAGCCGCTCGACGCCGGGCACGGCCCTCTTCATCGCACCGGGGCTGCGAGTGCCCTCCGGAAATATCACCACAACCTCGTCGTGGCTGAGGCGGTCCAGCACCCACCTGTAGGCGCGCGGGTCGGCGGCATCCCGGCGCAGCGGAAACGCGCCCCATGCGCGAAGAAACCAGTTGGCTAGAGGGGCGCTCGTGAACAGCGTGTGCTTGGCCAGAAACCAGGTGCGGCGTGGCAGTATGCTCGCCAGAAAGGACGGCTCGACGTAGCTCAGGTGATTGGAGACCACGATCAGCGGGCCAACGGGCGGCACGTTTTCGATTCCATTCACCTTACAATCGGCGAACAGCCTCAGCGTGCCCCGCTGCAGGAGGGTGCACAACGGATAGACAAAGCTCATTGGCCGATCCCAACCATCGCAATCGCGAGCGCGACAATCTCTTCCACGCTCAGGTCATCGGTCTCTATGACTGTGGCGTCGTCCGCGGGGCGAAGTGGCGAGTCCGCTCGTCCGCTGTCCAGCCTGTCGCGCCGTTCCAGATCTCGCGCAACCTGTCCGTAATCCACGTGAAGGCCCTTCTTATGCAGCTCGCGGTGTCGTCGCCGCGCCCGAACCTCTACCGACGCCGCCAGGAAGATCTTGACGCCCGAGTCTGGCAGCACAACACTGCCAATGTCACGGCCCACCATCACGATAGGCCCTCGCGCTGCAATGGCGCGCTGCTGCTCCACCAACGCCGTCCTCACTCCTGAGACCGCCGACACCCGCGACACTCCCATCTCGACCGGCGTCTCTCTCAGGAAGTCGGTAACGTCCTCTCCGTTCACGAAGAGCCTGCCGCCAGCGTCGCCCTCGCCGGGCCGCATGTCCAGCGACTCCGCCAGCGCGGAGAGGGCGTCATCGTCCTTTATTTCTATCCCGCGACCCAGGGCAGCCCAGGTTACGGCGCGATACATGATGCCCGTGTCCAGAAAGCCATGCCCCAGCCGGCGCGCCAACAGCCTGCCAACCACAGTCTTGCCGGAAGCTACGGGGCCATCAATTGCGATCGACTCTACCATAACCACTCCTGCCGCGCACACCGCAAACGCGCGCCGCGTCACGGGGAATTATAGCCCCGCAGGTTCAGGTAGGGCAAGGACGATGCCAATGCTAGTCCGCCCAGGCAAACTGCCCCTGGATTCCATGTTCTCTCTTTTGCGATCCAATGGCGTCGATGGTAGGATGACGCGCAAGGGAGATGCCAAGTCAAGTGAAGGCTAAACGCACCCAAACTCATGTAGCAAAAAGACGTGGCACCCGTCCGTTCGTGAAGTGGGCGGGAGGGAAAGGCCAGCTATTGGCACAGCTGGAACCCTACGTTCCGCCATTCTTCAACCGTTACTACGAACCGTTCCTGGGTGGCGGCGCAATGTTCTTTCACCTTCAACCGGAAGATGCGCTCATATCAGACTCCAACTCAGACCTGATGAACGCCTACGAGGTGGTTCGTAGCAACGTTGAGGAATTGATAGCAGCCCTGGCTCAGCACAGAAACGACGAGGCGTACTTCTACAGTGTTCGTAGCCAGGACCCCGCACAGTTGTCCCACGTTGAGCAGGCTGCCAGGTTCATATATCTGAACAAGACTTGCTACAATGGACTTTACCGCGTTAATCGCCAGGGGCAGTTCAACGTGCCGTTTGGCAAATACGCCAGTCCTCTGATATGCGATGAAAGGGTATTGAGAGGAGCAAGCGAAGTCTTGGGGTCAACTGAGTTACTCACCGCTGACTTCGAAGAGGCTTTGCGTGAAGCAGACCATCACGACTTTGTGTATCTCGACCCACCCTATGATCCACTGAGTCACACTTCACGTTTCACCAGCTACACCCAGGACGGTTTTGACGAGCGCGACCAAGAGCGGCTGGCGAACGTCATTAGAGAGCTCTATGAACGAGGCGTGTTTGTCCTTCTAAACAATTCCGACACACCGTTCATCCGTGAGTTGTATGCTGACTTCAACATTGCGATAGCATCCGCAAAGCGGGCTATCAATTCCAATGGCGACGGGCGCGGCGCGATCAACGAACTTGTGATTACCACCTACAGCAGCGAGACTCTCAATGCCAGCTTCCGCAACTGAGCTTGGTTGGCGCGCTATTTTTCAGGAACTCTCTATTCCCTCCAGGCTGAAGTCTGAGGGAGTAGCGTTCGTTACTGCCAATGAGATTCGGTGCATCTCCGGGCGTGAGCCCAGACTGATGACAAAGTTTGACACTCGGGATGAACGCCCTCGCACTCTGATCAACCACCGAGTCACTGTGCTGGCTGTTGAAAATGGCAGATACGCCTTGGTGCACGGAGACGGCTACTACGATGTAAAGCGAAGTGCCTCTCCGCAGTTTCACACCAGTGAAAGGTTACGTCCCATCCAATCTCTACCGTGGCAAGGAGGGCTTGCCTCTGAAAGCCAGGCCCTTGATTCAGCTTTCATAGCCTCTATCCTCCGACAATTCACAGGGGAAGATGGCCTGCATTTAACGGTACGAGGGCGGCTACGCTCGGCTCCGTTCGAATTTGACTTTCAAGGATTCACCGACACACATAGGCTGAAAGTCGATGGTGTTCAGATTGAGGTGGATGGCGGATATGAGGGTAGCCGCATGTACCTCATCGAGGCGAAGATGGGGGTCAGGGAGAACTTCATTGTTCGACAACTATACTACCCGTTTCGCATGTGGGCTGACGGCGATCGGATCAATAAAGAAGTCGTTCCTATTTTGATGACATACTCAAACCGAGTTTTCTCTCTCAGAGGGTGTGTGAGAAGTCTTGGATATGTATTAGAATGGAGGCATGAAACGCAAAGCATACCCCAGTGACCTGACTGATGAACAGTGGAAGATGCTCGCTCCGCTACTCCCGGCAGCCAAAACTGGGGGAAGGCCACGTACTGTAGACCTGCGGGAAGTCGTCAACGGCATTCTATACGTTCTGCGCAACGGTTGCACGTGGCGAGCCATGCCGCATGACCTCCCGCCTTGGGGTACTGTATGGTGGTATTTTCGGGAGTGGAGAGAGGATGGTACATGGGAACGAGCCAATGACGCTCTCCGAGTCAAGGTCCGGCAGGCCGAGGGGAGGAACCCGACACCTAGCGCTGCTATCATAGACAGCCAGTCGGTCAAGACTACGGAAAAAGGGGGCCTCGTGGCTATGACGCTGGCAAGAAGGTCAACGGTCGAAAGCGACATATCATTGTAGATACCATGGGGTTGCTGCTGGCGGTGGTGGTGCATCCTGCCAATATCCAGGATAGGGATGGGGCGAAGCTGGTCATCGATAAATTGATAGGGAGGTTTCCCCGCATGAGGTTGGTCTGGGCCGATGCTGGCTATGCTGGAAAGCTGGTCGAGTGGGTCTGGGCCCTGACAGGCTGGGCACTCGAGATTGTCAAGCGCCCCAGGGACAGCCACCGTTTTCAAGTGCTGCCGCGAAGATGGGTGGTCGAACGAACATTCGCGTGACTCAGCAGGTGCCGTCGGATGAGCAAGGACTACGAAGCTCTGTCCGATACAACCGAGGCGTGGACCCATATAGCTATGATTCATCTCATGCTCCGACGCTTAGCACCAACCTAATTTGAACTTCTCACACACCCTCTAAGGGCGGAAGGTTGAGATGGGGTTAGGGCCTACGTGGCGCTTGGTAACAACACTGGATTCCTCCTCATCCACGCTGTATGATGAATGTCCACTTCTACATCGATCCTGAGTTGGGTTACCCCCACATTCACACTCATGGGGTGGATGAGCATGAAGTTGAAGATGTTATCATGGATCCTAGTGAAGACAGGCGCGGAAGCGGGGGCTCGCGTATTGCTATCGGCCAGACTCGAGGCGGTCGCTACATCAAGGTGGTCTATTTGCCTGACCCGAATGTAGATGGCGCGTTTGTCATCACCGCATACGAACTGAGAGGCAAGCAGCTATCGGCGTATCGCAGACGCAGCAGGAGGAGAGGCGGATGAATCGCAAATCGAGTTTCCCGCCCGGTTGGGACGAGGAGCGTGTCCGTTGCGTTTTGGAACATTACGAATCGCAGTCAGAGGATGAGGCCATAGCGGAAGACGAGGCCGCTTTCGAGGATCCGACGCACACCGTGATGACTATTCCCAACGAATTGGTTCCGTCGGTCAGAGCGCTCCTCTCGAAAGCCGGCAATCCTCAATAGCCACACTTGTCATAGGATTCGGCGGAAGAGGGTCGGGAGAAGGGCGACAGAGCAGCATACGCAGCGCGGTAGGGCTTGGGATGCTGCTGTACGAGGGCGCATCGGGGACACCATTCGCGTGTCGCTCAGCGACGACTCCCGCGAAGAGGTTTACACAGGGTTCGAGATACTCAAGTCGCTGGAGCTTCGCAAGGAGGGCGCGGTGATGGTGGCGTGCCCGAGCTGCGGGCGCGCCGACGTGGACATACGGAAGCTCGCAAACGACGTGGATGACCTGCTGAAGCGAACCAAAACGCCAATAAAGGTCGCGATGATGGGCTGCCAGGTCAACGGGCCGGGCGAAGCGAAGGACGCCGACGTGGGCATCGCCGCCGGAGCGGACCGCGCCATCATCTTCCGCAAGGGCCGCGGGTCGTGGAGGAGGCCGACATGCTGACGGCGCTGATGGAAGAGGTCCGGCAGGTGGAGGCTGGGGGCTGATGACGGCGTTACGAATGACAACGACGCATCTGATGTAATCTTAGCGATTGTAATTTGAACAGCGCGGGTATGTGAGCGATGAATGAACTTTTGGCAAGGGCATTCTCAGAGGCTGCCAAGTTGCCAGAAGAGGATCAGAGGGCGTTTGCTGCCAGGATTCTCGATGAGTTGGTTTCCGAACAGCGGTGGAATAAGGCCTTCGCCAACTCGCAGGAACAGCTTGCAGCACTGGCTGAGGAAGCCAGGGCAGAATATCGCGCGGGTCTGACGGTGGAACTGGATCTGAACGACCTGTGAGATCGCGCTTCCGAAGGTTATTGCAGCGGTTGCCCAGGCATGTGCGTAGGCAAGCTAACGAGGCTTACACGCACTTTAGCTGTGCCCCCTTTCATTCCAGCTTGCATTTCAAGCGAGTCAGCCGAGTAAACCCTATCTATTCCGTCCGAATTGGAGAGAACTACCGCGCTCTTGGTTCGCGTGAGGGCGATATTATTGTCTGGTTTTGGATTGGCTCACATGCGGAGTATGACCGTGTAGTAGGCCGGTTGTAAGTAGAGACGCTCTACTAGCAGCGCCCGACAAGTCAACAGTAGGCATTCAAAGTCAATCACCCCACAGAGGTCTGTACCCTAATGCGTTGGTCAAAGCTATTCGGAAAAACCCTTAGAGAAGACCCCGCCGAGGCGGAACTGGTCAGCCACCGGCTCATGCTCAAGGCGGGCATGATATACCAGGTCTCCTCCGGCATATACAGCTACCTGCCGCTGGCGTGGCGTTCGCTGCGCAAGATAGAGCAGATAATTCGCGAGGAGATCGACGCCGCGGGCGGCCAGGAGCTTCGTCTCTCCGTGCTCCAGCCGAGGGAGCTGTGGCAGGAATCGGGCCGCGACGAGGCCTACGGCCCGGACCTGTTCCGGCTGCAAGACCGGCGCGAGCGGCCCCTGGTCATGGCTCCCACGCACGAGGAGATTCTGACCAAGGCGGTGATGGCCAATGTTTACAGCTACCGCGACCTGCCGCTCATCCTCTACCAGATTCAGACCAAGTTCAGGGACGAACCCCGCCCCAGAGGGGGCCTCATACGTGTGCGCGAGTTCGACATGAAGGACGCCTACAGCTTCGACATAGACGAGGCGGGGCTGGACGTGAGCTACCAGGCGATGGCGCAGGCGTACAAGAACATCTACGACCGCAGCGGCCTGTCCGCCATCATGGTGGAAGCGGACAGCGGCGCGATCGGCGGCAAGGACTCCCACGAGTTCATCCTGCTGGCGGACTCAGGCGAGGACACCATCATTCTGTGCGAGTCGTGCGGATACGCCGCCAACGCCGAGAAGGCCGCCTTCACCAAGCCCGATAGCCCCAGGGAGGACGAGCTCCCCCTGAAAGAGACGCACACGCCCGGTGTTAAGACCATCGAGGGGTTGGCGCAGATGCTGGACGTGCCGACAAGCAAGACGCTGAAGGCGGTGTTCTACGCCGCGGACGGCGAGGTGGTGTTCGTCGCCATCCGCGGCGACCTGGAAGTCAACGAGGTCAAGCTGCGAAACGCGCTGGGCGCGAACGAGCTACGGCTGGCGACTCCGGAGGAGGTGGAACGCGCCGGGCTGGTCGCCGGCTCCGCGTCACCCATCGGGCTGAGCGCCATCAGGGTCGTGGCCGACGACTCCATCGAAATCGGCTCCAACTTCGTAGTGGGCGCGAACCGTCAGGACTACCATCTGCGCAACGCCAACCACCCGCGCGACTTCCAGGCCGAGCTAATCACGGACATCGCCCTTGCCGAGGCGGGTCACGGCTGCCCCAACTGCGACTCGAAGCTGACGATCAGGCGGGGCATAGAGGTCGGCCACATCTTCAAGCTGGGGACACGATACAGCGAGGTCTTGGGAGCGTACTTCCCGGACCAGCAGGACGCCCAGCGTCCCATCATCATGGGCTGCTACGGCATCGGGGTGGGCCGCCTGCTGGCCGCCGCCATCGAGCAGAACCACGACGATAAGGGCATCGTCTTTCCGCTGCCCGTAGCGCCGTACCAGGTGGGCATGACGGCGCTGAACGTGGAGAACGCCGAGGTCGCCGAGGCCGCGGAGTCGCTCTACGAGGAGCTTCAGAGGGCGGGCGTGGAGACACTGTACGACGACAGGCGGGAGTCCGCCGGGGTGAAGTTCAACGACGCCGACCTGCTCGGCCTGCCAGTTCGCCTGGTGGTGAGCGCGCGCAACCTGCGGCAGGGCGTGGTGGAAATCAAGCGCCGCTCGGAGTCCGACGCCGTGACCGTGCCCAGAGACGAGGTCGTTGGCAGGCTGAAGGAGATGCTATCGGCCTAGCCGCGACTCGAAGTAGGTGGCTACCCTCGCCGCGTATTCGTCCGGGCACTCGTCCACCGCACATACGTGACCTGAGTCCTCTACCAGCCACAGGTCGCTGTCGGGGTGAGACGCCGCGTGTACGCGGACGCCGTGGTCAACGGGTATTCGCTCGTCTGAATCGCCATGCACGACCAGGATGGGATAGTTCACGCGGGCAACGGTCTTGAGGGGGGCAATCTCGCCCACGCGAATGCCGTAGAGCAGCCTTGCCACCAGCGCCATGCCCGGCACGAAGATGGGCACGACCCAGCGGGGGAATATGGTCACGGCGGCGGTCTCCTGGGCGATCAGTTCCAGGGCGTCGGCGTAAGGGCTGTCTGCCACCACCGCGCGGATTCGCGGCTCCTCCGCAGCCGCCAGCAGCGCCGCCACCGCGCCCATCGAGAAGCCGAGCACGCCAATTCTGTCCGGCCGCGCCCCGCGCTTCACCAGGTAATCGAACGCGCCCAGCAGGTCGTGCCGCTCAAAGTATCCCCCGGAGATACTGTCTCCGTCTGAGCGACCATGGCTTCGCAGGTCAAAGGCAAGGATGCCGAATCCGCGCGCCGCGAGCAGGGGCGCGATGTCGAGGCCCTCTTCGCGGTTCGAGTTGTGGCCGTGCACGAAGATGATGGTAGGCTTCCCGCGCTGGCCTTCGATGAACCAACCCCTCAGAGTAAGACCGCCAGTTCGCGGGGAGAACTCCACGTCTTCGTACTCGAGGCCGTGGGACGCGGGCGTGGTCTCCAGCGGCCTGCGCGTTGCCCTGGTCACGCCGGACGCCATCAGGTAGGAGACGGCGGCGTAGGCGATCGCGGCGGCGGCCAAGGCTAGACGCATATCATCTCTTGATTAGAGCCTTATCCCGCCGGTGAGAATGGGTTGTGCTTTTCTCCCAGCGACTTGACCTCGGCAAGGGCGTTGGGAACCTGCTTGACTATGGCCTGGCTGATTTCGACGACACTCACGTTCTTGGTGGCACTGTTGACGAGAATGCCAGCAGTGAGACCGGCCAGTAATGCCGCGCCCGCCGGGCCGCCGGCGACTCCAACAACCGATATAGCCGCAATGGTTGTTCCCGCGCCAATGGCGCCCCTGAATTGACCATCCACCAACTCAGCATATTCGCCAGTTTGATGGGCCTTGTGAAATGCCTTGCCAAGGGCGACGACTGTTACAATCAACAGCAATGGGTTCGCGCTGAAGGCGGCGGACAAACCCATGCCGCCAACCAGTTTGCCAAAAGTCTCAGTGTCAGCACGGTTCCAACTGAAGGCAAGTGCGACGACGCCAATTGCTCCGCCAAGCAAGTCGGCGGCATCGTAGGTGTTTAGGTCGTAAAACCAGGATTTGGGTATATGGAAGTTTGATTCCAGAGTACCGGCTACTTGGTCAAAGGTTTCCTTGTTCCAGTTAGCCAGAGGAAGACCCATTGGCGTTGTTCCATCTCTAAACAGGCCCTGAAGCGTCCCCATGGCTTCCTGAAGAATACTATCATCAGGCGACGCATGATGGGATGCTCTGAAGGCTCCGGCGATTGTGTGACCTCCGTCAAACAGACGGTGGTAAGCGCCTCCTACGTGTGTTGCCAAATACTCGGCATCCATCGCTTTGTCAAAGATGGTTGCAGTTCCCTTGACCTCATTTTGCAGGAAGAGGTCCAGGTCGTTTGAGAGGTTGCTGGCTAGCAGCCCTTGAGCAATCACTAGCTGCTCACCCACTATCGACGCAGTATCAGCGATGGCCTTCTTGGATCCGGCCAGCGCTTGCTTAATCGTCGCAATCGTCTTATCCGACGCTATCCAGGAATCGGCGGGCGCTCGCTTCGCAGTCTTGATAGTCTTGTCCAACGCCTTCCTGGAAACATCTTGAGCGGACCCTGCAACTGACGACGCCACCTCCGTAGTCTTCTTTGGAGCGGCCTTTGAACCTTTGGCCACAGTCGAATAGGTTGTATCGACGGCCTTACCGCCGACCTTCCGCACCTTACCTAGAGTTGAACGGACCTTGTCTTTCAATCCCTGCTCCTTAGAACGGAGTGATAGTTCACCCCCGGGACGGCCCTGCCACCCCCCTACATGCTCAGCACCACTTTGACCATGTTGTCCTTTCGGTTCTCATACGAGTCGTAGGCGTTGCCTACATCTTCGAAGCTCATGCGGTGGGTTATCATCTCGGCGGGGTCCCACCAGCCACGTTCTCTGAGTGCGACCATGTTGTTGATGTGCGAGATGGGGTCTCCACTGCGCGCGCCCGTCGTGGGGACGATGGTGGGCGCGTTCTGCATGAGCCAGTGGGTATCCAGCGGCGTCCTCGCGCCCTCGGCGGCGTTCTCCTGGATGCCGAACACGATGACCCGGCCGAACTGTCTCACCAGTCTTATGACGTTGTTAAGCGCGTCCGGGTAGCCCGCTGCCTCAACCGAGATGTCCGGCATCTGGCCGCCTGTAATCTCCGCGACCGCCTCATCCAGATTTTCCTTGCTTGGGTTGATGGTGTGAGTCGCGCCGAATCGTTTGGAGTACTCGAGGCGATAGTCGAACAGGTCGCAGGCTATCACTTGTCGCGCTCCCGCGCGGGCGCATATCGCCGTGAACGACAGCCCGATTGCGCCCTGTCCAATCACCAGAATCCGCTTGCCGAGGATGGTTCCCATCTGCTGGCATGAGTAGAGCACGGTCCCCGACGGCTGGCACATGACCCACTCTGTCAGGTCACCCTCGGCGGGGAGCGCGGCCATGCGGTCCGGGTCGCCGGAGATGTACTCCACCAGCCCGCCTGTGCCGGCTGCTCCGGGCAGCACGATGACCCGCTGGCCCACCTGGAACTTGTCTGAGCGGCTCTCCACGATAGTCCCGGCGCACTCATGGCATGGCCCACCGACCCTCATCGGGTACTCCTCCTCAGGGTGAACGGGGCCGTAGGCGTGCCTGATGTCGCTGCCGCATATGGACCAGCGTTCCAGCTTGACAAGGCACTCCCCGTCGTTGACTACGGGCATATCCACGTCCAGAATCTCGAACTGCTTTGGGGCGCTGATTCGCGCTGCTTTCATCTGCTTACTCTCCCATCTGTTTCCAGTTAATCGCTCGCTCGCCCCTTTATATCCCATGAAACGCCTAATCGCAAGCCTCACGCGTGCGGCGTGGTAAGATAGGGACCTACGACAGAAAGGCGGCGACAATGTTGAACATACCTCTCGAACCCATCGATTCGGTTACGATAACGACGCTGGTCGATAACATGTCGGACATGCTTCTGCAGGATCAGGGTTCCGCGAAGCGGCCCTCGATGAACGACCCCAATGCGCCCAGGGTTGCGGCGCGGTTCTTCGAGAGCGGCGAGGCGGTGGACGCGCTGCGCGCGGAGCATGGCTTCTCCGCGCTCGTATGCGTGACGAAGGGCGAGAGCGTCCGGCGGACGCTGTTCGACACCGGCCTGACGCCGGACGGCATGGTTCAGAACATGCGCCGCCTGAGCCTTTCCCCGAAGGACATAGAGGCCATCGTGCTGAGCCACGGTCACTTCGACCACACGACCGGCCTCAACGGCCTGGTCAGCGAGTTGGGCGGCAGCGTTAACATGCCGGTGATGATTCACCCCGAGTTCTGGAGCCGCCGCCGCATCGCCATTCCGGGCCGCGAGCCCAGGGAGATGCCCTCGACGAGCAAGCCGGCGTTGCTGGGCGCAGGCTTCGAGGTCATCGAGGAGCGGCAGCCTTCGTTTGTTCTGGACGGCTCGCTACTGGTCACGGGAGAGGTTGACCGCACAACGGAGTTCGAGAGCGGATTCGCCAATCACCAGTCGTTTCGCGGCGGCGGGTGGCAGCCGGACCCTCTCATCCTGGACGACCAGGCGTTGGTGATGAACGTCCGAGACAAAGGGCTGGTCGTGCTGACGGGGTGCGGGCACGCCGGCATAGTGAACATCGTGCGCTACGCCCGGAGGCTAACCGGCGTGGAGCGGGTTTACGCGGTCATAGGCGGCTTCCACCTGAACGGGCCGCTGTTCGAGCCAATCATCGCGGACACGTGCGAGGCGCTGGCAACGCTGGCGCCGGAGGTCGTCGTGCCGGCTCACTGCACGGGCTGGCGCGCCGTGCACGCGCTCGCGGCAGCGTTCCCGGACGCCTTCATCCAGAACAGCGTCGGGACGCGGTTCAAGCTTTAGGGGGATTGTCCGCCTTGTTCATATGGCGGCGTGGGACGCAGTAGGGGCAAATTCCTTGTGGTTGCCCCCGTTGTGCATACGGTGGCGTGGCGCCCACAAGGGACGCCCCTGAGTAAATGATATTTTCGCGCAGAATGTGTATCATAGGCACAACTCGCGGGCATAGACGCTAATTCAGGAGGTCTCGAATGAAGGTCATCGGAAAGGGAGCGGGGCCTGAAGAGGACCGCTCAGACGCGCCCATATTCTTTGGCGGCAAGGTAACCGGCCAGCCCATCGTTGGCGGCGGCGACAGTTCGTACTTCAACTTCAACATGGTCAGCTTCGCGGCCGGAGCCAGGAACAAGTTTCACACGCACACGAGCGACCAGATTCTGTACGTTACCGGAGGCACCGGCATCGTGGCAACGGAGAGCCAGGAGGTTCAGGTGACGGAGGGCGACACCGCGCTGATTCCGGCGGGCGAGAAGCACTGGCACGGGGCGACCGCAAGCTCCGACTTCGCCCACATCTCGTTGACCGCGCCCGGCAGCGAGACCGAGGTGTTCGACTAAGAGCCTATCCGATAACCTTGATTGTCCTTGGTGGGTATCTGAGACTTTGGATAAACTTTCTCCATTCTACTTGAGTGGAGGAAAGACATGTCGAAGATCGATCATGATGGTGTAGGCGATGATTGGCGGATTCCCGATGCTCTGTGGGAGAGGATTGAGCCGATATTGCCTGCCGAGACGGCGGGTCCGAAGGGCGGGAGGCCGTGGAAACCTGCTCGAGAGTGTATGGATGGAATCTTCTACGTGCTGCGGACCGGCTGCCAGTGGAAAGCGTTGCCTCGCACGTTCGGTGCTCCGAGCACTGTCCATGACCGATTCCAGCGTTGGCGAGTCGCCGGAGTCTTCGAGGAGTTGTGGGAGCGAGGGTTGTCTGAATACGACGAGGTGCAAGGGATAGATTGGCAGTGGCAGGCAATGGATGGAGCCATGACAAAGGCTCCGCTCGGGGGGTGAGGGCACTGGCCCGAACCCTACAGACCGGGGTAAGAAGGGTACCAAACGCAGCCTGTTGACAGAGGGGAACGGTATTCCCATAGGGGTGTGTGTGGACGGAGCCAACCGCCACGACATGAAGATGGTTGAGCCGACATTCGAATCTATGGTGGCGGAACGTCCGGTTCCCCGACCCGGACAACCTCAGCATCTGTGTCTGGACAAGGGCTATGACTTTGCTGAAGTCGAGCAGTTGGTGGCTCGGTACGGATACACAGCCCACATCCGCAGCCGAGGCCAGGAGCGGAAGGAACAACAGACCCTTCCAGGTTACCGCGCCCGCCGTTGGGTGGTCGAGCGCAGCCATAGCTGGCTGAATCGGTTCAGACGGCTGCTCATCCGTTGGGAGAAGCGTTTGGACAACTATCTTGCTATGCTCCACTTTGCCTGTGCCTGGATAACATATCGCGCTGCCGGAGTTGTCGGATAGGCTCTAACACCGTGTCCGGCTAGTGGTTCAACACGTCGGCCACCCACCCCCTACCGTTGTACGGGCGGGGGAATCGGGCGTTACGACACCTGCGGCCTGTCCTGAATCCAGGGCTTGGCGCGCTCGAAGGCCGCCGACGCCGCTATCACTGTCTCCTCTCCGCCTCTCCGTCCGACGATGTGCAGTCCGATCGGGAGTCCGTCGGAGGAGAAGCCGCAGGGGACGCTTGCGGCGGCGTTGCCAATCACGTTTATCGGGTGCGTAAAGGGCATGAAGGCGAAGGCCGGGTTGGGTTCCGCCTTCATGCCGGCGATGACCTCTGGGTACTGCTTTACGGGGAACGCCGGCACGGCCATCGTGGGCGACAGGAGCAGATCGAAGTCGTCGAATTGCTCCGCGAACTGCGCCACCATGCGGTCCCTCGCACCCACAGCGCGGCTGTAGTCCGCGCCGCTCACCTTAGCCCCCGCCTCGATAGCGTCGCGGGCGTACCAGGTCAGCAGTTCGGACTGGTCTTCGAGCAGGTGTCCCTGGGTTGCGTAGGCGTTCGTGGCAAAGAGCGTCCACCAGGTCTCGAACGGCGACTCAAGCGCGAGATTCGACTCCTCGACGACGCATCCGAGCTCGGTGAAGAGCTGGGCCGCCTTCTCGCAGATGGCCGCCACCTCCGGATCGACGGCGGCATAGCCGAAGTCCATGCTCCAGCCGATGCGAAGGCCGGATACGTCCCTCTCCACGGCGGCAACGAAGTCGGGCACAGGCTCACGGAGCGAGTTGGCGTCTCTGGCATCGTAACCGGCAAGCGCCTTCAGCAGAATTGCGGAGTCGCGGACGGTGCGGGACATCGGTCCCTGCTGGCTGGTGTAGTTGGCGAGGGGCGCGGCGGGAACGCCGCTGTAACTCGAAACCCTGCCCTGAGTCGGCTTTATGCCGTAGATGCCGCAGAAGCTGGCGGGTATCCTGATGGAGCCTCCGCCGTCGCCACCCGTCGCTATCGAGCACAGGCCTGCGGTGACCGCGGCTCCGGCGCCTCCGCTGGAAGCGCCGGAGGTGCGCTCGGGATTCCAGGGGTTGCGGCAGTCGTCGCCCAGCAGGTTTTCGTTCGCGCCCAGGAGCCCGAACTCGGGCGTGTTGGTCTTGCCCAGAATGATCGCGCCCGACTGGCGCACCCGCTCCACCACCGCGGAGTCGGCGTCCGGGACGCGGTCTTTGTACGCCAGCGAGCCGCCCGTCGTGCGTATGCCCCTGGTCATCTGGAGATCCTTGATGCCGATGGGGACGCCGTGCAGCGGGCCAAGCGCATCCCCTCGCGCGACGGCCTGCTCGGCCGCCCCGGCCGCATCCAACGCCTCATCTTTGGTGAGCGTGAGGTAGGAGTTCAGCCGTGAATCCAACTTTTCGATCCGGTCGAAGTAGAGTTGGGTCACCTCGACGGGCGACACCTGCTTGCTGGCGATAAGCTCCGCAAGCTCGTAGGTGGGAGCAAAGGCGAGTTCGTTGTCAACCATGATTTCTCCTCCTGTGGTCTCTTGTCCTTTCCGACAGGGCTTGGCCTATGCTATGAAGTCCTCGGCAGGCTGTCAAGGAACGTCCAAAGCGGCGATGCCATCTAGCGGTCTCTGTCTTCCAGGAGGCTCCTCGCGAGTTCTCTCGCGTCGTCCAGGCTGTCAACGAATCGGGTGGCTGGAACGCGCCCCAAGACGTTGAAAGAGTTGAGGGTGTTGGCAACGGGGCCGGAGAGATTCATCACGATACACTCGGTGTCTTCTTCGGCGGCTGCGTCGATGAGTTTCTCGATTACCATGGCTGCGCTGTCGTCCATGTTGGTGGTGTCTGAGAAGTCGAAGATAACGATTTCATGTTCCTGGATGTCCGCGCTAACGCCCCAGACAAGTTCGTTCGCGGAAGCCGCGGAAAACCGGCCGCGCATGCTAACCATCCCAACGCGGGCCAGGAACGGGTCCGCGTCGGCCTGGTCATCTTCCCCGTCTTCTGATTCGCCGGGAAGGAATGTCCTGTCCAGCAGCGGCACAGACACTACGCTATTGAGTTCCAGGTGTTTCGATTCTCGCGCTCGCACGAATCCGGCGGCGATGAGACCCAGGGCAACAGCCGTTACGAGGTCAACGAATATGGTGATGACGAGGGTGACCAGCATGACCAAGAGATACTCGCGCGGGATGTGGCGAAATCGGGTGAGGAAATGCCAGTCGATAATGTCCCAGCCCACTTTCATCAGGATGCCGGCGAGAACGGCGAGAGGAATAGGTTCGGCAATCTTTCCGATGCCAAGCACCAGCGCCAGCAGGATCGCCGAGCGCAACACGCCGGAGACCGGGCTGCGTCCTCCGGCCCTGATATTGACCAGGGTGCCCATAGTGGCCCCCGCGCCGGGAAGCGCGCCGACCAGGCCGGCAGCGACGTTGCCGATTCCCTGACCCACCAGTTCCCGGTTGGGCTTGTGGCGCGCGCGCGTAAGTGAGTCGGCCACCAGCGAGGTCAGCAGGCTGTCAATCGAGCCGAGTAGAGCCAGAATCAACGCCGGCTGTATGATGCGGGCCAGAAAGCCGGGGGATACCTCCGGCAATTGGAGCACGGGCAGACCTGTTGGCAGCGCCCCAATGGCCGGAGCGTTGCCGAACCAGAAAACCGCCATCAGGGTGCCGATGACCAGGGCGGCCAGGGGCGAGGGCAAGAATTTGCGGATTCGCTCGGGCCAAAAGACGCATACGGCCAGCGCGATCAAGCCAACGATAAGGGCGTCTATGTTCAGGGAGGCCAACGCGTCGGGCAAAGCGCGAATGGAGTTTAGCGGTCCGCCCGAGACGGGGAGCGCGCCGAGGAAGGGAAGAGCCTGGACCGCTATGATGATTGCGCCGATGCCTGACATGAACCCTGAGATCACGGAGTACGGCGTATAGGCGACGAAACTGCCTATTCGCAGCGTTCCCAGGGCAATTTGCAGCAGGCCAGCCAGCATAACAATGGTGAAGGCTTCGACCGGGCTGCTGGCGTGCCGCGTAACGATGACCGCCATGGCGACGGTCATCGGCCCGGTGGGGCCTGAAATCTGCGACGGAGTGCCGCCGAACACCGCCGCGAAGAACCCGACCGCGATGGCGCAGTAAATGCCGGCGATAGGTCCGTCGATAGGTCCCAGCCCAGAAGCCGCCCCAAAGGCCAGCGCCACCGGCAACGCCACCACCGCCGACGTAACACCGCCGAAGGCGTCTCCCGAGAGCTTTTGGAGGTTGTCGGATAAACTCAATTGAACAGAAGGTCCCATCCCCGAACGGATACCAGCCGTATTGGCTGATGTCTTTCCACTGGGCCGCATCCAAAGACTGGCACGGCCGGCCACTGCCGATTAGGCGGCTCCGCATCCGCCCACGATACTCCGGACAGTGTGCGCCGTCCGCACGTGGAGAATAGGGGTTGTGTTGAATAAAGTCAATTTCGACGCGCGCGCCGGCAACATCCGTGAATCGAAAGTTGCGGCGGCGGCATCGTGTCCGCTTGTGGGCCGTTGCCGCCGGATGCTAAAATGGATGATGTAGCTAAGCACTCCGCAGTAGCTCAGTGGTAGAGCGGTCGGCTGTTAACCGATTGGTCGTAGGTTCGAATCCTACCTGCGGAGCCAGGGTTGCCAGTATTAGGAACTTCATCATTGCCGGTTAGCGCCTTCCCCGGTCTGTGGGGCACTGTGTACTCAATTCCTACCTCGTGCTCATTGAATTCGACCCTTCTTACGAACGATCTGAGAAAGGCCTTCGACTCCATGAACGACGCCCTCTGTAACAGATTCCTGAGGTCGCTGGCATACTGCTGAGTAGCCTTCAGGCTGAGTCGTTGGCCGGGTGGGAGTTGCCGGAGGAGTTCGGGGTGTTGCGTCGTCTGTTGGAGTCCCGGATGGGCAGGCGCGGCAAGAGAGAGTTCGTGCAGGTGCTACGGTTGATGGAGAACTTCCGCAGGGAGGAGGTGCACGAGGCCGTGCGCGATGCCCTGAGGTTCCGCGCAGTAAGCTTCGACACCGTCAAGCACCTGGTGATGTGCAGAGTAGAGATCGGCCGCAGAGACTGGACCTTGAACTGTACGCCTACCTACCCAGGGTGAGAGTGACGAAGACATCCGCCAGCGACTACATGGCACTCATGTCGGGGAGCGGACGGTGAGCGGAGGTCGACGGTGCTGTTGGAGCACCACCTGAAGGAGCTGAAGCTGCCGACCTTCCTGAGCGAGTACGGCAAGGTGGCAAGCCAGTGTGCCGCCGAGGACGTCGACCATCGAGCACACCTGCTGGGCTCCGGCGTGATGAGCTTCACCGTAGCCTACGACCAATCTGGATGCGTGATGTCGGCGTCGCGAGTCCCGTCCTCCTCGGCGCACCAGGGGGTGCCGCCCTCGATGCCACCGAGACCAGCACGGCCCGCGCACGTCAGACTCCCTTCCGAGGTCTCCAGACGCACGTCTAGGACATCCGGGGAGCCTTCCACGGCCTCACCGATCTCGCGAACCTCGTCATCGACGTGCGTGGGAGCAATCAACTTGAGGCTCAGCCAGCCACCCTCCATGAAGCGAGTCCCGAAGCGCGCCACGATGGCCGGCATAACCGCCTCTGCCACCGCTTCGCCAGGCACCAACGCTCTACGGTAGCCGAGCCACGTTGTCATCGTGGGGGCCTCCGGGCCCGTCCGGGTGCAGGTTGAGTAGCACTCGCCTGCGTCCCTCGTACCGATGCTGGTGCTCCGTCATCATTCCTGCCTCTCTGCTCTAGACGGTAATCCCATCACAGACCCAAACCAACCTCTCCAGAACATTCTTAGATTACTTCCTCGTTGCTCAAATCAGTAATGTCGTCCCAAGTATGTCCTAACTCCAAAAGCACCTCCTCCGTGTGCTGCCCGCACTGCGGAGCAGCATTTGCCACAGTCCCTGGAGTTTCGCTTAAGCGGAAAGGGTGGCCCTCAGATTGGATCTTGCCAAATACCGAGTGGTCAATCTCAACGATATACTCGTTCGCCTGAGCATGAACATCAGTCAACACCTCTCTTGACGTTTGACAGGGCGCAAAGTTGAAATCATTTTCTTTACAGATCTTCGACCACTCATCAAGTGTCTTGGTGGCAAACACCTTTTCAAGGATAGAGATCAACTCCACATTGTTCTCTTCCCGCTTATACACATCCACGAATCTGGGATCTTTTTTCCAGCTCCGCAATACCCGCGGCTTTGCAGAAGGATGGCCAGTATGCTTCTGAATCCTGAAGGCCCAGTAACATCCACTTTCCATCCTTACACCTGTAAATGTTGTAGATAGGGCTTCCTGTCCCTTTGCCGAGCTCTCTCCCCGGCTGTCGCTCCTTGCGAGCCCCCCCCGAGGGAGGCCCGCATGTAACTTCCCTGATACAAGTGGATTAGAGCACCCAGCATCGAGACATTTACTTCCTGACCTATCCCGTGCCTCTCACGGGCAAGCAGGGCTGCGAGAATAGCTTGCATTGTCGCTATCCCCGTTATCTGGTCAGCTATAGACCCAGGCACTACATCAGGTCTGCCGTTCCGATCTCTATTGTACCAAGCCAGGCCACTTCTGGACTGGGCTACCCCATCCCAGGCGTCGGCATCTCTATCCGGCCCCTCAAGGCCGAAGGCGGAGGACGAAGCGTATATGAGCTTCGGATTGAGCTCAGACAGAGTGGCATAGTCCAGGCCCAGTTTGCTGACAGCCTTGGGGCGCAGGTTTGTCAAGAATACGTCGGCAGTCTCCACCAGCTCATATAGAATCTTCTTGCCCTTTGGCTTCTGGAGGCCCAGAGCTACTTGATCTCTTCACCACTGTAGCCCAAGCTGACAAGCACATCCGACGTGTTCTCATCTTGCATCGGTGAGAAGCTTCGCGGCCTCAGCGATTCCCCAGCGTACTTGAACGGAACACCTACCTGCCACACCTTCCCCCTCGACGGGTGTTTCAGCTCGACCACCATCTCCCGCGCCTGTACCTGTGGGTCGGAAGGTACCTCGTCCAGCGAGTACACCCGCCCGACACACGTATCCTCTTCAGCCAGGATATCGAACCACTGGTCCCTGGTCTTGGTCTTGAATGCCTCCGTAAGGGCCGCCTGCACCCTCTCGTCCTCCTGCCCCATGGACATGAAGGGGCCCAGCTCCTCCAATCCCATCACCTGGCACAGCTTCTGATAGAACCAGGGCTCCAAGCTGGCGATACTGATGAACTTTTCGTCCTTTGTTCGATAGACATTGTATCGCGGGTCGCCTCCTGCCAGTTTGCCCTTGCCGAGTTGGATCTTCGAACCGTTCTGCAAGGCGTCGCTGAACATCTCGGCCATCAGGTATATCACTCCGTCGGTCATTGCCACGTCCACGTATTTGCCCTGCCCCGTGGCGTGTCGATACACGAGTGCCCCCAGCACGGCTACGGCGGCGGTGAGTCCGCCTCCGGCAAAGTCGGCCAGCAGAGACCAGGGTATGGCATGCTGTCCGTCCGAAGTCCCGATAACCCCCTGTGCCCCGGCGGTCGGTGTTTAGTTCAGGTCGTGCCCTACCATGTCTCTGTAAGGCCCCGTCTGACCGTAGCCTGTCACTGAACAGTAGATGACCCGTGGGTTGATCTCCCTAATGGTGTCGTAGTCCACCCCCAGCCGTTTTACCACCCCTGGCCGGAACTCCTCTATCAGTACGTCCGTATCTTTGGCCAGCTTATAGAAGACCTCCTGAGCCTTGTCATCCTTCAGGTTGAGCGCGATGCTCTTCTTATTGCGGCCCATGGCATCGTAAGCCGCATCCTGCTCAGTACGATGCAGCCACCCCGCGCCTTCCAACGCCCCCGGCACGGCCGCCCTCCGACCCGTTAGTCCTACCTCCTCCACCCTCAATATGTCAGCACCCAGGTCACCGAGGACAATGGTGCAGAACGGTCCGGGGGCCATCCGTGTCAAATCGAGGACTCTTACGCCTTCAAGAGGTAATGTCATCCCAGACCTCCGCTCTTGCTAGATAACGCCGGCAACTCTCAGACTACCCCAGCTCTTGAATAGTCGCGGTTCCTTCAGATACGTTACCTCGTTGTGCTAACCAATGGCTAGAGCAGGACGTCTGGTCTGGCGAGGCGATCGGATGAATTTGACAAAGGCACTTGGGAAAGATATTATACCATTTGATGATAACAAGACCTGGAAGTATCTAGCGATGTCCTAATAGTTCATCCATGCTCTAGCCGACATACAGTGTTGGAGGGTATCAGATGATCGGACGACCGCTTCGAATAGATTGGCATGGGGAGGATACACCGGAGGCGCTGAAGGCGGCCTACCGGGCAGAACGTGACACTAGCCTTCGTACTCGACTCCATGGACTGTGGCTGGTGCGGTCGGGATGGCAGTTCGGTGAGGCGGCAAGAGCGGTGGGAGTCCACTACCGGACGGTACAGACGTGGGTGGGCTGGTATAGAGAGGGAGGTGTGGAAGGAGTGTTGTCCCACAAGATGGGAGGCATGGGCAAACCGCGCTTTCTGAGCACAGATGAAGAGCAGGAGTTGACCGAGGAGGTGTCGACGGGACGGTTCAGAACGGCGGGAGAGATCAGGGACTGGATAGAGTCCGAGTATGGGGTGAGCTACAAGTCGGGCAGCGTCTATGGTCTGCTTGAGAGGTTGGGATGCAGCCCGAAGGTCCCGAGGGGCCGTCATGAGAAGGCAGACGTAGCTGCGCAGGAGTCGTGGAAAAAGGGGGGCTTGGTTGTTGCCTTGCCGAAGCGGGCGTGAGTTCTGAGACGGCCTTTGGCTTTGCCGATGAGATGCGAGTGGGCCTGCGGGGGATGGTGCGTAGGGTGTGGGGTCGTCGTGGAGTGAAGGTGCATCAGCGAGTGCAGATGGTCTACAAGTGGATGTACCTGTTCCTGGTGGTAGACGTTCGGAGGGGCAAGCTGTTGTGGGGTTGGATCGATTCGATGAAGTCTGCGGCTATAGCGGTGGCAGTCGATGGCCTGAAGCATCACTCGGACATCGAGGCCCTGGTGTGGGATGGAGCGCGTGGTCACCGGGGTGAGATAGTACGGACTGTTGGAGTGGCAACGATCGTGCAGCCTGCATATAGTCCTGAGCTGAATCCCGCTGAGCGGGTCTTCCAAGAGGTCCGCAGGTGGGTGGAGGGCAGGATATACGGGAGCATAGAGGAGAAGATGAAGGCGGTTGACGCCTACCTGAGTGAGCTTGAATCTGATCCGGGTCGGGTGCGGTCGCTCACGGCGTGGAGTTGGATCGAACACACAACGCGAAGTCTTCCGGCACACTATGCGGCCTCGTCAACATGAAATGGTATTAGATCGCCTTCGCCCGTCTGCTCCACCTCCATGAAGCTTTCCCTGACCTGTATCTGATGGTTCCGGGGCACTTCTCGCGGGGCCAGGACTGGAGCGAACAGAAACCTATCGGCGAGAGCCATGCCAGCATCACTCACAGATGCCATCAACCCTACAGAACCATCGGTGGCGTCGTGAACCGGTGTTCGCTGGACGGCGGAGGATACTCGCTACCCCGGTGCTGGATGGAGCCCGGCGATAGGCTCCAACACTCGCCTGAGTATCTCTCGGGACATTGCCACCTCGGCAAGCTGAAACACCGTCCTCCTAGCATACCGCACCAGACGTCCACCTATCTTGATTAGCTTGGTCTGGAGGCTCCGCAGTGACCAGTGGTTCACTGACTCTGGAAGGTCAGCCTTCTCATGAAGTTTCCTAGATTGTAGCCCAGGATGAACAGCTGCGGCCGCACCTGGTTGGGCACAAACCGGTGGCAGGAGAGCCGTGTCCAGTGCAGGCCATACTTCCCCTCCTTGATCCCCTGCTCGGCTGTACCCCGGCCGTTGTAGAATTAGAGAGTTCAAGATAGCATTGGCGCACCTGGGGCGTCGCTCACAGATTCGATGTCCAAAAGGAGGAGGAGACAATGGCTGATCCCATGCTGATAGATGCGCATATGCACATCGTGGAGTCCAAGAAAAAGGGTCGGGTCAGGAAACAGACCTACGAGATTTGGGAATACGGTGAGAAATCCGATGTGAAGTTCAGCAAGTACGACGGGGTCGTGGAGGACGCGCTGGATGCCATGGACAAGGCGGGCTTCTCCAAGGCGGTGGTGGTGAACCTGTTCGGCTCGGGCTCGCCGAGCTATGAGAGGGGACCGGGACTCGCCGAAGAGCTGAAGGCTTTCAACAGATGGGGCTGCGACACCGCCGCTCCCCACGACAGCCTCATCGCCTACATCAACGCCGATCCCCATATCCTCTCGGGCGAGGAGATGTCGGCGCACATTCGCGACATGGTGGAGAACCACGGCGCTCGAGGGGTAAAGCTGCATCCGGTGTTGCAGCGTTTCGAGATGGGCGACCCGAGGATGACTCCGACGTACCTGACATGCCAGGAGCTTGGGATACCTGTTTTGTCCCACTCAGGGCCGGAGAGGGAAGGGAAACCATTCGGGACACCAAGGGCATATGCATCGGTGTTGGAGAACTTCCCTGACCTCACCATGGTAATGGCCCACCTGGGCGGAGGAGCTTGGACGGAGGCACTGGAGATCGCGCAGGCGTACCCCCACGCCTACTTCGACTGCTGCGAGATCATGGAGTGGCTGGGAGGCCCCAATGCTCCGACCTACGAGCAGCTAGGCAAGCTGATCAAAGACATCGGGCCAGAGCGGGTGGTGATGGGTTCCGACTTCCCCTGGTACGACCTGGACCGGAGCGTCGAGATCGTGATGGGACTACCAGGACTTGCCCGGGAGGAAAGGGAGGGGATGCTGGGCGCCAACGCCATCAGGATCATGGGGCTGTAACATCTCTAGATCAGGAGCTAGAAGTATGGTTGGGTACAAGATAACATCGACGGATGCCCATTAAAGTCAAATCCTGATTACGAGTGCTGAGCACAACCAGGAGAAAACCATGCCTGGAAAACTGGACGGTAAAGTAAGCATCATCACCGGAGGCAGCTCCGGCATAGGCCGGGGCACAGCCCTCCTGTTCGCCGAGGAAGGTTCGAAGATCGTCGTCGCCGATATCAACGTCCGGGGCGGCGAAGAGACCGTCGCGCTCATAGGCAAGTCCGGTGGAGACGCCCTATTCATCCATACCGATGTCTCCCGGTCCTCTCAGATTCAGGACATGGTCCAGGGCACGATAGACCACTACGGCAGGCTGGACCTGCTCATCAACGTCGCCGGCAGGCAGGTGGAGACCCCTCCCCTGGTTGACGTTACCGAGGAAGAGTGGGACCTGGTCATGGACATCAACGTCAAGGGTATCTTCCTAACTTGCAAGTACGCCATCCCTCACATGCTCCAACGAGGGGGCGGAGCCATAGTGAACGTGGCCTCATCGGTGGTGCTGCGAGGCTCCTCCTTTTCTTTACCCTATTCTGTCAGCAAAGCCGGCGTGGTCCAACTCACCAAGACCGTCAGCAGCCAGTACGCTGCCTGCGGAATCCGTTCCAACTGCGTAGTCCCAGGCCTCATCGATACCCCTGGCTCTCAGGCAGTAGAGGGTGCAGCCGGCATATTCGATGAGGCCGTATCCGGGATCCCTGTCGGCCGGGCCGGCCAACCCGACGATGTCGCCAAACTCATGCTCTATCTCGCCTCCGATGATGCCGCTTTCGTAAGTGGGTCTGCATACATTATAGATGGTGGAAGAGACGTTCGATAAACTAAAGATTTAGCGAGATCGAAATCGTTTGTCCGGCTGAAACATACGTCAATAGGGCCGATGGCACTGGTCTGTAGACCGTAAGCGATAATGGGATACATCTGAGGTGTATAAAACCCGAGAGTTTGGAAGCGGTGTGAGCTCCTAGACTGACGGTAGAGTACCCAAGGAAAGGAGCAGATGTGTCCCAACCAGATACTGACAAAGCACTGACCGCACAAGAGCGTTGCCAGGAGACCGAGTCCTTCGTCCGCAAGGTGAAGGCTGCTACTCGACGCAAGTACACCCACGAAGAGAAGGTTCGTATCGTGGTTGGAGGGGTTCCGCCGTGATGTCGCCGTCAACGACCTGTGCCGGCGGGAGGGGATCAAGCCTCACTCCTACTACTCATGGACCAAGGAGTTCATGGAGGCGGGGAGGGATAGGCTCGCCAAGACACTCCTTGCCTTCCTCAACCCTACCCGCATCATAGTGATTGAGCCGAGGGCTTAGGTAGGCTTACGGGCCGCCCAGCCACATCTCGAAGATGGTACTGCCTACCGTCAACTCTGGCCCGCCAAACTGGACAAAATCAAGAACCTCCGCGCTTAGGTTCAGGCCGACTCTTTGTACTCTAACCGCGCGGTGGTGTTGCCGCCGCTTGCGCCGTCCTGTCATAATAGTCCAGTCGCAGACCCTGGAAGGTTCACTGGGCCACCGCCAACGCAAGGGTGGTACTGTCTGCCGTCAAGTTGGTGGCGCCGCGCAATCAAATATGGGAGGACGCAGTGACGGCGACACCGGTTTCTCAGAGTCCTCGCTATGAGGCGCACGAAAGTCCGCCCGTTCGCGTTTCTCTGGGTTTCGCCGCGCAGTTCAGCGTGATCGCATCCGTCACCCTGCTGGTAACGCCGGTCGTTGTAGCCAAGGCATCGGGGCGGGACGATTCCTACCTGGTCTGGATGGTCTTCGCCTCTCTGCTGGTCGCTGGCGTGTCCACGCTGGTGCAGGTGCGTCGGGTGGGGCCGGTAGGGGCCGGCGCCGTACTCCCTATGTTCACGGCGGCCTTCTCAATTCCCTTTTGCATCTCGGCGGTGGTGGATGGGGGGCCGGCGACACTGACCGCCCTGGTCATCGTTTGCGCGATTGGCCAGATTGTCATCTCCAAGTGGCTGTTTGTCCTGCGGCGCATCGTCACGCCTACCGTGGGCGGAACGGTGCTAATGATACTGTCCATCACCCTTGCTTCGGTAGTGCCTCGCCTGCTGCCAGGAGCATCGGAGACCGGGACTGTGGGGCCCCACTTGACCGCGCTGGCCACACTGGGAGTCATCGCCGCGCTCATTCTGCGCGGCTCAGCGGTATTGCGACTATGGGGGCCGGTAATCGGTATCGTCGTGGGCTGCGCGGTTGCTGCGGTCTTCGGCCTCTACGATACCGGGAGGATCATCGAGGCCCCCTGGGTCGGGCTGCCCAGCCACTGGCCCGGGTTGGGGCTTGACTTCGGCATACCTTTCTGGACCCTACTGCCCGCGTTTCTGTTCCTTAGCGTAATAATCTCCATCCAGGCCAACGGAGAATCCATTGCCCAGCAACGGGCCGCCTGGCGCGACGATCGGGCTGTTGACTTTAGACAAGTACAGAGGGCGTTGGCCGGGACCGGCGCGGCCAATCTTATGGCCGGCGTTGCAGGAACGGTGCCTCACATAATCAATCCGGGTACCGTTTCCTATACCCGGACCACCGGCGTCGCCTCCCTCAGGGTTGGATACTTCATCGGCGCTATGTTCATTGCCGTGGCCTTTCTGCCCAAGGTGTCAGGGCTGCTCAGCGCCATTCCAGGGCCGGTAATGGCGGGGTACCTTATCGTGCTGAGCGGATACCTGTTCGTCGATGGGGCGCAGACGGTTATCCAGACCGAGCAGAACCGGCAGAAAATCGTGGTCGCGGGGGTCTGCTTCTGGATTGGGGCGGCTTTCCAGTTCGGGTTGTTCTCGCTGTCGGACATCGGCCCGGTGTGGGGAGCGCTGATACAGAGCGGTATAACCACCGGGGGGTCGGCGGCCATAGCGATGATTTTGTATCTGGAGTTCACCAATCCGCGGCGGATGCGCTTCCGGTCGAAACTGCACATAGACGCCCTGCCGGAGCTCAACGAGTTTATCGCCAGGTTCGCAGACCGCCGGGGCTGGGACGCCTCGATGAAGGAACGGCTGAGCGCCGTCGCGGAGGAAACTCTCCTGACCCTGGCCCCGCTGGACCTAGAGGGGCTGACTCTGGATGAAGAGGAGACGGAAGACGCTAAGTCCGACCGCCAGCTGGTCGTTGTCGCCTCCAGCGACGGCCCGGTGGCGGATCTCGAGTTTATCGGGGGCGGAGACGAGGAGAACATAGAAGACCGCCTACGCCAGCTCCAACAATACGATTCGGAGACCCCGGTCGAACAGGAACTTTCACTGCGGCTGCTACGGGCTTACGCCTCGTCGGTGCAGCATCAGCAGTATCACGACACCGAAATCATAACCATCCGCGTCGGCCCACCCGGGACGTGATAAGCGACCTCGGCCCACGGGCCAAGACGCGGGCACGGCCCAGCCGCGCGGTTGCCAGCAAGGGCACGTTACGATGAAACGATTGGCGCATCTGTCTCAACAGTTGGTTCAGGCGAACGCCTTCGAGTATTTCATAATCGCGGTTATCCTTGCCAACGGCGCGCTGCTTGGCATGGGAACCTCTGTCGCGTTGAATGACCGGTACGGGAGCTGGCTGAACCTCGGCAACCAGGTGGCGTTGGGCGTGTTCATCGTCGAGGCGGCGCTCAAGATGATCGCGTTGCTTCCCCGACCTCACAACTACTTCCGCGACGGCTGGAACGTCTTCGACTTTCTGGTCATAGTCTTTGCCCTGATTCCGGCCACCGGCGAGTTCGCTATGATTGCCAGGCTTGCTCGCCTGCTGAGAGTCGTGCGGCTCATCACCACGATAAAGGACCTGCGCCTGATAGTCGCCGCGCTCGTGCGCTCAATCCCCAGCGTGGGACACGTCATCATCCTGATGGGCATCGTCGTTTATATCTACGCCATAATGGGCTACCACCTCTTTCACGAACACGACCCCGAAAACTGGCGAACGCTTGGCATTTCCGTGCTGACACTGTTCAACATCATCACGCTGGAGGGCTGGACGGTCGTCATGTACAAGGCCATGGAGCTGCACCCGATGGCTTGGGTCTATTTCGTCAGCTTCGTGGTTGTGGGCACGTTCGTGGTGATAAATCTGTTCATCGCCATAATCATCAACAACCTTGACGAAGCCAAGCTCGAACGGCTCCGCGAAATGGAGCGTCCGGCTTCGACAGAAGAGTTGCTGCGCGAGATTCGCTCCACCCAGGCCGCGCTCCGGCGTCTCGAAGAACGTTTGGATAACGATGAACTCGATACGCCACCCACCGCCTAATCCCCTCCCGTCAAGGGAGCTGACAGGGGTAGGTAAATCGGGAATCGAGATTGGATGAGTGCCCCACCCCTCTGGATTCCCGCGTTCGCGGGAATGACGGTTGGGGCTGATCTTGAAATACCTACCCTTGTCAGCGTCAAGGGAAGGGGGACGTATGGAGGCGTCGCTATCGTCTGTGTGATGAGGGCAGTCGCACTTTGGAAAGGCCCTGAAGGGGAGCAGCGGTTGGCCCGGCGGTGAGCACTGGGTCTCAGGCAGGGCTGCTCGCCAAAATCGCAGACCCAAAGTGCGATATCTTGGGATATTCTGGGACATTTCCTAGCTGGAGACCTGCGACTTTCTGGATTGTAGGGAATATGAGATTTTCAGGGTTCGGGCTTGAGCCGGGTCGTCCGGCAGATGTTCTTTGGTTTGGACACGGACATAGTAGCACGGAAGTTCGTAAGAGTCAGGGAAGGCTGGCGGTGGGTCAGGGTCTTTTGATTGTTCGCGTGAAGGCGTTGTCAGATTCGGGATGTACTCGCTGACGGCAAAAGCCCTGTGGGAGTCTTATTCTCATGCATCCCTACTTGGGGTGTCTGGGATTTTGCAGGATGCTTACCAGTGTTCTGCCTGGAAATGCGGTAGGTTCGCGGCTGTTTGCCATGAAATGCCACCCTGTTTTCTGCGGGGTTTGCACTGTCGCCAGAATCGGGATCTGGCGGTTCAGGGATATTGGGAATGAGTTTGTCTTCTATACAGGATGTCTATGTGTTCGAGCTGCTACGTGGTGGCGGCGTGTGCGTGAATAAAGGCATGATAGCACGAGTGTTCGTCTATGTCAAGGAGATGTTGCCAGAATCAGGGTTTTGCGATTGTGGGATTCAGAGGATGTGGGATTGGCGGATGGCCTTTCGACATGTTCAGGTCGAGCGGGCTTGCCCCGATTGCAATAATCGAAAGACCCTGGGCGGTGGGTAACTGTTCAGAGTTCAGGGAAAGTGAAGGGGTTTGCCATAGGTTACGGTCACCCACCCCCTAACCCCCTCCCGTCAAGGGTGGGGGAACTTGTAGCCGCGCCGCGCTCTCCGTAACCCGTTTCGATCCTGCCTGTTTCCTCGCCTGCCAAATCGAAATCGGTTCGGCTCTCGGGTGAGATTTCCCATAACTGGGACGTTCTTGTAGAATGACAAGGGTTCGAGATCAAACCCATCGGGGCGATCGGCCGCCCCCATGGAACATTCACGGGGGTTGCCATGGACTTTGACTCCTACGACCTTGACCCGTCCATCCACGACGAGATGTTTCTGCCGGACGGCGCGCCACGCGACCACTGCCGTCAGCTTCACGAGGCGCTGCTTGGCCTTTCGACTGAGGACCTCGGCAGCATCCAGGAAAGGGTCACGCGCTCGTTCTCCAGTGAGGGCATCACCTTCACTGTCTATGGTGACGACGAAGCCGACGAGCGTATCATTCCAATCGACTGCGTTCCCAGGATGCTATCGGGCGCGGATTGGCGGCAACTGGAGGCCGGTCTCACGCAGCGACTCAAGGCGCTGAACAGCTTCCTGGAGGACGTGTACGGCGAGGCGCGTATCATCACCGACGGCGTGATTCCGGTGGACGTGGTGCGCGGGTGTCCCCAGTACAGGGTGGAGATGCGCGACTTCTCCGCGCCGCACGGAACCTGGGTCGCCATATGCGGCACGGACCTGGTGCGCACCAACGACGGCTTCATGGTGCTGGAGGACAACCTGAGAGTCCCTTCGGGCGTGTCCTACATGCTCGCCAACCGCAAGGCTGCCAAGGCGAGCCTGCGCCGCCTCTATCGAAGTTCGCGCGTACGGGAGGTGGAGCACTACGGGCGTATGCTGCTGGAAACGCTGCGGGAGCTGGCTCCAAGAGGACGCTCGGACCCTTCCATCGCGCTACTCACGCCCGGGGTGTACAACTCCGCGTTCTACGAGCACATGTTCCTGGCCCACGAGCTCGGGGCCGAGCTCGTGGAGGGCCGCGACCTGCTGGTCAACGACGGCTTTGTCTATATGCGAACCACCACCGGCCTGCGACGCGTGGACGTGATATACCGCCGCGTGGACGACGACTTCATCGATCCGCTGGTGTTCCGCCCAGACTCGCTGCTCGGCGTGCCTGGCCTGATGCACGTTTACAAGCTCGGCAACGTGGCCCTGGTCAACGCGCCCGGCACAGGCGTCGCGGACGACAAGAGCGTCTATGCCTACGTCCCGGACATGATACGCTACTATCTAGCTGAGGAACCGCTGCTGGCCAGCGTGGAGACCTACCTGTGCCGCCGTCCCGAAGACCTCGAGTACACGCTGGACAATCTTCAAAACCTGGTGGTCAAGCGTGTAGGCGAGTCCGGAGGCTACGGCATGTTGATAGGCCCCCACTCTACGCCCTTGGAGCGCGAGGAGTACGCCAAGCAGGTGCGCGCCAACCCCCCAGACTTCATCTCGCAGCCGGTGCTCGCCCTGTCCCGCGCGCCATGCCTGATAGACGGGCATTTCGAGCCGCGCCACGTCGATCTGCGCCCGTTCGTGCTCCACGGCCGCGAAACCCGCATAGTGCCCGGCGCGTTCTGCCGCGTCGCCCTGCGCCGGGGCAGCCTCGTCGTGAACTCCAGCCAGGGCGGCGGCGGCAAAGACCTGTGGGTACTGGAAGAGTGAGGGGCATACCGACGCGACGGGCTACCCGGGCGGGCAATCAAATCACCACAGGCGGAGAATGCCATACCGGTCGAACAGCGCCTCACTGGAGATGAGCGCCAAGTCGTTCGCCTGGGCCTGCGCGATTAGCATTCGGTCGAATGGATCGCGGTGGACACCGGGCAGTGTGCCTGCGCGTGCCGCATCGTCCACGCTGATGGGCAGTTCGTCGAAGTCTTGGTCGGCGATTGCGCCGCGGATGTCGAGGGCAACCGCGCCGGCGTTCGGGAGCTTGCCAAGGCGGTACTTGGTGGCGATTTCCCAGGCTGACGCAGCGCTGACCAGTATGTCGTTTTCCTGGTCTAAGATCGCTCGCCTCGCTTCATGCGACAAGCGTTCATTTCCAGCAAGCCACCACAGGAATGCGTGAGTGTCCAAGAGGATACGCAAGCCTTACTCCTCCCAGGCGGCCAGTTCGGCCTCGGGGAGCGGCTCGAAGAACGCATCGTCGATAACAATACGACCCGCAAAAGCGCCAAACTGCCTTTTGCCTCTGCGCTTGAACGCTACGAGCCGCGCCACCGGCTTGCCGTTGCGGGCAATGACGACCTCTTCTCCCGATTCCACTTGAGCAAGCAGGCGGGACAACTGTGTCTTTGCTTGATGGACGTTGACCATTGGCATGGCAGGTTCCCCTAAAGAGATGTTGGCTAACTATATGACTAAAAGCGTATGGCGTCAAGCGTGGGGGAACTTGTGCAACTGTTCAGAGTTCAGGGAAAGTGAAGGGATTTGTCGCAGGCTACGGTCACCCACCCCCTAACCCCCTCCCGTCAAGGGAGGGGGACAATGGGCGGGCCTCCCATCAAACGTGAAAAGTTACCCTTGACAGCCCGGTGTTGATATGGGTTTGGCTCTTGGCTTATACTTGGCGCGTGCTGGACATCACCATGAAGGCAAGGGTGTCGCGGGACGTGGAACGTCTTGGGCAGGACAGCGCGGAGTTGGGTCTCGAGTCATACCCGGAGTTCGTGCTGATGTCCGAAGAGGACGACGAGGAAGATTAGCGAAATGCTATCCCGCGCGCCATGCCTGATAGACGGTCGCTTCGAGCCGCGCCACGTCGATCTGCGTCCGTTCGTGCCCCACGACCGCGAAACCAGCATAGTGCCTAGCGCGGTCTGCCGCGTCGCCCTGCGCCGGGGCAGCCTCGTCGTGAACTCCAGCCAGCGCGGCGACGGCAAAGACCTGTGGGTACTGGAAGAGTGAGAGGGCCAGGGGGGTGGGTGCCAGGGCCGTCATGGAACGCTGCGAGGAGAGAATCATCAGCGTCTCTTGAGCGCCATCTCTAATTGGGGTCGGAGAATCATGGTGAACGCAATGAATAGGACATCACGGCGCATCCCCTGGTAAGAATCTGTGACCACCACTGGCGGCCGGGCAACGCCGAACTGGCCGACAGCAGGCTCAGGACAAACGACACCCAGACAAGGAGAACGTCATGCCAACGTTGAGCGTAATCGGGGAGCCTGGCGCAGGGAAATCCCACTTCGCCGCTTTGCTCTATATCCACCTGAGAACACACCCGGAAATCAACGTGCAAGTGGAGTTCGGGGATGCGTTGTGGAACATTATCAGCTCTGCCGGGCGATTGGGCAGAGGCATACCGCTTCAGCCGACACCGCCCGAGGTGCTGGCCTCAAACGTGCTGAACGTCTCCTTTGACGAGCCCGGGTTGACCATCGGCCCGTTTGCCAAGAAAGTGCGCAGGACCGTCAGCATCCCGGTCATGGACTCGGCCGGCGAACTGCTCCAGATCGCTATGGAGGACATTCTACGCCACAGGGGTCGCATATCCCAAAGAGAGCTTGAAGAGCAATTGCAGGAGCGCGACTACGACGCCAACCTGGTGGTTGACCTCTACAACAACGTCTTCACGGCTGATGGCTTCTGCTTCATTGTGGACGCGAGCCATGAGTGGGAACACGGCGAACTCTCCGTAGAGGGCAGGCACGTCGCCTTTCTTCAAAACCTCGCGGACTTCAGGCAGGCCAACGACCTCGAATCCATTAGAAACTCCCTGCTCGTACTTACCAAGTACGACAAGGTGGGGACCATTGTCGAAGAACATATCATGCGCAACACCCAGTCCGGTTCTCGTCCCTCCAGCGAGATAGTAGGGAACTTCTTCTGTCCCAATCTGATGAACCAACTGAGAGGCCCTGAGGGCACGAACCCGGTCAGGGTGCTTCTGTCAGATACTGAGTGGGAGATACCACCGGTGTCTGACAGAGAAATCCAGGAGAGGTACGGGGATGACCTGGACGACAGGAGAAGAAATGAGCTTCTGGAGGGACGCTTCGCGCTGAAGATGATGCCCAACGGAATGCAGGTGCCGATTTATCATGAGGAAGAGTACGAAGGCATTATCGAGTGGATAAAGAGGTTGTAAGATGAATCCGCTAGGGCATGTGTTTCGCGTTTCGACTACCGGGGGACAGCGCAGTATCTCATTCCCAGGGGACCTGTCCAATTACCACAGGACTCGCGTATGGGAGGGGATTCTCCAGGGAATCGCGTCCGAACAGATTACGGCCAGTGCATACTACGCTCCCGGGCTCGCCAAGGTCATCCACGGCAGAGACGTTTACTACACGATATTCGAAAAGATACAGGACTCCTCCAATCGGCCGCTTATTGCGGCCCATGCCCTGATATTCTCCTTGGAAGCTCTAATCCGGGAGGCCTGGCAAGGAAGAGCCTTGCTCCTTCCGAACAGCCCCGAGGACTACAAGGGTATCGTTACGCCGTCAATGGTGCATGGGCAGGAAAGACGGCAGGACGACATTGAACTAGCCATAGTGGAGAGGGTCTCCAACCTGGATGTTCCCACGGTAGAGACAGCTGACGAGTGGAATTCTAGGGAACTCAACTGGTTGATCGATCATCCCCAGGTGAGCATTTCGAATTCCAGAGATGGCGTTACCCCCGAAGCTATGCTGAACAGCTTTCTGAGGCTCATTCCTCCGCTACTCTGCGCCCATTTCAGTTTCGCTGTGAGTTACGTGCCCAACAAGTGCAGTTTCAACTTCGTGGTGCCTCCCAATACCCGCACAGTGCCGAGGGGCATATCGTCCGCAGACCCGCAGAGCTATCGGTCAGAGTCCGAGTTCAGGGCGGCCGTCAACGGTTCCGAATCGCAAAAGATATTTGACGCGTCCGAAGGCGGTTCCTTCAAGTTTGACATGGCTTGGGACATTTCCCGGCAAGACCCGATCGTTATCTTGAAGAGATTCAGGGAAGGGTTGAGCAGGGGCAGGTCAAACATGGACGTTACCGTCCGGATGCTTGACGCCGAGCTCAATTCCGAGTCCGCGAACTCTCAGAGGCGGGCGCTAATTGCTGTCGAGAAGCGAGTGGAGACGCTGAAACAAAACCAGTCGGCCAAGGAGGCATTTCGCGGCGCAGTCAAGCGCTTTTACGATGGCACTACCGGCAATCCGTCGGACGAGCGCGACTTCGCCGAACGCATACTGAGGCAGCTTACGCCGCCGAGTCAGGCGCCCGTCAATGTTCCAAAGCTTCCTTCTCCACGTGAAAAGAAAGCGCAACCGGCAGGGCAGGGTCGCGCCTCCCAGGTGTTGAGGGGCAAGGACGGCGAATCGGAGGCGGCAAAGACGGCAGCGGCAAGGACGACAGGGAGTGTTCTGGACGAACTGGCGAAGCCGGATGACAGGAGCTTCGAGGAAGTTCGCAACCTACTCATCGAATTCATAAAGTTGGCAATGCAGAAAATAGAACCCAATGGCTTCTTGAGCGAAGAGTCCTCTGATGATATTGACCGGTTGTGGCAACACATACACGACTGGCGCGCAAAGGATAAAAAGGATCGCTCCGAAAAGCTCACGGAATTATGGTGGCGTGGTGAGCAGCGGGACGAGCCCAGCGCATTCGAAAATCTCATTTACCTGACGATTATGGCGAACAGTGGAAAGCGCAACAAGGAGACTGGGAAGGCTTACGAAGAACTGATTAACAGCACGGTTGACAGGTACAAGCCCAAGGGAGGTTTGTTTGGCCGAAAGGCGCGAGAAGGGTAGCGCATGGCATTTTTCGGTCGGACGAGAAATCCTGAGCACCCACCGACCTGCACGTGTGCGGATTGCAGCGAATCTCGCCGGCAGGACGAGACGCGGCATCAGAGAGAAGCCCAACGGAGAATGGCGGCGCATTTTCAGGGTGGCGCGGCGGGAAGAGAGGGGTCTGAGAGATACCTGGACTTTACCAGGAGGCCGCGCCGTCTGGTTCGGAGATCGCGTTCTCGGACACGCGCTGCGCTTATTGTGTTGGCATTTCTGGTAGTTGCCGTCGTAGTCACGTCCGCTGCGGTCTGGCTCACGGGTAGGGGGTCTGGCGGCGATGCTGTCGTTGGAGGGAATGGCGCGGCGGCGTCCGGCGCTCCCCGATCGAGACCCGCAGTCCTGATTCCTGAGCCTACTGTGACAACGTCGCCATCGCCCACGGCCACGCGGATACCCTCTCCAACGCCGTCACCCTCTCCCGCTCCGGCAGTTACGCCAACACCTACGCCATCGCCGATACCGACACCCACGGCCATGTGGACGCCCACGCCGTTCCCTGAGACGGACCGCGAGGCGCACTTTAGCGTGTCGGATGTCACGAAGACCGCGTTTACCATCGCTTACGAGTTGCCGATAGGCGTGACACTCGACCTGTACGTCTATATGGGCCACTGGCCCGCGCACACCGCCCCGACGTGCTCCGACGCCAATCTCGTTGCGTGGCGCGCGAACATCGACCGGCTATCCAGCGCAGTGTCTTACCCGACACGCTTCAGCTCTTGCCGGGGTGAGGCGCCGAATCTGGCGCCGGATACGCTTTACACGCTTGTGGGCGTCTTCAAGAGATCCGGAGAGGTGGTCCCGGGGATGAGCCAGGTTATGACCACTCTTGTCGATCCTACGCCCACGCCTACGCCGACTCTCACGCCCACACCCACGCCGACTCTCACGCCCACACCCACGCCGACTCTTACGCCCACACCCACGCCGACTCTCACGCCCACACCCACGCCGACTCTCACGCCCACGCCCACGCCAACCAATACGCCCACGCCCCTGCCTACACCCGTCGTAAGCCTGACCGTCGAGCCGCGCAGGGGAGGATTCGAAGCTGCCTTCACCCCTCTCACCGTCGTCACGGTCGACTTCTATGTCATCGAGGGAGGGATCAGCACACGCACACTCATAGACTGTACGGGGGCACTCGTGTCCCGCAGGCTGGCCGTTCCGGGGAGCGCTGCGATCGTTGAGTATCCCGGCGCCGACCCAGCCGCGTGGGACACTTGCGATAGTCGAACCAGGACCCTCGAACCTGCCACGTACTATACGCTCAGGGTCAAGTGGATTTCAGGCAACAAGGTCGTGAGGACTGATGACGAGGTCTTCGAAACTCTGCCGGCATCGGCGGACTTCTCCGTCGAGTTAACGGCAGATGGCTTTAGAGGTTTTATTGGCGAGCCTCGCTACTCTTCTCACTGGAAACTCCGGTTGGTGAAAGGCCACGTCGATAGAGTGCCCGCCTGCCCCGGTCACCTCGCCACCCTGGACCTGTTCGAGTCCGCGCCGTCCTTCCGATACTCCGGCTGGTACAACCCGTGCGGAAGTGGCGATGCGCCTGCGCTGGCTCCCCAGACCCGCTACACGCTCTTCGTAGAAGGATACAACAGGGACAGCGTGCTGACCCAAACGGGCTACAGGCACTTCCGGACCCAATAGCCGAGCTAGTCCGCGTTCTTCGCGTGGCGGAACTTTTCCGGACTCGCCCACGTTCGGACGCCCGCAAGACTCGCCTGTGCGAGCTGACCCGCTTTGCTCGCCGCCGCCCGGTGTTGATATGGGCTTGGCTCTTGGCTTATACTTGGCGCGTGCTGCGGGGCGGAGGATACACGCTTGCGGGCGGCGTTATGCCTCCGAGCTTTCCAACCCCGCCCGCTCCGGCCATTTCCAAGGGTGACAGCCCCCGAAAGTGAGGTACATCAATCATTACCACAAAGCTGCCCGAGATGAGTCCAAAAACCTACATGAACAAACTGATGAGTCTGCGCCTGCCGCGCAGTCGCGCAGTCGTGATGGCGGCAGTGGCGCTGGGAGCGGTGGCGCTTCTTGCCGGGCGGCCGGCGGTGGCGCACGCCGGGGTTGACGACGAGACGGCCTTCGTCCTGAACACCTTCGCCTTCCTCGTTTGGGGCGTGCTGGTGATGTGGATGTGCGCGGGGTTCACGATGCTCGAGGCGGGTTCGGTTCGCACCAAGAACGCCTCCATGATTTGCCTGAAGAACGTCGGAATCTACTCGATCGCCGGGCTGGCCTACTTCTTCGTCGGCTACAACCTCATGTACGGCGACCTGGTTGGGGAATTCATCGGTTCGTTCAAGCTCCTCTACGGCCCGTCGGCGGATGAGATAGCCCTCCTGGACGGGGATTCAGCGAAACTGGGAGCTGTGGTCGGGAATGGCTACTCCACAATGTCGGACTGGTTCTTCCAGATGGTCTTCGTGGCGACCGCGGCCTCGGTGGTGTCCGGGGCCATCGCGGAACGGGCGAAGATGTGGTCGTTCTTCGCTTTCACGCTGGTGTTGACCGCGTTCATGTACCCTGTCGTGGGAGCGTGGCACTGGGGCGGGGGATGGCTGGACAACATGGGGTTCAAGGACTTTGCCGGCTCGACCATCGTGCACAGCACAGGCGGGTGGGCCGCGCTTGCGGGCGTAATGGTGCTCGGGCCAAGGCTCGGCAAATTCAGGAGAGACGGCAGAGTCAGGACCACGCCGCCCTCCAACGTCCTTGTGGTGACGCTTGGCGTGCTCATACTGTGGTTTGGGTGGTTCGGATTCAACGGCGGGTCGCAGTTGGCGCTGGGAAGCGCCACGGACGCGATAACGATGGGTAATGTGCTTGTCAACACCAATCTCGCCGCTGCGGCCGGGGTCATAGCCGCCCTCGCCTGCTCGCAGCCGATCCTGGGGCGTACCGACCTGATCGCGGGGTTGAACGGCGCGATCGCCGGCCTCGTCTCTATCACCGCCGGCCCTGACTTTGTGGACCACTACTGGGCGGTCGTCATTGGGGCCGTCGGCGGCGTCATCTGTACGGCCGGCATCAAACTCCTGGAGAAGGTGAAGCTGGACGACGTGGTCGGGGCGATACCCGCCCACCTTTTCGCCGGCATCTGGGGAACGCTGGCGGTCAGCATCACCGCTGGCAGCAACTTTGGGGTGCAGTTGATCGGCGTCGCTGCGGTGGGAGCGTTCGTATTCGCCATCTCGTGGGCGCTGTGGCGCGTGCTGGACATCACCATGAAGGTAAGGGTGTCGCGGGACGTGGAACGCCTGGGGCAGGACAGCGCGGAGTTGGGTCTCGAGTCCTACCCGGAGTTCGTGCTGATGCCTGAAGAGGACGACGAGGAAGATTAGCCAAATGCTGTCACGCAGCGCTCAGGGTCTCTACTGGATGGGCCGCTACCTGGAGAGGGCGGAGCACCTGTGCCGCCTGCTCCAACTGCAAACGGAAGCGCTGGTGGACCGTTCCGTGCAGGAGATATACTTGGGATGGAGCCGCATCTACCGCTGTGTTAACCGCCAGCCCGCCGGAGGCAGTCTCGACCCGCTGGGCGGCGACGACTACACGCTGGCAGACTCCTACACGCTGGCCGACGAACTCACCTTCGAACGCTCGAACCCCGGTTCGGTGTGGAGCTGCTTCGCCCTCGGGCGGGAGAATGCCCGCCAGATGCGCCACTGCATCAGCGCGGAGATGTGGACTTCTCTGAACCTGGCCTACCTTCGGCTCCAGAGACTGAGCATCCAGGACATTTGGGCGACCTCCCCGGAGAGCTTCTATGCCCAGACCGCGGCGGAAATCAACAGGTTCTCCGGCGTGGCCGGCGCCACGATGTACCGCGACGAAGGATGGCGCTTCATGCAGCTTGGGCAGTTCATAGAGCGCGCGCAACTGTCGGCGTCGCTGCTGACGGCCCAGATCGTCGTTGACGCGCCAGCCTGGGAGTTCTCCTACGCCGGCTGGGCGGGGTTGCTGCGCGTTTATCACGCCTTCGAGATTTACAACAGCAATTACGGCGTGGAAGTGCAGCCGAACCACGTTCTGGACCTGCTTGCCACAGATCCCCTATTGCCCAATTCGCTCTGCCGCTCGATCGACAAGATAGAGGAGGAGCTCGCCCACGTCGATCCCGGGCCGGACGCGAACTCCAACGGCGCAGGGCGGCGGCTGGCCGGCCGCCTGCGCGCCCTGATTCACTACGATTGGCCGGACAGGGAAGACCACGAAGCCGTCCTTGGACAAGTGCGCGAGTATTGCCGAGAGCTGCACCTTCTCGTGACCACCGCGTATTTCGACTATCCGATCGGAGACTGGCCCGCCCGCTAAAGCTATGGTCACTCCGATTCGTTATGAAATCGAGCACGTCTCCCGTTATCTGTACGCTCTACCCGTGCGAGAGTCCGCTATGTCGCTCTGCCTGAAGCCGCGCGAGGACATGGGCCAAACACTCCTGCGATTCGAAGCCGGAACTGACCCTCCGGCGACGCTGAATGAGGAGATCGATGCCTACGGCAACACCAAGCACCTCGTCAGCATCCACCGTGAGCACGAGTCGTTGGAAATCGCGGCTTGCTCTACGGTCGAAACCTCGCCAGCGGTCATGCTGCCGGACTCGCTTGCCGCCGACGCATGGCAATGGATTCGTTCGTGGCGGGACTCGCTCGAATACTGGGATTTCACGCACGCCAGCGAGTTCGCCCGGTCATCGCCCACCCTGGACGCCTTTGTAGAGCGTCTGCGAATCGAGCCTGAAGACGACCCGCTGAGGTCGCTTCTGTGGCTGAACGACACCATCTACTACAGCTTTCAGTACGAGCCGGGCAGCACCTCGGCGGTCTCTCCAATAGAGCACATCCTGGAGTCGGGGCGTGGGGTCTGCCAGGACTACGCCCACGTCATGCTCGCTATCGCGCGTTCCTGGGGCGTGCCCGCCCGCTACGTTTCGGGCTACGTGCCCGCTGGCAGCGAGGTCGGGAAGCAGGGGCCGGAGCTGGCCACCCACGCCTGGGTGGAGTGCCTGCTGCCCGGCCTAGGCTGGACAGGGTTCGATCCCACCAACCGCGGCCTTGCCGGCGAGCGGCACGTGCGCGTCGCGGTGGGCCGCGACTACCGGGACGTGTCGCCGACGCGCGGCGTGCTCAGGGGCAGCGGAGACAGCCGCCTCGAGGTCGAGGTGCGGATGCGCGAGGTCGCCACGGATTCGCCTGAGGGCTGAGGCGCACTCTGTTGCGTCAGTAAGAGCGAGGCGTGAGGTGATGGAAAGGGTCTATCTGGGCATTCGCAACGAGGGCGAGGGCCCGCGCGTGAGCGTGGTCGAGGGTGGAGTCGCCAGGCCGCTGCCGTTGCGTCTCGACTTGAAGGATGCCTCCCCGGGCGGCTTTGAGTGGGGCTACGGCTCCCAGGGGCCGGCTCAGCTTGCGCTTGCCATCCTCGCCGACGCCACCGAGAATGATGGCTACGCCCTGAGACATCACCATTGGTTCAAGCTGGAGATAGTGTCCAAGTTGCCCTGGCGGAACTGGAAGTTGACGCACGCGGATGTGATGGGCTGGATAAGAGAGCACCATCCGCTTGCCGATTAGGCGGAGACACTGTGCCCGCTATCCCTCCATGCCCGCGAAGCCTGCGCGGGCGATGACCTCCGGGCCGTCAGCCCGCGCCCACTCGCTTGCGGCGTCCGCGAAGGTAATCCACCATGACGAACTTCCCAAGCTGGGACGGATTGGTGTAGAAGGCGCGGCCCTGGTTGATGCGCGTCATCTTGTCTATGAAGTCCATGAGGTAGTAGTTGGTCTCGAGCATGAAGGTGTTGATGGTGATGCCCTCTTGCGTGCATCGCTTGACCTCTTTGAGCGTCTCCTCGATGGTGCGCCAGGTTGGGGGATAGCTGAAGTACGCCTTGCTGCCCTCCAGGTGCGCCGTCGGCTCGCCGTCGGTTATCATCAGCACCTGCTTGGTGGCGACGGTCTTCTTCGATAGCAGCTTGCGAGCCAACATGAGGCCGTGCTGCATGTTCGTGCCGGACACCCAGGCGTTCCAGCTTACCTCCGGCAGGTCTTCGCCCTTGAGTTCCATGCCGTAGTCGGAGAAGCCGACGATATAGAACTGGTCCCTGGGATACTGGCTGTGAATGAGCCAGTACAGTGCCATCGCCACCTTCTTGGCCGCCGTGAAACTGCCGTACATGCCCATGGAGCGGCTCTGATCGAGCATCAGCACGGTCGCCACCTGGCTGAGGTGCTCGGTGCGGTGTATCTCCAGGTCGCTTGCACTCAACCTGATGGGAACGTTGGGGCCTTCCCTCAGCACCGCGTTGAAGAGGGTGCGGTGCAGGTCCACGTCGAACGGGTCGCCGAACTCGTACTGCTTGGTTTCGCCCGTGTACTCGCCACCCTCGCCGCGATGATAGACCTCGTGGCGGCCCAAGCGATCCTTCTTCAGCTCGGCGAAGACCTCTTTCAACGCCTGCTGCGCCAGCTTTCGTATGGCCCTGGGCGTCAGCTCCAGGCGCTTGTCGTTTCGCTTCAGGTAGCCGGCCTCCTCGAGTTGTCGCAGGACGTTCTGCATCTGTTCTAGCTGGCGACGGGTCTCCTCGCCCATGATCTCCTCGACCTTGTCCAGGTCGATGTCATTGAGATTGCCGTTGCGCATCACCTGCTGGATCTGACGCTCCAGGTCGTCCATGTCCTGGAGATGGCCCATGAGCTCCATCGCTTGGTCGAGCGAGAGCGACTCGTCGCCCATGAAAGGGTACTCGCGGGACATGTCGTCGAACGGGAACATGTCGTACATTTCGGCCGCGAGCTCGGCCAGCTCCTCCATCAACTCCGGGTCTATTGACGACGCGAGCAGGGACTCCAGTTCGTCCCGCATGTCCGGGCTCATGCTGTCCATCATCGACTGCATGGCCGCCATCTGCCGCTGGAGTTGCTCGATGAGTTCTTCCAGGCTGTCCGGGCGGTTGGGGTCGAAGTGGTGACCGTACTGCTCCATGAAGCCCTCGAAGTCCGGGTCGTCACCCATCGCGCGGTCTTGCAGCATCTGGTTGAGTGCGGCCACCATGTTCTTGAGGTCTTCCATCTGCTCCGGGGTCATGTTCTGAAGCTGCTGGCGCATTCCCTGGAAGAAGTTTTGCATCATCTGCTGCTTGAGCATGTCGAGCAGTTCTTGGAACTTCTGGCGGGCGTCGGGGTCCATGAAGTCGTACTCTTGAAGCTCGCGAATCGCACCGCTGGGGCTTTCAGGAAGGCCGTCCAGTTTTTCGCGGCTGCGCTGGGCGCGCTCTTCCAGTATCCGCATGGGTCCCCTGAGGTGGTCTGCGTCGTCTCCGGCGAACTCCAACTGCTTGCGCGCGTCGGCGACGCGCTCGTCTATGCCGCCGCGCTCGGTGTCGATAACGTCTTGCAGGCGCTCCTTGAGGTCGTCCATCAGGGAGTCCATGTTGTAGCGTTCCAGTTGGCGCTGGCGCTGCTGTCGGAGACGCTCCATCATCTCGCGCAGCCCGTCGATGCGCTGACCGCGCTCGTTGCTCATGCCGCGTTGGAACATGTTGCGGAGGGCGCGATTGACGTCGCCGTGCGTCAGAATATCGTCAGACAGCGACTCCAGGAAGTCGTCCTCGTCCATGTCGGACCAGTCCTGCGTGCCGTCCCAGCGAGAGTACCTGTACGTAGTCATAGCGACCCCTTCGAGATGAATCAGTAGGTGAGCGCGCCGCCGTTCACGTGGATGGCCTGGCCGGTGATGAAGCCTGCGTCGTCCGAGGCGAGAAAGGCGCAGGTCTTGCCTATCTCCTCCGGCATCCCCAGCCTGCCCAGGGGTATTGGCGCGAGGCGGTGCGTCGGGGGAGTCGGCGCGCCTTCCGGCATCGTGTCGAACGCGCCGGGCACGACGTGGTTGACCAGGATGCCGTGCGGGGCGAGCTCCATAGCCAACGCCCTCGTGAGTCCGAGCGCGCCCATCTTGGACGCGGACACGTGAGCCCAGCCCGCATGTCCCCTGAAGGCGTTGAGGCCGGAGACGTTGATGATTCGCCCACCGCCCGCCTCTATCATGCCTGGCACGACGGCTTTGCACAGGTAGAAGGGGCCGTCAAGGTTGACAGCCATGACCTCGCGCCACTGAGCCACGCTCATTTCGGTTATAGGCGCGGGCGCGCGCAGGCCGGCGTTGTTGACGAGGATGTCGATGCGGCCGAATTCGCCCAGGGCCGCGTCCATCATGCTATCGAGTTGCTCGAAGTCGCCAACGTCCGCGAGAATGGGAATCGCGCGCGCGCCGAGAGCCCTGACCTCACTGGCTACGGCCTCCGCTTCCTCCCGGTTGCTGCGGGCGTTGACGACAACGTCCGCGCCCCGCCGCGCGAGCTCCAGCGCGGTGGCGCGGCCAATGTTTCTGCCAGAGCCGGTTACGAGCGCCACCTTGCCTTTCAGAGTCACTTGCTCATCTCCCAACTGAAGGGCAGCCACAAGGGTTGCCCCTACGAACGACACGCAGGACGGCGGAGACTAGTCCGACGCCATGGCCGGCTCCTGGCTGCTTATCACCTGAGCGTCCTGAAGCCCTCGAATCTTGTCCTCGGTGTAGCCGAGAGTGTTCCTGAGTATCTCCTCGTTGTGCTGGCCCGGCGTGGGCGCGGAGCCGACTACCATCGGCGTTCGGCTGAACTTTATCATCTTGCCGGACACCCACATCGTGCCGGCTACGGGGTCGGGCACTTCCATCAATATCTCGCGTTCGCGCAGGTGCGGCTCGTTAGCCGCCTGCACGACGTCGTTGACAGGGGCGCATGGTATGCTGAAGCTGGAGAGGAAGTCCACGGCCTCTTTGGTGGCCCTTGCGCCAAACCACTCGCCAAGCTCGCGCTCCAACTCCTCCGTGTTCTCGCCGCGGTCGGCGCGGGTGGCGAACCTGGGGTCGTCCAGCCACTGCGGCTTCTCGAGCGCCTCGCACAATCGACCCCACATGTGGTCGTTGGAGGCGGCGATGATGACGTAGCCGTCGGTGGTCTTGTACATGCCGCCCAGCCCGCTGCCGTTGCCCCTGCGCTCAGAGACGATGCCGTCCCCGAGGTAGGCGGATATGGGAATCTCGTTCGTGGTGAAGCCGGTGTCCGCCAGGCAAACGTCTATCGCCTGGCCCTCGCCCGAAATCTCGCGCTCCCTTAGCGCTGCCAACGCGCCGATTGTGGCGTGCAGGGCCGTAATCCGGTCAATCAGCGGGAAGGATGTCATCACCGGCGGGCCGTCCGGAAAGCCCGTGAGCGACGCCATGCCGCCCATCGCCTGACCGATGGGATCGAACCCGACCCTGTCCTTGAGCGGCCCGTATTGGCCGTAGGCGGACACGTTTATCATGATTATCCTGGGGTTGAGCTTCTTCAATACATCGTAGCCGAGCCCCATCACGTCGATTGTGCCGGGCCTGAAGTTCTGAAGCAGCACGTCCGACACCTTCACCAGGTCTCGGATCACCTCTTTGCCCTCCTCGGTGCGCAGGTTTATGGAGAGGCTCTTCTTGCCGCTGTTGTACTGAACCCAGTACGCGCTCTGCCCCCTGACGGTTGGGCCGTTGGCGCGGCTCTCGTCGCCTCTGAGCGTCTCCACCTTTATGACTTCCGCGCCCATTCGGGCGAACATCAGCGCGCACCTGGGGCCTGCCTGGTATCGTCCCAGGTCGAGCACGCGAATACCTTCGAGCGGGGTCTTTAGCGAGTTGGTCATTGCTCTTATCTCCTACCCTTCCTGTCCAGGAACTCCTTGAATCCTTCTTCGACCGTCGTTGCGGTCAGCTTGGTCTCGCGGGCCGCCACCTCGTTGTCGTGCATTTGCCGCCAGCCCGCGCCGATGTTGTCCAGCATAAGATCCTTGATACCCTGCACCATCCTGGCGTCGTTCGCGGCTATCAGCTTGGCAATCTCCATGGCCTTGGGCATCAACTCTTCGGACGGCACTAGATGATTGAGAAGGCCTATCTGGAACGCCTCCTCCGCCTCGACGACGCGCCCGGTGAACAGCAACTCCTTGGCCTTGGGCCAGCCCACCTGCAGCGGCAGCGTCCAGGTAGAGTTGACGCGCCCATAGGAGGCGGCGAGAAACCGAAAGCGCGTCCTCTCGCAGCCGACGCGGATGTCGAAGCTGGACGACATGAGCGCGCCGCCGCCGTAGGCGAGGCCGTTGAGCGCGCCAATGGTGGGCTTGACGCTCGCGGCGAGGTTCCAGGCAAAGGCGTAGCTGCCCGGATGCGTCGGTGGGGGATTCGGGTTGTCGGCGTTGCGGGCCATCTCGTGGATGTCGGCGCCGGCGGAGAAGGCGCGCTCTCCCATGCCGGTGAAGATGACCGCCTTGACCTCGGGGTCGGCGTCCATGTCCAGCACCGCGTCGTTCACCTCGCGGAACAGGTCCCTACTGAGCGCGTTAAGCACCTCCGGACGGTTCAGGGTGACAATACCCACACCCTCTCGCTTCTCCACAATGATGTTCTGGTAACCCAACGCATTTCTCCTGATAAGTTTGATGGCGTCATTATAGGGTTGCCCAGAGGCATGGTCAAGGAAAAGCGCGCCAGGCATCTGAGAGGCGTGGGGCGGGCCGCAGGTAGCGACCGGCAGACGGCAATTGTGTATAATGGCAGCGAGATTCTCTAGCCAATCACCTGTGGCTGTTTGGGCGGCCACCCCAGGGACGGCGGTTGACGCCCCGGCCTTCAGACGGTTTACAACCCTAGCGCTCTTGGAGGATTAGAATGACCACTTCGTCGTTTCCCACTATTCACAAGCCAGGTCGGGACGAGATGAGCGTCAAGCCCAACCTCGAATACGGCAGGATGCGAGCCGAGTTCGATTGGCAGGACATGTTCGGCGAACTCGATTGGCTTCCTGGCGGCTGGCTGAACAAGGCACACGAGGCTATCGACCGCCACGCCAACGGTCCTCGTCGGGACAAAGTCGCCATGATCTGGGAGGGGAAGAACGGCGAGCGGGAGACCTACACCTTCGGCGAGATGAAGACGCTGACCAACAGGTTCGCCAACGTCATCAAGAGTCTGGGCATCGAAAAGGGCGACAGGGTCTTCCTCTTCATGGACAGGCTCCCGGAGACCTACATCGCCTTCTTCGGCATCCTCAAGGCCGGCGCCGTCGTCGGGCCGCTCTTCTCCGCGTTCGGCCCGGACCCCGTCAGAGACCGGCTCCAAGACAGCAGCGCGAAGGTGTTGGTCACGCAGCCCGAATTGCGTCGTCGGATCACTGGCATCATCCCCGAGCTGTTCGAGCTCCAGCACATCATCATCGTCAACAAGAACAACCGCGACTCCGAGGGCAGGGACATGGCGGACCTGGATTGGGACGAGGAGATGGGCAAGGCCTCCTCGGACTTCGACACTGTCCAGACCAGCCAGTACGACTACTCCGTCATGCACTACACGTCCGGCACGACAGGCAAGCCCAAGGGCGCGGTGCATCGACACCAGGCCGTCGTGCAGCAGTACGCTACCGGCAAGTGGGCGCTCGACCTGCACGAGGACGACGTTTACTGGTGCACGGCTGACCCCGGTTGGGTTACGGGAACCTCCTATGGGATGCTCGCCCCCTGGACCAATGGCCTGACCCAGTTAATCTACGAGGGCGGCTTCAGGGCGAGCGCGTGGTACGAGATGCTCCAGAAGCACAAGGTGACGGTCTGGTACACAGCGCCAACCGCCATCCGGATGCTGATGAAGGCGGGCGACGACCTGCCCAAGCGGTACGACCTGTCCAATCTCAGGTACGCTTGCAGCGTCGGCGAGCCGCTGAACCCCGAAGCCGTGGTCTGGGGCGAGAAGGCCATTGGGATGCCCTTCCACGACAACTGGTGGCAGACGGAGACGGGCGCGATACTGGTCGCCAACTACCCGGAGATGGACATACGCCCAGGCTCCATGGGCCGCCCGATTCCCGGCGTCGAGGTGGGCGTCGTCGATGAGGACTTCAACCCCGTTCCGCCAGGCGTGGACGGCAGCCTCGTCGTGCGCCCCGGCTGGCCCTCGATGTTCCACACCTACTGGAACAACTCGGAGATGTACAACTCCCGCTTCCGCAAGGGCTGGTACGTCACCGGAGACAGCGCGCGAATAGACGAGGACGGCTATTTCTGGTTCGTGGGCCGGACGGACGACGTTATCAACACGGCGGGCCACCTGGTCGGCCCATTCGAGGTGGAGAGCGCGCTAATCGAGCATCCCGCGGTGGCCGAAGCGGGCGTCATCGGCAAGCCCGATCCGATAGCGATGGAGATAGTCAAGGCGTTCGTCGCGCTCAAGGACGGCTACGAACCCACCACCCAGCTTCGCAACGAGCTAACGCGCTTCAGCCGCCAGAAGCTGTCCGCCGGAGTCGCGCCACGTGAGATAGAGTTCGTGCCCTCGCTGCCCAAGACCCGCAGCGGCAAGATAATGCGCCGCCTGCTGAAGGCGCGCGAGCTCGGCCTGCCGGAGGGCGACACCAGCACGCTGGAGGAAGAGGAGTAGGCAAACAAAGAGGCCTGACGTGAGTGACACAGGCGTTCCGCGCCATGAGCGGAATGGGGCGATGCGGCATCTATTCTATGCTGGCGACAACCTCGACGGGCTGCGCCAACTTGACAGGCTGGGCGTCAGCGTCGATCTGGTGTACATAGACCCGCCTTTCGCCACCAACAACGACTTCCTCGTCGATACCGACCGCGCAAACGCCGTCAGCGCCTCCGGCCGGCTGGCCTATTCGGACACTACGCGCGGCGACGACTACCTCGACGATCTGCGGCTTCGCCTGGGAGCCATTCGCGACGTCATGTCTCCGACAGGGTCGATCTACGTCCACATCGACACCAACATGGAGCATCACGTGCGCCTGCTGATGGACGATGTATTCGGCGCGCGGAACTTTCGCAACAGCATCACACGAATCAAGTGCAACCCGAAGAACTTCGATCGCTACTCTTACGGCAACATCAAGGACACCATCCTGTTCTACTCGGTGTCACCGCAGCGTATTACCTGGAATCCTCAGAAAACGCCGCTCACGGAAAGTGATCTGAAATCGCTCTACCCGCGCATCGACGTACAGGGCCGCCGTTACACCACCTCGCCACTACATGCCCCTGGCGTGACAACCAACGGACCTACCGGCCAGCCGTGGCGAGGCGTTCCTCCGCCACGTGGCAGACACTGGCGCTCTCCTCCCGAGAAGCTGGACGAGTTGGACGCCGTGGGCCTCATCGAGTGGAGTTCGACCAACAACCCGCGCAAGATAATCTACGCGGACGAGGCGCGTGGCAAAATGCCCCAGGACGTCTGGGAATACAAAGACCCTCAACGAACGCTCTATCCAACGCAGAAGAACGCGAACATGCTGCGGCGAATCATCCTGACATCGTCGAACCACGGCGACACTGTTCTGGATTGCTACGCAGGCAGCGGAAGCGCTCTTCTCCAGGCAGCACGATTGGGGCGACACTTCATCGGGATGGACAACTCACCGGAAGCGGAGCGGGCCATTCACAAACAGCTACAAGACAAGGGATACCTTCACGAGCTGGAGCAAGGCTTTAGCGTGTTCCGAGAACCATCAGACGCCGATGGCAGGGGCGATGTCCACGCCGCGGAGTTTTGTAGCGAGCATAAACGCGCTTCCTCCGATTTTGGAGGAACTGACGTCCGACGCTTACCGACCATAATCGCGGTTTGATGCCTGGTCGCTCTGCTCACATCCCACATCACGCCGACTGATAGATGGCCGGTCGGTAGCGTGGTGGGGGCACCGGTTTGCCTTCTTCCTTTGCGACTTCGATCCACAGAGTCATCGCCTTTCGCACCTATGCAAGTGCCTCCTCCGGGCTGTCGCCAAACGCCGAGCAGTACCGCAGGTCGGGAATGTCTGCCACGTAGCATTCATCCTCGTCGCTGTAGAAGACGTTGATATGGTAGTCCTTGATATCGTCGGCGCTTTGACTCGCCGCAGCCTCAGCCGGTTCACCCCCGCGGCACTATTGGCAGCGTTATGTGGGAGGGCCGCTCCGACGTGTGGTAGATGGACTGCAACGCCGACACGAAGTCGGTGTCGGAGCCTATCTGCTCGCCGGTGTTGGTGTTGCGGTCGAAGCGAGGGAAGTTGCTGCTAGAGATCTCCACGCGAATCCGGTGGCCCTTCTTGAACAGGTTGCTGGTCGCCCACAGGTCAATGGTGTACTCGTAGATCTCGTCGGGCAGCAGGAAGCTTGCGGGTTCCGACGGATTTCTGTACCTGGCACGTATGATGCCGTCGGTCAGGTTTCTGGCATAGCCGTTCGGGGCCACGTCAACCAGCTTGGCGGTGAAGTCGGTGTCTCGCGCCGAACTGGAGGCGTAGAGCGTCACGCTTACCGGGCCTGTCGCTTCAGTGTCGCGCTCCAGAGGCGGCGTGGAGTAAACCAGCACGTCCGGCCTCGCCTCGACCTCCCTCTGGTCGTAGGCGCCGGAGGCCATGAACGCGGGGTCGCAGCACAGCCCGCCGCCGCGGGTTGGCGCGGGATTGAGGGGATTATAGACGAAAACGTCGGGCGGCTCGCTGCTCGTGGTGTCCAGGCTCAGCGAACCGTCGCCGTTGAGAGTGTTTGCCTTGCCCTTACTCCGCAGGTAGTACCTGGTTTCGACCGCCCGGTCCAGGGGCCACTCATCCTCGTATCTCCACACGTTTTCGCCCATGACGAAGACGCGCACGGGCTTCTTCTCCGCGAAGCCGTTGTCTTCGCCCTTGAGCCAGTAGTCGTAATGCGCCAGAATCTGGCCTGAGAGGTCCATCGCGGCGGCAGCCGAGCGGGTGCCGAAGTTGTACTCTCCAGACACGCTGGCCGGAGAACCGCCGTGAATCCAGGGGCCGATGACCAGCTTCTGGCCGCGCCGCGCGTCCTCCGTCGCGCCCATTGCGCGCATCCTCGTGAAGTTGCGTATGGTGCCGCCGAGGAAGATGTCATACCAGCCGCCAAAGTTGAACGCGGGAACGGTTATGTCCGCGTGAGACTCCTCTATCGACACCTTCTTCCAGTAGTCGTCATACTCCGGATGAGACAGCCAGTCGTAGTAGTATGGGGCCAGGTCTCCCTTGAGGTCGGGCAGGTCCTGCATCGGGAGGTGGTAATAGCCTGACGTCAGGTTGTCCTTTGCCTCGATTACGCCGTCCAACCGCTCCTCTGGCAGGAACAGCCTCTTGGAGAGATTGGCCCAATTGGCCGAGGCCAGACTGCCAATCGCCCAGGAGAGATTGAAGCCCAACTCGAACGCTCCGCCTTGCCATGCCCATCCCTCCTGGTAGTTGGACGCGGTGACGCCTGGCGCGATGGCCACCAGCGAGGGTGGCTTGGACTTGGCCGCCAGCCACTGAGTCGCGCCTACGTAGGAGACGCCGTACATCCCGATCTTGCCGCTGCACCAGGGCTGGCCGGCGAGCCACTCCACCGAGTCGTAGCCGTCGTCGATCTCGTTGACGAAGGTGTAGAACTCCCCACCAGAGCTGTAGCGTCCGCGAACGTCCTGAATCGCCACCGCAAAGCCGCGAGAGGCCGCCGTGACTGCGTCGAGGGTACCGCCCCTGCTTCCGGTGGAACTCTTGTCGTAAGGTGTGCGCTGGAGCAGGCCGGGAAACGCACCGGCCGCGTCGGGTCTGAAAACGTCAACATACGTGATAGTGCCGTCCCTGAGCATCAGGGGAATGTTGGAATCGAACTTTACCGAATATGACTCGGCCATTGGTCAGCCCTCCGAACCGTTCAGTTTGGAATCAGCGTTTTCGTCCTTAAGTAGGGGTGAATGTAGCATATCGCTCAAGTGGTAGCAACCCTTGATACATGGATTGAGGCCCTGCCCAATCGTCAACCGCGCTGGCTGGAAATTGTACAGAACAGAACGGGGCGTTGTACAATATGGGCAGCGCTTGCTTGCCAACGTAGCTCAGTCGGTAGAGCAGCGGTTTCGTAAACCGCAGGTCGGTGGTTCGAGTCCACTCGTTGGCTCCAACAGTGCCCTTCCCCCTGCCCGACCGCGTCATCGTGGATTGCCGTTCGGCTAGCCATTGCGTGGGTTCCCGCTTTCGCGGGATTGAAGGCCGGGCCGCTCTGATTCTGACGGCGGCGTGTTGGAGTCGGCGCGCGGTTGGCGTGGTGGCTTGGCCATCAGCAGAATCACGACTGTCGCCGCTCCGAATGACGCGAAGGTCAGAAAGGCCGCGTGGTAGCTGCCGGTGGTGTCGAAGATGAAACCGGAGAACACCACACCGAACGCCTGGCCCAGCGATGCGAATGGCTCGGTCACGCCGCGGATGGCGCCCAGGGAGGCGCGGCCAAAGTAGTTGGCGAACGCCACTGGCGGCACGACGAGAATGCCCCCTATCGACGCTCCGAACAAGCAGGAGAACGCGAGCGCTTCCACGACGGTGTCCGCGGTCACGAACAGCGCCGCACCGGCCGTCATCAACAGCGCGACGGCGGCGAACACGTACCTCACCGGCGCCCTGTCGAGCAGCATACCCCAAACCAAGCTGCCGAAACCGGTGGACATGGCGTTCACGCTAAGGGCAATCGCTGCGAACGCAGTGCTGATGTCCTGGTCTCTGAAGTACGCCCCGATGTGCACGTTCGTCCCCGCCTGTATCATGAACACGAACCCGCCCGCGAGCGCGAGCAGCCACAGCGCGGGCGTGCGCGCCGCCTGCGACAGCGTCCATATCGGGTCGCGGGCGCTGCCGCTCGACGTGGTGCGTGCCGCGCTTGCCGCGCCGGCTCCGTCCGGCCTCAGACCTGCGTCCTCCGGACTCTGCACGATGAGAAACGAGGGCACGAGCGCGACAACCCAGACTATGATGCCCAGGAACATCCAGGCGTCCTGCCATCCGCGCAACGCTACTACGACGCCCGCCACCAGGGGAAACGTCGTCATCCCCGCGGAGTGGGACAGGAACAGCAGCCCGGTCGCCCTACCGCGCTTCTCGATGAACCACCGCGAAACCGCCACCGATGAGCCAATCTTGATGGGGCTCGAAAAGATGGCGCGCCCGGTCGCGTAAGCCAGGTAGAAGGTGAGGGGGAGCGTAGCCCAGGACAGCGACATGATGGACAGGCCTAACACCAGGACGCTGGTGGTAAGCACCAGCCGGACTCCGTAGCGGTCTATCAGCCAGCCGACGAGCGGGGAAGCCACCGACGCGACAAGGCCGCCTACGCTGGCCGCGCCCGCTATAAGCGTGCGATTCCATCCCAGGTCCTGGGATATGGGATAGATGAACACCGACATCGTGAGGCTGGCCGCCGCGTTGGACGCGAACTGGGACGCGCTGGCCGCATACACTATGACCCAGCCGTAGAAGAATGGCGTGCGTCTTGCCAGTCGGGTTGAGATGTGCAAAGCTGGTGTCTCCCACCCTCCGATGGGTGCGCCTGAGGGGCCGCGGCAGGCCTTCAAAACGCTGGCGATGCTATCATCGACCAATGGAATCGTCAACAACACCGGGTTCAGATGCATACGTTCGGCAGCGGAGGAGAAGTCTATGGACAACGCCATCCTCGAACAACTGATTGGCGAACTGCTCACGACCAAAGACATGCTCGTGGTGATCGATTCCGGGGGAGCGGTTGCCGAGATGCACCCCTCCAGCCTGATCGAGCCGCAGTTCGAGGATGGCTGGGCGATGGTGGAAGCGAATGGCTGGCACGTTCACCTGAATATGACGACGGTTGACGGGGCGCAGTTCGTCGAGGCGGAGGACAACTACCACGACTTCCCCAAGCTCTACTACGTCCGGCTGTCGGACGCGCTGGGCAACACCATCATTCGATTCTACTTTCCGAATCCTTGGCTGGACGAGAACGAGAATCGTGCTGAGTTCCAACCGGAAAAGCTCAGGGCCTTCGAGGAGTTCCGGGACAGATACGTAGGCAAGAGCGGCATCGCGTTCGTGCGGCGGTGACTTCCTCTTCCACCTGCTCGTCAACGAATCACTCCAGCAAGACGTGTGCGGAACAGTCGCGCTTGGCAAGAGCCAAATCGCACAGGTCGTCTATCACCGTAAATCTCCAATTTTCCATGAGAAACCCCGAACATCATGGTAAACCGACAAGACCATCCTGTAAGTCTTGATGCCCACAAGCGTCCGCAAACGCAATGCGCGCCGAAGCTGTATCAGTTTAGTCGGTGGGGTGTCACTCTCACGCCAGCCCTCTCCCATCGAGGGAGAGGGAGAAGGCGCTCTCCCGGGAGACGCCTACCAAACTGGTACAGGTTCCTATCTGGCAGCTTTTCAGATTCGAGGGGGCGCCAGCGCCTGCCTATGACAACAAGCCAACCAGGTCGGCTGGGTTCCGGCGCCTTCCAGGATGCAACGTCGGTGTGGGATTAGCTCGCATCTGGACGGATGGATGTTTTCGCTGGCGGAAAAACGCCTGTGGGCGTCTCATGTTGATGCATTGTGTCTCATTCCTACTTGGGGTCCGTGACGCCGTGAGAGGGCCTAGGGGATGTTTCTGAGTTGGAATGTAGTAGGGTGCGGTTGTTTGTACAGGAAATGAGACACCTATTTCTGTGGCTTTCGCACATCAGTCGCGCAATTGGTGTCGCGTTCTGGCGGGCGAGAGCGATGGCGGTTGTGCGTGATGGAAGTATGGTAGCACGCGCGTTCGTATATGTCAATAGGTCGCACGGAGGGCGAAGCTGTATCAGTTTAGTCGGTAGGGGTGTCACCCTGACCCCAGCCCTCTCCCATCAAAGGAGAGGGAGAAGTCGCTCTCGCGGGAGACGCCTACCAAACTGGTACAGGTTCATGCGCGCATCGAGCCTGGACAGCAGCGCAGCCGAGCTTATGCTTGTATCACAAGGTGGTTGATGCTAAAATCGGGCGTGTCGGTGCTCCGTTTCATCGCGCGTTCGGAGTCAGATTCCGCTCCATGACGGCGTTGCGAGGGACGGGCTGACAAACCTTCGCTCTAGCAGAGGAGACTTGCGGTTGGGAAGAATAAACGTAGCCATTATCGGCGTAGGGAACTGCGCCTCTTCGTTGGTCCAGGGTGTTCACAAGTATGGAGACGCCACGAATGAGCAGTCGATTCCAGGGCTTATGCATCCTGTGTTGGGAGAGTACGGCATCGGAGACATCAACTTCGCCGCCGCCATAGACGTGGACGCCAACAAGGTCGGGCTCGACCTCTCAGAAGCCATTTTCACCGAGCCTAACAACACAATCAAGTTCCAGGACGTGCCCCACATGGGCTTGACCGTGCAGCGCGGCATGACCCACGATGGCATAGGCAAGTACATGTCCAACGTGATCGACAAGGCCCCGGGGCCAACCGACGACGTCGTCAAGATCTTGCGAGAGCGTGAGGTGGACGTGGTCGTCAACTACCTGCCGGTGGGTTCGGAGGAGGCAACCAAGTGGTACGTAGAGCAGGTGCTGGCGGCTGGTTGCGCGTTCGTCAACTGCATTCCCGTGTTCATCGCAAGCGGCGCGAACAACTACTGGCAGCGGCGCTTCAAAGAGGCGGGCGTGCCCATCATTGGTGACGACATCAAGTCCCAACTGGGAGCCACAATAGTGCATCGCGTCCTCACTCGATTGTTCATGGACAGAGGGGTGGATCTGGAACGCTCATACCAGCTTAACTTCGGGGGCAACGCGGACTTTCTGAACATGAAGGAGCAGGAGCGTCTCGAGTCGAAGAAGATTTCCAAGACCAGTTCCGTAACCTCCCAACTGGAGCACGGCATAGAGAAGGACAACATGCATATTGGCCCAAGCGATTACGTTGCGTGGCTGTCGGACCGCAAGTGGTGCTATATCAGGATGGAGGGCACGAGCTTTGGCGACGTGCCACTCAACGTCGAGTTGAAGTTGGAAGTTTGGGACAGCCCCAATTCGGCGGGCGTGGTGATAGACGCCATAAGATGCGCCAAGATAGCCAAGGACAGGGAATTGGGCGGGCCTATCATAGGGCCGTCATCCTATTTTATGAAATCGCCTCCCGTGCAGTACACCGACGACGAGGCCAGGCAAATGGTGGAGGACTTCATTGTAGGACAAGGGGAGTAAGGCGGGTGACCTGTGGGTCTCCGGAAAGCCTGCCAATCTGAACATTAGGGGAGTAGAGCCCGTGGGAATCGACATGGGCCGCGCCACATGAAGATTGCATTCGTATCGCCCTACGACCATGCGTTCCACGGTGGTGTGAATGACCACATCAACAGGCTGGCGGGGCAATTCAAGGAATGGGGGCACAGCGTTCGGGTGATCGCTCCTTGCTCCGCGCCGCAGGGCATAACGGACGAGGACTTCATCCCAATGGGAAGGCCCGTGCCGGTGCCAAGTGGTGGGTCAATCGCGCGCGTGTCCTTCTCGATTTGGCTCAGGCCGCGCATCAAGGAGATGCTGCGAAGAGAGGCGTTCGACGTTGTTCACTTGCACGAGCCCTTCTCCGGATTTGTGCCGTTGAACGTACTCAGCCAGTCAGCCTCTATGGGTACGCTCAACATCGGCACGTTCCATTCGTTCCGGGGCACCTGGCTCTACCGCGTAGGGGCCAAAAGAGTGGTCAAGCGGTACTTCCGAAAGCTGCACGGGCGCATTGCGGTATCGCAACCCGCGCGCCAGTACATCAGCCGCCACTTCCCAGGGCACTACCAGATAATCCCCAATGGCATCCAGGTGGACGAATTCGACAACGTCGCTCCGTTTCCTCACCTTCGCGACGGCATGACCAACCTGCTGTTCGTTGGACGGCTCGAAAAGCGCAAGGGGCTGAAGTATCTGCTCGGCGCGTACAGCAAGCTGAAGTGGGACTGGCCCAACCTGCGTCTCCTGGTGCTGGGCGCGGGCAATCCGGACGAGGACTCCTATCGCATTATGAGCGAGCGGAACCTGCAAGACGTGGTCTTTCTTGGCAGGGTGTCCAACGAGGAAAAGGCCCGGTACTACAAGTCGGCGGACATCTTCTGCTCGCCGGCCACGGGCAGCGAGAGTTTCGGAATCGTCCTGCTCGAGGCGATGGCTGCGGGCAAGCCCGTCGTGGCGACCAGCATCGAAGGCTACGCCAGCGTCATGACTCATGGCAGAGAGGGCCTGCTCGTGCCTCCGAAGAAGGACGATGCGCTGGCGGACGCCATATCGACGCTGCTGAAGGACCCGGGCCTGCGCGCTACCCTCGGCGCGAACGGGCGGCGAAAGGCGAACGAGTACCGCTGGGAGAGGGTAGCGGGCCAGGTGATGGACTACTACAATGTGTTCCTTGAAACCCGAGAGGCTGCCGTGTCAAGATAGAAGCGGGGTTTGGGAGACTTAGCCCATCCCAAACCCTCAACACGTGGAATTGTGAAGAGGGCGGGAGAGTCAGGAACGCATGAACAGGATCGCGGCTCGAAGGGTTGTCACACTATATTTTGAGCAGCCGGTCGCCGCCGCGCTGGCTAAGCTTGGCCTCACCCCCAATCTCGTGACCCTCTTGGGCCTGGTCGTTGCCGGCGCAAGTTCCTATCTCATTGCCATTGGCAGCCTTTGGGCGGGCAGCGTAGTTCTGCTGGCGTCCGGCTTGTTCGATCTCCTGGACGGCGCGCTTGCCAGATCAACGGGCCGGGAGTCCAGTTTCGGCGCTCTCCTCGACTCGGTGGTTGACAGGCTGTCGGAGGCGATAGTCCTTCTTGGCCTGCTCGTCTTCTACATGCAGCGCGGCTCCACGGAGGGGATGACGCTGGTGTACCTGGCGCTGGTCGGTTCGGTCATGGTCAGCTACCTCCGCGCCCGCTCAGAGGGGCTGGGAATCGATTGCAAGGTGGGCATAATGACCCGGCCGGAGCGGGTGGTTACGCTCGGAATCGGGCTAATCGTAGGACATTGGTGGCCCTTGGGTGTACTGATAGCGCTTGGGGTCATTGGTGGACTGACGCTGTTGACGACATTCCAGCGCGTCTTCCACACCTGGAGATCGCTGAAGGCGCAGGAATAGGAGACGCGCCAAATGCCCCCTCTTCCGCTGGAAGAGGCAGAGAACGCTAGGCGCGGGGAGTTGCGATGCCAATACTCAGACCACCGGAGAGGGAAGCGGTCCAACAGAAGTTCGACGTCGAGTTGAAGAGCGACGTGAACATAACGCTCTATTCGAAGGGTGACATTGGGGGGCTGTTCATCCCGGGACGAGAGTGCCCCACCTGCGAGCCTACTCAGCAACTGTTGGAGGAGCTCAGCGAACTGTCGCCCAAGATTCACCTGAAGGTCGTGGACTTCTACGGCGGCCAGGAAGAGGCCAAGAGTTGGGGAATCGAGAGGATTCCGGCGATTGTCGTCAGCGCCAATGGCGAACACAACGTGAGACTTTACGGCCTGCCGTCCGGCATCGAGTTCGCGCTTCTGCTGGACACAATCGTATCGAGCTCCAGTAAGGCGCGCTCCCTGCAACTGGAGACTCGCCGCCGTCTCAAGAGATTGAAGCAAGATGTTCACATCCAGGTGTTCGTAACCCCTACCTGACAGTACTGCCCCGCGGTGGCCCGTGTGGCCCACGCAATGGCAATGGAATGCCCTCGAGTAGTCGCTGATGTGGTTGAAATACAGGAGTTTCCCTACTTGGCCCAAGCCTACGGGGTGAGAGGCGTTCCCATGACCGTTATCAACGACACCGTGCAATTCAGTGGAATGGTCACGGAAGAGGTCTTCCTGGGACGCCTGCTCGAGGCTATCGGGGAGCAGGCGCCGGAAGAAGACACGCAAGATGTCGATGCTCACACGACTGACCTCAGCTGAAGGGCTCGCCCTGTTTAGAACATCGACCGCTTTATTGGCGGCCTTGTCTCTGTTGCTGTTCGCGGGCGCGGCGCAGGCCGAAGAAGAGACCATCAAGGTGCTCTCATCGAACGTCACAAGTGAGTTCCCGGAGGGTATTCGCTTCGAGTTGAACGCGAGCGGGGAGAACGAGATCGAGTCAATCGCGGTACGGTTCAAGACGGGCACGCAGCCGCGAATGTCCTACGACTACATGGAACTGGAAAAAGGGCGCGTCGTCGATGCCGAGTTGCTTTGGCGCACCGCTACCGCGGCGCGGTACATCCCCCCCGGAACAATCATAACCTACAGCTTTGAGATTGAAGATTCGGAAGGCTCCCGACTGGACACGGAGCCGGAGGAGTTCATCTACCGCGACATTCGCTACGAGTGGGAAGAGTTGGAGGATGGGCCGGTATCCGTCGCTTTTCATGGCCCCGTACGCACGAGAGGCGAGATAATCCTCGATGCTCTCGTTGAGACGCTGGACGTCATGGGGCCGTTGCTGGGCGCGGGGACGACGGAGCCGATCAGGGTGACGATGTACAACAACACGCTGGAGATGATCGAGGCGCTGCCCCCCGGAAGCACGACCATCAGGAGAGAGCTTATCACGGAGGGGCAGGCTTTCACGAATATCGGAACCCTACTGGTATTGGGAAGCGGCAGACTGGCGAGGGGGACGGCCTCTCACGAGATGACTCATATCCTCACACACCGCGCCGGTGACAGCGCGTTCCGCTCAGTGCCCGCTTGGCTCGACGAAGGCCTGTCAGAGTTCGGCAACGTTGACCCCGGCTTTTCCTACACGGTAGCCGTGGAGTTCGCAATTGCCACGGACCGCCTGCTGCCAATAACTTCGATGCCCGCCCTTCCCGGCGATCCAGAGGACGTAATCATATTCTATGGGCAGGCCCGCAGCATAGTCAGGTTCATGGTGGCGGCCTACGGCGCGGAGAGCATGACAGCCCTCATGGGGCAGCTAAAGTCGGGGACGGGCATGGATGAGGCCCTCAGGGATATTTACGGTGTTGACCGCCTGGGCCTGGAGAATCAGTGGAGGGAAGCTATCGCCGCGCCGCTGCTCACGGTGACGGAGCGGCAGAGAGCGCGCCCGACGCCCATCCCAAGGCGGACGTTTACCGCGTACAATCTGGCGGATCTTATGAGCGGCGCCGCAAGCACGCCGACGCCGGAGCCGACCAGCACGCCGGAGCCTACTGCCACCGCTTCCGCCGTGGCGCGCGCCGAGAGCAGCCCGACGGCCAGCCCGTCACCGGACGCATCCGGCGCCACAACCGAAGAGCAGAGCACGCAGGGTGGCGGAGGCACATGCGCCGCGCCGCGCCATTTAGGAGTGAGGAGCCTGGACATGTCAGCGTTCGCCTTCGCCCTGGGCTTGGTCGGGCTGGGCTTCAGGCGATGGTTCAGACTCTAGGGGCGTTCTGAATCCGCCATAGGGTTGCCGCGCGCCGCGTGAACAATGATAATTCGAGGGTGAAGATGATTGACGGGCATCTCAGTAGAAGTACGCGAAGAGCGAGAAGATAGGCGCAAGCGATGGAAGATCAGCGAGACTGGATACGAGCGGTTGAGCAGACATGGGTGGTGCGCTTCCCAAAGCAGCACCTGGCGACGTTTGGCTCCACCAATATCGAATACTACGTGGTAACCGAGCCTATCTACCAGGAGCTAGAAGATAGAAGCCAGGAGGGGGTCGTTCGCACCGGCAGGGTTATCGCGGAGAGGCCATCCGTCATCACCCCGACCTACGCCATGAACCTGCAGGGATTCCGCGACGAAGCCTACGAGTATCTCCAGTACTTGGCCGATACCTACGGTCCCAATAGTTCCGGCATTCTCTATCAGTACAAGAACGAAGCCGACAAGATCGATATCGTCAGCGGAGTCGCCGACGACATCGCCCAGCGCATAAGCGAGGACCTGGACCGCCGGAATGAGAACATGTCGGTGGTGATGGTGGGAGTCGATGAGTTCTGGGACCTGGCGCTGCTGAAATTCGCCTACGAATTCACCTCATCCTCCGTCGCCCGAAACGCGCAGGAGCTTCAGAAGAGGGGGCTATTGGAGCCGCAGGCCAATCTGGGGGGCGTGCCCAAGGCCGCCGTCCAGCGGATAGAGCGTCTCTTCAGGGATGTCACGCGGGGGGGCAATCCGGACACGCTGAAGCAAGAACTCGATCGCTGGGGACTGTTCGAGTACTACGAGGCTAGGTTCCTGAACCTGTTCCGCAGGCCACGCGGATTGTAGCAAGCCGCGTCATACACCGAGTTTCCCCTTTATCTCAATGACGCTCCTGCCGACGTCGCCGAACGTTTCGAAGGTATAGTGGGGCTGCCCAAGCTCGTCGAGACGTTCCGCGAGTCTGGAACGCGCAATCACGAAATCGGCCTCCTGTGCCGCTCCCACGTCCGAAAGGTCGCTGCCGACGTAAATCAGTGTGTCGCCCTGGCTCCTGAAGCGCTTGGCGTAAGCCTCCTTGAGTCCTCGCGCTATAGCCGCTCCAGACGGATCGGCGTATTCGACCCTGATTCCTTCGCTGCCGGTGAACGCCGCCCTTCCCGAGTACATATCGATGTCGTCAAACCCAAGCATCTCCATGGTGGGTCTGATGTACAGGTCCAGACCGCTGCTCACGACGACCAGCCTGACGCCTTCTCCCCGGCAGTAGTTGACGAACTGATCGAAGTCATACCTTACCACCACGACGCTCAGAACAAAGTCCTTGATGGTCTCTTCGTCCGCGCTTACCAAGGCGTACTGCCGGGCGCTGCTCTCCTCCACGCTGTACTTTCCCGCCTCGTAATCCTCTTGTATTGACTTCCAGCCGTCGGACGCGAACAGTTCCTTGATGGCCGTTCCGACGTCGTCTTCGGTTATGGCGCCGTCAAATTCGCACTGGACTGTGAGCAAATTGCTCTCCTTTTTGGCTAATGTCATGTTTCGAGACTGCGGTAAACAATCCGTTGGGAAGACTACTAAACAATACGTTCAAGGCGGGCAATTAGGCAAGCGCGGACGTCCACCGTATCGGCGCAGACCTGCTGCCAGCGCTGGGTGGGCTTTGACGGCTTGATAGGCTTTTCCATACATTACACCCTAGTAGGTGTAATACCCTACTATGCGTTATGATAGTCTGGGTGATTACATAATTTCGGCCTGCCATGTATGGCCTTTGGCAACGATGCTGAGGTTGACATTGGCGGTCAGAACCGCTAGATTGGGGTTTGCTCTAGGTCATCGAGGTGTTGAGGAGGCGCGTTGGGCAGCTTACCGTGGGGTGGGGGGTTCGCCGGATGAAATCAACAAGCCTTACAGCAGAACGACCATGGCAATGCAGGATGCTTCGGAGGCTCGAAAGCCACTTGGGTTCAGCATCTGTTCCCTCTTGTCCCCAATGGGACCCCATCCCTTGCGCTCCTCTCGCAATTGAGATTACTCCCTGGCTGAACGACCCCATCGAATAGCCGCGCCGGTACGCCTCAGTCGCGGTACGCGAGCGGGGCATTGTAGTTTTGTTCCAACGATGGTAACTGGGCGGGAGAGAAAAACGAGATATGAGCCAGGAAGACCACCAGATAGAGGTCAGTGGCCTATGGAAGGTGTTCGGCAATAGGCCTGAGCGCGCCCTCCAGTCGGAATACGCCTCCAAGAGCCGCGCCGAGATTCAAGCTGAACTGGGTAACGTGGTGGCGCTGCGCGACGTGTCTTTCAACGTGGACAACGGGCAAATCTTCGTGGTCATGGGTCTGTCGGGCAGCGGCAAGTCAACATTGGTACGCTGCCTGATAAGGCTCATCGAAGCCACAAAAGGGCAGATTCACTTTGATGGCGAAGACGTGCTCAGCTACTCCGCTGAGCAGCTGATGGAGTTCCGGCGCAACAAGATCGCCATGGTCTTCCAGCACTACGCTCTCCTCCCCCATCGCCGAGTCATGGACAACGTCGTATTCGGCCTGGAGATACGAGGTTTGGACAAGGACGCCATGTACCAGATGGCGTCGGAGGCCATCGAGACCGTGGGACTCAAAGGCTGGGAGAGCTACTACCCGAGGGAGATGAGCGGTGGTATGCAACAGCGCATTGGGCTTGCCAGGGCCCTGGCGGTGAACTCCGAGGTTATGTTAATGGACGAGCCCTTCAGCGGTCTCGACCCTCTCATCCGAAGAGAGATGCAGGACGAACTCATCGCTCTCCAGACCGAGCTTCGCAAAACCATCGTGTTCATCACTCACGACCTGAACGAAGCCCTTAAGATAGGCGACCGCATCGCCATAATGCGCGACGGCGAGATAGTGCAGGAAGGCTCCCCCGAGGAGATAGTTACGCTGCCGGCGGACGACTACGTCACCGAGTTCGTGCAGGACGTGTCTAGGGCCAAGGTGATACAGGCCAGGGCCATCATGCAAGATCCGGACGCGGTAATCCACGAATGGCAAGGGCCCCGTGCCGCGCTTCACGCCATGAAGAGCAACGACACTGACGTGGTATTCGTGCTGGGACGGGGCCGCATCCTAAAGGGTATCCTCACCGAAGACCACGCGGCGGCCCTCGCCCGCCAGCGCGTCGAAAAGCTGGAGGGGATGCAAGCCGATGCCGTGATGACCGCGAACCCGGACGCCTACATCGAAGAGCTTATCCCCATGGCGGCCCAGACGGAGCATCCGATAGCGGTGGTGGACGACGGCGGCCGTCTGCTGGGCGAGGTTCACAGAGGCGCTTTGTTGACCGGGATGGTCGATACGACCGCTGAAGTGGCTGAGGAGGTTTGAGATGGCACGAGCAGAGGATGTACAAGTTCCTGCCGATATCCCGTCGCCGCGTATCACATTAGGCTCGCTCCCGCCCGGCTACTGGTGGGCGGCCGGGCTGGCTCTGGTTCTTGTCGTCATGGTAGTGAGCCTCCTGATGTGGGGAGCGGGGATGGACTTTCCCACCACCGTGTCCAGCAGGGAGGTTCCGACGGCCAACGGCGGCACAGTAACCCTGGAAAGGTCATTGCGGCAGGTCACGGGAGATGCCATTGATGACGCGGTGGATTGGCTAACCGTAAAGGGTAGCTGGCTCTTGGATGCCTTGAGCGATGGGGTTACACACGCGCTGGTGCGTATCGAAGATGTACTACAGTGGATACCCTGGCCAGCTATCATTATCGGCCTTGCCATTCTATCCTTTGCAGTCGGACGTTGGAGTCTCCTGGCCTTCACGTCTGCAGCCTTGCTCTACGTCGGCTTCATGGGCCTATGGGAAAACACCATAGACACCATTGCGCTTATGGTAGTTGCGGTGGCTATCGCAGTGTCCATTGGCCTTCCCCTGGGGGTGTTGGCGGCCCGCAATGCGTTGGCCGACAACATAATGCGCCCTATCCTGGACGGAATGCAGACCATGCCCAGCTTCGTCTATCTGCTTCCGGGCATCCTCTTCTTCGGGCTGGGGAAGCCGGCTGGCATATTCGCCACCATCATATACGCGGTTCCCCCGGTAATTCGCTTGACAAACCTGGGCATACGCCAGGTGTCTTTGGAAACGGTTGAGGCAGCCCGTTCTTTCGGTGCTTCGCCCTGGCAGGTGCTCACCAAGGTGCAGATTCCCATGGCGCTGCCAACTATCATGGCTGGCATAAACCAGACCACGATGATGGCGCTGGCAATGGTAACCATCGCAAGCATGGTGGCCGCCGGCGGACTGGGTGACAACGTGCTGCGCGCGCTGCAAAAGAACCAGCCCGGCAACGGGGCAATCGCCGGGCTTGCGATCGTGTTCCTTGCCATCATTATAGATCGGCTCACGCAATCGGTGGCCAGCAGGAGTCAAGAGAACATGAGAAGCGCGGGGTAGAAGGCGCTCGAGTGCAAAGGAGAATATCAGGTGGACAAATCATGAAAGGAGGATCCCCAGCTACAAGCTACTTACTCGAGACTTCAATATGAACAAGACCAATCGACCATGAATCACGAAAGGAAGTGAATGTAAATGTTAGGTTTTAGAGTGCCAAAGCCGCTCGCTCTGATCGGAGCGTTGCTGGCGATTGTGGCCCTGGCGGCAATCGCTTGTGGCTCGGAGACGACAGCACCGGCGCAACCGGCCATCGATGAGGCGCAACTTAGCAGAATCGTTGGGGAGGCAGTAGCGAAAGCCGCGCCTGCGCCGCAACCACAGGTGTCCTCAGAAGAAATCCAAGCCCTGGTCCAGACCGCTATGGCGGGCGTGACCAGTTCACAAGTATCCGCCAGCGAGATCCAGGCAATGGTGGAGGGCGCGGTGGCCGGCGCCGCCAGTGAAGGCGCGACCCCCGCGGAGATGAAGGCTATGGTGGAAAGCGCGGTTATGGCCGCCACCGCCGACTCCGTCACGAGCTCGGACGTCCAGTCTGCCATCACCATGGCGGTGAGCGATGCCCAGGCGAACGCGGTAACCAGCGAGGAAGTGATGGCTGCCGTCGATTCCGCGGTCATGCAGGCCACCAAGGACGCCACCACCGCGGAGGATATACAGGCAATAGTCGCCAAAGCCTTGGAGGAGCGCGCCATGATGGATGCACCGCCCAGGCAGACCATCATCTTCGGCGACTTGAATTGGCCGAGCGCGCTGCTGCAAAACCGCATAGCGCAGTATCTCATAGAGAAGGGCTACGGCTATCCTACGGATGTGAAGTTTGGCTCCACGCTTCCCCTGTTCCAGGGCCTCAAGCGCGGCGACACTCACGTAACCATGGAAATCTGGCTGCCCAACCAGGATGAAGCATGGAATGAAGCCCGCGCAGAAGGCGCTGTCCTCTCCGTAGGAAAGAGCCTCGGCAAGGACTGGCAATCCGGCTTTGTCATCCCGAAGTATCTCCAGGAGCAGTATCCTGAACTGGATAACGTCGAAGACCTGAAGGACCAACAGTTCAAGGACCTGTTCAAGACAGCTGAGACGGGCGACAAGGCCCGCCTAGTGTCCTGCATAATCGGTTGGGCCTGTGAGACCGTCAATGCCGCACAGATAACCGGTTATGGCCTGGACGACCACGTGCACATCGTCAATCCCGGCGACGGAGCAGCGCTAAACGCCGACCTCTACGGCGCCTATGAGCGGGAAGAGCCCTGGCTCGGCTACCAATGGGGGACCAACGATCCTGCTCTTAAGCTGGATCTGGTTCGCCTGGAGGAGCCTGCCTACAGCGACCAGTGCTGGTTCACCACCAAGGCCTGTGCGTACGAAGACGCCACGATCCTGATTGCTGTGAATCCTGACTTGCCAGCAAATGCCCCTGAGGTCATCAACATGCTGCGCAAGTGGGACTTCAACATAGACATCTACAAGGCAGTCGTTAGGTGGCAGACCGATAACCCGGATGCCGACACCAATGCCACCGCCCTTTGGTGGCTGAACAGCAATGCAGACATCTGGGAGGGATGGGTTACCAGCGATGCCGCAAATGCCGTAAACGCCGCCCTGTCGGCGAACGAAACGGCCGAGGGCTGGCCTACGGAGTAGCCCGCACACCGTGGTCTATGCCACGATAACCGGCGCATAGCCAACAGGGGCGGCCCCGCCAAGCGGGACCGCCCCTGTGTTTTGATGTTCCGACCTGTGCGTGCTGCGAGCGTCCAGCGTCTCTCAAAAAAGATGTGAACACGGGTCGTTGCAGATTCAACGGCTTTGACAGTTCCTCAATTCGTGCTACGATGGTTCGCAACAATTGGAACGAAAACCCGGGCGCCAGGACTGGAAAATGGCTACTACAAACCAATTGGAAATGAAGAAGACCTTTGACCGATTGGCAAAGGAATGGAAGCGCGAGACCGCCCAACACTCCTCTATCTCCAAGATCGCGATGCACCCCGCGTACCAGAGAATCATAGAACTGGGAGAGGAGGCCGTGCCCCTCATACTGGAAGACCTCCAGAAGAAGCCGCATCACTGGTTCTGGGCGCTCTCGTCAATAACCAATGAATCGCCCATACCTCCCAAGGCCAGAGGCAACATAAGGGCCATGTCAGAGGCATGGATTGAATGGGGCAGAAGAAATCACTACATTGATTAGCAATGATTTCGAGTGATGCTGGGAGTTTCTGGTGGCTTCCGAACTTGAGGGATTACACCATCACCAGCCTACGTTCAGATGAGTATAACTGCTTCGCCTGGGCATATGGCGACTCCTCACGTTGGTTCGACCCCAGAATAGACCTGGGTTACTACTGGCCACTGGACCACGATTACGGACACACCATAACGGCTGTTACTGAACTTTTCCGCGCAATAGGATATGAAGAGTGCGCAGACGGTTCTCGGGAGCCAGGATACGAAAAGGTTGCCATATATGCTGCGAACGACGAACCCGCGCACGCGGCAAAGCAACTTGAAAACGGACGATGGTCGAGCAAGCTCGGAAGCCTCGAAGACATCGAACACCTCATGGCGGAAGAGTTGCATTGCCCCGACTATGGGCACGTAGCGGTATTCATGAGGCGGGGAGAAGCCTGACCGGGCGTTCTAAGGTTCATGTTCCTTGACACGTTCGGGTATGCCCTTCATAGTGTGAATGGTGATCCTTTGTGTCAGTTCCACTTCGGCGTAGGAGGGAAAGCGTGTTCTACGAGCTCAGACAGTATCGAACAAAGCCCGGCCAGCGGGAGAACTGGGTCAGCTTCATGGAGGAGGTAATCATCCCCTTCCAGGTGTCAAAGGGAATGGTAATCGCTGGCAGCTTCGTAGGAGAGGAAGAGGACGACCTGTACGTGTGGATGCGTCGCTTCGACGACGAGGCGCAGCGCGAGCAGCTGTACCAGGCCGTTTACGATAGCGACACCTGGAAGGACGACATTGCCCCCAAGGTGGGCGAAATGCTCGACCGCGACAAGATTGTCGTGACCCGCATCGAACCCACGCCCAAGTCGGTCATCAGCTAGCCGTCGCGCCATGCGAGGTCGCGCGTGACTTCTTCAGCCCCTCGTCCGGACCTCGTGCTCCTCAACGCCAACGCCATCACGCTGAACGATTACCAGCCCAGGGCGAGCCTCGTGGCGATTGCGGGGGGCAGGATCGTGTGGGTCGGCTCTAACGAAGACCTGACTCGCTTGGAATGGCGCGGCGCACGAGTAATCGACTGCGAGGGCCTGACACTCGTGCCGGGCTTCATCGACTCCCACTGCCACCTGATGGCCTATGCCGCAAGCCTGCTGGCGGTCGATTGCCGCCCCGGTTCGGTGGACAGCATCGCGGGCATCCAGCACGCCATCCGCGAACGCGCCCGGCACATTCCCGCGGGCCAGTGGATAAGGGGAAGCGGCTACGACGATAGTCTCCTGCTGGAAAGGCGTCATCCCTCGCGCCACGACCTCGACGCGGCCGCGCCCGGCCACCCCGTGAGGCTGAATCACCGCTCCGGGCACGCCTGCGTCCTCAACAGCGCGGCGCTCGCGGGCGCCGGAATTTCCGCCGCCACGCCCGACCCGATCGAAGGCGTGATCGAGCGGGAGGCGGACACGGGCGAGCCCACCGGCTTGCTGTTCGAGATGGACGCCCTCCTCGACGGCCGGATTCCACCCCTCAGTGAGCGCGACCTGCAATCCGGCGTCCGACTCGCCAGCGAGCGATTGACGTCGCTTGGCATCACCTCCGTGCAGGACGCGACCCACTCCAACTCGGTACAACGCTGGGAAGCCATTGCGAGGCTGAAGAGCGCGGGCATTCTCCTACCCAGGGTAACCGTAATGGCCGGCGCCAACCACGTGGAAGGGTTTCTGGCGAGAGGAATGGGTTTTCGCTCTGGCGACCATGACCTCAACCTCGGGACGGCCAAGATCATGCTGACGCTTACGACCGGGGCCATGTACCCGTCACCGGAGGAGTTGACCGCCATGACGCTCAGGGCGCACGAGGCAGGGTTTCCGGTGGCGGTCCACGCCGTGGAGAGAGAAGCGGTCGAGGCTGCCATTCACGCGCTGCTCGAGGCGCGGCCTCGCTTTTCGACCGGCTATGGAGACCGCATCGAGCACTGCTCCGAGTGCCCCCCTGAGCTGCTGGCCAGGCTCCAGGGCTCCGGGATTCGGATTGTGACGCAGCCGGGCTTCCTGTACTACAGCGGCCAGCGATACCTGTCGGAGGTGGTAGAGGACACACTGCCCTGGCTCTACGGCGTCGGCTCACTGCTGGAGGCAGGCGTCCACACCGCCGCCGGCTCCGACGCTCCGGTCATCGATCCGAACCCGCTCGTTGGCATCTATGCCGCCGTGACCCGGAAGGCGGAGTCGGGCCAGGTCGTTGGCGGCGACCAGGGGTTGCCGGCCTTGGAAGCGCTGCGGCTGTACACGCTCGCCGGGGCGCAGGTATCCTTCCAGGAGGCGGATAAAGGCTCAATCGAGGTGGGCAAGCTGGCCGACTTGACCCTGCTCGACCAAGACCCGACTTGGGTGGAGGTCGAGCGGATACGCTCAATCAGGGCCATACTGACCCTAATAGGCGGCCGGGTGGTGTGGCAGTCAGGCTGACGCGCCGCTGGAACGCTATGCCCTCATCTTGAGAACGTAGTCAACTATCCCCTCGAGCGAATCGCGCGAGGGGTTCGCGGGCAGAGCGCAGAGGTTGGCAAGCGCTTTGCGGCAGAATCCGGCGGCGACGGCAAACGACTCGTCTATTGCGGGGGAGTTCTGGATCATGTCTATGGCGCGACCGAGCCGCTCTTTGTCTTGGGGCTGCTGGAAGAGCGCTTCGATGGGGTTGTCTTTGGGGAACCGCTTCATCGCCATGATGGCGGGCAGTGTCATGATGCCGTGCGAGAGGTCGTTGCCAACCGGCTTGCCGATCTCCTCTTCCGTCGCCTCGAAGTCCAGGATGTCGTCCATTATCTGAAAGGCCATGCCAAGGTTGTAGCCGTAGTCCCTGAGCGCTCGCGCCGCCTCATCTGAGGCGCCACTGAGCATCGCCCCCGATTGGCCCGCCGTCGTGAAGAGAGACGCGGTCTTGTTGTAGATGCGCTCCATGTACTGCTCAGTGGTCTGATTGCATCTGTAGGTGTCGGCCAATTCCTGGAGCTCTCCGCTGGAAAGCTCCATGATGGTCTCCGAGAAGCGGCGGATCACTCGTATGTCGCCCGTGTCGCACACGAACGTAGCGGACTTGGCGAAGATATAGTCGCCCGCGAGCACCGCCGCGTTGCGCCCCCATATGCTGTTGATGGTGGCCCTGCCGCGCCGTTTATCCGAGTTGTCCACCGTGTCGTCGTGGATGAGAGTGGCGATATGCAGCACCTCCACCGCCGTCGCCATAATCTCCGTCGTCCGCGTGTCGTGCGCGTTGAAGCCGGAGGCCAGCAGGGTTATGGCGGGTCTCATCCTCTTCCCAACGGTGTCGAACACATGCGTCAGCAGCTTGGACAGGAAGGGGGAGCGTATGTTAGACAGATTCCTGAGACTGTCCTCTACGCGAACCAGCCTATCCTGAACGGGTTCGTACATGTTGGGTGTAGCTTGCAACCTTCAGTTCCCCACAATCACCGGCCTATTCGCTGGGTCTCAGCCTCGACGACCTCCTCGTCCAGCTTGGCGAATAGATGCGCAGGACTCTGTAACCTCTGACCGGGCTTTAGCGCGTTCTGCTCCCACTTCCAGCCGTCGTCCTGAATGCTCCCATCGAGGCCAAGCATCCCGTGCAGCCTTTCGGAGCTGAAGGGGATGAACGGGTAGAACAGGGTCTTGAGGCAGTTTATGACCGACAGGCTCGTCCATAGAGTGACCGCCGCGTCCTGCGGGTCTGTCTTGACGCTCTGCCAGGGCGCTTTCTGGTCGAGGTAGCGGTTGGCCGCCTGCGCCAGACCCATGGCCGAGTTGAGGGCGAGTCGGAACCGCACGGCCTCCAGGTTCGCGCCGGTCTGCTCGAACCGCTCCCTCGCCTGCGCTAGAAGCTGTTCGCTCAGGTCGTCCAGCGTTTCTGGTTCGGGGACGACTCCTCCGAAATTGCGATTGACCATGCTGAGCACGCGTTGAACGAGGTTGCCGTAGGTGGCTACGAGCTCGTCGTTGTTGCGGCGAACGTACTCTCGCCAGGAGAAGTCGGAGTCGCTGGTCTCCGGCATACCCGCCGCGATGACGTATCGCAGCGGGTCAGGGTCGTAGTTGTCGAGGTACTCCGGCAGCCAGATGGCCCAGTTGCGGCTGGTGGACAGCTTGAAGCCCTCCAGGTTCATGTACTCGTTGGCGGGAACGTCGTAGGGCAGGTTCAGGCCGCCGTAGCCCATCAGTAGGGCGGGCCAGATTATCGTGTGGAAGGGGATGTTGTCCTTGCCCATGAAGTAGTAGGCGCGGCAGTCCTCCTGCCAGAAGTTTCTCCAGCGGTCGGGATCGCCGATCCTCTGTGCCCACTCTATGGACGCGGAGAGGTAGCCGATAACGGCCTCGAACCACACGTATATGCGCTTGCTGTCGTAGCCTTCCAGCGGCAATGGCACGCCCCAGTCGATGTCGCGCGTGATGGCGCGGTCTCGAAGTCCGCCCTCGAGGAAGGCGACTGTGAAGTTCTTGACATTGGACTTCCAGTGCGCCTGTTGGCGCGTCCACTCCATCAGGCGCTCCTCGAACGCGGTAAGCCTTATGAAGAAGTGCTCCGTCTCGGTGAAGACGGGGGTGCTCCCGCAGATGCGGCAGGCGACATCGAGCAGGTCCTTGGGGTCGAGCGTGCGGCCGCAGTTGTCGCACTGGTCGCCGCGCGCGCCGTCGAAGGCGCAGTGGGGGCACTTGCCCTCGATGTAGCGGTCAGCGAGAAAGCGGCGGTCCGCCTCGCAATAGGGCATCTCCATGGAGTCCTTGTAGATGTGACCCTTCTCGTGGAGTCTTGAAAAGATGTCCTGCGCCACCTTCGCGTGGTTGTCGGTGTGGGTCGTGGTGAACAGGTCGAAGCTGATTCCGAGCCGCTCCCAGTTATCCTCGAACTCGGCCTGGTAATGGCCCGACACCTCGCCCGGCGTAACGCCGCGCTGCTCCGCCGTGAGCGTAACCGGCGTTCCGTGCGCGTCGCTTCCCGATACCATGAGGACGTCGTTGCCCTTCATGCGATGGTAGCGCGCGAAAATGTCGGCGGGCAGGTAAGCGCCCGCTACTTGGCCGATGTGTATCGAGCCGTTGGCATACGGCCACGCCACGGCCACCAGGATGCGCTCAGACACGAGGCTCTCGCTGAAAGCTGGATACGATAGTTAATACTATCACAATTGGCGCCGATAGCGTGATGGCAGAGTGACGCCTCCATCACGGGGATTCGGAGCCGGTCGCGCCGGTCTCCAGCCAGAGGCGGTACGCCTTTCGCCTGGGCATGTCGAACTGCCTGGCGGCCAGGGCCACCGCCTCTTTCGCCCCCATGCCCTCGCCGCGCAGCCGGGCCAGCATATCCCGCGCCCCGGCGTTCTGGCAGAGGCCGTCGGGCTGTTCCCGCTTGTGGCCCTCGATTACCAGGGTGAACTCGCCCCTCGGCGATTGAAAGTGAGCCAGCGCCTCGGACACCGCGCCTCTGAAGGTCTCCTCGTGCAGCTTGGTGAGCTCCCTGCACACGGCGACGCGGCGGTCGCCAAGCGTGTCCAGGGTGTCCTCCAGGGCGGCGCGGAGTCTGTGCGGAGTCTCGAAGGCGACCAGCGTTGACGTCTCCGACTTCAGCGATTCGAGTAGCCGTTTTCGTTCAGTCCTCCTCCTCGGTAGAAAGCCCAGGTGTGTCCACCTGTCCGATGGGAGCCCCGATATGGCGATGGCTGAGGTTACGGCCGACGCGCCGGGTATGACCTCGATGGCCGTGCCTGCCGTCTCCGCCTCGCGCACCAACTCATAGCCGGGGTCGTTGATGCAGGGCATACCGGCGTCCGACACCAGTGCGACGTTGCCGCCGGCCAGGATGTCCAGCAGCTCGCTCAGCTTGCTCAACTTGTTGTGCTCGTGATAGCTCGTCAACGGCGTGTCGATGTCGTAACGTGCGAGCAGCTTGCGCGTAACCCGCGTGTCCTCGGCGGCGATGAGATCGACCTCTCGCAGCATCCGCAAGGCTCGCAGAGTGACATCCTCGAGATTGCCTATGGGAGTGCCTACGATGTACAGGGTCGGCATTTCGATTGCGGCCTCACCTTTATTTCAGGAAGACTCACGGGGCTTTCGCTCGATCCGTTCAAGAGGACCCTTCAACTAGGCTCTCTTCCGCATTCTCAATCATGTCGTTCAGTAAGGCAACCCATTCAAGAAAACTGGCATTTCGAGGGCGAAATTGGTTATAGTGAAGGTCATATAGACGGCGCAGCACGCAGTAGGAGCGCGACGCCATGACAGATACGATACGCGAAATCGACCATCCGGCGCCAACGACAAGAAAGCGCTTCTTGTGGGGAATCGTTGCCGGCTTGGCCATGATGCTCTTCACGTTCGCAGCGCGAGCGTTGGTGAACGCGCAGTCCATACCCGAGCTCGCCGCCGACTGGTTCACCATGTATCTGCCGCCGGAGCTGTTCGATCTGCTGCTGGAAAATCTGCTGTTCTCCGCCAAGCCCTTGATGTTCGCGGGACTGCTGTCAGCGCAGGTCATGGTGGGAGGACTGCTGGGAATGCTCTACGGCAAGCTCCTTGGCGGCCGGCCAACCACCGAGCTTGGGGAGTGGGGACGAACCCTCGGATTCGGAGTCGCTCTCTGGCTGCTCACTATGGTAGCGCTGGTTCCGCTCTTTGGAGGAGGCTTCTTCGGCTCGAAGGTGGTCGGCGGCGTCATCGGCTTCCTGCTGACCTCGTTCGGGTCGTTCGCCATCTATGGGCTTGTGCTGGGATACTTCTTCACGCAGAGTATCCAGCAGGGACCGCAAACGACGGGCCAGTCGGACAGGCGGGCGTTCCTCAAGAAGGCCGGAGCGTGGGCCGCGCTGGCGGCGGTGGTCGCGCTGGGACTGAAGTTCGTGAGCGACCAGTTTGGAGGCCAGGTGGGTTCGAGCGGAGCATTCCGCACGCGGGGCGTCCTTTCCACCGAGGTCACGCCCAACGACGAGTTCTACATCGTCTCCAAGAACTTCATCGACCCGGAGGTCAGCGTAGATGGATGGCTTCTCGAGGTTACAGGACAGGTGGAAGCGCCATTCTACATGGGGTATGAACAGCTTGTCGCCATGCCATCGGTGGAGGAGTACGTGACGCTCGAGTGCATCAGCAACCTGGTGGGCGGCGACCTCATCAGCAACGCGAAGTGGAAGGGTGTGCCTCTGAGGGGAATCCTGGAGCGCGCAAAGCTGAAGCCGAGCGTGGTGGACATCGCTTTCCACGCCTCCGACGGCTACAGCGAGAGCGTGCCGCTCGAAATGGCGATGCGAGACGAGGTGATAGTGGCCTACCAGATGAACGGCGAGCCTCTGCCCAGCAAGCACGGCTTCCCCGCCCGGCTCATAGTCCCGGGATACTTCGGGCTCAAGCACGTCAAGTGGCTGAATTCAATCGAACCCGTCGTAACCGACTTCAGGGGATACTGGCAGCAGAGAGGCTGGACCGACGTTCCGCACGTCAAGACCTTTTCGAGAATCGACATACCAACCCATAACTCGGAGATTGCGGACGAAACACTGATGCTCGGCGGCGTGGCCTTCGCCGGCGACAGGGGCATCTCCAAAGTCGAGGTCAGCGCGGATGGCGGCGTGACCTGGACGGCGGCTGACCGCGTCAGCGAGCCGCTTTCTCAATACACATGGGTCATCTGGACGACGGAGATAGCGGCCCCCCAAACCGCAGACGCCCGCATCCAGGTGCGAGCAACCGACGGCAACGGCGAAGTCCAGACCGCCACCTTACGGGGATCGTTGCCCGACGGCGCAACGGGGCACCACACGATACGGCTGGGGCCGGTCGGGCTGGCGACGCCCGAAAGGTACGGCCCAAGAATTGGCGACAACTTGATCGCGCAAAAGGACGACCAGTAGCCCGAATACTCCGAAATAAGCGCTAGCCGCGCCTCGCGGGATGAATCTCCTGATATATGGTTCGGTGACGGCCCTTTCGTTGCTCAGACTCGCTTGTCTCAAAGGGAACGATAGAACGAGCGGCCTATTTGATTGGTATGGAGAATCAGGCGGACAACAGAAAAGGCGACTAAGCTCAGGGCCGAATCCCCGCGACGAATCGATTGGCGACCCTCCCAGACGCTCCGCCGGTGCGTCTCGTGTGCGTAAGCTGCGCGGAGCTTCATTTCCCTGGTTTGGCCAGGGCCTTTCCAAAGTCACGACTTTCGGCTTTGCCCTCCAACCGTCGTTTCCGCGAAAGCGGGAACCCAGAGCAAGGATGCTCGTGAAATAGCCATAACACCGACTTTGCAAAGGCCCTGGGTTTGGCTCTCTCCACCTTGTATTTCAGGCTGCCAGATGGCTATAATTAGCCGTTATTGGTGTTTCTGGGAACGGTATTGTCTCCCCTGCCCAGGGTGTGGTTGGCTTTGGAGAGGGCGACCGCGGGTCTGGATCGGGAGGCTTGGGATTGTAGATGACTACCAAACGAGATTATTACGACGTTCTGGGTGTTTCGCGTAGAGCCTCTGAGGAGGACATCAGGAAGGCCTTCCGCAAGCACGCGCTCGAATACCACCCCGACCGCAACAAGTCGGAGGGCGCGGCGGACAAGTTCAAGGAGGTCAACGAGGCCTACCAGGTGCTGTCGGACTCGAAGAAGCGGGCCAGCTATGATCGCTTCGGACACGCCGGCGTTGGCGGGAACGGCGCGAGGGGTTTCGAGGGGTTCGAGAATTTCGGCGGATTCGGCGACATCTTCGACGCCTTCTTTGGCGGCGGCATGGGTGGGAGCCGGGTGAACGCGGCCAGGCGGGGGGCGAATCTCGAGTACGTATTGCGCCTGGAGTTCGAGGAGGCGGTGTTCGGCGCCAACAAGAAGATCGAAATCCAACGCACAGAGGTTTGCGGCGAATGCCGGGGCAGCCGGAGCGCTCCGGGTAGCTCGCCCCTCACGTGCGGCAATTGCAACGGCGCAGGCCGGGTTCGCCGCGCCCACCAGGGCATATTCGGGCAGTTCAGCCAGGTGGCGCCCTGCGGCACGTGCCGGGGCGAAGGTCAGCTCATCACCAAGCCCTGCGAGCACTGCCGCGGAACCGGCAGAGAGGCCAAACGGCGCAGGTTGGAGGTCGGGGTTCCGGCGGGAATAGACGACGGCACCCAGATCAGGCTCACCGGAGAGGGCGAGCATGGCGAGAATGGTGGGCCGCCCGGCGACCTGTACGTGTCGATTCGCGTGAGCGCGCACGAGGTTTTCGACCGACAGGGCAACGACATCTTATACACCATGCCCATCAACGTCGCGCAGGCCGCGCTTGGGGCCAAGCTCGACGTTCCCACGCTGGAGGCCGATGATGGCCTGGAGATTTCGATTCCGTCCGGAACCCAAAGCGGAGAGGTGTTCCGGTTCAGGGGCAAGGGAGTCCCGCATCTCAGGAGCAATCGAAGGGGCGACCAGGTCGTAAGAGTCGTGGTCACGACGCCGAAGTCGCTGACGGATGAACAGGTCAGGCTCTTCCAGGAGCTAGAGCAAAGCTTCGGCATTCAGGACGCGGACGGGCATGGGAAGGGTTGGCTGGGCAAGATCAAAGACGCCTTCGGCAGCGCCGAGTAAGTGAGCCGAGTTGAAGTGGATCGAGCTTAGCGTAAAGGCGCCGCCAGAATTCGTAGAGCCGCTCTCACACATCTTCTATCGCTATGGGCACGGCGGCGTGGCCGTCGAGCAGGAGGGCGGTTTCAACCCCGACGAGGGTGAGACGCCATCGACCACGGCCTGCGTTACCTTGAAGACCTATCTCCCGGTGAACGACACCACGGAGGACCGCCGTAACCGCATCGACCTGGGTGTTAGGCTCGTCGCGCACGTCGGCCCCATCTCCGAGCTCGCGGAACGAACGCTCGACGAGGAGGAGTGGCAGAACAGTTGGAAGGAGCACTTCCACGTGCTGCACGTCGGCGAGCGGCTGGTCGTCAGACCCACCTGGCGCGACTACGAACCGGGCGAGTCGGACGTGGTGATTGCCCTGGACCCGGGGATGGCGTTCGGCACGGGCCACCACCCCACCACGCGGATGTGCCTGGAGCAGTTGGAGCGGTTCGTGATGCCGGGCATGTCGGTCCTCGACTTCGGCTGCGGCTCCGGCATCCTGTCCATCGCCGCGTCCAAGCTGGGTGCCAGGAGCGTTTTCGGCATCGAGGTGGACTCTGTGGCCGTGCGGGTGGTCAAACAGAACGCCAGGGAGAACGGCGTTGACTACAACGTTCGCGTAGCGGAGGGCACGCTGCCCCACCCCGACGCGCGGCCGGGCAGTTTCGACGTGGCTGTCGCCAACATTTCGGCCAAGGTCATCTCAGAGGCCGCAGGCGAACTCGCGCGGGCGGTCAAGCGCGGCGGGAAGCTCATCGCCTCCGGAATCATCATCGACAACAAGGGCATGGTGGAGCAGGCGTTGATCGACGTAGGCGCGACGCTCGAAGACACCATCGTTGACGGCGATTGGGTTACGCTGGTAGCCTCGACCTGAGCGCGCTCACCCTCAGCTAGACCTACACCTCTTCACGAACACGCACCGCTCTTCGCACCCCGCAACTGCGTCCAGGGACAGGAGGTTGTTGTGCCCGCCGACGTCGCTCAACGCCTGGCCCGCGTGCTGCGTGCCTGCGTCGGCGAGGCCGGGGAAGTGTGTGAAGCAAATCAATGGCAGTTGGAGCGGGTTAGCGGGCGTCCATAGCGCGGAGGAGGTTCGCCATTTCGATGGCGGCCAGGCCGGCAGAGTAGCCGTTGTTGCCCTGTTTACCGCCCGCGCGGTTGATGGCCTGCTCCAGCGTGTCGGTGGTGAGCACCCCGAAGATGACCGGTGTGCCAGTGGTGAGCGACGCGCCGGCGATTCCCTTCGCCGCCTCGCCCGCTACGTGCTCGTAGTGGTCAGTCTCTCCCCTGATTACCGCGCCCAAGCATATCACCGAGTCGTAGCTGCCGGACTCGGCCATCTTCTTCGCCGCCAGCGGTATCTCGAACGAGCCGGGGACGTTGGCGATTGTGACGTCCTCATCTCGCACGCCGTGCCGAGCCAACGCCGATTGCGCGCCTTCGAGCAACTTCGAGGTGATGAAGTCGTTGAAGCGCGCCACCACGACACCGATTCTGAGTCCCTGCCCCTGAAGGTCGCCCTGAAGCTCTCTGCTCACTTGTCGTCTCCCGCCGCGAGGCCGGCCGCATCCAGTTCCAGGAGATGCCCCATCCTGCTCTGCTTGGTTTCGAGGTAACGCCGGTTCTGGTCGGTGGAGCGCGGGATGATGGGAACGCGCTCCATGAGCTCCAGTCCAAAGCTGTCCAAGCCCACCACCTTCTTGGGGTTGTTCGTTAAAAGGCGCATCTTCTTGACGCCGAGGTCAACGAGTATCTGCGCGCCTACACCATAGTGGCGAAGGTCCGGGGCGAACCCGAGTTGTATGTTGGCTTCCACCGTGTCGAGGCCCGTGTCCTGGAGCGCATACGCCTTGAGCTTGTTGTGAATACCTATCCCTCGCCCCTCCTGCCTCATGTAGAGGAAGACTCCCCTGCCCTCCGCCTCTATGTCCTGAAGGGCCTGGGCCATCTGCTCGCCGCAGTCGCAGCGAACGCTGTCGAACACGTCGCCGGTCAGGCACTCGCTGTGCACCCTGACGAGAGTGGGTTCGTTGGGGGTAATCGAGCCCTTGACCAGCGCGACGTGCTCATCCTTATCCACAATGCTGCGATAGGAAACGGCGGTGAACTCCCCGTAGCCGGTGGGAAGGCGCGCCTCTGCCACGCGCTCTATTAGCTTCTCATGCTCGCGGCGATAGGCGATGATGTCGGCCACCGAGACTATCTTTAGCTCGTGCCTGGTGGCGATGTTCTCGAGCTGGGGCATACGCGCCATCTCGCCGTCCTCGGCCATCACCTCGCATATGACCGCGGCGGGATAGACGCCAGCCAGCCGCGCCAGGTCAACCGAGGCCTCGGTCTGCCCCGCCCTGACCAGCACACCGCCCTCCATGTAGCGCAACGGGAATATGTGGCCCGGACGCGCAAGGTCTTCGGGCCGCGTCCTGGGTTCAATGAGCGCCTGGATTGTCGCGGCGCGGTCGAACGCTGATATGCCCGTTGTCGCTCCTTTGAGCACGTCAACCGACACCGTGAACGCCGTGCTCAGCCGCGCCGTGTTCTCCTGCACCATCATGGGCAACCGCAGCTGCTCAAGGCGCTGGCCCAGCATGGGCACGCAGATGAGGCCCCTGCCGTGCATCGCCATGAAATTGATGGCGTCGGGCGTCACCATCTGGGCGGGCATGGCGAAGTCGCCCTCGTTCTCGCGGTCCTCATCGTCCACGATGATGACCATGCGGCCGGCTTTGAAGTCTTCTATCGCTTCGGTAACAGAGGCTAGAGGCATGGCTGCTGTTCCCCCTAAAGCTCGTCAAGAATGTCCATGGGCAGCCGTGGCCCGGTAGAGAGGCGCTCCACGTACTTGGCTATGATGTCCGTCTCCACGTTGACGGCGTCCCCCTCCTTGCGGCTGCCAAAGAGCGTGTTGTCCCGCGTGTAAGGAATAATCGTAACCGAGAATGAGTCGATACCACAGTTTACTACTGTAAGGCTGGCTCCGTCCACAGCGACGAACCCTTTCTCTACAACGTAGCGCATGATGGACGGCGGGGTCTGGAATCTTACAAGCAGCGCCTCCTGGTCGTCGGCTATCGACATAATCGTCGCGGTTCCGTCCACGTGGCCCTGCACTATGTGGCCGCCAAAGCGGTCGCTCACCGCTAGAGGTCGCTCCAGGTTTACGGGGTCGCTCTCTCTCAGGGAGCCCAGGTTGGTGCGGCGCAGCGTCTCCGGCACTACGTCAACCGAGAAACAGCCGTCCTGCCGCGCCGTAACCGTAAGGCACGCGCCGTTGACGCAGATGCTGTCGCTGACCTTGAGGTCGTCCATAACCTTCGACGCCGCGATGGTCAGGCCCTTCGGCTCGACGGTCTTGACGCCGCCAACCTCTTCGACGATTCCGGTAAACATCTACATCCCCTCGCTCACGCAAAAGTGAACGCACATAGTATAAGAGAAAACGAGGTTGTTTGAACATGCTTGAGCGCGGCGAATCGAATTGATAGTAGTCTATCCTACGCTGATAATGCTATCTGGAAATGGTTTGTGGAAGTTGAGGTTGAGATGAATATCCAAAAGGCCAACAGGACAATCGAAGCGCCGGGCGAAGACAAACACACGCTGTCGCTGCTGGTGATGTTCGAAACCGACGAGGACGGCTGGGAGGTAGTAAGCTGCCCAACTCTGCCTGGATGCCATAGTCAGGACGGACGCGGGAAGAGGCGCTCGCAAACATAAAGGAAGCTATCGAACTTCACCTCGAGTATATGCTTGAGCACGGCGAGCCACTGCCCTCGTCGACGAGGTTCGAGGTTATCCTCGACTCTGGATTCCCGCTTTCGCGGGAATGACGGTCACTGTTCGGTGCTTGTCACTTTCAGATGGAAGCGGTACTAGGGCCTGTTCACACTAACGCAACGCATCGAAGATGAGCGCAAACAGGATGAACCCAAGGAAGAGAGCGTCCAGCTTCTCAAAGCGAGAGAAGATACGCCGAAAGCCCTTCAACCGTCGAAACAACCGCTCGATTTCGTTCCGACGCTTGTACATCTCCCGGTCGTACTGCCAAGGGTCAACCCTCGTGCTCAGGGGCGGAACTATCGGGGTGAACCCCAGGGCCAACGCCAGTTGGCGGGTCTCATTCCCCTCGTATGCCCGGTCCATTAACAGGAACGGGTTCTGGTCCTGTGTTCCGAGGCGCTTTAGCAGCTTTCGCCCCTCCGGCGCATCGTGGGCCTGTCCGGGAGAAAGGGAGAACGTCACGGCTGTTCTAGCATCCGCGGCAACCATATGAATCTTGGTGGTCCAGCCGCCACGGGACTTGCCGATGGACTGGGGTCCGTTTTTTTTAACGCACCGGTTCCATCGGGATGGACCTTGACTATGGTACTGTCCATGGAAACCGCTTCTATCTTGATACGCACTATGTGCTCTCGTTGAAGATACTCGAAAACCCGGTCGAGCACACCGTTCTTGGACCACCGGTTCATCCGGGTGTAGACGGTGTGCCAGTTGCCAAATCGAGGCGGCAATCCCCGCCATTTGCAGCCTTGCTCGGCGACATAGAGGATAGCGTTGAGTACTTGCAGGTTCGACAGGCTGACGTTGCCACGCTGAACGGGAAGGATCGGCGCAATTCGTTGGTGCTGAACTTCGGTGATTTCCATTCTCGGATTGTAACATAATTTGGCTATTAGTGTGAACAGACCCTAGTTGGGCCGACGGGCCGGAAGCTCGCAGTTCCGTGACAAAGGACGTTGGCTAGGGGCCTTCAGCGCAAGCTAATCCGTGACGCGGGGCTGACAAGGGAGGAGTTTCTGGCTCTGCTGCGATAGCGCTGGACTTTCGGATTTTGACGTTACTCCCACCCAAACATCCTGAAAGTCTCATAGTCCTGTAAATCCTGATTCAGACAACTCACCCTCGTATTGCACGCCACTCCCGCAATACCCCACCACCGCCGTATCCGCTCCGAGGCGAAGCGTGCGCACCCGGCTGAGACGCATCACCTCAGCCATGCCCTCCGCGCCCTTGCCTGCCACGGGAGAGGGTGCGCCCGCGCCGCCAATGATGGCCGGCGCGACGAACGCGACCACCTTGTCAACAAGCCTCTGGTCGAACAGCGAGCCCAGCAGGACGCTGCCGCCTTCCGCGAGCACGCTCGTTACCTCGCGCCGCCCCAGCACGTCCATGAGCGCGGCGAGGTGCACTGTACCGTCATCCGACGGGACTCGCTCCACCTGTGCCCCGGCTCGCTCCAGCGCGCGGCGCCTCGAGTCTCCGGCGTCCGCGACCGCGACCAGCGTGCGGCCTGGCTCCGAGAGCAGCCGCGCGCTCGGAGGCAGCCGCCCCTTGCTATCGATGATCACTCGCAGCGGCTGACGTTCGAGCGGGTTGCCGCGCTCGTCCCTGGAGGTAAGCTGCGGGTCGTCGATCAGCGCGGTGTTGATGCCCACCATCACGGCATCGCTCTCTGACCTCAGCGTGTGCGCGTACATTCTGGCTTCTTCGCCCGTAATCCACCTGGATTCGCCGCCGCGAGTGGCGATCTTTCCATCCAGGCTGGCGGCGAACTTGGCGATGACGAACGGCAGGCCCGTGACGACGTGTTTGGCGTAGGACTCGATAAGCTCGCGGGCTTCCTGCTCGCACTCGCCCACGCGGGTTTCGATTCCGGCCTCTCTGAGACGAGAAAACCCGCCGTTGCTCACCAGCGGGTTCGGGTCCATCGTTGCCGAGCATACCTCGGCTATTCCAGCGTCTATGATGGTCTGCGCGCACGGAGGCGTCCTGCCGAAGTGGTTACACGGCTCCAGCGTGGTGTACAGCGCCGCGCCTGCGGCCCTCTCGCCCGCCTGCCGCAGCGCGACCACTTCCGCGTGCGCCTGTCCTGGCGGCTGCGTCCAGCCCTCGCCGACGACCGCGCCGTCCCTGACCACGACCGCGCCGACAGCGGGGTTGGGACTGGCCGATCCCACGGCGCGGCGCGCCAGCGACAGGGCTCGCTCCATGTGTGTCATATCAGCTACGGCTCCCTGCCCTCGGGAAGCATATCGGGTTGTTCCGCCCTTTGCCTGGGGGCGTACTGGGGGAGCCTTGTCAGCGCGAACAGCTTGGGTCTGTTCCTCGAGCTAGGTTCGCTCGCGCCATACACCCAGTCTTCCACCGTCTTCACCGGAACGTCCAGTGTCTCGGCAAGCTCCTTTATGCTTCCGTCGAATCGGCTGTCCTTCAGCCATTGTCTGAGCGTCGCAGGCTCCATGCGCCTCCGTGAGCCGCCACCGAAGTTGAGATAGTACCGGCTCGGTGTTGGGCCGTCCTGCTGCTGGTACTTGCTGCTCAGAGCGCCGTGGCCATAGGGACGCTCGGCAGGACTCGACATCTGGTAGAACGAGATCTGGGCTATGGGCATACCGGCGTAGAGCGTAATCGGCAAAGGCGATATGTTGCTGAACTCCAAGACTATGCCGCCCTGGAAACCGGGGTCAATGAACCCGGCGGTGGAGTGAACCAGCAGCCCCAGACGGCCCAACGAGCTCTTCCCGTCGAGCCGCCCCATCAGGTCGCCCGGAAGGCCCAGCCACTCCCTCGTGATGCCAAGCACAAAAGCGCCGGGATGAAGAATAAACGGGTTGAGTTCGTCGATCTCCACAAGCTCAGTCAGGTTGGGCATCTCCTGCTTCACGTCGATCAGGTAGTAGCGTTCGCCGCGGAACACGCGCAGTTTGTTGCCAAGCGTGAGATCGACACTCACGGGCTGCACCGCCTCCTCGCGATAGGGATCGACCACCAGCCGCCCAGACCTGATCGCCTTCTTGATGTCCCCGTCGCTCAACGCCACGGCATTAGCCTCCCGCAGACAACTGATGATGTTGGCTACATTCTAACTCATTCGCGCCAAAATGGAATTGCCACACCCCGCGCCAAAAGAGAAGGCGAACTTTGCTCTTGTGGCAAAGCTCGCCCAGAATGAACTCAACCCAGCCGACCTGGCAGCCCTACTCTATGCCGAACACCGCGTTGACGCTCAGCCTTAGCTCTATCTCCCCAGCACTGATGGAGGGTGCGGAATCTGCTGCGGACATGGCGAATGCGGCGTGCGGCGCAAAGCCATACGGGTCGGAGTACGGAGCGGCGCCGACGCCCTCACTGATGAATGACAGTTCACCCAGTGAAACCCCGGACAGTTCTGCCAGATGCTCCGCCTTGGTCCTGGCGTCTGCGACGGCCATCCGCCTCAACTCCACCATCTTGGGCTTGGGGTCTTCCACCGTGAAGTTAATACCCTCGATGCGGATGCTGTCGCCTCCGGCATCGACCACCTCTTCGACGATCTCGCCGACGGCGTCGAGGTCCCGGATCTTGGCCGAGGCTGAGTTTCTTACGCGATAGCCTACCAGAACCTCCTTGCTCGTGCGGACGCCGTCCAACGTCTCTTCCCTGTAATCGTACTGCGGGTAGATGCTGAAGCGATTCGTCTGGATGTCCTTGTCTTCCACGTTTCTGGCCCGCAGCGCGCCCACCATGGCATCCATTGCCGCGGTCGCCTTGTCGTTCGCCTCCGTCACGGTCTCGCCCCTGGAGTCCACGCCGAGATTCAACAGTACCAGGTCCGGCTCGACCGTTAGCGTACCCTCGCCCGTCACCCAGATGCCCGACTGCGCGCTGGCCGGTTGCGCGGATGCGGCCTTGCTCTCCATCTGCGACGTCGTCGGCTGCGCTGCCGCGATAGCCGCTCCCTCGTTCGTTTGCGTCTTAGCATCAACGCCGCCGCACGCGACGACCACCGCGAGGGCCGCCGCCAGCCCGATACTTGCCAGAAGTCCCTTTAACTTGTTCACTTGACTACCCTCCTGATTGTTCCGACTTGGTGTACCCTTCCCTCTACATCTTAAGACGCGCAAGCCCACGCAAAGGTTCCGTGAATTGGGTCATCTCAAGGGCAATGTTTAGGGGCGGGTTTGAAACCCGCCCCTGCGTCTGGCCGCGCCACCCACCTGGTAGCCTGTCGAGCTGGGCTGTGGGGTCGTCCGAAACTCTAGCTCTCTCCCACCTCTACCTCATGGGGGAAGACCATGTTGTTTCCGTAGTTGAGGCCGTCCCACTTGTTGGGAAACTCCATAGGCTGGACATCGCCCTTGTCGTTGGTGGCGCGCGACATGAGCGTGTAGCTGCCCGGATCGGGCGTTCGCCATAGGAACTCCCACCTGTGCCAGGAGTAGCCGCTGCGCGGCTTCAGGCCGGCGTCGCTCCACGTCAGGCCGGCGTCCGCGCTGACCTCGACGCGCGCGATCTCGCTTTCGCCCGACCACGCCGCTCCGGACACGGTGTAGAGGCCGTTTGGCTTCACCATCTCCCCAGGAGTGGGGGCCGTGATGATGGACTTGACCATCATCTCCGTGTGGTACTTGTAGAAGGATTCGCTCTCCGGGCCTGCCAGCACCATGTACCGGTCCATCTGGTAGAGTCCCTCGAACTTGTGGTCGATGACGTGGATGCCGACCAGCCACTTTACCGAGGTCATGCCGTACCAGCCGGGAACCAGCAGACGCAGCGGGTAGCCGTGCATTGGAGGCAGCGGCTCCCCGTTCATCTCGTAGGCGAGAAGGGTGTCGGGGTGCATGGCCTTCTCGACGGGCAGGCTGCGCTCGTAGGTAACCTCCGGCGGGTCTCCGTTGACCTCGTCGGGGCCGTGGTCCGCGCCCTCGAACAACACCTCGATCGCGGACGGCTTCAGCCCGGCGCGAGCGAGAACGTCGCCCAGAGATACGCCGGCCCACTCGGCGTTCCCCATGATGCCGTGGCCCTTTAGCTGCTCCATCGCCACGCGGGTGCGCTTGGCCCAGTACTCTGGAATCATGCTGTTGCCGCAGCACTCGAACGTGACCTGGAAGCGCTTCTGTGGCAGTTCCCTCAACTCATCGAAGGTAAGGCTCAGCGGACGCTCAACCTCACCGTCCACGCTCAACCGGTAGCTGCCAACATCGATTTCGGGCGCGCCCTTCCAGTGATTGCGAATGTAGAACAGGTCGTTTGGGATTACGTTCTCGCGCAACACCTCCGGAGGCGTCGCGAACGTGCGTTCTCCGGCGTTGGTGGGAATAAGCTGCGGCCTGACGCCAACGCGAGTCTGTGCGGTTGCCATGATAGAGCCTCCTAATCCTCCAGGAACTTTGTTTCCAGGTCGCCCGTCGCGTCGATGACCAGAAGCGTCGCGGCAACCCACAGGTTGTTGATCAGCTTATGCGGCTCGCCGGCCGGGGCTGCCAGGGTGTTTCCGGCACGTACCGTTCGGACTTCGTCGCCCACGACCATCTGCATCGCACCCGCCGTCACCATGATGACCTGGTCCGTCGGATGAGTGTGCAGACGCCCAACGAAGCCCGGGTGCACGACTATCTCTCTGACCTTCAGCGACGTTACGCCGTGCTCGCTCGAAACCAGGGCCCGTTCGCTTATGCGATCAACGGCCTCCGGTATCGGCACGGTGTTGTGATCGACTATTGGCATCGTCGTCCTCCGCGCCAGGAGCGGAACCTGTTAGCGCCTCTCATACTTCGCGCCCAGCGCCTCTTCCCAGCGCAGGTAGTTCATCATGTCCGCGTAGTTGCGGTCCGGCCCGGACAACACCACGTCGTTCGGCGAGGACATCACTCCCGACAGACCCCGCTCCACAGGCAGACGCGCCTGCCTCCATGCGGCCATGCCGCCATCCAGCACGGACACGTCGCTATAGCCCATACCCAGGAGGGTCGCGCCCGCGAGAGCGGAGTTCACGCCATCGAGACAGGTGACCGTGACCGGCGTTCGCGTGGAGGGCGCGATGTCCTCAATCCAGAACTCCAGCCAGCCGCGGGGCGTCCATCGAGAGCCGGGAACGTGGCCTTGAGCGAAGTCCTGGCTGGTGTCCACGAATATGACCGCCTGTCGCGTGGATACGTCGAGCTCGCCGGCGGAGATTGCGCGAACCCTGCCTCGAGCCTCGTCCAGGCTCAGGGTTGGCGATTCAACCTGGCCGGTCTCCAGCTCGAGGCCGGCCGCCTCCCACGCGCCGGTCCCGCCATCGAGCGTGTACACCTCGCCGAAACCCATCTGCCGGAACCACGACGCGGTGATGGCGGCGCGCGCGATGCCGTCGCAGGCAAAGACCACAGCGGCGTTCCGCACGACGGCGGCCTCGTCGGAGCGTTGCACGGCCTGACCGCCGGGGAACCAGCGGAATCCAGGGATGTGTCCGCGCTCGAACTCCTCTTGCGTGCGGACGTCTATCAGGTACAGCGTCTCCCGGCTACGCTTGTCCATTGTCGCCCGCAGCCCCTGCACGTCCAGGAAGCGGACGCCGTCTTCGTCGGCGACCCGGCGAGCGTATGCGTCGGCGGCTGCCTGCCCCTCTGGCGAAGGCGCGGGCATTTCGACGCGGTCCGCGCCCGTCTCGAGCTGATAGCCCGCCAGCACCCAGCCTGAGGTGCCATTTTCAAGCCCGAACACGTTGGACATGCCCATACGCTGCAACGTGCGCGTGCCTATGATGCTGCGGGTGCGCCCGGCGCAGTTGACGATGACCGTGGTATCCTCGTCGCTATCCTTCGTTATGTCCGCGATTCTCAGGGCGAGTTCGGCTCCGGGAACGCTGCGGCCTCCGGGGATGCAGAAGCGTTGGTACTCCTCCGGCGTGCGGGTGTCGAGCACGACCAGCTTGTCGCCGCGCTCGATGCGCTCGTGCAGGTCGGTCGCGCTAATCTCCGGCACGTGATTCTCGACCTCCACCCTCTCGCCAAAGTCCTTGCTCGGCACGTTAACGCCCCACTCGGTGGGCAGTTCCTCGGTGACCCAGCGGTTGATACCGCCGGCCAGCGCGGAAACTCGGCCGTAGCCTATGCGCTCGAGGGTGTCGGCGGCGAGCCTTGCGCGGCGACCGTCGTCATCGCACACGATTATCTGCGTGCCCTCGAACGGAACCGCGTAAGACATCTGCGATTCAAGTTGCCGGCGCGGAATGAGACTCGAACCGGGAATGTGAGAGCTGTTGTACTCGCCCGACTCTCGAACGTCGATCAGGGCAAACGGCGATTCACCCGCCAGCAGTTCGCTGAGTGCTTTGGGAGATATTTCGTTTGCCATGCTCCATCCACCTCCGGCAAATCTGGTTGCTGGTCCGAACCCTGCGCGACGCTTAGCTCGAGGCTCTGGCAAACAGCGCTTCTCGCAACCCGTCGAGAAGTCCCTCGAGCCGTGCCTGCCGCTGCTCCAGGTTCGACATGCGTTCGTGGAGCCGGTCGACGCGTTCGTCGAGTCCATCCATGCGGCCGTCGAGCCGGTCCATACGTTCGTCCAGCCGACTTTCCACCTGGTCGATTCGCCCCATGACGACTCGGAATAGTGTGAGGTTGAGCGTCGCAAGCCCTACGCCGACGCTCAGGATTGCGATTAACTCTGGCCTCATTGACTATTGTCCTCTAACGGCGCCAGCTTCATGGCTCCGAGGGTACACCCACTGACAATCTAACAGGCTGAGTTACTGGCATACTTTCCTAGCAGTTGTCGAAGCGCGTGGTCATGAACGACTTTATCTCACCCGTCTCCAGGTTGAAGCGGCAGCGCTCTAGGCCGCGCAGGTCGTCGCCGTAAACGTGTATCTCCGGCGTGGGGCGGTCCGTGAGGTTGTCCATCTGGTGAATCTCGTCCACGTCCGGGATGAGCAGCGAGATCTCGCCGGGCCTCACGTTGGTGACCCTGTCCTTTTCGAGAACCGCGAAGTCGGGCCGCAAGCGGTCGTCCTTGCGCTGGAATCGCGTCTCGGTGAGGGTATTACCCATCACGCCGATCATGCCCCACGTCTTGTGGTCGTGCGCGCCGGTGTGGTCGCCCGGCCCCCAGACGACAGTGGTTATCAGCAGCCCGTTGTCCGGGTTGTGGTGAAGCAGATAGGAGCCGTGATTGGGTCGCGGGCCGCTGCCTGTTGGCGTGCGAAACTCTTCAGGGATGCCTTCCGGGCTGAGAATCAGCCGCTCCAGGTAGGAGGAACCCTTGTCGAACAGCTTCTCCTGGTCCGGCTGGCTCTCAACCAGCTCGGTCATGTCGTGGATAAACTCATCGAGGCGATACTTGGTAATAGTCATGGCTCTCCTTTTCTGTGTGTCGCTGCTTTGACTTCCCGTTATCGATTCTCGCTTAGCGCGATTGTATTAGGATTGGCGCAGGCCGTCAATCGCTTTGAGCGTGATGACCGGGGCGGTTTGGCATCGAGCTATCCAACCGCGTCGCCGGGGCGCAGGCGCACGAAGCTCACCTCTTCGTCCCACACGTTCGGCTTGCCGTCGTCCTCCGCACGCAGGAGCACGTTGCGAATCCACTCCTCGTCGTTGGATTGGGGATAGTCGCTGCGGTAGTGAGAGCCACGCGACTCCGTGCGGGCGAGCGCGCTGAGACACGTCAGCCTGGCCACAGTGAGGATGCTGCGCACGTTCAGCCACTCCTGCCATGCCAGGTTGAACTCCCGCACAGGCGGCACGGGCGCGCGCCGGAGACGATCCGCAAACACATCGAAAGCGTCGAGCGCCTCATTCATCCCCTGCCTGTCACGCACGAGTCCTACCTTCTCCCACATCAGGTTCTCGATCTCCTCCCGTATCGAGAACACGTTCTCGCCGTCCGACAGTGCCATAGGGGCGAGCAACTCTTCGATGACCGTTTCCACCTGCTCGGAGGGTATCGAGGGCTGAGTTCTGCCCGGCGCGTACTCCGCCATCGCGTCCCCGGCGATCGCTCCGAAGACGGTGGACTCCGCGACGCCGTTGCCGCCAAGGCGGTTCGCGCCGTGAACCCCGCCCGCGTCCTCTCCGCCGACGAACAGGCCCTCCAAGTTCGTCCTGCACGAGGCGTCGATTCGTGCGCCGCCCATGTGGAAGTGCGCCGTCGGCGACACTCTGACAGGCTCCCTGGCGAGGTCGCAGCCAATCTCACGGCAGCGTTCCGTCATGCCGGGGAAGGTCCTCTCCACGAACTCAGCGCCGAGGTGCGACACGTCCAGCAGAACGGCGCCGTCGGCCGTGCCCCGGCCGGCCTGGATCTCCATGTAGGCGGCCCTCGAGACCAGGTCGCGGGTTGAACGCTCCATTCGCTTGGGGTCGTACCGCTCCATGAACCGCTCACCGAGCGCGTTCCTCATGTAGCCGCCCGCGCCTCGCAGCCCCTCTTCCAGAACCGCGCCGGTGAGCACTGAACTTCCCGCTACGAGACCGGTGGGGTGGAACTGGTACATCTCCATGTCCTGCATCACGCAGCCTGCCCAGTAGCACAACGCCATGCCGTCGCCCGCCTTTTCGAGCGAGGGCGCGGCGATGCGGTACATCCGAGCGCCGCCGCCCGTAGCGACGAGCGTGGCCCTAGCGGACACGGCGATGAACCGGCCGGTTCGCACATCCAGGAGCAATGCGCCGGAGACACTCGAATCGCCATCCGTCAGCAGCGCGACTCCCCGGTGCTCGTCGAGCGGGACGACCGTCGTGGACAGCGCGGCATCCTTGAGCTTGGACATTATCTCTATGCCTGTGAGGTCGCCTCGATGCACGGTGCGGTCGAAGGACTGCCCCGCGAACGCCTTCTGGTAGATGCGCCCGCCTGGGCCGCGGTCGAAGAAGCAACCGTACCGCTCGAGCTCGGCGATTACCCCCGGCGCGGAGTTGACCAGCGTCCAGGCGAGTTCCTGGTCGTTGATATAAGCGCCGCCCTCGATCGTATCGTAGAAGTGAAGCTCGAACGAGTCCCCCTCGCTCAGAACCGCGTTGTACCCGCCCTGAACCATGCGGGTGCATCCGCTCTGCCCAAGCAGCCCCTTCGCGGCAACGCCAATCTTTAGTCCAGGTTTACGCGCAACGGCATGAAGCGCGGCCATCAACCCAGCGCCGCCTCCGCCGAGTATGAGCACGTCCAGGTTCATCTCATCATACATAGCTCTCACTGCGGGAGGATAGTGTTGCGAATGTGCCTACCACTCGACAAAGGACAGTAGGCGAATACCGCGGCAACTGCCGCGGTATTCGATAGCTCGTAGAGTATCCAAAGGCATTCGAGGTTATCTCTCTGCCACGCTTTGCATTGGCGCGATTCGCAGTTCCATTCCCAGAGCACGTGTGATCTGCATCACCGTAGCGAAACTGGGATTGCCGTTTTCGGACAACGCTTTGTAGAGCCCTTCTCGAGTCATCCCGATTTCGCGAGCCAAGCGACTCATGTTTTGAGCTCGGGCGATATCGTTAAGGGCAGCGCGAATCAAACTGCCATCGCCGGGGTCTTCGTCCACGCACGCCTTGAGATACAGGCGGACGTCTTCCATAGTGCCAAGGTGGTCAGTCACATCCCATTGCGTAAATGTCTCAGCCATTGCCCGCCTCCAATCTAGCTTTCGCCAACTGCTTTGCGCGCCGAATATCGCCATACTGGCTATTCTTGTCGCCGCCGGATAGCAGGACGACGACGCTTGCGTTGAATTTCATCCAAGAACCTTGAACACCCGCCTCAGCTTCTGCCCAATCACCCTCCTCTTCAGCCGCTGAATGGCGAGGGTTGGCGATATTCCCTTGGGACACACCGCGCTGCACTCGAACAGCGTATGGCAGCGCCAGAGGCCATGCTCGTTGGCGACAGCGTCCATATCGTCCGGCGAGGAGATGTTGCGGCTGTCCAGCATTGTGACGAAGGCGCGGTTCAGCGCCGCCGGCCCCAGGAAGTCCTCATCGAGGCCCACGACCGTGCACGCCGAGTAGCACAGCCCGCAGTAGATGCACTCCCGCTGCGGTTCGATGGCCCGGCGTTCGCCGGAATCTGGCGAGACGACAGCGAAGCCGTCTCCGCTCGATGCAGACGCTGCCGTCGGCGCGGCCCTGCGCAGCTTGGCGTGAAAGACGGACATATCCGTGACGAGATCGCGCAACACGGGCAGGTGACGCATAGGCTCCACCTGCGCGATGCCGTGCAGAAGGTCTCGCGCCATCGTGCGGCACGCCAGCCCTTCCCTGCCATTGACGACCACGCCACACGTTCCGCACATTCCCACTCTGCAGGCGCAGCGGAACGCAAGCGACGGGTCCGCGTTGCGCTGTATCCAGATAAGGCAGTCGAGCACGCTCATACTCTCGCCTGAGAAAGGCACATCGAACGCCTGCCAGAGAGGGCCGTCTCCCGGCACAACCGCCGTTCGCCTAATCTCCAAAGCGACAGTTTCCATGTCAGTCGTCCCTAACCACTAGCCACTCTTCATTCCGCCTATACCCTTCCCCGGTAGTCTCTGAAGGGCCTGTCCCGCCAATCGAGCGCCGACTTGATGCCCTCTTCCCTGGCCCTCTGGTTGAACTCTTTGACGATGGGCGCCTGGTGGGCGATGGCGTCGGCCTCCGCCGCCAGGTACTGCAACGTGTTGCGGCCCATGAGTTCCATGGCCTTGTTGACGATGCCCTTGTTGGCCGCGAGCAGTTCCCAGGGAATCTTGGCCATCGTTGCCGCCAGCGCCTCCACCTCGACGGCGAGGTCGTCTCGCGGGACCGACTTCAATACCAGCCCAAGCTCCGCCGCCTTCTGGCCGGACACCGATTCACCGGTGAGCAGAAACCACTTGGCCCACTGCGGCCCCACCATGTACGTCCACATGTGAGTGGGCGGCCCGCCCATCGAGCGCACCGCCGGAAAGCCTATCTGCGCGTCGTCCGCGGCAACGACGATGTCACAGTGGAGGGCAAGGTCCGTCCCGCCGGCCAGGCAGTAGCCGTGCACGCCGGCGATAATCGGCTTGCTCAGATTGAGCAGCGTTGCCCAGCGATTGGGCGTCTGCTTCATCCTGTGCATGTCCCAGCGAATGTTCTCCCTGCGCTCCCGCGCCCTCTCCGCATCCTCCGGCGTCTGGTTGACGGGCGGGGTGATGTCGTAGCCCGAGCTGAACGCCCTGCCGTTGGCCCTGAGCGTCATAACGCGAACATCGGGGTCGTCGTCCGCCCTCAGAACGCAGTCGATCAACTCGTCCTGCAAATCCTGGCTCAGCGCGTTGAGCTTCTCCGGGCGGTCCAAGACCACCCGCCCAATGCCGTCCGACGCCTCATACTGGATATAGCTGTACGTCATGGAGACACCTCCAAAGACCGTCTGAAACCTTTATGGGCGAATAGGGCCTAATTTTAACACAGAAGGATGGCGGCCGGATTGCCAGCAGTTCACGGCAGCGGGAAGCGCCCAACTGGGCACTCTTGGCGGGCCTCTACGCCGGGCTTCATAGAAGCTGCTGCCGTTCGCCCAAGTTTTGTGGCCCGCCATCGTCGTTCCAGCGTAGGCAGGAACCCAGTTGGAGTTGCGTAACCAATTCATTACGCTTTGAACTACTTTGCAAAGGCTCTGATTCTGACCATCATCTCCTTGACGCGCACGAACGCCCGTGCTACTATTGTTCCGTCGTAAGCGACGCCCATCATCCAATCGAAACGGCGGCCGGCAGCCGTCGTCTATAGGTCCTATCGTAGGCCGCGCCTGTGAACCCCTCAGAGCGCTGCCCCAAAATCGCCCGAAACAACCCTGAAACAGGTACATTTGATGCCCCAACCGTAGGCCGAATCGTCCCGGAAATCCGGACGGCTCAGCTAGGAAACGGAACAGAATGGGACATAATGGAACAGATTCCGAAGATGCGCCCGGAAAGTTTGAGTCCGTGTGTGGATTACCCCCGCAATGCAGATGATGGCGTCCGTACGCCAACCCAAACATTGACATGTGCGCGCCAAGCAGTAACAGCCTACTGGCAAAAGGCCAGGCTGGCGGATTTACTGGACACGCTCCTTGTGGGCGCTCACAATGCCCAATACGGCAAGACGCGATTGTCCCTCGCCACGTTGCGGGGACGCCCTGATTCCGAGCGATAGGAGGCAGGCTTGGAGAAAGCAAGACGCCGCCTAGTTGAGCGCCTGAGAGAGGAGATAGACGATCCCAGGGTCATACAGGTTATGGAGCGCGTTCCCAGGGAACGCTACGTGCCAGAGTATGTTACCCACGCGGCCTATGAAGACACAGCCCTACCCATCGGCGAGGGGCAGACCATATCTCAGCCGTACATCGTTGCGCTGATGGTGAGCGCGGCCGAGATTCGCCGTACTGACAAGGCACTGGAGGTAGGCACGGGCAGCGGCTATCAGACCGCTATTTTGGCGGAGCTCGCGGAAAGCGTGGTCAGCGTAGAGCGGCTTGCCACGCTGGCTGATGCGGCCAGAGTCAGGCTCCAGTCCTTTGGCTATTCCAACGCCGAGGTGTTCCTGTCCCAGGACGAACTGGGTTGGCCGCCGGGGGCTCCCTATGACGCCATCATCGTCGCGGCGGGCGCGCCCAAGCTCCCGATGGAACTGATTGCGCAGCTCGAGGTCGGCGGCAGACTCGTAGCTCCGGTTGGGTCGCTGGAAACTCAGGAACTGATGAAGGTGGTCAGGACAAACGACGGCATGAGCGTGCGCTCGTTGGGGGCGTGCCGCTTCGTTCCGCTAATCGGGAAGGGCGCGTGGCCCGAGTCCGACTCCTAGCGTAGGCGGAGAGAGTTCGCCTGGCTGACGAGATGATTCGTTTTCGCGGGTTGGGCGCGCGCGGAAACGGAGTTTGAATTGCGGGGGGAACGGTTTGTCGTCTATACTTAGGCGTCTGGATTGGACAACCCGCCCGCTATGGGGAGAGGCGTTAATTGGCGACGACGGACCACGAGATAGTTATTGGGCTGGAAGTCCATGCCCAACTGCTGACGAAGAGCAAGATGTTCTGCTCTTGCAGTTCCGCTTACCAAGAAGCTCCACCGAACATCTTCGTTTGTCCCGTGTGCATGGGAATGCCCGGTGTCCTTCCCGTCATCAACAAGAGGGCGGTGGAACTCGTGATTCGCACCGGGTTGGCGCTGGGCTGCGAGATTGCCAGTTCGACCAAGTTCGACCGAAAGAACTACCCCTATCCCGACCTGATGAAGGGCTATCAGATTTCCCAGTACGACCTGCCCATAGCCGAGAAGGGCAGCCTTACCATAGAAGTCAACGGCGAGAGCAAGCGCGTTCGCATTACTCGCGTTCACCTGGAGGAGGACGTCGCCAAGCTGCTGCACAGGAGCGAACAGCACGGAGAAGGTTATAGCCTGCTGGATGTCAACCGCGCCGGCGTGCCGCTCATGGAGGTGGTCAGCGAGCCGGATATGCGCTGCCCGGAGGAGGCCAGGACGTACCTCACACGCCTGCATTCGATTCTCCAGTACATCGGGGCCAGCACGGCCAACATGGAGGAGGGCAGTTTCCGGTGCGACGCGAACATAAGCATTCGCCCGCTGGGGGCCGAAGAGCTTGGGGCCAAGGTGGAAGTCAAGAACATGAACAGCTTCCGCTCGGTGTACCGCGCACTTCAGTACGAAGCGGAGCGCCAGATGCGAGCCGCCGACGAGGGCGAGCGTATCGTGCAGGAGACTCGCGGCTGGAGCGACGAGCGAGGCGTAACCTTTTCCCAGCGCAGTAAGGAGTACGCTTCCGATTACAGGTATTTCCCCGAGCCGGACCTGCCGCCCCTGCTGATAGGCGCGGATTGGATTAGCGAGATAGGAGAGAGCCTGCCAGAACTTCCTCAGGCCAGGGAGTCGCGTTTCGTCGCGCAGTACGGCTTGCCCAGCTACGACGCTGAGCTTCTGACCTCGAACAGGGCGATGGCGGACTACTTCGAGGCCGCGCTCGAGGCCGCGCCTCCTGACACGGATAGCCGGCGAAATCTCGCCAAGCAGGTGAGTAACTGGATTTTGGGCGAGTTGTCGCGTCTGCTGAATTTGGCTAACGCCCGCATAGCCGACGTGAAGATTCGGCCTCAACATCTGGTGGAGATGGTGGAACTGATCAGTTCCGGCGTTTTGAGCACTAGCATGGCCAAGACGGTTTTCGAGGAGATGTTCAATACAGGCAGGACACCCAGGCGGATAGCTGAAGAGACCGGGATGGCGCAGATTAGCGACGCGGATGCCATTGGGACCGCCGTGGAGGAGGCTATAGCCAGCAATCCCCAGCCGGTGGATGACTATCTCAATGGCAAGGAAGCGGCCATGCGATTCCTGGTTGGCCAGGTGATGAAGATCACTAGGGGCAAGGCCAATCCACAACTGGCGGGCGAAGCGCTCAGGCAGCAATTGGAATCTCTGAGGCACAGGTAGCGGCGCTTATGAATGAACCGGGCGGTTATGCTCCCATGAATGACTATGACGCAAATGGGAAGTCCAACGGGATATGGCGGCAGCGGCCCCTCTCGATGCGGAACACGCTGCTGAAGCTAATGCACCCCGGCCTTATGGTGAAGCGCTGGCTCTTGCTGGGCGCGATGGGAATCTCCGTCTGTTCGATTGGGCTGGCCTTTCTTATCAGAAAGCTGTTCGCTTGGGGATTCCCCAACTTCCTTCCCTCCTACTTGGAGGGCGTGCTCATGTTGGTGGTGGGCATCCTCGTGGTAGCGTTGGCGATTTACGGTCTCTATCGCTCGGTTGGCCGCCTTGTCCTGGCGTCCAGGTCGATCGACGGCATCGCAGATACCATATACACGCGCCGCTCGAGAGAAAGGGGGCCGAGGGTAGTTGTCATCGGCGGCGGCACGGGGCTTTCCAAGCTACTGAGCGGCATGAAGGCGTACACCGACAACCTGACTGCCATTGTAACAGTGGGCGATAATGGGGGCAGCTCCGGCAGGCTGCGCGAGGATTTGGGCGTTCCACCGCCCGGAGACTTCCGCAATTGCCTGGTGGCCATGTCTGATTCCGAACCGCTGGTGAAGGAACTCTTCCAATACAGGTTCGATCAAGGGAACGGGCTGGTGGGCCACAGCTTTGGCAACCTGTTCATCGTGGCTATGACCGAGATCACCAAGAGCTTCGAGGACGCCCTCACGGAGTCTAGCAAGGTTTTGGCTGTGCACGGCGCGATTGTCCCGGCGACGGTGGCAAACCTGACCCTTTCGGTCCGCCTGAAAGATGGCGATACGGTCCGCGGCGAATCGCAGATCACCGAGCGAGGCGGCGCGATAGACCGGCTTGTGATAGAGCCTCCCTCTGCCCTGGCGTCGCCCAGAGCGGTGGAGGCTATTGGGGAGAGCGAGGTCATCGTGATTGGGCCTGGAAGCCTTTACACTAGCATCCTTCCCAATCTGTTGGTCACTGGCATCTCCGACGCAGTGAAGGAGTCCGACGCGGTGAAGATATACGTTTGCAACGTAGCTACGCAGCGGGGCGAGACCGATGGGTACTCGGTCGAGGACCACCTGGAGGCTCTTCAGACGCACACCTTCGACACGATAGTGGACTATGTTTTGGCAAACAGCAAGCCTGTCGAGTTTGGAGACAGGTTCCTTGGCGTGCCGGTGGTGAGTAGTGGCAGGCCGGTCAGACACGCCAGGCTGAAATATGACGACGTGATCGACCCTGACCATCCCGTCGGACATGACCCCACAAGCCTAGCGCGAACCATCATGGAGATGTACTATAATAGGTCGTAGTGGCTGAGCGTGGCGCGTTTGTAGGACGCCCATCCCTTGACCAACTCAGGGCAGTCCCTAACCCTCCCGCAGAGAGGGAAGGATGATCGATTAACCAGTATGACTTCGCTCAACATCATTCAGATACTTCTGTCGATAGTGCTTATAGCCACCATTCTGGTACAGGTGAGAGGGCAGGGCACGGGTCTTTTCGGCTCGGCGGAAGGCTCCTTTCGCACTCGCCGAGGAGTCGAAAAGACGCTGTTTCAGTTTACGATAGTCCTTATCGTGGTCTTCATCCTGGTCTCGATACTGAGCGCGAGCCCGAGGTTGCTGGGGATATTCAACATATCCTGAGATGACCTCGCCTTCGGGGAAACCCGCGCCCATCATCACCCTGACCACGGATTTTGGCTGCGCCGACGGCTTCGTCGCGGCCATGAAGGGCGTCATCCTCGGCATCAACCCCGCCGCGAAGCTGGTCGATATTTCGCATGACGTGCCGCCACAGAACATAGCCCATGGCGCCTTTGTGCTCGGCGTTACGCGGCAATACTTTACGCAAGGGACGATACACCTGGCCGTCGTTGACCCCGGCGTGGGCAGTTCCCGTCGCCTGTTACTGGTCGTTACGCGGGAGGCCGCCTACGTCGCCCCCGATAACGGTCTTCTGACATACGTCCTCATGGCGCACGGACTCCGCTTGGAGCCGGACGTGACGCAAGGCGTCGCCTTCTTGAGTCCAATTCGCGTTTCGCCGCCTGGAGAATGCGCGGTATATGAGCTGAACCGCGATGAACATTGGCTCAAGCCGGTGAGCAACACCTTCCATGGGCGTGACATTCTCGCCCCGGTAGCGGGGAGACTTTCGAGGGGTGTCGCGCCCGGCGAACTCGGAGAGCGGATCGGCGAGGTCGTTTGCCTGAATATCCCTGAGCCGGTAACTCAAAGAGGGATGATAGATGGCAGGATAATCCACATCGACCACTTTGGGAACCTGGTCAGCAACGTGCGGCTGGACGAGGCTGCGGGCAACGCCGTTGAGGTAGAGGTCGAAGGATGGCGGATAGAGGGTCTCAGTCGCTCCTACGTGGGCGCGACCGGTCTGCTTGCCATTCTTGGCAGCTATGGCTACCTGGAAATAGCCGAGCGGGATGGCAGCGCGGCAGAATTGACAGGAGCGACGGTGGGCGCGAGAGTGATGGTAGGGCAGTCACCCCCGTTCTAACCTCCCCCTCAATTGGGAAGGGACACTTGGTGAGCGACTACTCGACTTTGACGGCGGTTCCGTAGGCCAGAATCTCTGACGCGCCGCCCATTATGCCAGAGGTGACGAACCGAGTTCCGACGATGGCGTTGGCCCCGGTTTGCTCGGCGGCTTGGGTCATGCGCGCTATCGCCTCGTCCCTTGCCTGCGTCAGCAGGTTGGAGTACTCGGGTATCTCGCCTCCCATCATGCTACGAAACCCGGCCAGTATGTCCTTGCCAACGGCGCGCGACCGCACGGTGTTCCCTCTAACGAGGCCGTAAACCTCGACAATGCGCCTGCCCTCTATCTCGTGGGTGGTGGTTATCAGCATACATTCACCTCATATCCGGACGACGTCAACCCGTATCGTGGCAATGCGGGTGTGGCTTTTAGCCCAATAGCTTCCCAGGGTTCAGGATGTTATTCGGATCGAGAGCCTTCTTCATCTTTCGCATCACCGTTATGCCCGCGCCGGCTTCCCTGTCCATGAGATGGGCGAGCTTTATGCCGACACCGTGGCAGTACTCCATGGCCCCGCCCATATCCTGGGCAAGCGACAACACTTTGTCAACGACATCCGCCATAGATGCGGAAGTAGCGCTTCCCGCGTCCCCTTCTTCGACAATGAGAAACGAGAACAGCTCCGGCCTTGCCCATAAAGACCACTCCCTGACCATTATTCGGCGGTCTGCCAGTATTCTCTGGCATTGGCGCCGGTACTCCAGCACCTGAGACACGGGCAGAGCTACGTGAAGGTATTCCATTCGGTAGGCAGACCTTCGCCTGCGAGCCTCCGCAGGGTTCGCGCTCGCCAGAACCTCTTTGAGGTAGCGCTCTCCGGAGGCGTGACGATTGTCCCAAAAGCGCTGGACCTCGTCCTGCCCGCCGAGCCTGCCATCGAACACTTCGCAGATCTTGCGAGCCTTCCGGTCCTGCGTGTCCACGTCTTCCTCGAACCCCTCGAAAGCCAAATAGAGCGTGGCCTCTCCGTCCTCGGAAGGCAGGTGGGGCCACATTTCCTCGCCGTAGTCCACCATAGTGGGCCGCACACCCTCGGCGTATAGCTGGGTGGTAGCTTCGAAGCCAGACTCGAAGTCTGGGAACACCACAGCGCGCAGCATGCGCTTCTGAGGGTACGGGAAGGCTTGGAGTGTGGCTTCCGTGACCACGCCCAGGGTTCCCTCCGAGCCGATGAACAGGTGATTCAGCGATGGGCCGTATGAAGGCATGGGGACGTTCCTAGTGTGGATGACCTCGCCGTCGGCGAGAACTGCCTCCAGCCCCAGGACCTGGTCACCCATGGAGCCGTGCTTGGCCGCCGTATAGCCGACGCCGTTCGTGGATATGGTTCCTCCCACGGTGGCGATGGGCCGGCTCCATGGGTCGTGTCCCAGCGCAAGCCCGTCGCTCTCGAGCGCGGTGGCCGCGTCTTGCAGGACGACCCCGGCCTGCGTACGAATGGTCATGTCGCGCCGGCTGACGTTCAGGATGGCGTTCATCCGTTGCATGTTGAGCACGACGCACCCCTCACTGGAGGCGGCCCCGCCCATGACGCCGGTGCCGCCGCCGTAGGGCACAACCGCCACGCTTTGACGGTTGGCGAATTTGAGCGCTCGCGAGGCCTGCTTGGTAGTGGTCGGCCAGGCTACGGCGAAGGGTTGGGCGTCCAATCGGGGGACGGCTCGGAACGCGCGAAACACGCCCAGCGCGTCGCCCGCGTATCTGTTGAGTTGTTCTGTATCAGAGGATACGTTCTCGGAGCCCAGTATGCGCTCGAGGTCTATGGTAAGGCTGGTTTTCACAGGAGTCTTTCATGAGGGATGCGGGACGCTGCGAAGCGGCTAACGGCGTCTCATCTTCCATTCGGTGCCCTGGGGCTTGTCTTCCAGGGCCACTCCAAGATCCGCGAGTCTGTCTCTGATCTTGTCCGCCAGAGCATATTGCCTGGCGGCGCGCAAGTCTGAGCGTATCTCAATCATAAGTTCGACGAATGGGCCAACGCCGGAGTTGGAAGCGCCATCAGGCTCTTCGAGCGTCAGGCCAAGCACGGCGGCCAGTTCGCTGAGAGCGCCCTGAGCATCCGAAGTAGGACGTCCTTCCTCGGAACCCCGGTTGATGTCTCGGGCGAGGTCGAACAGCGCCGCCATCGCCCTGGGCGTATTCAGATCGTCGTCCATTGCGTCGATAAAGCGCTCTCGATATGGCAGCGGGTCGAGCGCGCCTCCTTGCGCGGCGTCAACATCGACGTTCAGCGCGTTGCGCAGCCGATCCAAACCGCGCTCCTGCGCCTCCAGGGTATGGTCGTTATAGACGAGATGGCTGCGGTAGTGAGAGCTCAAAATGAAGAGCCGCAGGGCGTCCGCCGAAAACTTCTTCAGGGCTTCGCCAACCGAGATGATGTTACCCAAGGACTTGCTCATCTTGTCTTCGCCCAAGCGCAGTAGGCCGTTGTGCATCCAGAAGCGGGCGAAGGGCTCTTTGCCCGTATAGGACTCGGATTGGGCTATCTCGTTTTCGTGATGGGGAAATACCAGGTCCAGGCCTCCCCCGTGAATGTCAACCGTCTCGCCTAGGTAGGCGAGCGACATCGCGCTGCACTCGATGTGCCAGCCGGGTCTTCCCGGCCCCCAAGGGCTTGCCCACGCCGGCTCACCGGGCTTCTGGCTCTTCCAGAGGGCGAAGTCCATGGCGTCTTCCTTGCTCTCGTCGATCTCCACTCTTGCGCCCGCCATCAGGCTGTCCAGGCTTCTGTGGCTGAGCTTGCCATAGTCGAGGTCTGCCCTGACGCGAAAGTAAACGTCGCCGTTGACGGAATAGGCGCAGCCCTTCTTTATGAGGGACTCAATGATCTCGATAATCTTGGGAATCTCACGGGTCGCCCTAGGATAGTTGTGTGCGCGCAAAACGCCCAGCGCGTCCATCTCTTCGAGATAGGCCTGGATATTCCTCTCGGCGAGCTCCTGCACGGAGATTCCCAGATCGGCGGCCGCCAGGATCATCTTGTCGTCGATGTCCGTGAAGTTCTGCACGTAGATTACGTCGTACCCCTTGAACTCCAGGTATCGCCGCACTACGTCGAAGGTCACCGCGAACATGGCGTGGCCGATGTGCGACGCAGAGTACGGCGTAATGCCGCAAACGTACATCCTTACCTTGCCGTCCGTAGTCGAGAAGTCTTCCCTGTTGCCCGAGAGTGTGTTGTAGAATCTCATTCTATCTCTTCGACGGTTGCGACGGCGAGGCTTGCTATGCCTTCGCCTCTGCCGACGAAGCCGAGGCCATCGGTCGTCGTGGCTTTGAGGTTGATCGAGCTCGGTTCGAGACCCAGGCATGATGAGAGATTCGATCTCATCTGGGCCAAGAACGGGTTCAGCATCGGCTGTTCGGCGAGTATTGTAGCATCAACATATGTGGTTCGCCAGCGGTGACCGGCCAGCAGGTCCGCCGTCGCGCTCAGCAGCTTTGTGCTTGCGATGCCTTTGTATCGCGGGTCGCCGGGAGGAAAGTGGACGCCGATGTCTCCCAGCCCCGCGCCGCCCAGCATGGCGTCTATCACGGCGTGAACGAGCACGTCGCCGTCGCTGTGCCCGGCAAGGCCCATGTGGAATGGAAGGGCGACGCCGCCCAGCACAAGTTCTCGCCCGTCTGCCAGGGGATGCGCGTCAATGCCGATGCCGGAGCGCACCGTCATGCGCCCTCTGCCGTCGCGCCATGCGTTCGCGCTTTGAGGATCGCCTCCGCGATTGGCAGGTCTTCCGGCGTGGTGATCTTGATGTTGTCGTATGAACCCATGAACAGGCGGACTTTTCCGCCGATGCGCTCGACCATAGAGGCGTCGTCAGTGACGTTGTCGGAGACTCGCTCGTGCGCGTCGGCGAGAAGCCGGCGTCGGAACACTTGCGGCGTCTGCGCGCTCCAAAGAGCGTCGCGTTCCAGGGTGGCGGTGACGAGCAATGCGGCGTCGGCGGACTTTATGGTGTCCGTGACCGGGAGCGCCGCGATCGCGGCCCCGGTGTGGGCGGCTTCGGCCAGCCCCCTGCTTATCATGCCACCGTCAATGAAAGGGCGAGCACCGTCGTGGACGAGTATCCATTCAACGGCGGCCAGCCTTTCCAGGCCGCGCCGCACGGAGTCCTGGCGCGACTCGCCTCCCGCGCACACGTCGGCTATCTTGCTCCAGCGGTTCGCTTCCACCAGGCGGCGACCCTTATCCACGCTGGCAGGAGACAGGACGAGGACTATCGAATCTACCTGGGGCGCGTCTTGAAGGGCTTGCAAGCTGAAGGCTATGACGGGTTGTCCCATAAGGGGGGCGAAGATTTTGTCCACGCTCTTCATACGCCTACTTGCACCGGCGGCCACGACAATGGCCCCCACGCTCGAGTGTGGAACGGCGCCAGCGGCTTCACCGGGAGAGCGCATATCTCAGTCCCGTCGGGGCTTGGCGAAAATGATAGACCCCGCGGCTGTTTGGAGGACGCGCGTGATTACGATGTCGATGTTCTGACCCTTGTAATCTTTGCCGCCCTCGACGACGATCATCGTGCCGTCGTCCATGTAGCCAACGCCCTGCCCCTGCTCCTTGCCATCCTGGACTACCGTCACGGTAGTCCCCTCTCCTGGAATCAGCGCTGGCTTGAGGGAGTTGGCAAGTTCGTTGATGTTGAGTACGGGCACGCCCTGAATCTGGGCGACCCGGTTGAGATTGAAGTCTGAGGTGATTATCGAGGCATTGAGGTTCTTGGCGAGTCCAACCAGCCTGCCATCGACCTCATGTCCGTCGCCGTAGTCAACGTCCATCACCTCTATGGGGATTTCGGCCTCTTTGCGGAGCTTGTTGAGGACTTCCAGCCCGCGCCTCCCGCGATTTCGGCGGAGGGAGTCGCTCGAGTCGGCTATGTGACGCAGTTCATCCAGGATGAAGTTGGGGACTACGAGGTGGCCGAGGACAAATCCGGTATGGCTAATGTCGGCGATTCGTCCATCTATGATCGCGCTGGTGTCCACCAGGATCCGCTGTCGAGCGGGTGAATAGCTGTTGAGAGAGATGCCGGTTGGGTCGGGTGGGAGTATCCTCTGGAATAGGTCCCGCCGTGGCGATAGCATCAGGAGCCAGCCCAGGTAAGCGAGGAACCCGCTGAGGACGACGGGCAGCCCAAAACCGAGCCATCCGGGTAGGCGGGCCAGCGGAATGAGAAAGAGCAACGCCACGAGCAGGCCCAGCACCAGGCCAACGATTCCGGACAGCAGGCGCGAGGTCGGCATGCCCTCGGCCTGGCTGGCGAGCACGCCCGCGAGTCGACCGCCGATGTATGGCGTGGCCAGCAAACCCAGTGTCGCTCCCGCAATGGCTAGGCCGAATACCCAGTGCACGTAGTACTCAGGGCCCCAGGTATCGCTGATGTATTCTCCCAGCCTCCAGCCGCCGGTGGCGAGCAACGCGCCTCCCGCGAGCCGGACGACTATCATCACCACGACCATATCACACCACTGTCACTACCCTTCAGGATGCCTGAAGATTCACCCGCCCATTTCCGTGAAGGGAGGCCGCGATTATCGGTTTAGCCAGGGCAGCCATACCCCCGACTTTAGTTTAGAATACCATTGGAATCCAAAATGTGTCAAAGCTGACTGCGCCACCCTTTTGGTGCGAATCTGTCGGCTTGCCGGCAGCGCAACCGCGAGCGAGAGAGTCGGAATCCAAATCGCGGCCAGCGGGGAGTTCGATTGATGTCATGGCAATGAAACTGCGCCGCGTACTCAAAACTCTTGCCCTCGCCGCCCTGGCCCTGGTGATACTCGCAACGGCCACTCCACAGGGGCGGACGGGCACGCGCGCGCTGTTGCTTCTGCCTCAACTGCTGTCCACCATCCCTGTAAAGCCCCAGGAGTGGATAACGGCGGAACCCACCAGGCGAGAGGTGGCGTATCCCCTGTTGTCCGGGAAGGGTGTCGCCGACCTGTACGTGCCGCCCGGAGGAGGAAGACATGGCGGCGTGCTCCTCTTCTTGGGAGTGAATCCCGCCGGGAGGGACGATGAGCGCGTGGTGAACCTCGCAAATGGACTCGCGCGGGCCGGAATCGTAGTAATGATTCCGTGGTCTGACACCATGACGCAAAAGCGTATAGCCATCGAGGAGATCGACAACCTAGTGAGGGCGTTTCAATATATGCGGAAGCTGGACGAGGTCGATCCCGACAGGCTGGGCATGGGCGGCTTTTGTGTGGGCGCGTCGCTGTCCGCCGTAGCCGCCCAAGACCCCCGGATTCGCGGGCATGTGGAGTTCGTGAACTTCTTTGGGGGCTACTACGATGCCCAGGACCTTGTCAGGTCGGTGGTCACGAAGAGCCGGTTCTATGACGGCAATACGGAGGCCTGGAACCCTGACAGCCTGAGCGTGGAGGTGGTCGCCGCGCATCTTATCGAGGCGCTGCCGCACCCCGAAGAGAGATCGGCATTGACGGCCAGGTTCATTGGCCAAGCGAACGGAGTGGAGGTCGATCCCGGCGCGCTGTCGCCTGAAGGTCGGGCGGTTCACGCGCTGCTAAGCGGCCCTGCAATCGAGGAGGTGGACGGCCTGATTGCTCGATTGCCCGCCGAAGCCTTGGAAACCCTGCGAACCATTTCGCCCAGCACACACATCGAGAATCTGAGGGCGAGGGCGTTGATAATGCACGACCGCGAGGATTCGCTGGTCCCGTCGGAAGAGTCGCGGCGGCTGGCCGAGGCTTTGGGCGACGACCAAAGCGCCTATTACACGGAGTTCTCGCTATTTCAGCATGTTGACCCCACCAGGCCAGCCAGCCCTCCAGTGTTCGCCAGGGAAGCGTTCAAACTCTTTTTGCACATGTACAACGTCCTGAGAGAGTTGTCCTGAAACCCGCCGCGACGGGAAAGTGGTAAAATGGGCATAGAAGGGCTGAAGCCGTCTTGTGATTTGGCTCTCTGGCGTGAGATGGTTTCATTAGAGACGGCGATACGGGAGAATACAAATGGGGAAGAACTTCTGGATGATCGTCGAGACGCCCGAGAATTTCGAGATTGCCAGGGAGATGGGGTTTAGCGTTTACGGTTTCGGGCCGAAGTACCGCCGCCGCGCGGAGCGGATGCAACCCGATGACCGGATGCTGTTCTACGTGAAGGGGCTGCGAAAGTGGGTAGCGACCGCTACGATTACGTCGCACTACTTCGAGGACGACAGGGCAATCTGGAAGCCAAACGGCTCCATGGGGCATCGCCGCTACAGCGTGAAACTCTCTCCCGACATAGTCTTGAAGGAGAAGGACTTCATCGACGCGCTGGTGCTCGCCCCGAGGCTGGAATACGTCAAGCGGTGGGCACCCGAAGACTGGCCCCTGGCCTTTCAAGACACGCTGCATCTGCTGCCTCAGAGAGACTTTCGTCTTATCGAGGGCGAGATGAAGCGTCTTTTACCGAGGAGACGGGGCGGTTCCCAAAGGCGCGGTTCCGGTAGGCGCAACTACCGCCATCCCGCGGCCGCTCAAGAGCCCGCTGCGCGGGGGTGGCGAGACCTGCAAACTGGGGAATAGGAAAAGACCACTGCTCAGTTCGCGACAGGGGTTTCCTCCTCCGGCTCCGGGTTGAAGCACTCGTCGTACAGGTCTGAAAGCCGTTTGAGGAACTCTTGGGGAATGTCCTCGGTCTCAGACGTTGCGGCAAACTCCTCGAGCTGTGTAATGTTGGTGATGTTTGGCAGCGTCACCGCCACCATGGGGCCGGATAGGGCGAACTTCAGCGCCGACTGTCCTAGCGTGGATTCCAGGTTCTCTTTCAGGAAGTCAAGCTGCTCGACTTTTTCGAGGCCACTTTCGAGCCAGTCCTGCCCGCCGGGATTGGGACGCTCGGCAGAGCCTGGCACCGAATCCCTGGTGGGCGTGCCGTCCAACAATCCCGACGAGTGAGGCTCCCTGGCGATAAGCCCGGTATTCTCATCCTGGGCGATGGGGAAGATGTCCCTGGCGAGCCGCTGTTCGAGGATGCTGTAGGCTAACTGCATGGCGTTGGCCTTGCGCTCTTTCATCGCGGCCTTGCCCTCTTCGAGCCAGCCCATATCCGACCCGATGGCGAACCCGTAGTACCTGGCCTTGCCCTCCTTCACCAATTGGTCCAGGGTATCGAATGCCTCGTCACTCTCGAGGGCGTCCATACGTGGATGGTGAAGCTGGTAAAGGTCGATGTAGTCCGTATTCAGCCGTCGAAGGCTTTGCTCACAGGCGTAGCGTATGAACCCAGGCGCGAAGTTCTGAGGGTGCTTCTTGCGGTCTTGCTCGATAGTTTTGGCATAGAGGTCGTAGCCGAACTTCGTGGCGATGACGATGTCGTGACGCTGACGCCTCAGGGCCTTTGCCAAGACGACCTCGCCATAGCCGTCGCCGTAGGTGTCGGCGGTGTCGAAGAAAGTCACGCCCAACTCGTAGGCCCTGAGCAGCAGGTTCATGCCGTCCGCCTCCTGCATGTTACCCCACCGGCTCGTGCTGACCGTCCAGACTCCGAACCCGACTTCAGAGACCTCGAGCTCCGTGGGGCCAAGCCTTCTGTACTTCAATCCACATTCCTCCGATTTGCCGCCGCGTGAAAGACTAGGCCGGTGAGCGTACCATGCCAAGCGCCCGCCGGATGGCGTTCGCCTTCTCCTCATAGGCCTCATCGGACAGCGCCGGCGTCATGTAGCCGAGCGGCACAACCTGTCCAAGCTCGACCCAGGACTTGCAGCCGACGTACTCGTCGAGGACCGGCATCGCCTGGGGCTGCTGGAGGTGGTAAACCCGCAGCAAGGCGACCGTTAGCGGCTGCCTGGGGCGCCAGTGGAGGCGCTTTGTCGCGTAGTCGTCGGTCCATACGTGGAAGGGCGACAAGCTATCCAGCATATCCTGGTCGTCAACCTCGAACTTGTCAGTCACCACGCACCAGTTGCCCAGGGTAACGAGTCCCGGCACGTCGTCCTCTTCCAGAGTTCGAGCAAGATCGTGATGGGATTCCTCCTTGAGCAACTCCGCCTTCTGGTGAGTGTAAGTGGGATAGAGCAGGAACTCCGGGTGGACTATCCTGAACTCCTTGTCGTCCCTGTGAATGCCCCCTTTTCGGAGGATGAGGATTTGCTTGCCCTGGGCTAGGGCCTTGACCGCGACGGCCCATTCCTTCAATGCTAGGTCGGATTCTGGGGGCAGTAACATGGATCTTCAACCTCCGTGTGCTTTGGCGAGTACTGACGGTATTATATTCTAGCAGGGCTTGCCGGTCGAGGTTCTGGAGGCCGCGAATACGATTGCTTTGTCAGATCGCGATTCCTCCCTTGCGATACGTTGAGCGTTTCACCTAAACTGGGGGGAAATTCACTTTGCGCTTTTGGAGGGATGGAAAGGTGGCTCAGAGTAAGGCCCAAACCGTTGACGAGTACCTCGCCGAGTTGTCCGACGAGCGGCGTGATGCCATTCAGACGGTGCGCAAGGTTGTCCTGGACAACCTGCCCGATGGCTACAAGGAGATTATGGTGTACGGGATGATTGGATACGTCATTCCGCTCGAGGATTATCCGGTTACGTATAATGGCCAGCCCCTGGCATACGCTTCACTGGCCTCACAGAAGAACTACATGTCGCTGTACCTGATGAACGTCTATGGCGACCAGGTAACCGAGGCGTGGTTCAAGGAGCGGTACGAGGCCAGCGGCAAGAAACTGAACATGGGCAAGTCGTGTGTTCGCTTCAAGAGGCCGGAGGACCTGCCGCTAGACCTGATAGGCGAGGTGATTTCACGAACCTCGGCAGCAGAGTATATCGAATACTACGAGACATCCAGGGCGTCACTCAGAAGCAGGCGGCGCTCGCGTTCGAGGGCCTAGCCCGTGCCACCTGGCTCCGGGGGCGTGTCTTTCAGGCCGGACCCTGTGATAGGCACGAGCACACAATCGCCAGGGCTGATGTCGCCACGATTGACGAGGTGTTCGAGCCCGGCGAAGGCCGCCGCCGAGGTTGGCTCAGCGTAGATGCCCTCGCGCTCGGCGAGCAGCTTCTGCCAGGCCGCTATCTCCTCGTCTTCGACTGCCAACGCGACGCCGCCCGTCTCCCTGAGAACGTCCAGTATCTGGCTCTTCCGGGGAGGAGCGCCGACCGAAATCCCGCCCGCTATCGTCCCCTGTCCGTCAACTGCCGACCAGTCCTTACCCTCGTAGGCCGCCGCGATTGGCATGACCGCGCGGGCCTGCACGCAGTGAAAGCGGGGAATCCTGGAGACCCGCCCCGCGCGCTCGAGTTCCCTGTAGCCTTTCCACGGCCCCGCGACCAGCGAGCCGTTGCCCACGGGAACGACGACGTGGTCGGGAGGGTCGCCGGCGAGCTGACCGGCCGCCTCGTACGCGAACGTCTTGGTGCCTTCGAGGAAGTATGGGCTGAGGTTGTGTGAAGCGTACACCAGCCGTCGCTTTGTGTAGTAGGCGATGGCCGCGTCGGTGACCGCCTCCCTGGAACCTTCGATGGGATGAGTCTCCGCCCCAAATACCCGTATCTGCTGAATCTTGGCTGCCGGGGCGTCGGCAGGCACGAAGACGTGGGCCCTGATTCCGGCGCGAACCGCGTATGCGGATACGGACGCGCCCGCGTTGCCCGACGAGTCTTCCACTATCTCGGTTACGCCCTGCTCCTTTGCGACGGACATCATTACCGATGTGCCGCGGTCTTTGAAGGAGCCTGTGGGATTTTGATACTCAGCCTTCGCGATGAGTCGTCGCAGCCCAAGCAACTTCCCAAGCGCGGGCAGGTCGAGGCACGGCGTGTTGCCTTCGCCGAGCGATACCGTCGAGCCGGAGTCGTGATAGGGCATCGGGATTCCCTGCCCTATCGTAGAAGTCGCTCCGGCGGAGTACCGCACGCTGAGGGGAGAGCCGCACTCTTCGCAAGCCAACGTGAGCATGTCCGCAGCGTGAGAAGCGCCGCAGCGGACGCAACCAAGATCGATGTGAGACACCGCGCCACTCCTCCGGTGAAGGGGGTGTACCATGCCATGATTCGATGCTACCGTCCAGATGGCAGGTTGTCAACGCGGCACGGCGAGCCGAAGCTGTATCAGTTTGGCATGTATCGCCCGTGACCGCTAGGCCATGCCTTGACAGGGGGCGATGTTCTTGTTTAGGATTCAGATGAAACGTGGGGGAATAGCCATCCTCAGTGAAGAGGGCGCTCGGCGCAAGTGAGTCATTTGACGCGGGCCTGGAGACTGATGGGCCTGGACTGAGAGGTCGAGGATGTCTGACAAGTACAAGCGGGAAATCGAGGAAATCCTGGAGCAGGTCGGCGAGGCCGGCGGGCGAGGTCAGATACGCAAGCACAGGCCAAATTTCTTCCGGCTGGTCTGGATGTACGTCGGCAGGGCAATGGGCGGCAAGTCGTGGGCCATCACGCCGGGCCGCGTGATGGTGGCAGCGGTGGTAGTGTTGCTTCTGGCGTTGGTGTTGAGGGCTGGGCCTATCGTTGGACTGGCAGGCTTGCTGCTGTTCATCGTCGGTTACGCCATGTTCTTCGTCCGTCCGAAGAATCAGGTCGAAAAACGCTGGCGCGGCCAAGCGCTCGATGACGGCGGTACAGACTGGTGGGACCGCATTCGCCGCAAGTCGAAGTAGCGCGGTCTCCGTAGTCGCCTTGCCCCCGCGCAGCCCGGCGTTGCGGTCTATGGTCGGGTCATGCGCGGCTAATCCCTGCCTTACTTATGAGCCGCGGGCGTTGGCGCCCGCGGCTCACTCTTCCCAATCAGACGCTGTCGGGTGGGAATTCGTGCTCCATCTCGCCCATCGACTTGTCCAGAATATCGATGATGTCGTCTATGATGTCTTTCGTGATGGTCAACGGCGGCGAAAGCGTGATAGAGTCTCCAGCGCGAGTCGCAAGGCCGTAGCCCCTCAGCTTCTCTGTGAACGTCCGGGCATACTCACCCTGCGGGCCGCCGGGATAGGTCTCCTTGGTCTTGCGGTTCTTCACCATTTCAATCGACATCAGAAGTCCCAGCCCGCCGCCCACGTATCCAACGGACGGGTGGTTTTCCTGGAGCACGGACATGGCGCGTTCGTAGAGATAAAGGCCCATGTTGCGCGAGTTATCGACGAGGTTCTCACGCTCCAGGATTTCGAGGTTCTTCAGCGCCGCCGTCATCACGGCCGGATGACCGCCGTAGGTGACGCCATGCTGGAAGGCCGCGTTTGCTCCCTCAGTGTTGTCGAAAGTCTCGGCGATCTTCTTGCTGGCGACGACTCCGCCGACGGGGAGCTCTCCCCCGGTGAGCGCCTTCGCCACCGTCATGATGTCCGCCTGGACGCCGAAGCGCTGCATCCCGAACCAACTGCCGAGCCTTCCGAAGCCGCAGATGATCTCGTCGGCTATCAGCACGATGTCGTTCTTGTCGCAGATTTCACGCACCGCGGGCCAATAGTCTTCCGCTGGAATCTGCGCGCCGTTCGGAATCGGCGTGGCGATGAAGGCGGCTATGCTGTCCGCGCCCTCGCCCTTGATGATATTCTCGAGAGACCTGGGACTCTGCATACAGCAGCTCTGATTCGTGCGGTCATCGTATCCCCAGGGGCAGCGATAGCAGTAGGGCGGGTCAACCTGTATCGTGCCTGGAGGCGTCATCGCCTCGAACAGCCCGGGGCTTCGGCGACCTGCGGAGCCGACGCTCATAGCGCCCCTGGTGGAGCCATGATACTGCCCTCTGCGGGAGATTATCTTCGTCTTCTGGGGATGGCCGGAGATGTACTGGTACTGTCGGGCCATCTTCAGGGCGATCTCTACGGCCTCGGAACCGCCGCCGCAAAAGAACGACCTGTTCAGGTCGCCTGGGGCGAGCTCGGCCAGTTTCTTGGACAGCAGTATTCCCGGAATGCTGCTGTACGCGCCGGAGTTGCTGTACGCGAGCGCGGTCATCTGCTCGGCTACGGCGTCCGCGACCTCCGGATGGCAGTGCCCGATGTTCTTGAGGAACAGGCCGGCCATTGCGTCGATGTACTTGTTGCCCTCGATGTCGTAAACGTAGCATCCCTCGCCCCGCGCCATGATGTTGTAGCCGCCCGGGGCCACGAGGTCGGCCATCTGGTGATTCTGCGTCCAGAAGTGATCGAGTCCCCACTGGACGAGTTGGTCTATCTCTTCCCTCGAATAGCTATCCTTTATCCACCAGGCTTGCTTACTCGTATTCGGCGTTACCATAGCTGGTTTGTCCTCCTAATTCTGATAGGCCAAACTATAGCCGTTCGGTAGTCAAAGCACAACCACCCCGGCGGGCCCAGGGTCTTTTCATTATCGACACCGACGGGTGAATCCGCAGCGGGCAGCCACAACCGGAAAACGAAAAGACCCTAGGCGCAGCACCACAGCAACTCCTATTCCGTAGATCTCGGTCAGGCGAAAGACCCACTCCTTGAGGGAGTCGTCGCGCATCCACCTTCAGAGGGTGGTCGCGCTAATGCTGGTCTGCCTGGCGCCCTCGGTCATGGGGCCGGGTCTGAGCAGGTAGGGCAAAGCGGCCTTCTGTCTCTCGGAGAGCTTGGTAGCGAAGAGGGTCAAACTGCTCTGAGGAGTCTGATCTTCATGCATTTTGCTGTATCTCCTAGCTGGCTGGGGGTTTGGATTGTCGACAGAAAGCCGCTCTATCTGACGGGTTTGCCTGCCAAATCGTACACTGTGCGGCACGGGTCAGACGGGCGGTCTGGGTTGGGCTATCGGCCTCCGGGCGGGTGGTTTTCCGGTGGACAGAGACATAATAGCACGAGCGTTCGTATATGTCAATGGGGCGAAGGGCAACCACAAGGAGCTTGTCCCTACGACGCATCACGCTGCCGGACGTAGGGGCAGCCCTTGTAGCTGACCTGGGCGGAAAACGAAAAGACCCTGCCCCGGCGGGCTGCGTGATTGTAAGTCTTTGCGGGGAGTGTTACTCTTTTTGAGTGAACACTGGCGCTTTGCGTAGCTTTGCACATGGAGGGCTCCGCCATGGACCTGGGGATCGAGGGCAAGACGGCTTTGGTGACGGGCGGAAGCAGGGGGCTGGGCAAGCACGCGGCCCTGTCTCTGGCGCGCGAGGGCGTGAACGTGGCAATCTGCGGACGCACACAGCAGACGCTCGACGACACGGTGAAAGAGCTCGAGGGGCTTGGCGTGTCCTCGCTGGGCGTCGTGGCCGACGTGTCGGACATTGGCGTCGTCGGGTCGCTGCATCAACAGGTCGTTGACGGGCTGGGCACAATCGACATCCTGGTGAACAACGTGGGAGGCACGCGCTCCCGCGACGACATCACGGGGACATCGCTGGACGACTTCAAGGGCACGTTCGACCTCAACCTGTTCGGCGCGTTCCAGCTAATGAAGCTCGCGATACCACACATGCAGGCGCAGAGGTGGGGACGCATCATCAACATCGCGTCGATATGGGGACGGGAGCACGGCGGCAACATCTCCTACATGTCGGCCAAGGCCGCCCTCATAGGCGCGTCCAAGAGCGCGGCCAACTCGCTGGCCGTGGACGGAGTGCTGGTCAACAGCATCGCGCGGGCTCCATCGCGCACGAGGGCGGAAGCTGGGAGCGCTTTCAGAACGACAACCCCCCGGACGTGGTGCGGTCGTTCATCGAACAGAACCTGCCGATGGGCCGGTTTGGATGGCCGGAGCCGCTGGGAGACCTCGTTGCGTTCCTCGCGTCGGAGCGGGCCAGCCTCGTCACGGGCGCGTGCATCGTGATCGACGGCGGGCAGAGCCATTCGATGATTTAGTTTGTCAGTGGTCAGTTAGTCAGTAGGAGGACTTGGATTGAATAGCGTCTCGAGGTTGGAGGGCTGGTTTCGAGTCAGGAAGGGCTTGGCGCTTTCCGCGCTCATTGGCGCGCTCTCCTTGGGGGCGGCGTTTGTTGGGGCTGCCCTGGTTAGGGACGCCAGCGGAATCGACGGGGTCAACTTCTTCGTCGAATCGCTGTCCGGGAGAACCGGCGGGTTCGTGGAGAACCTGGGGGACCTGGCGCCGCTCGGGTTCGCTTTCGGCGCGGGAATGGTGGCCGCGTTCAACCCGTGCGGCTTCGCGATGCTGCCTGCCTACGTGGGCCTATATCTCGGCGAGGACGAGCAGGGAGAGGGCAGGGTAAGCCCGCTGAAGCGCGTGGCCAAGGCCGGGCTGATAGGCGGGACTGTAACGGCCGGGTTCGTCTTGCTGTTCAGCGTGGCGGGACTGGTAATAGGTCTGGGAGCGCGCTCCGTCGTGTCGAGCGTTCTGCCATGGCTTGGCTTGACGATTGGGGTCGCGCTGTGCGTGCTGGGAGCATGGCTCGTGGGCGGCGGCAAACTATATTCCGGGCTTGCCCAGCGTGTGGCGGACCGTCTCGGAAACCCAGGAGAGACGAACGTTCGAGGCTACTTCCTGTTCGGGCTCAGCTACGGCACGGCCTCGCTGAGCTGCACTCTTCCGATATTCCTGGCCGTTGTAGGAACGTCGTTCGCGTCGTCCAGCCTGGCGACGTCGTTCGGGCAGTTCGTTCTCTACGCGATGGGCATGGGCTTGATAATAGTCTCTCTAACTGTGGGAATGGCGCTGTTCAAGAGCGCGATGGTTGGCGCGTTCCGCAAGGCGCTGCCGTACATCGCACCCGTAGGCTCCTGGCTGATGGTGGTGGCGGGCGGGTACATCGTGTTCTACTGGCTCACCGTCGGTGATCTGCTGTTTTAGAGACTTCCTCCGACCCATCGAGTAAAGGCCCTCTTGCCTAAATGCCAGACAAGAGGGCCTGGCTATTCCGGACGAAAAGGCGATGGCGTCTGCGCCGCTACGCCTCGGCGGTGACCGGGTTGCTGAGAACGCCGATGCCCTCGATTTCGACTTCCACAGTGTCCCCTGGGTGAAGGTCGCCCGGCTGCCCCGGCGTTCCCGTCATAATGACGTCGCCGGGTTCGAGTGTCATCATCTTGCTGACGAACTCGATGATGGTTGGCACGTCGTAGAGAAGGTCGGAGGTGTTGCTGTCCTGAACCACCTTGCCATTGATGCGAGCCACCAGGTCGAGATTGCCGGGATCGAGGTCGGTTACGATGAACGGCCCGATGGGGCTGAAGGTGTCGGACGACTTGGCGCGCCACCACTGGAGGTCGCCGCGCTGCCACTGCCTCGCGCTCACGTCGTTGCCGCAGGTCAGGCCGAGCACGTAACTCAGAGCGTCGGCCCTGCTGGCGCGCTTGCACCGCTTGCCGATGACCAGGGACAGTTCGGCCTCCTCCTGAATGGTTATCGAGTCCTCGATGGCCTCTCTCGGAATCACGATGTCCTGGTTGGGGCCGGCCAGCGACGAGGTGGTCTTCATAAAGGGTTCGGGAACCTTTGGAGGCTCGCGGTCACCCAGGTGGCTCTTGTAGTTGAGGCCGATGGCGACAATCTTGCTCGGAACCACGGGGGCCAGCAGCCGCACCTCGGACAGCGTGTGCGTGTGGTCGGTAACCTCGTAGTCCTCCAGAGGGGACGCGGTAATCTGCTTGACGGAGTCGCCCTCGACGACCCCGTAGGCCACCTCACCGTGGGCCTCATACCTTGCGAACTTGGTCATGTAATCCTCCCTGTTTCTGTTTGATGGGCCGTTTTGGTGTTCGAGTTGGCGGACATGCGCTCGGTTTTGTGTCCTTGCCGGCTGGTCGTATTTTAGCCGATTCCGCGCGACGAGGCCAGCGTCGCCGTCACTGGCTCTCCTGCCCCGCGATAACGCTCTCGATTTGCTGATTCCAACTTACTCTCAACGCCGTCGGGGCGTCTTCAGAATCCAAAAAGTTGGTCCACAGCGCTTCAATCCGCAGCTTCTTGGACGAGTGAATTGTCTTCGTTGAGGCCTCTTCGCGGCGCCAATCGCCGTAAAGCTCGTCCATGAGATCGCAGCGGTAGCTGGAGAGGGCGACCTTGCCCGTCGCTTCGCGCAGCGTCGCGGCAAGGTCGCGGTGCGCTTGCTCGTCCAGTTCGTAGCCGTATGCGCTGCTGTCCCCGCGCGTGGAGTGAACGCAGGGCGGGTCGCAGTAGAAGAGCGTGCCTGGGCTGTCGTACAGCCTGATGACGTCGGTCGCGGGGCGGTTCTCGATTTGCACTCGCAGCAGTCTCATGGCTATCTCGGGCAAGCCCTCCACACTGCCAAGCCACCTCGAGACTACGCCCGACATACCGGCGCGGGTCGTATTCTTGCAGTTTGCCCAGCGGCCTAGCGACGCTGTTTGAGCCAACCCGGTGCGCGTCTGACGCGCCCTGACGAAGAAGCGGCGAGCGCGCTCCAGGTTGGACAACTCCGCTTCACCGGTAGAGATTGCCAAAAAGAACTCCTCGCGGGAGAATGGCGTCAGGCCGATGGCCTCGGCTAGTTCGTCCTTCTGTTCTCGCAGAACGCGGAAGAAGTTGACCACCTCGCCGTCTATGTCGTTGTAGGTTTCCACAGGGGAAGGCTCGCGGTTGAGAAGCACGGCGGCGGAGCCTCCAAACGGCTCGCAATAGTGATGGCAGTCCGGCAGGAGCGGTAGTATCCAACTCAGATGGCTGAACTTTCCTCCATACCAGCCAAAAGCTATTCGCTTCCCGCCTCTCCGTCGAGCCTCCACGCCGTTTGTGGCGCGCGCTTCCCGCGGCAGCTCCGTATCGAGGTAGATCGTTGACGGCTTTCTTGACATGCTCACAGGCCCCTTTATAAGACATGCGTTCGCCACGCCATGATAACATGGAACCACTGAGTTCTACAACGCCGGCCCGATTCTTATACCATTTCATGTTGACGAGGCCGCATAGTGTGCCGGAAGACTTCGCGTTGTGTGTTCGATCCAACTCCACGCCGTGAGCGACCGCACCCGACCCGGATCAGATTCAAGCTCACTCAGGTAGGCGTCAACCGCCTTCATCTTCTCCTCTATGCTCCCGTATATCCTGCCCTCCACCCACCTGCGGACCTCTTGGAAGACCCGCTCAGCGGGATTCAGCTCAGGACTATATGCAGGCTGCACGATCGTTGCCACTCCAACAGTCCGTACTATCTCACCCCGGTGACCACGCGCTCCATCCCACACCAGGGCCTCGATGTCCGAGTGATGCTTCAGGCCATCGACTGCCACCGCTATAGCCGCAGACTTCATCGAATCGATCCAACCCCACAACAGCTTGCCCCTCCGAACGTCTACCACCAGGAACAGGTACATCCACTTGTAGACCATCTGCACTCGCTGATGCACCTTCACTCCACGACGACCCCACACCCTACGCACCATCCCCCGCAGGCCCACTCGCATCTCATCGGCAAAGCCAAAGGCCGTCTCAGAACTCACGCCCGCTTCGGCAAGGCAACAACCAAGCCCCCCTTTTTCCACGACTCCTGCGCAGCTACGTCTGCCTTCTCATGACGGCCCCTCGGGACCTTCGGGCTGCATCCCAACCTCTCAAGCAGACCATAGACGCTGCCCGACTTGTAGCTCACCCCATACTCGGACTCTATCCAGTCCCTGATCTCTCCCGCCGTTCTGAACCGTCCCGTCGACACCTCCTCGGTCAACTCCTGCTCTTCATCTGTGCTCAGAAAGCGCGGTTTGCCCATGCCTCCCATCTTGTGGGACAACACTCCTTCCACACCTCCCTCTCTATACCAGCCCACCCACGTCTGTACCGTCCGGTAGTGGACTCCCACCGCTCTTGCCGCCTCACCGAACTGCCATCCCGACCGCACCAGCCACAGTCCATGGAGTCGAGTACGAAGGCTAGTGTCACGTTCTGCCCGGTAGGCCGCCTTCAGCGCCTCCGGTGTATCCTCCCCATGCCAATCTATTCGAAGCGGTCGTCCGATCATCTGATACCCTCCAACACTGTATGTCGGCTAGAGCATGGATGAACTATTAGGACATCGCTAGATACTTCCAGGTCTTGTTATCATCAAATGGTATTAGATGCTGTATCAGTTTAGTCGGTGACCCGTCCGTAGGGGCGTCCCTCGTGGGCGCCCAGATCATGGGACTACCAACCAGGGCAACCACAAGGAGCCTGTCCCTACGGGGATCTGACCGACTAGGTTGGTACAGCCTCCCGATTCTCATTCGGGGCCGACCGGGGCACTCTCAGGCCATCGCGTATTTTGCGGTTACAGCGGTGTGCAGGCCGCCGCGCACGTTGTAGTCCAGCGTCACCGTCATACTCAGCGGTTGGCAGGATGCGACGAGGTCGTTCAGGATTCGGTTCGCGGCGTGCTCCTGTACGATGCCGACGTTCCTGTACGACAGCAGGTAATACTTCAGCGACTTGAGCTCTATGCACGACCTGTTCGGCAGGTACCTTATGGTGAGAACGCCCTGGTCCGGCAGGCCGGTCCAGGGGCATACAGCGGTGAACTCGTCGGTATCGATGGTGACCTCGGCATCCTGACCGGGGTATTCGTAGTCGAATGTCAGAAGACATTCAGCGTCTATCGCGGCCTCGGAATCGGCTGCGACGCGCCGGTCTAAGCTCTCGTACTTTTCTCGCAAATCCTGAATGGTTGCCATCCGCTCACCTCGTCGTTGTAGATTGGCCGTAATTTGTAGTCATCGAAGTTGCCCTCGTTCCGATACCTGGGCGCCCACAAGAGAACGCCCCTACCGACTAACTGACTATCTCAAAACTACTCTGGAGCATCAAAGTTTAGCATCTCAACGCACGTGGATTGCCGAGCGGCGAGCCATTGCGATGGGTTCCCGCTTTCGCGGGAAAGACGGCGCTTTTGAGATAGTTACTAAACTGATACAGCATCCAACCACAAGGAGCGTGTCCCTACTTTTGGGATTCTGCTTTATACTATAGCCAATGGCGTTCCCTGAAAACACCCCCAATTCATCCGCGTTGCGGGGCATTTCTGCGTGACTGGCATGAACAGAGTAGGAGCCTCAAAAAGCCGCGACATCGGCGAAGCTGGGCCAACGGGTTTGGCTATCGAGGTGAAGGGGCTTTCCAAGTCCTTTGGGCGGACGTCCGTCCTGCGCGACCTCGACTTCGAGGCGCGTTGGGGAGAGGCGCTCACGGTGCTGGGGCCGAACGGCTCGGGCAAGACGACGCTTATCAAGACGCTCGCAACGCTGACCAAGCCGGATGCCGGAACGATTCGCGTCGCGGGGCTTGACGTTGCGCGCAGTGGGCAAAGGGTTCGCGGCGTGATTGGCGTGTTGACGCATGACACGATGCTCTACGATCAACTCACCGGCTATGAGAACCTGAAGTTCTTCGCTCGCATGTTCAATCTCGACAGGATCGACGAGCGCGTCACTCACGCGGCGGAGCGTCTGGGCATGTCGTCCAGGCTGCGCCAGCGCGTTGGCACGATGTCGCACGGCATGAGGAAGCGGTTCACCATCGCGCGCGCGCTGCTGCACGACCCCGCGATTCTTCTGATGGACGAGCCGGAGAGCGGCCTAGACCAGGAGGCGTTGGCGATTCTGGAGGAGATCATCGCGGACGAGACGGCGCCTCATCGAACCGTGGTAATGACCACACACAACCTCGAGCGAGGGCTTGCCCTGGGGCAGCGCGCGGCTATCCTGTCGCGTGGCCGGATAGTCTATCAGGGTTCGCTGGAGTGCGTCGGGGCCGATGCGCTCAGGGAGCAGTACTTTCGGCATACCGGGGCGCCGGTGTGTTGAAGGGCTACTGGAGGGCCGCGCTCGCTCTGCTCTGGAAGGACGTTCTTCTGGAGCTAAGGAGCAAAGACATCGTGGTGTCCGTGCTGGTGTTCGCGCTGCTGGTGGTGGTCATCTTCAACTTCGCCATAGACCCCACTCCGCAGATGGTCGCTGTGGTCGCTCCCGGAATCCTGTGGGTGGCGTTCACCTTTGGCGGCGTACTGGGACTGAGCCGCTCGTTCGCGCTAGAGAAGGAGGGAGGCGGATTCCAGGGCCTCATGCTCGCGCCGGTGGGACGCGACGCTATCTACTTCGGGAAGATGCTGGCGAACTTCCTGTTCATGCTGGTGGTCGAGGCGCTGGTCTTTCCCGTGTTCGCCGCGCTGTTCAATCTGTCGCCGGCGATGCCTGAACTGATCCCGGTGGCGCTGCTTTCCACGCTGGGCATTGCGGCGGTTGGCACGGTGTTCTCGGCGATGGCGGTTAATACCAGATCACGCGAGATTATGCTGCCGCTGCTCTTCCTGCCGGTGGTTCTGCCCGTCGTCGTCGCGGCGGTGGAGGCGACGGGCGCAATCATCGGCGGCGCTGGCGAAACGACCCGCTGGATTCCTCTGCTCGCGGTGTTCGACGTAATCTTCCTCGTGATATGCCCCGCGGCGTTCAGCCTGGTGGTGGAAGAGTAGCAGCGCCGCCCTGTGGTCGCCCTGGTTGCGCGATGGCCAACCGGGGCAATCGCAAGGGATTGCGCCCACAAATGAGACCGGTTAGAGGCTCGCCGGGAAATTGACACCTCTAGGCTCAACCTGATATATTGGTTTGCGCATCAAGGGTTGCGAAATCATCTTACCTCGGCATAGCGCAAGCTCAATTGGAACGCTCTTATCTATGGGCATATCAACCCTGAAGTTGGGTGGCGAGGGCATTACGGCCTTCAAGGGCATATGAACATTCCACATCCCACCGGACATCCCAGGTCCCTCATGGTTTCCCCGGGTCGCGAAATGGATGCCCCCGGCGGCTCGTCCCATGCGCACGCTCCCCAGCTCCCCGGAGGCGTCATTTGAAGAAGAGTGACTTTGTAGTTCGATTCGCGGGAGAAGGAGGCCAGGGGGTCGTAACCTCGGCCGAAGGGCTGGCTCAGGCCGCCACTCAGGAGGGCTACTACGCACAAACCTTCGCCACCTTTCCCTCGCAGATTATGGGCGGGCCAACGTGGACGCAGACTCGCATCGCCACCTCAGAGGTCCTGAGTTCGGGTGACGACCTGGACGTGCTGGTGGCGTTCAACCGTGAGGCTTACGACACCCACTCGGACGAGGTGCGCGAGGGGGGAGTCGTAATCTACGACTCTGGCGCATTCGACCTGGAGTACACGGGCAACAGCTTTGGAATGCCTTTCGACGAGCTCGCCAGGTCCACCGGCAACAACCGGGCCGCCAACATGGTGGTTATCGGCGCGCTCGCGTACCTCGTACAGATGCCGCAGAACATCCTCGAAGAGTTTGTCACCAAGCGATTCACCAGGGGGCGTCCCAACGACGAACAGATTATAAGCTCCAATATCCAGGCGCTCTCGTTGGGCCGAGAGGAGGCCCAGAGAAGCGGATTCAGCCTCGGCGAGTTGAGCACTCCCATCAGGCCGGAGGGCGAGCAGATTCTGCTCAACGGCAACCAGGCCATTGCCCTCGGCGCGTTGACGGCGGGGCTCGACTTCTACGTCGGCTATCCCATATCTCCGGCCACCTCGATTCTCGTCTGGATGGAGCAGAACCTGGTGGGGCCCGGAAAGTTCTGCTACCAAGCAAGTTCGGAGATAGAATCGATAACGTCCATAGTCGGAGCGGGCTTCTCGGGCAAGAAGGCCATGACCGCGACGGCCGGACCTGGCTTCTCCCTCATGAGCGAAGGTCTCGGGCTGGCCTGGATGGCGGAGATACCGGTGGTAATCGCTGACATCCAGCGAGGCGGCCCGGCGACAGGGCTGCCGACAAAGACCGAGCAGTCCGATCTGATGGCGGCCATGTTCCCTTCCCACGGAGATGTCAAGTTGCCCATCATAGCGCCCGGCACCGTGGAGGAGTGCTTCTACGCCGCCGTCCACGCGGTGAACTGGGCGGAACGCTACCAGGGGCCGGTAGTGCTTCTCAGCGAACACGCCCTGTCGGAGCGCAACCAGAACATCCCCAAGCCGGACCTGGGTAAGGTAAAGGTGGAGAACCGCAGCGTCTATGAGGGCGCGAACGGCTATAACCGCTACGACGGGTGGGAGATGTCGCCGATGCCCATTCCGGGCAATCCGGGCAGCTACGTGGCTAACGGCAGCGAGCACGACGGCATGGGAGACACCACGCACCTTCCCCAGCGTCATATCCAGATGACCAACCGCCGTTTCAGCAAGGTGAAGCTGCTGGAGAACGAGGACTACGAAAGCCGCAACACGCACGCCTCCGTCGCCGTCATGCCGTGGGGAGGCTCCAAGGGGCCAGCGCAGGCCGCGTACGCGGAACTGACGCGTGACGGTCAGGACCTGGCCTGGTACTACACGATGTTCCTGAACCCGCTCCCTCCCAGGCTGTTGGAGGAGTTGAGGGAGAAGGAACTGGTCATAGTGCCTGAGTTGAACTTCCAGGGACAGTTCTCCTCCATACTGCGCTCTTACGGCGTGCGCGCGGAGTCGATCACTCAGATCACAGGCCTGCCATTCAAGGTCAAAGACTTAGTAGAGCTCGTTGGCGAGAGAGTCAAGCAGGGGAGCAAAGAGAGGGTTACAGCATGAGCGCAAAGAATCCAGAGTACGACTTCAAGTGGTGCCCAGGCTGCGGGGACTTCGGAGTGCGCCGGGCGCTCGAGAGCGCCCTGGGCCAGCGAGCTATCGAGATGGAACTTCCCGCCGAGAACAACGTAGTCGTGGCCGGCATCGGATGCTCCGGCAACATGATTCACCTGCTCGAGGGCGATATGCCCTACGGATTCCATGGCATACACGGCAGGACCCTTCCAGTAGCCATGGGAGTCAAGATGGGCCGCCCCGACCTCAACGTGGTGGTTGTCGCCGGCGATGGCGACTTCCTCGGCATAGGCTTGGAGCACATCGGCCCGCAGGCCGCGCGCAACCTGGACGTCGCGGTGGTGGTGATGGACAACCAGGTGTACGGCCTTACGAAGGGACAGAGTTCTCCGACGACGGAATTGGGCGAGATAACGAGTTCAACGCCCTACGGCAAGCCCGAGGAGGCTCTTGACGCGCTGAAACTGTACCTGACTATGGGCGCTTCCTACGTGGCCTCGACACTTTCGACGAAGGTCAGGGACATGGGGCTGCTTATCAAGGACGCTATGAACCATCCCGGCTTCGCGGTGGTTCACGTGCAGTCGCCCTGCACGACCTACAACAACACCTTCGAGGTGTTGAAAGGCAACCCGAAGAAAGGCATAGCGCCGCTGGCTTGGGACATACCCGATGACCACGACCCCGCGGACCAGGAAGCGGCGTACAAGATAGCCAATTCCGGCGGCGTGCCGGTTGGGGTGCTGTACCGCGACGAGTCGAGGATGACTTTCAACCAACGGGCCGTCGAAATGGCAAGCAAGGCCAAGCCCAAGACGCCGGAGGAGTTGCTGAAGTCCTACGCGATCTAGAAGGTCTCCGCGCTGTTCGATTGTGGCGAAAGAGCGCCCCAACGATTGCTGGGGCGCTCTTGGTTTGTCCGAGATTAGAGTGTTCGAGCAGGGAGAAAGCCGCTTTGAAGTTGTTGCGTCAATGCGTAGCTCGCGGGGACACGTGGCCCTTCAGGTAGGCTTCACCGTAGCCGCGCTCATCAGTTTGCTCGCTCCGCTAGTCGCGGCTGCCCTGGGCCTCGATGCGCGTCAGGATGTCGCGGATCTGGGTGAGAATCGCGTTCGTGTCGTCGGCGCTCACGGGCGACGCCGTCGAGGGTTGCTCAGGCTCCAGCGTGCCCTCTCGCTGCCTGAGAACGGCGTCTCGAAACTCCACTGCGTCTATTACGCCGATCAGGTCACCCTCACTGCCGGCGGACTCACCCGACTGTCCCGCGGTCTCCACTCTCAGGCCGCGCAGCCCGTAGTAGCGCATGACGGGGCCATCGTGCAGACGGACGTCGGTTATCCTGTTGAGGGGAATCGTGGCCTCTTTGCGGAAAAACACGCCCTTTCGTGTCTCGACGGCTCGCGTCGTCAGCCGCGCGGAGGTCCGCCGGTAGTACTCGGGGCCGTACCACAGGGTGAACACAAGCCAGAACGGGATGAGCGGTATCCCGACTACGGTGATCAGCAACACCCCGCAAACGACCAGTCGGATATACGATATGATACGCCGGTCGAAGCGCGCTTCGATGATGACGCTGCCCGTCGCTCCCGTTTCACCCGGTTGGCTGCTCATGCTAATCGTAGTCCTTATGTCCGAAGTTGTGCCAATGACGGGTTCGCCGCGCCTACGAACCGACTTGGCGCGCGCGCTGGACGAAGTAGAAGAGCAGGATAGCGATGGGGATTAAGACGATTAACGCTCCCAGCGCGATGACGATGGCTGCCGGCCCCAGGCCTACTATGGCGTCGATCTGATGCTTCATCCAATCGAACAGGGTGGGGTCGCCCGGCTCTGAGTGGTGGGCCAGCACCGATAGCAGGAGCATCGACGCGCGCCCTTCAGTCGCCGGTCCCGGCGGGAAGCGTGGCCTGGGTGGGCTGCGCTGACAGGAACTTGGTCGAGTACTTCTTCTCCCTGATGCTGAACGCGGCTAGTGTCGCGCCGATGAGCAGCACGCCCGCTATGCCGAACGGGATAGTGTAGGAGTCAAAGACGTCGTAGAGCACGCCCCCCAGGAAGATGCTCAGCGCGCCGCCTATCTGGTGCGCGAAGGTCGATGCGCCGCCCAGTGTGCCCATGGTTCGCAGTCCATAGATGTCGGCGGTGAGCGACGAGGTCATCGCGGCGGAGGCTATCCAGGAGAACCCCGCCACTATCGCGAAGCTCCAAATCCCTATCGCGCCCGGCGCGAACAGCAGGGCAACGTATGCCAGTCCCCGGAAGGCGTAGATGGCGGTCAGCACGTTCTTACGGCCAAACTTGTCCGAAATCCGGCCCGCCGCCAGCACTCCCGCGATGTTGAGCGCGCTCATCACGCCGAAGGCCATCGCAGCCGTGCCGGGCGCGATGCCGCGCTCCACCGCGAACGGGATGTAGTGCGCCGAGATGATGGCGGTGGTCATGCCGCACACGAAGTACGCGCCCGTCAACTGCCAGATTGGGGCCGTCTTGAAGGAGTCGCGCCAGTAATCGACCTCCAGGGGGCCTTTGCGAGGTTCCACGCCCTTGCCGGACTGCCGCTCGTTGGAGTCCCGCAGGTCGCCGTCGGGGATTTCGCCCATCGACTTCGGGTCGTCCCTGATGAGCATCCAGGCGAGGGGCATCGCCAGGAAGATTACGAACGCGCCCAGCACGAACCACGTCCAACGCCAGCCGCCCCACATTATCATGTAGGTGGCGAACGGGACCAGCACCAGTGAGCCGGCGGACGCTCCCGCCGTGCTGATGCTTATGGCGAGGCCCCTCTTGCGATAGAACCACTTGGCAAGCACGGCGTGAACGGTGACCAGAGAGGTGCCGCCCGCCGCGATCGAAATGACAAATCCATACACGCCAACGAGGAACCAGAGCCGGTCTATGACAAAGATGCCGAGGACCGAGATGTCGTTGACCTGGCTGAGGAGCATCGTGCACGCGCCGACAACGAGAAGGCTCAGGGAGATGACGATGCGGCCGCCGAACCGGTCGTAGATGCGGCCCAGGAAGGGCTGGCTGAAGCCGTTGACGAGCCAGCCCACCGCAATTGCGGACGAGATAGTCCCCCGGCTCCAATCGAGCTCCTCGCTCATCGGAATAATGAACACGCCGAAGCCGTTCCTGGCCCCGGTGGAGACGAACATGGCGAAGAAGGCGGCGGCGAGTATGAACCACCCGTAGAAGACGCCGTTCCTGCGCGCGGACTCAGTCAAAAGCCTCTCCCGAACACACCAGATAGCCCGGCAAACAGGGCTATCCAAGTCTAACACCGGAGGGCGTAGTTAGCAATCGAGGGCAGCGCAAAGATGCTGTATCGGTTTAGTCGGCGGCCCAATATGTAAGGGCGTCCCCCGTGGGCCTCGAGGTATGGGTAAGGAGGGCAGGCACAAGAACTGCCCCTACGGGCGTATGCTTTTGATGAAGCGGAGGTGGAAGTCGGCGGCTACGTAGCTGCCGCCCTGGAGCTTGCGGGGGCCGATGTTGTCCAGCATGAGCAGCCGGCCGTCGTCCACCGTGCCGCGCCAGGTGTTGTCGGCGTTGACGGCGGCTTCGACGCTTTTGGGGCCTTGTGGAGCCATGAACTCGTCCAGGGCATCGTAGGCTTCCTTCGTGTTGGCCGACGCCACGAGCAGCGTGACCCTGATTCTGCCGACGAAGCCGCTGCCGCCCAGTGTGTCTAGGGCGTCTCTGCCCTCAAACAGCGCCACCGCCGCGGGAAACTCGCTTATCGAGTCCGCGGGGTAATCCAGGGTCCTCAGCCCGTCGATAGTGGATAGCAGAGCGCACAGCCCGCGAATGGCGTCTCTAATCTCGCCCGCCATTACGCGCCCACTCCCACGGCCGCCTTCCTGTACTGGGCCAGCAGCAACGCCGCGTCCGGGTCCAGCCCGCTCGACGACTCCGCGCGTCTCTCATCGTGGAAGCCGCCCGCGCCGCCAAACGCGCCGTCCTTGCGCTTCCACAGCCGCGCCGCCTGGATGATGACGGCTTCCACGATGGGGCCTGGGTATTCGTAGATGTCGATGGGCGCGCCGTCGGCGTGAGAGGAGGCCGTAGTGCCGTTGACGCCGCGCCGCGCCGTTAGGGAGTCGCCGGAGCAGCTTTCCACGTATATCTGCTCCGCGCCTATGAGGATGGTGTGGCCCGCCTCGACGCCGACGCGGGCGGACAGGGTCAGCGTGGTCGTCGTTGCGTCGGGGATGGCGCCGGCGGTCTCCGGGGCACGCTTCAGGTGCCGCCACCATCCCCAGACGCCGCTTATCCGCACGGTTTCGCGGCCCGCGGGAAAGCGGGTCTTGCCGCCCGGGCGGCGCGCCGCCTCGACGGCGGTGTAGGGCCTCGACTCGGGGTTGCCGGAATTGGCGGGATCGGCGTTGCTTGGCAGCAGGATGTAGTCATCCATGAGCCAGGTCGTCTCGAAGGACCCGTCCATGTTGTCGTCGGTCTTCAGGCCGCTTCTGTTCACGCTGATGAGGTCTGGGAGGAGAAGTCTCGCGCTGCCGTCGCCGTCGAACTTCCTGGTGGCGCTCAGGGCAAAGAAGCGCCTGTTGCAATAGCGGTCGATCATGCGGCTGACGCTCTCGGCGAGGCTGCGCAGCCGCGCGTCGTCGCGCGCGCCGGTTATGTTCAGGACGCCGGAGCTCTTCAGCGTGTCCAGAGAGACGTATGCGTTGGTCATGTTGCGTTCCTATGGCTGGGTGGGCGGGCACGAGGCCGCCCTTACGGGTTGGTTGGCGGGAATTGGCCCCATGGAGCGCGCCCTTCGACCGACTCCCTGATTTGGAGTTTGTGTTCGAGGCGCTGTTCGATCCCCTTTCCGTACTGGACCTGAGTGTTGAGTTGGATGACATCCTTTGCGGCGCGCAGCCTTATCTGCGGATTGTCGTTGTGGAGGCACTCGAAGATGACCTCTACGGCCTTGTTGGACAGGGCCAAGAGGTCGGACTCGGCCAACTGGGCGGCCCTGTGGCGCATCACCTCGAGGTGCCTGCGAAAGTTGTCGTCCTGGAGCCACCTTTGCAGGGTTCTTAGCGTGATTCCGGCTTCCCTGGCATGTTCGGAGATGGTTGCGGGCCTAAGGAGCAGGGGCAAAATCGAGATTTGCCTTGGGGAGAGATCGTCTTCGGGAACTACGACATTCTGTGACATTTTATGACATTTCCTTTCTGTGGGCGGGCATGGAACCCGCGTACATGGTCTGTCGGAGGGCGGGCACAAGACCCGCCCCTACGGTGGCCTTCAACTTGGTGGACTGGGTTGCGCCTAGGCGACTCCTGTTATGTTGTACTGAAGGGCCGTGTGGGTCGCGGTGGCGCGGGCGCCGCTGCGCTCCGTGAGCGCGTGGCGGAAGCTGACCGTTACCACGGTTTGGCGCTTCTGAACGTCCCTGTCCACGTCGATGTTGAGTTCGCGCCGGAAGCCCTGCGCCCACTGAGTGCGGTTGACGATGAGCAGCCTGCCGGTGTTTGCGGTGTTGCCGGTGTCCGTAACCTTGCCGTCGGTGTCGGCGAGCCTCATGTGCTCGGACACGATTACCGGGATGCCCTCGATCGCGCCCAGCATTCCCGTGAGCAGGGTGGCGTTTGGTCCCAGCTTGTCCATCGTCCTGAACTGGGAGACGGACTGGGCGCGGATGAAGGTGTTGACGTCCATTATCCAGGCGAGTTGGGAGGGCCGGACGCCGTACTTGCCCAGCTTGGCGCGCACCTCGTTGAATATGTCGTCGGAGACTGCGTCGTCGTGGTCGTTGGACTGACCGACGTTGTCCACGAGGGGCAGGTGGAGGATGCCGTCGTAGCCGATGAGCCAGTGCGCCTTGCCCATGTTCGCCGCCGAGATGGTCGCGCCGTCGGCGTTGATGCTGTCCTGGGCGGTGGCGTCGGCGTTGAGAATGATGTCGTCCAGAATCTCGGCGACGTTGCGCACGAGGCCCGCCCTTATCTCCGGCAGCATGGCGATGACGCCGTCCTCCTCCAGGGTGAAGCTGTACGGGACCTGGCCTACCAGCTCGAAGGCCGTCAGCGTCGTCTTGCCCGTGGCGAGGGCGGTGGAGGTGGCGGCGATGTTCTCGGTGCCGGGGTAGAAGCTGACGTCGCCCAACTGCATGGGCACGTCGAAGGGGTTGGAGGGCATGGGAAAGGTGGGTATGAGGGGCGCGACCAGCGTCTGGAGGTTCACGTCCATCCACAGCTCGCGAGCCTCCAGTGTCGCCACGAGTTCGTCGCCCGAGCCCGCCGTGGTGCTGTCCATGGCCGCGCGGGTCATGGGCTGGAGCAGGGCGCGGCTGAAGCCCTCGAACTGGCCGGTGGGCCTGGAGTCGACTGTGAACCAGGACTCCAGCCTACGCGCCGCCGCCTGATGCGACGCCTGGACGTCGGCGGGAGCGATGCCCTCGGTGAGTGAGCGCTTGGCCTGCTCGGCGCGCTCGATCCAGGCCGGGCCGAAGCTCTCCCTGCGCTGGGAGTGGGCGAAACGCCGCACGAGCGCGAGGTCCAGCACGTCCATGCCGGCGTAGGGGCCTTCCCGCACCACATGGGCCGCTGCCTCCTCCGCATACGCCGTAAGGGCGTGGCGGCGGCTCGTCCTCTCGCGTCTCTGAACCTCGAGCACCTCGCGCTTGAGCCGCTCGGTCTCCTCACGAACCAGGCCCACCTCCCTGGTCACCGGCTCGAATCGCTCTCGCACGAAACCGTTGATGTCTGCCAGGTCTTTCTTGATCGCCTCGATGTCGGTCGTTGCCATGTGTAACCGCTCCTTTCCGATTGATTTGGATTCGACATATTCCTTTTCCGCGCACTGCCTGTGGGGCGGCCGGCCGGTCGTCCCTACGGTGGACTGCCGGCGCCGATTGGTATCGACTGCACGCTGCGCTTCAGCGCGGCCACCGACTCGCGGATGGCCGCGAGGTTGCCCTGGTCAACCACCTGCTCGATTGCGGGGAGGGCTCCGCTTTGTGCGGAACGTTCGACGCTTGCCACTACCTCTCTGAGCAGCGCGACGGCGGTGGCGAGACCGTCGTAGTCGTCGGACGACAGGGCGATGCCCTCAGAGAACCCCTCTTCAGCGCCGGCCGCCGCGGCCCGCCCACCTGGAGCGTCGTAAGAGTCGTTGTCGGCTTCCGCGCCGAGGAACTCGTCCATCATGCGGCGGTGGCTCTCTCGAAGGGCGTCGGGGTCCGCGGGCACCGATACGATGGACCACTCCAGCAGGTCGGCGCGGGCATCCCGCCAGTCTCCGCCCTTCATGGGGGCGCTCTCCAGCGGCAGCCAGCTTATGGACGCCGCCCGCAGGAAGCCCTTATCCCAGGCGTTCTTGATCCTTCGGACAAACGGGTCGTCGCCCAGGAACTCGAACTCGGCGACTATCCGGCCCCCTGGCGTCTTTGCCAGGCTGAGCGTCCGTCCGATGGGCAGGCCACCGGAGGGCGAGCGGCCCATGACGTCGTGCGCCCACATCACCACCGGGTTGCGCAGATAGTTGTCGAAGGACAGGCCATCGAAGTCCAGTTGGGGCGGCTGGCGCGCCTTCTCGCTGGCCGCTATGGTCACGCGATAGCGATTGGCGTCAATGGCCGCGCTTCCGAGGATGTCCAGGTGCATAGAGCGGGCGGGCTTCTCCATTGGTTCCTCCTTTTCGCGGGCAAAAGAGAACCCCCGCGCGGTCCCGTCTAGCCTGGGACACGTTCGGGGGCGTCATCGCCCGCTGATTGCTCCGTCGCGGAGCCAAGATTCACTTGTGGCTCAACTGGACGATAGCACGATTGTTCGCTTTAGTCAAGAGGGCGTATGACTTCGAACCTGTATCAGTTTAGTCGGCAAGGGCGTTCCCTTGTGGGCGCCCAGATATGGAAAAGAGGGCAGGCACAAGACCTGCCCCTACCGGGGTTCCCTTAATGGAGGGCCAAGGGTTTGCCCCTAGACTGTCCACATCCTTCCGTAGCGTCTCACCACGTCGTAGTCGAGAGTCGCGCCCAGGCCGCTACCGCCCGGCAGATGAAGGCGTCCGCCCTCGATGCGCTCGCGCGGTTGAAGCAGTTCCGAGCGCCATGTGGCCTCGTTCACCGCGTGCTCCAGGGGCAGCGCGCCGCCGATTGCCAGCGTGGTGTGCGCGCTGGCGAGCTGCGAGACGGGCCCGGACGGGCTGTGCAGCGAGACCTGCCCTCCGGCTTCCAGGGCCGCCCGTCCCGCGCGGCACGCCTCCGCCGCTCCTCCGCAATACTTGATGTCCGGCATGATGACGCTTACGGCGCCGCTTCTTACCAGGGCGAGGAAGAGGGGTTCGCCGTAGCCGCTCTCCCCGCCGGCGACGGGCATCTCCACCTTCTCGGCAACCCTCGCCAGCGCGTCCGGCTGCTCGGTAGGCTCCAGCGGCTCCTCGAACCAGCCTATGCCGAACTCTGCCAGCCGCTCCGCAACCAGCGGCGCGGTGTGCGCCTCGAAGCGGCCGTGGCAGTCCACCAGCACGCCAACGTCCGGGCCAACGGCCGCCCTGACCGCGGCGACTCGCTCGATTCCCGGGCGGGCCAGTTCCAGGATTTTCTCGGATGATGCAGGCGGGCTCACCTCGTCGAAGGGGGCGCACTTCACGATGGTGAATCCGGCGCGAACGGCTCGCTCGGCCGCCAAGCCGAAGTCCGCAGGAGTCCGGCTGGCGCCGGGCATGGAGCGGTTGACGTTGGCGTAGAGCGGGACGCTGCCCTGGGCCGCTCCGCCGAGGGCTTCCGCCAGGCTCAGGCCGTCGTGGAGGGCGCGAAGGGAAACGAGGGCTGTCCGCAATGCGCTGACGGCGGTGGCGAGCGGGCGATCTCTCTGAAGCCAGGCAGCGTCGAGGCCAAGCGCGTCCGCCACTGTGGACTCATCCGCCACTACGCGGGAGCGCAGCGTCTCCGACAACTCCGCAAACAGGGTTGACGCGCGCGTGGTGGCCTCTCCGCAGGTGAGCTCGACCAGGGCCGTCGCGCCCCGGCTGTCGGAGACCTCCGCGAACGTCCACTCCGTTCGCTCAGTCGCCCTGACGGAGGCGAACGTTATTGGATTGAGGCGTATTTCCTGAGACATCCTCACCTCGGCGGCCTCATGCGGGCAGCCAGCGCAGTATAGCACGTGTTCCAAGCGTCCTCTTCTTGGCATCCAATTGAGCAGGTGGTAAACTCAGGGGTGACCTGGAGTTTGAGGGGGTCCTATTTGGACGGCTTGATAGTGCACGAAACGCCGGAGCGAAAGTTCCACACCATGCTTGTGGCCTTCGCGGGGTGGCCCGACGCCGCGGAGGCGGCCACGCGGGCGCTCCGCTACCTGGTGAGGAAGCTGCCGGCAAAGAAGTTCGCGGAAATCGACCCTGAAGAGTTCTACGACTTCACGGTTGTGAGGCCTCAAACGAGGGTGAACAGGCGCGGGGAACGGACTATCCGCTGGCCGATCAACGACTTCTACCACTTCGCGTCCGACGAGCAGCCCGCTGGAATACTGCTGTACGTGGGCACGGAGCCAAACCTGCGCTGGAGGGCCTATTCCAACATTCTCACCGAGGTGGCGGTGCAGTACGGCGTCGAGCTCGTTGTCTCCCTGGGCGCGCTCCTCGACGCGGTTCCTCACACCAGGGAGCCGAGGGTATCCGGCAGGGCGAGCCTGCCCGGACTGGTTCAGAAGGCCGAGTGGATGGGGATAAGGAACTCCGCATACCAGGGGCCGACGGGCATACACACGGCGTTCATGAGCGCCTGCGATAAGAGCGGCCTACCCCATGCCAGCATCTGGGGACACGCGCCGCACTACGTGAACACCTCTCCCAATCCCAGACTCAGCCACGCGCTTCTCACCAAGCTGCGAAGCCTGGTGGAGTTCGAGGTGGACCTCGAGGAGCTCAGGCTCGCGGGGGAGACCTTCGAGTCGGAGGTGAGCGAGGCGATAGCCAAGGAGCCGGACGTGAACTCCTACGTGCGGCGCCTGGAGCAGCGATACGACGCGGCCCATGCCACGTCGGGCGAACTCCCCAACTCTGAAGCCATGGTCGAGGAGTTGGAGGAGTTTCTCAAGAGCCAGCACAATGCTCGGGATGGCGGGGAGGGCGACTAGGACCGATGGCGCAATTCGCGAGAGACGAATCCGTTGTCGTAAACGGGCTGCGATTGCGGTATCGGGATTGGGGCGGCTCGGGTCAAGCCGTAGTGCTGCTTCATGGCCTGGCTTCAACCAGCCACATCTGGGACCTTGTCGCGCCGATACTCGCCAACGACTTCGCCGTGACCGCACTGGACCAGCGAGGACACGGACGCAGCGATAAGCCGGACCACGGCTACGATTTCACCACAATGACCTCGGACCTGCATGGCTTCATCGACGGGCTGAAACTCGAACGGCCCCTCATCGTGGGGCACTCATGGGGTGGCAGCGTCGCGCTCGAATACGGGGTGAGGCATCCCGGCGTTCCGAGGGGGCTTTGCTTTGTCGATGGCGGGATGATAGAGATTTCGGGCAGGCCCGGAGCTACGTTGGAACAGGCGAAGATAGACATGGCGCCGCCGGTGTTCGATGGCGTAACGGCGGCCCAACTCAGGGAGCGCGCCCGCTCGCGTAGATGGCTGGGCTCGATGACCGAACAGTTCGAGGAGACGCTCCTCGCCAACTTCGACGTGCTCGAGGGCGGCTTCGTCCGCGCCAGGCTGAGCCGGGACAACCACATGCGAATAATCGAGGCCCTGTGGGAACACAAGCCCTCCACGTTGTACGCGAGCGTAGAGTGTCCCGTGCTCATAATGCCCGCGCGCCGGAAGGGCGACGACTCACCGGCGGCGCGGCGTTTTGGAAGGGAAGAGTCGGTCCGCGCCGCGAGCGCGAAGCTGCCCGTGAGCGAGATCGTCTGGCTGGAAGACAGCATCCACGACGTGCCCCTGCAACGTCCCCAGCTTGTGGCCGAGGTAATCGCGGAGCACGTACGGAGCGGGTTCTTCGGCGAACCTGTTTCAATTTAGTAGGCGCTGCCTTACAGGTGCAAACCCTGGGCGCCCACAAGGGAACGCCCCTACTTCTTCGGCTAGAGGCCGAGGCTCAGGCTGCCTCGGGAAGCGACAGGAAGTAGTAGGGGATGTGCCAGGTCCCCATGCGGCCCATATCGACCACAGCCTTGCGCCGATACGCCTGCTTGACGACCCCGCGAGAGCGGAAGCGGGGGCCGCCGTTGACCTTGCCCAGGTAGAGAACCTCCTGCCCCGGAGCGACGCTGTCACAGCCCACGATCGTCTGCTCCCGCGCCATCCGCGGTATGCCGGGCAGCGGCAGTTGAGGGGATGGTTGTTCGAGTCTCATGCGGTTCACCCGTAACCCCTTCAGAAGAATGTCTGTTCGATATAGAACATATTAGAACAGAACATGTGAACGTGTCAAGGGGTTTTGCGCCGCGATAACAGGTCAAGGCGGATTGGCAAACGGCCGTCGTTGGGTCGCCGCCGGTGAAGATTCAGCCGACCTCCGGGTGGGCGCTCCAGGTGGAGAAGGGTTGGCTGGACGCCGGGAGAGTGACGTCAATCACCTGGCCGGGAGCAATGTCAACTGGGGTTGTTGGCCCCAACTCGATGCCGTTGGATAGATGAACCTCGACTCTGACCCGGCTCAGGGTGGCTCCCGTAGTGTTCCGCACCGTGCCCGTGAAGGCATTGGCAGCCGAGTCATACGACAGGATGAGGCGAGCTCCAGCGCGGACGTGGTCGTAGGTTTCGCTCAGGGCGTACTGGGCGCCGGACTCTTCGCCCACTTCGCTCGACTCCTCGCCGCTGCCATGCTCGCCCGATCCCTCGCCGCCGCGCTCACGTGACTCCTCGCGGCCGCCGTGCTCGCCAGACTCCGAGGTCATGTGGCAGCCGGTGAGGGCGAGCAGCACGACGATGCCGAACACCACCAGAAGTGCCGATAGCTGCTTCATGGAACCCTCCGCTCGTATTATGTCTGTTCTGCGAATGTTCAATTGTAGCATCATGGGCCGGAATCCCGCGCCAAGTTCTGCCATTGACAGATTGTCTGGTTTCGAGTCTCAAGAAATGTTGGGCCGAAAGTGCTAAAATCAGCGTAGTTGATTCTTGGAAGACGCCGAAACCCTGCCCACGCTTTCGCAGGGGAGAGAACACAAGGAGAAGACCTCATGAGGCTGGAAGGCAAGGTGGCCCTGATAAGCGGCGGCGCAAGAGGCATGGGCGCGGTAGAGGCGAGGCTCTTCGCCCGCGAAGGGGCCAGTGTCGCGATAGCGGACGTGCTCGAGGCCGATGGAAGGCAGGTTGAGGCGGAGATTAACGAATCGGGTGGCGAGGCCCTTTTCCTCCACCTGGATGTTACCGACGAGTCTGAGTGGCAGAGGGTGGTCGCGGCGAGCGTAGGCAGATTCGGAAAGCTGGACGTGTTGGTGAACAACGCCGCCATTATCCGCACGGAGCGCGTCCTGGAGACCACCGAGCGGATATGGGACGACGTCATGTCGGTCAACGCCAAGGGCGTCTTCCTCGGGACGAAGGCCGCCATACCGGAGATGCGAAAGGCGGGCGGCGGCTCTATCATCAACATATCGTCGGGCGCGGGCTTGACCGGCAGCCACCAGAACGCCGCGTACCACGCCTCCAAGGGCGCGGTCAGGATTTTCACCAAGGCGGCCGCCATCCAGTACGCCGGCGACAACATCCGCGTGAACTCGGTGCATCCGGGGATGATAGACACCGCCATGCTCGCCGCGGCGCGCTTCGGGGACGCGCTCGTGGAACGGCTCGCCCAGACGCCGCTTGGGCGAGTTGGCAGGCCGGAGGAGATAGCCTACGGCGTCCTGTATCTGGCGTCCGACGAGTCCTCGTTCGTCACGGGCAGTGAGCTTGTGATAGACGGAGGGCGCACGGCCCAGTGATTCTTCGGGCCGCGTTCTGCTTTGGAATTAACTTGCGGAGGTGGAACATCGTGAGACTAGAGGGCAAGGTAGCGTTGATTAGCGGGGGCGCGCGCGGACAGGGGGCGGCGGAAGCAAGGCTGTTCGCCAGGGAGGGCGCCGCCGTGGTGATAGCCGACATCCTGGAGGACGAGGGCAAGAAACTGGAGGCCGAGATCAACGAGATTGGCGGCCAGGCGTTGTTCGTAAAGCTCGACGTGACCAGCGAGTCGGATTGGAAGAGCTGCATTGGCGAGACGGTCGAACGATTCGGCAAGCTCGACGTGCTGGTCAACAACGCCGGCATCCTGGGCCAGACGCCGATAGAGGACACCGCCATCGAAGAGTGGGAGCGGATCATGTCGGTCAACACGACGGGGGTGTTCCTGGGGACGAAGCACGCCATACCGGAGATGCGAAAGGCGGGCGGCGGCTCCATCGTGAACATATCGTCGATCGCCGGGATGATAGGCAGCCCCAGGGGCAGCGCGTACGCCACCTCGAAGGGCGGCGTAAGGCTGTTCACGAAGTCCACCGCGTTGCAGCACGCCAAAGACGGTATCCGCGCCAACTCGATTCACCCTGGGCCGGTGGATACCGAGATGATAGCGGAGAACATCAGCACGCCGGAGGGCCTCGCCACGTCGCTCGCCCGAGTGCCGCTGGGGCGGCTCGGCACCGTGGACGACGTGGCATACGGCGCGTTGTTTCTGGCGTCGGACGAGGCCTCGTACATGACCGGCTCCGAGCTTGTTATCGACGGCGGCGTCATCGCCCAGTAAGGGGCTGCGCATGAAGCTCAGCGGCAGGGTAGCGATCATCACGGGAGCCGGCAGAGGCATCGGGCGGGGAATCGCCGAGGCCTACGCGAGGGAGGGCGCGAACCTGGTGTTGGCGTCGCGCACGCCCGCGCAAGTGGAAGGCGCGGCGCGGGAGGCGCGCGCTCTCGGCGTGGAGGCCATTGCCATCGCGGTTGACGTCGCGGAATCGAAAGACGTGCGCCGGATGGTGGATGAGACGCTGGAGAGGTTCTCGCGGGTGGATGTCCTGGTCAACAACGCGGCGATACTCGGCCCGGTTGGGCCGCTCCACTCCAACGACATGCGCCACTGGGCAGAGGCCATGAGGATAAACGTGACCGGGCTTGTCATGTGCTGCCACGCCGTTCTCCCTGCCATGATGGAGCAGGACGGCGGCAAGATAATCAACCTCTCCGGCGCGGGAGTTACCCGGCCGTCGGAAACCATAAGCGCCTATGGCACGTCCAAGGCCGCCGTCATCCGCTTCACCGAAACGCTGGCCCTGGAGATGCGCCCGCACAACATAAGCGTCAACGCGCTCGGCCCTGGGCAGATAGATACCGCGCTGCTCGACCCAATGGCCTCGGACGACAGCCTGATCGAGCCTGTCATGGGCGCCATGGTCAGGCGCACGAAGTCGGGCGAGGGAGCCTCGCTCGAAGAGGCGGCCGCTCTTGCGGTGTGGCTGGCCTCGTCGGAGTCCGACGGTCTCAGCGGACGTCTCATCTCCGCGACGCAGGACGACTGGCGCAACCTCGGCCCGCACATTCCGGAGATTACGGACTCGGACAGGTTTACGCTGAGGTTCAACGGCTAGTGAACTCGACCCAGATAACGCTCAACGTCAACGGCTGTTCCAGTGAACTGGAGGTCGGCCATCACTGGACGCTGCTGCGCGCGCTCAGGGACGGGCTGGCCCTCACGGGTTCAAAGCGCGGCTGCGACAGGGGTGAGTGCGGCGGGTGCACTGTGCTGCTCGACGGCAGGCCGGTCTATTCCTGCCAGATGCTCGCGCTCCAGGTCGGCGTGCGCCAGGTGCTCACCGTCGAGAGCCTGGGCAGTCTCGAGCGCCTGCACCCGCTGCAGGAGGCGTTTCTCCGCAACGACGGCGGGCAGTGCGGCTTCTGCACACCCGGCTTCCTGATGAGCGCGAAAGCGCTGCTGGACGCCAATCCCAGCCCGTCCGAGACTGACATACGCGAGGCGTTATCGGGCAACATATGCCGCTGCAACGCCTATGGCCGCATCATCGCGTCGGTGCGAGCGGCGGCACGGCTACCGGGCTGAAGCGGTGAAAGGCGGTTGACGATGCGGTATCGCAAGATAGAGGTGGACGAAGAGGTTTACGCGTATCTCCAGAAGAAGGCGAAACGCGCTGAGGACGATTTCAACAACGTGCTGCGCCGGGAGTTGCTGGGAGCGGCTGATGTCAGGGATGGAACTGAGGCGGTAGAAGTCACCGAGAAACTGGAGATGCCCAGGGACATTCCCCGGGAACTGAAGCAGGTCTTGGAATTGGTGGAATCGGTTCGATTTGGCCGTCAGAGCAGGTGGGAAGCCACTCAGAGTGTAGCGCAAAACAGCGGCGTCACATATGAGGCGCTTATTGACATTTGCTGCGACGGAATGGGTCTCACGTTATCCCAGTTCGACAGGTTGCTCGATAAGGACTCCCATGAAAAATTGAAGGCTGCGCTCAAAGGCAAGTACGCTCGTCACTCAGAGTCGATTGACGCATTTCTCGCGGCGCTAGCCCTTGAGGAGAGCCGACACGGTGAGGCCCGACGCAAGTACAGCATAATGGACTTGGCGGGACTTGGGAAAGGATTGTGGGAAGGCGTTGACGCCCAGGAGTTCGTAAATCAGGAGCGCGACTCGTGGAATGGGTAGAATCCCTGAAGGGACAACTCATTGGCCTGGACACGGCTCCGTTCATCTATCACATCGAAGAGAATCCGAAATACATTGAACTGGTTCGCCCTTTCTTTGAGGCAATCAAACTTGGCCAGATACGGGTCGCCACCTCCGTGATAACCCTGTCAGAGGTTTTGGTCACTCCAATTCGTAGAAATGACGAATACACAGTCCAACGATTCCGTAGAGCCTTGTTAGAAGAGGATAGTCTAACCACGAAATTGGTATCGGTTGAGATAGCTGAATTAGCGGCTGAACTAAGGGCGAGGCATAGATTACGCACACCGGATGCCATCCAAGTAGCTACGACAATCACCGAAGGCGTATCTGCCTTCGTGACCAATGATGCTCGTTTGGCCAACCGTGGAATAGACTTGCGGATGATAGTTCTGGAAGAGTTGCTGGGGAATCCCGTACAATGACTAGCTCCAACATCGGCGTCTCCGTGCCCCGGCGCGACCTGCGGGAGAAGCTTACCGGAGACGCTAAGTACACAGCGGACGTCAGGCTGCCCAGGATGCTGCACGGCAAGATTCTGCGCAGCCCCTATCCTCACGCTCGAATCGTGTCGATCGACGCATCAAAGGCGGCGTGGCTGCCGGGCGTGCGCGCCGTGCTCACGCCGTTCGACGCGCCGGAGGGACACGTCGCCCCGGACATGCCCATTCTGGACGTCAAGGCGCGCTTCGTGGGGGACGAGGTCGCGGCGGTGGCCGCGGATGACGAGGACACAGCTCAACAAGCGTTGGGCCTGATAGACGTCCGATATGACCCGCTGCCGTTTGTCACGGACGCTGAGCAGGCGATGCTTCCCGGCGCGCCTGCCGTGCACGAGGGCGGCAATCTGGTGGGCGGCAAGCCCCTCACGCTTACGCGGGGCAGCGTGGAAGAGGGGTTCGCGCAGGCCGACAGGGTCTTCGAGGGCGAGTTTTCCACGCCCTCGCACTCCGGCGCAGCATTGGAGCCGAGAGCGGCCATAGCCGCGTGGGACGGTGAACGGCTCAGCGTCTGGAAGTCCAGCCGCGGGATACACGCCGACCGACTGGGCCTGTCCCTGTCGCTGGGCATCCCCCTGGATAACGTGAGAGTCGTTGGCCCGCACATGGGCGCGGGATACGGCAATAAGGACGAGACCCGGCTGGCGGCCATAACTGCGCTGCTGGCGAGGCGCGCACGGATGCCCGTGAAGATGGAGCTTACGCGGGAGGAGGAGTTCGTGGCGGGCCGCCATCGCCACGCCACGATTACGAAGCTGAAGGTGGGGGTCAAGGACGATGGCGCCGTCACCGCCGTCCACGCGACTACCATCATGGACACCGGCGCGTACCTCTCGTCCGGCCCCGGCGTCGTCAGGCGAGCGGGACAAGCAGCGCTCTACCTGTACAGGTGCGCCAACGTCCGGTACGACGGCTATCTCACCTACACCAATCAACCCTCTGCCGGGTCGTACCGCGCCCTGGGCGCGCCGCAGGGCCACTTCGCGCTGGAGGTCCTCATGGACAGGGTGGCCGAAGAGCTCGGAATCGATCCGCTAGACTTTCGTTTGAAGAACCACGTTGGCCCGGAGGGGCAACCGGGCGAGCGTGTGACTCCACTGAATCAGGTCATGGACACGCAGCCTGTGGAGGGCGGCGTGCCCTTCTCCAGCAACGGACTGCGGGAGTGCCTCGAAAGGGGAGCGGCGGCCATTCGCTGGCGGGAGCGGCGTGGCAGCAGGGCCGACGCCCACGGCTCGCGCAAGACTGGGCTGGGCATGGGCATGTTCATCTACCGGGGCGGCCCGGGCGGAAGGTCCAGCGTCGGGATGGGACTGAACCCGGACGGCTCCGTTCAGCTTGTCACCGGCATCATGGACGTTGGCGAGGGCAGCATGACAGTGCTACCCCAGATAGCCGCCGAAGAGCTTGGCGTGCACGCGGGCCAAGTGCGGGTTACCTCCGGCGACACCCAGCTTACGCCCGAGGCGCCGATTACCGCCGGCTCCACGGCGACCTTTTCGAGTGGCCTCGCCGCGAAAGAGGCGGCGGCGCGGCTAAAGGTGAAGATTCTGGAAACCGCTGGCGTCGAGCTCCACACCGATCCGGCCGAACTCGACATCGTGGACGGCGGCGTTGTCGTGAAGGCGACGCTGGAGCGGCGTATGAGCCTGAGCGAGGTGGGGCTGCTTCGTCCGGAGCGTCCGCTCGAAGTCGAGGCGTCTATAACGCCGGGGAGCAAGGACTACGTCGTCAACTCCTTTGGGGCGCACTTCGCGGAGGTCGAGGTCGATACCGTTACGGGGAACGTCCGGGTGCTGCGCTACGTGGCCGCCCACGACTCGGGCCGCATCCTGAACCCCAACATGGCGGTCAACCAGGTCGAGGGCGGCGTCTCGCAGATGCTGGGGTTCACTCTCAGCGAGGAGATGCTGACCGACCCGCGCAACGGCGTTACTCTCAATCCGAGTTTCCTCGAGCACAAGATGCCCACGATGCTGGATTACCCACCGATAGACGTCATCTTCGCCGACGTGGTGGACCGGGTTGGCCCCTTTGGCGCGAAGGCTCTTGGAGAGCCACCCAGCATTGGCGTAGCCCCGGCAATCGCCAACGCTATCTACGACGCCGTAGGTGTGCGGGCGCGCGATCTGCCCATAACACCGGACGTTATCCTCAACGCGCTGACGCTGAAGGAGAGTGAGTGACCTTGCCATGCAGACTTTCAGATTCGTGAGCGCGGAGTCCGCCGGGCACGCCGTATCCCTGCTGGAAGCCGCACCCTCTCAAACCAGACTCATCGCGGGCGGCACCGACATCATCGGCGAAATCAAGGAGGGCGTTGAATCGCCGGCTACCCTGGTCAGCCTTGCCGGGCTGGACGAAACGACGGGCATTGCCCTCGCCGTGGACGGCCTGTGGCTGGGGGCGATGACGACTCTGGCGGACATCGAGGTCAACGAGCACATCGTCCGCGGCTATCCCGGGCTGGCGCAGGCGGCGGCATCGGTCGCCACGCCCCAGATACGAAACGTGGGCACACTGGGCGGCAACCTTTGCCAGAGACCGCGCTGCTGGTACTACCGCAGCCCGCTGTTCGACTGTAGAAAGAAGGGCGGCGCAATCTGCTTTGCCGTTAACGGCAGCAACAAGCACCACGCCATTCTCGGCGGTGTGGACTGCTATATCGTTCACCCGTCCGACCTTGCCGTTGCCCTCATCGCCCTGGACGCCGACGCGACTATCGCGGGCTCCGGTGGCACGAGGACTCTGCCCCTGGAGAGCTTCTTCGTGGGACCCGGCGAAGACATCCTGTCGGAGACGGCTCTGCAGCCCGGCGAACTGCTTACATGGGTCCGCGTTCCGCGGGTTCACCCGGGTCATCGAAGCATCTACGTGAAGGCGCGGGAGCGTCAAACGCAGGACTTCGCGCTGGCGAGCGTCGCCGTCGCGCTGGAGCTGTCGGCAGGAGTGGTGAATGGCGCCAGGATAGTGCTTGGCGGAGTCGCTCCAACCCCGTATCGCGCTGCCCACGCCGAGGATGCGTTGAAAGGAAGAGCCGCGGAGGACGTTGATATTGCGGCGGTGGGAGAGTTGGCCGTCAGGGACGCGCGGCCGCTGCGGGACAATCACTTCAAGGTCCGGCTCGCGGCCTCGATTGTCAGCCGCGCCGTGAGCCAACTGCTCGGCAGGGAGGGTGTGGATTGAGAGCGGCCCCGCCCAATTTGATGGCGAACCTCGACGCCATATCGAACGTAGTCCGCGCCCGTCGATTGGGCCTTGTCGTGGACTTCGACGGTACCATCTCGGAGATTGCGCCTACTCCCGACGAGGCCAGGATTACGGCGGAGGCCGCCACCACGCTGGGCAGCCTTGCGGGAAAGCTCGCGCTGGTCTCCGTCATGTCGGGGAGGTCGGCCGGTGATCTCAGGGATAAGGTTAACATCGAGGGACTGGTGTACGTGGGCAATCACGGGGCCGAGTACCTCAGAGATGGCCGGCTGGAGGTCGCCCCGAACGCCGCTGACAGCAACGAGAGCGTCGCCAGGGTCTTCAATCGACTGCGGACGATAGTGGGCATCCCGGGCCTGGTATGGCAGCAGAAGGGCTTCAGCGCGTCGGTGCACTATCGTCTTGCGCCCAACGCTGATGAGGCGAGACGCTCTCTCTCAGATGCTCTGGTCGCACTACCGGAGGCGGCTGAGATAGAGGTGTTCTGGGGCAAGATGGTGCTGGAGCTGCGCGCCCCCCACGGCCTGAACAAGGGCTATGCCACTCGCAAGCTGGCGAAAGATTACGTCCTGCAAAGCGTCCTCTTCCTGGGCGATGACACGACAGACGTGGACGCGCTCATGGCCGTCCGGGAACTGGCGAGCGGGGACTCTTTCGATGGCGTAGGTATCGCGGCGCTTCACGAGGACTCGCCCGCGTCCCTTCTCGAAGCCGCCGACTACAGCCTGGAGGGGGTTTCGCAGGTCGGGCGGTTCCTCACCTGGTTGGATAGCGAGACCGGCTGACCAGGGGCCGTCCGGTCGAAACGCCAATCAGCCCCGTCTGTCGGCGTCTCCGATGATCGTCTGGATAGACGCTATGAGGCTGCCCGCCCCGCGGTATCGTATCTGCCAGCGATACATCTCTTTATTGGGGATGCCCCTCCCTCGGATCTGATAGTAGCTCAGGCCGCCGATTCCGCCATGCAATACCAGAAATACGCCTACGATCACTCCAAGCAGAGGGGTGATCATGCCCAGGCTGAAAGTGGCTATGAATGAGGCAATCGTTACGACGGCCCCCAGCAGCATCCTGGGCTGGTTCGAGGTTCGGATCGCCTCGATCTTCTCTATGCGAGAATAGGGTAGTTCATAGATTACGTCACCGTCGTTCTTCTCCAGGAACAGGATAACGCGGCTCGAAGTGGCGTAGTAGGGTTCGAAGGTGGATATGATTCGCTCATCCGGTCTCAGATGCGATTCGACGCTCATCACAGCGCTCACGTGCAGGGATTGGTTTCTTGAATCGGAAACACGTTTAGAATATCGCCAGAGGGTTAACCGGCGACCCCGTGGTGTTGGACAGCCGCAGCGGGCCAATCGAAAGCATGAACTCCCATCGATTCCGCTCTTTGCACGCCCTTGCAAGCTCCTCGAGGTTGGCGTTGTCGAGAATCCAGAGGCCCATGGCCACTATGCCAACCTGGTGAATTGGGTTCGTGAGAGCGGGGTAACCCGATGGCGACACGTCGTTGCCGGTGTCAGTGCCGAGCATGGCGATGCCGCGCTCGTGGAACAGGGGCAGGCAGGCCGCCTGGCACGCGGTCGAACCCTCCACGCGCGGATTGACGGGACCCTCGACGTTGCGCCGATGCAACTGCCCCGTGCGCACCAGTAGAACGTCGCCCTCCTCTATCTTGAAGCCGCAGCGTTCTTCTGCCGCCAGAATGTCGTCCGGCATAACGCCCTCGCCGCGCTCCAGCCAGTCCACACCCCTTAAGTCGGGCACGTCCACCAGCACGCCGCGGGTTACTATGCCGTCCTGAGCAAGCTCGATAGACTCGACGGTGGCTCCCATGCTTGTGGAGATGAGGTGCGCGGGCCGTCCGTTGTACAGCTTGCCCTCCCAGAAGAAGTGGGCCAGGCTGTCCACGTGCGTGACGGAGAACCCGTGAAAGATCATGCCGAAGAAGTCCGTGGAGGCCTGGCTGGGCCTCGACGTAACCTTGTCACCGGTTGCCCAGCCCTCACCGCTTTCGACCATGAAGTGCATAGGCGGCACAGGCACGTCGGGCGAGGCTTCGAACAGAACCGTCCGCGCGCAGGATACGGTTACGCCCTCGCGCACCAGGGAGGTTGCACGCAGAGTCTTCTCAGGGCTGAGGAAATTCAACGTGCCTAACTGGTCGTCGTCGCCCCATCTTCCCCAGTTGCTCAGGGAGTCGAAATACCCCAGGACTTCCGCTTCAGTAGGAATGTTGGTGTCCAACGCATCCTCCTTGTCGATTCGGGTTGCGCCCGGCGTGAATGTGGCAGTCATCTCGAAACGTCTCGTCGCCAGCGTCAGGCGGGTCTTACGTCCCGGTTAGAGTATTATCATTCCTCCGGCTATGAGTGGCAACCCCAAACGGGAATTCGTGGGTGGCCCAGGCATGGGAAAGAGGGCAGGCACAAGACCTGCCCCTACGGAAGCGCCTACTAAAACGAAACAGGCTCGGGGTCGCTGGCGCGCTTGCGTTCATGTCGGACTTGGAGTACCTTATGCGGGTGGTGGAATCGCGCTCGTTGAGGCGCGCTAGTGTCGCGTGGAATACCGCCCCGACGGGCTTCCTCACGAACGAGGTCCTATGTTCAAGACTCCGATACCGAGCAAAGAGTTAGCTTCGAGATACTTCGCGGCGCTGTCCCACCAGGACTACCGGACGCTATGGACGGCCAACATGTCCGCCGCCGCCGCGGCGTGGGCGCTCATCGTCGCGCGCGGCTGGCTGGTCTATGAGATATCGGACTCTTCGCTGTGGGTGGGCGTGGTCACGTTCGCGGCCATGATACCGCGGATGCTGGTGACGCCGTTCACGGGCTACCTGAGCGACCGCTTCAACCGGCGAAACGTGCTGGCGGTCATGTTCGGGCTGAACCTCGCGCACAACCTTGTGCTGGCTGTCGTCGTGCTGGCCGGAGCGGTCGAAATCTGGCACCTCGTCATCCTCTCCCTAGTCAACGGCTCGGCGCGGGCGGCGCAGATGCCGGCAGGCCAGGCGTTGATACCCAACCTGGTGCCCAAGCATCTGCTGCTGAACGCCATCGCGCTGAACCAGGCGACGAATCATGGCGCGCGGCTGGTCGGCCCGCTGGCGATACTGCCGCTGGTGGCGTTCGCGGGCATAGAGAGCGCGTTCTTCCTGTGCACGGGGTTCTACGCGATAAGCCTAGTCCAGGCGGTGCGAATTCGCACCGCGTCCAGCGGCGTCATGGACAGGAGCAAGCGGCTGGTCAGCAACATGACGGAAGGGCTGACCTACGTTTACCGAACGCCCATCATGCGCAACATGGTGTTCATCGCGCTGTTCCACTGTGGACTCGCCATGTCCTTCGAGTCGCTGCTGCCCGTGCTGTCCAGCCGGCAGCTCAACGCGGAGGGAGTCGGCTTCACCTACCTGATGATGGCGGTCGGCGCGGGTGCGCTGGTGTCCTCGTTCTTCTTGGCGGGCGTCAGGAGCGAGGCCCGGAGAGGGCGGATGTTCCTGTACCTGGGCATCCTGAGCGGACTGGCGCCGGCCATCCTAGCGGCGTCGGTCAACCTGCCGCTGGCCCTGGCAGCGGCGGTCGGCATGGGGGCGACGCAGGCCGGGTTCATGACGCTGACCCACACGATGATCCAGACCATCGTGCCGGACGGCGTTCGAGGGCGTGTCGCGGGGATATACTCGATGCACGTGGGCGGCATGATGGCATCGGTCAACCTGGTCAACGGCGTCCTGGCCGACCACGTGAGCGCTTCCATGCTGTTGTGGGTTGGCGGTGTGGCGTTCATCGTGGTCATGCTGATGAGCTGGCAGAGTAGCATCTTCCGCCAGATATACACCCAGGGGCTGCGCCAGGAGGCATACGCGGTGGCGGACTAGGGTCTGTTCACACTAATAGCCAAATTATGTTACAATCCGAGAATGGAAATCACCGAAGTTCAGTACCAACGAATTGCGCCGATCCTTCCCGTTCAGCGTGGCAACGTCAGCCTGTCGAACCTGCAAGTACTCAACGCTATCCTCTATGTCGCCGAGCAAGGCTGCAAATGGCGGGGATTGCCGCCTCGATTTGGCAACTGGCACACCGTCTACACCCGGATGAACCGGTGGTCCAAGAACGGTGTGCTCGACCGGGTTTTCGAGTATCTTCAACGAGAGCACATAGTGCGTATCAAGATAGAAGCGGTTTCCATGGACAGTACCATAGTCAAGGTCCATCCCGATGGAACCGGTGCGTTAAAAAAAACGGACCCCAGTCCATCGGCAAGTCCCGTGGCGGCTGGACCACCAAGATTCATATGGTTGCCGCGGATGCTAGAACAGCCGTGACGTTCTCCCTTTCTCCCGGACAGGCCCACGATGCGCCGGAGGGGCGAAAGCTGCTAAAGCGCCTCGGAACACAGGACCAGAACCCGTTCCTGTTAATGGACCGGGCATACGAGGGGAATGAGACCCGCCAACTGGCGTTGGCCCTGGGGTTCACCCCGATAGTTCCGCCCCTGAGCACGAGGGTTGACCCTTGGCAGTACGACCGGGAGATGTACAAGCGTCGGAACGAAATCGAGCGGTTGTTTCGACGGTTGAAGGGCTTTCGGCGCATCTTCTCTCGCTTTGAGAAGCTGGACGCTCTCTTCCTTGGGTTCATCCTGTTTGCGCTCATCTTCGATGCGTTGCGTTAGTGTGAACAGGCCCTAGTACCATTTCCAGATGTATTTGATAATATATGGTCCGCCTTCCACTCTGGACTCCCGCTTTCGCGGGAGAGACGGTGACATTTCAGTGTTTGTCACTTTCAAGTGGAAACGGTACTAGGGGGCACTACAGGAGGCTTGTGTGAGATTCTACACCTGGACTCGTTGAAGCACTTGCAAGAAGGTGAAGGCGTTGCTTTCACAAAGGGGAATCGAACTGGAGGAGAGGGACTTCTTCAATGAGCCGTTCACAGTCGATGAGCTTGGCGCGCTGCTGGGAGACACGCCGCCATCGGAGATTTTCTCCTGGCGCAGCCCGTCGGTGAAGAAGATGAACCTGAACAGGGACGAGCTCTCGGACGAAGACCTCATTCGGCTGATGGTGGAGGAGCCGCGCCTGGTGCGCCGTCCGTTGGTGGAGGTCGATGGTCGGCTCGTCGTGGGCACGGCGAAGAACGCGGCGTCCGGCGAGTTTTCGTAGAGTCGAGGCGCTTCCTAGTGCGCGGGCGGCGGTCACCCACCCCCTAACCCCCTCCCGTCAAGGGCGGGGGAAGTTTCGTCCATCGGCCAGCCACCCGCTGACGGTGGGGGAATCATGTGGCTCCGCCGCACTACGCTTCATTTCAATGCTGTTGGCCTGCTGGCCTTCGCCGTTAGGGGGAAGGGACTTCAGGAGTCGTATCGACGGGGACGATGTACACTCCCTTTGCCCTAGGCAGGAGGGAGTTTTCGTAGTTCAGATGGGTTTCCACCGCTACCCTGAAGCGATTGCCGGACAGGCGTTGGAGGGCGAACGGCACGGGGTTCCATCCCACCATTTGCAGCAGCCGCTCCTTGTGCTCCACAGACCAGTCCAGCCCATCGCCTTTGATGAGCAGCAGGTTGGCCGTCATCGCAAAGTCGTCGGCGACCTCCTTGCCGGTGAGGAAGAGGGACATGGACTTGCCTGGGCCGTCCTCGTCCCGGTTCAACGCCATCCAACTCAGCATGTGGTCCCAGGGGACGACGCGGGCGTAGCCGTCGGGCTTTTCGTAGAATCGCTCGTCGGATATGTCCGCAACCCATAGGCCGCCACCCTCGTCCCGGAAGCCGTACAGAGAGCTCAGGAGAAACCTGGAATCGGGGCTCAGCATGGCGGAGCCTCCGTACAGCCGCCCGTGTTCGGGAGGGTCCGGGAACCGCGAGATAGGGTACTCGACGACGCGGTAGTCGGCGGGGACGTCCAGGTTGGCCAGGTAAACCGACTGCCACCTGGGGTCGGGTTGGTTTCCGTCCTGGGGTGGAGTCCAGCCCTCCGCGCTGATGAGCCAGTGGCGGTTGTTGGAGGGCAGTGGACGCGCCATCAGGATTATGCCCGGCGCGGTGTAGATTGACTCGCCGGCGCCATCCTCTGACAGGCGTATGATCCTGTATCTGCGCGTTTTGTCCGGCTCTAGGGAGCGGCGCGTGGTGACGTAATAGCCGCGTTCGCCGCCAGCTGCGGGATAGGCGCGTGGCGCACCCGCAGTATCGCAATCGCCAAGCCAGGGCGCGCGCAAGTCGCGAGCGCGTTCGGCTATCCAGTAGCCCTCGAAGCCGAAATAGCTCGTTCCGTCGCCCGCGCCCTGCCTCAGCAGCCTCGATAGCCGCTCTCCGTAGGGTGAAGGCGCGTCGTTCGCCAGGTGGGCGGGCGTGAAGCGGTATCCCACTTCCACGAGAACGTCCCCGTACGCCGCAGCGCGCAGGCTCTCGTCGTAAACGCCGCACTGCTTGCGGGCAAGCTCCGGCGACGGGTAGCGTTGGTCGTCGAATGGAAGGGAGAGGATTTCGGCCTCGAACTCCTTCGCAAGGCTGGATTGCGCGACGCTCAACGCCCTTGGGTTGACGTGGAAGTGAGTTGGAGGGGGCAGGCCGTCCTCGTCGCGCCGCCAGCTGGATGGGACGTCGGACGGGATAACCAGGAACGTGCCGTCCGGGAACACTTCGGATATGACCCCGCTCGTCTCGCTGCCCGCGATGTACTCAAATTGGATAGAGTGGAACAGCCCGCTGTCAAAGTTCGCGGGTCTTAGCCTCTCTTCCAGCCGCGATTCGATAGGGATGCCCATGGCGCGGAGCCGGTAGAGCTTGTGGGCCGGGTGTTCTCCGAGCAGCTCCGACTCGAGGGCGAGCAGGGCCAGGTATCGCTCTTCGCCCTCATGCCGCAGCCGAATCTTGATCTTGCCGTCCCGCTCCAGAACGAGGTCTGGGCTTCCCTTCGCTTCGACGAGCTCGCCGCTTCCGGACGCGGCGAAGAAGTGGGGCCGTATCAGTTCGTGAAAGGCGCGGGACATGTCGTAGCTCGGTCTCGGGGTGGTAAGCTCGGTGGGGACGCTAACGCTGACCTCGTTGTCCGGGTTGGGACTGCCGCACGCGGCGACAAGGAGAACCAGTCCTACAAGAGCAAGCCTCAGAGCGCGCCTCCTCTCTCCCGGCGTCGACGGTCGCGCCCAACGCAAGAGAGTGAGGTTATCCCCACTCCTCGACGCGCACGAGATTGCCCACTTCGTTGACGACGTCAAGCTCTTGGAGGAGTTGGAGGGCTCGGCGCATCGAGGCCTCTTTCGCGCGGTGGGTCATCAGGACGATCTCGGCCCGCTGCGCCGCCTCGTCGGACTCCTTTTGAATAACGGACGCTATGCTGATGTCGAGGTCGCCAAGCAGCTTGGCTATCTGCGCGAAGACGCCTGGGCGATCGTTCACGTTCAGACGCAGGTAGTACTTGGTTTCGAGGTCTGCGATGGGCCTGACGCGGATGTCCTCTGACAGCTTCAGAGGCGTTGACGGCGTGACGTTGCCGACGATGTTGCGGGCGATGCCGATGATGTCGGCCAGCACCGCGCTGGTGGTTGGCATTGGGCCGGCGCCTGGCCCGTTGAACATGACCCTTCCGACGAGGTCGGCCTCGATCTCGACGGCGTTCAGCACGCCGTCCACCTTGGCTATCATAAGCTCCGACGGCACGAATGCGGGGTGAACCCTTGCTTCGACCGCGTCGCCTCGCTTGCTGGCGATGGCAAGCAGCTTTATAGTGTAGCCCAACTCCGTGGCGTAGAGGAAGTCCCTCGCAGTGAGCCGCGTGATACCCTCGCGGTAAACGTCGGTATCCTTGATCCTGGCGCGAAAGGCCAGCGTGGAGAGGATGGCCAGCTTGTAGGCGGCGTCTATCCCCTCGATGTCGTTTGTGGGATCCGGCTCCGCGTAGCCAAGCTCCTGGGCCTCTTTCAGGGCCAGGTCGAAGTCAACGCCCTCCTGGGCCATCTTGGTGATGATGTAGTTGGTCGTTCCGTTTATGATGCCGTGTATAGCGATGAATTCGTTGGATACGAGGTCTCGGAGCAGGGGAGAGATTATTGGGGTGCCTCCGGCGACACTGGCCTCGAACATCACCTGAACGCCCTTCTTGCGCGCCAGCGTGAGGATGTCCGGCCCCTGTCGTGACATCACCTCTTTGTTGGCGGTGACTACGTGCTTTCCCAGGGAAATGCCCTTGAGGATGTAGTCCAGCGCGGGGTCCTGTCCGCCCATGACCTCCACGATGATGTCGATGTTGGGGTTGCCGAGTATGTCTTCTGCGCTCATGGTGAGCAGGTGGGAAGGCACAGCGTAGGAGCGGCTCTTGGCGAGGTCCCTGACAAGAACGCCCTCGAGGGACAGTCGACAGTCGGCGAGCTCCTCTAGGCGCTTGCTCTTTTCGAACAGGACTCTCGCCACGCCGCTGCCGACTACGCCCAAACCCAGCAGGCCAATGCCAACGGTGGTTTTCATATGCGTTACTGCCCCCACCTCAATCCTCCCCCTGAGGGGGATAAAGTTTGTTCCTTCCCCGCCGGAGTGACCACTGCGCAACTCCCAATGCCACGCCCCACTCCACCCCGGTCACCCCATCCTAACCTTCCCCCGTCAAGAGCGAAGGGGGAGCAGGTTATTCTGCGATGGCTCGAATTGTCAGAATCAGGATTCAGAAGATTATGAGCTTTTCAGGATTGTCGAGCGTTCGCCGTCTTGCGTAGGGGCGACCGGCCGGTCGCCCCTACGCATGTAAGCCCATCAGGGGGAAGGGATTTGCTAGAAGCCCAGCGGGCCCGGTTGCTGCTGCGGCTCATCAGGCTGCGGGGCCGCCGTCAGGCCCAACTGTTCGAGCATCCACTCGTATATTTCCGAGTTGAAGTTGGAGTACACGTCGAATTTTGCCCGCTGCTCGTTAATCCAGTTTTGCAAGGCCTCCGTCTTGAGAGCGTCGAGATTTTCCGGGTCAAGCTCACGCGCCTCCGACCTCTCGGAAAGGAAGAAGAAGTAGAGTTGCTGGGTGTTCTCGATGCCTGTGCTGACGTCGCTGAGTTTGCCAACATCAAGGTCGAAGAAGGCGTACTCGTGGTCCTCTATGACGCCCCTAGGAACCCAGCCGAGGTCGCCTCCGGTGCGCACCATCTCGGGCGTGTCCAGCGAAAACTCGCGGACTATCCCCTTGAAGGCCTCCTGAAGCGCCGCGGGGTCCGTCGAGTTGCCTACGGCGTCCTTGAGCTTTACTTGCATGACGTCTATCTCGTCATTGGGCGAGACGATGAGGCGATGTAGATGCACCTGCTCAGCTACGGTGGGCACGCTCTCCCCAATGAACTGCCTGACCTTCTCTCTCAGTATCGATCTCCTTGTGAGTTGGTGGTACTCCTGCTCGCTATACTGTATGGCGGTCAGGTACCCGCGATAGCGTTCGTTGAACTCCCTCTCCGCCTGGGCCTGGTCCAGCGTCGCGGCAGCGGAGCCGCGCGCGCCGAATGTGCCGCGTATCTGCGCCTGTATCTCCTCGTCCGTGACGGTCAACCCAAGCGAGGGAGCGGACTGGGCGATAATCTCGTTCTCAACGAACAGCTGAAGTGTCTGGAATATGTCGTTGGTGGCGTTGAACTGCCCTCCGAGGAACTCCATTCCCTTTTGGCTGACACGAATCAGCTTGACCATGTCGCCGCGGGTGTAGGTAACGTCGTTAACCCTGACGACAATCTCCCTAGAAGGGAGCACGAAGATCGTGACATATCCGGCGATGAGGATGCCGCCGATAGCCAGCACCATGAGGCCTATCAGGGCCAGGGCGAACCGCCGCCTCTTCAGGTCCCGCTCCCCACGGGACGCCTGGTGGCGTCGATCCACGACTACATTGTGAGGCAGGGCGCCTCTTGTCTCTTCTGCCACTACTCTACCCCCTGGGCAAGGGTTGCTATCTTCGGATGAACCGCTCCGGGGTAGGCGCGCGGTGGTCTGGACTGAAGGGTATCATAGCCAAGTGCCTGGCCCTCTTGATGGCGGTGGCGAGTCCCCTCTGGTGTTTCGCGCACACGCCGGTCTTGCGCCGCGCCTCCATCTTGAACCTGTCGGAAAGGTATCTCCTGAACTTGTCCACGTCCTTGTAGTCGATGTGCTTGACGCGATCGACGCAAAAGGAGCACACCTTCCGCCTAGCGTAGTACCTGGGCCTTCCGCCTGGCCTTCTGCCCGGTGGCCTTCTGGCTGCTGTAGTCATCGAACCTGCCTTCTTCTGAGTCTGCTAGACCATTCGCATCCGAACGCTGTCCCTCTACCAGGGAAGATCGTCGAGGTCTCCCTCGGCGGGGCCGCCCTCAGCGGGTAATGGCGCGCCATCCCCGTAGCCTTCTCTTTGTGGCCCTCGGTCGAGGAACAGGACTGTGTTGGCGATTATTTCGTTCGTGAACCTTGTTTGACCTTCCCTATCGGTCCACGTATCGCTCTTTAGTCTGCCTTCCACGTAAACGCGCCTGCCCTTTGTTAAGAATTGGTTGCACTGCTCCGCCAAGTTCCTCCACGCTACCACCCTGAACCACTCCGTCTCCTCTCTGCGCTCTCCGTCCGAGGCCGTATAGGTTCGGCTCGTTGCGATGCTGAAAGAGGTAACGGGATGACCGTTTGGGGTGTAGCGCATCTCGGGGTCTCTACCCAGATTACCTATCACCATCATCTTATTTAGCACGGCGATGACACTCCTTACTTCGCGGCGAAAAACTCCAAACGGGTCAGCCTATGTCGATGTCTCCTGCTCCTCCGCTTGCACCGGTTCGGGTGGCGCTTCCTGCTCGGCTTGCGCGGGCGCTTCTAACGCCGGTTCGGCCGCCTCAGCCGCAGGCGGCTCACCGGCCGGGGCCTGCGCTGTCGCTTGCGTAGGCTGCTCGGCGGACGTTTCCGGCTCCGTCTCCGGCGTAGGCGCAACTGGCTCTTCAGGCTTCGGTTCGACCACCTCGATCTTAACCGACTTGTCGAGCTTTGTCGTCAGGTGCCTTAGCACGTCATCTGAATCTTTCAGACTTTGGTCGAGCTCTATCACGTCGCTGGGATGGAAAGAGAACCTAGTCAAGACGTAGTTGCCTTCGTGGAACCTCTGAATGGGATACGCCAGCCTGCGGAGTCCCCAGTTAGCCTGGTCTATGACCCTGCCGCCGTGCTCGGTAATGAAGTTCGCCACCCGCTCTACGGTGGCGCCGATTTCTACTTCGTTGGCCTCCGGATTTATGATCATCACGAGCTCATAGTCTCGCGTTCGCTGAGCAACCAAGCTAAACTCCTACATGTCGTGGGGATTGACTCTCCCACGGTACACTGCCGATTTCGCTGTCCGCTTCTCCCGCCAACTATCTTGGGCGGCGCAGGGGAGAGCTCAAGATTCAGAAGATTATAACATGCCGAAACTACCAGCTACAATGCGGGCTTGGTCCAGTTAGCGTACAGAGTTGGGCGTTGCGCGGCGGCTTCATTTGACACTCCAACGGCTTGGGTATAGATTTTCATTGAGGACAGCCGGAGGGCATCCGGAAGCTTTTGAGCAGGGTGAGATATGAGTGAACGCAATACGCCAACCAAGGAAGAGGTAGAGTCGTACCTGAGAGACCGGCGCAACTGGGGGCGATGGGGCGACAAGGGAGCCGCGGGGGCGATGAACCTCATAACCGCTGAGAAGCGGCTGGCGGCCGTGAAGCTGGTCGAGAAAGGCCGGACAGTGTCGCTGAGCAGACCCTTCCCGGTGGAGCCGTCGCCGTCGAATCCGCGTCCGGCCCACCACTACGTCACGCGCTCGAGCAGAGCGCCGGACGGCGGCGGCGCGGGCGACTACTATGGCGTTGCCTATCACGGCTGGGCCACGACCCACATCGACGCCCTATCTCACGTGTGGGACAGAAATGGCATGTGGGACGGACGCGACCCCGACGAGGTGATTACCTTCAGCGGCACGAAGTACGGCTCGGTTGATAACTGGAGCGACGGCATCCTCACTCGCGGCGTGCTACTGGACGTCCCCAAGCACAGGGGCAAGCCCTACGCGACGCTCGAAGAACCGGTCCACGGATGGGAGTTGGAAGACGCCGCGACGGAACAGGGCGTGGCGATAGAGCCCGGAGACGCCCTCATGGTCTATAGCGGCCGCGAAGCCTATGTCAGGGACAACGCCTTCTGGGGGCCGGAGCCTCGGCCGGGGCTGCACGCCTCCTGCCTTCCCTTCATACGCGACAACGACGTCTCCATTCTGGTATGGGACATGATGGACGCCGTTCCGAACGAGTACAACATTCCCTGGACGGTGCACGGGGCCATCTTCGCCTACGGCGTGGCGCTGCTGGACAACGCCCTGCTGGAGCCGCTCGCCGCGGCCTGCGCCGAGGAGGGCAGGTACGAGTTCATGGTGACTATCAATCCGCTGTACGTAATTGGCGGGACCGGGTCGCCGGTCAACCCGATCGCGGTGTTCTGACGGGGAAGGGCTAAATCCCTTCCCCCTTCAATTGGCCTGAAGGGATAGAGGGGTGGTCAGCCTGTCGATATGGTTTCCGCCTGCTTATCGAGGGCTTCCTTGATCCAACTGTTGATGCTCATGCCGCTTCGCGCCGCTGAAGTTGCCACCCGCTGATGAAGTTCTGCGCCCAGTCGGAGGTTCAGCTTGCCGGAATACGGCCGCTGGGGTTCTGCGCCATCTTCCCTGCACCAAGCAAGGTACTCCTCGATTGATATTCGAAACTCGCGCTTGAGTCCGCTCTCGTCGGCGGCTTCGAACGACACGATGGGGTAAGGCCCCGCGTTGATAACCTCTCCGAGGAATCTTGAGATTAGGCGGACAGTTGCCCGACCAGCATCTGGGTCGGGGTGCGGTTTGTGAATCACGATTCGTTGGTCACCCATTCTCAAACCAACCCGCGAGCCTGCCCTCTGTGAGACCTCTACTCCCAGAGCCAGCAGCATAGCCCCTATTTCTACCCATCTGATGTCTGTTGGTGTAGGACTGACGAAGATTCGCCGCAGGGTGCGACTATGTCGCCTTCTCATAATCGCATGTTATCACACACCGGGACTGTTCCCGATGGTAGCCGCGGCGCTATATCTTGCCCTCCGCCCGCACCTGGCGCATGGCGGCCTCGTATTTTTGAAGCGTTAGGTTCACGTCGTCCTCGGTGTGCGTGGCGGACAGGATGAAACTGGTTGGGTTGCCCCAGATGCCCTCGTTGATGGTGGCCTGGTTGAGGAGGCTGGTGGTGTCGTCGCCCGCCGCCGTCATCATCGCCTGCTCACCCGCCTCGCAATAGACCTTGTCGCACTCGTGGGCCACGCCAAGCCGCATGTGCACGATAGACGACACCCCGTATGCGCAGCCGGGTATCTCCATCCTGGTGAGCACCTCGTTGAGTCCGTTCTTGAGCTGCTGGGCGCGAGCGTCAGCCGTGGCGTTGATGGGCTCATTGGCGACCATCTCCAGCGCGGTGGAGCCCGCCGCCGCCGAGAGTGGATTGGCGTTGAACGTTCCTGGATGCGCTATCCTGCCCGGCGCTACGGTTTCTATGATGTCGGAGCGTCCGGCCACGCAGCCGCCGGGGAGACCGCCCGCCAGAATCTTCGCCATGCCCGTAAGGTCGGGCACGACGTTGTAGAGGCCCTGACATCCGCCCCTGGAGAAGCGGAAGCCGCTGACGACCTCGTCGAAGATGAGGATAACGCCCTTCTGGCGCGTTACGTCTCGCAGTTGCTCGATGAAGGAGGGGTGTATGACCTGGTTTCCCTGGAAGACGACGGCTGCGATGTCGTCGTCTGAGTCCAGCGTTCGCTCCACCTCGGCGATGTCGTATGGCAGCACGATCATCGTGTCGCGCACCTGCTGTGGGATGCCTCCGCCGTCGGGATGGTCGTTGGCCGCGCCCACGAAGGGGCCGTCGGCCCAGCCATGAAACGCCTTGTCGAACTTTACTATCTTGGTCTTGTCCGAGTGGCTGCGCGCCATTCGGAAGGTCATCATCATGGCTTCCGTCCCCGAGCTTACGAAGCGCAGCCTCTCAGCGGACGGAACCAGGTCCTTTACGAGAGCGCCCCACTTGACCTCGAGCTCCGTGGACGCGCTCAGGTGGGTGCCCTTCGCCATCTGCTCGGATACGGCCTTGACTATCGCCGGATGCGCCTGGCCCAGTAGCATTGCCCCATGCCCGGTGCGGTAGTCGATGTACTCGTTGCCGTCTATGTCCCACTTCCTGGGGCCGAGACCGTGGTCCATGTAAACCCGAAAGGGGCTGAACTTGCGTCCGTCGTGAGTCACGCCGTCGGGGAACAACTCCGCAGACCTCTCGGACATGAGAGCGGATTTGGGATGCAACTGTAGGTAGCGTTCGTCAATGGTAGTCATCGGCTCTCCTTTTCTTTTCAAAAAACGGTTAGTGCGCGTGCGGGCTACAGGCGAGATTATATCACCGCGACTCACTTTTTGCGACGACGCCCAGCCATGGCAAAGTCGAAGGCACACGTTCCCATCCACCCCGCCGTCATTTACGCCCTAACCCCCTCCCGTCAAGGGCTGGGGAACTTTTGCCCACCACCCAGCCCCTCCTGTCAAGGGAGGGGATATGGAAGTGCCTGTACACGGCCCGGCGGCGTGCGTGTTGCCGCGCCTGTGGCTGTGGCATATACTGTCGCCGTCGCGCGTCGCTTTTCCATGAGCGAATACGGTCGCGCGGCTGTACCCGTCTCGGCGTGAAGGCTTTCCATGCCACATATGTCTTTCAACCTGGTACCCGTGCCGCCTTACGACTTCGAGTTGACCGCGGGCTATGCCACGCACTTCGGGACGCGCTATGCCGCCGAGGTGTTCGAGGATGGCGTGTTCCGCCGTCTGCTGGACGTTGGCGGGCGACTGGCTCTCGCGGTCGTGCGCTCCGCTGGCACGCTGGAGGCGCCACGCCTGGAGGTGACGCTGCATGGCGATGGCCTAGACGATGCCGCAGCAGCGGAGGCGCGGCTCCAGGTCTCACGGCTGCTTGGTGTGGAAGACGACCTCGCGCCGTTCTACCGCATGGCCCTGGCTGACTCCCATCTGGCCCCGTTCGCCAGGGGTTTGCGGGGGCTTCACCTGCCGCAATCCGTGTCGATATACGAGGCGCTGATACTCGCCATCCTCGGGCAGCAGATCAGCGCGCAAGTGGCCCGCATGTTACGCGCGCTGATCATCGAGACGTATGGCCCCACCGCGTGGTTCGAGGGAGAACTCTATTGCGCTTTTCCTCGCCCTGAAGCTATCGCGGCGGCGGGCGTGGACGGGTTGAGGGCAATCAAGTTCAGCGCTCGCAAGGCTGAGTACGTAATCGACATCTCCTCAGGGGCAGCCTCCGGCGAACTGGACCTGGATAGTCTGCGAGGGCGACCCAGCGACGAGGTAGTCGATGCGCTCACGAGCATCCGGGGGGTTGGCCCGTGGACGGCTCACTGGCTCTTGATACGCTCGCTGGGCCACGCCGACGGCTTCCCCTACGGAGACCTCGCCCTTCAGCGCACGATGGGCCTGCTGGTGAACGGCGGCGGCCCGATGTCGCCGCGGGACACACTTGAGTATTCCGAGCGATGGTTGCCATTTCGCAGCTACGTAACCACATACCTCTTCGCCGCCACACGCTCCGGCCGCTTCGCCGCGCTCAACAGCGGCGGGCAAGCGGGCGGCGGCTGAAACCCATGTGCGCGATAGATGGCATGTGGGCCCGTTCACTGCTCATGCGCTGTCGTTCTTGCCGGCGATGGCGGGACATCACAGGCTGCCATCGTTTGCGATAGATCGTTCGCCAGGGTTGGCAATGACATTTTTTTCGTCCAAACCAAGATTCTTTTTGGATGAAAAGTATGGTATATTCCACTCCAAACAGGTTTTTTCGTAAAGACTGTCCAAAACGAGTTCGCGTGGCTTGACAAGAGGAGAGGCCGACATGAACGACAAAGCCAAAGACATTGAACTGCTGGCCCATCTGATGAGACGCGCCGGATTTGGCGCCACCCACACGGAGTTGGTTGGCTTGTCGGAAAAGGGTTATGAGTCCACAGTCGAGGAACTGCTCGATCCTGGCGACGTGCGAGTAATCTCAGACGAGTCTATCAGACGCTACCACCATGAGCAGTCGGGAATGATGGGGCAGACAACCCCGGGCGCTTACTGGCTCTATCGAATGATCAGCACGAACGCGCCTCTTCAAGAGAAGGTCGCACTGTTTTGGCACAACATCTTCGCGACCGGCTACCCCAAGATTACCCAGGGCAAGATTCTCCATGACCAGATAAGGATGTTTCGCCGCTACGGTATGGGTAGTTTCAGGACGCTGCTGGTCGAGCTTTCTAAAAACCCGGCGATGATTGTATGGCTGGACAACCATGACAATCACGACGGAGCCATAAACGAAAACTATGGCAGAGAGTTGCTCGAGCTATTCTCCATGGGTGTGGGCAACTACACCGAGGAGGATGTCAAAGAGTGCGCCCGCGCGTTCACGGGCTGGACGATTGGAAATACCGATTACATGACGCTGCGAGCCGAGAGAGACTCGATTTGGCCATACGGCCGCATCGCCTGGCACTATGAGTACAAGCCTGAAGACCATGACGGCAAAGAGAAGACCTTCCTTGGCGAGACGGGCAACTTCAATGGTGAGGATATTGTAGATATAATCTGCAAGCAGCCCACCACCGCGCATTTCATATCCAGGCACATGTACCACTTCTTCGTCGCGGACGAGCCGCCGGTCCCCCAGTGGCCGTACACCCCACCAAGAGACGCCGAAGCGATAGAGATTTTGTCCAACACCTACTTTCAGACCAACTACGATATTGGCGCCATGCTCCGCGTGCTCTTCAACTCGGACTTCTTCCGCTCGGAGGAATCTCGATACACGAAGGTGAAAAGCCCAGCGGAGCTTGTTGCCGGCGTTCTCCGGTTGAGCGGCGAGTTCGACAGGCCGAGAAAGGAAATCCTGGATAGGGCGCTGCAAATGACCTACATGGGGCAACAACTCACCAACCCGCCCTCGGTAGAAGGTTGGCACCAGGGCATCGAGTGGATCGACACGGGGACCCTGGTAGAGCGGCTCAATTTCGCGTCGCAACAGTTGGGCGACGTGAGCAAGCCCGGGGTTAACGCGATCATCGAAAGAATAGCCGCGCAGAACCGGGGGACTATGTCTCCCGACGAGCTTATCGGCGCGTGCTTGGACGAGTTGGGCATGATCTCCGTATCAGAGGATACGCGCTCTGTGCTCGACAGGTTCGCCTCCTCGATGGGCGGCGCGGCCGCTGATTCCGCTCAGCCAGACCAGGAGCCTAAACAGCAGATAGCCCAGATGCTTCAGTTGATCGCTTCTACACACGAATTTCAACGATCCTGATACTCAGACGGGACCTAGCGAGCGGGCCATGAGCGCTTTACGAACAAACCAATCCACTAAACTCCTGGAATACAGCCATACTATCGGCCTCTCGACCATGGAGGGGAGAGGATTCTACTATCCCTCTGACACCGCGGTTGGCGAAGACGAGCGGCTGTACACCGTCAGCCGCTCGTTGGATGGCGACGTCAGGGGCGTTAGAGTAACCATCTACGACCTGGATAGCGAATACTACGGCACGTTTGGCTCCTACGGCGACGGGGACGGCCAATTCATCTGGCCAGCGGCCATCACAAGGGACAGGGATGGGAATACCTACGTGGCCGATGAGTACCTCAACAGGGTTGTGGTGTTCGACTCCTCTGGAGGGTTCTTGAAGAGTTGGGGCAGCGCTGGGAAGGCCGAGGGGGAACTTGACGGCCCATCCGGATTGGCCCTGGACGCCGATGGAAACGTGCACGTCGTCGATCACTATAACAACCGCGTTCAGAGGTTCACCCGGGACGGCGTTCAGCTATCGAGCTTTGGCTCGGAGGGAGTCGGAGCGGGACAGTTCAATCTACCCTGGGGCATGGCTATCGACTCGAAAGGCGCTATCTTCGTCGCCGATTGGGGCAACGACAGGGTCCAGAAGTTCTCCCCAGACGGCGAATTTCTGGCCGAGTACGGCTCTTCAGGAAACGGTGACGGGGAGTTCCACAGGCCCGCGGGCGTTGCCGTCGATCATGAAGGCTACATATACGTGGCGGATTGGGGGAACGAGCGCGTACAGACGCTTGATTCCAGCGGCAACTTTGTTATGAAGCTCAGGGGAGAGGCCACAGACTCGAAGTGGGCCGACGACTTCTTGAGAATCAACGTAGAAGAGGCGGCGGCGAGAGCGCAGTCGAACCTGGAGCCGGACATCGAGTTCTTCAGCGACGACGCGCACGAGGAATCGTCTCATATAGAAAAGTACTTCTGGGCCCCAACGTCCGTCAAAGTCGATAGCGGCGGCAGGCTGTACGTCACCGAAAGCAACAGGCACAGAGTGCAGATATACAAGAGAACGAAGTGATATGGCGTTAGACGACCCCATTTGTTCGGTTCCATATCCGAGATTCGGCTCAACTTGCCAAGGAGTGTAATCATGGCCTCTACCAAGCCAGAAAAGACCGTAGTGGTGGTGCAGCTTTCGGGCGGCAACGACGCCCTGAACACCGTCATTCCCTACAACGATGAGATGTACTACGATAACCGCCCATACGTGAACATCGCCCAGGACGACGTGCTCAAGCTGAACGGGCAGTTGGGGCTGAATCCCAGCATGGGCCCAATCAAGCGGCTGTGGGACGAGGGCAAGGTAGCCGTGATAAACGGCGTCGGCTATCCCAACCCCAACCGCTCCCACTTCCGGTCGATGGACGTCTGGCACACCGCCCAGAACGAGGGAGTCGGCGCGGAGGGCTGGCTTGGCCGCGCCATAAAGGAGATCGACCCGCACGGAGAAAATGTGCTCACCGGCGTGAACTTTGGCCGGGGTCTGCCCAGGGCGTTGTACGCCAAGGGGGTGCCGGTGGCGTCCGTAGGTGACCTGAACAGCTACGGCCTGTTTCCTGACATGCGCAGCGAGGCCGCCCGCAGCCTGGCCCTCGAGGCCTTTTCCCAGATGTACGGCGGCTCAGGCAAAGACATGATCGCCGAGTTCATCTCGCAGACAGGCTCTGACGCGCTCAAAGGCGCGGACATCCTGCGAACCGCCCCCCAGAGGTACTCATCGAGCGTGGAGTACGCGGACACGCCAATCGCCGAGAACATGAAGGCCATCGCGCAGGTGATGTTCTCCGACGTTGGAACGAAGGTCTTCTATACCCAGCACGGGAGCTTTGACACGCACGCTTCCGAGTTGACCAGCCACGCGAAGCTGTGGAGCGACGTTTCCGCGGCTATAGGCGACTTCATGGACGACCTCGCCGAGCACGACCGCCAGGATGACGCCATCGTCCTGATGTTCTCTGAGTTCGGCAGGAGGATTAGGGATAATGGCGCGGGAACGGACCACGGCTCCGGCGGCGTGGCGTTCGTGATAGGCGGCAAGGTGAGGGGTGGAACGTATGGCGAATTCCCCTCGCTGAAGGATGAGCGCCAGCTCGAGGGCGACATGCGCTTCACCAACGACTTCCGGAGCTCCTATTCGACGATACTCGAACAGTGGCTGGAGTTGGACCCCGTGTCGATAACCAACGGCGCTTTCGAGCAGTTCGACTTCGTTCAGGGATAGCTTCGGAACGTCCGAGTCATCGAGCAAACGAGTCGGGGACGGGTGTGAACCCGCCCCCGACTTTGTCTTTAACTGACGCTCGCCGACCGGCGACTACAAGCCCAGGATGCGCGCGCTATTGCCCCCAAGAATCGCGTCAACGTCCTCATCGTCGAACCGGTAGCCGTGCTCTTCGCCAAGGGCGGGGAGGCTCCTAAACACTCCCACCCAGTCCTTGAGAGTCATCCACCTACGAGGCCCGGGGAAGTCACTGCCGAAGATTACTCGCTCGATTCCGATCTCGTCTCGCATGTTGCTCAGAGCCCTCACAAATGCGCCAGGGTCGTTGTTGTAGATCAACTGCCAGCAGGAGACCTCGAGGACAATGTTGGGCTTCTCCTTGGCTATAGCCAGCGCCTCCAGGTAGAGATGGGGGCTGGATATGTGGCCGTGCCCGGAATGAGCCATGATCAGGGTAAGTTCAGGAAAGTCCGCGGCGACCTTGTCGAACTGCAGGGGCATCGCGTGTTGGCTGTACAGCGGAGACGGCATGGGGCCCGTGTGGGAGATCACCGGCACGCCGTATTCGACACACTTCTCGTAGAGGGGATAGCACATGGGATCGCTGGGGAAGAAGCCTACAGTGGGGTGAATCTTCAGACCCTTAACTCCCCACTCTTTGAGCCCCTTCTCGAACAGGCTGACAGCGTCGGGCCGGCGGGGGTCCATTCCGAAGAACGGGATGAGTCGGCCTCTGTGCCTTTCGGCCATGTATGCTTGGATCCGATTCTCGCCTTCAGGGCTGAAGATTGCGTCGCCCAGCCTTTGGTGATAGTCAGCGACGAGCAACGCCGTGACATCCACGCCGGCCCCATCCATCTCCTCGATGATAGCATCGGCCGTCGCGTCCACGTCAGGGACTAGTGGAAGCTCCCTCTCTACTTCGTGTCCGAAGTCCCGAAACACAGGGTGTTTCTCGGTGGAGGACCACATGTGGCGGTGAATGTCGATTATCATTTGGTAGGTTCGTGTATATCTGCCCGCCGCGCTACTCTCGCCGTCGCAGCTTGGGGTCCAGGGCGTCTCGCAGTCCGTCGCCCACGAGGTTGATGGAGAGCACCGTTATCGACAGGAAGACCCCCGGGAATATCATTATCCACAGGGCGCGCTGGAAGAAGGTGCGTCCCTGGCCTATGATGTTGCCCCACGTGGGCGTTTCGGGGTTGATGCCCGCTCCCAAGAAGCTCAGCGCGGCCTCCGTCAGCATCGCGGACGCGAACACGAACGTGGCCTGGATGATGACCGGCGCGAGGATGTTAGGCAGAATGTGCAGCGCCATTATGCGAGGCGCCTTCGCGCCGAGCGCGCCCGCTGCGGTCACAAAGTCCATCTCCCGCACGCTCAGCACCGAACCGCGCACCACGCGCACCATTCGCGGCGTGTCAACCACCGAGATGACGATGATGATGTTGATGAAGCTCGCCCCCAGCGCCGCTATCAGCGCGAGAGCCAGCAGCAGCGACGGGAATGCCATTATGCCGTCCATGAAGCGCATGACGACCTCATCGACGCGCCGGAAGTAGCCAACCGTCAGCCCTATTCCCGCTCCCACCAGCGATACGGTAACCGCAACTAACGCGCCAACGACCAGCGAAATTCGACCTCCATGCACGGTGCGGGAATAGACGTCGCGCCCGATGTTGTCCGTTCCGAACCAGTGCTCAGCGGACATGCTCTGCAGACGCGACACCGGGTCCAATGCGTAGGGGTCAACCCTGTCGATAAAGCCGGCGACGACCGCTATGCTCACCATCACCGAGATGACTATCAGTCCGCCAAGCATGTTTGGGTTCTTCGACAATACCCGCTGCGTTACGGCCGCGTATCTGTTCAGCCTGGCGGACAGCGGCGGGTGGGTCCCCACTGCCGACAGGGCATGTTCTCGCTGCGTACTCATCGTTTTTCACTCACCTAGTATCGGATTCTGGGGTCGATGTACACGTAGAGAACATCGACGATCAGGTTGACGACGACGTAGCTCATGGCAACGAGCATCATTGTGGACTGGATGATTGGGAAGTCCCTGTATATCACCGCGTCAACGAGCATCCTTCCCAAGCCATTGATGGAATAGACGGTCTCGGTTACCACAACGCCAGTTATGACACCCGCAAAGGCGATGCCGACGATGGTAACGACTGGTATCGATGCCGGCTTGAGCGCGTGCCGCACCATGACCATCCTCTCGCGCAGCCCCTTCGAACGCGCCGTCCTGATGAAGTCCTCTTTCAGGACCTCCATCATGCTCGAGCGAGTCATACGCGCGACCAATGCCATGATGGCAATCGCCACCGAGAACGCAGGCAGCGTCAGGCTTCGTAGGAAGTCGAACAGCCCTTCTGAAATCGGCACGTAGCCCACCACGGGGAACATGTCCAGCTTGACGGCGAACAAGAAGATGAGGATGTATGCGAGAAAGAATCCGGGCACCGACCATCCAAGCACGGCAAACAGCATAACCCCCCTGTCGATGAGGGAATTGGCGTTCCACGCCGCCATCACGCCCAGCGGCACGCCGAACAGCACCCCCAATCCCAGCCCCAGGACGGCCAGTGAAGCAGAGGGTTGCAGCCGCGGCGCGATCAACTCCGACACCGCGAATCCGGAGCGGAACGAGGAGCCCATGTTGCCGGTGAAGATGCCGGCGAACCAGTCCCAGAACTGCTTTGGCAGCGGCTTGTCAAGGCCGAGCTGCCTTTCGAGGTTAGCAATAGTTTCCGCGTCAGGTTGTTCGTCCTCGCTGCTGAGGAGCATCATCACCGGATCTCCGGGCGCAAGCCGCATTATCGAGAAGGTAATGAGCGCGACGAAGAACACCACCGGAATACTTATCAGAATGCGCCTGGCTATATACCGCCACATGACAATCTACCTCTCAAACGTCTTTTACGCGGCAAGTCAGACCAACCGACAGCTACGCCACGACCGTGGGTATCTCCAACTCGTGGATCAGCGCGACGAACGCCGGAACGTCGTTGTCGATGACCGCTTGGAGCGCGTCCGTCTGCGCGTCGATGCGACCCGACACGTCGTTGAGCACGCCATACGACTGCTGCGTCGGAACCCAGTCCGCGCTCGACACCACCGCGCTCAGTGAGGCAATCTTGCCGTTCAGCTTCGTCAGCGTTGCCCTCGTCTGCCCGCCGGGGCTGAACAGGGCGTCCTCGATTGCGCCCAGTTTCTCGTCGATGCCCTGTGCCGCCTCCAGCACCGGCTCCGCGCCGGAGCGTCCCTCCGCGCGGCTCTCCCAGCCCTTCACCTGTTCCCGGATGGCACGCAGTCGGTTCACCGAATCGTGAGCCGCCGAGAGCTTATCCCTGATGGCAATCAGCAGGTCGAACTGCGCCTGCAGGTCTTCGTCGGAACTCTCTACGCCCGGGCCCTTGCGAATCTCGAAGTCCTGCGTGTGCGTGTGCCCTCCGGCCTCCAGCCTCACCTGGTACGCGCCGGGCGCGGCCACGGGGCCGATGATAGGCACGGCGGACCTGCCGCTTTGCGAAAACTCCTCGCCCTCCACCTTGCGCGCGTCCGGGTAGCGCATGTTCCATAGGAAGTTGTTCGCGCCAGCCTCCGCAGGGAGCTTCGGCCCGTCCGACGACTCACTAGAGAAGCTCTTTATGACCTCGCCGTTCGAGTCCAGGAACGTCAGCGTGACCTCGCCTTCGGACTTTTCTCTGAGATAGTAACACACGATGACGCCGTCGGGCGGATTCTGGCCCGAATCGACGAATTTCCGCTCGCTCCCACCGTCGGCCTGCTGTGCGAAGTAGAACGTCGCCGGCACGCCCAGGGCCAGCTGATAGCTCTTGCCGACCCCTGTTCGCCTGTCCAATCCCAGGCCCATGGCTGGGGGGAATCGGTAGGTCGCGCGTGGCTCGAACAGGTGAGAGTCCGCACCCGCCACCTCGTCGGTGAGCTGGCGCAGCGGCGTGATGTCGTCCAGTATCCAGAAGGAGCGTCCGTGCGTCCCGGCCACCAGGTCCGTGCCCTTGACCACCAAGTCGTATATGGGCACCACCGGCAGGTTGGAGCGCATCGACTGCCAGGAGCCGCCGTCGTCGAACGACACGTACAGGTTCGTCTCGGTTCCCGCGTACAGCAGTCCCCTGCGGACAGGGTCCTCACGTATAACCCACGTAAAATCATCTTCCGGGATGCCGTCGGTAATCTGCTGCCAATTCTTGCCGTAGTCGTTGGTCTTGTACAGCATCGGCCGGTTGTCGTCCAGCTTGTAGCGAGTGGCGGCCATGTATGCCGTCGCGGGATCGTGCGGGGACACCTCTATCATGGCTATCCGCGTCCACGCCTCCACGTCCGGCGGAGTTACGTTGTCCCAGTTGCCGCCGCCGTCGCGCGAGATGTGGACGAGGCCGTCATCCGAGCCCGTCCAGAGCAACCCCTTCTCGTGGGGCGACTCTACAAATGCGTAGATGGTGCAATAGACCTCCGCGCCGCCGCCCTCCTTGCTGATGGGGCCGCCCGACAGGTCCTGCTTATCCGGGTCGTTGCGCGTAAGGTCCGGGCTGATGACCTCCCAGTTTGTGCCGTCGTCGGTCGTCTTGAACGCCACGTTGCCGGTGGCATACAGCGTGTTGGAATCGTGGGGTGAGAAGACAATTGGAAAAGTCCACTGGAAGCGGTACTTGTAATCTCTGGGCGCCCAGCCGCCGTACATCTCCGGCCAGATGGTGACGATGCGCACCTGTCCGGTGGAGTGGTCGTATCGCAGCAGGTTGCCGCCGCCGCCTGGCGAGCTGCCTATCGCGCCGGAATAGACGATATTCGGGTTGTCCGGCTTGACCGCGATGTGCCCGCTCTCCGAGCTTCCAACGGTGTAGTTGTCGTTCCAGGGTATCGCGCCCTTCCACGTCTGGCTCGGCGTGCTGATGGCGCTGTTGTCCTGCTGGGTGCCATAGACGCGGTAGGGGTGTTGGTTGTCTGTGGTTACGTGATAGAAGCACGACGTCGGCTGGTTGTAGATGGTTGACCACGAAACCCCGCCGTTGTAGGTAACGCACGCGCCGCCATCGTTGCCCTCTATCATTCGCTGCGGATTGCGTGGGTCAATCCAGAGGTCGTGGTTGTCGCCGTGCGGCGTGCCGACGTCGGTGAAGGTTCGCCCGCCGTCGGTCGATTTCCAGCAGTTGAGGGACAGCGTCCAGACGGTGTCGGCGTCCTGAGGGTCGGCGAACACGTGGGTGTAGTACCAGGGCCGCGATCGAATCCCCTCGTCGTCCGTAAGGTGCTCCCAGGTCGCGCCGTTGTCCTCAGACCTGAACAGGCCGCCATTTTCGTTCTCCACCAGCGCCCACACACGGCCCGGCTTCGCGGGCGAAACCGCCACGCCTATCCTGCCAATCAGCCCATCCGGAAGTCCGGGGTTGCCGGTTAGCTCCTGCCAGGTGTCGCCGCCGTCCGTGGTCTTGTACAGCCCGCTGTCCGGGCCGCCGCTCGACATCTCCCAGAAGTTGCGCTGCCGCTGCCATATCGTGGCGTATATTACCCTGGGATTGTTGGGGTCCATGGAGAGGTCTATCGCGCCCGCGTCGTCGCTCTTGTAGAGAACGTTCTCCCAGCTCTCTCCGCCGTCCGTCGAGCGATATACTCCGCGCTCCGAGTTGGGGCCGAAGGCATGGCCCGACGCGGCGACGTAAACTGTGTTCGGGTCTTGGGGATGTATGCGCACGCGGCCGATGTGACGGCTGTCTTTCAGTCCCACGTTGCGCCATGTCTTGCCGCCGTCCGTGGTCTTATAGACGCCGTCTCCGTGCGTAACGTCGATCCGGATGCAGCCCTCGCCGCTGCCCACGTAGATTACGTTGGGGTCGGACTCGGAGATGGCTATCGCGCCCACCGAAGCGGTGTCGAAGAAGCCGTCCGAAACGTTCTCCCAGTACGTGCCGCCGTCAATAGACTTCCAAACGCCGCCGGCGCACGCGCCGAAGTAGTAGACGTTCGGGTCTGTGGGATGCCCGGCGACCGCGCCGACTCTTCCGCCCCTGTGTGGGCCTATGTTTCGCCATGTTAGCGCGTTGAGAAGTCCAGGATCGACGGCTGCCATAATCACTCCTTATTTGTCCAGCGAACAGTGCTGGCATTGTCCTGCGCCAAGGCCTGGCGGGCGACGTTACGGCCGCGCCCCGCCGATTTATGGGGGTATTATAGCAAGGCTGACGCCCTCTCAATCGTAACGACCGGGAGAACGTCAGCCCATGCTTGTTTGCTGCTAACTCGGAGACCTAGCTAAGCCCTACTGCTTAACCGAGACTCCGTAAACCAGGGGATACAGCCAGTTGCCCACATTTTCCAATACGTCCGTGCGATAGGCGCGGGGGTTGGAGAACATCGCAACGTTGCGAGGCCACTCATCCCAGTACAGCGCGTCGTACTGTTTGACGAGCTCGATCTGTGCGACAGGGTCCAGCTCCTCGGCAAACCTAGTGCGAATGTCCTGTGCCCTTCCGCCTGGATCCTGCCAGTACGACGGGTACTTGCCCTTCGTATAGCTGTTAGTGTGAGGTCCGAGCGGGTCAACCCCGTTGAAGAAGTTGCTCCAGCCCATGCTCATCTCCCACTCCGTGGGCTCTGGCGAACGCTGCAACTCGCCGCTCGCCGCCGTATCTACCGCCAGGATTTCCGACGTGAAGCCTATGCCTTCCAGCGTCTCCTTTACTACGAGCGCCGCCTCGGGGATGAAGGTGCTGTCAACGGAGATAACGCGAACGTGCGCTCCCGCTACACCTTCGTCCTTGACTATCTGGGCCGCCCTCGCGGCGTCGCCGGAGATGCTCTGGAACTGGTCGCCGTAGCCCTGCGCGCCGTCGCTCCACTTGGTTCCGCAGTGGATGTAGAACGCGCACTGCCGCCACCACTCGTCGTCGCCGATGGCCGCCGTCATCACGCGGTCAATGGGAAGCGCGATCGCGACTGCTTGGCGAACCTTGGGGTTGTCGAACGGCGGCTGCCACTGGTTCCAATTTATCGTGCCCATGTTCATGCGGCCCACACGCTGAAGCTGGATGTCGCTATTGTTCTCCAGCGTCTTGGCCACGTCCAGCTTGAAGTCGTCGAGGAAGTGGACCTCGCCTGTCTGTAGCGCGGCTCCTCGAGAAGCGTGGTCCGCAATCACGAGCACCTCTTGCTTGTCAACCAGCACTTCCAGATTGCCGGCCAGGAAGTCGTTGGGTTCGTCCCTGGCTATGAAGTCGTCAAACCTCTCCAGGAACACGCCCTTGCCAGGCACCCACTCAACGAAACTAAAGGGGCCGGTGCCGATGGCGGTCTTGGTGGCCTCGTCGCCCTTGCCTCCGGCGGGGTTCTTCCAAATGTCCTCGTGCATCACGGACGGCATGAACGGGTCTATCTGGGCCATGATGGTGAGGATGTAAGACGACGGCTTGTCCAGCGTGACCGTAAGGGTCGTGTCGTCTATCTTGTTGAACATGTGGTCAATGTTCGTGTCGCCCTCGGCGTTGCCCGAGAAGCCCCGGTAGAAAGACCTCGAAATGCTGCTGAGCACGGCGTTGCGCTTGATGCTCGCGATGATGTCCTCGACCCTCAGCGGGGCGCCGTTGTGGAACGTCTTGCCCTCTCGCAGCTTGAACGTCCAGGTCATGTTGTCGTCGGTGTTCCAGGACTCTACCAGCTGTGGCTGGACGTTGAATTCGCCGTCGCGGGTGAACAGCTGCTCATAGACCTGGCGTCCAATGAAGCCGGTCATGATGAGGCCGGTCGCGTGCGGGTCAACGAACGTGAAGGTCCCGGCGTGGCCGACTACCTTAACCGTCCCGCCCGTTTGGCCCGTCATGCCCGTGCCGGGCACCATCGCCGGCGCCTGTGTGGGTGCGGCCATAACCGCAGTGGGTGCTGCCATAGCTGCGGTGGGCGCTGCCGGCGGAGCCGCGGTGGGTGCGGCTTCTTCCTCTTCTGCCGAACTGCAGGCCAATACCACGAATGCCATAGCGACAATCAATGCCAGTGGCAATAATCGTATCGCTTTCAAAGGATACCTCCTTGTTTCTCTTTGTGAACTCTTCTCTTCCTCATTCTCCGGTTCGGAAAACCCGTAGTGTAAATCACACCTCCGACTCTACTGAGATTTTGCATGGCCGTTGGGAATACTCTACTGAGATGGCATTTATACTCCAAAGTGCCGCCCGTTGTCAAGTTTATGCTTACCGCATCTCCGAATCCGGCGCAAAATCGCTCGGCCACCACTAGGGGCAATCCGTTGTGGCTGTCCTGGCCATCGTTGCGCCCGTCGGCAAAGCCTCAGACAACCTGCCCGCGTTATTCCAACGAGTACAGCGTTCCCTCGGAGGTCGCCACGTACAGCGCCCCCTCCGCGAACACCGGCGTCGAGGTTATCTCCCCGTCCAACTCCGTGCGCCAGAGGTCTTTGCCCGTGAGCGCGTCAATCCCGTACAATCGGCCGTCCGTGTCGCCCACCAGCAGGGTCGTGTTCACCATCGACGGCGAGGCCAAGATGGAACTCTCCGCTTGGAACTCCCACACACCCGCGCCGCTGTCGTTATTGACCGCGAAGACCGCGCCGGACCCGGACGCCGCATAGACGTTGTTCCACGCCGCCACGGGCGTTGTGCGAAACTCCTTGCCTCGCTTCCTGAAGTACCACAGCGAACCCTTTTGCGTTGGCGCGACGCTTATCATATTCCAGTAGTATAGTTGCGCCCGGACCCGGAGCAGCGCTTTCTCGAACGGCAGGTTCCGCACGGACCAGTCGATCGCTCGGATTCGCCCGCCGCGGTCCGCAACGTAGGCGCGCTTGCCCCGCATGACCGCGCCACCCCTTGCAGGCCCCGCCGTCTTGAAGTCCATGAGAAACGCGCCGCTGTCGCGGTCGAGCGTATAGAAGCGGTTGGTCAGGTCGGTAAACGTCACCACGTCTTCATTCACCGCCGGCCCGGACTGTATCGAGTCTCGCGCCTTGTAGCTCCAACGCCGTTCTCCGCTCGCCGCGTCCAGCGCATAGACATGCCAGTCGTTCGACCCAACATAGACCACCCCTTCGTAAACCGCCGGCGGCGAAAGCACCGGCTTCTCGGTTTCGAACTCCCATCGGAGTTCTCCCGTTCCCCTGTCCAGCGCGATTACGCGGCCATCCTCCACGCCCACGATCACCAGGTCGCCGGCCACGGCGAGCGACGACCGCATGAGGGCGCCCGTCGCGTGCTCCCAGGCCACGTTGCCGGACGCCGCTTCGAGGGAGACCACCCTGCCGTCCATGACCGAAAGAAAGACGGCTCCGTCAACCACGGCGGGCGAGCTAAGGATAGGCGCGCCTGCGTCGAATCGCCACTTCACCTCGCTCGGCGGCTTGAAAACCCGCGCTTCGACGAAGGCGTTGCGCTCGGGCCCTCTGTGGGCCATGGGCCACACGCCTTCGTGCGGAATCGAGCCGATGGAGGATGCGGGTGACGACGCGAACCGGATGGGGCCGTAGTAGTCATAGAGCGAGTTGCCAATCAGGGCCAGTACGAGGAGAAGGACAGCCGCCAGGCTCCGCCTGGTGCGCAGCGTCCGTAAAGCGATGCCGGCCCAGCGCCGGAGCGCCGGCCCCTGGCTGACTGGCGCGGCTGCCCTCTCGGTGTCGTCGTAATCGCTGGGATCCCAGTGCCGCAGCGGACCCGCCGGCTGGGCCGGGGTTTCGGGAGAGGAACTGTCCACAGGTGGTGAATTGAAAGCCATTTGCGCGAATTATAGCACGTACACGTTAGCCATCCGTAAAGGTTGACGCCAGCATATCCAGCGTATAGGGTAGTGCTAGGGTCAACCCAAGATGGAAACTGACCACTGAAGACTTATTCCCCGGGAGGCGCGGCGATGGCAAGTGTTGACCAGCAACTCTACGACGCGATGGAATGGCGGTGCATAGGGCCTCACCGGGCGGGCCGGGTGGTGGCGGTGGCGGGTGATCCCGTCAGCCCCGGAACGTTCTACTTCGGCGGCTGCGCCGGCGGAGTCTGGAAAACGGAGGACGGCGGCACGAACTGGCGGAACGTCTCAGACGGCTTCCTCAACGTGGCCTCCGTGGGAGCCATTGCCGTTGCCGACTCCGACCCCAACGTCATCTACGTGGGAACCGGCGAGGGGTGCATCCGGCAGAACGTTTCACACGGCGACGGCGTGTACAAGTCAACCGACGGCGGCAACACCTGGACGCACCTGGGCCTTGAGGACACCCGCCACATCGCCCGCGTGCGCGTACACCCGCAGAACCCGGACCTTGTATATGTGGCCGCCCTGGGCCACGCCTACGGCCCCAACCCCGAGCGCGGCGTTTACCGCTCACGGGACGGCGGCAAGAACTGGGAGCTTGTTCTGCACAAGAGCGAAAGGGCGGGCGCGGCTGACATCTCCGTGGACTCGAACAACCCCCGCATAATCTACGCCGCCATCTACCAGGCGCAACGCTATCCCTGGATTCACGTAAGCGGCGGCGAGGACAGCGGCCTCTACCGCTCCACCGACGGCGGAGACACTTGGCAGGAGCTTTCCACACGCCCCGGAATGCCCGCCGGAATCATGGGCAGGATTGGCGTGGCCGCATCCCCCGCGAAGGCCGGCAGGGTCTGGGCGCTCATCGAGTCGGAAAACGGCGGGCTGTTCCGTTCGGAAGACGGCGGCGACACCTGGGAGAAGCTGACCGACTCGAGCGACATTCGCGGCAGGCCATGGTACTACACCCATATATTCGCGGATACGCAGGACGCCGAGACGGTATGGGCGCTGGAGTTTAGCCTATGGAAGTCCATCGACGGCGGGCGCAACTTTAGCTCCGTGGCGAACGCGCACGGCGACAACCACGACCTCTGGATAGACCCCCGCGATTCGCGGCGTATGATAGAGGGCAACGACGGCGGCGCCTGCGTTACCTTCAACGGCGGCATGTCCTGGTCAACCCTGTACAACCAGCCGACCGGCCAATTCTACCACGTCGTAACCGACGATCAGTTCCCTTACAGGGTCTATGGCGCGCAGCAGGACAACCTAACGATGAGCGTGCCCAGCCGCTCCCGCTCGGGAGTCATCACCGCCTCTGAGCTTTACCAGGTCGGCGGCGGCGAGGCGGGGTTCGTCGCCGTCAACCAGGACGATGCCAACATCGTCTATAGCGCGCACAGCGGAAGCAGCCAGCTCACGCGCTACGACCACAGCACGGGCCAGGCGAAGGACATCGACCCCTGGCCGGAGACCTCGAGGGCAACGGGCGCGGCCGACCTGAAGTACCGCTTCGCCTGGACCGCCCCCATTGTGCTGTCCCCCCACGACCAAAAGACCCTCTACACCACGGGCAACCGCATTTTCCGCACCACGAACGAGGGTGATAGCTGGGAGATAATCAGCCCCGACCTGAGCCGCAACGACGAAAGCAAGCTGCAGGTATCCGGCGGCCCCATCACCAAGGAGGGCGGCACTGCCGAGATCTACTGCACCGTGTTCGCCTTCGCGGAGTCTGCCTTGCAGCGCGGGCTGCTGTGGGCCGGCACGGACGACGGCCTCGTTCACGTCTCGCGCGACGACGGCGGCTCTTGGGAGAACGTTACGCCGCCGGACCTGGGCGAGTGGGCCATGGTGGCCGCCGTCGAGCCCTCGCCCCACGACGCCGCGACAGCCTACGTAGCCGCTCACCGCTACCGTCTCGACGACACCGGGGTCTATCTCTACAAGACCAACGACTTCGGCAAGACATGGGCGCTCATAGCCAATGGCATCCCGGAGAACGACTTCACGAGGGTCATACGAGAGGACTCGGCGCGGCGTGGGCTGCTGTACGCCGGCACCGAGACGGGCGTCTATGTCTCGTTCGACGATGGCGAGAACTGGCAGCCGCTGAGTATGAACCTGCCCGTCGTGCCTATCCACGACATGGTCGTCAAGAACAACGACCTCGTCGTAGCCACGCATGGCCGCGCCTTCTGGATTCTCGACGACCTCTCGCCGCTGCGCCAGATGACGGACGAGGTCGCGCAGAGCGGGGCGCATCTCTTCCAGCCCGGCCCGGCCTACCGTTTCCCAACCTATCCGGGCTACGTCGCCCCCGATTACGCCGCCACTCCGAATGTCGGCAGGAACTACCAGGGCCGAATCCCCTCGTGTCCACCTACGAGCATGCCCGCGGCGCCAACGGCGAGGTCACCCGCGCCTACCTGGACGCCGGTCAGAACCCGCCTGACGGCGTAATCGTCCGCTACTTCCTCGGAGACGAGCCGGAGGGCGAGATTGCGTTGACCTTCCTGGACATCGAGGGGCAGGAGATTAGGTCGTTCGACAGCGGCGGGGACTCTTCCGGGCAGCCCAAGCTGAGCGCGAACGTCGGCATGAACCGTTTCATCTGGAACATGCGCTACCCGAGCCCTACACCGATAGAGGGTGAAACCCTTCAGGAGATCGCCTACAACGCCATATTCGCCGGCCCCGAAGCGCCGCCGGGAACCTACCAGGCGCGGCTCGACGTCGGCGGCCAGAGCTACACGCAGTCGTTCGAGATTCTCCCGGACCCGCGAATCTCCACCACGCCGGAGCAGTTCCAGGCCCAGTTCGAGTTGCTGTTGAGCATACGCGACAAGATGTCGGAGACACACGAGGCCGTCAACCGGCTACGCGGAGTCCGAGTCCAGGTCGAGGAGTGGGAGCGGCGCACGGCCGGAGGGCCGGCCGGGGAGCGCATGTCGGAGGCGGCGGCGGAGATAGGCGAAAAGCTCGCTGCCATCGAGGGCGAGCTTGTGATGGTGCGACCGTCAGCGGGAGCGCGCATGTCGGCGCGGCTCAACTCAATGCTGGCCGGGCTCGCCAAAGTGGTGAGCCGCGCCGACACAGGGCCAACCCAACAGGCGAACGTGGTCTTCGGTGAAGTGTCGGGCCAGATAGACGGCCAGCTGGGGAGCCTGCAAGAGGTCATCGACGAGGACGTGTCGATGTTTAGCAACCTCATCGCGGAGCTCGAGGTCCCCGCAATCACCATACCGCCCGCCCCGTAGGGGCAATCCCTTGTGGTTGCCCTGGTTCGTCGTGGGTCTGCCCCGCTGGGTCATCCCAAACGTCATTGGTGAATTCAAACGTGAAACAAAACAGGATGTACGACGAGTTCGCGCACCTGTGGACGCTAATCAGCCCGCCGGAGGGCTACGCGGACGAGGCCCGTCACTGGCGTGCGGCTCTCGTGGACAAGCTCGGTCCCGGCAGACACGAAATCCTCGAGCTTGGGGTCGGCGGCGGGCATAACCTGTCGCACCTAACCGACGACTTCCAAGCGACAGCCGTTGACATCTCGGAGAAGATGCTGGCGAACTCCAGGCGGCTGAACCCCGGCGTCGAACACCACTTGGGCGACATGCGGAGCGTGAGGCTGGAGCGGGTGTTCGACGCCGTGCTCATCCACGACGCCATAGTCTATATGCTCACCGAGGACGACCTGCGCGCCGCGTTCGCCACCGCACGGGCGCATCTCAGTCCCGGTGGCGTGTTCATCACCGCGCCCGACGACTTCAAGGAGACCTTTCCCGGGACCTGGGTGTCACACAAAATCAGAAGGGAAGGCGACCTCGAGTTCACCTTTATCGAGTACAACTATGACCCAGACCCGGAAGACAACTCCCTGGAGTCGATTTACTTCTACATCTTTAACGAGGGCGGGAAGCTGAGAATCGAACAGGACCACCACGTGGCCGGGCTCTTTTCGCTCGATACGTGGGAGACGTTGATGATCGAGGCGGGCTTCCAGGTGGAGAAGCGTCCCTACCCCGTCCACGAAGATGGCCGCGAGGCGTACCTGCTGGTGGGAGTTCATTTATAAGGCAACAAGACCGTCGGCTGCTGCAACGCTTTTTTGTAAGGCAACAAGACCGTCGGCTGCCGGCAACGCCATGGTGTAAGGCAACAAGACCGTCGGCTGCCGGCAACGCCATGGTGTAAGGCAACAAGACCGTCGGCTGCCGGCAACGCCATGGTGTAAGGCCATACGAGCGTCTTCTGCCAGCAACGCCTTGCTAGCGCGCGATAAAGCCGCCGTCTATCACCAACTCCGTGCCCGTAATGAAGGAGGCCTCGTCCGACGCGAGGAACAGGACGCCGTTGGCGACTTCGATGGTCTCTCCGCTTCTACGCAGTGGAGTGAGATCGATTTGCTGTTGACGCGCAGCAGAGTCCGCGCCTCGTCCTGAACGCATGGGGGGCATGAATCCAGGATGCACCGAGTTCGCCCGGATGCCGTATGGGCCGTACTGCACCGCCGTCGCCTTAGTGAAGATGCGCACCGCGCCCTTGGACGCCTGGTAGGCGGGATGCCCGGCCTCGCTCGCCACGAAGCCCATTATGGAGGAGATGTTCACTATCGCGCCCACGCCCGCGCCTTTCATCGCCGGTATGACGCTCTTTGTGCCGAGGAACACCCCCGTTGCGTTCACGTCCATGATGCGCCGCCAGTCGTCCGAGTCCAGGGGGTCGCGCATGGTGGAACTGCTGATGCCCGCGTTGTTGACCAGTATATCCACCTTGCCGAAACGAGAGAGCGTCTGCTCGACGGCGCGGTTCCAGTCCTCCTCGCTGGTGACGTCCACACGCACGAAGGCGGCCTCGCCGCCGGACTCGTTGATCTCGGCCTCCACCTGCTTCGCCTCGTCCTCCAGGACGTCCGCTATCACGACGCGCGCGCCCTCCCTGGAGAACAGCCGCGCCTCTTCCGCGCCCATACCGTGAGCGGCGCCGCTAATGATGGCTACCTTTCCTTGCAGTCGCATGGCAGTCCTCCGGTTAGTTTGGTCGGTCTGTCGTCCATTCATTCTATGCGCCCGCACACTCACTTACAACTTCGGGATGTACTCGCTGACGTCAAAAGCCCTGTGGGTGTCGGATTTTCATGCATTCTGATGCATCCCTACTTGGGGTGTCTGGGATTTTGCAGGATGCTTACCAGTGTTCTGCCTGGAAATGCGGTAGGTTCGCGGCTGTTTGCCATGAAATGACGTATTCCCTTCTGTGGGTTTTGCACTGTCGTCAGAATCAGGATTGCCGAGCGGCGAGCCATTGCGATGGGTTCCCGCTTTCGCGGGAAAGACGGCGCTTTTGAGATAGTTACTATGTGTTCGAGTTGCTACATGGCGGCAGCGTGTGCGTGAATAGATGCATGGTAGCACGAGTGTTCGTGTATGTCAAGGGGACGTTGTCAAAATCGTGATTCAGACGACTTCCCCCTCAACTCTGCACAACTACCCGAAAACCGGCAACCCCAGTATCCCTTTTGTGGACGATCCGGGTTTGCCAGTATGCCTCAATCTGGATATAATCAGGCCAGTTGGCTCGCACTTACGAATATCGAGGAGGTATCGCAATGGCAGAACTTGGCGACGTAATCATCGGAGACGGCCCCATCAAGTTTGGAATGGAATACCGCGACGAGCTATCGGACCAGGGTTTGTGCCTCCACGCGCTGGGCGAGGTTGACGGCGAGGACGTCGAAATCCTGCGTTTCGACTGCTTCGACCACGTGCCGCACTACCACTACGGCCCCATGAAGCGCAACGAGCGCCTCTTGCTGGACAAGACGACGGAGGGCGACTCGCTCACCTGGACGCTGGATCAGCTAAGGAATCGCCTGCCCGAGATGTACCGGCGCGCAGGCTACGACGACCTCGCCGACAACGCAGACATGGACGCGCTCAATACGACGCTGGACGAGGTGGAGGAGAGGGCGCGCGCGATGTCGCGGGAGAAGCGCAGCACTGTCGTTCACAATCGCGGCGACGTTATTGTGGAGGCTGGCCCGGTGAGGTTCGGCATCGAGTTCCGCGAGCTCGCCAACGATCGCGGCATCGCCATACACGTGCTCGGCGACGTCGGCGCGGAGGAGCACGAGCTTCTGACGTTCGATTGCTTCGAGGTCGCGCCCCACTACCACTACGGCCCGCGCGCCAAGAACCAGCGGCTGTACCTGGACACCACCGCAACGCCGGACCCGCTGCGCTGGGCGCTCGACCTGTTCAGGGGCGGCAAGCTGGCGACCATGCTGGAGCGGGCGGGATACAACGACCACGCCGCCGGCCTAAAGCCCTCCGTCCTAGCCGCAAAGCTGGACGAGGTAGAGTCCGTATCCCAGGAACTCAGGACCGCAAACGCAAAGTAGGGGCGCGTCTTACACCTCAATTCACCCACCCTCTACCCCCCTTCCCGTCAAGCTCACAGGGGGGTAGGTAAAATGCGAATTGCAGGTACGCCTAGCCCATGTCATTGCGAGCGTAGCCGAGGAATCCAGAGCCATCCGCACTACAAGAACTTGGGATTCCTCGGTTCGCTACGCTCACTCGGAATGACATACGTTGGCCGCAATTGTGATGTCTCAGCTATGGTCTGTAGCTACGAAACAACATTTACCTACCCCTGTCAGCTCCCGTCAAGGGAGGGGAATCTGTAACTGTCCCGCCGTCAGGATGGGGGTGACCGTCGTAGGGGCAATCACGAGGGATTGCCCCCGCGGTACTGAAAACTGACCACTGAAACCCCCGAACTACTGCAATCTGCGTAGTTGCTTGGCGGTTGCCAGGATGATGAACCCGGTGACTATCAAGAGCGCGGCGAGGATGCCGATAGCCACCTGTCCGCCCCACACGTCCGCAACGAGGCCGACCGGAAGCACGGCCAATGGCATGAGTCCGAAGTTCATCATGAAGATGCTCATGACCCGGCCGCGGTACTGGTCCTCGGACACTTCCATGATGAGGGCCTGGTTCAACGCTCTGCGTCCCGCGTCTCCCAGCCCAAGCAGCACCATGAATCCCACCGCCCAGGCGTAATACGGGAATGCGGCGACAAGCGCGAGCGCGACACCGGACGCGAAGCTGGCGCCTATCAGGATCAGGCCCCTGTTCCGCTTGCCCAGTGACGCGATGTAGAGCGCGCCCACCAGAGAACCCCCGCCCATGACGGCGGTCATCAGGCCCATCGCGTCCGGCCCCCGTTCGTATATGTCCACCACGAACACCGGCATCAGGAAGCGGAACGGGATAGCCAGGATGGTGGTGACCAACCCCATGAGCAGCAGGGTCAGAACCAGCGGGCTGACGCGCACGTATGAGAGCCCGGCCTTGATGTCGGTCAACATGCGGGAATTGGGGTTCTTGGGCGCGCCGTCCGCCCTTGGAATCAGGCTGGTGAACGCGACGGCTACGAAAACGAAGCCGGTTATGACGTAATAGACCGGGGCTGGCCCCAGAAATGCGTAGATCGAGCCTGCGATGGCCGGGGCGACGAGTGTCGTTACGCTCATCGCGGCGGCGTTGAGGGCCATCGCGTTGGTAAGCTGCTCCTTGCCGACCAACTGGGGAATGATGGCCTGCCTAGCCGGCCCCATTATGGCAAACATGCCGCCTTGAAGCACCGATGCGGTCAGCAGGTGGTACCAGGTTACCGTTTCGGTGGTTATGGATATGCCTATGGCGAGGGCGATAAGGGCGGCGGCCACCTGCCCGGCCTGGATTATCCGCTTGCGGTCGAACCGGTCCGCGATGACGCCGCCGAACAGCACGAGGCCCAGCATTGGGAAGGCGGAACCCGCATTAACTATGCCAAGAAGGGAAGCGGAGCCGGTGAGGTCATATACCAGGTAGCCCCTGGCAAGCATCTGCATCTGCATCCCGCCCATGATGAGCAGTTGTCCCAGCCACAGATACAGGTAGTGGCGATTGGACAGGGAACTGAACGAGTTTCGCCATCCGCCGTCAGCGGCAGGCCTTGCGGGCGCGCGCCGTCTTTGGGGCTGTTGGCGTTCCATGCTGGTTGGGGCTGCCGCGACGCCGGCGGCGCTCTCGGCTGGGTCTTGGCGCGCGGTTTCGGCGGTGGAAGGAGGATTTGCGGGTGGGGAGCCCTTCTCCGAGTCTGATGCCGAATCGTCGTTTTCGCTCATTGGGATAGTCTATAACGGGCAGGCGCGGGGCGCAATGCGCGCACGCCGCCCCAGTCACCCACCGCCTGACCCCCTCCCGTCAAAGGGAGGGAGAAGTTTCTCCCCGCGGGAAGACGGGAATAAAGGGGAAGTTTGTTCTCGCGGGAGTGTGGCAATAAAATGGGCCCGGGCTGCGTGCGACACTCATCCGTGACTGGCACGGAAGGCGCTCACAGGTGTTCAACCCGGGCCCGTTCTCAACGGTTTTGGCGTGGCCGGCGGGCGGCGTTTGCGCCACTTCCGCCAACCTTTCTTCGATAGATGATACCATAGCAACAGCTCGGATGGTAGCATACTGGCAGGCGTGCCCTGGCCGGCGGGTTCACAAAGCAGAGGGGAATGGTTTGATGGGCAATACGTTTGGGCAGCTATTCAGGATCAGCACCTGGGGGGAGTCTCACGGGGACGCCATGGGAGTCGTCGTCGATGGATGTCCGCCCAGGCTGGAGCTTGGCGTGGAGGACATTCAGAAGGAGCTCGACCGGCGCAGGCCGGGGCAGAGCGAGGTCTCCACGCAGAGGAAAGAGGGCGACAAGGCAGAGATACTGTCGGGCGTGTTCGACGGGCTGACCCTGGGCACCCCCATACTCATTGGCGTGTGGAACGAGGACGCCCGCGGCAAGGACTACGAGCACATGCGTACCAAGTACCGTCCGTCGCACGCCGACTACACTTACGACGCGAAGTACGGCATACGCAACTGGAAGGGCGGCGGCAGGGCCAGCGCGAGGGAGACGGTGGGGCGCGTCGCCGCCGGCGCAATCGCCAAGAAGCTGCTGGCGCGAGACTTCGGCGTGGAGATAGTGGGGTACGTCAAGCAGGTCTGGCAACTGAAGGCCCAGGTTGACCCGGACAGCGTTTCGGCGTCGGACGTGGAGTCCAACATAGTACGCTGCCCGGACCAGGACGTGGCCGTGCAGATGATAGAGCGCATCAAGGAGGCCCGCAAGGACGGCGACTCGCTGGGCGGCATCGTCGAGGTGGTGGCGCGGAACGTTCCCGTTGGTCTGGGCGAGCCGGTGTTCGACAAGCTGGAGGCGGACCTGGCGAAGGCCATGCTCTCGCTGCCGGCCTGTAAGGGGTTCGAGGTTGGGTCCGGTTTCGGCGGCGTCACCATGACCGGTTCGGCGCACAACGACGTGTTCTACAACGATGGTGGTCGAATCAGGACGCGCACCAACCGCTCCGGCGGCATACAGGGCGGCATAAGCAACGGCGAGAATATCGTCGTGCGGGGCGCGTTCAAGCCCACCGCGACCATCATGCGGCCCCAGGAGACGGTGGACGTCGAGGGCAACCCGACGATCCTGGAGGCGCGGGGCCGCCACGACCCTTGCGTGCTGCCGCGCGCCGTGCCGATAGTCGAGGCCCAGATGGCGCTCGTGCTCATCGACCACGCGCTGCGGCAGCGGGGTCAGACGGGCCAGGTGTAGGCTACGGCGACGGGGTTTCCGCGCTCCTTGGAGCAGCGCGGACCCTGGGTTCCCGCGAAAGCGGGAACGACGGTCGTGTGGCGGTCTGCTAGACGACCGCGGACGTTCCGCCGTCGATGTTGATGGCGACGCCGGTGATGTAGCTGGCGCGGTCGGACGCGAGGAACGCGATGAGGTCTCCGGCCTCCTCGGCCTCGCCCACGCGGCCCACCGGCACGCGCTTGCCCATTTCGTCGTACCACTTGTCCAGGGTCAAGCCGGGGTTCTCCGCGTTCTGCTGCTCCCAGCGCCGCTCGTGCTGGCCGCTCTTGATCAGGCCGATGCACACCGTGTTCACGAGAATGTTGTCCTCGGCGTAGTCCTTGGACATCTCCTTGGTCAGCGCGATGCCCGCCGCTCGGCTGACCGAGGTGGGTACGGACCTGGGCGCGGGCGCCTTGCCGCCGGGCGTGGTGATGTTGATGATTCGCCCGCCGCCCTGCGCCTTCATGTGCGGAATCGCCAGCCGCGAGCAGCGAATGGCCCCAAAGAGCTTCAACTCGATGTCGTATCTCCAGGTCTCGTCGGAAACGTTCTCGAAATAGGCGGCGGCGGACGTTCCGGCGTTGTTCACGAGAACGTCGATTCGTCCGTGGGCCTCGATGACCTTGTCGAACAGGTTCTGTATCTGGTCCGGCTCAGTTACGTCGGCGGCTACCGCCATGACGTCGCCGCCGGTTTGCTCGCTGACCTCCGCGGCGGCCCTGTCCAGCACGTCTTGGCGGCGCGCGCAGATGACGACCTTCGCGCCCTCAGCCGCCATCACCTTCGCCGCCGCCTTGCCGATGCCGTCGCTTCCGCCCGTTATCAGGGCCACTTTGTCCTTCAGTCCCATGTCCATGGTGTTTCCTCCTTGGGTTTGTTGAGATTTGGGGTTCGCGTGAGGTAGTTGCCAATGCTACCCCACTCCCCGCCCGCGTCACCCCCATCCTGGCCTTCCCCCGTCGAGGGGAAGGGACATACGCTCACGCCCCTCCTAGCCTTCGCCCGTCGAGGGGGAGAGGTCTGGCTGTGAATCCTGAAGCGTGTAGGCTTCGTCCAGCAGGTCGGTTACATAGACCGCTCTTGTGTCCAGGCCGTCTCTTTGCGCGCCGTATTGGAGCTGCATTACGCAGCCGGGGTTGGCTGTGGCGACTACGTTCGCGCCGGTTTGCTTCACGGCTTCCATCTTGGACGCCAGCACCTTGAGCGAGAATTCGCGTTCGGTGATGGTGTAGGTTCCGCCGGCACCGCAGCACCTGGATGCGTTGGGCAACTCCACGAACTCAATCCCCGGTATGGAGCGCAGAATCTGTCTCGGCTGCTCGGTGATACGCTGCGTGTTGGCGAGGTGGCAGGAGTCCTGGTAGGTAACGCGGCAATCCAAGCTGGCAGTGGGAGGCTGGAATGGCAGTTCGACCAGGTACTCGTTGATGTCCTTCACCATCTCGCTGAAACTCCGCGCGCGCTCCGCGTATCCAGCGTCGTTCCTCAGCAGGTAGTCGTACTCCTTCATGCGTGTGCCGCACCCCGCCGACGCCACGACGACGGCGTCAACCTCCGAGTCGAGAAACACGTCGATATTGTGCCGCGCCTGGGCGCGCGCCGTTTCCAGGTCCCCAACGTGGGAGCTGATCGCGCCGCAGCAGCCCTGTCCCTCGGGAACGGCGACCTCGCAGCCGTTGCGGGCGAGCACGCGGGTAACGGCGTCCATCTGCGGGCCGTTGACCAACGGCATGACGCAGCCGGAGAGCAGCGCGACTCTCGCCTTCCTGTCTCCAATCGCGGGAATCACCTGGCCGTTGGCTTCGAAAACGGTCTCGGGAAGCGACGGCAGGGAGCTTTCGAGCTCCGCGAGCCTGCCGGAGACCAGGTTGAGCACGCGGGACTTTCTGAGGGCCTTTTGGATGCCCGACCGCTGGTAGAATCGCAGCGCGCCGACGACGCGGCCCAGCTTTCGCTGGCTCTCCACGAGGCCGGCGGGCGTGAAGCCGGGCATGAGCCTGGGCAGGAGGAATCCTGGTTTGAAGTGGGATAGCCCGCTTCGCTCCTGGGCGCGTTGGCCTTCCACCTGACTCATCGTCGCCTCGATGAGCCTCCCGTAGTTGACGCCGGAGGGACATGCAACCTCACAGGCGCGGCACTGGATGCAAAGGTCCCAGTGGCGCACGACTCCGGGCGTAATTTCGATGCGACCTTCGTTCACGGCCTTCATCAGCGCGATTCTGCCCCGCGGCGACTCCGTCTCGAGGCCTGTCTCGACGTAAGTCGGGCACGCCTGGAGGCAGAAGCCGCAGTGGACGCACTTGTAGAGCTCGGATTCGTCAGGCGCGTCCGGCCCCGTAAACAGCGATGAGGCAGCGCTTGGAAGTTGAGCGGCCATCAGATGCCTCCGGCGAAACGGCCTGGATTGAGAATCGCTTTCGGATCGTACTGCTCTTTGAACCGGCGCATAGTGGCAAGCGAGTCGCCAACGTCGTCCCAGACGTCGAAGCTGGACTTCACGCTTGCGGGGCAACGCTCGATTACCATTCGTCCTCCCGCGTCGTGAACGGCCTCGCGGGCGTGAGCGACGATGTCGGCCGCCGTGTCATCGCAGACGCCTTCGCCTTCGGCGAACCAGTTCAGCATCACGCTGCCGTAGCCGGGATGAGCCACCACCGCCGGTTTCGCGGGAGAGCCGTCCTCCTGCTGTTCCAGGGCGCCAAGGAGGGAGTCGATTTCGGTGGGCAGCAGTGTTGCCCTGCCCGCGATGAGCGGCGTGGTCGCGTCGTCCCAGCCGAAATCGGCCAGTTTGCGCCACAGGACGCTCGCCTGAGTGTGGTCGAGGGCCTCTACCATGCGCGCGCCGTTCTCCCGGCAGATCTCGGAGCAGTCCTTCAGTTGGCGTTCCAGCGTGAGCGGCCTGCCCCCGAGCCTGATGGCGAGGAAGTTCGCGCCGTCATCGTCCAGCACACACGAACGCGCATTTACCGGACCATCGAACGCGGTAAGGGCGTAGGGGACTACGTGGCTGCTGAATACGCCGAGGCCGGCGTTCAGACACTGCTTTTGGGTATCGAATGACGCGACGAGCGTCGTTTCGCCGCGGGGAAGCGGCGTGAGCTTGAAAGAGACCTCGGCGATGACACCCAGCGTGCCCAGCCCGCCGACGTGAAGGCGCGCCATGTCGTAGCCGCTGACGTTCTTGACGACCTCGCCGCCGCTCTTGGCGACTGTTCCGTCCGCCTGCACGATCTTCATGCCGATGACAAGGTCGCGGAGGTTGCCGTACTGCGCTTTGAGCGGGCCGCCCGCCCCGGAGGCAAGCGTCCCGCCGATGGTGGCGCGGTGCGGAATGGGTGGGTCGAGCGGGAGAAACTGGCCGTGTTCCGCGAGCACGGCTTGCAGTTCCTCGACCGGTATGCCACTCTCCACCGTGAGCGTCAGGTCGCCCGGGTTGTGGGCGACCACGCCTTGCATACGCGAGAGGTCCACCACCGCGTCGAGGCGGCTGATCGGGTTGCCCAGCGTCATGCGAACACCACCGCCCCAGGGAGCGACAGCGAGTCCCTGCCCCGAAACGTAGGTCATAACCACGCTCAGGTCGCGTATGTCCTCCGGGAAGAGGGCTGTTTCCGGTTGAAGACCATCTATGAGGTATGCGTCGGAGCCTGGCGTAACGCGCTCGAACGCCTGGGAGTGTAGGTCGGTCATTGCGGGTGTCACTGCCTTCTGGTTTGAAGTTGCATAGCCCGCTTCGCTCCCGGCTATATCCAGGCGTCCGCGCCGGCCCTGGCAATCGCGGCCGAGCGCGACAGGTCGCCGCACGAGGCTCCGCCGGGGAATATCTTGGCCGGGTTGAAGAGGGAGCCGTGAGCGCAGCGGGTTTCGCAACTACAGACGAACGTGGTGGGCACACCGAACGCGGGCTTGAGCTTTGCCATCGCTTCCAGGTCGTCGTCGGTGAACATGAGGGGCATGTACTCTTGCTTCTCGAGGCCGATACCGTGTTCGCCGGACAATACGCCGCCCGCCTCCACGCAGAGTTTCAGGATTTCGCCTCCGATTTCCAGGACGCGCTGCGTTTCGCCGGGCTTGCGCTCGTCGAACAGGACGGACGGGTGCAGGTTGCCGTCGCCCGCGTGAAGCAGGTTGGCGATGGGAAATCCCGATTCCTGGGACATCTCCCGCACCCTGGCGAGCACCTCGACCAGCTTGGTGCGCGAGGACGGTTCCGTCCACGAGGTAGTAGTTTGGCGCGAGACGCCCCAGCGCGCCAAGCACGCCCTTGCGTCCGGCCCAGAGCCGCTCACGGTCGGCGGCGTCGGTGGCGGTGCGAATCTCCATCGGGTTGAACATCCGGCAAACGCGCTCTATCTCCCGCGTCTCCTCTTCCACCGACTCACGGAGTCCGTCAACCTCCACCAGCAGCACGGCGCCGGCGTCGGCGGGATAGCCCGCGTGAACGGAGGCCTCGGCGGCGCGGAGGCAAAGGTCGTCCATCATCTCGATTGCCGCCGGGACGATTCCCGCGCCGATGATGCCCGACACAGCAGCGCTGGCGTGGTCGAGTTCACGGAAGACCGCGAGCAGCGTCTTGACCGCCTCCGGTTGCCTGAGCAGGCGAACGGCGACCTTGGTGACGATGGCGAGGGTTCCCTCCGAGCCGATGAGGATGCCGCGGAGGTCGTATCCCGGGGTCTCCCGCGTTTTGCCGCCGACCCACTGGATCGAGCCGTCGGCCAGCACCACCTCCATGCCAAGCACGTGGTTGGTGGTCACGCCATAGGCTAGGCAGTGGGGGCCGCCCGAGTTCTCGGCGACATTGCCGCCGATAGTGCAGGCTTTCTGGCTGGAGGGATCGGGCGCATAGTAGAGGCCGTGCCTGGATACGGCGGTTGTGAGTTCGAGATTGACCAGGCCTGGCTCTACGACGGCGACGCGGTTTTCAACGTCAACCTCGAGGATGCGCGTCAGCCGTGTCAGGGCGACCACGATGCCGCCTGTTTCGGCTATCGCGCCGCCGCTCAACCCCGTGCCCGCGCCTCGCGGAATGATGGGGACCTGGTGGCTGGCGGCGATCTTGACGACCTCGGCGACCTCTTCCGCGGAACCTGGAAGGACTACCGCTTGGGGCAGGGCTTTGTCCACGGAGCCGTCGTACTCGAAGACGATGAGGTCTTCGCGCGTGTGCACGACATACATGTCGCCAACAATCGCCTTGAGTTCGCCAATGAGGGTTTCGTTGTCTGTCATGGAACGCCTCCGTGCGGTGAACGTATGATAGTTGATTGGGAATGTTCACGCAACACGCGCCCAGGACGCCGGATTGCCAACGAGGGCACCCACAAGAGACTGCGCCTGCGTGGGCGCCCATGTCGCGGGATTACTGCCAGGCGCTATGCTATAATTGGCCTATCCGAGCCGGAGTAGGGGGAGTCGAATGAACGCGGAATGGCGTGAACGCGCGGGTAGTCCCTTCACAACCCGCAAGAGAGGAGCCGCGGGCTCTCGCGGCATGGTGGCTTCCAATCATCCGATGGCGTCGGCTGCCGGAATCGAGATGCTGTCGATGGGCGGCAACGCGATTGACGCCGCCGTCGCGACCGCGTTCGCGCTGACGGTAGTGGAGCCGATGATGGTTGGGATATTCGGCGCGGGCATGGTGAACTACTACAATGGCTCTACTGGGGAGTCGATCACTATCGACAACTACGCCGTCGCACCGGCGGCCTCGACTGACAGCATGTACCAGCCGGTCTCGGATTCGTGGCCCGACTACCTGGAGGCGGTTGACCAGAAGAACAGGCTCGGCTACCTGGCGGTTGGCGTTCCGGGCAATCTAAAGTGCTGGTGTCACATACAGCAGCGGTACGGGAAGCTGGAGCTGGACACGGTTCTTCAGCCCGCGATTCGCTACGCCGACAGGGGCTTTCCGGCGAGCGCGTACCTGGTCAACATCATAAGAGACAACCGCGACGACCTGGCGCGCTTCCCGGCGAGCAGAGCGGTTTTTCTGCCCAACGGCGCTCCTCCCAGCGTTGGGGAGTTCATCGCGCGAAAGGACTACGCCCGCACGCTGCGGCTGATTGCGGAGCAAGGGTCGGACGCGCTGTACGGGGGCGAGTTGGGCGAGACGGTAGCCGAGGACATGAAGGCCAACGGCGGGATCATAACGCTGGAAGACCTGCGCGCCTACGAGTTCAAGTACCGCGAACCGCTGCGTGGAACCTACAAGGGACACGAAATCGTGGCCGTTGGGCCGACAAGTTCGGGAGGCGTTCACATAATCCAGGCGTTGAACGTGCTGGAAGCGTTCGACGTGGGCGAAATGGGGTTCGGAACCGAGGCTTACGTTCACCTGGTCGCTGAAATCCTGAAGATAGCGTTCGCGGACCGGTTCGAGTACCTGGGCGACCCCGATTTCGTGGAAGTCCCGGTGCAGGGGCTCATCTCCAAGCGGTATGCCGCCCTCAGACGAGGCGAAATCGACCTGGAGCGGGCGCAAAATTACGCCGCCGGCGCGCCCTCCTCCTACCTGGGCGAATCGGACAACACGACACACTTCACGGTCGCGGACGACGAGGGGAACGTGGTGTCGATGACCCAGACGATTCACGCGGCGTTTGGGTCGAAAGTGACGGTGCCTGGAACCGGGATGCTGCTCAACAACAACATGTACATCTTCGACCCACATCCCGGCACGGCGAATTCGATCGCTCCCGGCAAGCGAATGCTGAGCAGCATGTCTCCCACAATCGCGCTGAAGGACGGGCGGCCGCTGTTCGCGCTGGGGACCCCCGGCGGCACACGAATCTTCGCGTCGGTGCTCCAGGCGATTGTCAACGTTATCGACCATGGTATGAGCCTGCAGGAAGCGGTGGAAGCCCCTCGCGTATGGACGCAGGGGCAGGAGCTCGAGGTGGAAGAGGGTATCTCGCCCGCGGCAAGGGACTTGCTGAGGAGGAAGGGCCACGACGTGCAGGTCGTCGCGCGGGTGGCGGGCGGCATGAACGGCGTGATGTTCGACCACGACGCCGGGCTGATTCACGGCGCGGCGTGCTGGCGCGCGGACGGCTCGCCCGTCGGCATCAGCGGCGGCCCGGCCGGGCAGGACGTGAAGTACGGCGTCTGATGGCTGCTCCAAGAGCCCTAGCTGGTCGTCCCATGGCCTGGGCGCCCACGAGGGACGCCCCTACCTGATACAGGTTCGAGAGGCAATACCCCTGTTATGGTAAGATACAGCCGCGAAACAGACTATCACGCAACAAACCTCGAATCTTTGGGAATCGTAAGGAGAACGTATGGCAACTGAGGTCAAGAAATACAAGGTGGTCGGCACGCGACCGATCAGGCATGACGGGGTGGACAAGGTTACGGGCCGGGCGCTCTACGGCGCGGACATGAACCTGCCCGGCCTGCTGCATGGCAAGGTTCTGCGCAGCCCTCACGCCCACGCGAGGATAAAGTCCATAGACACCAGCGGGGCCGAGGCCCATCCAGACGTGAAGGCCGTCGTCACGTCCAGAGACCTCGCTCCCACTCCTCCTGCGGTCCAGCAAGCCGTGCTGGGCGCGCCCATCAGCGAGAACGTTCTGGCCAAGGACAAGGTGTTCTACAAGGGCCATCCCATAGCGGCAGTCGCCGCGACCAGCCCTCACGTCGCGGAGGAGGCGTTGTCCCTCATCGACGTGGAGTACGAGGTTCTTCCGGCGGTGACCAACGTGGAGGACGCTATGAGGGCCAGCGCGCCCATTCTCCACGAGCACTGGGTGAACGTGGAAGCGCCCGGCGGCGACGCGACCGAGGGGAGGAACATCGCGGGCCATGAGCAGCACATGTTCGGCGACATAGAGCAGGGCTTCCAGGACGCCGACGTTACGATAGAGCGCGAGTTTCGCACCAAGACCGTCCACCAGGGTTACATCGAGCCGCAAAACGCGACCGCATGGTGGGCGCCCAACGACAGGCTGACCATCTGGTGCAGCAGCCAGGGGCAGTTTGGGATTCGAGACAACACGGCGCGGATTCTCGGCGTCCCCGTGTCCGACGTGAAGGTGGTTCCAATGGAGATAGGCGGGGGGTTTGGCGGCAAACTCAATGCCTACCTGGAGCCGGTCGCGTCGGCGCTGTCGAAGAAGAGCGGGCATCCGGTGAAGATGACCATGAGCCGCACAGAGGTCATGGAGGCCACCGGGCCCACGTCGGGCAGCCATGTCAGGATAAAGCTGGGCGTGACCAACGAGGGTCGCATCAGCGCGGCGCAGGCGTACTTCGCGTTCGAGGCAGGGGCTTATCCCGGCGCGCCGCTTTCGGGCGCGGCGGCGGCGATTTTCGCGTCGTACAACATCGAGAACGTGCTGATAGACGCCTACGACGTGGTGGATAACAAGCCCAAGACAGCCGCATACCGCGCGCCCGGCGCGCCCATCGTCACCTATGCCGTCGAGTGCGTTATCGACGAATTGGCGGAGCGGCTGAAGATAGACGCGGTCGATCTGCGGCTGCTCAACGCGGCCAGGGAGGGCACGCGCCGGGCGGACGGCGTCATGAACCTGCGAATAGGCGCGCAGGAGGTGATGGAGGCGGTGAAGACGCATCCTCACTACAGCGCGCCGCTGGCCGGGAGCGTGGACGCGGGCCATTCCACCGCAGAAGAGCGAAGCGGGGAGAAGCGCCTCGGGCGCGGCGTGAGCATGGGCTTTTGCCGCAACAACACGGGTATGTCCTGCGTGGTGGCGAACGTGCTGGCGAACGGCAGCGTCAGCCTGGTGGAGGGTTCGGTTGACATCGGCGGCACACGCACGGCGGTGGCGCAGCAGTTCGCCGAGGTGCTGGGCATCCCGGTAGAGAACGTCATTCCGCAGGTCGCGGACACCGACACCATCGGCTACACTTCCAACACCGGCGGCAGCGGCGTCGCCTTCAAGACGGGATGGGCCGCCTACGAGGCCGCGAACGACGTCAAACGCCAGCTAATCGAGCGCGCCGCGAGGCTCTGGGAGACGGACACGGAGCAGGTGGAGTACGTGGACGGCGCGCTCCAGCACACGTCGGACCCCGAGCTGCGAATGACCTTCAACGAGATCGCGCCGATGCTGGCGCAAACAGGAGGCCCCGTCGTGGGGCGCGCGAACCTGAATCCGGGAGGCTCCGGCGGCTCCTACGCCGCCAACATCGTGGACGTGGAGGTGGATACCGATACGGGGAAGATCGACATCCTGCGCATAACCGCGTTCCAGGACGTGGGAACCGCGATACATCCCAGCTACGTGGAGGGCCAGATACAGGGCGGCACGGCCCAGGGTATCGGCTGGGCGCTCAACGAGGAGTACTTCCTGAACGATGAGGGCAGCATGGTCAACTCCAGCCTGCTGGACTATCGTATGCCCACCGCGCTGGACCTGCCCATGATAGAGAGCGTGATAGTAGAGGTGTTCAATCCCGGCCACCCGTTCGGCGTGAGAGGCGTGGGAGAGGCTAACATAGTGCCGCCGCTCGCCGCCATAGCCAACGCCGTGTACGACGCGGTAGGCGTCAGGATGACCAACCTGCCCATGAACCCGGCGGCTGTCACAAAGGCTATCAGTGAGGCGGGAAGCTAGAATCAGGATTTCCAGGATTGGGAGGATTATAGGATTAGAGGACTTGCGGGAAAGAATCCTGATTCTGACAACGGCGCGTTTACAGGAATGAACCAGCGCATGAATTTCTGATCTCGATTCTTACGAGCCTTCGGAGACCCGATACATTGTCAGCAACACAGAGGGGAAACCTTTTGCACCACGACCTAACCTATCGGGTCATTGGATGCGCCATGTAAGAGCACAGGAGGTTGGGCGGTGGGTTTCAGGAGGTCGTTTATCAGCGAGCTCTTGCCATTGAAACGAGCCGATCCAATATCGAGGAGAACAGGAGGACAGATATGCTGTACCTACTCGCCATCGTCCTACCACCCGTCGCTGTCCTGATGACAGGCAGGCCATTCACGGCTCTCCTAAATGGGGTCCTCACATTCCTGCTTTGGGTGCCGGGAGCGATCCACGCGATCCTGGTGGTCAGCGAGTATAAGGCCGACCAGCGCGCCGAGAGATTGGCTAGAACACCCCGTCGCCCATTAAGAGGTATCATCCGTACTTGAGAAAGAGGGAACAAAGACTTACTTCATCCAGTTAAAGCCCCTATGAGATGGTGTCCAATTTCCACCTGTTATACAAGTAGAAGCTGACGAAATGGAGGAGCAACCTACACAAAATGGCATCAAATATGTATTCAAACGCGGAGACGACATAGCGGGCGAAGTTGATAAGGACTCTGTCCTTATCTGGTGCAGTGAAGAAAGCGGGGGGGAATTCCCGGAAAACGTTGGGGAAGGCAGTAAACCTTGACTAAACCCGTAGCCCCCCTGGCCATAGTCGCCCTCGCCCTCCTTGCGCTCGCCTGTGGAGAGGACGCCCCCGTCCAGCCGACGCCCGCGCAGGCGGCCGCCGTCGTCGCCCCGACCGCGATGCTGGAGCCGACCGCGACACCGATGCCGACTCCAACGCCGGAGCCGACCGCGACGCCGCTCCCGACGGCCACCCCTGAACCGACGTCGACGCCGTTGCCGACTCCTACGCCGGAACCGACCGCTATACCGCTCCCGACTCCAACGCCGAAGCCGCCCGCAACGCCGCTCCCGACGGCCACCCCCGAACCGACGGCGACGCCCGTGCCTAAGCTGAGCCTCGACCCTGGCATGTATGAGGTTGGCAGCGACATTCAGCCCGGCCTCTACGCGGGCATGACCGGCACGGGTACATTCGACTCCTGCTACTGGGAGCGGCTCAGCGGCGCCTCGGGCGAGTTCGACGACATCATCGAGAACGACAACGTGACTGGGCAGTTCTACATTGAAATACAAGCCGACGACAGCTACTTCAGGATAGGCTGCGAGATGACTCCCATCGATGACTGGCCCGCACCAACTGAGCTCTTGCTGGCGTTTGGGTCGGGGACGTACCTGGTCGGTCGCGACGTCGCCCCAGGCAGATATGAAGGAAGGGCAGGCACCGACCTTTTGGACTCCTGCTATTGGGAGCGCCTGAGCGGGGTGTCTGGCGACTTCGACCACATCATCGCCAACGACAATGTCAACGGCTCCTACTACGTCAGCGTCGATGCCTCCGACTACGCCTTGCACACGTCCTGCGGCCTCGCGGTGGACGACATGGCCGCCCTCGCCCTCTGGGACGACAACGGCAACGGCGGCATCACCTGCGCGGAGGCCCGCGCTCACGGCATCGCGCCCGTCCGACGCGGCCATCCCGCCTACCAGTACATGCTCGACCGAGATGACGACGGCGTGGTCTGTGAGTAATATGAATGTCTCGACTACTCCGCACGCGGTTTGCGAAGCCTGCTGTCTCCCGCCGCGCGATATGTCTGCCCTGAAACAGAGCGGACCGCGCCTATTGACGGCGTGGACGCTCTTGCTGCTCCACGAGGCTTGTCCGTCTGAGATGATCTGGTGCAGGTGCAAGGCCCCCCACCATGCTTACCAAGGAGGTGAGGAATGGGCATCAGTCGTCGATGTAGCTGCGGCGCCGACAACCCGCCGAACGCGAACTTCTGCACGAGCTGCGGCTTGCGGTTGGGTCAAAGAGAGAGCGTTAATGTGGATTCCACAGGCGACCCGCCCAAGCGAGGGATATTCCGCTGGAACAACTGGGTCCTGTGGGCCATCTTCGTAGCCGTGTTCATCTTTCTAATCGTTATAGCATCAGTAACCGAGACGCCGGACGGGGAGAGCCGCACGGTTGCGCCAGAACCGACGGTCATCCCTGACCCGACGGCCACGCCCGTTCCGCCCCAACGGATTCGCGCGGAGGCGCTTTATGCAGAACGGGAAGCCAACGCGTCTCGATACGACATGAACTACATGGGCAAGCTGATAACCATCTCAGGTGTCGTGGGCGAGGTGGACGATGGTGAAGTCCGCCTTGTCGTTGATATGGAGTCCTATCGGGTTCTCGGTGGTATCTTCCTTAAGTACGTCGCCTTGGATGACCTGTCTCAACAAGAGCAGGCCAGCGCTAACAAAGGGGAGGAATTCACGGCAATCTGCGAGGTAGGCAATTACGTGTCGGGCCGCATACAGCTTGAGGACTGCCGGAAGTAGAAGTGAAAGGCAGCATCCGGCAGTGCAGCCCCGGAACCTGGGAGCTCACCCTAGACCTCGGACGCGACGCGCTCGGCAAACGCCGGCGCAAGCACGAGACCCTGCGCGGCACAAGGGCCCAGGCCCAGCGCGGGCTCCGCGAGCTCCTCTCCATCTAGGACAGGGGCATCGAGATTCACACCGCCAGGCTGCGCCTCCGCGGCTGGCTCGACCGCTGGATGCGCGAGCACATCGCTCCCAACCGCCGACAGCGCACCGCGGAGAACTACCGCGGCATCATCGCCAGGCACATCAACCCCGCCATCGGCCACATAGAGCTTGCCAGGCTCGGGCCGTCCCACGTGCAGGCGCTGGAGGCGGGGCTTGCGGAGACGCTGGCCCCGCGAACAGTCCACGTGGTGCACGCCGTCCTCTCCGGCGCGCTCAAGCAGGCCATGCGCATGGAGCTGATACACCGCAACGCGGCCTCCCTGGTGTCGCCCCCGCCGATAGCGAAGCGAGAGGTTGCGCCGCCCGGCATCCGCGCCGTCCGCGACGCGCTGGCGCTGGCAAGGGCCGAGGGGCATCACCTCTACCCGGCCATCCACCTGGTCGCCTACACCGGCCTCCGTCGAGGCGAGGCGCTGGGGCTGCTCTAGGATTGCGTTGACTTACAGCTAAGGCGCATCTTCATCGAGGCATCGCTCACACGAAGCCAGGAGCGAGGCCTCATGCTCCAGCCGCCCAAGACGGAGAGCGGCCTGCGAGCGGTGGACCTCGACGGCGAGACCGTCCGCGTGCTCGCACGCCACCGCGACCTCCAGCAGGAGGTGAAGGCGACGATGCGCGACGCCTACGACGACCGGGGCCGCGTCTTCGCCGACGCCACCGGCGAATGGCTGAATCCAGGCTCCTTTACCCGATGGGTGAAGAAGTTCGGTGAGCGCGCCGGCGAACCCAACATGACCATCCGCAGCCTGCACCACTTCCACGCCTCTGTAACCTTGCAGAGCGGGCAGAACATCGTCGTGGTGAGCAAGCGGCTGGGCCACTCCAACGTGTCGATAACCTCGGACATCTACGCGCACTCGCTCCCAGGCTGGCAGCGCCAGGCGGCAGAGGCGTTCGCGGAGGCCATGAAGGAAGACCAAGAGGAGAAAGAATGGACGCTTATTCCGAAGAAGACATTGCTGGCTTGAAGTATGCAAGCTCCCGCGTCAATAATAGGCAGATAGATACCCTGATTGGCCTTGCCAAAGGCATCATAGCGGATGATGTCGTCTCTCAAACTGAAGCGGAAATGCTTATGAGTTGGCTTGCCAATAATCGGTACACAGAGAACATAATGGTTGACACATTGCTGGGCCGAATCCAGGTCATGCTTTCGGACAATCTCTTGGACGTGGACGAGCAAGCCGAACTCTTGCAGTTGCTATCCGAATTCGCAGGCGATCCCGGAAGTATGGGGGAACTTATCAAGTCTGCGGGTCTCCCACTCGATGACCCACAACCCGAAGTGGTATTTCCGGGGCGGTCTTTCCTTTTTACCGGAACTTGCGCGTATGGCACGCGGAAAGTGTGCCAGGCATTTATAGAGGAATGGGGCGGCATCAACGCCAAAAGCGTAACGCGAAAGCTCGATTATCTTGTAATCGGCACATACGTCACCAAGACCTGGATGCACGAGAGCTATGGGCTGAAGATAGAGAAGGCAATGGAGTACAGGGAGTTGCACGGGAATCCAGCAATAGTATCTGAGGCCAGTCTAGGATTCCCGATAGGGTAGAAAGTCATGAGAGTGGCATACGAATGGAATATCGGCCCGGTCCGGCTTCTGTGGTGGGTGACCTCCGATGTTGGCCGCTTCCTTATGTGGGCACGATTCACGGTGAGGGGCATCTCTTTTGGTGGGGACCGTTGTGGATAGAACTGTAACCCGTTGCCGACAATGCGGACCAAAATGCCGCCAACGCCGACAGCCCTCTACGCATCGCCACCAACCACTGACCGACAATTTAGGTTTGGAAGGCTACGCCAACAGCCCTCGACAGCCCCTCTCAGAGGTATCGATGCAAATATCCTATTTGGGAGAGAAGTGGAGCAACCCATATACTACCGTGGAGTTGAAGTTGGCTCCAGAAGGGCCGACTTTATAATCGGTGAGAGCGTCATGGTTGAATTGAAGGCACGTTCGGAGTTGCGGGATGTTCACTTGGCGCAAGCGAGAAGCTACGTCGTGGCATACGATCTCGACATCGGCCTCCTGATTAACTTTGGAGCGGCCAGTCTCGAGTACAAACGCATATACAGGGGACGTGGTTGGCAGCGCAACCAGAGTCAGGGATTGCATGGCACTTTGGCATGAGACACTGATAATCCCAAAATCCTATAAATCCTGATTCTGACAACGCCCTGCCTCGCCAACTCGTCCGACCACGCCGCCGGCAGTTGGCTCACTTAGGCCGCAAGGCGGCGCCTTCGTGCACGCAGTCCCAGCCTTCCCCCATCAATGAAGATGAGTATGGCGGAAAAGATATACATGATGGACGAGCAGGGCGCTTGGAACCCCTGGATGAATAGCCATTCGAGGTGGAGGAGCACCTGCAGGAGTTGATTGCGAATCACCCAGACCTGCTCGCCCTACTCCACTACCTTTAGTGACTATCTCAAAACTACTCTGGAGCATCAAAGTTTCGCATCTCAACGCACGTGGATTGCCGAGCGGCGAGCCATTGCGATGGGTTCCCGCCCCGTATCGGAGTACGGGGCAGGCCTTTCGCGGGAATGACGGTAGGGGTTCTTACGACGCATACGCATTTGGATGATTCATGGCGCAGTCAAGACGAAATGGTATAAGGACTCGAAGACGGGGACGATCCGCTCGGCTGTGGGTCGGTTGGGCTTGGACTGGGGCCAATTCAGTATCACTTGAGTTACGACTCGCGGGATGAAGACAGGGCATCTTCGATCGCCCGCTACTCCGCAAGCTGCCGCGCCAGATCTGACGGCTCATTCACCGGCAGTTGGCAGACGTAGTTTCGGCAGACATAGGCTGTGGGACGGTCGTTGACCTGGCCTCTGTCTTCGAGGAGCGGGATGCCCGTGGAGGCGTGGTCGCCGGCGGGTTTGCCCAGCAAGACGCGATTGGGGAGGTAGTGGCGGTACACCTCGGAGACGAGGGCCCGGGCGCCGGCGTTAGTGGGGTCGCCGACGATGGCAATCTCTTTTGGGGTTGAGAGGTAGAAGTCCAGGGCGCAAAGCCAGTGGCCCGCGCCCGTGGGAAACCTCGACATCAGCTCGCGCACCGAGCGCAGCGCCGTCACGGCCCTCCGCTGGTAGGCCGCCTCACCGGTGATGACAGCGAGGCGCAGCAATACGTCAGCCGCCATGGAACTACCGCACGGAATCGCGTTATCGGAAGAGTCGCTTGGTCGCACTATCAGTTGTTCGTGGTCCGTTCCCGTGTCGTAGAACTGCCCCGACGCCTCGTCCCAGAACAGTTCGACCATGTCTTTGCTCAACTCGATCGCGTCTCGCAGCCAGCGTTGGTCGAACGTGATTTCGTGGAGAGCGATCAGGCCGTCTATCAGGAACGAGTAGTCCTCGAGGTAGCCGTTCAACCTCGCCTGGCCCTCTCCCTGTTCCGGGCCGGCCTTGTATGAGCGCAGCAGGCGTCCATCCACGCGGAGCGAACGCATGAGGAATTCGGCGTTTCTGGCGGCGACCTCGGCGTAGTCCGAGCGGCCCAACACGCCGGCGGCCTCGGCGAAGGCGCGCAGCATCAACCCGTTCCAGGCGGTCAGAATCTTGTCGTCGCGTTCGGGGTGGACGCGCCTGTTCCTCTCTTTCAGAAGCCTGGCCTTTGAGACGCCAAGCAGTTCGTCAAGCTCCGTTTCGGTCATGCCCTCTTGACGCGCTACGGCGGCGGGATGAGCGGCGAGGTGAAGGATGTTGCTTCCTTCGAAGTTGCCCTCGTCGGTCACTCCAAAGCAGCGAATGACCACTCTCGCGGCGTCTTGGCCCAGCGTTTCTACAATCTCTTGTGGCGACCACACGAAGAACTTGCCCTCGACGCCCTCGCTGTCGGCGTCCTGAGCGGAGTAGAAGCCACCCGATGGGCTGGTCATCTCCCGAACAACGTAGTCCAGCGTCTCCTCGACGACGCGCCGGTAGAGGGGGCTTCCGGTTACCTGGTAGGCGTGGAGGTACAGCTTCGCCAGAAGGGCGTTGTCGTAGAGCATCTTCTCAAAGTGCGGCACCAGCCAGAAGGCGTCGGTCGAGTAGCGGTGGAATCCGCCGCCAACCTGGTCGTATATGCCGCCGTGCGCCATGCTGTCCAGCGTGAGCTCGACGATTTCGAGGCTCTGGGAGTCCCCGGAGCGGAGGTGGTTTCTCAACAGGAACTCGTAGGTCATGGGCTGCGGAAACTTGGGCTGAACGCCCACGCCGCCGAAGCGGTCGTCGAACTGGCCGGCGACGCCGCGGTACGCCTGGTATATGACGTCCGTGGTGAGCGGGTCCAAGCTGCGCACGCTCTGGGTGATTTGCCTCATGCGCAGGACAAGCTGAGTGGTCGCCTTTATGACCTCGCCGCGTTTCTCTCGATACGCCGCGTCCATCGCCTGGAGAACGGTGGGGAATCCGGGCATTCCATGGCGGTCTTCGGGCGGAAAGTAGGTTCCGCCGTAGAAGGGTTTGCCGTCGGGCGTCAGGAACACGGTCATGGGCCAGCCGCCGTGGCCGCTGAGCGCCTGCACCGCCGTCATATAGATGGAGTCGATGTCTGGCCGCTCCTCGCGGTCCACCTTTATGGAGACGAAGTTCTCGTTCATCATCCTGGCAGTCTGGGGGTCTTCGAATGACTCCCGCTCCATGACGTGGCACCAGTGGCAGGCCGAGTAACCCACGCTGAGCAGGATCGGCTTGTCCTCGGACCTGGCGCGGTCGAGGGCCTCCTGGCTCCAGGGATACCAATCGACGGGGTTGTTGGCGTGCTGGAGCAGGTAGGGGCTGGTCTCGTTGATCAGACGGTTTGGCATCGAGCGCCTACTTTCTGCGTGCGTTGTGGGGACTGAGAGACCTAGCGGGCCGCCAGCGCGTGGGCCTCCAGCCTGGTGGCGTTCATCTGTTGCAGTTGTTCGAGTCCCTTACGGGTGTCGCTCGCGGTCCTCGCCTTGTCCGAGTTCTTCATCCGGTAGTTGAAGAGCCAATAGGTGAACTCCTTGGAGTGGGCGAAAGAGACCGAGGGTTCGTCGTCGTAGCCCTGCTGCTCGCGGAAGCGCTTGAGCAGGTTGCTCTCGGAGTCGCGGTAAATCCGCGCGAAGGCGTCCTTCGAGAGGTCGTCATAGTACTGGACGCCGTTGCTGAGGTGACGTTTGTGCACCTCTCGCTCCACCGCGTGCTGCAGGGCCTCCTCGACGGTGACCCCGTAGAAGAAGTTGAGATGCCCCCTGAACTTCTCCACGCCGAGGAGGTCCTTGAACCGGGTTTCGTCGAACGACGCGGGGAAACGGCCGGAGAACAGCAGCCCTTCCAACTCTTCGGCGGGGACGAGGTCGTCCAGTTCCAGGCAGAGACGCTGCGCCAGCAGCAGCCAGTCGAATGCCTCGCCCGCGATGAAGTACTTGTAGTGAAAGCTCCGGTGAGTCTCTTCGGGCGTGCTCCAAATGGCCATGGCCTTCAGGATGGCGGTCGGCCAGTCTTCTCCGCACTCCAGTGAGTGGCGAAGCTTAGCGATTATCTCTTCGCTGCTGATTGATTCGATGGTCTGCTGCTCGCTCAAGCGTCTATCCTTAGCTTAACTGCGCCCTGGCGCGTTCCGGCTTGGTGAGCGAAAGGTAGTCCAGGAATTCGTTGAGGGGCCTGGTGTTCAGGACGTGACCGGCCTCACACCAGCCGCGCCGGGCCACCGCGGCGCCGTATCTCAGGTTGTCCAGGGACTCCTCCGTGTGCGCGTCGCTGCTGATGACCAGGAGCGCGCCCAGCTCCCTTGCCCTGTGGACGTGAGCGTCCTTCAGGTCGAGACGCCCCGGGGAGGCGTTGATTTCCAGGGCCGTGCCGGTATCGGCGGCGGCTTTGAACAGCGCCTCGAAGTCCGCGTTGATGGGCTGACGCTGTCCCACGAGGCGCGTGGTCAGGTGACCTATCACGGAAACGTATGGGTTGCGCATCGCCGTGATGATTCGCTCCGTCATCACGCCAGGTTCCTGGTTCATGGATGAGTGGACGGAGCCGACCACCCAGTCCAGTTCCTTCAGTATGTCATCGGAGTAGTCGAGGCTGCCGTCGGCGCGAATGTCCATCTCGGTGCCGCACAGAATCCTGATGCCGCCGGTGTTCCGCTCGATCTCCCGCAGCTTCGCCACGTGGTCACGCAGCCGTGCCGGGCTGAGGCCGCTGGCGACGCCGCGCCCGACCGAGTGGTCCGTAATGGCGACGTACTGGTGACCGCGCTGCTTTGCCGCCGCTATCATCACCTCCATCGGGTCGCGTCCGTCGCTCCAGTCGGTGTGAACGTGGAGGTCGCCCTTGAGGTCGCTCCGCTGAACGAGGCTGGGTATGGCGCGCTCACGGGCGGCGGCTATCTCCGACGCACCAACGCGAATCTCCGGAGGAATGTACTGGAGGCCGAGCCGCGCGTAGATGCTTTCCTCGTCAGCGAACTCCTCCACCACTCCGGTGGCGACATCGGTAATCCCGTACTCGTTCAGCGAGAGGCCCAGCCTGTTGGCGTGGTCTCTCAGCATGATGTTGTGTTGTAGGGAGCCGGAGAAGTACTGCATGAGCGAGCCATACTGGCCCTGTTCGACGACTCGGAGGTCCACCTGGATCCGCTCGTCCAGAACGACGGACGCCTTCGTGCCGCCATGACCCAGAACCTCGACCACCCCTGGAAGGCCCACGAAGGCGTTCAGAACACTCTGGGGGTCGGTCGCCGTGCAGACCAGGTCAACGTCGCCCACGGTCTCTTCGTAACGTCGCAGGCTGCCGGCGACGTCCAGCCGAAGGATGGCCGGGCATAGCTCACGCAGGGCGGCGATGACGCGCTCGGCTGCCGGCATCGCTTTGGCTATGGGTGTGCGCTCGCCCTTGGTGCGCGCGAACTGGATATGCCGGAGTATGTTGTCCGCCGTCTTCTTGCCCAGCCGGGGCAGCGCGGCCAGCCTTCCGTCCGTGGCGGCGTCTTCCAGTTCTGGGACCGAGGTTACGCCAAGCTCCTTCCACACCCGCGCCGTTGTCTTGGGACCGAGGCCGGGAACTTGCATCAGGTCGATCATGCCGTCGGGAAACTCTTTCCTGAGACGCTCGTAGTATCGCAGCTTGCCGGAGTCCAGCAGTTCCACGATCTTGTCCGAGATGGCCTTGCCGATTCCCGGAATCTCTCGCAGGTCCTGCTCCTCGCGCACCATCCTGTCGAGCTCTGAGGGAAGGCGCTCTATGGTTCGGGCGGCGCGCTGGTAGGCGCGAATGGTGAACACCTTCTCGCCCTTGATTTCGAGGAGGCCGGCGATGTTCTCGAATACTTCGGCAATCTGCGAGTTGTTCATGCGGCCCTTCCGCAGCAACGCTTGTACTTCTTGCCGCTGCCACAGGGACACTGGGCGTTGCGGCCAACCTTGCGCGCGCCGTTCGTCGCGGCCTCGCGGCTCCGGGCTCCGGCAACGCGGGACATGACGCTCGCGCCGCCCGAGGCCCCCTTCGGTCTTGCGCCGCGGGCGCTCGCTCCGGCAGCGGCCACGCCGAGGTGATAGATGTTGTGGACGATGTCGTTCTGGATGCGGGACTGGAGATCGAGGAATTTCTCGTGGCCCTCTTTCTTGTACATCACGAGGGGATCGCGCTGTCCGTAGGCGTAGAGGCCTATACCCTGCCGGAGGTTCTCCATGGCGGTGAGATGCTGCACCCAGTTGGCGTCGATGGCGCGCAGCATCACCTGCTGCTCGACCTTTCGCATGAGCTCCGGAGTCAGACCCTTCTCGATCTTTTCGTACAACGCCCTCGAGTCGCCGAGCAGCCGTTCCTCTATCTCATCCATGGACATTTCGGCCACCGTGTCCGGCCGCAGCAAATCCGGCGTCGGGGGCAATATGCCGCTTATTTCGAGAAGCATGCCTTCGACGTCCCAGTTTTCGGGAATCCTGCCCGACAGGTGGGAGGACAGGATTTCCAGAATCTCCGTCTCCACCATGTCTTGAACGTTGGTTTTCAGGTCAGCGCCGCTGAGTACCTTTTCGCGCTCGGTGTAGATGACGTCGCGGTGAGTGTTGATAACGTCGTCGTAGTCAACGAGGTGTTTGCGCATGTCGAAGTGGTAGGCTTCGACCTTTATCTGGGCGCTTTCGATGGACTTGCTTATCATCTTGTTTTCGATGGGAACGTCGTCTTCGAGGCCCGCCCACTCCATGAAGCCGCTGATGCGGTCGCCGCCGAAACGGCGCATCAGTTCATCGTCGAGGGCGACGAAGAACTTGGTGCTCCCGACATCGCCCTGGCGTCCGGCGCGACCCCGAAGCTGGTTGTCGATGCGCCTCGCCTCGTGACGCTCCGTGCCGATGATGTGAAGGCCGCCCTGCCGCATCACGCTGTCGTGCGAATCTTCCCATTTCTCCGGCGCGATGCCCAGGCTGTCCGGGTTGCCGCCCAGGATAATATCGGTGCCGCGTCCTGCCATGTTCGTCGCCACCGTGACCGCGCCGGGCTGGCCCGCTTGGGCTACGATTGCGGCCTCTCGTTCGTGCTGCTTGGCGTTCAGCACCTCGTGGGGGACGCCGCTGCGCTTGAGCATCTCGCTGAGCATCTCGGACTTGTCGATGTCGGTTGTGCCCACAAGGATGGGCTTGCCCTCCTTGTGGAGGGTCTCTATTTCTTCGACGACCGCCCTGTACTTGGCCTCCTGATTTTTGTATATCAGGTCTGAGCGGTCGTCTCTGATCATGGGCATGTTGGTGGGGATTTCGACGACCTCCAGCTTGTAAATCTTCCAGAACTCTTCGGCTTCGGTGGCCGCCGTTCCCGTCATGCCGGAGAGTTTTTCGTATAGGCGGAAGTAGTTTTGCAGGGTGATGGTTGCGTAGGTGATGGTCTCCCGCCTCACCTGGACATGCTCCTTGGCCTCGAGCGCCTGGTGCAGGCCATCGGAGAATCGGCGGCCTGTCATAAGGCGGCCAGTGAACTCATCTACTATTACCACTTCACCGTTGGAGACCACGTAGTCCCTGTCCCGTTGGAAGATGTTCTGGGCTTTGAGAGCGGTCTCGACGTGGTGCACTATGCGGAAACTGGCGTTGTTGTCTTCGTACAGGTCTTTGATGCCAAGCAGCTTCTCCAGCTTGTTTATCCCATCGGTGGTCAGGGAAACGGAGCGGTGCTTCTCGTCTATGGTGTAGTCTCGCTCTTGCGTCAGATTGGGCACTACGCGGGCGAAACGAGCGTACTCCTTGGGAGACTGTTCGGCTGGGCCGCTGATGATGAGAGGCGTCCTGGCCTCGTCGATGAGGATGTTGTCCACCTCGTCCACAATGGCGTAGCTGCGCTGACGCTGCGCTCTCTGGGAGTGGTCAACGACCATGTTGTCCCTGAGATAGTCGAAGCCGAAGTCGTTGTTTGTGCCGTAGGTGATGTCGACGGAGTAAGCCTCCTTGCGGTTGGCGGGCCGCAGTCGATCCATGCCGGGCGCGTTCGGCTCGGTGACGGAGGAGTCGTAGATGTAGGACCCCTCGTGCTGGAGGACGCCGACGGAGACACCGAGCAGGTCATAGACCTGTCCCATCCATTGGGCGTCGCGCCGGGCGAGGTAGTCGTTGACGGTTATTACGTGGACACCGTTTCCGGTGAGCGAATTGAGATACGCCGGCAGAGTGGCGACCAGGGTCTTGCCCTCTCCCGTCTTCATCTCCGCTATCTTGCCCTCGTGGAGCACGAACCCGCCGATAAGCTGCACGTCGAAATGGCGCTGGGACAGGGCGCGCTTGGCGGCCTCCCGAACGACCGCGAAGGCCTCGTGGAGCATGTCGTCTAGAGTCTCACCCATTTGCAGACGCAGGCGGAACTCGTTGGTCTTGGCGCTTAACTGCCGGTCGGAAAACGCCTCTAACTCCGGCTCGAACGAGTTGACCCTATCGACAAGCTGGCTTCTTATCTTGTCGATGACTTTCTCATTGGAGCCGCCGATAAGCTTTGTCAGTCCCTTTAGCATTGGGGTTGCTTCCTTTTCGCCCCCGTCCTTCCCTCTCGCAGGAGTGGCTAGTTCTGAACGATTATCGTTACCAACGCGCCAACTACCGCAATGAGAGTCAGAAAGCTGAGGGCGAGCTGAGCGTTCATTTTGTTCTCTACGCTGGTGAATCGGGCGCGAGTCTCCTCGATGAAGGCGTCCAGCTTGGCTTCGAGTCCCGCCAATCTCTCGATTTCTGTGGTCATGCCAGCTTCTGTACCGTGTTCCTTCTGTCGCGCATCCGTACATAGCGCTTTGGCTCGTTGCTTGCGTTACCGGCGCAAGAAGGGCTAGTTCTGAACGATTATCGTTACCAACGCGCCAACTACCGCAATGAGAGTCAGAAAGCTGAGGGCAAGCTGAGCGTTCATTCTGTTCTCTACGCTGGTTATCCTGTTGTCTAGGCTGGTGAATCGGGCGCGAGTTTCCTCGATGAAGGCGTCCAGCTTGGCTTCGAGCGTCGCCAATCTCTCGGTTTCTGTGGTCATGCCAGCCTCTGTATTGCGCACTTTTTGCGTGTTAAACGCCACCAATTGGCGGTATTGCCGCCGCCAGCACTCCGGTGGAGCGGCAGCCGTAGAACGGGGTCACATCTCGAACATCGCGCCTACGGATAGGCCGCTGTGTATTCGGTGGATCGCCTCACCTAATAGTGGGGCAACCGACATTATCTTTATTTTGCCGTTTCGCTTTACTTTGGGAATGGGCAGAGTGTCCGTAATGAACACCTCTTGAAGGTCGGTCGTCGAAAGTATCTCGGGCGCGTCGCCGCAGAGCACGCCGTGCGTGACGGCGCAATAGACCTCCGTCGCGCCATGTTCCTTCAGCGTCCTGACGGTTGAGTCGATTGTGCCCCCGGTGCTTATCTCGTCATCGACTATGAGGGCGGTTTTGCCCTGCACATCGCCTATGATAATCGACTCCTTCACCCTGTCGGCGTTGATCAGGCGCTGCTTTTCGGCGATGGCAATGGGCGCGTCGAGGATGTTGGCCGTGTCGCGCGCGCGCTTGGCGCCGCCGGTGTCGGTGGCGGCGACCACGATGTTGGCGAATTGGCGCTCGTTGAACGGGCGCGCCAGGATTGGAATGGCGGTCAGTTCGTCCACCGGGATGTTGAAGAAGCCCTGGATCTGGCCGGCGTGGAAATCGACGGTGAGCAGGCGGTCTGTGCCGGCGACCTCGAAGAGATTGGCAATCAGGCGCGCGGTAATCGGCACGCGAGGTTGGTCTTTCTTGTCGCTGCGGCCGTAGGCGTAGTATGGGACTACGGCCGTGATGCGGCCCGCCGACGCGCGCTTGGCGGCGTCGATCATGATGAGAAGCTCCATGATGTTCTCATTGACCGGGGCCGAAATTGGTTGCACCAGGAATACGTCGCGCTCCCTGATGTTCTCCTGGAACCTTACGAAGGTGTTGTCGTTCTTGAACTTGAACACCTCGCAGTCGCCCAGCCCGATGCCGAGGTACGCGCAAATGGCCGTTGCCAGGGCGGGGTGAGCGTTCCCAGTGAAAACCTTGAGATCGTCGAACGCGGGCATGTCACTTCCTACCGATTTCAAGTCAGCGTTCTCAATGCCACATTGGCATTATAGCACACCGTTGTGTGGGCGATTTTGCGGCGGGGCGCATTGTCAGCTTAGAAACTCCTCCAGCCATCGGTTGTAGTCGGACTGGCGTGTTGCCTGGGCCATCAGGTCCGCCGACGCCACGCTGGAAGCGAGGTCCGCCGGTGAGACGCCCTCGCGCAGAGACTTCAGCGTGTCGTAAACCGCCTTCACCGCCGCCTGGAAGGGCAGATGGCCCTGCAACGCGACGCGAACTCCGCTGCCGGCCAGAATCTCCCGGTCTGACAATTCCGGCGTCGTGCCGCCCAACAGCAGGGGCAGCGCGGTTTCGGCGCGCACTGCATCGAGTTCGTCTCGCGTTCTCGCGCCCGCCAGGAAGAGCGCGTCCACACCGGCGCTCTCGTAGGCCCTGGCGCGGCGAACGGTCTCGTCGATGCCGGCGAATCGCAATGCGCTGGTGCGGCCGGCGATAACGAGGCTGGGGTCCTGGCGGCCGGAGAGCGCGGCCTTCATCTTGCCGACGCCCTCTTCCAGCGAAATGAGCTGATCGCTTTCGATGCTGCCAAAGGACTTGGGAAGGAGAGTGTCCTCGATGGTAAGGGCGGCTACTCCGGCGGTCTCCAGCTCCTCGACCGTGCGCTTGACGTTGAGGGCGTTGCCGTAGCCGTGGTCGGCGTCCACCATGAGGCTGATGTCGCCGGCGCGGCAGATACGGTGTATCTGCTGTGCGAACTCGCTCAGCGTGAGCACTATCAGATCGGGCGCGCCGAGCACGGTGGCGGACGCGATGGAGCCGGCGAACATGCCAACTTCGAACCCCAGGTCTTCCGCGATGCGCGCCGATATGGGGTCGAACACCGAGGCGGGATATACGCACTCGCTGCCGTGGAGTATCTCGCGGTAGCGCTCACGTCGTTCGGTCAGATTCATGTGGCTTCCTTTCCAGGGTTCAACATGTTTGTATTGGCTGGTACAGCGACTTTGGATTTCCGCGTATCCCGGTTGGTGAAAGACGAACAGGGCCGCCGCTCACCCACCCCCCAACCCACTCTCATCTAGGGCGGGGGAATCTTGGGGCGTCGGTCAGGCTATGCGCTTGTACACCACGCGAGTACGGTTGGTCGCGTGCGGGCGTATGTGTGTGATCCAGTCTCCCTTGTCCGAGGCGGTCTTCCAGGCGTCGGTGCCGGGCACGTCCGGCGAGTCGATCTCGTAGATGGCGGCATACCTGGCCACGCCTTCGACGTCGCCCGACTCGACGCGGTACCGCGCGCAGCCGTGAACGCCGGGCACGGCGAGGATGTTGGGCACGTGCTGAGTATCGTAGATTCGGTTGAAGTCGTCCTCCAGTTCGGCGGGTATATCCATCTGTACCAGGTAAATGTATTCGGACATGGCAGCTAAGCCTCCTCTCTTCTGGCTGTATTCCGGGGCATGTTGCGGCGCGGACTACTCTAGGATCGCCCGCACCATCTTGCGCTCCAACAGGGAGGCGACCCGTTCGGTGAGTGAAAGTCTCTCCACGTCGCCCAACGTCAAGACGAACGCGACTCCAAGCAGGCGGCCAAGACGAAAATCGACGATGCTCGAAGAGACGCGGCCGCCCTTCAACTCGTACATGGCCCTCAGGGCGGCCGTCTCATCGTAGAATCCTTTAGCCTCCAATCGCTCGACGATGGTCATCTGCTGGTCGAAGGGTAGGTCACAGCCTACGTTCTCCTCGAACTGCTTCAGGAAAATGTCCGTTATCCAGTTGGACACCGACTCTGGGTCTTTGAAGAGGTGCACGGCCGTGGAGACGATGAAGTTGGTTCCGTCGGGAAAGGGAGGGCTTGACATCGACTTGGTGAAGTCGCGCATGTGGCCGGTGATTCGACCCGCTTCGCGGAACGATTCCGCGGTGTTGCCGGGAAAGCTCCCCTCCGCCATTTTGGCGTTATCCAAACGCTCGTCCTTGCTCATGTGGAAGTCGTCGAAGTCGGACGGAAGATCCTCTTTGTCCAGCATCATGGGTTGAAGGTCGGAGGTCTCTGCCTTAAGAGTCGCTTCCGTGATTATGTCAGTCACGTTGGCACACCGTCGCGTTTCAGAGAATTGCCCGGTTTCAACGACGCCCGTTGGGTCAGGGGAGCGCCTTTGCCCTATTCTACCTTATGTGAACGATGTTTGCCGCCGCAAACCTGAGTCGCTGGCTTGGCCCGTCGTAAGGTGTTAACATGTTGCCGAGTTCAAAGGAGGTGGGCAAAGTGGCAAACGCGACCGGAAATGGTCAGACTAAGGTTACGTTTTGGTACGACTACATTTGACCCTGGTGCTACATCGGCCTGGAGCGGGTCGATAGGCTAGCCGAGGAGTTCGACATCAGTGTCGAGGGCAAGGCGTTTCTGCTGCGCCCCGACATCCCCAAAGAGGGCCGGGTGAGGACGCTCAAGCCGGATGAGGGCGCGGGCCAATTGAGCGATCCGCTGAAGTCCTACGCGGAGGAGGCAGGGCTGGTCATGCGCCGCTCCGCGCTGACGCCCTACACGCAGTACGCGCTCGAAACCACCGAGTATGCCAAGGAGCAGGGCAGCTTTGACGCGGTTCACCGAGCGCTGTACAGGGCGTATTGGGAGGACGGCAAGGACCTCGGCAACTTCGAGGTGCTCGAAGAGGTTGCCGGGAACTGCGGCCTCGACTGGCATGAACTGCGCGACCGGCTGGAGTCGCGTCACTACGAGCAGGCGGTTGTGAACCAGTTCCAGGAAGGTGTCGGACTGGGCATCAATGGCATTCCGGGCTTCCTGATTGGGAACATCTTGTTTACCGGGGCGCGGCCCTACAGCGTGTTCAAGGCTGTCATGGGCAAGACGCTGGAGCAGCAGGACGGTTGATGACGATGAGAACCAATACCACAAAGGCCAAGCTCGAAGAGGGAAGCCCGGCAATCGGCGCGATCATCGGCGGATTCGCCCCGGACCTGGTCGAACTGTTCGGCGCGATGGGGTATGACTTCGTGATGATCGATTGCGAGCACGGCCCGATGTCCCTGGACCAGGCGGAGCACATGACACGCGCCGCCGAGGCATTTGGCATTACACCGATAGCGCGCATACCAGACCACGCCGACGCCACGATCCTTCGATTTCTGGACAGGGGGTTGCAGGGCATCATCGTTCCACACGTCAACACCCGCCAGCAAGCAGAGGCGGTCGCGCGGGCGTCGCGCTACTATCCGGACGGGCACCGCGGCGTCGGAGGCGGGCGCGCTCACGACTACGGCGTTGGGGTGTCGCGCGAGGAGTCCACGCGCCGGGTCAACGACCAGACGCTGGTGGTCTGCATGATAGAGGAGACCGAAGCGGTCGAGAATCTGGACGACATACTGACCGTCCCCGGAGTCGATGTGCTGCACGTCGCTTCCGGCGACCTGGGCCAGAGCATGGGGAACCCCGGCGCGGCTGAGGTGAGGCGCCTGATGAGCCAGACCGTTCCCCGCATAAAGGCGGGCGGCAAGCTCGCGGGCGTGGGCGGCAACAGCCCAGAGGACGCGGCCGGGGTGGCGGAGTTCATCAAGCTCGGCGCGAGTTTTGTAACCATATCGGCCTGGGGACTGCTGCGCCTGGGCGCGGAGGGCTTTCAGGCGCGGTTGCGGGAGGCGCTTGGCGCGTAGCGTATCGCGCGGGAGCGCTGACGAGAACGGAGGAGACATGAGTATGCAGCCTTTGACGTCGAATCGTCTGGAATTCGACGAGGCCACCGAGGTTATGGAGTACTATTTCGAGCGGGGTTGGACGGACGGGCTGCCTATCGTGCCGCCAACCGTGGGCCGAGTGCGCCAGTTCCTGGACTACGCGGGCCGCTCGCCGTCCGAGATTGTGGGCGCGGAGCCGACCAAGGGGCGCGTCATTACCGTCGAAAAGGTGGCGATAAACGCTGTGATGGCCGGGTGCCTTCCCGAATACTTCCCCGTCGTGCTCGCCGCCATCGAGGCAATGAGCGAGCCCAGGTTCAACCTGCACGCCATGACGGTCAGCACAATGGGCGCGGCGGTCCTGATGCTCGTGAATGGGCCTATCGCGCGCGAGATAGGACTGAACTCCGGCGTCAGCGTCTTCGGGCCGGGGCATCGCGCCAACGCGACGATAGGCCGGGCCATCCGGCTCGCCGTCATCAACGTCACGGGCTCCGTGTCGGGCGTGCTCGACAAGGCGACGCTGGGTCACGCGGGCAAATATACCTGGTGCGTCGCGGAAGCGGAAGACGTCAGCCCCTGGGAGCCGCTTCACGTCGAGAGAGGGCTTTCCGCCGACCAGAGCGCGGTCACGGTCTTCGCCGGCCTTTCGCCGACGCAGGTTACCAATCACCTGGGACACGACCCGGAGAACATCCTGACCAGCTTTGGCGACGCCCTGTTCACCATGGGACCGGGCCAGGGCGAGATTGTAGTCGTTCTCTGCCCGGAGCACATCGGCTACCTGAGGTCGTTTGGATGGAGCAAGAGGCAGGTCAAGGAGTTCCTCTACGAAAGGTCTCAACGCAAGGTTTCCGAGTGGGTGAGAGCGGGCGGAATGTCGGACGGCGGGGACGCCGAAGCCGATTCGCTCGCGGCGGTTGGCAGAAGCGCGGACAGCTTCACGGTGGTCGTAGCGGGCGGGCCGGCCGGCGCGTTCTCGGCCATCATACCCCTGTGGGGCGGAGGATCGAACTCGCAGTCCGTTACGCGGGCGATACGGCGGTAAGCCGGGGAGCTGTTCAGAGTCCAGGGCAATCGAAGGGATTGCCGCGCCGCGGTTACCCACACCTTAACCCCTCCCATCAAGGAAGGGGGAATTGAGAATCTCCCGTCATGAGCCGTGGGGGATAGCAGAGGAGATCCCGGGAAGTGGTGGGAATCGGGCACGTCCGGCTGGTGGCGCGAGGTTACAGCCGGCTGGCGATGATGCTGCCCATTTCCGATGTCTTTACCACATCGCCGCCGTCTCCGGCTATGTCTGGCGTGCGGTAGCCCTCGGCCAGGACCCCCGATACGGACTGCTCCACCGCCCCCGCCTCCTCCTCCAGCGAGAGCGAGTATCGCAGCAGCAACGCCATGCTCAGTATCGTGCCTATGGGGTTGGCGACGCCCTGGCCCGCGATGTCCGGCGCGGTGCCATGAATCGGCTCGTACAGGCTCACCGGCCGGCGTCCCCGTCCGCCCGTCCTGGGAAGACCAGCGAGGCTGGCGGAGGGCAGCATCCCCATGGAGCCTGACAGTACTGAGGCCTCGTCGGTCAGGATGTCGCCAAAGGTGTTTTCTGCGACGATAACGTCGAAGTGGGCGGGGTTCCTGATGAGCTGCATCGCCGCGTTGTCAACGAGAATGTGCTCCAACTCCACGTCTGGATAGTCCTCCGACACCTCGACCGCTATCTCGCGCCACAACCTGGACGACTCCAGCACGTTCGCCTTGTCCACCGACGTTAGCAGCTTACGGCGTCCCGAGGCCAACTCGAATCCTGCGCGCAGGATTCGCTCGATCTCGCGTTCGGTGTAGCGCAGCGTATCCACGCCCCGGCGTCCCCTGGAGGTCTGCCAGCGCTTCTTGGGTGCGGCGAAGTACAGCCCGCCTGTGAGTTCGCGCACCACGACCATGTCCACGCCCTCGAGAAGATGCGGCTTTATGGGGCTGGAGTTGATGAGTTCCGGGAACACCTTGACCGGCCGCAGGTTGGCGAACAGGCCGAGCATCTTGCGAATGGCGAGGATGCCGTCCTCGGGCCTGACCGCTGCCCTTGGGTCGTCCCACTTGGGGCCGCCGACCGCGCCGAACAGGATGGCGTCGGTGTTCTCGCACAGGGCAACGGTGTCCGCGGGCAGGGGCGTACCGAACTCGTCGATGGCATTGCCGCCCACGCTGCCAAAGCTGAGGTCGAATGAGTGGCCGAACCGGCGGCCCACCGCCTCCATCACCTTCGTCGCCTCCGCGACAACCTCGGGGCCAACGCCATCCCCCGGCAGAACCGTAATCGAGTAATTCATAAGGCCTCCTCTCCAAATGTCCCTTCCCCTTGGGGGAAGGTTAGGATGGGGGTGTTCGCGCCCCGCGGCGCGAGCGTCGTGCAACGCCGGTCACCCACCCCCTAACTCCCTCCCGTCAAGGGTGGGGGAATCTTTTGACTCCGCAACAAACCGCCAAGACCGACCAGTTCCCCTTAAGGCAGGTACGGCACCGCGGTGGGGCCTAGCTGCGTTTCCAGCATTGGCTGGGCCATCTGCACGAAATCGCACAGCAGCGCGCGCGTATCGCGCGGGTCTATGATGTCGATGCCGTCGGAGCCGGGGCCGCCGCCTGCGTCCTCCGCTGTGCGGAACGGCGATGTCATCGCGCTCAGCCGCGCCTCGATCTGCTGGCGCGCCGCCTCCGGGTCATCGGAGTTCGCTATCTCCCGCCGGTAGGCCGCCGACACGCCGCCCTCGATGTGCATCGAACCCCACGTGCCCGACGGCCATGCGTAGCGCCGGTACATGCCAGTTGGCCGGTGCTGAGTCTGGCCAGCGACGCCGAAGGCCTGGCGGATATAGAAGCTCAGCCAGGGCATCCGACTGCGGCAGCTTGCGATTACCAGCCGCGCGCCCGCCCGTATGATGCCGTCCCTCTGCGCCTGGAGACCCACCATGAAGCCGGGTTCGTCCACGAAAGACACCAGGGGCAGGTGGAAGGTATCACACAGATTGAGCAGCCGGATGGCCTTCTCACCCGCCGCGACGTCGGTGGAGCCTCCCAGGTGGCGTGGGTTGTTCATCATCACGCCAATGGGATAGCCGTTGGCCCGCGCCAGCCCGGTTATACGTGACCTGCCGTAGTGCGGGGCGATTTCGAAGAACGAATCCCGGTCCAGGACGAGGTTCAGGATTTGGTGAGCGTCGTATGGCTTTGTGCGCTTCCTGGGGATGATCGATAGCAGCTCCTCGCTGCGGCGGCGCGGGTCGTCGGTGGGCTCGGCCCTGGGCGGCATCTGCCAGACGCTGGCGGGCATGTAGCTGAGGAAGCGCCGTATCATCTCGAACGCCTCCTGCTCATCCCCGGCCAGATTGTCGATGACACCCGCTTCATACACCTGCGTGCGGTAGTCGCCAAGCTCCTCCTTGGTGATGTCGTAGCCGAGCGCGGCCTTGACCACGGGAGGGCCGCCTGCGAACACCTCGCTCGTTCCCTTCACCATCACATTGAAGTGGCACAGGCACGCCTCGATCGCGGGCAGCCCGGCCACCGAGCCGAGCACGGCGGACACGACTGGAACCTGGCTCAGCAACTCCACTGAGTTCACCGTGCCCGCGTTGCCGTCCGGGAGATAGGTTCGACCTATCTGCTCGAAGCTCCGCACACTGCCGCCCACGGCGTCGAGTAGCCGCACGTAGGGGAGCCGCCACTGCAACGCGAATTTGAGCGCGCTCGGCTTGCTGCCCACTCCGCGCTCTCCGGCGCCGCCGCGCACGGTGAAGTCGCCGCCGTCCAGGATGACGCGCAGGCCGTTCAACGAGCACGTGCCGATGACGCGAGGGTAGGGCGTGAACGCCGTCAGCTCGCCGTCCTCGTAGGTCGCGCCGCCGGCGAGCGCGCCTATCTCCTGGAACGAATCAGGGTCAGCCAGCGCGTCGATTCGCTCTCGCACCGTGAGCTTGCCCCGTGAGTGCTGGCGGGCGACGCCCTCCTCGCCGCCCATGCGCTGAGCGAGCTTGCGCCTGTATTCGAGTTCTTCTATCTCCGGCTGCCACACCATTGCTCTCGGCTCCCTTTCGCGTCCGTATTCGCGGCCTACGAATGACGTCGATTCACGGCGTACGCGAACCGATGACGCCGTTGTCGTGAAGCGCCCTGCGCCGACGCTCACCATAGCCTAGCAGGTTCGCGAGGATTTCGTCGGAATCCTGCCCGATGTTGGAGGCGGGCTTCCATTCTCGCTCGCTCACGTAATTGCCGGGTATCGCCTGCCCCGGATAGCGCTTGGAGCCATGCTCCGGCTCTTGAAGCTCCACGAAGAAGCCGCGTTCGTTGAGGTGCGGGTCCGCCAGGAACTCGCGGTTGTTGGCGACCCGGCCGGCTGGGACACCCGCCTCCTGCAAGAGTACCATAACCTCAAAGGCGTCTCTGTGTCGAACCCACTCTGTCACGACGCGGTCGATTTCATCTTCGTTTCGTTTGCGAGCATCCGCAGTGCCATAAGCTGGCGCGCCCAGGAGATCGGGGCGGCCCATCGTGGCGCAGAGGGCGCGCCACTCGTCATCGGAGGTCACCGAGATGGCCACCCAGCTATCATCGCCCAGGGCGCGGTAGGCACGGTTCGGCGCGTGGACTGGGTGTCGGTTGCCGGAGGGCAAGGGCTGGTACCCCGAAACCGAGTTTGCGGCGATGAACTCCCCGATTACGCACACGGGGCTGTCGGCAAGCGCGAGGTCTATGAACTGACCCCTGCCAGTGGCTCTCTTGTGGGCCAGGGCGTTCATGACGGCGGCGACCTGGTTGAGCGCGGAAAGAGGGTCGGCGTAGGCTATGCCGGAGGGCAGGGGCCTCTCGTCCGAGTAGCCTATAATCGAATCGATCCCGGAAATCGACTCCGCGGCCATTCCCAGCGAGGGGAAATCCGAATACGGTCCGCTTGCGCCGTAGCCCGGCATCGAACACATGATTATGGCGGGATTGGCCGCCCGGAGGGAGTCGTAATCGAGATTCAGGTTCCGCATAACACGGGGCCGGAAGTTTTCGACGACCACGTCGGAGAGGGAGACGAGATCCAGGAAGATGGCGCGGCCCGCGTCGGTGTCCAGGCGCAAAGCCAGGTTGGGCTTGTTTCGGTTCAGCTCCCTGTCCACCGGATTGAGGCCGATCGTGGCGGCTCTGGGGTCGCTAATCTTGATCACGTGCGCGCCAAAGTCCGCGAATATCCTCTCGCCCAACGGCCCGGCCCAAACCCTCGTCATATCGAGGATACGGACGTCGCCCAGCGCGGCGCCCTCGCTTCGCTTGTCTGTGGTTTCAAAACCCGCGTTCAACGCACCGATCATCTCGAACGCTCACGAAAGAATCGCCGCCGTGTGCTCGCCCAGCAGTGGCGCGCGCGACAGCACCGGGCGGGTCTCTGACGACATGAAAGGAAACGTGGGATACCTGGCCGACCCGGCGACGGGATGATCGAGCTCCTGGAAAAGGCCTCTGTGCCGGTATTGGGGGTCTGCCAGAACCTCGCCGAGGTCGAGCAATGGCGCCGTGATCAAGCCCCAATCCTCGGCCGTCTCCTTGAACAACTCTGCTCTCGTTTTGTCCTTTGCCCAGTCTGTCAGGATTTCGTCAACTGCCTCCGCGTGGTCTCGCCGCTTGGAGCGATTGATGAACCTGGCGTCCGTTTGCAGGTCTTCGCGGCCCAGCATCAGGCAGAGCAGTTCCCATTGCCATTCTGGAGCAAGTCCCCAGCAGAGAAAGCCGTCCTTGCATGGCAGGACGGTATTTGGGTACGTGGCAAACAGCCCGTGCCGCTCCCACCGGTGCCCGTTCCGAGTTCTGACGAGCCCCTCGTAGGTCTGCATTACGGAGGTGTACTGGTGCAGGGTAGCCAGCGTCTCAAACATGGACAGTTCGAGGAAGCGCCCCTCGCCGATGCGGGCGCGCTCCCACAAGGCAAACTGAGCCGCCAGGTAGGCGTTCAGCCCTGTAACGTAATCTGGTTGACGGCCCGGCAGCGCGAGAGGCTCTCTGTCCTCCTCGCCGGTCAGGTACATGTAGCCGCCGAGGGCGAGCTGTATCATGGGGGTCGATTTCCAGCGGGCGTAGGGGCCGGACAGCCCGAATGGCGTGACGGACAACTGGATAAGCGCGGGGTTCGCGGAGGTAAAGCTGTGTCGGTCTATGGAGTGGCGCTCCCTGAACGGCAGCGTCCAGTCCTCGATGAGCACGTCGGCAGACGCCACGAGCGACTTCAGCGCGGCCACGCCCTCGCCGGTGTGCCAGTCGAGCAGCACGCTCCTCTTGCCGGTGTTGTTGTAGAGGTACAGCGCGCTGGACTCGTTGGAGCTGTCGTCCGAGAGGAAAGGCCCCTCGGCGCGCGACCAGTCGCCATGCGGCGGACGCTCCACCTTGATGACGTCGGCCCCGAACGCCGCGAGCATCCTGCCGCAGAAGGGCCCGGCCACGCCCTCGGCAGCCTCCACAACGGTCATGCCTTGCAATGGCAGAGCGCTCAAGACACTAAGGGCTCCTTTCGTGGGTAGTAGGCCGGCCGCGGGCCGAGCCAGCGTCTGCTGTTCATCTTGGAGAGTATAGGCCATCAATGTGGGTCTGTCAGCAATCCAACGGGCCGCACGGCTTCCACGATACCGCCAAGATTCACTGTTCGGAGTTCAGGGGAATCGGAGGGGTTGTCCCGCTGCACCGCGAGCACCCACCCCCTAACCCCCTCCCGTCAAGGGAGCTGACAGGGGTAGGTAAATCGAGAATCGAGATTAGATGAGCGCCCCACCCCTCTGGATTGCCGAGCGGCGAGCCATTGCGATGGGTTCCCGCGTTCGCAGGAATGACGTTGGTCGGTGAGCCTGGGAGAGTTGCGAAACGCAAACTGGGTCATTTTGAGTCATTTCGGGTCATTGCCTTCCTATGGATCCCGGTTTTAGGGGACGACTTTTGGCGCCTTCACAGTGGAAACGGATATGAATCAGACTCGGCCGGAATCGAAGGGACAGATCGCTCGGAACTTTGGGGGTATCGTCGCCCTGGGTGGCGCGTAGTCTTGTGGGCAGGGTTACGATTCCCGTACCGGACGTTGGGATTCGATAACATGCGCTTGCGTTCATGGAGGCATAATAGCACGCGCGTTCGGCAGCGTCAAGAGCACCCATGGCGCCCACAAGGGACGCCCCTACGGATTGGGCCGCCATTCCGCCCCTGCCCGTAGGGCTGACAGGGGTAGGTAAAATGCGAATTGCAAGTACGCTTAGCCCATGTCATTCCGAGCGCAGCCGAGGAACCCACGAAGTGGCCAGCCGCTCGGCAATCCAGAGCCATCTGCACTACAAGAACTTGGGATTCCTCGGTTCGCTACGCTCACTCGGAATGACATACGTTGGGCTGAATTGTGATGTCTTGGCTATGGCTCGTAGCTATGAGACGCCAAATACCTACCCTTGTCAGCGTCAAGGGAGGTGGAAAATGAAGCGCCGCCCGTCAAGGCTGAACAGTTACCGCCAACAGTCAATCGTTGACTCGCACACCTCACCGCTCTACGATGTAGGCGTGCGTTCGAGCATCAGGAGGTGGCACATGACCAAGCAGTACTCCGTATCATACGCTTGCAACAACTTGTCCACGATAGTCAAAGAGATGGAAGAGGGCGAGCCGGTGGAGTTGACTGAGAAGGGCGAGCCGGTGGCAGTGCTGGTATCGGCGGAGGACTTCAAATGGTACAAGCGCCACAGCCCACGACGGCCTAAACCCAAGGGCGACCTTTGGAAAGCCATACAGGAGTGGCGAGCTGTGTATGATCTTGAAGGACTCAATCTAGATAATGTTTTTGACGATGTGCGAGATAAGTCGCCTGGTAGAGAAATAGAACTATGACGCTGCGATACTTGGTGGACACGAACCTTCTTTCGGAACCTACAAAGCGTTTCCCAGATCCTGTCATTGAGGAGCGGCTCGAAAGGTTCAAGTTGGAGATCGCTACTGCGTCACCCGTTTGGAGCGAGTTGCTCTACGGATTCCACCGAATGCCGGAGTCAAGGCACAAAGGCTTGGTGGGGAGATATCTCTTCGAGTCGCTTCGTCCCCAACTCAGGATCTTGGACTATGACCGAAGCGCCGCCGAGTGGCACGCCGCCGAGCGCGCCAGGCTTAGCCTCGTGGGATTGACTCCTCCTTTCGTGGATGGGCAGATAGCGGCTGTCGCCTACGCAAACGACCTGGTACTCGTGACAGCCAACGTGTCCGACTACGCCAACTTCCAGAGACTCGAAGTGGAGAACTGGAGCTTGTAGCCGCCCATGCCGGCAAATACCCCCATCCTAGTACGGCTTCCAGCTAGTTTTGACAATAATCGAGGCTGTCCTCGGCTCTGGATTGCCGAGCGGCGAGCCATTGCGATGGATTCCCGCGTTCGCGGGAATGACGGTCACTGTTCAGTACTTGTCACTTTCAGGTGGAAGTGGTACTAGCCCTCTCTCCCTATGGGCAGGGCCGTTTTGTTATGGAAGGCAGGCGCGGCCATCTGCCCACCGTCAATCACCCCCTGGCTCCCTGCCGCCAAGGGAGGGGTCAAGGAGCAGTTCCACCGCCTATATGACGAGCACACCCAAACCTTGAAAAGACTCTACTCTATGGGGGAAAGGACTCCCCGCCTCCCTATCGCGCCACTATGTTCACCAGGCGGCCCGGCACGTAGATTAGCTTGGCTACATCTTTGCCCTCGACGTGGGGGCGAACCCGGCGGCTTTCCAGGGCAAGCCTGGTCGCCTCGTCCTCTGTGATGTCCACCGACACCTCTATCTTGTCGCGCACACGACCGTTGACCTGCACCACCAGCGTCACCACCTCGTCGGCGGCCAGCTCTGGGTCCCACTCCGGCCACCTCTGCTGATGGATGCTGTACTCGCGGCCGGTGCGCTCCCATAGCTCCTCGGCGACGTGCGGGGCCATCGGCGCAATCTGAAGCAGCAGCTTCTCTATCGCGTCCTCCCAGCGCTCCGATGATACGCCCTTGCGCTCCCACAGCAGGTTGAGCGCGTTGGTGTACTCCATGAGGCCCGCGAGGGCGGTGTTGAACTTGAAGCGTTCTATGTCCTCGCCCACACGGCGAATGGTCTTGTGTGTCAGGCGTTGCATCTCTCGCAGCGCACCGGCGTCCTGCGGGTAGTCGTCGAGCTCGCGGGCGTCGCGCTGCGAGAGCTCCCACACGCGGTTGATCCACCGTGACATGCCGTTGATTCCCGTGTCGCTCCACTCGCCGCCCTGGTCCCATGGGCCCAGAAACATCAGGTAGCAGCGCACTACGTCCGCGCCCACGCTGTCAACGTAGTCGTCCGGCGCGATGACGTTGCCGCGCGACTTGCTCATCTTCTGGCTGTTGGCGATGATGTGGCCCTGGTTGAACAGTCTGAGGAACGGCTCGTCGAAGTCCACCAGTCCCATGTCACGCAGCGCCTTGACGAAAAAGCGGGCGTATAGCAGGTGCATCACCGCGTGCTCCGCGCCGCCCGTGTACTGATCAACGGGGTTCCACTTCCGGACAGCCTCCGGGTCGAAGGCGGCATCCTGGCAGTTTGGGCTGGCAAAGCGCAGGAAGTACCAGGAGGAGTCCACGAAGGTGTCCATCGTGTCCGTCTCGCGCTTGGCTGCCTTGCCGCACTCCGGGCAGTCCGCGTTCACGAAGCCTTCGTGGAACGTCAGCGGCGATTCGCCCGTGGGACGGAACTGGGCGTCCTCCGGCAGCAGCACGGGTAGCTCATCCTCCGGCACGGCAACCGGGCCGCAATCCTCGCAGTGGATGATCGGAAAGGGGGTTCCCCAATACCGCTGCCTGGAGATGAGCCAGTCCCTCATGCGATAGGCGACAGTGCGCCGCCCCCAACCGCGCTCCTCGACGTGGTCGGCGATGCGCTGCCAGCCCTCGGCGCTGGGCAGGCCGTCGAACTGGCCCGAATTGACCTGCGCGCCCTCCTCCAAGTAGGCCTCTTCGAGCTCCCCGCCGTCCCAATCAGGCGGCGCGATGACAACCTTGATGGGCAGATCGTACTTCCTGGCAAACTCGAAGTCGCGCTGGTCGTGCGCCGGCACGCCCATGACGACGCCGGTCCCGTAGGTCAGCAGCACATAGTCGGCGACGAGGATGGGTACGCGCTCCCCGTTCAGCCGGTTGACGCAGTACGCGCCGGTGAACACGCCCGTCTTTTCCTTCTCGGTCGATAGGCGCTCCACCTCGCTCTGAAGCCTGGCCTGTGCGACGTAGGCTTCCACCTCGGCCTTGTGCTCCGGCGTGGTCAGCCGCTCGACGAGAGGGTGCTCCGGTGCGAGCACGACGAAGGTCACGCCGTAGATGGTGTCTATGCGAGTCGTGAAGGTCTTCAGGACGGGTTCGTCCAGCCCGTACTCCGAGATGTCGAACTCTATCTCCACGCCCTCGCTGCGCCCGATCCAGTTGGTCTGCATAGTCTTGATTCTGTCGGGCCAGTCGATGCGGGAGTGGTCTAGCAGTTCCTCGGCGTAGTCCGTGATGCGGAAGAACCACTGGTTCAGGTCGCGGCGCGTGACCGCCGTGCCGCAGCGCTCGCAGTGGCCCTCGTCAACCACCTGCTCGTTGGCGAGCACCGTGTTGCAGGAGGGGCACCAGTTGGCGGGAGCGAAATCGCGGTAGGCCAGGCCCGCCTTCAGCAGCCGGAGGAAGAACCATTGGTTCCACTTGTAGTAGTCGGTGTCGCAGGTGACGACCTCCCTGTCCCAGTCGTAGATGGGTCCCATCGTGCGAAGCTGGCGGCGCATGTTGTCCATGTTGTCCATGGTCCAGGTGTAGGGGTGGATGCCCCTCCTGATGGCCGCGTTCTCCGCGGGAAGTCCGAAGGCGTCGAAGCCCATCGGATGCAGCACATTGTAGCCCTGCATACGCCGAAACCGGGCGTGCGCGTCGGAGGGCGACATGGCGTACCAGTGGCCGACATGGAGGTCGCCCGACGGGTAGGGATACATCGTGAGCTCGTACCAGTTGGGACGAGGGTCGTCGTCCCTCACCCGGTAGAGGCCGTCGCCGGCCCATCGAGCCTGCCATTTTGGCTCCACTTCCGCGTGCGTGTAGCGTAACTCGGTCTTCCTTGCGGTTGTCATGTGATAGCTCCGTTTCGAGGCTTGGGCCCAGCGCGCCAAGATAAAGCAAAAGCCCCCGTCCCCAAGGGACGGGAGCTTTTTTGCGCATACGAAAATCCCGCGGTACCACCCTAGTTGCCCGCTCTGCGGCGGACCACTCTTAGGCGATAACGGCTCCTACCGTCCGGCCCTAGTGGAAGCTACTCAGGTGGTCGGTCCGACTGCTGACGTACTGACCGACTGTGATACAGACACGCTCCCATTCAGGCGGGATGCTCTGGGGCGAGTTCGCGGGCATCTGGGCGCCGGGCTTCCACCGTCCCCGGCTCGCTCTGGCGGATCGCTCCGCTACTACTCCCCATCAACGCAGTGAGTATTTGGCTGTGCTAAAACGCTAACACAGGGGGCAAAAGTCGTCAAGAGTGATTGCCATGAAGAGAAGTGCAAAACTCCCCTGGGAGAGGCTGACGGCTCAGCACCGATTGGGTATACCACAGGTTCTGTTCCGTTGAGGGTTCTATGTTGCTCACGTGATACTTGCCAACATGTATTGTCAATACCTGCACGGGCAAGCATTGATTCTTTCTGAGGGATCCAGTATAATCCAACCCAGGAGGAATAGATATGGCTACTAAACAGAAGAATAAGAGCGCGACACAATTGGCTAAACTAGGCGCGTCCAAGGGAGGCAAGGCTAGAGCATCAGTCCTCACTCCTGAGGAACGTAGTGCGATTGCACGGAATGCGGTGCAGACCCGATGGGCTAGAGCAAAGGGTCTGCCCACGCCTACAAAAGACCCAGACCAAGTATCTATCCCCTTGAGGCGGATAAGTCCATCTGAGCCGAACGAAAGGGTGTCCCTTTTCCAAGGAGAGGCCACATTCGGCGATGTCACGATTCCATGCCATGTCTTAAACGACGGTAATAGAGTTATTGCGCAGCGGGAAGTCATAAAGGCTCTCTCGGGCCAAGAACGGCCTAGCGGGACCATCGCTCGATTGATCGGAGTGAACCCGATAGCCAGTTATATCGATGCAGACGATGTGGTGGCTAAGGTACTACGGTATCGATTGTCTGGCCCTGGCCACCAAATGGAAGCGTTCGGGTACGAAGCTACGCTTCTAATTGAAGTATGCGAAGCCTTTCTGAGGGCGCGGGATGATGGTGTACTTTCGGATGCCCAGCTGAGAGTGGCACATCGTGCCGACGTGATTCTTCGTGCGTGTGCCAAGGTTGGTATTATCGCCTTGATTGATGAGGCGACAGGCTATCAAGAGGTCAGGCAACGGAACGCGCTCCAACTCAAACTCCAAGCATTCATCGCTGATGACATGCAGGAGTGGGCGAAGTTATTTCCAGATGAATTCTGGCTTGAATTAGCACGTCTGGAGCATACACGATATTCGCCTCGAAGCCGCCCGCTACGGTGGGGTAAATACGTTATGGCCTTTGTTTATGACGCTATCGACAAAGATATCGGACAAGAGTTGCGGCGCATCAACCCTCGCCCTCATTTTCGCCGAAATCATCATCAGTGGCTCAAGGAGTTCGGTAGAGGAAAAGTCCGTGATCACATCAACCAAGTTATCGGTGTCATGAAGCTATGTAAAAGTATGGATGAGTTTAATGAAAAGTTTGGGTACGTGTTCCGAAGAGACCCGATGCAACTAATACCATTTCATGTTGACGAGGCCGCATAGTGTGCCGGAAGACTTCGCGTTGTGTGTTCGATCCAACTCCACGCCGTGAGCGACCGCACCCGACCCGGATCAGATTCAAGCTCACTCAGGTAGGCGTCAACCGCCTTCATCTTCTCCTCTATGCTCCCGTATATCCTGCCCTCCACCCACCTGCGGACCTCTTGGAAGACCCGCTCAGCGGGATTCAGCTCAGGACTATATGCAGGCTGCACGATCGTTGCCACTCCAACAGTCCGTACTATCTCACCCCGGTGACCACGCGCTCCATCCCACACCAGGGCCTCGATGTCCGAGTGATGCTTCAGGCCATCGACTGCCACCGCTATAGCCGCAGACTTCATCGAATCGATCCAACCCCACAACAGCTTGCCCCTCCGAACGTCTACCACCAGGAACAGGTACATCCACTTGTAGACCATCTGCACTCGCTGATGCACCTTCACTCCACGACGACCCCACACCCTACGCACCATCCCCCGCAGGCCCACTCGCATCTCATCGGCAAAGCCAAAGGCCGTCTCAGAACTCACGCCCGCTTCGGCAAGGCAACAACCAAGCCCCCCTTTTTCCACGACTCCTGCGCAGCTACGTCTGCCTTCTCATGACGGCCCCTCGGGACCTTCGGGCTGCATCCCAACCTCTCAAGCAGACCATAGACGCTGCCCGACTTGTAGCTCACCCCATACTCGGACTCTATCCAGTCCCTGATCTCTCCCGCCGTTCTGAACCGTCCCGTCGACACCTCCTCGGTCAACTCCTGCTCTTCATCTGTGCTCAGAAAGCGCGGTTTGCCCATGCCTCCCATCTTGTGGGACAACACTCCTTCCACACCTCCCTCTCTATACCAGCCCACCCACGTCTGTACCGTCCGGTAGTGGACTCCCACCGCTCTTGCCGCCTCACCGAACTGCCATCCCGACCGCACCAGCCACAGTCCATGGAGTCGAGTACGAAGGCTAGTGTCACGTTCTGCCCGGTAGGCCGCCTTCAGCGCCTCCGGTGTATCCTCCCCATGCCAATCTATTCGAAGCGGTCGTCCGATCATCTGATACCCTCCAACACTGTATGTCGGCTAGAGCATGGATGAACTATTAGGACATCGCTAGATACTTCCAGGTCTTGTTATCATCAAATGGTATAAGTTTCTTTGATATCGTGAAGATTGCCAACTAACGCCAGGAGGGACACCATGGTTGAACAACCCAGGGTGGAAGTCGCAGTGTTCGTCGACCTTGAAAACCTTAGGTATTCGATGTTGAACCTTCATGGTTTAGAGCCAGATTTTAAGACTCTCATGGATAAGGTCCGGCAACACGGCAGGCCGTCTGTTATGAGAGCGTACGCTGACTTTTCCGAACATCCGGCAGTACTTCGGAGACAGCTTCAGATCGTTGGGATTGAAGCCATCAACGTACCGGTAAAGAAGATAACGAAGCCAAGTCAACGCCACTCTGTGGAGCGTATAAAGAATGCCGCTGATATGGTACTCGCCCTAGACGCGATCTTAGAGGGTGTGTGAGAAGTCTTGGACATGTATTAGAATGGAGGCATGAAACGCAAAGCATACCCCAGTGACCTGACTGATGAACAGTGGAAGATGCTCGCTCCGCTACTCCCGGCAGCCAAAACTGGGGGAAGGCCACGTACTGTAGACCTGCGGGAAGTCGTCAACGGCATTCTATACGTTCTGCGCAACGGTTGCACGTGGCGAGCCATGCCGCATGACCTCCCGCCTTGGGGTACTGTATGGTGGTATTTTCGGGAGTGGAGAGAGGATGGTACATGGGAACGAGCCAATGACGCTCTCCGAGTCAAGGTCCGGCAGGCCGAGGGGAGGAACCCGACACCTAGCGCTGCTATCATAGACAGCCAGTCGGTCAAGACTACGGAAAAAGGGGGCCTCGTGGCTATGACGCTGGCAAGAAGGTCAACGGTCGAAAGCGACATATCATTGTAGATACCATGGGGTTGCTGCTGGCGGTGGTGGTGCATCCTGCCAATATCCAGGATAGGGATGGGGCGAAGCTGGTCATCGATAAATTGATAGGGAGGTTTCCCCGCATGAGGTTGGTCTGGGCCGATGCTGGCTATGCTGGAAAGCTGGTCGAGTGGGTCTGGGCCCTGACAGGCTGGGCACTCGAGATTGTCAAGCGCCCCAGGGACAGCCACCGTTTTCAAGTGCTGCCGCGAAGATGGGTGGTCGAACGAACATTCGCGTGGCTCAGCAGGTGCCGTCGGATGAGCAAGGACTACGAAGCTCTGTCCGATACAACCGAGGCGTGGACCCATATAGCTATGATTCATCTCATGCTCCGACGCTTAGCACCAACCTAATTTGAACTTCTCACACACCCTCTTAGAGGCTTCGGATGCTGATTCAGCACAGAACAAGAAGACTTTCTTCCTGGTTACTGGGGATGCTGACTACATAAAACTCGTCACGCAATTGCGCAATCGTTTCGGTCAAAGGGTCGTCGTCTGTGGCGTACCTGGGTCGGTGAGCAGCGATCTTATAGCCGCCGCTGACGATCAAGACCTCATAGAGGTGCAAAAGACAGACCCCGTGCCAGACCAGGATGTTGTAGTAGCGATAATTAGGTTGGTAAAACGGGGTCCGGCACCGTTAAAGTTCTGGAGTATGAATATTTTGGACGAATGGTGCCAGCATGAGAAGAATGCAATTCCAGGAACGGCGAAGCAGCAACGAGATATATTGCGGCGTTTGCAGCAGGAAGACGTTCTGCTGAAACGAGAGATTGACTTACAGCCCGTTCTGGGGCGCAAAGGCCACGCGACTGAAACATATTTAGACGAATCAAAGGCTCTTGAGTTAGGATATTTAGAAAAAGAAGAAACCCCTCAGTAGAGGGGTTCGTCACATTACTGCAGAAACAAATTATGTCATATTTGGACAGTGGGATATACTATATCCTAAGAGCCCGCGGATTGTCAACCCTCCATTGACCCCCAGCAGGGCAATCGCATTTTACTGAGCGAGCACCAAGACTAGTACCGTTTCAATCTGAATATGATGGATAGATGTGTTGAAGTTTAGTACGAGCGTCCTGAGTGGAGAAGCGCCAGTCTATGACGGCGACAGCCTCATTGCGCTTACGTTCCAGCGCCGAGACCTCTCGCTTCAGTATCACCTCGTCGCTGATTCGACGGTTGAGACACTGGTTGCTGAATACGCTCAACTCTATCTCGGCCATGTTCAGCCAACTGCCGTGTAGAGGAGTGTAGTGGAACTCCAGGCGCTTGGCGATGCGCCGCGCTTCGGCTGGCTCGAAGGCGTCGTACAACGAGCCCAGCTTGTGAGTGTTGAGGTTGTCCAGCACCAACCGTATCGTCTCTGTGTGAGGGTATGCATCATCAACCAGCCACCTCATCTGATGAGCGAAGTCCACAGCAGTGCGCCGCTCGGTCACCTCGACATGCCGCCAGCCAGCTTTCGGCTCACAGAACATGAACAGGTTTCGAGTGCCGTTTCGCTTGTACTCGTAGTCATATCGTTCCACCCGACCCGGCTTGGCCCCGATGACCGGTCTCTTATCGGCCACCAGTTGCCTGGATGTCTCGTCGAAACAGACCACGGGATGGTCCGGGTCGTAGTCTGCGTGGTACAGGTCCAGCACGTTCTCCATTCGAGCCACGAACTCCCCGCTCACCTCCGGGATGCACCACTCCTTCTTCTTCCACGGCTTGAGTTCGTTTTTTTGAGTATCTGGCGCACCGCCTCGAGGGAGATGCTCTCGGCAAACCCCATCGCCACCACCTTGTCGGCAAGCAGTTGGATCGTCCAATCCGCGTGTCCTTCGGGTGCGTCGCTGCACGCGATGGCTATCAGATGTGCTTCCTGTCTGCCGTCCAACTTGCGCTTCTGTCCCGGTCGAGGGCGCTCATTGAGTGCGCTGTCGAGTCCCTCCTTCACAAACCGTGTTCGCACACGTCCGACCGTGGAGGCGCTTATCAATAGGCCGCTGGCGATGTCACGGTCGGTCATGCCTTCGTCTGCCTTCAGCAACACCAGCGCTCGCTTGACTTTACGGGCCGAAGTCTCGCCACGACTCGCCATCTGCTTGAGATGTGTCCGTTCCGACTCGTTCAACTCCACCTTGTACTTGAGAGCAGCCATGTCTTCGTATGTCCTCTCTATAGGATCATACATAAGACTAACCTATTTCTCATACTTGTCAAATACAGATGGAACCGGTACTAGGTTGTGTTGATATTTGTATTATACTGAGTATATGTCAACAGTTACACTGTCTTCGGAACAATGGTCAAGAATACATGAGTTCCTTCAAGGCCAGACAGGCTTGTGCATTCGGAAAGGAAGCCGAATGTAGGGGTTCATTGATGCTGTATTGCGAATTACTCGGACTAGGGCCTGTTCACACTAACGCAACGCATCGAAGATGAGCGCAAACAGGATGAACCCAAGGAAGAGAGCGTCCAGCTTCTCAAAGCGAGAGAAGATGCGCCGAAAGCCCTTCAACCGTCGAAACAACCGCTCGATTTCGTTCCGACGCTTGTACATCTCCCGGTCGTACTGCCAAGGGTCAACCCTCGTGCTCAGGGGCGGAACTATCGGGGTGAACCCCAGGGCCAACGCCAGTTGGCGGGTCTCATTCCCCTCGTATGCCCGGTCCATTAACAGGAACGGGTTCTGGTCCTGTGTTCCGAGGCGCTTTAGCAGCTTTCGCCCCTCCGGCGCATCGTGGGCCTGTCCGGGAGAAAGGGAGAACGTCACGGCTGTTCTAGCATCCGCGGCAACCATATGAATCTTGGTGGTCCAGCCGCCACGGGACTTGCCGATGGACTGGGGTCCGTTTTTTTTAACGCACCGGTTCCATCGGGATGGACCTTGACTATGGTACTGTCCATGGAAACCGCTTCTATCTTGATACGCACTATGTGCTCTCGTTGAAGATACTCGAAAACCCGGTCGAGCACACCGTTCTTGGACCACCGGTTCATCCGGGTGTAGACGGTGTGCCAGTTGCCAAATCGAGGCGGCAATCCCCGCCATTTGCAGCCTTGCTCGGCGACATAGAGGATAGCGTTGAGTACTTGCAGGTTCGACAGGCTGACGTTGCCACGCTGAACGGGAAGGATCGGCGCAATTCGTTGGTACTGAACTTCGGTGATTTCCATTCTCGGATTGTAACATAATTTGGCTATTAGTGTGAACAGACCCTAGTCCGCAATGGAAGATGCTCCCAGCCGAATATGGTAACCGGTGATACCTCCTCGCTCCAACCGGAAGGTGCCCCGCTCATATGACGAGCATCTATACCGAGAGCGTCTTCTGGTCGAATGTTTCATCGGTAAGATCAAGCAGTTCCGTCACATTTTCTCCCGGTTCGACAAGCAGGCGAACAGATACCTCGGGTTCCTCCATTTCACCAGTGCTCCCATATGGCTAAGATGAAATGTCAACACAACCTAGACCGGCCGGGGCGTTTTGTACTTCTCCCCCATGAAGAGCCTGTTTCAGAGTGGCCTTCAGACGACGTCCCCCTCTGGATTGCCGCGCTCGCGCACGTGGCGGCCGGCCCCTATCGGGCTCATGCTAGACGTGCTTGGCCTCCCGCCATAGGAAGGGGAACTAAAGCGCCTCTCTTGACGTCTGAACATATACAGGCCCGCGCTGGACGCTACCCGTCCGGCCGGAATGGTCTATAATGTGTGTACGAGGGTTGGACGCGCCGTTGTCTTGCTCGACCAGGGCAACGCTGACTGAGAGGAGGATTCGACCATGAATTGGACTATCCGAGCGTTACTCTTGCTTACGCTTCTGACATTCTCGTTTGCGCTGGCGGCGTGCGGTTCAGCAGACGAATCTGAGGGATACCCGGGACTACCGGGAGCGCCAGGAGAGTCGAGCGACGCCTTTCAGGACCCCGCCGCACCCATGGCCGCCATGCCCGCCCCCACCGCCGCGCCCGCCGCCACCGCCGTGCCCATGCCCGCGGCCATGCCCACCCCCGTTGCTGCCATGGCGGTCCCACAACAGCCCGCCGCTGCCCGCGGCAAGCGGACAGAGGACGCTTTATTGCCAGTGGAGGGGCAGGCCTCGCTTGTGGCGCAGCAGCGCATAATCGTTCGAACTGTGGACATGTTGATAGTTGTTGCGGACGTCGCGCACACCATCGACGCCGTGGCAGGCCTGGCCCAGGAGCTTGGCGGGTGGGTCGTCTCCTCGGACCATAGCCGGACGCATCAGGGATTCATATCGGTGCGCGTCCCCGCGGAGACGCTCGACAACGCCGTGCTTCGCTTGCGCCAGCTTGCGTTCGACGTGGACTCTGAAATAACCACAAGCCAGGACGTTACCGACGAGTACGTGGACCTCAAGGCGCGCCTCAAAAACCTACAGGCCACCGAGGAGGCGCTAATCAGGCTGCTGGAGAGAGCAGAAAAGGTGGAGGACGCCCTGCAGGTTCAGAACGAGTTGACGCGAATACAGGAGGACGTCGAACGTCTGCAAGGCCGCATCAGCTTCCTGGAGCAGACCGCCGCTTTCTCCCTCATCAACGTTGGCCTGCGGCTCGCGCCGGTTGACATGCGCGTGAACGGCGGGAGCGACCAGAGCGTGAGCGTCGGCGAGGTCGCCAGGTTCCGGGCGACGTTCATTCCGCCGCAGGGCATCGACGACTTCTTCTTCACCTGGAACTTTGGCGATGGCTCGGCCCAGTTTGAGGGCTATAATACGGCGCCGACACTAGATGGCGACGAAAGGGTCACTGCGACGATAACGCACGTCTATCCAGACGACCGCGACTCGCCGTACATCGCCACGGTGAACATGAGGGGAACCGGAGAAGCTGGTGTGGCCGAGGGCATGGATACCGTCATAGTGACGGTGACGAAGATCCCCACCATCGAGGTGTTCGCCGGGGACAACCGGAGGGTGGAAGAGGGCGAGGAGTTCGAGGTATCGGGTTCGTTCACCCGCCCCGCCGGTCTCACGGCGCTCGCGTTCCGCTGGGACTTCGGTGACGGTTCCGCGCCCGTCACCGGCAGGCTGCCGGAGGACGTCACTACGGCGAACGCGACTTACGCATATCCCAACTACCGGCCGATGCCGTACACCGCCACGCTAACCGTCACCGCGCAGAGCGCAGCCGGAGAGATAGAATCCAGCGGGACGATTGAAGTGCACGTGAGCGAGTCTCTCAGCTGGACGGTGGGCGGCTGGAACGCGGGCGACCAGTGGAAGGGGGCGACGCGCGCGCTGTCCGGGCTGGCGCAGGCCCTGGGCACGATAGCGATATGGCTCGTGATATTCAGCCCGGTTTGGTTGATCGGCGGGGCGATTATCTGGATCCTGATGCGCCGCGCCAGGCGCTACCAGTGGGGCGGTCAAACCCCGTTCGGCGGCCAGGGCCAGCCGCCGTCGGAGTAGGACGGCAGCGATGGCCGTTACGAGGCACTTCACCGCTACCGGGTTCGTGGTGCGGGAAGGTCACGTGCTGCTGCACTGGCACCCCAAGGTGAAGGCGTGGCTTCCTCCCGGCGGTCACATAGACGAGAACGAAGACCCGCTTCAGGCGGTGCTGCGAGAGATTTTCGAGGAGGCCGGCATCGAGGCCGAGGTTGTCGAGCACGGTCCCAGCTTAGAGTTGGACTATCCCACGCAGGTGCCGCCTCCCTTCGCCATAATGGTCGAGGACATTCACGACCCCGTCGCGGGCTATCACCAGCACATCGACATGATCTACTTCTGCCGATCGGTGGGAACTCCGGCGGTGGTAAACCACGGCTGGACGTGGGTATCGAGAGCGGACATCGCGGCGGGAGTGGCATTGCGGGAGGGCGATTCGCCGTTGGAGTCGCCGCCGGACGACGTGCGGCTGCTGGCGGAGCACGCGTTCATCGCGGTGGAGGGCTGACCGCCGGGAGGTCGCCACGGGAGCAAGAACATGCGCGGAGACAGATGGGGAATCGACGGTCCGCCGAAAGAGGCGTACTCCCGCGTAACCAACCTGGAACGCTTCCAGGCTCTGCACGACGCGGCGATGGCGCTGCTCGGCCGGCTGGAGCGAGAGTTCGCCGTTGAGCGATTCGAAGGCTACGACGCCGACGAGAAACTGGCGAGTGAAAGCCGCGCACGTCCTCCAATCAAGCTCACACCGAACGACCCGGAAGCTGCCCCTATCGTCGTGGCCTTCTCCGACTTCCCAGGGCTGCACCTCAGATTCGGCCGTTGGCGCACGGAGTCATTGCCTCACTGTGGCTGCGACGCCTGCGACGAAACGGCCGACGAGGCTATCGAAGAGATGACTCAGATGGTGGAGGCCGTCGTCTCCGGCGGGTTCCGCGAGGCGATACGGGTGCCCATGCTGCTGGGAGACGGCTGGAATGAAACCGAGTTTCGGTTTGGCAAGGGCGGTTTTAGCGCGTCGCGCGGTCGCGTCCGGCGTTCCCGAGCCCTCGAGATGACGGGTGGCAAACGGAGCGTGACGCTGAACTGGGAGCCCTGGCCGCCGCGCAACCCAGCCGCCGCGCCAGCGCGTTGAATTGGCGATCCCCACACTCGCGCCCATTCGGGCTATAATGGACGCCGGGAGGCCCCGAAATGGGAGTATTCTACGTCGATCTGGAGATAGGCGATCCGCAGGGTGAGCGATACGAGAGCGTTCGCGCCATGGTGGACTCGGGCGCGACATATAGCTCGCTGCCCGTGTTGCTGCTGAACCGGCTGGGAGTTGTGCCTCACGACACCAGGGCACTCTTGCTGGCCGATGGAAGTCGGATACGCAGGGACTTTGGACGCGCGTGGATACGCCTGGACGGGCGACAAGACATAACGTCTGTCATATTCTCGGGCAGCGAAGCGCCTGCGTTGCTGGGCGCAGTCACCCTGGAGCAATTCGGGCTCGGCATTGACACTGTCAAGTCCCAGTTGATTTCCGTTGATGGCGTGACGTAGCTTAGTGACGGCTGTGAAGAACAACGCGCAATGCCGCAAAACGCCGGGCGTCCGCCGCCTAGTCGTCGTTGGCACGACGGGCTCGGGAAAGACGACGTTGGCGCGGGAGCTCTCGCGGATTCTGGGCGTTACCCACGTGGAGTTGGACGCCTACCGGCACGGACCCAACTGGCGCGAGACGCCGGACGACCTGTTCAGGGAACAACTCGCCGACGCGCTTCGCGGCGACCGTTGGGTAGCGGACGGCAACTACAGCGTGGCCCGCGACGTGGTATGGCCGAGAGCGACCGCGCTGGTCTGGATCGACTATCCTATTCGCGTTCCGCTGTGGAGGCTCTTCTGGCGGACCTTGCGCCGCGGCGTGACCCGGCAAAGGCTCTGGAACGACAACAAGGAGAACCTGTTCGAGCACTTCTTCACCACGCGCTCGCTGTTCGTCTGGGCCTTGAAGTCGCACTGGCGGCGTCGCAAGACGATGCCGGCCGTACTAGGGCAAGCCGAATACGCACATCTCGAGGTGATCCGCCTACGCTCCCCAAGCGCCGTGGAGGAGTGGTTAACAGGCATTAGAAGCGCTCAGTCCGGCGCGATACATCAGAGAGGCTACACATGACCGAATACGACGTAGCGGTGATAAGGGGAGACGGCGTTGGTGTGGAGGTGATCGAGGAGGGCATCAAGGCGCTGAAAGCCGTTGGCGGGATGTTCGACGTCTCGTGGAACTTCATTGAATATCCCTGGGGTTCCGACTACTACCTCGAGAACGGCGTGATGATGCCCTCCGACGCCCTGGCCCTGCTTGCCGAGTCCGACGCCATATACCTCGGAGCGGTCGGCCATCCCGACATCCAGGACCACGTAACGCTCAACGGCCTGCTCCTTCCCATAAGGCGCGCGTTCGACCAGTACGTCTGCGAGCGGCGCAGCGTGCTCTACCCCGGCATAGCCTCGCCGCTTCGCGACAAGCAGCCCTGGGACATCGACATGGTGGTGATACGAGAGAACACGGAGGGCGAGTACGCCAATGTCGGCGGCTTCCAGTACACCGGGTTCCCGGAGGAGATAGGGATTCAGGCGGGCGTGTTCACCCGGCGCGGCTGCGAGCGGGTGATAACCTACGCCTTCGAGCTCGCCCGCAGGCGGGACAAGAAGCGCCACGTCACCTCAGTCACCAAGTCCAACGCGCAGGGTTTTGGTATGATAGTCTGGGACAGGGCGTTCGAGGCCGTCGCGGCCCTCTATCCCGACGTGCGAACGCGGTCGCTGCTGGTGGACGCTGCCTGCATGGACTTCGTGCGCAGGCCCGAGTCGTTCGACGTCGTGGTGGCGAGCAACCTCTTCGGTGACATCCTCACCGACATCGGCGCGATTATAACCGGCAGCATGGGGCTAGCCTCCAGCGGTAACATCGACCCCGAAGGTCGCTTCCCGTCGATGTTTGAGCCCGTGCATGGCAGCGCCCCCGACATCATGGGCAAGGGCGTCGCAAACCCGATGGCGGCGATCCTCTCGGGCGGCCTCATGCTGCGTCACCTGGGCCACGAGCGGGCGCAGGAGGCTATCGAGAGGGCCGTGCTCCACGTCATCGACGAGGGCGAGACGCTGACGCCGGACCTCGGCGGCAACTCCAGCACCTCGCAGGTGGGCGACGCGGTTGTGTGCGCGCTCGGCCAGGGCTAACATATGAGTAAGAACACGGCATCAACCGCGCTCTTCTCGCGGAACAGGCGCTATCGCTATCAACTTGCAAGGCAGGTCGGAGCCGGCGAGCGGGCTGTCATGTTCCTCATGCTAAACCCGTCAACCGCCGGCGAGCGGACGGACGATCAGACGATACGGCGGTGCATCGGCTTTGCCAGGAGGTGGCATTATGGATGGCTGCGCGTAACCAACCTGTCGCCATTCCGCGCCACTCATCCGCAAGACCTCGAGAGCGCGGGCCGGGAGCCGAATCGTGTGTGGAGTCGGAACATCGAGGTCATTCTCGAAACGGCGGCGGTCTGCGACCTTATCGTTGCCGCCTATGGAAACCACGGCGGCGGCAATGACCGCGCTGGCAGGGTCATGAGCCATCTCAGAAATGCGGGACGCCGCATCCACTGTCTTGGGCTTACCAGGCAGGGCCATCCCAGGCATCCGCTCCGCCTTCGCGCGGATACTGGTCTGACGGAGCTAATAGCTACTCAGCAACCGAATATAGCCAAGTGGCAGTCTTTTGGAGAGAAGTAACGCGAGCCGATACCGGATAAACTGAGGAGGTTTGACATGCTCGACTTGATAATCCGAGGAGGCCAGGTGGTTACGCCCTCGGGCGTGGGAAACTGGGACGTCGCCGTGCAGGGCGAGAAGATAGCGGCCGTCTCCGAGCCGAACGCAATCTCGACTGAAGGGGCAAGGGTCATCGACGCCTCCGGCAAGATAGTAATGCCGGGCGGCATCGAGCCTCACGCGCACATCGGAGGGCCTCGCCAGCCCGAACGCTCCGGCGCGGAGCCGGTGTCGAAGGCCGCCATCTACGGCGGCACCACCACCGTCCTCGACTTCGCCACGCAAGTCCCAGGCCACGACCTTCACCACGCCCTCGACGAGGCCGCAGAACGCTGGCGGGGCAACGCCTATACCGACTACTCCTACCACCCCATATTCACCCTGGGCGCCGGCCTCGACGCCATCGGCCAGATCCCCGAGCTTGTCGAGGCCGGGTTCCCCAGCTTCAAGATATTCACCACCAGCATCAGGCCGCCCAGCGACAACATGCAGAACAACAAGACCGACTTCGGGCGATTGGCGGCCATCATGGAGCAGGTAGCGGCCAACGGCGGCATGCTGCTCGTCCACTCGGAGGATGACGACATGGTGCACTACAACTACTCCCTGGCCCAGGAGCGGGGACAGTGGGACTGGTGGAACATGCACCTGATTCACTCCAACATCTCCGAGGACGTATCCTTCCGGAGGACCATCCGCCTGGCCGAGAGAAAAGGCTCGCCCGTCTATTTCGTTCACGTCAGCGCGCGGGAGGGCGTGAACGCCATCGGAGAAGCGCGCAGCAGAGGCCTGCCCATCTACGGCGAAACGCTGCATAACTACGCCAGCTTCAACGCCGAGAACTACCGAGAAGAGAACGGCATGAAGTATCACACCTACCCCTCGCTCAAGTCGGAGGAGGACCGCGGCGCGCTCTGGGCCGGACTGCTCGACGGCAGACTCTCAACCGTCGCCACGGACCTCGTCTCCACCACCTGGGAGGTCAAGACGCAGTACAAGACGGTAGCCGACGTCACGGGCGGGCACAACGGCATCGAGACCCGCGTCGGCGTGGCCTACTCCGACGGCGTTGTGAGACAGGGCATGTCGCTTCAGCGCTTCGTGGACATCACATCGGCCAACGCCGCCAGGATATTCGGCCTCTATCCCAGGAAGGGCGCCATCGCCGCCGGAAGCGACGCGGACATCACGATTATCGACCCTTCGATAGACAAACGCCTCTCGATGGACGACCTGCACCTGGAGGACTACAGCATCTGGGAGGGCTGGCCGATTCACGGCTGGCCGGTAACTACGCTCCTCAGAGGCAGCGTCGTCGTCGAAGACGGCAAGCTGTTGGGCAGCCCGGACCACGGTCGGCTAATCCCGCGTAGGGTAGCCTCAGAGGTCACCACCGGCCCGGTGTGCTGAGATCGCTGGTAGAATACCGGGAGGCCGAACGAGAGGTAACCGGATGATGGGAACATTCTCTGTGCCTATCGAAATAGGCGACCCACAAGGGCGGAAATTCGAGCTGGTGGACGCGCTCGTGGACACGGGAGCGACGCTGACCAGCGTCCCGTCGTCCCTGCTGGCGAGGCTCGGCGTCGCCCCAACGCGCAGTGGCAGATTCGCGCTCGCCAACGACCAGCGGATCGACATGAGCATGGGCGAGACAAGGATAAGAGTGAACGGCATGGAGATCACCACCTGGATTCTCTTTGGCGAAGAGGAGTCATCGCCACTTCTGGGCGCTCTGGCCCTCGAAGGGCTACTTCTAGGCGTGGACCCGTTCAACCGGCGGCTAATCCCCGTAGAGGGCCTGCTGATGTCCTCTACAGGCTCGTGCCGAGAGTTGGAGCTATCGGCCGCGGAAGTAATCACCACACAATTCACATAATGGAGGTATTGTAATGGCATCGTTAACGCTATCCGACGCGGAGGGCATCATCGCGGGCTGCAAGACCAAGCTGGACGAAATCGGCGTCAAGATGTGCGTCGCCGTGGTTGACCCAAGGGGCGACCTCATCACGATGATTCGCCAGGACGGCGCGCCCTGGCGCAGCGTGTTCATATGCCAGGGCAAGGCCGTGGCCTCTGTCGCGTGGATGCGCCCAAGCGGAGAGCTGACCGATCTCGCCCAATCGCCCGTGCAACGCGGCCTGATGACCATGCTCGACGGGCGCATGATTCCCGGACAGGGCGCGCTGCCAGTCTATCGCGATGGCGAGCTGGTAGGCGCGGTAGGTTGCAGCGGCGGAGCCGCCGAGGAGGATGAGGCCGTAGCCCAGGCCGGAATCGACTCCATCGGCCTCTCTAGCAAGCCGTAACCCCAGGCCGGAGGGGCAAACCCTGGGCGCCCACAAGGGAACGCTGGTAGGGGCAGGTCTTGTGCCTGCCCTCTATCCCGTGCCTGGCCGCCCACAAGGGAACGCCCCTATTTCAGATGGGAACCTGTACCAGTTTGGTAGGCGCCTCCCGGAAGAGCGCCTTCTCTCTCCCTCGATGGGAGAGGGCTGGGGTGAGGGTGACACCCCACCGACTAACCCGGTACAGCATCGCCCTCCGTGCGACCTATTGACATATACGAACGCGCGTGCTATCATGCTCCCATCACACACAACCGCCATCGCTCTCGCCCGCCAGACCGCGACACCAATTGCGCGACTGATGTGCGAAAGCCACAGAAATAGGTGTCTCATTTCCTATACAAACAACCGCAACCCTACTACATTCCAACTCAGAAACATCCCCTAAATCCTCTCACAGCGTCACAGACCCCAAGTAGGAATGAGACACAATGAATCAACATGAGACACCCACAGGCGTTTTTCCGCCAGCGAAAACATCAATCCGTCCAGATGCGAGCTAATCCCACACCGACGTTGCATCCTGGAAGGCGCCGGAACCCAGCCGACCTGGTTGGCTTGTTGTTGTAGGCAGGCGCTTGCGCCCCTCGAATCCGAAAAGCTGCCAGATAGGAACCTGTACCAGTTTGGTAGGCGTCTCCCGGGAGAGCGCCTTCTCTCTCTCCCTCGATGGGAGAGGGCTGAGGTGAGGGTGACACCCCACCGACTAACCCGATACAGCATCGAGGTCATGCGGGGTCTTGACACACACGCCCGCATGTTCTATTATATTCAACTGAGGGACAGACCCCGCGCGGGCTGTCCCTTTTTTCTTTGCGCCGGTCTCTCACGTTTAAGGCGTATCTCACCAATGCTCTGCTGGCGCGGGCGGCGCGATTCACGGCAAGGAGTAACGCATGGCTTTCTTCGACTCCAAAGTCTCACGGTTTCGGCTGGAGGACACCGGCGGCGCACGGCGCGACCTGTCAGCCTACGTCACCGACGTCCGGGGCCTGCCTGGCCCACGCGCGTTGAACGAGGTTACCGCGCTTGGCGACAGCGGCGCGAAGTTCATCCCCGGCCTGGAGGACGTGACCATCTCGCTGGGCGGACTGTTCGACAATACGGCTACCTCGGGCCCCGACACGGTGCTGGGGGATCTGCGTACTCACGCCTCCGCGGTTGGCTTCGAGTACGGGCCGGAAGGCTCGAAGACGGGAGACGTGAAGTACTCCGGCGCGTGCTGGGTTACCTCCTACGAACTCCGCAGCCGCGTGGGCAGGCTGATCGAGTGGGCCGCGTCTCTCCAGGTGGAGGGCGTCGTGACCAGGGGAATCTTCTAGGGAGCCGCCCGTGTCTGGAGATGGGATCGTGCACGTTACTCTACCCTCCGGCGGCTGGTGGGACATCCAGACGCGACCGCTCTGGAAGCATGTCAGCGACTGGCGGCGCGAAGCCCTGGACGACGTCAATGCGTCCGGTCTTGTGGAGCGCGCGCTGGTCTCGCTCACGGCCGCGTGGAGCTTCGCCGCCGAGGTGCGCCCGGAGACCCTGGCCCAGCGTGACGCCGACGACCTTGCCGCAGTGCTGGAAGTCCTCTGCCTGGAGCTCATGCCCCCTCTGCAATCCGACGGCGTGGCGCGCATGGCTGAGGAGCTATTCGCTGAGATGGCGGCGGGGCAGATTCCCGCTCGCTTCGCGGACGTGCACCTGATGGCGGCTACGGGCTGGAGCTGGCGCACCCTACGGGAAACCCCGGCCGACGTGGTCGAACGGATGTGGATATACCTGGCCGTCAAGCGGGTCAGGGAGGGCAAGGGAACGCTCGATTTCCCGGCGGACGACCTGGATAGGCATGAGGAAGGAGAATAGCATCGAGATGAACAGCGAATCACCCTCCGAGCGACTGTCGCTGCTGAAGACTGAGACCGACCGCCTACTGCGCTCCTACGCCTGCCGCGCGGGACCGACCGTGCCGCGCCCAGGGGAGGCCCCGGACGGCCGACGCAGCGACACGAACGCCGCCGTGCCGATGCCGCTGACCCCCTTACGCGGTACAGGCGAATCGCCCGATACGCTAACCGTAAACGTCAATCTCTTCGGCGCGCCCATATTTCTGGACGACGAGCGCAGGATAAGGGCGCTCGCCAAGGAGATAAAGCGTCTCATCAACGAGGACCGACGCCGCGGTCTGGGCGTCGGAGGTTAGCTGGTGGCGCAGGCCAGGTGGCTCGTTCACGTTGACTGGGACGACGACGGCGACTTCTCCGATGGCGGCGAGGACGTGAGCGCCGACGTGATCGACTTGACGCTCGAACACTTCCGGGACCTGCTCAGCGGACACGTCGAGGCCGCCCGCCTGGAACTGAAGCTCAGGAACGATGACCACAAATACAGCCCGCCCAACGCCAACTCTCCCCTCGACGGCAACCTGAAGCCTGGCCGCAGGGTCTGGGTCAGGAGCGCATACCCATATGATGGCTTCACTTCGAGCGCGGGCGGAACACGGCTTGGCTCCCATACGCCGGACCTCGACTCCGGCTTCGCGTGGAGCGAGAACCTGCGGGGATTCCGCGTCGTCTCCGAGGGCGGCGGCGTGGAAACCGACGGCGTCCAGGGCAGCGGCGACTGCATTGCGACGATCGACTTCGGCGGCTCCGACGTATCGTTAGGGTGCGACTTCACCAGGGGCGCGGACGAGACCGTGCACGGAGGTCTGTGCGTGCGCTACTCCGATGCGTCCAACTACCTGTACGCCCGCGTCACGGGCGCGGCAATCGAGATGAGGAGGGTGGAGGCTGGCGTGGACCCCCGCGTTGCAATCGAAACGCACACCTGGAGCGCGGGCGCTCGCAAGTTCCTCCAGGTTACGCTCCACGGCGATTCCATCCGCGTGTTCGTTAACGACGAAGAGGTGATCGATGCCACGTCGTCGTTCAACAGCGCAGCCACCAGGCACGGCGTGTTCTGCGACGGTCATGCCGACCACGTATGGCGCGACTTTGGGGGCTGGGTGTCGCTCTTCCACGGCGTCATAGACGCGATCCACCCGCGGCCTCGGCTCGGAGCGCAATACTGCTACGTCCGAGCGCTGGACGATATGGAGAGGCTGACCAGCGTGACGATGTACACCTACGCCGCGTCGCAGTTTCCCCAGTCCTCCGACGAAATCCTCGATGAAATGCTCGATCACGCCGCCGCGGCCCCCAACCGACGCTGGATGGACGCAGGCGTAACGCTGGTTCCCAGTTTGTGGAGCCCACCCATCTGGGGCGTGCGTGGAATCGACGAGATTTACCGGCTTCAAGACGAAGAGGACGGCCTTGTCTATGTCGATGGGCATGGCTACTGGCGATTGGAATCTCGCTCTCACCGGACAACGCCCCCGCACACCTCGTCCAGGGCAACGATCAAGGACACCGACGACGGCGGCAATCCCTACTTCTCCGAACTCGTGTGGGACGACGGCGTGGACAACATCGAAAATGCGGTGTTCATGCGAATACGGGATGCCTCCCACCAGGGCCTTCGCACCGCGTGGACGCTGAAAGAGAGGCCGTTCTTCGCAGCCCACGAGACGAAGGACTTCCTGGCCGAGAGCGCGGACTACGATATGCTCGTCGGCCAACTGCGTCCCAGGAAGAACACCGATTACAAGGCCAACACCAGCCAGAGCGAGAGTGGAACCGATATTTCGGGCGAGTTGACGGTTACGCATCCCAGCCCCAGGGGGTTCAGAGGCAAAGGCACACTCATCAGGGTCAGGTTTGGCGCGACGGCCGGCTATCTCACGCTTCTGAAGTTGCGCACGCTCAATGCCTACCTGTTCGACGACCCGCTCCTGGTGCGCGCCGAGGACGCCGCCAGCAAGAGAACGTATGGCCAGCGCATCAAGAGCATCGACGCCCGGTGGACTCGCGAGGTGGACGTGGCTCAGGCCACTATCGAAAGCCGCCTGGCCCGAAAGAAGCGCCCGAAGAGCGTGCTCAACGTCCTGCTGTTCAACGGATCGAGGCCCAACATGATGACGATGTTGCAGCGCGGCTTCTCCGACAGGGTAACGCTGAGCTACGCCAGCATGGGCATAGACCAGGACTTCTACATAGAAGGCCGCAAGCTCACAGTCAGCGAAGGCTGGACAAAGGTAACATGCGAACTGCTGCTCCAGCGAGTGTAGGCAGACCCACGTTCCTTCCCGCAACCGACATTCCCGCGAAGGGCCTGCCCCGTACCCCGATACGAGGCGGGAACTTACGTAGTGGCTGGTCGCTCGGCAGTCCAGGGTGACCGCGAAGGGAGTCGTCAGAATTAGGATTTACAGTATGTCGAAGAGAAGGAGGCCAAAGGAGCCGGACATGGAATTGGACCTGACACCTTTCATCAACGCCGGCGTTTCCGGCATCATGCTGCTGTGGTTCATGTTCCGCCTGGAGCGCATCCTGGTGCGCTTCGAGAAGAGCGTGCAGCTAATGGCCCGCGCGGTCATAAGGCTGCTGGAACGCCACGATCCGGAGGCGGCCTCCAACCTCAGCAAGGCGCTGTCCAAGAGCAACGGCGACAGCCGCGGCTGAGGGGCGGCAATTCCTTGTGGTTGCCCTGTCCATCGTGGCTGCCCTGATACGACACCCCACACGCGGCCAGCCTGCCAATCCGAACCAGGTTCATCACCACGCCTATACTTGCCCGCTCTGACTCTATTCGATAGACTCAGAGGCGCTTTAGTCAGGTTCTATCCGGGGGTTGCGCAGTGTGGGGTCGCAGTCGAGTTCGGGCCGCGAGAGAGGCCAGAGGCGGCTTTGGCCTGAAGAGAAAGGCGCTGTTGGGGATTGCCCTCGCAGTCCTGCTTATCATTCGAGTCGATACCTTCCACCTCACTCCGGCCCAGGTGGTGGCGTCCTCCTACCTCTTCTCCCTGGTGGAGTGGGAGGCGGCCAACTTCCCCAGCAAGTGGCTGAACAAGCTCTGGCGGATTCTGCCCGGCGGCGAGCCCTCGCGCGAGGAGCGGCTCGCGCTTCTGGACGAGTATCTTCTGGCGGCCCGCCGCGTCGAAAAGGAAAAGACCCGGCTGGAAAGCCCCTACGCGAGCGGCAGCCTGACTGCCGGCTCCGGCGCCGCGAAGCAGAAGGGCCCGCCCTCGCGGGACTACCTGAACGAGCTCGTGGCGGAAAAGGCGCGGCTGAGACCGCAGGCCGAAGAGACGGTCGAGTCCGAGTTGAGCGCGGCGCTGCTGGACGAAGGCTTCGGCTCTCGCTTTGAGACTATCTTCCCGCCGGTGGACATACGCTTCGAGCAGCCGCCAACCCTGCTGGTCGTCTCGCCCCGCGACCGTATCGAGTTGGTCGATGCGGTCATGCTGCATCCCGACATTCCGGGCTTCGAGCGAGGCCTCATCGAGCGTCAGATGCTCGAGGAGCACGACCTCTCCGCCCTGGTCGATAACCTGGCCGGCCTTTCCACGTACCCCTCGCTGGTCTCGGACCTGGCTCAGCTGCGCGCCGCGCTCCAGACTTCCGCGCACGAATGGCTGCACGCCTTCCTGTTCTTTCGTCCGCTGGGGCAGAACTTCCGGGTGTCGGAGGAGATGTTCACTCTCAACGAGACCATCGCCGACTTAGCCGGGCGTGAGCTTGGGGACACGACCTTCGCGCGAATGGGCGGAGACCTGAGCGTCTCCGCCAGCAGGTACGAACCGATTGAGGTCAGCTACCCCGTCTTCACGCGGATGATGCGCGAAACCCGCGCGCGCGCCGGAGAGTTGCTGGCGGAGGGCAAGGTTGAGGAGGCGGAGGAGTATATGAAACAGCAGTGGTGGAACCTGAGATTGGCCGGCTACCGGATACGCAAGCTCAACCAGGCGTACTTCGCGTTTCGCGGCAGGTACGCCGAGGGGCCGGCGTCTGTCAGCCCCATCGGTGACCAGGTGAGAGAGGCGCGGGAGCTGTTCCCGGACGTGGCGTCGTTCGTCAAGACCATGTCTGGGGTGTCCAGATACGAGGAGTTCCTGGAGCTTCTGGAAACGCTGAGTGCGCAAGCGCGGACGGGCCCAGGCTAGGGCAGGAGCGGCTGCGAACCGACCTACGCCATTGCGCGGCTCGTCCCAAGCCCGCGTCTCATCGTCGTGCCAAGGCTATGCGGCGTGCGACGGCTCAGACCTCGTTAAGCCGCCCGGTGGCGCAATCGTATATGAAGCCGCGAACCTGGGTCCTTGTGGGGGATGAACGGGCTGGCTTGGATGCGAGACATGGACTGACGCACGTCCTGTGCCAGGTCTCCGAACGCTTCCAGCGCGAACGCTGGCCGAAGGCCGGTATCGGCTTCGATCGCATCTTTGACGTCGTCGTCGCGGAAGGTCAGCATTCCGCAGTCCGTGTGGTGGATTAGCACCACCTCGCGGGTGCCCAGCAGGCGCTGGGAGATCGTCAGCGAGCGGATCACGTCGTCGCTGACCACGCCGCCCGCATTACGGATCACGTGCGCGTCACCCTCCTCGAGGCCCAGCAGCTTGTGGGTATCGAGACGCGCGTCCATGCAGGCCACAACCGCCAGGTTGCGCGCCGGGGGCAAGGGTAGGCTGCCCTTATCAAAGTTTTCCGCGTAGCGAACGTTATTCTCTAGGACGTCATCGGTCACGCTCATCAGAACCTCCTTGTCGGACGAAGACTAGATTAGATGGATTCTACCTACATTTGTCGGCAAAGTACATCACACTATGCGGCCGCATCAGCCTGAAATGGTCTTATGCGGTGGCAAGACCGAGGGCCCCGACTTCCTCCCCAAGCTGTTCGGCGGTAGTCCACTCCATCGCGCGCTCGAACATCTGCCCGAAGTGGCGGGCCAGCAGCGGCGACACCTGCTCCACTCCCACGTCCTCGCGCAACTCCGACGCCATCGACGTTACGCGGCCGCCTGGCATACCACAAGGGACGATGTGGTCAAAGTAGGCGAGGTCCGGCGTTACGTTGAGCGCGAAGCCGTGCATCGTGACGCCCCGGCTGATCTTCACTCCGATGGCCGCTATCTTGGCGTCGCCCACCCAGACGCCGGTGGGCCGGTCCCCGCTCCCGCCTGGTATGCCGAACTCGCCCAGCATGGATGCGATAGCCGACTCCAGCGCGCGCACGTACCTCAGCGCGCCGCCACCCCACGCGCGCAGGTTCACGATGGGGTAGCCCACAAGCTGGCCGGGGCCGTGATAGGTGGCCTCCCCGCCCCGGTCGGTGTGCACGACATCGACGCCCAGCGCGGCCAGCGTCTCAGGGCCGGCCACGACGTCGGAGAGTGCGCCGCGCTTGCCCAGCGTATAGACGTGAGGATGCTCCAGCAGCAGCAGCAGGTCGGGCAGCGCACCCGCGACGACACGAGCGTGCAGACGCCGCTGCAACTCCCACGCGGACGCGTAGGCCATCCGGCCAAGCGGTACGACAAGACAGGGTTTCATGGCCTTTTGCCGGGGGCTTTCACTCAGTAGTCTGCCTATTTCCAGGGTTGGCGCTAAGCCTGGCGCGGAACGACAGGAAGCCCGCGATTCCCGAAATCGCTATCGAAGGTGAAAATCGGGGCGTTCATACTCTCCGCCACAACCGCAACCGTCCAGTCCACCAGGTTCAGACCAACGCCGCGGCTGTCAGCGAACCGACGCCAGGCTTCATTGTGGACGACAGCGTTGACCCAGAACACCTGCACACTCTCTTCAAATCTCTCGACAAAGGCGGCAGCTGCGTCAAAGTCATGCCGGCGGTGGAGCAACGCGATGCATTCTGAGAGAACATAGGAAGTTGTCCACAACTCCTGTCTTCTGTCGATCATTCGCTCATATGCATCTTCCGCCTTCCGGTGAAAGAGGTCGCCCGTGATTATCAGCGCGAAGAAGGCGTTGGTATCGACCACTACTCTTCTAGGAACGGCCATGGGGGTCAGTCTCCGGGAGGTAGAGGTAATCTTCGTATCTCGTTGACATGTCGGATACGGGATCATCTATCATGCCGACGATGGCCAGCAACTTCTTTCGCTCTTTGACCTCTCTCGGAACGACCGAAATGGACACAAGCCGCGATTCCCTATCGAGTTCCAGGTAAACGCCCCTTACAAGCGAAACCCTGTTTACAACATCCTCGGATGGCTGACTTTCGGCAATCCTTATTGTTTCGTTCTTCTTGAAAGTGCCGGGGGACTTTCCGATTGCGGACTTCAGCAGCTTTACCAAGACGTCGTGGCGCACGTATTCCGGCAGGCTGTCATCCTCGATCACGGTAGCGCAGTGTTCCAGCCCCTTGATAGCCTGCTCGGTAGGCAGGCCACCCTCATTCAAACGAGTGAGGATATCCGCCAGGGAGTCCTGGTGAAAGGCTCTCTCCCTTACGGTCAGGCCAAACGGAGACCTCGACGGGCGACGGGGAGGACTCATGCGGTCCAGCATCTGCGCGACATCCGGCAAGTACGCTCGGAACTTCTGGGGCTCGGCGCTGTACTTAGCCCTAAGAGCCTCCACCAGTTCGTCATACTCTGCTCGTTCCTTCATAGCTCACCTCGCGATTGGCTCACGATCGCGGGACGCAACTCAATTGCCTCGTCAGCACAACAACCCTGACTGTCCTCGCCAATCAGGATTCAGATTTCCACATGAAAAGGTCCAGCTTCTTGATGTCCGTAAAGTGGCGGAACTTGGGAAACGTCTCATCGAAAGCTCCCCTCAGTTCTCCAAAGCGCACATTCTGAGTTAGTTTGTATGTCTTTTTCTTCAGGTCGTTGTAAGTTTTCACCGCTTGGAGTAGCCTTTCCTTCTTGGGCTTGCCGCTTGGCGCTACAAGTCCGAGGCACTCCCTGACGTTCGCGTCATAGATGGGCATCTCAGGGTTGATGGTAGCGACTAACTTGGAGACGAAAGACGTTTCCACTGTATCGAAACGCCCCCACAGCTCAATCAGTATTTCGGAAAAGGAGACTGGATCGTTACACTTCTCGCGTTCCAAAATCGAATAGTACACCCTGTACCAGCCTGCACTTTTTAACATGACCACGTAGAATCCGTTGAATGTGCGTTGATAGTTCCTATCTTCAGCCACGTTGGTAGTAGGCAGCGACTTTCGAAGCCAGTCGTAGCGGGCCAGCCACCCTTCAATCTCTTTCGCATTGTCAAGAATCTGGTCCTTGCTCGCCAGCAAATCGTCCAGTATCATTGGGCTTCTCCCGACGTTGAGCCACGGCGTGGATTGCCGAGCGGCGAGCCATTGCGATGGATTCCCGCTTTCGCGGGAATGACGGCACGTTGAGGACTCTCCCCTCTAAATACACCATACATCCCTGTCTCCGGGCCGATCGCCTCCAGCCGGCTTTTTACGGCGTTGGTGAACGAGGAAGCCTCGGCTCCGTCCATTATCTTTAGGGTCGCGGCTAAACACCTGCCTTTGTCGCTTGGCGCAATCGTTCCAGCACCCAGGTTGTAGCCAGTGCAGCCGGCCCAACCTCCAACGCGCTGGCCTCTCTTCTCAGCTCCTCCCATTTCTCCGGAGAGAGCCTAACCGGGACTATCTTGCCTACAGGCTCATCCACGTCTAACTCGACGACTTCATCACATTCGTCCCAGGCCTCGCCTTGCTCGATTTCCTTGTCCATTGCTGTCATTTATGATCCTCCTAATACACCCCCGTGTCCGGGCCCATGGCCTCCAGCCGCCGTTTGACGGCGTTGGTGAACGAGGATGCCTCGGCGCCGTCTATGATGCGGTGGTCGAAGGTCAGACAGATGTTCATCATCGAGCGTATGGCTATGGCGTCGTCCACCGCTACGGGTCGTCTGACTATGGCCTCCGTAGTCAGGATGGCGGCCTGCGGGTGATTGATGATCGGCTGCGATGCGATGGAGCCGAGCGCGCCGGTGTTGTTCAGCGTGAAGGTTCCGCCCTGCACTTCCTCAATGCTCAGCTTGCCCTGCCTTGCGCGGCCGCTCAGGTCGTCGATTCTGTGGGCCAGGCCCGCTATGCTCAGCGTGTCGGCGTCGTGGATGACCGGAACTATCAGCCCGCTTGGAGCCGCGACCGCTATCCCGATGTTGACCCGCTTCTTCAGGATGATGGCGTCCTCGTCCCAGGAGGAGTTGAGCAGCGGATTCTCCTTGAGGGACTCGGCCACCGCCTTCATGACGAAGGGCAGGTAGGTGATGTTGACGCCCTCCCGGTTCCTGAAGTCGTCCTTGACGGCCTCACGCCGCCGCACCATGCCGGAGACGTCTATCTCCGTGATGCTCCACGCCTGCGGAATCTGCGTCGCGCTCTTGACCATGTTCGCCGCTATCATGCGCCGGATGGGGGTCAGAGGCACGCGCTCCTCCACCGCGCCATCCGCGAAGGCAGCCCTCTCCGGCGTAGGCGCAGGCGCGTCGGGCCGCTCCCGCCGCGTGGAGTCGATGTAGCCCTGGACGTCCTTCCTGGTAACCCGGCCGCCGATGCCCGTGCCGCCTATCTGCGAAAGGTCAACGTCGTGCTCGGCGGCCAGCCGCATGACGACCGGCGAGTAGCGCCGCCGTCCCTGCGAGGTGTCTTCCACTTCCTCTTTGGGCGCGATTGTGCCGCCGGAACCCGTCGGGCCGACCGGCGCGACGTCCTTCAGCAGGACGCCCGTGGTGTCAGCCGGCCGCGGCGGCACAGGGACGGGCGCGGACGAAACGGCGTCCGCGCTGACGGCCGCGGTGGATTCGTCCGGCTCGCCCTCGACACGAATCTCGGCGATAGCCGCTCCCATCGGCACGGTGTCGCCCTCATTTGCCAGTATGACGGTCAGAACGCCGGAGACGGGCGAGGGCATCTCCATGTTCACCTTGTCGGTGACCACCTCAACGAGTGGGTCGAACCTCTCTATGGGGTCGCCCACCTGCTTCAGCCATCTGCCGATGACGCCCTCGGTAACGGACTCGCCAACCTGGGGCAGTTCGATTCTCATTGGGGTCGTCCCTATCCTAACCTTCCCACTAAAATAGAATGTTCAAGCAGCCTTGAGGGTGACTTTGTGACCCGATCGTTCGAATTGTGCCACCCGGCACCAACCCATTTTCATCTAACTATGTGGCCTTCGCAAGGCCATGGTGATTCCCGTGAAAGGCTCGCCCCGTACTCCGATACGGGGCGGGAACCCAGAGCAGGGATGCCCGTGAAATAGCCATAACACCGACTTTGAAAAGGCCGTGTGAACAGCCTTTTGATGTCATGCGCCCTCTTGACAGAGGCGAACGCCCGTGCTACCATCGCTTTACTAAGCCCGGAGGCAATGCGGCGCGCGCAGGCCATCAGCCACTGGATATACCTCTTTGCCAACGCCAAACATTCAAAAAGAACCCCTAGCCCAGAGAATCCAGAAGGTGACCAAGTGGGACAAATCTTCTGAGGGCCAGCTACGAAATGTCATAGAATGTCGCGGTTTCAAAAGCGAACCCAGCCCCAGGGCAGCCAGGGCCTTTTCGAGGTTACGACTTTCGGCTTCCAACCGTCGTTACCGTGAAAATAGACCATTCCCATCCAAGTATGTGGCCTTCGCAAGGCCACGGTGATTCCCGCGAACGGCCTGCCCCGTACCCCGATACGGGGCGGGAACCCATCGCAATGGCTCACCGCTCGGCAATCCAGTGTCAGCCGCACGTATATGGCGGCATCGCGGCGACTTGGTATAATAACCCCCTCCAGTCAAGGGCGGGGGATTCGAGCGGGGCGGCTAATATGCCGCGAGGCTGCGCATGGCGGAGGCTATCTTGTCGGTGTCTAGCATGAACTTGGCCTCCAGCGGCGGGCTGAAGGGCATGGCGGGAACCTCCGGCCCGGCAAGCCGTCTTACCGGTGCGTCCAGGTGCTCGAACGCCTCCTCCGATATGATGGCCGCCACCTCGCCGCCTATTCCCGCCATCTTGGTGTCCTCGTGCACGATGAGCGCCTTGCCCGTCTTTCTAACGGATTCGAGCGCGGTCTCCGAGTCCAGCGGCCGCAGAGAGCGCAGGTCCACGACGTCCACGCCGATGCCCTCCTGCGCCAGGCTGCGGGCGGCTTCCACGCAGTGGTGCACCATCAGCCCGTAGGTGATGACGCTCAGATCATCGCCCACGTGCTTGACGTCCGCCTTGCCTATGGGCAGCGTATAATCCTCGTCCGGCACCTCTCCGCGCACCAGCCGGTAGGTGCGCTTGTGCTCCAGGAAAACTACCGGATCATCGTCCCTTATCGCGCTCTTTAGCAGTCCCTTGGCGTCGTAGGGCGTGGCTGGCGTAACGACCTTGAGTCCGGGCGTGTGCGCGAACACGACCTCTACACTCTGCGAGTGGTACAGCGCGCCTCGAACGCCGCCGCCGTAGGGCGCGCGAACTACCATGGGCACGCCGAGTTTGCCCTTGGTGCCGTAGCGCACGCGGGCCGCCTCTCCAACTATCTGGTTGATGGCGGGCCAGATGAAATCGGCGAATTCTATCTCCGCGATGGGCCGCATACCGTTGATGGCGGCCCCAAGCGCGACGCCGGCGATCGACGACTCGGCCAGCGGCGTGTCTATTACCCTGTCCTCTCCGAACTCGTCCAGGAAACCATCGGTCGCCAGGAACACGCCTCCCCTGAGCCCCACGTCCTCGCCCATGACGAAGACGCGCTCGTCGCGCTGCATCTCCTCTCGCATGGCGTCGTGGACGGCCTCGATCACGGTCTTCAGCGCCATGACGCGCCTCCCGCCGCCCCCGGCGAAGCGGCATAGACGTGGTCGTAGAAGTCGTCCGTCTGAGGGTACGGCGCCGATTCCACGAAGTCGGTCGCCTCGTTCACCACCCGCGCGGCGTCCTCACGAAATTTCCTGTTCACATCCTCGGACAGGATGCCCTGCTCCCTAAGCTGCTCTCGGAGAATCTTCAGCGGGTCTCTCTTGCGAGCCTCCTCGACCTCATCGCGCGCCCGGTAGCGGGTGTCGTCGTCGTCGCTGGTGTGCGGCAGGTAGCGCTCCACGTGCGCCTCGACCAGCGTCGGCCCCTGCCCAGCGCGGGCGCGTCTCGCGGCCTGAGACGTGGCCTCGTGCACCGCGGGCACGTCGCAACCATCGACCTCAACGCCGGGCATTCCGTAGCCCTCCGCTCGGCTCGCCACGCTCTCGACCGCCATCTGCCTGGACAGGGGAACCGAGATGGCGTACTTGTTGTTCTCGCAGAAAAAGATGACGGGCAGCTTGTGGACGGCGGCGAAGTTCATGGCCTCGTGGCAGTCACCCTGGCTGGACGCGCCATCGCCAAAGTAGGAGATTACGATGGCGTCATCGCCGCGCATCTTGCACGCCAGCGCGGCCCCCACCGCCTGCGGGATGCTGGTGCCCACGACGTTGGACAGGTTGACTATGCCATACCTGGGGTCGGCTCCGTGCGCCGGAAACTGGCGCGCGCCGCTCAACGGCTCACCCTCCTTCGCCAGGAATCCGAGCATTATCTCCGCTGGGGCCATGCCTAGGCTGAGCATGACGGCGAGGTCGCGATAGTAGGTGTAGAACAGGTCTTTGCCCTTGCGGAGCGCCCAGACGCTGGCTATCTGCGCCGCTTCGTGGCCCTGCATGGACGCGACGATGGCCGCCTTGCCCTGTCTGTTGAGCATCCAGATGCGCTCGTCCAGGGCGCGGCCCAAAACCATCTCGCGGTAAATCTCGAGCAAGGACTGTTCGTCCAGTCCACCCGAGTTAACCACGGACGAGGGAGCAACCGCCGCTCCGGTCTGAAGGGATTTCGCGTCAACCATGCCGACCCAACACCGTCCTCTATTCGAGAATCGTCATGGCCCAATTATACAAACGCGCCCCGCGCCGCGTCAAAGTGTGGATGTGCGACCGGATTCAGAAAGGCCAGGGCATATAGACGTGTAATGTTGCTTTTCTCTTTCCGTGGCCCTGGTTCAGGGCATCCTCCGCCACTGGTGCCATAGAACAAGGGAGCGATACCGCCACGCTGCGATACCGCTCCCTAGACTACATGCTGCCCTAAGTGTCCTTTGGCTAGCCTATCCCCAGTCCTTTACTTTCTCCTTTGAGAATTCGGAAGGCTCATGTTTAGTCGAAAGTGTTTTGGAGTGGCTAGAGCGAGCCGACTGGTACCGGCGAATCAGACTTGACGAAAATCTCGTCTTCCGACACCTCTATTATCGCGGTGTCTCCGGGGGTGATGGAGCCGCCGAGAATCGCGTCGGAGAGCTTGTCTTCTAGGTTGTCCTGGATGATTCTGCGCAGCGGCCTAGCCCCGAAGCTGGGATCGTAGCCCTTCTCAGCCAGCCAGTCTTTGGCCTCCTGTGTTACCTCGAGGCCTATGCCCTTCTCCACTAGGTTGAAGGCCACCTCGGCCAGCATCAGGTCCACGATTTCCAGCATGTGCTCCTGGCTGAGGGCGTGGAACACGACGGTGCCGTCGATGCGATTCAGGAACTCCGGCCGGAAGAAACGCTTGACTTCGTCCACCACGTTGTTCTTCATGCGCTCGTAGGCCGCCGACTCGCCCATGGGGCCGCCTGTCCGGGATGCGAAGCCGATGCCCTTGTCCTGCCTGATCAGGTTGGAGCCGATGTTGCTGGTCATGACTATGATGGTGTTGCGGAAGTCAACCCTGCGGCCCTTGGCGTCGGTGAGGTGGCCGTCGTCGAAGATCTGGAGCAGGATGTTGAAGACCTCTTCGTGCGCCTTCTCGATCTCGTCGAGGAGAATCACGCAATAGGACTTGCGTCTCACGGCCTCGGTGAGCTGCCCTCCCTGTTCGTAGCCGATGTATCCGGGGGGCGCGCCGACGAGGCGGGCCACTGAGTGCCGCTCCATGAACTCGGACATGTCTATACGAATCATGGAGTCTTCGCTGCCGAACATGAACTCGCCCAGCTTCTGCACCAGGTAGGTCTTGCCAACACCTGTGGGGCCGAGGAACATGAACGCGCCGGTGGGACGCTTGGGGTTCTTGAGGCCGGCCCTAGCTCTGCGGACGGCCTTGGATATCAAGGTGATGGCCTCGTCCTGGCCGACGACCTTCTCTCGCAACACATCTTCCATGTGGATGAGACGTTCGGTCTCTTCGGCGGCAAGCCGTGTGACCGGGATGCCGGTCCACATACCGACGACCTCGGCTATGTTCTCCTCGGTGACCACCTTGTCGTCTTCGCCGCACTCATCCTGCCAGTGCTTTTCGAGTTCGCTGAGCCTCTCGGTCAGGGTAGTTTCCCTGTCGCGGAGTTCGGCGGCGAACTCGTACTGCCGGGAGGCTATCGCCTCGTCCTTCTCCTTGCGGACACTCTCCAGCATCCTGGTGGCCTCTTTGACAGAGGGCGGCTGAGTGCTGAAGTTGATGCGAACCCTGGAGGCGGCCTCGTCGATGAGGTCTATAGCCTTGTCGGGGAGGAACCTGTCGGCGATGAAGCGGGAGGCCAGGCTGGCGGCTGCCCTCAGAGCCTCGTCGTTGATTACCAACTGGTGGTGTTCTTCGTAGTGTTTCTTTACGCCCCTGAGAATATCCACCGTCTCATCGACTGTGGGCTCATCGACTTTGACGGGCTGGAACCTGCGCTCCAGCGCCGGGTCGCGCTCAACGTACTTGCGGTAGTCGTCGAGCGTCGTCGCGCCGATGGTCTGCATCTCGCCCCTGGCGAGGGAGGGTTTCAGGATATTGGCGGCGTCAACCGCGCCTTCGGCCGCCCCTGCGCCGACCATGGTGTGGATCTCGTCGATGAATAGCACGCAGTTCTTTGAGTTGCGTATCTCTTCTATGACCTTCTTGAGACGCTCCTCGAACTCACCGCGGTACTTGGTTCCCGCGACTAGCGCGCCCATGTCGAGCGTGACCAGCCTCTTGCCTTGCAGGGTGTCGGGAACGTCGTTGTCGGCTATGCGCTGCGCCAAGCCTTCGACTATCGCGGTCTTGCCGACGCCCGGCTCTCCGACGAGGACGGGGTTGTTCTTCGTCCGCCGACTCAGTATCTGGGTGACGCGCTGGATCTCCTTCTCCCTGCCGACGGTCTGATCCAGCTTACCCTCGCGCGCCGCTTTGGTCAGGTCTATTCCCAGTTGGTCCAGCGTAGGGGTTTTCGTTTGGGACGACCTGCTGCCGCTGCCCTGGGGCTGCTGCACGGTTTGGGTGAGGATTCGGCTGGTCTCGCCCCTAACCTTGTCGAGGCTCACTCCAAGGCTTTCGAGGACACCGGCCGCTACCCCCTCGCCCTCTCGCATCAGGCCAATGAGCAGATGCTCAGTGCCAATGTAGTGGTGGTTGAGTCTCCGGGCCTCGTCCACCGCCAGTTCAATGACCTTCTTTGCTCGGGGCGTTAGTCCGATTTCGCCCGGATTGGCCCGCTCTCCGCGTCCCATGATGAATTCTACCGCGGACCTTACCTTGCTCAACTCTACACCGAGGTTGGAGAGCGCCTTGGCGGCCACGCCATCGGTCTCGCGCACAAGGCCGAGAAGAATATGCTCCGTGCCGATATAGTTGTGATTGAACCGCTGCGCCTCTTCCTGCGCGAGCGATAGAACTCTGCGGGCCCTCTCCGAGAACTTTTCAAACCTACTCGCCATATCTACATCTCCTAGTCAAGGAGTATCCTGCGGGCGAGGAGCAGAGCCTAGAATTCTCCCGACACCTCTTCTTCGTCCACCTGTCTAAGACTCAGCCCCAGCCGGCGCCTTTCGGGTTCGATCTTGAGAATCTTCAACTTGACTGTATCACCCTCACGAACCACTTCTCTAGGATGATTTATCATTCTGGAGGCCAATTCTGAGATGTGAATCAGGCCTTCTACGGAGCCTTCGACTCGAGCGAACGCTCCAAAATTGATGAGTTTGGTTATGGTAGCGTCAACGATGTCTCCGACGCAGTGACGGTCGTGAATGGTCTCCCAGGGCTCGGGTTCCAGCCGTCTGAGGCTGAGCGCGATCTTCTTGTTTTCGGCGTCAACCCTCAGCACGTAGACGTCCAGCTCATCTCCTATTTTCACCACGTCTTCAATCGAGTTAACTGGGCTCCAGGAGAGTTCGGAAATGTGAATCAGCCCGTCCGCGCCGCCGAGATCAACGAAAGCGCCAAAGCTGCTGACGCCGGTAACTTTGCCTTGCCTGATTTCACCCACGGTGAGTTCCTGGATGAGACGGGCCTTTTGCGCTTCGCGCAACTCCTGCATGGCCTGGCGCTCGGAGAAGATGGCGCGGTTGCGCCCCCTGTTCACTTCGAGGATTTTCAGTTGGAGCATCTTGCCAATGTCGGCGGCGCGAGGATCCGCTTGTGGCTCCTCGGGAGTTTCGGAGCCGCCCTCTCCTTCGGCGGTTTCCGGTTTTGGCGCCTGCTGCTCTCGGAATAGGTCGCGGGAGACGCTAACCAACTGGGACATGGGCACAAAGCCCTGAATCGTTTCGACCTCGACTATCGCGCCCCCTCGATTGAAACCCATTATCTTGCCCTCGACGTTGCCCCCTTGCTCCATCAAGACTTGCAGGTCGCGCCAGGCCCTTTCGCCGACGGCTTTGTCGATGGAGAGTATCGCGGCCGACTCGTCGGTGGACTCGCGAATCACGAAGGTTACGATCGCATCGCCAACCTCGAGGCGTTCGAAGTCCTCCGGGCTCAGCGTCCGCATCTCTCTCGGAGGCACCACGCCTTCGGCCTTGTGTCCTATGCTTACCAGCAGGCCGTCGGCATCCACTCGCATCACTATCCCTTCAACCACATCTCCCCGACGGAGAGGCTTCATCGACTCCACGGAGTCGAGCAACTCTCCCATGTCCTGGTCTTGGACTGACCCGGTATCCTCCGCCGGAGAATTAGAACTCAGCAAAACTGTAACCGCCGTTATTGGTTGAAGTTAGTAGGACGTATCCATTATAGGTACATCAACGGAGCGTGTAAAGCCATAAGCGCGTCTGCTGTCGGGAAAATGAGCAAAACAGGGGAAGCAAAGGATAAACATCGCCTATATAGATACTAATAGCCCCCTGGCAGTGACCTATTTTCCCACGTCCTTGCGGGCGCAGTATCGTCAGCGCTGAGGCGTTTCACTGCCGTGTTCGGGATGGGAACGGGTGGGGCCGCCTCGCTGGAACCACCAGGGGACGATTATTCTACTCAAGATGTGCACGTTGAGACGGCTCTATCGGCCAGCATACGTGTACTTGCTTTCAATATATCCCATCACCATTGAGCTTGTCAACGCTGTTACGGACTCAGAACCTGCATCAATTTAGAGCCTATCCGACAACTCCGGCAGCGCGATATGTTATCCAGGCACAGGCAAAGTGGAGCATAGCAAGATAGTTGTCCAAACGCTTCTCCCAACGGATGAGCAGGCGTCTGAACCGATTCAGCCAGCTATGGCTGCGCTCGACCACCCAACGGCGGGCGCGGTAACCGGGGAGGGTCTGTTGTTCCTCCCGCTCTTGGCCTCGGCTGCGGATGTGGGCTGTGTATCCGTACCGTGCCGCCAGCTGCTCAACCTCAGCAAAGTCATAGCCCTTGTCCAGACACAGATGCTGAGGTTGTCCGGGTCGGGGAACCGGACGTTCCGCCACCATAGATTCGAATGTCGGCTCAACCATCTTCATGTCGTGGCGGCTGGCTCCATCCACACACACCCCTATGGGAATACCGTTCCCCTCTGTCAACAGGCTGCGTTTGGTCCCCTTCTTGCCCCGGTCTGTAGGGTTTGGCCCAGTGCCCTCACCCCCCGAGCGGAGCCTTTGTCATGGCTCCATCCATTGCCTGCCACTGCCAATCTATTCCATGCAGTTGGTCGTATTCAGACAACCCCTGCTTCCATAGCTCCTCGAAGACTCCGGCGGCTCGCCAACGCTGGAATCGGTCATGCACAGTGCTCGGAGCACCGAACGTGCGAGGCAACGCTTTCCACTGGCAGCCGGTCCGCAGCACGTAGAAGATTCCATCCATACACTCTCGAGCAGGTTTCCATGGCCTCCCGCCCTTCGGACTCGTCTCCTCTGCAGGCAATATCGGCTCAATCCTCTCCCACAGAGCATCGGGAATCCGCCAATCAGCGCCTACGCCTCCATGATCGATCTTCGACATGTCTTTCCTCCACTCAAGTAGAATGGAGAAAGTTTATCCAAAGTCTCTGATATCCACCAAGGACAATTAAGGTTATCGGATAGGCTCTTAGTCGGTAAGGGTGTCCCCCGTGGGCGCCCTGGGCATGATGACCCGCTCGGAGTCAGCCTTGACTACACCCCCTCGCCGTGCTAGCATGGAATCTCTCACTGGAAAGACTCGCGCAACAAGTGGTGGGCATTCGGCACGGAGGTACGTAATTTGGCAACTACTCAGCTTATCGAGGTTACTGGCACGGCTGCGGAGAAGCTCGAAGAGATAATCAAGGATCAGGGTGAGGACGGCTCCTTGCTCCGCGTGATGGTGGTGCCTGGAGACCAGGGTGGTCTGCAATACATGCTCGGACTGGAAAAAGAGGCCAAAGAGGGCGACTTCGTAATCGACACCGACACCGTCCAGGTGTTGATAGACGCCGAGAGCGCGCCTCTGATCGAGGGCGCGCAGATAGATTACGTAGATAGCCTCATGCGAAGCGGTTTCGTTATCAGCAACCCAAACATGCAAGGCGGGTGTGGTTGCGGCGGTGGAGGCTGTGGGTGCGGTGGTGGTGGTTGCGGTTGCGGCGGTGGAGGCTGTGGCGGAGGCTGCGGCGGTCACTAGTCCGACGAGAGTTGACGCTTGCTCGAATAGCCGGAGCGGGACGACGTGTGTCGTCCCGCATTTCGTTTGCGCGCGTCACCCCACCCGTAGCCTCACCTGTGGAAATTAGTGCTTTTCGCTTCCTTCGAACAGATAGTGGCAGACCCTTTTCGCGGCATCGTAACTATCGCCGCGTTCTGCGTCGCCTTGCTGCTGGCCATAACGGTTCACGAGTTCAGCCACTCCCTGGTGGCCACCAGGTTGGGCGACCCCACATCCAAACAACTGGGAAGGCTTTCCCTTCACCCCAGGGTTCACTTGGACCCTGCCGGCACGCTCATGCTGCTCTTCGCGGGTTTCGGATGGGGAAAGCCGGTGCCTGTCAACCCCGCCTACCTGCGCATCGGAGCGCGCGCGGGTATGGCCATGGTGTCACTTGCGGGGCCGTTCTCGAACGTAGTCCTGGCATCTCTGGCGGGCTTGCTGGTGCAAGTCGGCGCGGTGAACCCGGCCTACGTCGGCTTCCTGCGGTTTGGCGGCAGCGTCGTCGATATTCCGGAGTACCTGGTAGGCACGATCATATTCTGGAACCTACTTCTCGCCTCGTTCAACCTGCTTCCGGTAGCTCCACTGGACGGTTTCAAGGTTGCCCTGGGCATTCTGCCGCGGGCCGCTGCCAACGCCTTCGCGCGGCTGGAACCAATCGGCCCGGGGATTCTGCTGCTCCTGATTGTGGTGGGATTCGTGATTCCGGGTGTGTCGATATTGCGGACAATAATCCAGCCCATTCTAAACGTGTTGAGTTTCGTAGCGTTGAGTGGACAGGTATCGTGGTAAACTGGTATGAATATCAGCGAGCGTTGTCAGAATCGGTACTCGGGATTGTTTTGGCGAGGGACGCGCTCGTTGTTCCGGCAAGTTCAGGACATGTTCTAACCCTTCTCCCTGAAGGAAAGGAACATACGGAAGGGTTTGGGCGCTGATTCGAAGGGTGGAAGGTAGTCAGGAGGTGTTGATTTGGACCGCATAGCTATAATCGGCTTTGGCGCGTACGGCGCCTCCATCGGGATGGGACTCAAGAAGGCCAAGCTCTCGAACACGGAGATCGTGGGCTCGGGTAGGGAGCGCAGGTTGCTGTCCACGGCGTCCAAGATGGGGGCCATCGACCGGGCAATTCCGAGTCTGGCGTCGGCTGTCGATGGCGCGAACCTGGTAGTTCTGGATACGTCCATAACCGAAACCAAAGAATTGCTGGAAGCCATCGGCGCACACGCACGCGAGGGATGTGTCGTAACGGACCTCGGCACGTCCAAGATGCTAGTCATGCAATGGGCACAGGAGTACCTTCCGCGGGAAGTGAACTACGTCGGGGGTCATCCGCTGCTCAAGACTTCCGCAATCGCAATCGAGGACGCGAGCGCGTCTCTCTTCGAGGGCGCGGACTACTGCGTGATACCGGCCGATTCGGCTGACAGGACGTCCGTGCGAACCGTGGTGCACCTGGCCGAGACGCTGGGCGCAAAGCCGCTGTTCATGGACCCGCGCGAGCATGACAGCTACGCCGTCGCCATGAACTACCTGCCGATGCTGTTGTCCTCCGCGTTCGTCACCGCCACCTCCGGCAGCGAAGGCTGGAGGGATATGCACCGCCTGGCGGCAAGCGAGTTCAGCCTGGTCTCGCAGCTTGCCTCAACCGACCCGCAGGACATCGAGTCCGCGTGCCTCGCGAATCCCGACGACATCGTGCACTGGATCGACCAGCTAATCACTGAACTGTACTCGTACCGGAGCCAGATAACGGAGAAGAGCGACAACCTGCTCGACACCTTTATCAAGGCATGGGAGGCGCGCGCGCGATGGGAGGCCGACGCGGTGGTGGAAGAGGAAGACGCGAAGATTCCCGGCGCGGGCGAATCCATGGCGACGGTCTTCATGGGGGAACGCCTCCTGAGGCGATACCAAGAGGTTACGCGCGGGGCCGACAAGCAGCGCAGCCCCTGGACGTACTTCAGAAGGAAGTAGGGGCGAGCGGTTGGTTTTCAGTTGTCGGTATTTTGGGTGAGAGTGGGTTAGCTTGGATCAGATAGTACACTCAGCTGAGCGAATCGAGGGGACGGCTGTGCCTCCGGGAGACAAGTCGATCTCTCACCGCGCGGCGCTGCTGAACTCGATCGCGCGAGGCGAAGCTCACGTCTCCAATTTCTGCGTTGGAGACGACCGGGCGTCGATGCTGCGGTGTCTGAGGGGTCTGGGGGCACGAATTCGCAGGCACACCGCCTGTTCGGTGACGGGGGCCGATGAATGCTTCGAGGTCAGAGGGCAGGGGCGGAAAGGCTTGAGCGAGCCCGATTCTCTGCTAAACGCGGGCAACAGCGGCACCACTATGCGGCTGGTTTCGGGACTGCTGGCCGCCCAGCCTTTTCTGAGCGTCATATCGGGCGACCGATCCCTGCGGAACAGGCCCATGAGCCGCATAGTAATCCCGATCAGGGAAATGGGCGCGAGCGTAATGGGGCGTTCCAACGATTCGCTCGCGCCGCTGGCTATTCGAGGCGGCAGCCTGCGCGGTATCGACTACGAGATGCCGGTAGCCAGCGCGCAACTGAAGTCGTGCATTCTCATAGCGGGGCTGTACGCTGAGGGTGAGACGACCGTCCGCCAGCCCGCGGCCTCACGCGATCACACCGAGCGCATGATGACGGCGATGGGCGCGCGCCTCCGCACAGGCGGGCTCAGCGTCAGCGTGCGCGCCTCCGAGCTAACGTCGATGGACGTGCGGGTTCCCGCCGACGTAAGCGGCGCGGCCTTCTGGTTGGTAGCGGGGGTCTGTCATCCCAACGCCCGCGTGCGCGTGAGCGGGGTTGGCATGAACCCTTCCCGGACGGGAGTCCTCGACGCGCTCAAAGCAATGGGAGCGCGTATAAGCGTGGAGAACGTGAGAGAGGAGGCGGGCGAACCCTCGGCTGACCTGGTGGCGGAGTCCAGCCGGTTGGAGGGCACGGAGATTCGGGGGGACATCATCCCCAGGGTGATAGACGAGCTTCCCGTGCTCGCGCTGGCGGCGTGCTTCGCCAGGGGAACGACGATCATCGGCGACGCCCAGGAACTGCGCGTGAAGGAGTCAGACCGCATCCAGGCCGCGGTGGACGGCCTCTCGCGGCTGGGGGCCAACGTAGAGGAGAGGCCGGACGGGATGGTGATTCAGGGCGGGGCCACTCTCAAGGGAGCGGCGTGCAAGAGCTATGGCGACCATCGCATCGCCATGACCATGGCAGTCGCGGGACTGCTGGCGCAGGGATCGACTGTCATTTCGGGAGCGGAGGCGGCGTCCATCTCTTATCCTAGCTTTTGGGACACGCTAAAGGAACTCAGCCGGTCTTGAACGCGCCGTCGCTGACCTCTGAGCAGGAACTGCCTATTCTGATCGTGCTGTCTGGCCCCTCCGGCGTTGGCAAGGACGCCTTGCTATCCAGGATGCGAGAGCTTGGCAGTCCATTTCACTTCGCCATTACTGCTACCACACGTCCCAAGCGGGCGAGTGAGCGCGACGGCGTGGATTATGTTTTCGTCACCACTGGTGCCTTCCGGCAGATGATTTCCGACGGTGAACTCCTGGAGTGGGCCGAGGTTTACGAGAACCTCTACGGCGTCCCCAAGCTGCAGATCAGGCAGGCGTTGGAGAGGGGCCAGGACGTGGTGATGAAGGTCGATGTGCAGGGCGCGGCGACTATCAAAAGGCTCGCCCCTGATGCAGTATCGGTTTTCCTCGCGCCGCCGAGCACGGAGGAACTGGCCCGCCGCTTGGCGCAGCGCGACACCGAGTCGGCGAACTCACTGCAACTGAGACTCCAGGTAGCGGAACGCGAGATGGCGGAGGCTGCCGGGTTCGATCACATCGTGGTGAATCACCAGGATCGTCTCGACAACGCTGTCAGGGAGATAGAGGGCATCGTGACCAAAGAGCGACGCCGCAACCCGCCGAGGAGAGTTTCGCTCTAGGATTGTCAAAGTCAGGATGTTTGGGAATACGGGGTTTCCGGGATTATGACGTCCTCCTGCGACTGGAACGGTTGAACTTGGAGGACGCGGTCGCCGGTTTGGTTTGATGATGAGGAAGGGGCTATAGGAATCGACGTGACGATAACGAGGCTCGCGGACCTGTCCGCGAGCCGGCGGAAGATAATTCGGGCATGGTGCATGTACGACTGGGCGAATTCAGCGTTCGCCACCAGCGCCTCGGCCATTTTCCCGGTCTATTCCGTGCTGCTCTTCAAAGAAGCCCTCGGTGAGGAGGCATCCTTTGTTGGGCTGACGATTACGGCCAGTTCCGCGTGGGCGTTCGCAGTCGCCATCTCAACGGCCATCGTCGCGGTGACTAGCCCGGTGCTTGGCGTCATCGCCGACCGCGTCGCTATTAAGAAGGCGCTGCTGTGGGCGTACACAACCGGCGGTTCGCTGTTCACGGCGCTCGCCTTCTTCTCCGCATATACGTCGCAGCCCTGGGCGTGGCTATTCGGGATGTTCCTGCTGGCGAACATAGGCTTTGCCGGCAGCCTGGTCTTCTACAACGCTTTCCTGCCGCACGTCGCGCCGCGAGAACTTCTGGACGACGTGAGCAGCAGGGGATACGCATACGGGTACTTTGGCGGCGGGCTGCTGCTCCTGGTTCACCTCGCGCTCATTGTTCTGACGCAGGACACGGATTTCGCCGACCTCGTAACGCGATTGTCCATCGCCTCCGTTGGCGTGTGGTGGTTTGGGTGGGCAGTGTGGACGCTGAAGGTGGTTCCTGAGCCCCTCGTTTCCAACGTAGTGCGCGGGCTTAACCCGGTGAAAGCCGTCACCCTGGCATTCAGCGAGTTGGGGCGGACGTTCAGGGAGATTCGCAGGTTCAGAGTGATCCTGGGTTACCTAGGCGCGTACCTGCTGTTCAACGATGGTCTCCAGACGGTGCTGGCAATCGCGGGAGCTTTCGCCGCCGACACGCTGGGGATTCCCCTCGTCTTCAACATGGTCACCATTCTCATTATCCAGTTCGTCGCTGTGCCGGGCGCGATGATGTTCGCCCGCCTCGCGCGCCGGATCACGACCAAGGGAGCGCTTACCGTCGCACTCGCGGGTTGGTGCCTAATCATACTCTTCGGAATAGCGATAGCGCCTCTCGCGCCCACCGAGCACGGCGAGTTCGACTACCGGTTGGCCTACCAGGAAGGCTCGGCGGCTTACGTAGTGGAGAGCGCCCCGGAGCTGGAGAACTCGCGCGTGGACGACCTCTGGCGGCAGGAGGTTGGCTCCGTCGAGGAGGGGGACGCGCTGCTTGCGGTGGGAGCCGAACGACTGTTGGAGAGGATCGGGTCGTCGGAGAACTCCGCATACGCCATTTCCATAACGGGAGGCGGCCTGGACGAGGAGAAGGCCATTGGTTATCTGCATCCGTCCAATCTTTCGGCAGGGCCCATGGACTGGTGGCCCGCCGCTGTGCGGGCGCTGCTGTGGAAGCCGCTTGGGCTAGACGCCGGTTTTCAGTGGCTGTTCGTGGGCCTGTTCGTCGGGCTGGTGATAGGAGGGAGCCAGGCGCTGGCGAGAAGCCTGTTCTCCCAGATTACGCCAGAAACCCGCAGCGGGGAGTTCTTTTCCTTCTTCGGATTCATGAGCAGGGCGTCGGCCGTGTTCGGCCCACTGATTTACGTGACCGTTACGGCGGCATTCGACACGCGCGTTGCTGTGACGTCGATTGCCATAATCATACTTGCCGGCGCGATAGCGCTGAGGCGGGTGAACGTGGAGGCGGGCGCACAGGTTGCGTTGGCCGAGGATGCGCGGCTGCGAGGAGAAAACCAGTGAACGCGCCAAACGGCATCATCGGCTCTTGTCCTGCCACTTCGCCAGGAACGTTACCCAGATCGACAGGGCCAGCAGCCTTACGTCGAGCCACGGCGACATGCGCCTGATGTAGAGAACGTCGTATCGCAGCTTGTCCTTGGGCGGGGTGTCGTACTGTCCATAGACCTGCGCAAGCCCGGTCAGTCCCGGCTTGACCAGCAGCCGTTTCCTGAACTGCGGGCTCTGCGTGGCGAAATGAACCGTGAGTTCCGGACGCTCGGCCCTCGGACCCACGAGACTGAGATCGCCCCTCCACATGTTTATCACCTGGGGGAGCTCGTCCAGTGCGCGGTTTCTCAGAAAGCGACCAACCGTGGTAATCCTCGGATCGTTATCAGACGCCCAAACCGCGCCGGTATGCCGCTCGGCGTTCGGAATCATGGATCTGAACTTGTACACCCTGAAAATCCTGCCGCCTTTTCCGACACGCTCCTGTGTGTAGAAGACGGGACCCCGGTCGTGCAGCCAGATGGCGATGGGTATGATGGTCCACAACGCCAACCAGATGGGGGCCAGCAGGATGTGAACGGCGACCAGTATCGCCAGGTCGAAAGGCCGCTTCCACCAGTCCTTGACGGCGACTGGAGGTTTCGTATCACACAGGGTGGCCTCCTCAAATTCCAGCGCTTTTAACTGGTGGTCACACCCGACCCACGTGATTTTACCACTTTGGCAAATACCTTGAGAAGGATTTGGGTGGTCTTTCTGCGCTCGAGATGTTGACAGGGGCAGTGCGTCACTCCAGCGGACGCGGAAACATCGAGACAGTTACGGATCGCAAACTCTTTGCTCAGAGTAATAGCGTACAATGCACCTGCGCTAGAATAGGCATTTGCGAGTTGGATGGAGGAAGACAAGTTGAGTAACTTACACGACGAGCCGGTTGAACAAAAGGGGCCGAACGTGCTGAGGCGAACCGAAGCCCACATCCAGCGCAAAACGGTGGATGGTCTCATAGAGTTGATCCCTCTTCTGATAACCGTCATCATTATCCTGTACTTCGTCAGGGTGGCCGATAGTTTCGTCAGCGAGTTGCCATTCGTCAAGAGCAAGCCTTGGGACTTTCCGGGTCTTGGGGTGGTTGTGTTCGTTGTTCTCTTCTATGTCATCGGGCTCGTGGTCTCCAAGCGAGCCGGCCGCAAACTAATGGCGTGGAAGCACATAGTGTTGAGCAATACCCCCGTGGTCAAGGCAGTGTATGGCATCAGCTATCAGGTGATGGGCTCACTCACTTCGCAGTACAACTTCAGCCGTGTGGTTTTCCTAGAGTGGCCGCGCGAGGGGATGATGGCGATGGGCTTTGTCACGGGGCAGGCGTACTATCCAGATAAGGGCGTATCCATAGTGGTGGTGTACATTCCGACGGTTCCCAACCCAACGTCCGGCAATATGGCCTTCGTCATCGAAGACGACGTAATGGAGACGGATATCAGCGTAGAAGACGCAATGAGGCTGGTGTTCTCGGGCGGTATCGTGATGCCCGACTCGGTCTCGCTGGCGAGGGTTTCCCGCACAATTTCGCCCGACGCCGCGAATGAATACGTGGGCCGATTTGAAAGCGAAGCCTTCTAGTTTGAGATGCCAGGCGATTGAAAGAGTTTCCTATACGTGCCTTTGGGCCTGCGGTTTTGCGGCGCACTTTCGCGCCTGGATTGGGGATGGAAGCACGCCCTTAGACGAGTCGTCCTGGCTCGGCGCTGAGTTCCGGTTCGCCTTCAGTTTGGCTTTCCGCCGCTGCTGAGGGCGGTTCCAGAGGCAGTTGGATGGTCATCGCGGTAAACTGACCGGGCTCAGTTTCAACGCTGATGCTTCCGCCGTGCTGGCGGATGATGTCGTTGGACATGGCGAGGCCGAGACCCGTGCCTTCGCCGGTGGGCTTGGTCGTAAAGAATGGGTTGAATATCTCGTCCACGATATGGTCGGGGATACCACTTCCATTGTCCTTGATCTGCACCTCGATGCAGTCGTCCAGACGCCGCGTCGTGAGCCACAGGGTCGGGAAGTAGGGTTCGCCGTCGGTGCCCGCCGCGCCACTTTTCCGCTTCTGATCGGTGGCATAGCCGGCGTTGCTCACCATGTTCAGGAAGACTCTGGCGAGGTCCTGGGGAACGACCTCAACCTCACCGACCGCTTCATCGAAGTCCTGCTTGAGGTCCAGGTTGAAGTCGGGGTCAAGCGCACGCGCACTGTGGTAGGCCAGCCGCGCGTGTTCATCGAGCAGATTGTTGATGTTGGTTGGCTGCCAGTCGCCGGCGCCTCGTCCCATCATGAGCATGTCGTGAACGATGCGGTTGGCGCGTTCGCCGTGAGAGCGAATGCGGCCGAGGTTATCGACGAGGTCGCCTGAGATCTCCTCGATTAGCGACGACTGATCGCCGCTGTCTTCTTCGAGAATTTCCTTCAGTTCAACGAGAAGCTCCTCCGAGGACTCTGAAAAGTTCTTGATAAAATTGAGGGGGTTTCTAATCTCGTGCGCAACGCCCGCAGTTAGCTCACCGAGCGCGGCAAGCTTCTCCCGCACGACGATCTGGTCCTGTGCCCGGCGGAGGTCAGCGAGAACGCTCTCCAACTGGTCGTTCTTTCCCTGCAACTCTTCGGCCAGCTGCTCCACGAGGTTCAGACGCTGCACCTCGAGGGCATGGCGGCGGAACACGTCCAGGGCCGAGGCCATGTCCGCTACTTCGTCGCGTCCGCCAATCTCTACCCTGGACTCCAGGTCTCCACCCGCCATGCGACGCATCCAGCTCGACAGCAGCGCGAGGCGGCGCAGCAGAACGCGGCCAATGTACAGCCAGGATATGAGCACCGCGCCGCCGATGCTGATCACGCTGATGGCCAGAAGGAGGTTTCGACCGGTCAGGATGGCCTGGCTGGAGGCTAGCGTTGCTTCCTGCGAACCGGCGCGTGCTTCGCTCACGAGGCCATCGACCGCGGCGACTAGGGTTACGCCCTGGTCGCGATTGAACACGAGCAGGTCTCGCTGCTGCTCGACAAGCGTTAGCTCGCGGTCCAGAAGGTCGAAGCCGTTTTGTTGTCCAGTGCCCACTTGGATAATTTGGTCAATTATGGGGGTGATCTCCTCGTGGAAATCCGTTCCCCTGAGAGCCGCCATGTTCCGGTCGATGCGTCCTTTGGCGGACTCGAAGCGCTCTCGCAGCGGCTCAATGAGTGAGGCGTCTGCGACTGTGAAGGCGTCCGACAGGTGCTGGGTCGCTTCCCCGGCGTCCCCTTGAAGCTCTGCCAGGCGACGATAGAATAGCAACTCGTCCTCAGCGAAGTACTCCGTTCGCGGCGCGGGAGACTCGCCGAGTGTTTCGTAGCCTGTCATCGTGTAGAAGAGCTGGTCGTCGAGGGCCGGTATCACGATGGCGTCCAGGTTGGCGCTGAGCTCAGACAGTTGGGTTGCCAGCGCGCTGCGCTGCTGCCTCAGATCCAATAGGTCGGAGGTGTTGTACCTGATGAGCAAGATGTTGTTGACGAGGGTGTCGGCGCCTGAGCGGATGCTCTCAAAGCGTTCGTCGAACCCTCCGGTTTGCTGTTCCAGGGCGTCCAACTGCTGCTGGAAGAGGCGGCGCACGCCGTTGATTTCGTCGGCGACGCTCGAAAGCTCTTCATAGGTCTGTACGGTGGTCAGGCGCGGAGCGGCGGCCACCAGGCTGTTGCCATGCTGGGCGACCCCGAACGCCGCCACCAGATTTGGGACGCTTTGCTCGTTGACGGTGTTCTGATACCTGCTGACCTGGCTGAAGGAGAACAGCCCAACAAGAGTGGCGGCTATCGTTAAGAGGACCGCTCCCCCAATGCCCAGATACATCTGGGTGGATATGCGGAACCGGTATGCGAGCAGACGCTTTAGCCTATCCTTCATGGCGCCGCTCCCGCCAGTGTGTCAACGGGGTGATACTCGCCGTCCCTGCCGATGGTGGTAAGGAAAACGGCGTCCGAGCCCTGGTTGTCTTCGCTCCCAAAGCTGAGTTGAAACCCGCCGAAGTCCGTGATTCCCGGACGATGGAGAGCCTCGAGGAAGCAGTCGCGGCCGATGTTTCGACCGCAGGCTTCGAGGCCGATTATGGCCAGGCGGCCCGCAAGATAGCCTTCGAAAGATACGAACCCAGGAACGGCCGCCGGGTCGTAGGCCGACAGCGCGTTGAGGTAGGCCTGGACTACGGGGATGGAGTCGTCGGTGGGAAATGGGACAACCTGGGTGACGTACACGCCCGCGCCGTAGGGGCCGAGCTCCTCCGCCAGCGCGTTGCTGCCGACGAAGGACACGGTCATGAAGACCGGGTCCAATCCTGTGTGCCGCGCCCAAGCGACCAGTGTCGCCACCGGCTTGTATGCGCCAATCATGATCACGGCTTCGGGGTTGCCCTGCTGAAGGTCGATGAGCGCGGTCTTCACAGAGATGGTGTTGCGCGGATAGACTCCGATTGCCACAGGCTCCATGCCGCGTATGTCGAGCGCTTGCCGCGCGCCATTGTAGCCCGCTCGGCCATAGGAGTCGTCCTGGTACATCACGGCTATACGCTCGATGCCCAGGTCCTTGGTCAACCGCTCGACCATCTCCTCGGTTTCCTGATTGTAGGAAGCGCGCAGGTTGATGACGTTTCCCAACTCCTCCGCGTCTCGCAGGAAGGCTGCGCCAGTGAAGGGAGCGATGTAGGGAACTTTCGCGGCCGCCGCGACGGGCACTGCGGAACGTGAGGTGGGTGTGCCAACCGCGCCTATCAGAGCGAAGACTTGCTCCGTGTCAATCAACTTCTCGGTGTTGGCGATGGCGGCTTCCGGCTCATAGGCATCGTCCAGAGACGTAAGATCCAGTATTCGGCCGTGGACGCCCCCCGAAAGGTTCACTTCCTGGAACGCCGCCAGGATTCCGTGCCGCATGTTCGTGCCGAGTTCCTCCGCGGGACCACTGAAAGCGGCGGACTGGCCAAAGAGGACCCGGTCTTCGAAAATGCCGGGTATGCGCGCCGGGCCGGCGGCTTGCGGGGTATCCATGGGGGTGGAGTCGGAAGGCGGCGTGAGGTCTGTGTTATCGGAAGACGAATCGCAACCAGCCAGGCTCACGGCAATGACAAGAGCCCCAGCGCATAGCGCGAGCAACAGAGGCGCCGCCGGTCGTTGAGGGTGCCTCATTCCACCCTGCGCGTGACCAGGGTCAGGTGGTTTTTGCCCTCCTCCCTCTTGTAGCTCATCTCATCCATCATCGTGCGAACAAAGTGTACGCCAAGCCCGCCTACGCGCCTGTCTTCCAACGAGCCTTCGAGGTCCGGCGAAGGGGCGTCATTTAGCGGATCGAAGGGATGGCCATCATCCGTAATCTGAATGACGAGGGAGTCCGGTTCCGAGGTCAACGTTATCTCGATCTCGTGGACGCCTTCATCATGTCCGTAGTTCATGACGTTGATTCCCATCTCTTCCAGAGCGAGGTTCACCCGGAAGAGCAAATCTGGAGGCCAGCCCTCCCTCTCTCCCAGTTCCTCGACAGCGGCCGCGAGACGGGTCAACTCTTCTAGTTCGGTTTTAATTGTGAGTGTAAGTTTCTCGCTCAAAGGCCGGCCTTGTTGCGGTGGAGTACCATGCAGGTGATGTCATCGGACTGGGGCGCGTCTCCGACAAAGGAGTGAACGGCGTCGAAAACCCGTAGGGTGGTCTCCTCGGAGTCTATCGGGGGCTGGTTGGCGAAGACTTCACGCAGTCGGTCAACACCAAACTCCTGGTAGTCGCCGTCCATAGCCTCAGAAACGCCGTCGGTGTAGAGAACGAGGGTATCGCCCGGCGCGAGGGTTATGGTGTCCTCTTCATAGTGGAGGTCCGGAACCAGTCCCAGTGCGACGCCTCCGGTGAGGGGAAGTTCGCTCGAACTTCCGTCGGCGTGCACGAGAAGGGGCGGGTTGTGACCGCCGTTCGCGTAGGTGACCGCCCCGCTGTACGAGTCATATACCGCGTAGAAGAGCGTGACGAACATCGTTGAGTCGTTGTCCTCGTGTAGCAGGTCGTTGACGCTTGCGAGCACCTTGCCGGGGGTCGAGCTGCCGATGGTCATGGCCCTGATGAGGGTGCGGCTGGACATCATGAAGAGCGCGGCGGGCACGCCCTTGTCGGAAACGTCCGCGACGGCGAGACCGAGCCGATTGTTCTCCCGATTCAGCACGTCGAAGAAATCTCCGCCAACGTTGCGCGCCGGCTCCATCTTCCCGAATACCTGGAAGCCCGAACCGGTGGGGAAGCGTGTAGGGAGAAGAGCCTGCTGCATGTTGCTGGCAATGTCGAGTTCGTTCTGCAGCACCGTAAGCTTGTTGCGCGATTCCAATGCTTCGCGCCACTCCAGCAGGTGGCTCAGCGTCCGCTCGATGGTGACCCGCAAGTCGTCGAAGTCGATGGGCTTGGTTACGAAATCGAACGCGCCGCGGTTCATCGCTGTGCGGATATTCTTCATGTCGCCATAGGCCGAGATAATCACCGAGCGAACGTTGGTGCTCACCTTGGGTATCTGGTTCAGCAGCGTGAGGCCGTCCATCTGGGGCATGTTGATGTCAGAAAGCACGAGATCGATGCTCTCGTCCTCACTCAGCCTCTGCAAGGCCTCTACGCCGTTGTGAGCGAATACGAAGGAGTATTGACTTCTTCGTATGTCCCGGCGCATACGCTGCAGGATAAGGGGCTCGAGGTCCGGCTCGTCGTCAACGACGAGGATCTTGTATGGTGGTTGCGCTGTCATATCGTTCCATGCTTCTGCTGACGGGCCTGCGCCCGCACGCCAATCCTTGATGGCGTTGGCTAAATCAGTTTGCGACCGCCGCGGCCGCTTCCGCGCGAGAAGCATGAACGGGTATGATCTTGTCGAAGCCGCTGATCTCGAACACCTCGCGAATTGAATCCGACAGGGAGCAGATCGCAAGCTTCCCACCCTGCCTCTGAAGAACCCTGGCAGTCAGCAGGATGACCCGAAGTCCCGCGCTGCTGATGTAGTTGAGTTGCTCGAAGTCCAGGACCATCCCCTTAAGGTCGTCGTCTATCTCGGCCGCCAGTGTCTCCTGAAACTCCCGGGCCTCGGTGCCATCTATGCGGTCACCGACATTCGCAATTAGGGTTCCATCCTGCCACTCGGTGCTGATTTCCATTAAACTCGTCTCCTCAAATATCGAGGCTCTAGCTTTGACTGGATTTCTCCAGAAGCCACGCGAACATGAAAAGGCAAAGGTTTGAAAGCAACCTACCCAACTCTAATTCTTAGCATCTTGCCCAACGAAAGTCAAGCCAAATCCTGATATCCTCAACACGCGCTAGCATAATAGAGTGGAGTCATTTCTAGTACAAGTTCAAGGTGCATACCATAGGCTCCAAGCATATACCGCCACGACCTGTGCTGCCCTCATTGCGGCTCCAACCAGCTACCCAAAAATGGACGCTCCCGAGGCATTCAGACCTACCGATTGATACGTAGGACGATACCGTCTTGACAGTCCTATTGCCGTTGAGTACGCTTTATGGGAACTTCCTTCACGGGCTCGTAGCTCAGCGGTAGAGCGGTCGGCTCATAACCGATTGGTCGTAGGTTCGATCCCTGCCGAGCCCACCAGACTTGACGATTTCAAGAACCTTCGTGTTGCGGTTCACTCTAACAGTGCAATTGGACATGCGCCCCGCCTCACCCAACGAATGACTTAACCAAGCCCTTCCGTGTCTGCAGGGCTAGTTCTTCGCGAGTCCACCGCCGGCTAGAATTCTCGTGACCTCCTCCCGATTCTTGTACCACCTGCTACCCTAGTCCGAGCGGCACTTGGTATGAGTTCAGGGAAATCTCCTTGATCTCCACACCGAAAGCCTGTCGTAGTTCGCCTCGGAACTGTAGATGTATGACATGGGCTTGACTGATAACGATATTATCGTTAGGATAGCCGCCATGAACAATGATCAGAATGCCGCAAAGCAGATCATCAACCGATTCGGAGGCCAGTCCGCGTTGGCCGGCCTGCTGGGCAAGCGCCAGAGCACCGTGCAGCACTGGTCCAGGACCGGGAGGATACCCTCCCAGTGGCACGAGAAACTGCTGGAACTCGCCCGTCGGCAGGGAATCGCCCTGGAACCCAGGGACTTCGTTTCGGCAGGCACGCCCGGCGTAGAGCCGCCGGACGGCAGGCTTGGCGTCCTCCTCGTGGGTCTTGGCGCTGTGTCGTCGACACTCATCGCCGGCGTCGAGCACATACGGCGCGGCTCCGGTCAGCCCGTAGGCTCCATCAGCCAGATGGCGACCATACGGCTCGGCAAGCGGTCCGACAGAAGGTCACCCTTCATAAGAGACTTCGTTCCCCTTGCAGGGCTGGACCAACTCGTATTCGGAGCATGGGACCCGATACCGGACAACGCATATGAGGCCGCGGTCAAGTGCGGCGTCCTGCACAGGTACGAAGAGATAGAGCCGGTCGCAGACTTTCTCAGGACGGTCGAACCGATGGAGGCGGTGTTCTACAACGACTATGTCAAGCGCATCCAGGGCATCAACGTCAAGTCGTTCGGCAACAAGCTGGAGGCTGTCGATGCCATTCGCGAGGACATTCGCCGGTTCAGGGCGGAGAACGAGTGCGACAGGCTCGTGATGGCATGGTGCGCTTCTACCGAAATATTCATTATGGAGAGCGAGATACACCAGGACATCGAGAGCTTCGTCGGCGGGCTCCGTGAGAACAACGCGAGAATCGCGCCCTCGATGCTCTACGCCTACGCCGCCCTTCTGGAGGGCGTCCCATTCATCAACGGCTCACCGAACCTGTCGGTGGATGTGCCCGCTCTCGAGAAGCTGGCCAGGGACGAAGGCGTTCCGGTCTGCGGGAAGGACTTCAAGACCGGCCAGACACTCGTCAAGACGGTAATCGGGCCGATGCTCAAGGCGAGAATGCTCGGGGTGGACGGTTGGTTCTCCACCAACATCCTGGGGAACCGTGACGGGGAGGTACTCGACGAGCCCGAGAACTTCAGAACGAAGGAGGAGTCGAAACTCGGCGTGTTGGAGTACATCCTGCAGCCGGAGATGTACCCTGAGCTCTACTCCGACGCCTATCACAAGGTGCGCATCAACTACTATCCGCCCCGCGGCGACGCCAAGGAGGGCTGGGACAACATCGACCTGTTCGGATGGCTGCGCCATCCGATGCAACTCAAGATCAACTTCCTCTGCTCGGACTCCATCCTCGCCGCGCCGCTGGTGCTGGACCTCATACTCTTCATGGATTTGGCCCAGCGCGCCAGCCTGGCGGGCATACAGGAGTGGCTCTCCTTCTACTTCAAGAGCCCCCAGCACGCGCCTGCCGTCTATCCTGAGCACGACCTGTTTATCCAGCAGGCCAAGCTCAAGAACACCCTGCGCTGGCTGATGGGCGAGGACCAGATCACCCACCTGGGCATGGAGTACTACCGCGAGCCGTTCTCCCCGGTTGGCGCAGACCCTTACCTGCCAGCCTGACCCGCTCGCTCTGATGGCTGTGCGGGCCTCTCGTTTTCAGGTAAATACTGCCGAACACACCTCCGCCAGCCTTGAGTCCGCAGTGGCAGCGCTGATAATGAAGGTACCCTGCTCGCACCAGTGGTAGGTTGGCGGCGCCGTCCGGGAGAGATGGAAGAGCCTCCAACCCGATGGGCCGGAGGCTCGTGGGGGACTGTCCAGGGTACGCTGACCCCTTCCTATATCAGGACTTCCCAGCGGAAAGTTCGCAATTCAGTCTTACACGGCCCACTTTTTTTGGGGGAATTATATACAATTTTAGCCGAAGCTAAAGCCTATGCCTGTTCTCTTGCCGCAAATTTCCGTAAACTCACTCAACATTTCGCACAGTGAGTATTCCTGTGATTCGAGGCCCTCCTTTTGCGTTCTGTAAACTAATAACCTTCTCTACTCCTTCGTGCAACTCGCGTAACTGTATATCCTTGTGTTCGCTGTCTTGAATCCGCACTTGCTCTTTGCTGACCTCATTCATATGCTGTTTCCAGCCAGACCACAACACAACTAGAAACCCTACTACGCCAACCACAATCCATATCCATAATTCAATAGACATAATAGATACAATCCTCCCACAACATGCGCCCGTTGCTGCCGAACCTACAAAGTAGATTACCTTCAACATACATACTGCGCTTTCATTTACAGACTAAGGCGCTCAGCCTCAATTAAGGAACAGGAGACGCTAAATGAGTTACAGCATTCGGAGAATCGTGTTCACATGTAGCCAGTGTGACCGCCCGGCAAAGCTCATCTACCCTGAGAGAGACTTTCACGTTCTTAGCGACCTTATAAGCCTGTCCTGCGATAATTCTTGTTGCTCCTTCTTCGGGTTCACAGTCGAAGGCGATGTAGCGAGAAGGGCTTACGTCAAGGAGGTTCCGAGCAACCCTGTAGAGGGGATCATAGGGACAGCCAAGACGCTCAGCAAGTCCTCTAAGGAACTCAGTGACCTCTTCCCATTCCGAATAGATATTATCTTCAAATAGCGTCATTATCTCTTTACCTCATATGTATCTTATGACAAGCCTCACAGCGTTCATCGCGGTAAAGCGTCTCAGGGTAATGAACTGGCCGCTTACACTCTACGCAACGAAAATCAGGCTCATCCTCCGGGTACTTCCACATATAGTCCTTTGGCAACGCAAACATAGCCTGGGCCATCTCTTCGGGAGTAGCGTCTATTCTAGGTGGATTCTTCCGCGTCATAGGCCGTCCGAGTTCTTTCTTCCGTTTTGCCATCTAAGAAACCTCCGCTATCAGATCGACGTACCGAAGCTGTTTACCCTCAGCCCCTTTCGCCAAGATTGCCATTTGGTCTGCTGTATCTAGGGGCCTGCGATTATGCCGCCCTTCAAACTCGGCAACATAGCGGTCAAGATGCTTCACGCTCATATGATGATACACCCCGTCATATCCGCGCTTCAATGCCGCCCAATGGCTTTCCATGCCGTTAGTGTGCGCCATACCCTTAACGTACTCGCTGACACTATGCTTAACCGATTCATGCGGCCTGGATAGCCCCTTGTAAGCCGCCGCGTCGTCCGTGTACACCGTCGTATCTGAATCAGTATTTTGTTCTACAAAGTCCTGCAAAGTAGATGAATCGGTAGAACCAACTACCTTACTCGTGATATGGCCGGTGTCTCTATCCTTCATGCCCACAACAGCAGTCTTACCCACAGTCCCACGACCGGCCTTCAACTTCTTGTTTGAATGCTTGTTCTTTTCCTTGCCGCCAATATACGTCTCATCAACCTCTACCGGCCCAGCAAACTTTCCGCTAGTGGCAGTCAATGCCTCACGAATCCTATGTGCCATATGCCAAGCCGATTTCTGAGTTACACCCAGATCGCGGTGTAGCTTCATGCTCGATACACCTTTCAAGTTAGTCATGTACAGATAGAAGGCTATAGCCCACTTGTTCAAGGGAATGTTGGAGCTATGAAGCACAGTACCCGTCTTGACCGAGAAATGCTTACGGCAATCGCGGCAACGGAAAGGAGCGGGTTTGCGGTTAGCAATAGCGGCAATGTTCAAGCTGCCGCACTTCACACAGGCAATCCCATTGGGCCAACGTTGCTCAATAAACCAAGCCTCAGCCTTCTCCACAGTATTAAACCGCTCTATGACTTCTATCAGGTTAATTCCCTTGCGGTACGCTTTTCCTGGTCCTCCCATATCTGCCTCCAAACAAGTACGATTTCTGCACTTATTATAGCCAAATCGCACTCATTTGTCAAGTATTTTAATCATCAGATTAGCCTTCATATCCGATAGTGTAAACCCCTTTCTTGACAGCCATCTTGTACCTGTGTTAGGTTCTGTTCGCTACAGCGTGGGCGCATTCAGCCCCGATATACCTTTGAAGCGAGTCTGAGGCTTTAGGCGGACTTAAGGATCATCCTCACGTCCCCTTCTGGCTCGCTTCGAGGGTTGACACGCTGTAGCAAGTGGTCTAGCCGTCTTAGTCAGAAGGGGGCATCCAACTTGCACAAGCCTATCAAGCATCGGGTCGGCGTCTATATCCTCCTTTCCCTTATCCCCGCCGTCATCATCATTCTTACAGCTGTGGGGCTAAGCGGCCCTGACTTTGACAATACGCCCTTTGCCGTTTCAGCTATAGGCCTACTGTCCGTGCTCTACTTCATGGTGGCTATCATCAGCAGTCCTGCTTTGATTTTATGGGGCAGCATTGAGACCAAACGCACCTATCGGGCAGCCCAACGATATGCTGAGCTTAACGGCTGGCATCCTATCTCCCGTACAACTTGGCGCAACCGAAAACGCAATCAGATGGCCCTCTCCGTGCATCAAGCCTTCAACAAGCGGACATACATCCTCACTATAGAGGAGAACGGGGAAACCACTACCATAGACGAATTTGAAACTCCGGTATGGGCACTTCAGTTCGGGGATTGGCTTTGGGAACAGCTACTAGAAGTCAACACTACACCGGACAAAGCAGAAGTCGCAGAAAAGCGGGCAGAGTGGGAAACTACCGCACTAGCGATTATCCCTCACGCGCCAACCCTGTCAGATCGAGGAGAACGATGGCAAATGCGTCCAGACATTTTAGAACCTCTTCGCCCCCACTACTCAATGCCAACCAAAACCAGGGTAACTGCCGCACTATTGGCAATCTTGCTCGGATCATTAGGAATACACAAATTCTATCTCGGACATACCGGACTGGGCATTCTCTACATTGTCATATCAATACTGACAGCTTGGATGCTTGCAATACCAACTGTCTTGGTAAGCATAGTGGAAGGAGTAATCTATCTCTCAAGATCCGATGAGGAATTTCAGTACATATACGTTCAACAACGAAAATCAATGTTCTAAGGAGCTAAACCCTATGCCTGTCCCTCTACTCATAATCGCAGCCGTCATCTACATCATCTACATTCTCGTTACGTAGGAGGCCCCCTTGCCAGCCAACAATAGATTCAGCGATAATCCCTTTAGGGACCCCAACCTCACCCCTGAACAGGTGGAACGGATCGAGAAACGCAACGAAGCTCTACGCATCTACCGAGAGACAGGAGATAGAGGACCGGCAGTCGAGGCAGGACTGTTTCCGTCTAAGGATGAGATACCCGCACAAGTCGTATGTCCTAACTGCGGGCATCTATCGACGCCCTCAGAGAAAACTACCTGAACGCCCGTAAAACCGCTTAAATCGAACCCTGGGGGCTGCCAGGGGCATTTGTGGAGACTAGCATATCGGGGGAGCCGGAGCTTCGGACGGCCTGGTGACGTGAAAGGTGCAACTCCTTTCCTCCCCACATTCTTTCTGTGTTAAACTCCTAACTAGAAAGGAGCATCATAATGTCTTTGTATTCAAGCGACGACCCCATATCTGAAATGATTATTGGCCTCTCAAAAGGTTGGGCGGGATCCGCGACAGAGAATCAACAATTGAAAGATGCTCTTCAGCCTTTTCTTGATGCCATTGCTTCAGGTATTGCACAAGTTGATTCAAGGCAGCCGGAAAGCTCTCTCGATCTACTGGAAACAATCGCTCAAGCTCTTTCGCCACATAGTCCTGCGTATCATATGTACGAGCTTCTTTGTCAATCTGTTCAGAAACATCAACGTTCATAACTTCCTCCTACTCGCCGCGAAAAGAAACTCTGTGATTTCTTTCACACGGCTAGAATTGTATATAAATTCCTTTTTTTGGCCTAACAAGACTGAATTCATAACTCCTGAACCTTAGCAGACTTTGTTTCTTCTGGACGGAGGTCCCTGATGAGAAGCCCTTCACCCAAAGGCCAAAGGCCTCTCATGAGGGACCGGGACCTCAAAGAAATGCCCATCCAGCCTGGCTGTCGTTGATTCTGCACGGACACAGTACTGCGATGGGGCCTGAAACACTTCGCCCTTCGGAGGCTAGAGGTTGAGTGGTCGCCGACGATTGGTAGCATGGCTCTTGAAGAACACGGCCGGTCCACTCCTCCTGAGCTGCTCTTGACTCCCTCCAAAAGTAGTCCAGTTGAAATGAGAAACCGTACGAAGGCAGGCGGCGGAATAGCCAGTGGCGACGTAGCGGCGGACTGTTCACGAGATCATAGAGAAGCTTTGCGAGGCCGATAGTAGTGCTGATCCAAGAACAGAGCGTGGCTGAGGAGAAGTCGGTACAAGGGTGTCTCGACCCACACTCGTACCATATACAAGCAAGGTTCCGGAGAGCTAGGTGCGAGTCCGCATGCAGTGATCGATGATGAAACGCATTGACATAAGGTTGAACTTGCCGCGCATACCCAGTTGGGCAAGGCGGACTCCCGTGGACACGCCAGCCCGCGATGCTATAACAAGGATCGGTCCAATGCCCGCAAAGCACGACCTAGAAGTCCCCCGACTCGTCCAAGATTACCCTAACGTCCGTGCAGACAGATGCGGTTGGTGTGAAAATGTGGTAGATTTGCCCCCAGCGGAGGCGATAGTGACTGAACGGCTCCTCACCCTGGATAGCGTCCGCCAGATCTTTTGAGAGAACTCACAACTTGCGAAGGTTATTTGATTCGCTTGAGAAGGAACTCTCAAATGAGTTAATAGAACGGATTCAAACACAGTGCAATCTCTCGAGGGAGAAGCTCGGTTGCTTCCTGGACAGGCAGACAGACGTCTTCCCGACCATACGCTATCCATACATTGGAGACTGGATAATTCCCAATTGAAGGGATCGACATGAAACTCGGCAGACTTGTCATTCCAACCGTAGCCACTATTGCCGTGCTGCTGTTGGGTACACTCACGGGTAGATTGGTCCTCACCGGACCGATCCTGGCGACTGAACCCACGCCCATGCCGATCGAGCTCCCCGAGCCGCTGGACAAGGCGCGGCCGGTGGAGCGCTCCACGCAGGTGACCCGCTCCGAAGCGGCAGCGGCCCCGGACCAGGAGCCGGTCCGCACCTGGGAGGACGGCGACAGGACGATGAGGGTGCTGCTTCAGGGCGACCTGGCCGTCCAGAAGACTGCCGCCAACACGCCCGAGGACGTCGTGGTCTCGGAGGGGGCCGGGGATAGCGTCGTCCGGAGGCAGGCCAGGCACGGCCCCGACGCTCACCCCGTGTTCCGCTCCGAATCGGGAGGGGGGCTGATGACGCTGCCCGGCGGCGTTCTGCTGGCCCTGGACCCCGCCTGGGACGATGCCCAGGTCGGGGATTTCTTCTCCCACAACGACATATCGACAGACAGGACTTCTGAGCTAGGCTTCCTGCGGAACGGCTTCCTGATCGAGACCGAACCGGGCTTCCCGTCGCTGGAGCTGGCCAACGCGCTGGCCGGCCAGGACGGCGTCCTGATTTCCAGCCCCAACTGGCGGACAGAGGTTGAAGCAAAGTGAAATCCATCTCACTCCTATCTCCCATCTCTTGTCTCCTCTTGATCGCCTTGGTCGCCCTCTGTTTCATCCTGAGCGCGGATGTCGCCGCGGCCCAGACGGCTGACGACCACGGCGACACCTTCGCCACGGCCAGGCCCCTGTCGCTGGGGTCCTCGATGGCCGGACGCATCGAACACGGCGACGATCACGACGTCTTCAAGATCGACCTGTCGGGCGCGTCCGGCCTCACGGACGTCTGGGCATACGCGACCGGCGAGTACGATACGGTCGGTGGCCTGTATGACAGCGACAGGGCCCTGCTCTCATTCAGTGACGACAGCTTCCTGGCGGGCAGCCTGCGCAACTTCAGTGTGCGGAGCAGTGTGCCCCCGGGCATCTACTACGTGGTTGTCGCCAGCTTCGAGGGGGAGCCGGGGGATTACACCATACACGCCCAGGCGGTGACGGACCCGGGCAGCTCCACAGACACGGCGGCGCGCCTGGTCCTGGGCTCGCCCGCCGGGGGTACGATCGACACGCCAGAGGACGCTGACTACTTCAGGCTGTACTTCCCCGAATCGACGCACACGATCATCGAGGCCAGGACCACGAACCTGGCGCCCATCAGTGCCGACCTGCTGGACGCCCAGGGCAGGGAGATCTCCGCGAATGTCTTTCACCTGATAATAAGATTCGGCTTGCGGTTCAGGCACGGCTTCCGGATTCTGGACGACTTCGGCCCGGGCACGTACTACCTCAGGGTGACCACTCCCGCTGAGCTGGCGCCTCGTCCCGTGCCCTACACCATCTACGCCTTCGAGGATGAGGAGTACACCGAGTACACGGAGGAGTGCGAAGCCAAGACCCGCGCGTTGAACGATCCGCAGATCAACGACCCCCTGTATGCGTGCCAGTGGCACCTGGAGAGTCCTGACTACACGAACATCGACGTCGAGTCCGCCTGGGCGGAGGGCGTCAAGGGCGAGGGGGTCACCGTGGCCGTGGTGGACGACGGGCTGGACCCGGCCCACGTGGACCTCAGAGACAACGTAAGCACCGCCCTGAACTATGACTACACCGAGTCGGGGGACATCTACGACCCCTTCGAGCACCACGGGACACAGGTCTCCGGGATCATCGCGGCCCGGGACAACGCCGTCGGCGTGCGCGGCGTGGCCCCGCGAGCCACGATCTACGGGTACAACTTCCTCGCCGCACAGTCGCTCTTCGCCGAGGCGGACGCCATGAGCCGCAATGCGGTTGTGACGGCCGTGTCCAACAATAGCTGGGGGTCTCCCGACGGCCCGGAGCTAGGCTTCGCCACCTCGTTCTGGGAGATGGCCGTGAACGCGGGGATCACCGCCGGCTACGACGGGAAGGGCACCTTCTACGTCTTCAGCGGCGGCAACGGCCACCTGCTGGGAGACGACTCGAACCTCGACGAGCTCGTCAATTACTTTGGCGTGACGGCCGTCTGCTCCGTGAACACCAGCGGCAACAGGGCCGGCTACTCGGAGATGGGCGCCAACCTGTGGGTCTGCGCCCCGTCGAACAACCGTCCGGGGCCCCTGGGCGCAACACTGGGCATTCTCACTACCGAGAACTCCGACCGCTACGTGAAGGACTTCGGCGGCACCTCCGCCGCGGCCCCGGTCGTCTCAGGCGTGGCGGTGCTGATGCGCAGCGCCAACCCGGAGCTGACCTGGCGGGACCTGAAGCTGATCCTGGCCGCCTCCGCGCTCAAGAACGACGCCGACAGCTCCGGATGGGCAGAGGGAGCCCGCAGGTATCGCTCCGCCAGCGACGCGGACCGCTATCAGTTCAACCACGAGTACGGCTTCGGCCTGGTCGACGCCGGAGCCGCCGTCGCCCTGGCCAAGGGATGGACCAACGCTCCGGCGCTGCAGGTACGCAGGGTCGGATCGGGCGAGCTGAGCGAGCTCGTCCCCGACGCCCCGCCCACCGGCGAGCCGACGACTGTGGTCAGCGAGCTGACACTGGACACGGGCATCGGGTTCACCGAGTTCGTGGAGGTCAACGTCGCCTTCCTGCACGGCTCTTTCCGGGACCTGGATATCGAGCTGGAGTCGCCGTCGGGGGCCGTCTCCAAACTGGCGGTCCACTTCGACACCTTTACGGACTACTACGACCCATTCTTCGACTTCGTGCCGCTGCGCGGCGCGTTCCGCTTCGGCTCGGCAAGGCACCTGGGCGAAGACCCCAACGGCGTGTGGAAGCTGCGAGTGACCGACCGCATTCACGTCGTGGACGGCGCCTTCGAAGCATGGAACCTCATCGTCTATGGGCACGCGCCCACGCCCGACGCTCCGACCGTGGACTCCATCACACCCGGCCCCGGATCGTTGGCCGTTGCCTGGACCGCCCCCGTCCCGACCACCGGCTCGGAGGTAACCGCCTACGACCTGCGCCATATTCAGAGCGACGCGGACGAGATGGTGGAGTCCAACTGGACGGTTGTGGAAGAGGTCTGGACAGCGGGCGCCGGCGACCTGGAGTACGCGGTCACCGGCCTGACCGGAGGCACAGAGTACGACGTGCAGCTCCGGGCGATCAACGAGTGGGGCGCCGGCGCCTGGTCGGCAGCCACGTCCGCGACTCCGCAGAACGCCCTGCCTCTGTTCAATGAGGGCGCGACAACAGCCCGCTCCGTTGCCGAGAACACACCCGGGGGCGGTAACGTGGGCGACCCCGTGGCCGCCACCGACGACGACGCGCTGGCATACACCCTCGCCGGCCCCGACGCCGCCCTGTTCGAGGTCGTCGCTGACAGCGGCCAGATCCGCGTCGGTGCGACCACCACCCTGGACTTCGAGGACGCCGACAACCTGGACCACGAATACCAGGTCACCGTCACCGCAACTGACCCGTCCGGCGCCAGCGCCACCGTCGCAGTGACCATCGTCGTCACCGACCTGAGCCTGGGCGAGCCGGGCGACACATACGACACCGACCACGACGAGTTAATCGACAGGGACGAGGTCATCCAGGCTGTACATGACTACTTCGACGACCTCATCACCAGGGACGAGGTGATAGCCGTCGTCCGACTCTACCTCTTCAGATAGACACCGTTCGGAGTGCCGTCGCCAGTCATCGCCTCTAGTCATGGGCCGGTAGCTCAGTTTGGCCAGAGCGCCGGACTTTTCATCCGGGTGTCCTGGCTTCGAACCCTAGCCCGCCCACCAACGTGTTCTGTACTCATAGCTCCCCCGTTCAGGGCGACCTCGGCGTCGTCGGCCCCCCTATGGGACTATCGTCGGGAGTGGGGATTGAGTAATGGATGACTGCTCTGCCGGGCCTGACCTCGATCTCCTTGACGAGGCCTTCAACGGCGGTATCTTGCTCAAGGCGGCGCGGGCCGCCGTGAGCAAGATACTCAGGGAGAACGAGGCGTCAGAAGGGTAGCGGCCAGCCGAGTCGCGGTCGCGGGCGATCCCGCAGACACGGATACCGGCGGCAATGTCCTCGAAAGCGAGTCCCTGGGACTCGCTATTGCGGGGTGATCATCCTGAATTGGTAAAGCGGATGATCAGAGGGACTATGATCGCCGTGATTGCTAGTGTCGCGATCACCCCGGCAAAGAGAAGATAGCGAACCCCGTAATTCGACATCAGGGACGGATCGTAATACTTGTCGACTTCATTGTCACGATACATGGCGACCAGACCATCGAGAAGCATGCGACGGGTCCGCCTACCCAGGATCAATGCTGTCACTGCGACAATGTTGAGCAATACCGTCAAGACGATAAACACAGCCAATAGCAGGTCGTATGTGGTGGTAATTTCCTCTTCTGTAGCTGCCGTGGATACGCCGGAGTTGATTCCGAGGACAATGAGATTGAATATAATGGCGGTTAGCACGAAAATGGTGTCCGTGCGACTGCTCTCGCCAAGTTCGCTAACGATATGATCATGGGCTTGACCGAGCATTTCAATTCCTCCGTTCGTGGTATAAAGCTAGACAGCTATGAAGTGGCTGGTAGGCCTGCGTAACGTGCGCCACCGTGGCCAAGACACTCCAAGAGAGTAAGGTCTCATCAACTGGTTATCCCGGAGCCACAGCCCTTTCAGGTTGACGAGGCTGCCCAACTCCCCCGGTATCTCACCGCTCAACTGGCTAAAGTCGAGGGACAGCTCGGTGACGCGCCCGCCGCGGTCGGTGGTGACGCCGTACCATTCTCCGATTGGCCTGTTGCTTAGCCAGTTGTCGTTGCTCGTCCAGTTGGCTCCGTCCGTTGCTTCGTAGAGCGCCACCAGCTTGGCCCTAAGACGTATGATCGACTTCGACATTTCAACTCCCCCTGGTGCGAGATGAAGCACCAACAATCGCCTCTACGTTAGCTTTCCCCACGACACGCCGTAAGGTTCGTTTGTACCTAATTTGAGGGGTACTTTTGTATCTGTCGATGGGATACGATTGAACCTTGCCCACGCCGACGAGCGGCGTACACTACTTTAGTCGAGGCTTGGATTTGCAGACCACGCCACACGATGCGGTTGCAGAGTTCCGCCGGGCGGTCGATCGGACCGATCCAGACGACCTGCGGTACGGCTTGAGGATTTCGGTATGGGTACGATGGTTCGTGACAATTGCCTGGTTGGCGCAGCTCAACTACCGCCCCAACTTCGCGGACCCCAACTACGTCCCGAACACGCTGTTCGCCATGTTGCTGCTGGCGCTCAATGGCTACGTTCACTACCGCATCGAGACGAATCGGACGGTGACGCGGCGCTGGGCGCTCGCTCTCAGCACGATGGACGCGGCGATGCTTACGGCTGGCCTGGCGATCTCCGGCGGATTCGCGAACACCTTCTTTGTGCTGTACTACCCCTCGCTCGCCATGTTCGCCGTAGTGTTCACGTCGTTCAGGCTCAGCTTCGCCTGGGTCACGATGGTCGCGGTAGTGTACGCGGCGTTGAGCCTGGCGATGGAGCCTGGCGTCGACTTCGAGGTCAAGGAAGAGAAGGGCCTGTTCACCAGGATAGTCGTCATGTACGCGGTCGTCGCGGCGGTCAATCTGGTCTCCAGGTTCGAGCGGATCAGGAGGAGAGAGGCCGTGGAACGGGAAAGGGAGCTTCAGCGGGAGCGGATCGAGCTCTCGCAGACCATTCATGACACCATCGCCCAGTCCGCCTACATGATCGGGCTGGGCATCGAGACCGCGATAGAGCTGGCGGACGAATCGAACCGCGAGCTGATCGCCAAGCTCGAGGCGACCCACGCCCTGTCGAAATCGACCATGTGGGAGCTGAGGCATCCCATCGACGCGGGACCCATATTCGAGGGTAGGGAGCTTGGCCGGGTGCTGAGGTCGCACGCCTCCACATTCACCACGATCACGTCGATTCCCACCAAATTGGTCCAGTCCGGCAGGGAGCCTGGGCTTTCCACGGTCACACGGGGACTGCTCTTCTCGATAGCCCACAACGCCATGACAAACGCATTCCGGCACTCGCGCGCCGGCAAGGTCACCATCGCGCTGAGCTTCGAGGGCGATAGGCTCCGAATGTCCGTATCGGACGACGGGATCGGCCTGCCCGACGACTATGCGGACCGCGGCCACGGCTTCAGGAACATGAGAAGGGACGTCGAGCGAATGGGCGGCAGCCTCGAAGCGGGTCCGGGCAAGTCGGGGCGCGGCACGACCGTAACCTGCGTGGTTCCGTACGACACGAAACGAGGAGGCGCGTAGCTTGGCGGCAGACAGACAGACGAGGGTGATGCTCGTGGACGACCACGAGATCATGCGCGACGGCCTCCGTGAGGTGCTCCAACGGGCCGGAGACTTCGAGGTGGTGGGTCAGGCCGGAGACGGTGAGGCGGCGGTGAGGGTCGCTCAGAGTCTCGAGCCCGACGTGATCATCATGGACGTGATGATGCCGATCAAGAACGGCATCGACGCCTGCCGGGAGATCACGGAGATGCTGCCGGACACCAGGGTGTTGATGCTCACAGCCGCATCGGAAGAGGATGCTGTTATGGAGGCGATAGCTGCTGGCGCGACTGGCTACCTTCAGAAGTACTCCGGCAAGGATAGGCTTCTGGACACGGTCCGCGACGTGGCACAGGGCGAATACCGCTTACCAGCCGATGTGATAAGACGAGTGTTCGCTGGAATCCGAGGAACGGAGCGGTCGAAAGCGGACACTGGAGTGAGGAGGCTGACCGCGCGGGAAAGGGAGATACTCGCGCTGTTCGCACAGGGGCTGTCGTACGCGAAGATCGCTGAGCTCAGGGGCAACCAGCCGGTGACGATCCGCAACGCTGTCTACGGCATCCAGAACAAGCTGGGGATCGAGACGAAGCAGGAGCTAGTGGTCTGGGCTGTGCGAAGCGGCCTGCTGGATGATCGCGGGATAGGTAGATGGTGCGGGCGTCTATCAGGGATCGCCCCTAGGGGCGCGGGGCGTGTGCGGAGTGCTGTCGGCTCCGCGTCTCGCTTCTTCTCCAGGCTGAACGCTCACTCAAACAGGGACATCGAAGTGGGTTTCGTAGTCCGATTGCGAGGAGACCGCCTCCACCGACGACAGGACCCAGCCGGGAACCCTCCACGTCTACCGGGTGATAGCGATCAACGACGCAGGACTGAGCGTCCGATCGGCCCACGTCAACGTCGAGGTCCGGCTAACTGACCGCCGCCGGACCCGGCAGGCCCGCCGCGCCGTTGCGAAGGCGGCGCCGCGGAGGATTCACCGGCCGAGCTATATTCTGACCTCTCACCGAACGTTCGCAGTACAGTACGCTTCGGCCCACCATGATGTACTGAATTCAAAACTCGCCCATTCAGGGCGACCTCTGCGGCGTCCGCTCCCCCAATAAGCCCGCTCGGTACTGCTATTCTCCCTCGACCTTCACCGTGACTATGTCTATGTTGTGATACTTTTGGTGGCGGACCGAAGAAGCGTAATGACGGAGCAGTCGGAAGGAGATTTCACGTTCGTCCTCAATCTCGGGCTGCTCAGGCAGGTACGCCAGTCTGTCCTCGAGATTCTCATCGCCGAACACCGCAGAGAATTCCAGCTCCGCCACCCCGTCCGCAAGGTCGGCACCCACCACCAACCGTCTTCCGGTAGGCGTCGCTTCTTCATCCTGCAGCAGGCTCGCGAGCGTCTCCTCGCCCGCCGAGCGCAATCGGTCGGTCGATGTCTCGCTCCAGCCTATCCGTGATGCGAATGAGCGGAGGAATTCGTCAATCTGCGGCAGGGCCGACGGACTCAACTCGAGCCTGATGCGCCTGCGATGACCCGACAGCCCCACGAAATGGGTCAATACGATGGCGACGATGCCACCGACCACCATGCCGTTGCCGAGAAGAGTTCCCAAAGACCCGCTCAGCAGGTCCGGGAAGACAAACTTATACTCGAAACCCAGACCTATCCAGAACGCCATCCCGACTATCAGGGCCTTCTGCTGATCCAGCCCGTCCTTGACTACAGTCTTCAGCCCTTCGACGAACACCAGCGCCAGGAATATCGTCACATAGGCGCCCACTACTGGACCCGGAATCGCCAGCAGCAGGGCGGCTATCTTCGGAAAGAAGGCGGACACTATCAGAATTCCGCCTGCGTATAGTCCTACACGTCGGGCCGCAACCCCGGTAAGCGAGATCAGAGGAATGCTGGACGAATAGGTCGTATTCGGAACAGTGCCGGCGAGCCCCGACAGCACATTACCCAGGCCATCCGCATTGAGGGCGCCCTGTATTACCCGAAAGTCAGTTGTCCTCAGCTGCCTGCGTGAGACCTGCTGAACCGCCACTCCGTCGCCGACTGTCTCCAGAGCGCTTACCATCGAGACCAGCGAGAATGTAACCAGGAGCGCCCAGAACTCCGCGCCCAGCCCCAGATACAAGCCTGGCCATGCCCTATCCGGCAGCCCCATCCATGCCGCGTCGAGAACACTCTGATAGTCATATAGCCCGAAGAATGACGACACCACGCAGCCGACAGCTACACCAATGATGGGTGCCCACAGCTGCAACGCCTTTGGCGCGCGCAGCGCCAGCGGAGTGACCACACCAACCGTCACTGCCGAGATTATGGGAGCGGCGACATCAGGAGTGGAATCCGGAACGTTCGTCAGCAAATTGAACACAATCGGCGCTGCCATTGCGGCCAGGAGCATAATTACGACACCCGACACGAGGGGAGTAATGGCGCGTCGTAGCATGGATAACCGTGCCGCCAGCAAGAAGTAGAACGCCGACGAGGCGACTATCAGAGTCGCCATCATGGCGGGCCCTCCCGCTTCCATTGCCAGGACACATATGACAAGGAAGGTGGGGGAGGTGCCCATGAAGAGTATGTACCCAGATCCGAAGCGTCCGATGCGGGCCGATTGGAGCATGGTAATCGTGCCGCTGATAACTACCGCAGAGAATACCGCCCAGGTGAGATAGCTCTCAGGCTGGTTGGCAGCCCTCATTATGATAGCCACGGTCACCACAATCGGAGCCATGAGGATCGCGGTAGCCTGAAGCCCCAGGCCGGCAGAGAGAAGATGCGGAGGTCTCTGCTCCGGCTCGTACCTGATACTCTCGTTCACATTCGCCATCTTATGTTCTGCACCTTAATGTAATGAGAAATCCGAATAAGAATACGCGACATCTAAAGTTGCAATCAATCCCAACCACAACGCCCGGCGTCGGAGTGGGGCGGTCACGCTAATCACTGTTGAGGCGTCCTGTGGGAAGGCCGCCCAAGCGTCCCGTGATCCGATACGACGACTTTTGGTATCAGGCTGGGAGTTGAGACCGTGCTCGACGGGCGGTGGCCAAGGTGGAGTGGCATAGGGGAGAGTCGTTCCCTCGGGTTGGTTTCATCGTCACGAACATGACGGCTGGCCCGGAAGGAGTGGTGCGGTTCTACAATGCTCGCGGGACAGTCGAGCAGTGGATCAAGGAGGCAAGTACGCACTGAAGTGGACTCGGCATTATCGTGCCAATGTCGACTCGCGGGGCGTCACTCCTGGTATCTCAGGTCGAGTCCTCCCCCTATTAGGCTCGGAATCTCCTCGAGAAGTTTGTCTTTCAGCAGGTCGACATCGGTGAGTGAGTTGTGGGACAGTTCAAGGGTGGTCAGCTTGGCGAGATCGGAGAAGAGCCCTTCGGGCAGGTGGTTGATAGAGTTAAAGGCGAGTTGGAGGTAGATCAGATTGGTCAAGTCATCGAAGTCGCCGGGCTTCGCCGCGCTGATATTCATAGCCGTGAGATATAGCCTCTCCATTTCTGCAAGATGCTCAGACGTCATCTCGGTACAGTCCTTCACCCAAGTGTACCGCGTACGGGCGGCGGCAACCAACGCGTCGCGAACTTCGGGCGTGCGCGCGCAGATACCCTTGTTAATGTCTTGCGGAGTGGGCGCAAGGACTTCCACGAGATGGCCGACCAGTGGTGCGGCGGGGCTCAGTCGCGTCCCTCTGATCACCGGGGCATCAACTGGCGGTGTGTAGCTTACTCTCACCGTCTCACGGCAATATCAAGCGTCGACTTCACGGTATCGCCGCTGATTCTCACGTTGTACAGGGTACTCCCTCTCCCGTCTGCGGTCAAGCCGAAGGAGTAACTGTTCAGAGTTGATGAGGTGAACTTAAACACGCTAGCGGTTCGGTGGCATATGTGTCATAAGGGGGTGGTAGAGATTGGACTGGACCTGAATAGTGGGAGCCGGGAAAGCCTGCTGGCGGTTATAGCCGAGCAGCAGACGATCATCGCCGAGCTGAAGCGGCGGGTGGAGAAGTTGGAGGCCGGTCTGGGCACTCGCGGGCCGTCTGCGGGGATGCCGGGCAATAAGGCGGCCTCCAAGCGGCGGCGGCCTGAGAGGAGGGGACCTCGGAAGCGGCGTCTCCACGGCTTTGCCCGGCGGCGGATGGAACCCACGCGGCGAGTGATGCATGTCCCGGAGTCGTGCCCGGAGTTCGGCACGGGCCTGTCAGGTGACCCAGGCCTGGCCCAATGGGCCGGAACGGTGCAGGAACTCTATGCCAAGGCCAAGACGTCTGTTGCCGCCGATGGACGGCTGGCGTCTCGTCGCCAGTTAGCCTTTGAAAAGGAACTGCTGTCGCTGTGCCAGCCCTTCTCCAACGACGAGACGGCGCCGCAGGCCAAGCTCTGCCGGCGCATAGAGCGGTTCATCAGGGAACTGTTCGTCTTCGTGTCGCACCCAGACGTGCCGCCCGAGAACAACGCCCCTGAACGGAGCCTGAGACACCTGGTGATCAGCCGTAAGATCAGCGGCGGCACTCGCTCTGAACGGGGCACAAGCAGCAAAATGGCTCTGGCATCCCTCTGTGGCACCTGGAGGTCCAACAGCCTTAACCCACTCCTGGAATGCTGCAACCTGCTCCTTTCCCCTCAACTCTGAACAGTTACAGTTCAACGTGTTTGTATTGCTTGGTAGAGCGACTTTGGATTTGCGCGTAGCCCGGTTGGTGAAAGACGAACATGACACGTCGGTCGCCGTTCCCTGAACGGCGACGGTCACCCACCCCCACAGCCCCCTCCCGTCGAGCGAGCTGAGAGGGGTAGGTAAAATGCGAATTGCAAGTACGCTTAGCCCATGTCATTCCGAGCGTAGCCGAGGAACCCACGAAGTGGCTAGCCGCTCGGCAATCCAGAGCCACCTGCACTACAAGAACTTGGGATTCCTCGGTTCGCTACGCTCACTCGGAATGACATACGTTGGGCTGAATTGCGATGCCGTAGCTATGACTTGTAGCTATGAACCGCCAAATACCTACCGTTGTCAGCGTCAAGGGAGGGGGAATCTTGCGGCTCCGCCGCTCTACGCTTCATTTCAATGATGTTGGCCTACTGGGGGCTTTGGAATAGCGGGCAGGTGAGTGGAACGACATTTTGCGGGGCAGGTTCTGGGGGCGCGAGGAAATTGACGCCGCCCAGGGTGGGTGGTACACTCCGAGCCGCTCGACCCGCAAAGACGGCCTGGCGACGTAGATACCGCAATACAGGCGAGCAAGGAGGCGGCTTTGGACGATTCTATCCTCGAGCGAGCCAGGGCCTTGCACCGGCGCGTTCCTCTTATCGACGGCCACAACGACCTGCCCTGGCGGTACCGGGAACTGGTGAGCCGCGCTATCTCCAGGATCGACATCAGCAGGCCCCAGCGAGAGCTTCATACCGACATTCCCCGGCTGCGCGAGGGTGGCGTTGGAGGCCAATTCTGGTCGGTCTATGTGCCATCGTCGCTGACTCCGCAGGAGTCGGTTGGGGTAACGATGGAGCAGATCGACGTGGTGCATAACCTGATTCGCGCCTACCCCGAGACGCTCCAGCTTGCGCTCACCGCCGCCGACGTGGAGGACGCTTTCGCGGCGGGCAAGGTGGCCTCGATGCTGGGCATGGAGGGCGGCCACTCGATCGACAGCTCCCTGGCTGTGCTGCGCATGTTCTACGGGCTGGGCGCGCGCTACATGACGCTGACGCACAACGACAACGTTCCCTGGGCCGATTCCGCTACTGACACCCCTCGATCGAACGGCCTCTCCGCCTTTGGCCGCGAGGTGGTGCGGGAGATGAACCGTCTCGGGATGCTGGTTGACCTGTCCCACGTCTCCCCCAATACCATGCGCGACACGCTGGACACCGTCGAGGCGCCGGTTATCTTCAGCCACTCGTCGGCGCGCGCGCTCAACGACCATCCCAGGAACGTCCCGGATGACGTACTGAAGCGGGTAGTCGAAAACGGCGGCGTGGTTATGGTCAACTTCGTGCCGCCGTTCATCTCCGAGTCGGTCCGCGAGCACGACGGAAAGCGGCGGGCGGAGCGGGAGCGGCTCGAGGGCGAGTCCGGCGCGACTGGAGAGTCCGTTGATGACGCGATGAGCAGGTGGGACGACGCCAACCCCGCGCCGGACTCCACCTTGTCCGACGTTGCCGACCACATCGATCACGTTCGTGCCGTGGCCGGTATCGACCACCTGGGCATCGGCGGAGACCTGGACGGCGTCACCACAACGCCCGTCGGCCTCGAGGACGTCTCCAGGTATCCGCACCTGACGGCCGAGTTGCTCCGCCGGGAGTACAGTGACGAGGACATTCTGAAGGTGCTGGGCGGGAACGTCCTCCGGGTGATGCGTGAGGTCGAGACGACGGCGCGGCGCCTCCAAGGGGAACGCGGCCCGTCCGAGGCGCTGATAGAGGAGTTGGACGGGCGGCCGGGTTAGGACTGCTACACCGGGCCGAACCAGTCGGTGAATTGCGCGGCCAGCTTCTCGTCACCCTCGAACGACAGCCGCCCCCTGCGCACGGCGCGGGCGAACGGCAGACGGCCCATGCCGAAGAGAACGTAGGTGTCGGCGTCGCAGCCGAACGTCACGTCCGCGTCCCCGTCGCCGGAAGGCTGAAGGCTGAAGCCGTCTCCGGTCACGACCACGTCGTAGCCCTGGCCGGCCGGCTCGTTCAGCCGAAAGCCGTATATGATGGGTGATGCCAGCCTGTCGCCCTTGCGAAACCCGGCGCGGAACCAGAGAGGCAGCAGGCGGATGAGGAAGAGGATCGCGCTCGGGTGAATAGTGGCGGACCTGTCCATGGTGTAACGCACGTCCCAGCCGTGCACCGCGAGTTCCAGCGCACGGACGCCTATCAGCCCGGCGACGGTCATGACGCCGGTGGGGTGAAACGCCGGGGCGTCGAACTGCTCGAGTTCGAGGGACACCAGCATGGAATTGAGCCGCCTGCAACTGGCGTTGAACTCGGGGAACAGGTCTTCATCGTAGGCGTCGCGGAGGGAGATTATGGATTCCGTCGACTCTTCCGGCGTCATCGGGCTGTAGCCCATCGGCGGCGCGGTCTGGCCCTTGAGGGCGCGGGCGATGCTGAGGGAGGTCAGGTTCGCGCCCCAGATGAGGTGGGTTATGACGTCGGCGAGCTTCCAGCCGGCGCACGGGCTTCCGTACTGCTCCGCGTTTCGCCAGACGTCGTCCGGCAGCGTGTGGATGTGTGCCGCGAGCCCGTTGGACAGTTCGCGCACAAGCCGGACGTGCGCTCGCATTTGTTCAGTGTCAACCATAGCGGCGTTCAAACTCGCCTCTTGTTTCAAGCATTGACCACCGAAACCTCTCCGCCCGCTAGATTCCCTTATCCACGAGGAAGGCGGCGAGGTCTGCCGTGCGGCAACTGTAGCCCCACTCGTTATCGTACCAGCCGACCACCTTGACCATGTTCCCGCCCATTGACATGGTGGACAGGGAGTCTATGATGCAACTGTGCGGATTCTGGGTGAAGTCGCTGCTCACCAGGGGTTCGTCGCAGTATTCCAGGATGCCGTCCAGGCTGCCGTCGGCGGCCTCTTCATAGGCGGCGTTGACATCGTCCGCGGAGGCGTCCTTGCTCAGCTCGGCCACGAAGTCGGTAACTGAGCCTGTGGAAGTGGGCACGCGGAATGCCATGCCATGAATCTTGCCGTTCAGTTCGGGCAGAACGAGGCCCACCGCGCGGGCGGCGCCGGTGGTGGTCGGGATGATGTTCATGGCGGCGGCGCGGGCGCGGCGCAGGTCTTCGTGCACCTGGTCGAGGATCTTCTGGTCGTTGGTGTAGGCGTGGATGGTGCTCATCAGGCCGCGTTCGACGCCGAAGCTGTCGTGCAGCACCTTGACCATCGTGGCGATGCAGTTGGTTGTGCATGAGGCGTTGGAAAGGATGTTGTGCCGTTCGGGCTCGTACTTGTCCTCGTTCACGCCGAGTACGATGGTGAGGTCCTCGCCCTTGGCCGGGGCCGATATGATGACCTTCTTGGCCCCGCCTTCCATGTGGCCCGACGCGCTGCCCGCGTCGGTGAAAAAGCCCGTCGATTCCACCACCACGTCAACGCCCAGGTCTCCCCAGGGCAGCTTGGACGGGTCGCGGTCGGACAGCACCTTGATGTCCGACCCGTCAATGGCTATGCTGTCGTCCTTTGCCTCGACTGTGCCCGGATACCGACCGTAGCTGGTGTCGTACTTGAACAGGTGGGCGTTGGTCTCCGTGTCTGTGAGGTCGTTGACGGCGACCACCTCGAGCTTGTCGGGGTGACGCTCCAGGATAGCCCTCAGCACCTGCCTGCCGATGCGCCCAAAGCCGTTAATGCCTACTCGTGTCGCCATGTCGCACTCTCCCTGTGTGGTCAAATGTGGTTGAGTTTGGATGAGAAGGTGTTTCGATACAGGTATCATTATACCCTGTCACGGAGGGCTTGTCAGAATCAGGATTCACGGAATTGGAGGATTTTCAGGATGATTTTGTCAGTTGGACGAGATGTGACAGGGCGGCCGAGTCGATAGTACAATATGGTCAAATCAACTTGCAGGAGCAGGGCTATGACGACGAGTGACACCGTCAAGCGAATTGCGTGTCTCGCCAACTCACGCAAGTACGGTGGCCGCTGTATCGCGGGCAAAGAGTTGTTGTAGGGTGGACGCCCTAGCGCGTGGATTCGGCCCGTTAGCTGCAGGCAAGGCGAGGAAGTGTCAGAATACGAACGCCAGTATGAGGGCGGGCGCGAGCCGCGCCTACTTGATGTCATTGACGTGCCTGTCCTCCACGCTCAACCTGATAGTTGCCAAAAGGAGAACTGGCTAATTGATCCAGATGGCTGCTGGGAGTATGTTGACCGAATCAAGAAAAGTGAGTTGCCGCAATTTACAGACTCGGTGAATCGACTTTGGGTAAACGGATACAATACCTCCGTTGGGCTGAACAATAAAGTCCCGGGCTCACGCGCCGACTCACTTGCTGATTCGTTGCGTCTGATCAAAGTTGAGAGGTTGGATATAGCCGTTTTCGTTTACTATAGTAGGAGGAGAGTTCAGGGGCATTTTCGTTATTGTGGAGACGACTACAAAATGTGGATTACTGATACAGGGCGTAGGAAGAAGTACGTGAATAGGCCCGACGGTCATCATTCGGTCGGTGGATGCTTCCTTACGATTAGTCTCGGTAAACGCTATGATGACGGTTACTGCCATAAGTTCATCGCCGCTATCATCGAACCCTGATGGGGAGACTATTGAGCGCAACCCAATTCCCGGTGTTCACGATAGGACACTCCAACCACTCACCGGCGACGTTCACAGAACTGCTGCTGCTGCACGGGATAGAGGAAGTGGCGGACGTTCGCTCGTCGCCGTACAGCCGCTATGCCGCACAATTCAATCATCGCGAGCTTGGCTTGATGCTGGAACGGGCGGGCGAAACCGGTATCGGCTACGCGTTCCTGGGCGGCGAGCTTGGCGGCAGGCCGGCGGACCGCTCGTGCTACGATGCGGGCGGGCGCGTTCGGTATGACCGGCTGGCGAACACTGACCTGTTCGATGATGGCATAAGGCGCGTAATGCGCGGCGCCGATGAGCGCAGAATCGCCTTGATGTGCACCGAGAAGGAGCCATTGGACTGCCATCGCGCTTTGCTGGTCGCCAGGACCCTCACGGAGCGCGGCGTCGCCGTTACGCACATCCTCGCAGACGGTGGCTTGGAAGACCACGACGACACCATGAACCGGCTGATGGACGCGCTCAAGCTGCCGCGCGACGGTGACCTTTTCCGGTCCCGCGATGAGGTGATTGCCGACGCGCTGGCTCGCCAGTCGAAGAGGATAGCGTTCGTCGGAGACAAGCCGCTGGTCGCCGTCGATTGGGAGGCCGTCCAATGAGATTCTATACCATCGGATTCACGAAGAAGTCCGCGTCCGATTTCTTCGAACTGCTGCGTGATGCGGGCGCGAAACGCCTGGTGGACGTTCGACTGAACAACATCTCCCAACTGGCGGGCTTTGCCAAGAAGGACGACCTGGAGTATTTTCTGCAAAAGATATGCCGGATGAAGTATGTTCACCTGCCCGAGCTGGCCCCCACGAAGGAGATGCTGGACGGCTACCACAAGGAGCACCGTGACTGGCGGACCTACGAACGCGAGTTTCTGGCCCTTATGGACGAGCGGCGTGTTGGGAAGATGGGCATCAAGAGGTTAATCAACGGCGGCTGCCTGCTGTGCAGCGAGGAGAAGCCCGAACGCTGTCATCGCCGGCTGGTCGCGGAGTATCTCGACCGCCATTGGGGCGGCGTTGAGATAGTACACCTGGGCTAGGGTGGTGCGTCCTACCTGGCCGCGTTCAACAGGTTGCGGAGGCCCTCGTTCTCTGCCTGGAGTCGCGCGATCTCGGACTCCGCGTCCTGTATCCTGTTCAGCAGCTTCAGGATGACCTCTACGCCGGCGAGGTTGACGCCGAGCTCGTCCATGAGGTTCCTGATGCGCTGGACCCTTTCGACGTCTCTACGGGAATAGACCCGCTGGTTGCCCCTGGTGCGCGTGGGCTCGACGAGCCCCAGGCGTTCGTAGTATCTGAGCGTCTGCGTGCGGACTCCCAGCATACGCGCGGCGACGCTGATTATGAACACAGGCTCATCGCGGCTGAACATCTCTTCCATGGCTGCACCTACATCTGTTTGGAGCGAAGCTCCCTGAGTCTCTCGAACAGCTCTCGCTCCTCGCCGCTCATTTCTTTGGGCAGTTCCGGGCGGACGATAACGTAGAGGTCTCCCCTGGCGTCGGGAGAGTCGAGCCCCGGCATACCCTGGCCGGCGAGGCGTATCCTCTGCCCGTTCTGGGATTCGGGGGGTATCTTCAGGCGCAGCTTTCCCTTCAGGGTATGGACATCGACCTCTCCGCCGAGCGCGGCGTCATCCAGCGGCACACCCACCTCTACGTCGAGGTTGCTGCCCTTCCTCTGGAAGCGCGGGTGCGGGGAGACGGTGATATTCAGGTACAACTCGGCTCCCGAGTCGAGGGAGATGCGGACCATCGAGCCGTTGTCAACGCCCGGTGGTATCGTCACCTCGATGCGCTTCGTGCCGAGGCCGTCGGGGGCCATCACGTGCCGCTTAGCGCCCGCGTAGGCCTCCTCAAGGGAAACGGTCACGGCAACGTTGGTGCGGAGCCGACGCGGCGCGCGCGCTCCACGACCACGCCCGTAGGAGCCGCCAAGTCCGCCAAGCAGGTCGTCGAAACCGCCGAGGCCCCCGACGTCGAAACCATCCGGCCCTCCGGCGGTGTGCGTCCATCTATAGTTTCGGCGTCCATCCTGCGGATACTGGGCGTCGAACTGGTCCGCCCGCCTCCACTGGTCGCCGTACCGGTCGTACTTCTTGCGATTCTCGGCATCCGAGAGGACTTCGTAGGCTTCGTTTATCTTCTTGAACTGCTGCTCGGCCTCTTTGTCGTTCGGATTGAGGTCGGGATGATGCTTGCGCGCCAGACTCCTGTACGCCTGCCTGATGTCCTTTTCGCTTGCGTTCCTGGAAACGCCCAGTGTTTCGTAGTATGAGGCCATGATCGCGCTTCACCTAGAGTTTCGCGCCGCCCTGGTTCCGGGATTCTCTTCCCGCGCGGCGAACGGGCAGCTCCCACAAAAAACCGCTACACGTCGATTGTAGCATATATCAAGCGTTTTGATAAACGTAACTTACAGTATTTCTAATAACTCTATTGACACGATAAGAAGCTATATTTATAATGATGTTAGATGGAAGCAATGGGACTTCCAGTCAAGACTGACAGCACACAAAGGAGGAAAAATCATGGCAATTCAGCGGTGGGACCCTTTCAACGAGTTCAGGCACATGCAGAATACGATGAACAGGCTCTGGAGGGGCTACGACAACAGGGGAGCCGGCGAGTCCGGGATCGAGGAGTGGGCCGTGCCCCTGGACGTAATCAAGGACGGCGACGACATCGTCGTGCGGGCCTCGGTGCCCGGCGTCAACCCCAATGACGTTCACATCACGGTGGAGAACGACGTGCTGACCATCAGGGGCGAGAGCAAGTCCGGGAGCGAGGTCGCGGAGGGCAACTACCTGATGCGGGAGCGCAGGAGCGGCAGCTTCCATCGCTCGCTTCGCCTGCCCGACACGGTGGACGTGGATGGGGCTGAGACCAGCTACGACAACGGCGTTGTGAGCATCAACTTCCCCAAGATGGAGTCCAAGAAGGCCAAGCGCCTGGAGCTCAAGGTCGGCTAACGGCGATTGCCGGCAACTCATGGCGCGGGGGATTATCCACGAAGGGCTAAGGCCACGAAAGGGGTTCCCCCCAAGACAGGGCATCGGGCAGGCTGTAAGGTGTTAGCAAAAGCGCGGGGGTCTCTGCTGAGGCCCCCGCGTATTTTTGTGGCTTTCTTATATCCAGCTACCTTTCCCCCGCTTACTTGGTAGGTGTGAGAAAACGGTGTAGGGTTGGTTGCATGTCGTTCCGAGCGCAGCCGAGGAACCCACATATTTCTGCCTGCCATCAACTCCCTGCCCAAGACAAGAAACCGACGGGTTGGACAAAGTCCTAGCGACCTTTGCGAGGCAGCTTCATTGGATTGCCGTCAGGCGAGCCATTTTTCGGGTGCCTCGGTTTGCTTCGCCCACTCTGAATGACATAAATGAGATGGAAATGTGTTGTCTTGGCAGTCGCTCGCAACTATGAAAAAACAGTGCCAGATACTTGCCACATAAGAGAACGTGTTTACGTTTCAGTTTTCTCGAAAAACTAGTAATGTGTTGCCATCTACATCCAACACACTTACCCTTTCATCTTTAGCGATGTGCTCTCCAGAATCAGATGTTGCGCTCCACAATTCGGATTTGAGTTGAACTAGGCCTCGTGGATTCAAATCAGTCTTGGTGAAACCCGCTTGTCCAATCAGCCCGCCTGACACTGTTTCGTAAGGCACTACAGACTTAGCTCCTCTGCGTCGGACACTCCATCTTAGAATGCCAACGAACAATGTTACTAAGAATACCAGTATGGACAGTGCCACACTGTTAGTCGTTAATATAACGCCCGCAACTATACAAAGGCCGGCAACAATGCCAACAGGATCAAAGCCACTCATGAAGTCCGCGTCAAAATCGATGTCTATAAGATATAGACATAGCCCTAGGACTACGAGAGATATGCCGACCCAATCCCATAGCTCCAAATCAGGCTCCTCCTTGATAGCTATTACTATTTGCTCTTTCCCTCTTTGATAGAGGCACGCTACACGCCTGCCGTCTCCGGCGCGATTGCGTTCGTGACGCCGATCATGCTATCCCTGGTCACCAGTTGGGCCAGTTCCTGTTCGCTCATGCCCTCCGTGCCGGCCGGCCGCGTCGGAAGCACCAGGTAGCGCAGGTCCGCGGTGCTGTCCAACACCCTTACCTCCACGTCGTCGCCCGGAGTCAGGCCGAACTCGCTCATTACGGCGCGCGGCTCTCTCACGGCCCTGGAGCGGTACGCTGAGCTCTTGTACCAATCGGGAGGCGGCCCCAGGAGGGAAGTCGGATAGCACGAGCATAGCGTACAGACGACGATGTTGTGCAGATTCTCGGTGTTCTCCACGACGGCCAACTCCGCGTCGTGGGCCAGTGTGTACCCCAATTCGTTGACGGCGGCCTTCGCGTCCGCCAGCAGGCGAGCCTTGAACTCCGGATCGACCCAGGCGCGGGCCACTACCTTCGCGCCGTCGGCGGGCGACCGCCGGTTCAGTTCGTTGGCCCTGCGTCGCACGTCTTCTTTCTCGATAACGCCCTTCTCTATCAGCAACTCCTGGATGGCCAGGATACGCTTTGCGCGCTCGCTCAACGCGACGTCGCCCTGCATCCCGGGGTGGTCGCCGTGAGAGTCATCGTCGTGATTGCCGCTCATTTCGTTCTCCTCAGTTCAAACTACAACCAATACCTCGTTGGTGATCTTTGATTCAATCAGTGCCGCCTTGACCTCGGAAGGCAGTTCGTCGTCCGTATCCGCGTATGACTCTATGAACGCCGCCGCCACGCTTTGGAGATTCTGAAGGGCGCCGTCATGGGTGTTGCCCCACGCCCTGCAACCGGGTAGAGCAGGTATCTCCGCCATGAACTTGTCCTCGGTTTCTTCGCAGGGTTCGTGCATGACGAAGGGCAGTTTGTACAGCTTCAAGTCGCAAGCCTCCTGTCGCATTGGCGGCCAGCCATGTCGCTTACGCGCTCTCCAGCCAGTGGTCGTAGATGTCCACGCAAACGCGGTCCGTCGTGGGGCCCGGGTAGTCCGGCCAGACCTCCGTTTGGTCGAACTCCACGCGGTAGAGGATCTGCCTGGGGTGACCGTCGCCGTTGTAGGCGCGCGACTCCGGGTTGTGGAACGCGCCGAACACGACCTCCACGCGGCCCGTCTTGCCCTTGATGAACCAGGGCGTTCTGTGGTGGCCGGGCGGGTCGTCTTCCCTGACCCTAACGCGGTCACCTGGCTTGTATCTCTGCTGGGCGGCTGCCACGTCTCACCCCCACCGCTCTTCGAGCGCCTTGACTTTCTCGTCTATCTCTTCGGTGGTCAGGACGCTCTTTTCGACGAGGATGGTCTCCAACGACGCGGCCCAGCGTTCGTAGTAGGATAGCGCGTCGTACTCGTCGGGCGGCAGGGACTCGATGCCGCGCCGCATCTCGTCAACGTTGATCAGCTCGAGCGACCTGACCGCTCCCATCACGGCGCCGGTCTGGCGCTCCCAATCGGCCCACTCGTGTTCGCTGCGGTCGATCGGTTCGTCGGTGGGCCATCCGCCTCGGTCGTGGGCTCTCGGCATCGCTGCGCTCCTTAAATGCTGGTGTGCGCCATCATACTTGCGCCCTCCGTAGGCGTCAAGCCGCGTGTTTCGCCTGACAGTGTCGCGCGGTTGCTGGTATAATCTTTCGTGCGGGAGGTCACGAACAATGCGCATCTACACCAGGTCTGGAGACGACGGGACTACGGGTCTGCTGTTCGGCGGGCGCGTGCCCAAGACGCATCCTCGCTGTGAGGCATACGGAGAGGCCGACCTCGCGGTGTCGGCGATGGGCTTGGCGCGCGCGTTGTCGAGCGACCTACGCGTGAAGGAGATCATACTCCAGGCGCAGCGCGAGATGTTCACGGTGGAGTCCGAGCTTGCCACCGACGCGGACAACTACCACCACTTCACCGGCGCGTTTCACGCCATAACGCCGGAGAACGTGAGCCGGCTGGAAGGGCTTATCGACGAGTTGAAGGCCGAGGTGGAGCTGCCGCCCAAGTTCATCATCCCCGGCGCGTCGCCGGCATCGGGCGCGCTCGACCTCGCGCGGACGGCCGTTCGCGGAGCGGAGCGGCGCATCGTCGCGCTCGACGAGCAGGGAATGTTGGTCAACCGGGAACTGCTCCACTACGTCAATCGGCTGTCCGACCTATTGTTCATCCTGGCCCGCTACGAGGACCGGGAGTTGTCCTTCGATATAGTCACGGGCACGAGGGTCTGACGGCATGAGCGACCCGAACATCGCCATAATTGACTACCAGGCCGGCAATCTGCGGAGCGTTCAGAAGGCGTTGGAGCGTTTCGGCGCGCGCGCCAGCATCACGAGCGACCCGAGCGACATCGAGAGCGCCGATGGCGTGGTGTTCCCGGGACAGGGGGCCAACGACTCCTCGATGCGCCACCTGAAGGCGGGCGGACTGGTCGGCCCTATCAAGGATTACATAAGCGGCGGCAAGCCCTTCCTGGGCGTCTGTCTCGGGCTGCAACTGCTGCTGGAAGGCTCGGACGAGGGCGTGGAGCCGGGGCTGGGCGTACTGGCGGGAAGAGTGCGGCATCTGGGCGGCGGCCTCAAGGTTCCGCACATGGGCTGGAACCGCGTGGACTTTCGCGTGGAGCACCCCGTCATCGAGGGCATCCCCAGCGGCTCTCACTTCTACTTCGTACACAGCTATTACGCCGACCCGGTGGATCGAAGCGTGGTGGCGGGCGCGACCGACTATGGCGTGGAGTTTTGCAGCGCGGCTGCGTGGGACAACGTCTTCGCTATGCAGTTCCACCCTGAGAAGAGCGGCGTCGTCGGTCTGAGGTTGTATCGCAACTTCGTGGCACTGGTTCGAGAATCCAGAACGGGAAGCGCATGGAAGCCATCCCAGCGATAGACCTCAGAGGCGGCAAGTGCGTGCGGCTATACCAGGGCGACTACGAGCGGGAGACGGTATACTCCGACGACCCGGTTGAGGTTGCCGCCCGCTGGGTGAGTCTGGGCGCGACGCGGCTCCACGTTATCGATCTGGACGGCGCGAAGGACGGCGCGCCCGCGAACCTTGGGGCCATCGAGAGGATCGCGTCGTCGGTTCCGGTTCCCGTGCAGCTTGGCGGCGGCATACGCACCTTGGATGCGGCGAAGAGGGCGCTGGATTTGGGCGTGGGCAGGGTCATTGCGGGAACGATCGCCGTCGAGAACCCCTGCCTTATCCGTGAAATGTGTGAGCGGCTTGGCGCCGATGCCGTGGTCGTCAGCGTGGACGCTCGCGACGGCTACGTGGCTGTGGAGGGCTGGACCCAGAGCAGCCGGATTCTCGCGTCTGAGTTGATGCGTCGCATGACCGAGATCGGCGTTGTGCGCTTCCTCTACACCGACATCGCGCGCGACGGCACGCTCTCCGGCCCCAACTTCGCCGCCATAGAGACCTTGTCCGGCAAGGTGGACGCACGCTTCATGGCCGCCGGTGGTATCTCTTCGGTTGACCACCTGCTGCGACTGGAGAAGTTGGGCGTCGAGGCGGCAATCGTGGGCAGGGCCCTCTACACCGGAGACATCGAACTGGTAGAGGCGCTCGAATCACTACGCCAACGCGAATAATCGCGTTCGGCCTATATGTCGTTTCGTTCTTCGGAACGGCGGGCTGTGAGATGGCTTCTAACCTGAGATAAAGGACAAAAGAACATGCCTGGCAAATTCGACCATCATAACAAGGACGTCCTGGTATCGCCCGAACGGTATGAGAGCACAGACCCTCAGCGGATTCTGTCGATGCTGCCCATACTGGCGTATCACGAGGTTGCCGACGTTGGCTGCGGGCCGGGGTTCTTCACGATACCGCTTGCGAAGTACCTGTTCGATGGCAGGGTATATGCGCTCGACGTTCAACAGGAGATGCTGGATGCCACCCAAAAAGAGGTCGAAAAGGTCAACCTGACCAACGTTGAGCTTATGTTGAATAAGGAAAACGAGCTTCTGCTGAAGGACGAGAGCCTTGACGGCGTGTTCATGGCCTTCGTGCTGCATGAGGCCGAGAGCGTGAGCGGTCTGTTGGGAGAGGCGCGACGGTGTCTCCGAAAGGGCGGATGGCTCGCGGCCCTCGACTGGCACAAGCGAGAGACGGAGTCGGGGCCGCCCGTGGAGGAGCGCATCGACGAGGCGGATATGGGCGCGATGGCCCAGGAGGCGGGGTTCCGCATAGAGGTTCGGCACAACCTGAACACGGGACACTACATGATAGTGATGCGAAAGTAGGCCGCGATGTTGACGAAGAGGATAATCCCGTGTCTGGACGTGGACAGGGGGAGAGTGGTGAAAGGCGTCAGCTTCGTGAACATCCGCGACGCGGGCGACCCTGCGGAACTGGCGTCCTTCTACAACCGCGCGGGCGCGGACGAGCTCGTGTTCCTGGATATTACCGCGAGCTCTGATGCCAGAGACATCATGCTGGACGTCGTCGAGCAGGTGTCCGAGGAGGTGTTCATACCGCTCACCGTCGGTGGAGGCCTTCGCAAAGTGGAGGACGTGCGCAGGATGCTCGAGGCGGGCGCGGACAAAGTCTGCCTCAACACCGCCGCCGTGCAGAACCCCGGCCTGGTCGCCGAGGCCGCGGACTTCTTTGGCTGCCAGTGCATCGTGGTCGCGATGGACGTAAAGGGCATCACGCAAGGCGAACGTCCTGCCGCCCGCGCGGAGACGCCGGACCGAGACCTGGCCCTGGACGACTCGTCCGGGTGGGAGGTCTATACTCGAGGTGGCCGCACCCCCGCGGGGATAGACGCCATCAAGTGGGCGCGTCGCGCCACCGAGCTGGGGGCCGGCGAACTGCTCGTTACCAGCATGGACACCGACGGCCAGCAGACGGGCTACGACCTGGAGCTTATACGAACGATTTCCGAAAGCGTGAGCGTTCCGGTCATCGCAAGCGGCGGGGCCGGCAATCTCCAACACCTCTACGACGCGCTGGATACGGGCAAGGCGGACGCCGTTCTCGCCGCCAGCATCTTCCACTACGGTAACTACACGATAAGCCAGGCCAAGCAGTTCCTGAAGGAGCGGGGCTTGCCGGTCCGTCCACAGGAGGGCGACGCTATTGGTCTATCAACATAGCCGCACAACAGCAAAAGAACACGCGCAGGTGAGAACATGACGGAGATTCAGCTAGACGAAAAGGGATTGGCGCCCGCGGTCGCTCAGAACGCCACCACGGGCGAGGTCATCATGCTGGGCTACATGAACCCCGGCTCCCTCAAGCGCACGCTGGAGGGCGGCGAAGTCTGGTTCTATAGCCGCAGCCGCTCCGACCTCTGGCACAAGGGTGAGGTGTCGGGCAACTATATGCGGATACAGTCGGCGTCCGTGGACTGCGACGGCGACACGATTCTTCTCCAAGTGGAGCCGGACGGGCCCATCTGCCACACCGGCAACGACACCTGCTTCTTCACGCCGTTCGACGAGCTTCCCAACTTCCTGAAGGCGGACACCGGGCCAGGCGTCGTCGAAGACCTTTTCTCGGTCATCCAGGAGCGCAAGCGGGAGCTTCCGGAGGGAAGCTACACGGCGCAACTGCTGAAAGAGGGGGTGGACCGCATAAGCCAGAAGGTCATCGAGGAGGCGGGAGAGGCTGCTATCGCCGGGGTCAAGGGCGACAAAGAGGGCCTGGTGAGCGAGATGGGCGACTTGGTGTATCACGCGCTGGTGCTGCTGGCGGCGTCCGGCGCGAGGCCGGAGGACGTGTGGGAGGAGCTGCGCCGCCGGCAGGGGTAGGAGCCACAAGATTCCCCCTCCCCCCAGTCTGTACAAGCGTCGAGGGAGGGGGTTAGGGGGTGGGTGACTGTCGCCGTCGTATCAGGTTTGAAGGATGAGAATATGCAGGTTCATCAGCACGTAGATGTGTCGCAGGCTTTCTCGAAGATGACAAGCGAGAATTTGCCGCTGGGGATGTTCTGCAAAGTTCGGAAAAGGTGTGGGACGTGGCGGCCACCGCAGTGATTGCGGTGGCTCGAAAGCGGGGTTGGCCCTGCGGCAGCAGCCGTCACTTGGTGGAAACGGTCGGGCGGCTGGCTGACGAGTCCGGCGACCAGACCTTGCTGGCCGAGTTCGACGCGGCCCAAATGTTCCACGCCAACTTCTACCACGGATTCATGGAAGACTTTCAACGGGCTAACTCCAGGGAATTGGTGCGCGACTTCGTCACCAGAATGCTGCGGTTCGTGCGGTGAACGCTTGCTGACCTCTTTCGCGGTCAGCCCTCCGCTTTCGGTTGCCCCAGGTCCGCCGTCTTGCCCGCGTCGGCGTCCAGGGTGAGGCGCATCGCGGTGATGGCTATCTCTATCTGGTCGTCGTCGGGTTGGCGCGTGGTCAGCGCTTGCAACGCCAGGCTGGGGCCGGTAATCAGGCGCACCAGCGGATTGCCCATGTGGAAGCCGCTGAATCGAATTAGCTCGTAGCTTACGGCCGCTATGAACGGAATGAGCACTATCCGCGAGGCGACCAGCCACCACAGCGGCTCCCTCCCAACGAAGACGAACGCGAGGATAGACACGACCATCACCACGAGCAGGAACGCCGTCCCGCAGCGAGGGTGCGCCGTCGGGTACTTGCGGATGGCTTCCACTTCCAGGGGGTCCCCGCGTTCCTGGGCGTGCACGGTCATGTGCTCCGCGCCGTGGTACATGAACACCCGCCTGATCTCGCCCATTCGGCCTATGAGGACGATATAGGCGAGAAACAGCGCGAGTCGTATCGCGCCCTCCGCGACGTTGCTCGCCAGGTCCGAACCCAGAAGTCCTTCCAACGACCTGCTGGCGAAGAGAGGCGCGAGAAAGAACACCCCAATCGCGAACAGCAGGGAGAAGCTAATCATTGCGGCCATTGAGCCTTTGCCCAGCTCCTGGCCCTCGGCCTCCATCCCGACGTTCGCGGAGAAGCTGAGCGCTCTCATGCCGAGGGACAGCGTCTCGATGAGGGCGACGACGCCCCTCACCAACGGCAGTCTCCTGGGTAGTCCGGTGAACAACTGGCCCAGGGCTTGCTGGTGAATGGCGATAGTTCCGTTGGGGCGGCGCACCGCGATGGAGATGTGGCGCTGCCCCCTTATCATCACCCCTTCGATGACCGCCTGGCCGCCGTAGGTGGGCCTATTCCGCATTGCTCATACCCCAGCTATCGCCGCTTGACGAAAAAAGGGGTGAGAACTCTCACCCCCGCATGGCCTGGTGTTTTGACGTGCCCCGCTCCACTCCTGTCACCCCCCTCTCGCTTTCGCGTGGGCAGGCTCTAACATTTCCCCATCAAAGGGAGAAGGGACTTTTGCAATTTCCCGGAAATAGCGAGGAGCTTTGCCGGGGGTTATTGGAGGTTGAAGCGGCGCTTGAGCCGCTCGACCCTGCCCTCGGTATCGACTATGCGCTGCTCCCCCGTGAAGAAGGGGTGGCACTGGTTGCAGATCTCCACGCGAAGCTCGGGCTTCGTGGCGCCCGTGGTGTACGACCTGCCGCATGAGCAGAGGACGCGCGCCTCCGGGTAGTACTGTGGATGGATATCTGTCTTCATCACAGTCCCTCTTATGCCGTCGCGAGCGGGTAAACGCTGGCGCGCTTCTTGTCCTTGGTCATGTGCTCGAACTTGACGGTTCCGTCAATCAGCGAGAACAGAGTGTGGTCTCGGCCCACGCCCACGTTGCTGCCGGGGTGAATCTTGGTGCCGCGCTGCCTGACAATAATCGAGCCTGCGCTGACGATCTGGCTGTCGTAACGCTTTACCCCCAGCCGCTTGGAGTTGCTGTCGCGTCCGTTTCTTGTGCTTCCTCCGCCCTTCTTGTGAGCCATCAGAAGATTGCCTTTCTACTCTTGTGAGATGTCGGTTACGCGCAAGTCGGTGTAGTTCTGGCGGTGCCCGTTCTTGCGGCGATAGCGCGTTTTGGCCTTGTACTTGAACACGATGACCTTCTTGGCGCGGCCCTTGCCTATCACCTCGGTGGTCACCTTGGCGCCGGGCACGGTGGGCGCGCCAACGGCGACGTTGCCATCCTGGGACAACATCAGCACGTTGTCGAACTCCACGGCGTCGCCTTCGTCGCCTGGAACCGTCTCGACTCGGATGGTGTCGCCCGGCCGGACGCGGTACTGCTTTCCGCCAGTTTCAAATATCGCGTAATTCATGGTATCAATTTTCCTCGAGGGTAATTGTAAGAGGCGAGTCCGTTATCGTCAAGGCTCGTCTCGGCCGGCTATGGCGTTTCAGCTCACTTACGCCCGTTACCGGCAAAGTCGAAAACCTTGTCCGGCCGCCACCGCTTGGAGGGCGCATCGAACTTGAGCACGGCTATGAACCTGCCGTCCACGCCATACACCCTGCACCGGGAGTCCTGCGGCGAGTTGGGGATGCGTGTGCCCGGCGGAAGCGGCTGGCCGTGCCTGATTGTCTCTTCCAGCCGCTTACCGACGATAGCCGTTTGAAGTCCGTATAGCGCCGCGTCCGGCGCGTGCATAAGCTCGGACCATGTTTCCTCGATGAATCGTTCCTCCATATCGGCGAGGGAGACGGCCTCCGATATGCGAAACGAGCCGCTGCGAAGCCGCGCGAGGCTCTTGAGATGTCCACCGCATCCAAGCGCTTGGCCCACGTCGTGAGCGAATGAGCGCATGTAGAAGCCCCGCCCGCAGCCGACCTCGACGCTTATCACGGGCGGCGACCAGCCCAGCAGCTTAATCCAGTGCACCTCGACGTCGCGCGGCTCTCGTTCGACCTCTATCCCCGCGCGCGCCAGTTCGTACAGACGCTTGCCCTGCCGCTTCAGCGCGCTGTACATGGGCGGAACCTGCTTGATTTGGCCGTTGAACGGCTCCAGGACGCGGTGTACGTCCTCCAGCGTCACGCCGGAAGCGGGTTGCTCGTCCTCCACCTGCCCTAACGAGTCGTAAGTGTCCGTGGTGACGCCCAGCTCGATCTCCGCGCGATACTCCTTCTTGCCGTCCACCAGGTACTCCATCATGCGAGTGGCCTGACCGAAGCATACGGGCACGACGCCCGTGGCGACCGGGTCGAGCGTCCCGCCGTGCCCGACGCGCTTCTGGCGGCTGGCCCGCTTGAGACGGCGCACGATTTCCATAGACGTAATCCCGAAGGGCTTGTCGATGTTCAGAATTCCGTCAATCTGTGGCTTTTGCGGTCTCTGTGACTTGGGCATGGTCTGCCTATCGCGTCTCTTCGGACTCCTGTGGAGGCGCTACCGCGTCTATCATGTCGAGGATTTCGGCCCCTCGCTCTATCGACTCGTCCAGGTAGAACTTGAGAAAGGGAACGTTCTTGATAGCAATGTCTTCCCGCATGGTGCGGTGTATGAACCCGGATGCGGATTCGAGGGCCTGGATTGTGCTGCGCTTTTGGGCGTCGTCTCCGAGTACGCTCACGTAAACCTTCGCCTGTCTCAGGTCCGGCGATGCGTCCACGTAGGTTACGCTCACGACCGTCGAGAGCCTGGGGTCTCGAAGCTCCCTCGCCATAACGCGGCTTATCTCCTGACGCAAAAGCACATTGACGCGGTCCATCCGCCGGTTCATGTGGGATAACCTCTCTAACAAAGGGACGTCGGGAGCGAACGCGGTCCGGGGTCTAGCTCTCCCTCTCCGAGCGGTGGGCTTCCAGGACGTCGCCTTCCTCGTAGCTATTGAAGCCTTCGAGTGACACGCCGCCTTCGAAGCCGGTCGTTACCTCTCTCACGTCGTCCTTGAAGTGCTTCAGGCTGGAAATCGGGCCAACGTACAGTTCCGCGCCGCCTCTGAGAAGGTGGACGGTCGAATCGCGGGCTATCCTGCCATCGTTGACGTAGAAGCCTGCGGCCCTCGTCCTTCTGCCCACGTTGAACACGGCGCGAACTGTGGCGCGCCCTTCGAGAACGTCTCGATACACGGGCTCCAAAAGACCCTTGAGCGCCCTCTCCACGTCGTCTATCAGGTTATAGATAATGCTATAGAAGCGAACGTCCACGCCCTCTTGGCTGGCGAGCGTGCGCGCCCCTGGCTCGATACGGCTGTTGAACGCGATGACGATAGCCTTGGAAGCGACCGCCAGCAGTATGTCGCTCTCGGTGATGCTGCCGCTGGCCGCGTGAATAAGAGTCACCTTGGTCTGGTCGGTGTTTAGGCGTTCCAGGGCAACGCGCACAGCATCGATGGTCCCCTGAACGTCGGTCTTCACGATGAGGTTGAGAGCCTTGACCTCTCCCATCGCGATTCTAGTGTACACGTCCTCGAGCGTGGGGCCGCTTCCCCGCTGCATTTGCTTGGCCCTCTGGCGCTCCTCGACTATCTGGCGCGCCGTCTTCTCGTCAGTCGCCGTTTCCAGGATGTCGCCCGCCTGGGGCAAACCGGAGACGCCAAGTACTTCCACGGGCTGGGACGGCCCGGCCTGCTTGATCCTCCTGCCCCTGTCGGTGAACATGGCCTTGACGCGGCCTCTAACGTCTCCCACCACGATGCTGTCGCCGATGCTCAGCGTGCCCGTCTGCACCAGCACGGTCGCCACGGTTCCCCGGCTCTTGTCAATGCGGGCCTCCACGACGACGCCCCTGGCCTCTCGATGGGGATTCGCCTTGAGTTCGCTGACCTCCGCGACCACCTTGATGTTCTCCAGAAGATCCGGGATGCCGTCGCCCTTCAGCGCGGATATGGGAACCGATATGATATCGCCCCCCCACTCTTCGATAAGGAGGTTCTGCTCCGCGAGCTGCCGCTTTACTCTTTCGGGGTCGGCGTCGGGTCTGTCCACCTTGTTGATGGCCACCACGATAGGCACTCCAGCCGCCTTGACGTGGTCGATCGCCTCGATGGTCTGTGGCATAATCCCGTCGTCCGCCGCGACGACCAGAATGGCTATGTCGGTTACCTGCGCGCCCCTGGCCCGCATCGCCGTGAAGGCTTCGTGGCCCGGCGTGTCCAGGAAGGCTATTGGCGCGCCATCGAAGTCAACCTGGTATGCGCCTATGTGCTGGGTGATGCCGCCCGCCTCTCCGCTTACGACGTTGCTGCTGCGGAGGGCGTCGAGCAGAGTTGTCTTGCCGTGATCGACGTGCCCCAGGATGGTCACTACCGGGGGCCTCGCCTCCAGGAGGCTGGGGTCTTCCTCGTCACTGGAGATTACCAGGGAGCCGGGGGACTTTTCCGCCTCGGCAAGAGGCAAGACCGTGAAGCCGAGGGACTCCGCTATCAGCGTGGCGGTGTCATGCTCTACCACCTCGTTGATGGTGTACATGAAGCCGTTGCGCATGAACTCCTTGATCACCTCAATCGGGTTGACGTCCATGAGCGCCGCGAGGTCGTGAATTGTCAGCGCGGCGGGAATATCGAGAATGTCGAGGTCTTCCGCACCGTCCTCGGGTGGGCCCTGCACGGCGTAGCCCGGTCGAGCGGACCTGCCGCCCGCGCTCGTTCGTCGTCTTCCCCTGGTGCTGCTAGTCATGTGCCTCCGATTCTGTCTTCAGACCAATCAAGAGCGGTGGCGCTCACAAAGCCATCACGGTTCAGGATTCGGCCAGCGCCCGCAGGGACGCAGCAAGTTCTGACCAGTCTTCATCCGTCAACTTTGTTCGCAGGGTGTGCTCTATGCGTCCTCTCTTCGGCTCGCGCCCCACACAGACGCCATCTTTGCAAACGTAGGCTCCGCGCCCCGGCAGCCTGCCGGTCGGGTCGATTGCGACACTGCCTCGAGGCGACGCCGCTATGCGGATCAGATCGACTTTCGCGGTCTTATTGCCGCACACGACGCACGTTCTGATTGGGATGTGGCGTCTGCGTGGCGGCATTGTCAGCGGCGGCGCTTCCTACCGGCCTTGGTCTTGCGTTGGCCTCTCCTGGCATCGCCGTCCCTGTCCGTTCGTCTTGAAGACACCCCTCCTCTGAGGCCGGCGATGTCCTCGGCGAAACGTATGCGTCCCGGCTCCGGCTGAACACCCCGGCGGCGGATCGACCAGACGTCTTCCGGCAGGTCTCTCAGGGAGGTCGAACGCTCCAGGACGGGCAGCGCCGGCTCTGGGACTCTCTCGATTTCGATCACTGGTTCCGGCGCAGGCTCTTCCTTGATCTCTGCGGGAGGCTCTTCCTCTTCAGCGGCGACCTCCGGCTCGGCGAGCAAGGCGTCCTCCACCGCGATTTCCACCTCCGCGACCTCGACTTCAGCCACGGGGGCTTCTGTGGGCTGTTCCTCATCCTGCTCGACGGCCTCGACCTCGACGGCTTCCGCCACCGCCGGCTTCGCGATGACCTCCTGTTCGGCGGGAGCCTCGACCTCGGGTTCGGCTTGCTTGACCGCGGCTTCGAGCGCCTCTTCCAGCTCGACGGGAAGCTCGACTTCCTCGGGCTGTTCAAGCGCCTCTACCACCGGGGGCTTGATGAGCGTTGCTGCCTGCGCCTCGACGTTGCTCTTGATGTCAACCTTCCAGCCGGTGAGCTTGGCCGCCAATCGTGCGTTCTGGCCCTCTTTGCCGATAGCGAGCGATAGCTGGCGCTCCGGCACAACGGCTGTCGCAGTCTCTCTCTCAGTATCGATCTCGACCCGCAAAACCTGGGATGGACTGAGGGCGTTTGCGATCAGGACGCCGGCGTCCTTGCTCCACTCGATTACGTCTATCTTCTCGCCTTGAAGTTCGTTTACGATGTTCTGAATGCGGACCCCTCTGAGCCCGACACAAGACCCCACCGGGTCTATGCCGTTTTGCGTGGCACGCACCGCGACCTTGCTGCGCGAACCCGCTTCCCTGGCGATGGCCATAATCTCCACGGAGCCGTGGTATATCTCTGGCACTTCCATCTCGAACAGCCGTCTCATCAGCAGCCTGTCGGCCCTGGAGACGATGATCTCCGGCCCCTTGCTGGAGCGGCTCACGGACTGGAGGAGCACCTTCATCTTGTTGCTCACGCGGTAGCGCTCGGAGGGTATCTGCTCGGTTGCCGGCAGCACGGCTTCCGCGCGGCCAAGCTCAACGGTGACGAACTTGGAATCGACTCTCTGGACCGTAACAGAGAAGACCTCGCCCTCTTTTTCGGCGAACTCCTCGTAGATCAGGTCGCGCTCGGCCTCTCTGAGCCGCTGCATCACCACCTGCTTCGCCGTCTGAGCGGCGATTCGGCCCGCGCTGTGGGGCATGTTGTCGGTGGAGATGATGTCGCCAACCTCGGTGTCGGGCTTGATTTTGCGGGCATCAGCAAGTGTTATCTCCACCTGCGGCGACGTGACCTCGTCCACAACAGTCTTGAGAATGTAAACGCTTACGTCGCCTGTGCCCGGATCGAGCTTGACCGATATATCTTGGCCGGCCGTGATGCTGTCCTTCTTGTAGGCGGATACCAGAGCGGCCTCGATAGCCGAAAGCACAATCTCCCTGGGAAGATTACGCTCGGCGGCAAGCTGGGTTAGGGCGATCAAGAAATCGCTCTTCATATTTTCAGCCACCTCCTGAATCGACTACTTACGCATCCCCTTCTTAACAAAGAAAGTGGGGGGAACCCACTTTCAACAAACGAGCGTTATTCAAACGTAAGTGTAACATTTTAGGCCTCGATGTACAACCTCCTTTGATATACTGGGGTTGTGATTCGTATCGTGGCTGAACCCCGTTAGGGAATGAGCGGCATCCGCCGTTTCAACCTCGATAGCGCAGTCGAAACAGCTAAGGAGATGATCGCTCTTGAGGATAGGACTCATTTCAGACACACACATACCCGAGGCTGGAAGCGAGCTTCCCAAGCAGGTCTATGAGGCTCTCGCGGGCGTAGAACTGATTTTACACGCCGGCGACATGCACGTCATAGAAGTGCTCGACTGGCTGGAGAAAATTGCCCCTGTGCTCGGCGCCAGGGGCAACGGCGACGGCGACGGAGCCAGGCCCGACTTCCCGGACGACGACCCCAGGGTGAAAGAGGCCCACGTGCTGCGGGTCGAAGGGCTTGTTGTCGGGCTTACACACGGGTTCCCACTGCCAGAGGAGGCTCCCTGGACAACGCTGGATGACCTGATGCTGCGAAAGTTGGGCCAAAGAGTGGATGTCATAGTCTGCGGCGATACCCATGTGCCCATGAACTGCCGGCGAGAGGGAGTGCTTTTCGTCAACCCGGGCAGCCCCACGCTTCCTCGCCAGATGTACGGATTGGGGCAGGTTGGCGTTCTCACCATTGTGGGCGCTACGGCCAGCGTCGAGATAATCGACCTGGCTGCCGTGCAAAGCGGCCCATGAAGCAAAAGTCACCAATCCCAGGCTATTCGGACGGGAAACAACCTCACGGGAGTCCGATACACACTTGACGCCTTGCCTTACATTGGTATAATGCTGTGTGTCGCGTGATGAGCCGTTGCGTGGGGGGACTCCCTCGGGTGCTCTGTGTTCGCTTGGGGTGACCGCTTTGGGCAAATCGTGCCGGTTCAGGTAGAGGCCGTGCCCGATTGTCGCGGTTGGAGTGAATCCAGTGGTGCAGTCGTACCGTCTCAGCCTCGCCATTCAAACGCCTACCTAAGCTACTAGAGGAGAGAGTTATGGCCGACTACCAGGACATTGTATGGGAAACGGACGGGCCCGTCGCCATATGCAGGTTGAACCGCCCTGAGAAACTCAACGCCATGCGGTCGCAGACCACGGAAGAGATGTACGACGCGTGGAGGGGTTTCAATGCCAACAAGAATCTCAAGGTTATGATCATAACCGGCACCGGACGTGGCTTTACTGCCGGCGCGGACGTCAGCAGAGGAGGCATGGGAGGACCGCCGGAACAGGCAGGGGCGACTCCCGGGGCCGCAAGCCCCGCGCCTCGGATGCTGAAGGCCATCGTCGAGAAGCCTGTCATCGCGGCGGTCAATGGCGCCGCCGCCGGAATGGGCTACGTCCTGGCCCTCGCGTGCGACATTCGGATCGCCTCAGCACAGGCCCTCTTCCACCACGTTTACCTTCGCCGCGCCCTGGTGACCAGCGGCGAAACATGGTACCTGCCCCGAATCATTGGACTGAGCAACGCCATCTACCACATATTCATGGCCGACTCCATAGATGCCCAGGAGGCCCTGCGGCTTCACCTGGTTTCCAGGGTCGTGCCCCACGATGAGCTTATGGAAGAGACCATGAAGATGGCCCAAGAGCTTGCCACCCGTCCACCAAACGCCACCAAGTACGCCAAAAAGGCGATATACAAGGGGCTGAACCTGACAATGGAAGACGCCATGGAGTTCGTGGGTTACACCCGCGCGGCCAACCTGAACTCGGGCGAAGCCGAGGAAGGGTTCCGGGCGTTCAATGAGAAGAGAGCGCCAAACTGGTGATGAGTCTCCAACAAAAGGAGGAATCTGGAACGCCCGAGGGCAAGTAGCATTTAACAGATGGAGAGGAAGAAATCATGACAAACTGGACCAAAAAGTTTCCCGCATTGGTGGGACTAATGGCAGTTGTGCTGAGCCTTGCGCTGGTAGCGTGTGGGTCCGCAGAGCCGGAGGCACAACAGCAGCCGGCCGCGCCGGCCGCCGCTCCTACCGCCGCCGGCAGCGCCGCTCAGCCTCAAGCGCCCGCCGCGCCTCAGACCGGCGCTCAGGCGATGCCCGCGGCCACGGCTGTGCCGGCAGCTACCGCCGTAGCGACGCCGGTCACCGTGATTCAAGCGCCAGGCGCGCGCCCCACGCCTACACCATCCGGCGAGATGATCCAGACGGGGGGCTTGCTGGTTTCCCTGTCCGGCTTCGATATAGGACACACCGACGCTCATCGCAATAGCTCGGTTGCCGAGCTTATGTTCATGTCCCTCATTCATCCGAGTGTCTACCAGTACGACACTCGGACCTGGGTGGACATCACCCCGGACCTGGCCGACGCCTGGAAGATTGATTCGTCTGGGAAGGTTTACACCTTCGACGTTCGCGATGGCGTTCAGTTCAGCGACGGACAAGCGGTCACCGCAGAAGACATGGCCTACAATCTCAACCGCTTCATCGACCTTCCCAACAGCATTACCTCGCCCCGTTCCGGCTGCATACGCGGCTTCATGGAGCAGGGTGGAGCCAAAGCGATCGACGCTGACACTCTCGAGGTTTCTCTGAAGGACCCGGCGGTTGCCTTCCTCGGATGCCTCGCGTCTCCCTGGATAGCGATTCAGAAGAAGTCCCTCTTGGAGGACATCGACTCTGGGTCCGACCCAGGGCGCGAGCCGACGCTGGACGAGGTCATAGGCGCTGGGCCCTTCACTCTGAAGGAATATCGAAGGGGTATCGCCTGGGAGGTGGAGCGCAATCCCAATTACTATGACCAGCCGCGTCCCCACCTGGACCAGTTCCGCTATATCATCATCACCGACGCCAGCACGAGAGTAGCCGCCTTCCGCACTGGACAGGCCTACATGGAGGCTATCTTCCCAGGCTTCGGCAGCGACGACGACCTCGCCATCCGCGAGGAGCTGGGAGACCGGCTTACCGTAACCGAGACCATAGGCTTCGGCGTGACCGGGGCCCACATCAACCTCAGGATTCCACCCTTCGATGACGTCAGGGTGCGCCGCGCCATGCAGCTGGCGATGGACCGTGAGGCCATGATCGACATACTCAGCCCAACGGGCGGAGACGTGCTCTGCTACTACCCCTGCGTATTCGACTGGATCTATGATGCGGACCACTACAGGACGCTGCCGGGATTCCGCTTCGACAAGAAGGCTGAGGATATAGCCGAAGCCCAGAGTCTGATGGAGCAAGCCGGCCTTGGCGGCGGAGTGGATCTGACCATCACCTTCAGGAAGGTGGGTAGTTACCCCGAAATCTCCGCGATTCTGCTCCAGCAGTGGAAAGAGATCGGAATGAACATCGAGCTGCGCCAGATGGAGAGCGCGGCGGGCTTTGCCGCGTACCAGAAGGGCGACTTTGTTGTCGCCGTGCAGGGGACGGGTCTGAACTTCCTGGACCCCGACGCGGCCAACGATCTGCTGTACCTCCCCACCGCGGGCCGCAACTACCAGGGCTGGGAAAACACCGAGTTCCTCGACCTCTTCGAAAAGGAGAAGGGAGAGGTGGACCAGGCCGCGCGTGGTGCACACCTGAAGAGGATGAGTGACATCCTCCTGGAGGATGCGATGTATCTTCCCACGACGGGTGGCATTGGAAACTTCATCCAGTGGAGATGCGTGAAGGGTTACACCGCGCCCACGGCCCTTGGACAGAATAACTATCGCCACGACCGCACCTGGCTCGACAACGAGCAGCCGTGTCGATAAACCAGACCTCGGCGTATAGTATCGAAAGAATCGTATAGGATTGACAGACTGGAGAGGGATTCGCCTTTCGCGCGATCCCTCTCCAGTCGCCTAAATGAGACGGTCATCACACCGGCGGAGGCGCGCCGGTTGCCATTTTCATAACTCGGTGTGCAGACGGCCTGCATGAGTGGTTATCGGGACTGAGCTGTGCGCACATATGTAATTCGTAGATTGCTCCTCTTTCTCCCAACGATCTTCGGGGTATCCCTTGTCGTTTTCATCATCCTGCGGATAGTCCCCGGCGACCCCGCATTCGTTATGCTGGCGGGCTACGAGGGTGAGGGTACGTTCACCGAGGCGGACCTGGAGCGCGTGCGGATCAACCTGGGGCTGAACGACCCCATCGCCGTACAGTACGTAAAGTGGGTTGGGAACGCGGCGAGGTTGAACTTCGGCGACTCCTTTTTCACCAACTCCCCGATCTGGGAGGAGGTGCGGCCAAGGCTGCCTCTGACCTTCCAGTTCGCTTTCATGGCCATCTTTATGGCAATAGTCTTCGCGCTGCCTATGGGCGTCATATCCGCTGTGCGCCAAGACACCTGGGCAGACTATTCTCTGAGGGTGTTTTCCATCATTGGCCTTGCTATGCCTACTTTTTGGGTTGGGGCGCTGGTGATATTGGCCCTCTCGCTGTGGACCAACTGGATTCCTCCGTTGGGGTACGTGTCGCCCTGGACCGACCCCTGGAAGAACTTCATCCAGCTAATTTTCCCTGCCGTAGCCCTGGCATACTCCACCAACGCGGTGACGGCGCGCATAACCCGCTCCCAGATGCTGGAGGTGCTGCGTGAGGACTACATCCGCACCGCAATGGCCAAGGGCCTGAGGGAGCGGGTCGTGATCTACCGCCACGCTCTGAAGAACGCCTCCCTGCCGGTGATTACCCTGTTCGGAGTGCAATTTGCCGCCCTTTTGGGGGGGTCTGTAGTAATCGAGTCCGTGTTCAGCTTGCCGGGGATTGGCCGTTTGCTTATCTTCTCGATAAACACCAGGGACTTCCCAATGATTCAGTTTCTGGTGACGTTCATCGCCTTCATCTTCCTGTCGATGAACCTGATCGTGGACCTGATGTACGGCTGGTTGGACCCGAGAATTCGCTATGATTAGGAGCTACCTCAAAACTCGTTTTACGGGGGAGTCCAGAGGGATTCTCCCCTCTGGCAGGGAGTCTGAGGGATGTGCCCTCAGTTACCAAAAACCCACCGGGTGGGTGGGACTAAAGAGTGTTTGCTATGGCTGAACAATCATTAGAATCCGCGTTGGCGCAGGAGCTTGGCCTGAGGAGCAGGCCAACCCGCTCGGCGCAGCTCCTTCGCTTCATAAGGACAAAGCCACTGGGCGCGTTGGGTGGGGCTATCCTTCTATTCTCTATACTGATAGCCATCTTCGCGGGAGTCATCGCCCCCTACAGCCCCGATGAGTTCGACCGGGAGGCGCGTCTGGTCGGGCCTAACCTGGCACACTGGTTCGGCACCGATCACATCGCCCGTGACGTGTACACTCGGGTGCTCTATGGCTCGAGGGTGTCCCTGATGGTTGGGTTCATCGCGGTAGTAACCAGCACTCTCATCGGAACCACGCTGGGAGTGGCCAGCGCCTACTTTGGCAGGACGGTAGACCTGCTGCTTCAGCGTATCGTGGACTCGCTGCAGGCGCTTCCCGGCCTGGTGCTTGCGCTGACTCTCATAGCGGCCCTGGGGCCTTCTCTCTTTGCGGTGATCCTGGCTATCACCATAGTTAGATGGCCGGGCACCACGAGAACGGTGAGGTCCGTCGCTCTGAGCATCAAAGCCAGCCAGTACACGGAGGCGGCGCGAGCCATCGGGGCCAGCGACCTGCGCATAATGTTCCGCCACATCACCCCAAACGTCATGGCGCCCGTGATTGTGGTGGGGTCCGCGGTACTGGGCGGCGCGATCGTCACCGAGGCCAGCCTGAGCTTCCTTGGGCTGGGAGTGCCGGCCAACATCCCCACCTGGGGCAACATGCTCGGCCAGGCGCAGCAGCGCTATATCGCCGCCGGTCCGTGGACCAGCATCTTCCCGGGTGTGGCGCTGACGATCACCGTCTTCGGCATAAACCTTCTGGGCGACGCCGTCAGAGACGTCCTTGACCCTCGCCTGAGGGGCAGCAGGTAGAGGCTTTCGGCTTCTGGGGTAAGGTTCGGACAGGGGCGATGCTCAGGATAGGGCGTTGCCCGCCGCTTCCTCCGGTATCTGCCCGATTACCCTCTGCCCTTCAAGGGCATGGAACTCATCGGCCGTTATCCCCAGCAGTTCGTGGAACGTCTGCCAGTTATGCTGGCCCAAGTCGGGCGCGGGCGCGCGGAACCCCACCGGCGTCTCCGGCAGCTTGAAGGGCAAACCCGGGTGGAGGTGGCTGCCCGCGTCCCCGGGGTAGCGTTGAAGTTGAAAGTAGCCCTCATGCGAAAGCTGTGGGTCCTTGGACGCCTCGTCTATCTTCTGCACCGCGCCCGCGGCGATTCCCAAACCCTGAAGACGCCTCATAAGCTCCAACTTGTTCTGGCCCTTTGTCCAGTCCTCGACGGCCCTGTCCAGGGCGTCGTGATGACGCCGGCGGCCGGCGTAGTCGGCCAGCTCTCCCTCCGATAGCTCCGGCTTACCCATCAGGCGGCATAGCGTCCGCCACTCTTCGTCGGAGCCGACGGAGATGGCTATCCAGTCGTCCTCTCCGTCACACCTGTAGCAGCCCTGCGGCGCCGCTGAAGGGTGGCGATTGCCCGCACGCTCCCGGAACCTGCCATTCAGCGAGTAGCCGACCATGTCCTCGCCAATCAGCGACGCCATCGACTCCAGGTGCGAGAAGTCGATGAACTGACCCTGCCCCGTTCTTCTCCTGTGCCACAAGGCCGCGAGAATAGCTCCCGCCCCGTGAAGTCCGTTGACCGGATCGGCGTGGTTGCCGCCTGACCGCATGGGGTATCCGCCCGCGTACCCCGTCAGGTGCGAAACGCCGGCCATAGGCTCGATGGTAACGCCAAACCCAACGTATGAATTGTCGGGCCCCGTGTTGCCGAACGCTGGCATGGAGATCACGATGATGTCCGGCCTCTCCCTTCTGAGGACGCCGTAATCCAGGCCAAAACCCTTCATCACACCGAGAGCGAAGTTGTCTATGACCACGTCGCTGACCATGGCGAGCCGCTTGAACATCTTCACGCCCGCTTCCGTCTTCAGGTTGAGTGTAACGCCCAGCTTGTTCCTGTGGAGTTGGTGAAATCCGCCGGAGCGGTTGTACGGCTTCTCGCCCGGGTCGCCGGCGTAAACCCTGAGCCGGTTGCCCGGCCTTACGGGGCCTCGCGTGGGGTCTAGCCGAGTAATCGACTCGACCTTGATGACCTCCGCGCCCAGGTCGCCCAGCAGCTTGGTGCAGTGGGGCCCCGCCCATATCATCGAGAGGTCGATAATTCGGAAGCCTTCCAAAGGCAGAGGGTCCATGGTGCGCTATCCTCCCCTGGTGGTATGCGAAAGGGCGCTAGATTACGCCTTCGCGCTCCAATCGGGCTATGTCCTCATCGCCGTAATCCAGGACGTTGGACAGGACCTCTGAGCTGTGCTCGCCCAAGAGTGGCGCTCGCCGGTTTTCCCAGGGCGTCTTCTTCATTTGAAAAGGGCCGCCAGGGGAGATGAAGCGTCCTGCCGTTGGATGTTCCAGCTTCTCGAAGTAGTCGCGGAAATCCAATTGCGCCGAGTTTATCACTTCCTCCGGCGTAGCCATGTAGCCAAAGGCCAGCCCGCGCTCCTGGCCCAGGCGGTAAATCTCCTCCTTGGTATGCTCCATCAGCCAGGGGGCCAGGATGGCGTCTATGGCGTCCCGGTTCTCCGGCTTTACGCGCTCTGCGACCGTGGCAAACCTGGGGTCGCCCAAGCGAGGGTCTATGAACTCAGCCACGGCGGGCCAGTTGGCGGGTGGCCCGCAGATGAGGGCGACGTACCCGTCCTTGCACGGATACGGCCCCCAGGGATGGTTACTATGCCTGTTGCCCGTCCTTACCATGTTCCGGCCAACGAGGTTGGAGCCGACAAAGTGATTCTCCATGAGGTCGGCCATGGCGCGGTGAACCGAGACGTCCACGCGCTGCCCCGAACCCGTGGCCTGGGCCTGGAACAGCGCGCTCATAGTGGCAACGAACGCTGTCTGCCCCGCCACGAACTGGGTGATGGGCACACCGGACATAAGCGGCTCTCGCTGCGGCTCACCGCTTATGAACATGGCGCCGCTCAGCGCGTAGGTGACGATTTCCTCGCCCTTGAACTCGCTGTACGGGCCATCCTGTCCGAAATTGGTGATGGAGGTCATTACCAGCCGGGGATTGGCCTCGCGCAGCGTCTCGAACCCGAGCCTCATGCCATCCATCACGCCGGGGTCAAAGCACTCTATCAGCGCGTCGGCCTTGCTTGCCATCTGCCTGAGAATCCCACGCCCCTCGTCGGTCGCCAGGTTCAGCGTAACGCCCTTCTTGTTGGCGTTCAGATAGAGGAAGCGTCCGCCGCTGTTCAGGTCGTCATTGTCATCGGCGAAGGGACCGGCCTTCCTGGAGGCGTCGCCCTCCCCTGGAGGTTCTATCTTGATGACCTCCGCGCCCATTCCCGCGAACAGCCTGGCGCAATAGGGCCCTGCAATGTCCTGGGAGACGTCGAGGATTCGTAGGTTGGCAAGTGCGCCGTCACTCATAACCGCTCCTCCAAAGACGAGGCGCCCGAATGTACGTGGAATGGGCGTAGTATAGCACATGGCAATTCGGGTTGGGTCTAAGCGGACTTGCGTCGGGGCAGGGCCTTTTCAAAGTCCGGTTGCTGTCAACACGCGAAGGCGCGGAGGGCTGCCCTTTGTCCCTTCCCCCTGAAGGGAAGCTTAGAGCCTGCCCTGAGCCTGTCGAAGGGATGGTGGAGCGCCGCTCTGACTTTGGAATGGCCCTGCCGATTCTGACAACGCGGCCTATTGACATACACGAACACTCGTGCTAGTATATCCGTATCCAAACACAGGCAGCCAGCACGTCCCAACTCGACCACATCAACATCCCGTATAGCAGACCAACACAATCCCCATAATCCCGTAACCCCATAGGGGCTCGCCGCTCGGCAATCGCAACGTCCTGATTCTGACAACAGTGCGAAACCCACAGAGAGGAGTGTCTCATTTCCTGTGCAAACAACCCTAACCCTACTACATTCCAACTCAGAAACATCCTCTAAATCCTCTCACAGCGTCACAGACCCCAAGTAGGAATGAGTCACAATGAATCACAATGAGACACCCACAGGCGTTTTTCCGCCAGCCAAAACATCCATCCGTCCAGATGCGAGCTAATCCCACACCTGGACATAGAGTAACCCAAGACGCTGCATCCTGGAAGGCGCCGGAACCCAACCGACCTGGTTGGCCTCTTGTCATAGGCAGGCGCTTGCGTCCCCTCGAATTCGAAAAGTTATCAGGTGGCGGTGTCGCCATCAGTTTGCCAGGTGATAGGGCCTTTTCAACGTTGGGTTGCTGTTGGCGCCTGCGCTGAGCCTGTCGAAGGGATGGGAGTGCAACGTGGTGACTTTGAAAAGTCCCTGGCATCGGGGTAACTGTTCAGACTTCGTGGGATATGAGTAGAGTCCTCTACGTCAGAAGTGGCGACTCAGCTACAAAAAGACTTTCACACTGAACGGGATTTCCAAGAGATCCCCTCAACTCTGAACAGTTACGCATCGGGGCGGTTCGTCGCGTCAGACTTTGCGCCGAGTGTGGTAGACTAGGCCAAGCAAGCGCCATGTGTGAAGATTCTCAGGACGGATAGCTCGAACGAACCGACACGCCATGCGGGTCTGCCGTGTGGCGCGGCTCGACGCTGAAAGGTGCGTGACATATGCCCGATGGCCTGCTTTCCGGCGTTAGGGTGCTGGACCTCTCCGAGGGTGTGCCCGGCCCCTTCTCGACCAAGCTGATGACGTACCTGGGCGCGGAGGTCATCAAGGTCGAGCGCCCGGGCGAGGGAGACTCCAGCCGGCGCGTTAGTCCCTTCCTGAATGACATTCCCAATCCTGAGACCAGCGGTTCCTTCCTCTATCTCAACGGAGGCAAGAAGAGCGTCACCCTGGACATCACCACAACGACGGGCGTCGAAATCCTGAAGCAACTTGTCAAGAAGTCCCAGATTTTGGTCGAAAGCTTCCATCCACAGACTATGGAGGACCTGGGGCTGAGCTATGAGACTCTGGAAGGGGTCAACCCCAGTCTTGTCCTGACGTCGGTCGCCCACTTCGGACAGACTGGCCCCTATAGCCAGTACCGAGGCGGCGAGCTCGTGGACTTCGCCACCGGCGGCAACCTGAACCTCATGGGCTTGCCGGAGCGGGAACCTATCAAGTTCGGCGGCAACGCGGGGCAGTACATGGGCGCCGTATCCTGTCTTGGAGGCACCCTGGTCGCCTTGTACAGCGCTGAGGCCGCCGGTCTCGGCCAACACGTGGACATGTCCATCCAGGAAACGCTCATCTGCTGCCACATACAAGACCTCTGCAACTATGAGTACACGGGCAAGGTCGAGAGCCGAGGGCACGGCTCCATGATCTATCCCTGCAAGGACGGATTCGTGGGCCTCACCCTTCAGCAGCATCTCTGGGCGAGAGTATGCACTCTGCTCGACATGCCCGAGTTGGAACATGACCCGCAGTTCGCCACGTTCCCGGCCAGGCGAGAAAACGCGGACCTGCTCGACGCCATCATCATCGGCTGGATGATAGAGAGGACCAAGGAGGAGGTCTATCACCAGGCGCAGGGCTACAACCTACCCTCCGGGTACGTAGCCACCGTCGAAGACATCGTAAACTCGGCGCAGCACGAGGCCAGGGGTTTCATCACCTCTATTGACCATCCCGAGACCGGCCCGCTCCAGTATCCGGGCGCGCCATTCAGGATTCCCGGCTTCGACGTGGAGCACAAGCGCGCGCCTCTTCTTGGAGAGCACAACGTGGAGATTCTGTGCGGCCTGCTCGGCTACGACAGGTCGGACCTGGTCATGCTGCGGGGCGCCGGCGTCATCTGAATCGCCCGCGTCTTTGAACGGAAAGCTCAGTCAACCCGCAATACTTGGAGAAGTGAGAGATGGCCAAAGCTCTGGAAGGCGTTAGAATCCTGGACTTCAGCATGTTCCTGGCGGGGCCTCACGCGACCAAGCTGCTCGGAGACATGGGCGCGGAGGTCATCAAGATAGAGGCGCCCCATCACCCGGACGCGCTGAGAATGAACCCCCGCGACATCTATCCCGACGGCGACCCAGGCGAGCGGCCCTGGAACCGCTCCGGCATGATCAACGAGCGCAACCGCAGCAAGCTGGGCATCACCCTCGACCTCGCCGCTGACGAGGGCAGGAACATCTTCCTCGACCTCGTCAGCGTTTCGGACGTCGTTCTGGAGAACTTCCGGGTGGGGGTCATGGACAGGCTTGGCGTCGGGTTAGACACGCTGAAACAGGTCAACCCGACCATCATCCTGGCGTCGCTCTCGAGCCAGGGAACCACAGGCCCTGAGAAGGGTTACAGGTCGTTCGGCAACACCCTCGAAAAGCTGTCCGGGCTGTTCAGCCTCACGGGATACCCCGACGAGCCGCCCTACTTCAACGGCATGGCCTTCCCCGATCCCCTGACCGGCTACATGGGCGTGGGGCTCGTGGCCGCTGCCCTCCGTCACCGAAGGCTTACGGG
>CBDCIS010000011.1:0-113081 GCA_965217565.1 Dehalococcoidia bacterium
GAAGATTTTCCAGACACTGTCTGGAAAATCGGCTCCACCCCACGGGCGACAGATTCTCCAGACGCCGTCTTGGAGGATTCGATCCCCCGTCCGTCGAAGCCGGGCTTCGACGACCTTCTCGCGGCCTTTCCGCTGCCCTGGTCCGCCTACGTGCGGCTCCTGTCCGTCAGGAACGAGAGTGCCCCGCGACTTCTACGAGACCGAGGCGCTGAGAGGCGGGTGGTCGGTCCGCCAGCTCGACCGGCAGATCGGCTCCCAGTTCTACGAGCGCACCGCCCTCTCGAAGAACAGGGCCGCCATGCTGACGGGCGGGCAGAGGAAGCGTCCAGAGGACATCGCCCTCCCCGGCGAGCAGATGAAGGACCCCTTCGTCCTGGGGTTCCTCGATCTCAAGGACGAGTACTCCGAGAGCGACCTCGAAGAGGCCCTCATACGCCACCTGGAGACCTTCCTCATGGAGCTGGGAGACGATTTCTGCTTCATGGGCAGGCAGAGGTGTCTGCGCGTCGGCGGCAGGTGGTACCGGGTGGACCTGCTGTTCTACCACCGGAGCCTGAGATGTCTCGTGGTCATCGACCTGAAGGTTGGCGGCTTCACCCACGCCGACGCCGGGCAGATGCACTTCTACCTGAACTATGCGCGGGAGCACTGGATGCGTGAGGGAGAGAACCCGCCCGTCGGCCTGATCCTCTGCTCCGAGAAGGACGAGGCGCTGGCGCAGTATGCCCTTGAGGGGCTGTCCGAGCAACGTGCTGGCCGCGGAGTACCGGATCGCCCTGCCCGATGAGAAGAACCCTGGCGGGCGGAGCTCGACCGGACGAGGCAGGCGATGGAGCACCGCACGGACGCGCTTTGACGGCCTCCCGTTCAACGCGGTAAAATGGCGGGTAGAAGTTGACCCGGCGGTGCGTGAACACCCCGGGCCGTGGTGCCACCTGCGCGAACAGGTGATGCGAAGTAATTGTACTACTCGCAGACCCGCTCCGACAGGAGGCGGGTCTTTTTTTGTTTCAGGAGATTCGAGAGGAGGAAATCATGGCGAGAACGACCGATAGGAAGACGGGGAACGAAACGGGCGGCCATCTACGCCCGCGTCTCGGACAAGAGCCAGGACACGGAGGAGAAGACCTCCATATCGGAGCAGATAAGCGACATGGAGGCCCACTGCGAACGCCGGGGGCTGACCATCACCGCACGCTACCAGGAGGTGGGACGGGGTTGGTCGAAGAACCGCCCCGAGTTTCCAGCGGATGCTGGCCGACGCCAGAAAGGGGACGATTCGACACCATCGTCTGCTGGAAGTCCGACCGCCTCAGCCGGGGCATGTACCCGCGCGCCGTCCCTCATGGAGGTCATCGAGGCGTACCAGATAGATCTGGAGGCCGTCTTGGACGCCATCGACATGAAGACCTTCGGCCTCATGGCGGGCCATCGGAAAGATTGAGCTGGGACAACTTCAGGGAGAGGGCCTCGATGGGCAAGCGCGGCTCGGCCAAGCAGGGACGCATCCCCGTCAACAACGTCCCCTACGGCTACAGACTCGGAGAGGGCCGCAGGCCGGTGGTGGAAGAGTCCGAGGCCGAGGTCGTCCGCCGCGTCTTCCACATGTGCGTCCGCGAAGACATGGGAGCTCCCGCCATTGCCAAGCAGTTGACCGCCGAGGGCGTCCCCACGCCGAGGGCTGTCGGGAAGTGGTTGGACGGGCACCGTCACCCGCATTCTGAGGCACGAGGCATACCGCGGCACCTGGTGGTTCGGCAAGCGCCGCCATGTCGCCACCGAGCACGGGATGAGGAGATACAACCGGCCGGAGGACGAGTGGGTCGGGGTTCCCTTCCCGCCGATCGTGGACGATGAGATATGGGAGCAGGCGCAGGAGGCCAAGAAGCGCCGGCTGACCCGGTCGGGCCGCAACACCAAGATCTTCTACCTCTTGCAGCACCTGGTCAGGTGTGCCGAGTGCGGTCTCCTCATGGGCTGCCGGGCCAACAGACGCCAGACCACCACGCGCGGCGGCAAGGTCTACAGGATTGCGCTGGACCCTCCACGCCGCTACTACATGTGCTACGGAATGATGACCCAGGGCCAGAAATGCCGGGAGCACTCCCATATCAGGGCGGAGCGGCTTGAGGCGGTGGTCTGGAGCGATGTCAAGAAGGTGCTGGAGAACCCGGACCTGATCGTCGCCAGCATCGAGGCCCTGGATGCCGAGGCGGAGGACGGAGGCTTGGCCGACGAGATAGCCAAAGCAGAGCGGGACCTGCAGAAGGTACAGATGGAGGAAGACCGGGCCATCAGGATATTCGTGTCGGGGAAGATCACCGAGAAGCAGTTGGACCACCAGCGCAGGTTCATCACCGAGCGGCTTGAGACGCTCAGGGCCAACCTGGGCGGCCATCGCGCCAGGGAAATGGAGCACGCGGACAAGCGGGCGCTGGCGGAGCGCATCTTTGAGTGGGCGCGCCGGGCAGGGGACAAGCTGGACAGCCTGTCGGACAAGGGACGCAGGGAGGTGCTTGAGCTGCTTCTGGACGGGGCGACCATAGACCGGCACAACAAGGTCAACCTGACCCTGGCCATCCCGACTGAGGATGTCATGTCGATTGCAGAACGGAGTGCGACTCTGACGACCAGGTGCGCTCGGTGGATGTCAGCGGGCGCATATCCTTCCTGGGAAGATCACTGCGTGTGGGTAAGGCCTTCAGACACAAGAGAGTCGCCCTCAGGCCAACTCAAACCGACGGCGTGTGGAACGTCTTCTTCTCAGTCCAACCGATAGCAACCATAGACCTCAGTCAGCAAAATGTGTAACCTATGTCCCCGAACAACTGTTACCCATCTCCCAGTCTGTACAACGGGAGGGGTTAGGGGGTGGGTGATAGCGGTATGGCGGGGTGGATGGGGACGTCTGCCTGCGAATTTCAAAAGACCCTCCAGTTAAGTCCCGCGTCTTGACGTACGCGAACGTCCGTGCTAACCCCAGGAAATCCTAAGAATCCTACAATCGCCAAACCCCAGCAGGGGCTCGCCGCTCGGCAATCCCGATTCCGACAAAGTCCGCAGCTAGCAAATGTCCCAAAAATACCCAAAATTACCCAGTTGGGAAACGCCACTTTTGGGCTGCTCATGCCAGGCTCTCGCACACGCCCGCTGCCATCACTCCGTCGAGAACGAGCGCGTCAGTCCCGCCCTGCTCTCGAACGCTCTAACAGCCAGTTGTGCGCCAGCAGCGTCGCCACCGCCAGCCCTATGGACACGCCCACCAGCCGGAGCGCGACGGCGTCGTCTCCCGATTGGACGTTGGTGAAGATAGCCAGGGGCAGCGTCTGCGTGCGCCCGGGGATGTTGCCCGCGACTATGATGGTGGCACCGAACTCGCTCAGAGCGCGCACGAAGCCCAACAGCGCCCCGGCCAATATGCCGCTGTACGCCAGGGGAACGGTCACGCTGAAGAACACCCTCGCTGAGCCGGCGCCCAGGCTCCGCGCGGAGGCTTCCAGCCGCTCGTCCACCCCGCCCATGGCCACCATTATCGTTCTCGCCATCAGGGGAAACGATACCACCGCCGCCGCCAGCGCCGCCGCTACCCAGCTAAACACAAGATCGATTCCGAACAGCCCGTGCAGGGCCGCACCAACAGGGCCGTCCCGGCCCAACGCCAGCAGCAGGAAATACCCGATAGCCACCGGTGGAAGCGCGAGTGGCAGCGACACCAGCAGGTCTATGATGAAGCGGCCGCGAACGTTCTTCTTTACCACCAGCCAGCCTAGCGCGAGCGCGATGGGAAAGTTGAGTGCGGTGGCGAGCACGGCGACCCGCAGCGTAATTGCTATTGCGTCTAGCGGAATGCCCAGAATTTCCATCGCGCTACTCCAGCGGCTGGAACCCGTGCCTTAGAAATATCGAGCCGGCCACCCCGCCCCTCAGAAACTCGAGAAACTCGCGCGCGCTTGCCTTTCGTTCGGACCTCCGAATGACCGCCGCTGGGTAAACGATTGGTAAGTGGCTTTCAGGGGGCACTATATCCAGTGTCAGGACGCCTCGCGCAATGTTCGCGTCGGTCCGGTAAACCAGGGCGGCGTCCACGTTGCCCGTCTCCACGTAGGCCAGCGTCGCCCGAACGTCAACCCCGATGACCAGCTTCTCGCTCAGCGCATCCCACAGACCGAGATGGGTCAGCGACTCCCTTGCGTACGCTCCCGCCGGAGCGACCTCGGGATCGGCTATGGCGACTCGCCCCACGCCCTTCCCGGCAAGCTGCTCGATCGAGTCCAGACGTATGTCATCGGAGCGGACTGCCACCACCAGCTTGTTGGCGAGAACACCCGTGGCCTCGCCATCTATCAACCCCTCCTCCGCTAGGTACTGGACGGGGAACCTCCCAGCGGCTATGAGCATGTCCGCGGGCGCGCCACCGGCTATCTGCCGCGCCAGGGTCTGCGAGCCCCCGTAGCTGAAGGCGACGCTGACGTCGCTCCGAGCCTCGAACTCCCGCTCGACCTCGGCCAGCACGTCAACCAGGCTGGCGGCCGCGAAAACCAGGATCTCAGGTCGCTCGGCCGGCCGGCTCGTACACCCCGCCACGGCGGTGACAAGCAGGACCGCAAAGAGGACCAGGCGCGTTTTGGCGAGAATGCTCAACGATCGCGCTGGCCTCACGTGGGCTGCCGGCCGGCCCGCGATGCCGCCGGCTCCGAGGGTCTCATGATAGCTGTCGCCGTCTCGCCCGGAATCAGCGCGGCAACGACGCCCACGATCTGCACCGCCGTCGCCAGGTAGAAGGCCCAGGCCAGTGAGCCGCTCGCGTCGCTAATCCATCCGCTCACGATGGGCGCGATGAACGCGCTCGATATTCCGACGGTATTCATCACGCCCATCACCGTGCCCATGCCAACCCGCCCCGACGCGAAGGTATGGTCTCCGACCCACGCCACTATGATGGGGTTCCAGGCCAGAGCGCCGAGGAAACCGTACAGGAAGAACGTGGCGAGAATGGCCGGCGTCGAATCTACCACGGCGACCACCGACACCATCACCGCGGAGACTGGCAGCATCAACAGCGTCATCCGCTTGCGGCCCAGCCTGTCCGAGAGCCTGCCCCAGACCAACGCTCCCAGCAGCGATGCGACGGCGACCAGTGAGGTGAATATGCCAGCCCGGGTCAACGACATGTCGTGCTCGTTGACGAGAAAACTCGGCCCCCAGGTGAATATGACCATGTAGGCGTAGAGGGCGCAGAAGTTGGTTACGCTCAGAGCGACAACGTTGCGGTTCTTGAACAGGTACTCAAAGCCGCCCTCTATCTTGGGCGCGGGCGGCACGCCGCGTATCGCCACTCCAATCAGCATTGCCAGCAGCAGCGTGGGCGCGAGCATGAACAGGTACGGCGCGCGCCAGCTTTCCACCAGCGTGTACAGCGCCCCCGCCAGGCTCAACCCAATCGCCGACCCCAGCGCCATGCCGGAGGTGACTATCGCGGAGCTTGCCCCCCTGCGCTCCGGCGGCACGGAGCTGATGGTGATGCCGTATGAGCCGGAGTAGAACGCGCCCGCGCCGAACCCCTGTATTCCAATGAAGAGCAGCAGCAACAGGTAGCTGACGCTGAACATCCCAATGCCGAACAGCCCCAGTCCTATGATGAGGTACATGACGACTAGGACGTTCTTCAGCCCCAGCCTGTCACCCAGCACGCCCGACGGAACCTGCATGACGACGTAGGTGATGAAGTAAACGCTGGAAATCGCCCCGCGCTGTGTATCCGTCAAGCCGAAGTCGTCACCGATAACCGGTAGCAGCGGAAACAGGATGCTGCGGTCTAAGTACAGCACTGCCCAGCCCAGCGCCAGCGTCGCCACGATGACGCGAACGCGCCACCTCTCCGGGAAGGGTTGCGGCTTGCCGCTGCTTCGAGAAAACAGGCCCATGCGCGGATGTTATCAAACTTTCATTCGGCTGACTATTGGGAGCCGGAACTTGCGCCCGCCACCCGCCTGGCATATCATGCTGCCATGACAGACACGCTCGGGGAACGTTCGCCGTCGTCGAGCGGCCATCGTCGCGCGGGCGGTGGCCCCCGGCCGGAGCGTTTGGCTAAGGAGGAAGCCTATGACAACCGCAACCGCACGGGAGAAGCACGTTAGCGTCAATGGCGTTCGGCTGCGCTACCTCGACTGGGGCGCCGCCGGCAAAACGCCGCTCGTCTGCCTTCATGGGCACACCGGGCAGGCGCGCATCTGGGACGAGTTCGCCGAGGCCGCCTCACCATACTACCACGTGCTCGCCATCGACCAGCGCGGTCACGGCGAGAGCCAGCGGGCGGACACCGGCTACGCCAGAGACAGGTTCGTCGAAGACCTGGCCGCCTTCGTGGACGCCCTGGGCCTTTCCAAGTTCGTCCTTGCCGGTCTCTCCATGGGCGGCTGGCACTCGCTCCTATACACGGCTGACCATCCTGAACGGGTGGAGCGGATAATCATCGTTGACATCGCCCCCGAGCCCAGCGCCGCTTCCAGCGCGGAGCGCGGCAGCCGTCCGCCGACGCCGATGGAGTTTCGGACGCTGGACGCTGTCGTGGAGTGGGCGCGGCAGGGCAACCCTTGGGCCAGCGATTCACGGCTGCGAAAGGACATCGTTGACAAGACCAGGCAGCGTGAGGACGGCAAATGGACGTGGAAGGCCGACGCCGTCCTCTTCAACAGCCCATTGCCGGACATGACGGACCCGAACCTCATCGGCAGGTACTGGAAGGCGGTGGAGACCATCCCATGCCCTATCCTCGAAGTTCGAGGAAGCGAGAGCGCCCTGGTTTCCGATAAGACGCTTGAGCGCATGAAAGAGGTGGGCAAGGCGTTCAGTTGGGTCGATGTCGCGGGAGCGGGTCACGTCGTCACGGTGGACAAGCCACAGGAGTTTATCGAGGCGACACGCTCGTTCTTGGGCATACCCGCCTGAATCCGGGCGTAATCCGCGGCGTGATGGAAGTGGGACAGGACGGCCCACCTGGTGGCCCAAGAAGGAGAAGTCGAATGGCTATACTGGGTTCTGGGGAGTTCACCTACGAGCTGTCTGGCAAGGATTGGGGCAGCCTGGCCGAGGACGAAACCTACAAGGAGGCCACCGCCGTTGACGTCGATGCCAACGACAACGTTTACGTGTTCAATCGCGGCACGCACCCGATGGTCGTCTTCGACTCGAATGGCAGCCCTCTCCGCACGTGGGGGCACGGCGTATTCGCCAATCCGCACGGTGTAACTATTGGCCCCGACGGCTCCGTGTGGTGCGTGGACAACGGCGACCACACTGTCCGCCGGTTTACGCCGGAGGGGAAGCTGCTGATGACGATGGGCGAGCCCGGCAAGCCCGCGCCCGCGATGAGCGGCAGACCCTTCAACGCGCCCGCTCACGTGGGCTTCGACCCGCGCAACGGCGACTTCTACGTGGCGGACGGATACACCAACGCCTCCGTTCACAAGTATTCCCCGGACGGTAAGCATCTCTTCTCTTGGGGCGAATCGGGCACCGGGCCGGGCCAGTTCAACATCGTCCACTACGTGGGTGTCGATAGGGGCGGCTGGGTCTATATCGCGGACCGTGAAAACCACCGCGTCCAGGTGTTCAGTCCGGAGGGCAGGTTCGAGACGCAATGGGTCAACCTGTCGCGGGCGGCCTGCCTTTACATGTCCTCCAGGGGGGAGAGGGAACTGGTCTATGTCGGCGAGTACTTCTGCGGCATAGGGGCCAACTCGATGGGAACGGACCTGGGCCCCCGCGTAAGCATCTTCGACACGAATGGCAACCTGGTCGCGCGGCTTGGCAAGGATTCCTACGGAGAAGAACCGGGCAGGTTCTTTTCGCCTCATGGCATCGCCGTAGACTCCAGGGGCGACATCTACGTCGCGGAAGTCTCCTGGAGCGACTACGGCAGCAAGATGGCGCCGCAGCGGGAGCTTCGCTCGATGCAGAAGCTGGTCAGGGTGTAACAACGGGATCCGACATCCCTCCGTCTCTACACCCCCATCCTAGACCTTCCCCCGTAGTGGAGGGGACTTTCGATGGCCCTTTTCCCACTGGCGCCCTTCTATTGCAAGGGCAGCGGGGGTTGCAGCCACTTGGGGCTTTCGTTGACCTCGACGCTTTCGACCCACTTCACCCACTCGAAGCCGCGTTTGCCGGGCGCCACCAACCGCAGCGGGAAGCCGTGCCCGTGCGACAGCGTCTCGCCGCCCACGCGCGTAGCCAGCAGATAGCCTTCGGCCTCCTCCAGCGAGAACCTGCGGTAGTAGCCTGTGGTCGAAGTGAACGTCACGCTGGCCGCCCCCTCGCTTGGCGCGGCGTGCGCCAGCAAGTCTGCCACGGGTACGCCCTGCCATAACTGCGTGGAGAACCAGCCGCCAGTGCAGTCGATAGTCGCCGTAATCTCGCTGTTCGCCGCGATGTCCTCGTACCGCAACACAAACTCCCGGCGCACCGCGCCCCTCACGCTGAGCCGCCACGGGCCGGAGTCGATGGGTGTGGGCCTGTCATTGAGCCACGACGTCAGGGGAAAGGCGTTGCCGGAGAAGCTCGCCGCCTCGTGAGAGCCTGTGAACCTCCTGCTCGCGCCGCTCAGGCCGCCCACCCTCGCGCTGAGCTCGCCCACCTGCCACGCCGCTACGGCCGCGGCCACCACTCCGGCCAGACGCAAGAAAGAGCGTCGCTCAGCCCAGAAGCCTATGGGGAAACCCCGCGTGTGGTAGATAGAGTGCCAGACCAGGATCGGAAGCAGCGCCGCGCCAACGTATATGTGCCAGCTAACCCCGCTGAACCAACCGAAGCTGAACGGCCCAACGAACGACCACGCGAATCCCAACACGAGCGTCGCGAGCAGCGCGACCAGCAGCACGATGGACGCCGCGCGAGGGGCCGCCGCCCTCTTCCAGCGCAGGGAGAACAGGACATTGCGGCTCTTCCAAGCGAGCACGACCAGAATCCCGTACCCCGATACGCGATGCGCCTGGATGAAGATGGCCTCGTCAGCCGAGCCAGACACGAGGCCGAAGAAGCCGCTCACGAGCTCCGCGGCGATCAGGACGAGAAGCAGCGTGTTGGCCCAGGGGAATCTCACGGCAAACTCGCTTCCTCACCTCCCGTAGGGACGACCGGCAGATCGTCCCTACGGCCAATCGCTGCGTCCGTCGCGCCTAACCCTCATACGCATAGCTGTAGCTTGGGCTGACCACCCTGCCGCCATCGACTATGAGGTACTCGCGCTCCAGCGGAGCGCCGTCGAAGAAGCGTGTCAGGCAATCGCGTATGCCGTCGGCGTAGCGCCTCTGCGCCTCCAGGCTCGTGCCCGACACGTGCGGCGTCATCGCGTGGTTGGGCATGTTGCGCCAGGGATGGTCTGCGGGCGCGGGCTGCGGATACCACACGTCGCCGGCGTATCCGGCCAGGTGTCCCTGCTCCATCACCTCCACCAGCGCGTCGGTATCGACGATGGCCCCTCGCGCGGTGTTCACCAGGTACGCGCCCTTCTTCATGCTCAGCAGAAGTTCGCGGTCGAACAGCCCCCTTGTCTGCGGCGTGAGCGAGATGTGGATGGTAACCACGTCGCACGTCCTGACGAGAGGGTCGAGCCGCATGTAGCGCGCCCCAAGCGCCTGCTCGTCCACGGTGCTCAGGTGCTGGAGGTCGAAATAGTACGTCGTAACGTCGAACGGCTTCAGCCGGGCTGCCACGCGCTGCCCTATGCGCCCCATACCCACTATGCCCACCGTCTTGTCCTCCAGGTCGTGGGACTTCGCCGCTATCTTGCCAATGTCCCATCCGCCGGCAATCACCTCGTTGTAGGACGGAAAGTAGTTGCGAACCAGGGTCAGAATCTGCATGACGGTGTGCTCGGCCACACTAACCACGTTGCTGCCGGTTATCTCCGCCACGGTGACGTTCCGCTCCGCCGCCGTCGCCAGGTCCACGTGGTCCGAGCCGACTCCGGCGGTGAGGACCAGGCGAAGGTCGGGCGCCTTTTCTATCTTCTGCTTGGTGACGTAGGTTGGCCAGAATGGCGTGGTAATCACCACGTTGGCCGTCGGCAGGTGCTCCTCGAGCTCCGCCTCCGGATCGGTCAGCGCGACCAGTTCGTGGCCTCTCGCTTCCACCATCTCACGCAGGCCGAGGGCGTTTTCCGCGCATCCAAGCAGTTCGGGCGTTTCCTTGGCGTTCGGGCCACCGGGGTACAGGACTGCGACGACTTTCATGGTTCACCTACCTCTCGATTTGGATTGTTTGCGCCGGGCTACTGGCTAAAGCGAATTGGAGACCAGAAATGCGGTTGTGAGAGGAACCCCGTCCAGAAGTATCGGATAGGCGTTCACGGTGGGTTCGTCGAGGAAGACGACGGGAAACTCCTGGGTGACGGCCTGTGTGAAGACGTTGAGATGCTCGGGAAGAATCTCGAAGCTCACGGGCTTCAGGTACTCGTATCCCTCGTGGCAGAAAGTCAAGGTGTGTCTCCCATCGCCTGCGAATACCATGATGAACAGGGTCGTGAGATGTCTCTTGACCCCGGCAGTCCCGGACTCCGCCGGAATCACAGTGACCTGGTTGTGGATGTTGAGAAGATCGAACCCGCCGTCCCTGGGGCGGTACTCGTCAGCGAATATGGCGAACATGCAGCGCGGCGTAACCTGTGCCATCCGGCGCTCCCGGTCTCAGAAACCCTGCGAATCGTATCTCGTGCGCGCCCAATCATGCGCGATTCCATGTCGTCTATTCTTGCGGTACAACCGGCAACCGTATGTGTGATGGGCGTCTCGCGTCGTGGTAAACGGAGTTCCTGGCTATCTCCGTGCGGCGGCTCAGACCCAGAGGCTCACCTGTGTTGGGGTTTACGTCGAGACGGGGGAAATTGCTGCTGGAAATGTCCACGCGAATCCGGTGGCCCCTGCCGAACAGGTTGCTGGTGGGATATAGCTCGATGGTGAACTCGTACACTCTTCCCGGCTCCATCAGCTCCGCTCTCTCGAAGGAATCGCGGTAGCGCGCCCTGATAACGCCGTCCGTGATGTTCATGTCAAAGCCCTGCGGATAGTCCGCGCTCGGCGGGTACACGTCAACCAGCTTGGCCGTGAAGTCGGTGTCAACGCACGAAGACGACGCCCACAGCGTGGCAACCACAGGCCCGGTAACCTCTATCGCCTCCCCGAGAAGCGGCGTCTCGAACGTGAGCACGTCGTGCCGCGACGCCAGGGGCAGGTATGGCTCCTTGGAGCCGTAGAAGCGCGGGCCTTCCTGCTGGTGGAACGCTCCCCCAACCATGATGTCGGCTCCTGACGAGATGTTTCCCCCAATCGTCGGCGTTGGGTTGTTGGGGTCGAACAGGTACTCGCTGGGGGGAGCGTCTAACCGGGGAGTCGCCGTGGACAGCGTTCCTCCGGCGTGAAGATAGAATTCGGTGTCGCGGGCGCGGGCTATGGGCCAGTCCGGTTCGTCGCGCCAGCGTCCTCCGTGATTGAGGCGGCCCTCGGCGTTCTTGCGGCCGTCGCCGCCCATGACGAAGAGCCGCACCGGGGCCTCTCGTTCCACGCCGTTGTCCATGTCTTTCAGCCAGCGGTCGAACCACCGCAGGCGCATGTGGTTGTAATCGTCGGCCAGGTTGCCCGAAACGACCGAACCCGGCCCGAAGTCCACGTCGCCGGAGAACGATACGTCGTGCGCACCGTGCGTCCAGGGGCCGAGAACCATGCGAATCGGCCCTCCCTTGATGGGCGAGAGTCCTGTGTAGTTGCGGGTCGTGGTGCGAGTGTAGGGGTCGTACCAACTGCCCAGGTGCAGTTGAGGAATGTCTGCGTACTGGTCGAAGTACAGCTCGTTGCAGATTCCCATCTGCTGCCAGTACTCGCCAAAATCGGCCTGCGTCCACATGTCGAAGATGTAGTCCTCGTAATCGGGCGCCCAGCGCAGCGGCGAATGGCCCTTCTTCCAGGGCATGCGTTTGAACCACTCCCGCAGGTCCTCCGCTTCCAGGGCGGCCTTGACGGTGGGATCTCTCAGCGCCTCCTTGCTGTTGCGGGCGTGCGTGAAAGCCCAGCAAAGCTGACGCATCTCCAGCGTGCCGCTGTTGCGGCAGGAGTTGTCGTGGGCGTTTGTAAACCCGCCGCAATCCATGAACGCACACGCCAGGTTGGGTGGGTTGGTCGCGGCCATGGCCGCCTGCGTGTGCGCGCCGTAGGATATGCCGAAGGTTCCCACCTTGCCGTTGGACCAGGGCTGCTGGCCTATCCATTCCAGAGTGTCATAGCCGTCCTGGGGATCGTTCAGGTACTTTACGAACGAGCCCTCCGACTTGAAGCGGCCGCGGTTGTCCTGGAAGATGACGACGTATCCGCGGCTGGCGAAGTACTGGGCCTCGGCGCGGTTGCGGTCGGTCTCCTTGTTGTAGGGCGTTCTCTGCATGACGGCGGGAAGCGTGCCCTCGATTGGCTTGTCGTCGCGGGCGGGGAAATAGAGGTCTGTGGCGAGGCGAATGCCGTCTCGCAGCGTCACCATCACGTCGCCTTGCGGGAACACCTCGTACTCAGGCTGGGACTCTATGCGAGTCTGCTGGGCCATCTGTCTTCCCTCTTCTTCGATGCCTTGAGGATTGCCGCCCTCACCGCAAGCGCGGTATCAACGTGCGAAAGATTATATTGACGCGCACGATACCAGTCAACATTTATGCCGCCGCGAAGACGATTAGCGACCCCTAGAACCACGTCGGCTGGTACTCGCCCCACTCTTCCTTGAGCACGCCCATCATTTCGCCGAGCGTGGCGTATGCTATCACGGCTTCCAGGATGAACGGCATCAGGTTGGCGTCGCCGCGGGCGGCGTCTCTCAGCCTTTCGAGGGCCGCGGCGGCCTGCTCGGCGTTTCTCTCGCGCCGGACGCGGTTCAGCCGCTCTAGGTGGTGGCGCTCGCCTTGCTCATCGACTCGCAGCAGCGGGATGTCGAGCGCATCCTCGCCGGCGTAGTTGTTGACGCCGACGATGACCCGCTCGTTGCGCTCCAACTCACGCTGGAACTCGGAGGCGGCATCGGCTATCTCCCGGACGAAGAAGCCGTCGTCGATGGCGGCCCTCACGCCGCCCGCTTCCTCGATTCGGCGAAAGTAGTCGTAGGCGGCCTCTTCCATGTGGTCGGTCAGCCACTCCAGGTAGTAGCTTCCGCCGAGGGGGTCGACCGTGTCAGTGACGCCCGTCTCGTGGGCTATTATTTGCTGAGTTCGCAGGGCCAGGCGCGCGGCGTCCGCGCTCGGGAGCGCCCACGCCTCGTCCATCGAATTGGTGTGGAGGGACTGCGCGCCGCTGAAGACTGCCGCCAGAGCCTGGATAGCCACCCTCACGATGTTGTTCTGAGGCTGTTCGGCAGTAAGCGTCGCCCCGGCCGTCTGCGCGTGAGTCCTCAGCCACCAGGAGCGTTCGTTCTTCGCGCCGAACCGCTCTCGCATCTCCCTGGCCCATATGCGGCGGGCCGCGCGGAACTTGGCTATCTCCTCGAAGAAGTCCTGGTGAACGTTGAAGAAGAAGCTGAGGCGGGGAGCGAACTCGTCCACGTCCATGCCGCGTTCGAGGCTGGCCTTGACGTACTCGAAGCCGTCGGCGAGCGTAAACGCGAGCTCCTGCACGGCGGTGGAACCCGCCTCGCGGATGTGGTAGCCGCTGATGCTGATGGGGTTCCATCGCGGCAGCTCTTTGGCGGCGTACTCGATCGTGTCCACCACCAGGCGCATGGAAGGCTCCACCGGGAAGATGTACTCGTTCTGCGCGGTGTACTCTTTGAGGATGTCGTTCTGGATGGTGCCCCCAAGAACGCCGCGGGAAATGCCGCGCTTCTCAGCGGTGGCGATGTACATGGCCCAGATGATGGCGGCGGGCGCGTTTATCGTCATGGATGTGGTGATCTGGTCGAGCGGGATGCCGTCGAACAGCGCCTCCATGTCCGCCAGCGAGGAGATGGCGACGCCGCATTTGCCGAACTCGCCTTGCGCCAGCGGGTCGTCCGTGTCGTAGCCGTAAAGGGTTGGCATGTCGAACGCCACGCTCAGTCCCGACTGCCCCTGCCCAAGCAGGTACTTGAATCGCGCGTTGGTGTCCTCAGCCGTGCCGAATCCTGCGAACATGCGCATCGTCCACAGTCTGCCCCGATAGCCCGTTGGGTGAATGCCACGCAGGAACGGGTACTTGCCCGGCTCCTCTTCATCGGCCCTCTTGCCCTCGTTGGAGAGGTCCTGAGAGGTGTAAACGCGCTCTACGGGTATGCCTGACACCGTGTTGAAGCGGGGCTTGCGCTCTTGCTGCGCCGCCTTAGCGTGGGGTTGCCGATGCTCGCCTGTGCCAGCCATCTGGGACACTCCTCTTGGTTCATGAGCGTTGCTCGGCTCTCGCAATTCGTTCGCTCCATAGTTTAACACCCGCAACCCCGATTGACACCCGCAAACGCCTGTGTCGCTATTCGTCTCCGCGGGCTCAGCGGGGCGACCAGGTGGCCATTAGCCCGTCCGCTATGGTCTGGGCGATAGAGTCCGGTTCGACTGACAGCGCTAGTATCCTCGGCGTTTCCTGGAGGTTCTGCGACGCTGAAACGCCTACGTTGCCCACGACGCTCCCCGCAAACACGATGGAGCCGCTGTCCGGAGACCAGGTCGAATGTGAGTACGCGAACTGGTCGAAGAACAGCAGGATGTTCAGTTGGTCGCTCGTGGGCAGGAAATCCACCAGGGACCATCGCGCCCCACCCACGAGGTCCAGGATGTTCCAGCGCAGCGCCCTCTCGCCCTGCGGCAGCGTGACGTAGGCCAGTTTCGTGCTGTCGGGCGACCAGAAGAAGGCGATCAGGTTCTCGTTGACCTCCGCTTCCTTCCTGGCGCCGTCGGGGGAGTACAACCGCACACCCTGATAGACCGAGCCGCCCATGACGCGGGAGAACTGCCCGGAGTGGGCCACCGCCAGCGAGCCGCCGTCCGGGGACCATAGGAACGCCGTCGTCCCGCGGGCGTCGTCGATGACCTTTCGACGGCCCGACTCGGGCTCGTCCAGGTACAGCTTCTCTCCTCCATCCGCGTCTTCCGACACATAGACGACGCCGTTGCCGGAGGGACGCCAAGCGGGCGTCCGGTACGTCGAGGATTGAATGTCGAGGTCTGATACTCTGCCGGCTTCGTCGGGACTTACGATGAAGTGGTTCACGCCGCCGTGCACCATGATGTTCGCCGAATCGGGAGACCACGAGGCGTACAGGGGCGCATTGGTCAACACGAACTGCGGTTCGAGTTCGTCTTCTAGGTCGTCTATGAAGAGCGCGAGGCCTCGAGGCGTGCTTGCCATGAACAAAAGCCAACGGCTGTTGGGAGACCACAGCGTGTAGTGAGGCATCCCGGAGAGGATCGGCCCCATGTTGGGCTCGTTGGCGAAGATAGCGCTGGGCTCGCTGTCTCCAACCCGGAGGGCGAACAGCGTCAGCGGCCCCCGTGCGTTGCCCTGCGTGGTGATGCCCGAAAAGGCGATGCGGCTCGCGTCCGGCGACCACGACGGCCAGGTGAACAGACCCATATCAGGGCTGAGCCGCGCAACGCTGGAGCCGTCAGGACTCGCCACGCTAATGCGGCCTTCGAGGTCAACGTAGGCAATCAGGTTGACGCTCGGATCGGGAGGCACGGCGGCGGTCGTAGAAAATGCGCCGCCCCTGCTCCCAAGCGCCGCGGTGGCCGCCATCAGCGCGGCAAAGACCAACCCGAAGGCAATGGCTCTCATATGCCCTCCTGTGGTGTGAGCGTCGAATGTGTGGGGCGTGGCGGCGTTCGCACAAGCCTGCCCCTACCTGCCATGCTCCGCGTAGTACCGCTCGATAGTCTCCCGGCTGATGGGGTAGTACTTGCCGGGGGCTACGTTTTCCTTTTTGATCAGGCCCTTGACGTACTCTTCCATGGTTTCGTGCTCCTCCACCCAGTCGATGACCTTCTCGATCGCCTCGTTTGGCACTACGACCACGCCATCGTCGTCGGCGACTATCAGGTCGTTGGGCCGGACGGCGACGCCCCCGCACCCTATGGTCACGTTGGCCTCGAACGGGTCGATCTCGCCTGCGCCGCCCATAGGCGTTCGACCTCCGGCGAAGACCATCAGGCCGTAGTCCTTTACGATGTCCAGGTCCCGGATCGAACCGTCGGTAACAAGGCCAGCGGCGCCTCTCATCTTCAACTGAAGCAGCTTCACATCGCCGCCGATTGCCGCGTACTTCCTTCCCATTCCGTCTATCACCAGCACGTCGCCCGGCTCGCAGGAGGCCATCGCCTGGTACTCCGGCGAATCCTCGCCGCGGTGGGTTTCCCTGATGATGTCGGCGCGGGGAGGGATGAAGCGCAGCGTTCTGGCCCTGCCCACCATCATCCCGCCCGGCGTGAAGGCGTGCACGTCCCGCATGAAGCAGGGGTTGTAGCCCATCGCGCTAACCCCGCTGAAAACCGTCGCGCCAGCGACCTTCTTGTACCTGTCTATGAGTTCCTGGGTAATCTGGATGTCTGCCATTGCGTGTCGTACTCCTTCCGGTGGTGTGTGCATGAAACGCGGCGCTGGGCGTCCAAGGCAATAGTATCGCAAATTTACTTGTGCTGAAATTCACGATAGCATACAATTGGCCTTGAGATAAGAGACGCGGGAGAGACGCATACAGGTGGGATCGACTGAACCGAACGGCGGGAAGCGGCGAGCCTCGTTGAGGCTTCTTCATACATCCGACTGGCACATAGGAAGCGACGTCTATCCGGATGACGCCCTTCGAGGGCTGGAGGCCGTGCTTGCGTCCGCTCGGAACATGGCGGTTGACGCCCTGCTTATCGCGGGAGACCTCTTCGACAACAGGCGCGTTTCTGACGCGACGATCGACCGCGTATTCGACGACCTGGGCGCGTTCCGGAGGCCCGTCGTCGTACTGCCAGGCAACCATGATACCCTTCTCACGACGGCCTGGAAGTCCAGGCTTCTGCCCGCCAACCTCGACCTGATGCGGCGCGATGACGCGGAGTTGATAGTCATTGAATCCCTCGATCTTGCCGTGTGGGGCAGACCCGTGTACGACCATCACCCTGGCAACAAACCCATGGAAGGCTTGCCCTCGAGGCCGGGCAACAGGTGGTTCGTGCCTATGGCGCACGGGCTGTTCATGGACGGGCCAATCGACGAGTTCCGCTCCTCTCCAATCACAACCCGGGAGATTTCTGAAGCGGACTGCGACTACATCGCGTTGGGTCACGTTCACGCCCTCAGGAACGTGTCCCAAAATGGCGTTACGGCGTACTACTCCGGCGCGCCATCGGGCTCGCAAACCAGAACGGCCGTAGTCGTGGAATTGAACCTCGATACGGGCGTTAGCGTTTCGCCCTTCGTCATTCGCTGATTCCAGCTCGCCCGCGCCCCGCGCCCTCTCTTCCCTTCGCGGTCTTTGGTTCGTTAAGCACGTTTCCCTTTTGCGCGCTATAATAGGACAAAATCTATTGACGTGGAGCTCATCGTGACCGCGCAGACAGTGCTCGTCGTGGAAGACGAAGAGAACATTCTGGAAGCCATCAGGTACAATCTCGAGCATGAGGGGTATAGCCTGCTTGCGACGGACGATGGCGAGGATGGCCTGAAGCTCGCGCGCGAAGGCAACCCGGACCTGATTATTCTGGACGTCATGCTTCCCAAGTTGGACGGTTTCGAGGTCTGTCGCATCCTGCGGCGCGAAACCAGCGTGCCTATACTGATGCTGACGGCGAAGGGTGAGGAGATTGATAGGGTGGTGGGGTTGGAGCTTGGCGCGGACGACTATGTGACCAAACCCTTCAGCATGAGAGAGTTGATAGTAAGGGTAAGGAACCTGCTTCGGCGTTCTCACCCATCTTCCGAACCTGGGCCGCAGGCGTCCTCGCCCGGGGCGTTCGAGGTGAACGGCCTCGAAGTTGACCTCACGAGCCACACCGCGAGAATCGACGGCAAGACCTTGAAGATGAAACCGCGCGAATTCGACCTGCTGGCCCTGCTGATGGAGAACGCGGGCAGAGCCTTCACTCGCGAACAGATACTCGAACGCCTGTGGGGTTACGACTATATCGGCGACACACGCACGGTTGACGTTCATATTCGCTGGCTGCGTGAGAAGATAGAAACGATCCCGAGCCAGCCCAGGAGAATCGTCACTATCCGAGGAGTGGGATATCGGTTTGACGGATGAGATTGCCTCACTCTCTTCACTGGCGAATCGCGTTGGCTTATACAGCCCTCATCTTCGTTACGATGGGGGTAGTCAGCGTTTACCTGGTCAATTTCATCCGCGACACCTTCGTTGCCAACCTGGAGCGCAGGCTCGAACAGGAAGCAAGCCTTCTGAGCGAGAGCGCGTCCCATCTGTTCGGCGACCCAATTGACCTGCCCGGCCTGCGCGCCATTACCGAGCGGACGGGGGAAATCATCGACGCCAGGGTGACCCTTCTCGACAGCGACGGCGTTGTCTTGACCGATTCCTCGGAAGATCCTGTGGCCATGGATAGCTTTGCCAATCGCCCCGAGTTCCGAAGCGCCCTGAGCCTGGGGGCAAGCAAGGGCTCCCGGAGAAACGCGGCGAGCGGCGAAGATGTCTTCTACTTCGCCGGCCAAATCCAATCGGGAGGCGCCCCAGTGGGAGTGGCGCTCATTGCCGTTCCCGCCTCTCAGGTGCAATCCCACGTCAACCGGATCATTCTCACGGTCCTCCTCGCCGCCCTCGTCGTCGCTTGCCTTTCGGTCGGCTTAGGCTACTTCCTGGCGCGCCGAACTTCGCGCTCGGTCAAGTCAGTGGCGGAAGGTGCGCGGCGCCTTGCCCAGGGAGACCTGGATCACCGGGTGAGAGCCCTCTCTATGGATGAAACCCAAGAGTTGGCTGCCGCATTCAATACGATGGCAACCACCTTACGGGACATGATAGGAGACCTTTCGGGGGAGAGAAACAAGCTGTCTGCAGTGCTGGAAGTCATGGCCGACGGCGTTATCGTCATCGAGTCGGACGGCCAGATCGCGCTTATGAACCAGGCCGCCGAACTTCTTCTGGACGTAAGAGTCGATGAGGTTGTCGGCAGCCGCCTGGTGGAAGTCGTTCGAGACCACGAGTTGCAGCAGTTGGTAACCCAATCGCTGGAATCGGGGGGAGCTAGACAGGCAGAGATAGAGTTGCTTCACCGCCGTCGCTACCTGAGCGCGACCGCCATTCCGCTACACCATAGCGGCGCGCAGGGAGCCCTGCTAACGCTGCACGACCTCACCGGCATCAGGCAGGTGGAGACCACCCGCAAGGAGTTCGTCAGCAACGTGTCTCACGAACTGCGCAACCCCCTGGCCTCGGTGAAGGCGATGGTCGAGACCCTGGAGGGCGCCGCGCTCGACGACAGGAAGGTCACCGAAGATTTCCTGAGACGCATTCACCGGGACGTGGACCGCATGACGGGCATAGTCAACGACCTGCTGGAGCTTTCCAGGCTCGAAAGCGGACAGGCTTCCATTCAACCGAACACTATCGACCTCATCCCCCTGATGAAGGACGCCGAGACGCAATTTCGACTCCAGGCCGAGGCCATGGATATTGCCTTTCACGCCGAATTGCCGGATACCCTGCCTCTCACGATTGGCGAACAGGAGAAGCTGTTCCAGGTTCTGGTTAACCTGCTGGAGAACGCCCTCAAGTTCACCCCGGCCGGTGGTGCGATCACACTGACTGCTGACGAGCGAGGGAACTGCGTTGAGATCGGAGTGACCGATACGGGTGTTGGCATACCACGCGAACACCTCCCTCACGTGTTCGAACGCTTCTACAAGGTTGACCGCGCCCGGCGCGACAGCGGAACCGGGCTGGGACTCGCCATCGTGAAGCACATCGTCCATGCCTACGGCGGCGAGGTTGGCGTGAAGAGCGTGGAGGGCGAGGGCAGCGCGTTCAGCTTCACGCTGCCTCGCGCGCCGTGATCGGCGTTCTGACGCGAGGACGGCGGGTGTTTAGCGCTATGAAGAAGCGGGCATATGTTGCTTGAATCACATGTGACACACCCGGTCGCATGGAGCGCGCGCTCATGGCGGTAGCCATCTTCCTGGGTATCTTGCAGGGCGTCACCGAGTGGCTGCCCGTCAGCTCCCAGGGCGTCATTACGGTGGCGTACTCCTTCTTCGACCGCTCCCTCAGCGAGGCCGTGGCTTTTTCGCTCTGGCTGCACGTCGGCACGGCATTCGCCGCCTTGCTTGCGCTCCGAAGCGAGGCGCTGGGCGTCGTCCAGGACGCCGTGAGCAGCCCGCTTCGTCCTTCGCGTCTGCTGTCATTCCTGGTTGTCTCCACCCTCTTGAGCGTACTCGTGGCCTTTCCGTTGCTTCTCACGCTCGACGAGCTCTCGGAGAGCGTGGGCGCCATGGGCATGGGAGTCGTCGGTCTATTCATGCTCATCACGGGCGCCGTCCAATTGCTCAGGCCGCGGCAGGGAACGCGGAGCAGGGAAGAGCTTTCCCACGTTGACGCGCTGCTTGCGGGCGCGGCCCAGGGCCTGGCAGTGTTGCCGGGTCTGAGTCGCTCAGGGTTGACCGTCGCGGCGCTGCTTGGCCGTCGGGTTGACCGCGGCGAAGCGCTTGTCCTCAGCTTTCTCATGAGTGTCCCCGCCAGCCTGGGCGCGGGAATATACTCCCTCATCGGCAGCGAGGTCTTGACGGCGGGAAGCGCGATTCTTGCCGCCGCCGTCGCGTGCGCGGTGGGATTCCTCACCATTCGCGCGCTGCTCGCCGTCGCGGAGCGCGTCAACTTCGCCGCATTCGTCATCATCGTCGGCGCGGCGATTGCGCTGGGGGCCGTATGGCAGACGCTGGCCTGATCTCGCGCGAGGCCTGTCAGAACCCAGGGTCTTTCGATTGTTCGCGTGCAGGCGCTGCCAGACTCGGGATGTACTCGCTGACGGCAAAAGCCCTGTGGGTATCGTATTTTCATGCATTCTAATGCATCCCTACTTGGGGTGTCTGGAATTTTGCAGGATGTTTACCAGTGTTCTGCCTGGAAGTGCGGTAGGTTCGCGGCTGTTTGCCATGAAATGCCACCCTGTTTTCTGTGGGTTTTGCACTGTCGCCAGAATCAGGAATTGACGATTCAGAGATACTGGGGATGAGTTCGTCTTCTATACAGGATGTCTATGTGTTCGAGCTAGATGGCGGCAGCGTGTACGTGAATAGAGGCATGGTAGCACGAGTGTTCGTGTATGTCAAGGGCAGGGAGACTCCCAACTCCACCACCTAATTGATGATGCGGTTGAGTTTCGTGGCTAAATTGGTCATTTTCGACAAATCTTCCTTTCACCCTGCAGGGTGAAAGGAAAGTACTCGTGTTCAAGGCCGAAATAGCTACAGAATCAGACCGTGGGTCCAGTTTAGGTGGTGGATTTGGGATGCACCCGTGTACTTGCACATACTTCTGCTATAGAGTAACAGATTATCCACAGACGGCCACTGTGTTGGCAGGCGAGTGGCAGACCGCCAGCGTGGAGAATGTACGCCATGCGCAATAATGGACAGACAGTGATGGTCGCGCTGGTGCTTGTGGCCTCATTCGTGTTCGTGCTGTGGTTGTCCTCTGTGTGTGCGCGTCGGTGTGGCCGGGGACGAAGTGCCTCCACCGGACTCCGAAGAGGAGAGGGCGAGATACCTCCCGACTGCACTGACCCAGGGAACTGGGGACACCCGGCCTGCGATGGGTATCAAACGCCCGAGCCTCCGCCCACTCCGTGTCCCAACCCTAGGGAGTGCGGTAATCCCCCTCAACCCACGGACACCCCTGTGCCAGAGGACACGCCCACGCCAGAATCCACGGAAGAACCAGCCAAGCCTACGCCAGAACCTCCACCGGAGGTCTACGTCTTCGCCAACATTTCACTCAACGACGATGATCTGAAGGTCACATACGGCTGGAGGGCGGGACGGAGGAGCCCCTCCTCCGAGTCTTGGACGATAACGCTGCGGCAATCAACGACTCGGGACGGGACTTACAGCGCCTACAGAAGTGAAACGAGGCAATTTCCTGGCAGCGTATCTTTTGACAACGTGCAAAGGGCACGCTGGCACAGGGCAAGTGTGAGCGGCTGCGACGAGTTGGGCAACTGCGCGTCGGCAACCTCAGACAAGTCATGGGTACCACCCGAATCCCCACAGCCGCCCAACTCCACTCCAGTCATCAGCGGCCCTGGGACTGTGAACTATGCCGAGAACCGATCAGATAGCGTGGCAACATACACAGCCTCAGACGCCGACGGCGACAACATAAGCTGGTCGCTGCCCAACACCTTCTTCGAGTTCGACCGCAGCGACTTCTCCATCTCCTCCAGCGGCGTTCTCACCTTCGACAGCTCGCCGAACCATGAGAGTCCCCACGACCACAACGGAGACAACGTCTATCTGGTCACGGTCAGAGCCAGCGACGCCAGTGGCGGCACCTACGACCGAAACGTGACCATCACGGTCAGAGACGTGAACGAGAGACCGGAGGTAGTGTCGAGGATCGACGACAGGACAATGACCGCCGGCACTTCCACGACGATATCCCTAGTGGGCAGGTTCAGCGATCCTGATAGCGACACGCTCATCTACACGGCTGCTTCGTCGGACGCGAGGGTCGTTATCACGAGCGTGAGTGGCGGCACCCTGAGTCTTGCGGCGGTTTCCGCAGGCTCAGCCACTATCACGGTCACAGCCGCCGACAGGTCTTCCGTCCACACCGACAGACTGTCAGCAACAGACGACTTCACGGTGACCGTGGAACTGCCGCCCCCCGGAATGCCTGAGAATCTCACCTATACTCCTACGAGGACGGAGGGTACCGTCAGAGTCGATTGGGACGCTGTATCAGACGCGACGGGCTAGGAGGTGCGGCAGTGCAAGAGGCGCCGCAACCAGCCCAATCGCTGCGACTTTTCCACGATTCAGACCCTGGGGAGCGGCGTAACCACATCGACCGTCGGTGACCTCGACACTAACAAGCTTCATAAGTTCATCATTCGAGCCATCAGAGGCAACCAGAGCGCCGATTCGAACGAAATCAGTATCAACCTGAGGCCGGCCCCGCAGAACCTGCGAGGCCTCTACGTGGCGATGCAGCACAGGCAGATAACTCTCTCGTGGGACCCCGTTCCCAATCCCGATGTCAGCGACGACCTGGACGGCAACTACCACCTAGAGCAACTCTTCCCGAACCGCAATCCGCTCGACTCCGGCTGGAAGAGACTGCCGCACGATGGCGTCACCATAGGCCCGATAGCCAATGACGGCGGCAGGCTCAAGGTCGTCGTTAGCGGGCTCACTCCCGGCGAGGAATACCAGCACAGGATAAAGGCCCAGAGTGTGCAGGGTAAATCCACTGAATCCAATGTGGTCACGACGACCGTTACGGATGAATCCCCTATGACGGCGCCGGCCACTCCGACAGTCAGCGACCTGATTGGATACAGGGGCATTGAGCTTCAATGGATGGCAAATGTCCGCGACGCATCGTCTTATACCATTTCATGTTGACGAGGCCGCATAGTGTGCCGGAAGACTTCGCGTTGTGTGTTCGATCCAACTCCACGCCGTGAGCGACCGCACCCGACCCGGATCAGATTCAAGCTCACTCAGGTAGGCGTCAACCGCCTTCATCTTCTCCTCTATGCTCCCGTATATCCTGCCCTCCACCCACCTGCGGACCTCTTGGAAGACCCGCTCAGCGGGATTCAGCTCAGGACTATATGCAGGCTGCACGATCGTTGCCACTCCAACAGTCCGTACTATCTCACCCCGGTGACCACGCGCTCCATCCCACACCAGGGCCTCGATGTCCGAGTGATGCTTCAGGCCATCGACTGCCACCGCTATAGCCGCAGACTTCATCGAATCGATCCAACCCCACAACAGCTTGCCCCTCCGAACGTCTACCACCAGGAACAGGTACATCCACTTGTAGACCATCTGCACTCGCTGATGCACCTTCACTCCACGACGACCCCACACCCTACGCACCATCCCCCGCAGGCCCACTCGCATCTCATCGGCAAAGCCAAAGGCCGTCTCAGAACTCACGCCCGCTTCGGCAAGGCAACAACCAAGCCCCCCTTTTTCCACGACTCCTGCGCAGCTACGTCTGCCTTCTCATGACGGCCCCTCGGGACCTTCGGGCTGCATCCCAACCTCTCAAGCAGACCATAGACGCTGCCCGACTTGTAGCTCACCCCATACTCGGACTCTATCCAGTCCCTGATCTCTCCCGCCGTTCTGAACCGTCCCGTCGACACCTCCTCGGTCAACTCCTGCTCTTCATCTGTGCTCAGAAAGCGCGGTTTGCCCATGCCTCCCATCTTGTGGGACAACACTCCTTCCACACCTCCCTCTCTATACCAGCCCACCCACGTCTGTACCGTCCGGTAGTGGACTCCCACCGCTCTTGCCGCCTCACCGAACTGCCATCCCGACCGCACCAGCCACAGTCCATGGAGTCGAGTACGAAGGCTAGTGTCACGTTCTGCCCGGTAGGCCGCCTTCAGCGCCTCCGGTGTATCCTCCCCATGCCAATCTATTCGAAGCGGTCGTCCGATCATCTGATACCCTCCAACACTGTATGTCGGCTAGAGCATGGATGAACTATTAGGACATCGCTAGATACTTCCAGGTCTTGTTATCATCAAATGGTATAACATGGTCAGGGCGACTCCTGACAGCCCATCATTGGAGTTTATCTCGAAGCCTGTCATGGGGCGCACCGACACGGTGACCAAGATACCGGACAGCCCCTGGGTGGAGGTCAGCCCAGGAAATGGCGTTCTCAACGTGGTCGGCCTGACGCCGGGAACCGACTATACGTTCTCCGTCCAGGGTCATAACGGTTCGGGGAGCGGCCCCGCGGCCACGAGCGCGACGCACCGTGCGATAGAACCTACACACTTCTGGGGACACCAGGCCGACCACACCGTCGGCTATACCATTGACGTCATCAGCGAGCGGCGTCTTCAGGCCGCTATACCGGTGGCGGTCGGCGAATGGAACGGCATGATGAACTACGACCTGATGATATGCGACACCGCGGACAGCGCCTGTCGCGCCCGCAACTCCGACGGGTACATAGCCACCATCAAGACGATGGCACCGAGCTCGCCCAGCGACAACTCGACCGGATGCGGCAGCAGCCACGCCTGCCTATCTCGGACCGAGCAGGGCATACCTGCGCCCGACGGTGTCGGGCGCCACATGACCAACATGGACGTGATATTCGAAGACCCGCCCTATGGATGCCCTAACTATTCTCTTCCAGTGTGTCCTCCGCATCGAATAGTGGAGTACGAATGGACGGGCGTCTCGAGCATGAGCGGTCAAGAGAAAACGCCGGGCCCACCGCGCGTGATTTACGTTTATGCCGAGCATTTGGCGCTCCATGAGCTGGGGCACACACTGGGGCTGCCGGACTTCTACAATAGAACGGGAGCAGCTCGTCTTGATGGGCTCGATGGCGAGACGGCCATAATGAATGTGCACTGGAATGCACAATACATACGGGACACGGACATCGCGCAGCTGGACGCCATCTACAGGATGCATTCGAGTCACCCCGCGAAATAGCGCTCCGCGACACACCAAAGTAAGGGAAGAGCTATGCCGACGCGAACGATCATCGCCATGCTGCTGGCCTGCGCGCTGCTGGCCTGTTCCCTGTTCACGCGACCAGACGAGCCGGTCGAGCAGACCGTAGCGCCCCCTGCGCCACCCCCGTCCACAGGCAGCCCTCCGACCGCCGCGAGTGCGGCGAACCCCTACTTCGGGGAACAATCCATGGAAGAGCGGATAGCCAATGCCGACACTATCGTCAAGGCGCGGCTCAGCACCACGACGAGTGAAGTGGTAAGAGGAACGGGCGAGGGATGGAGCGACTATTACTACGTCGCCCTGAAGTTCCATCTCACGGTGAGCGAGTACCTGAAAGGGAGCGGCGCAAGCAGCATCACCGCATTCACGATTCAGGGCGGATACTACGACACTCAGCAGGAGGCCGAGGACGCGGCGCCGGGCGTCGCCGCCAATAGGGTTACCACCTGGGACGACCGCGAAGCAATTATCTTCCTGACCGAGGACGACTTCGATGGAGCATTCAGCCCCGAGGTTCGAGGGGACAACGACTACTTCCTGACTATTGGCGGCGGCACTTACCATGACTGGTACAGCCTGAAAGACGTAAATAGCAAATTGTGGCTTCCGTCCGCGGAGACGAGCGCGACGGGTGACGACCAGGAGTTTCTGCTCGCCGTGCCCGAGCCGGGCAAGGACACCCCGACCATTACCATTCGAGAGCTGAAGAGCCGCATCGCTGCGATCAACGCCGAGTTGAACGCAGGGGACGGCTCTGATGCTTACAGGAATTGCGTCAGCAACAAGTACCGAATTGAGCGCACGTATCAGCACGCCCAAAGTGAGGGCAGGAAGTTGAGAGCCAGGGCTGCACTCACCCACAGGCTGGTGTCCGGGTCGTCCGCAGGCACGGTGATATTCGAGAGCGATGTGCTTGGCATCTACCCCGATAGGAAAATGCAGACCTCGCTTGAAGGCGGTGACGCTGACCTGTTTGAGACTGTCGACGGTCCTACGACTCCTTGGGATTCGAGCCGCGATGGTGCGCTCACCGATGGGATTGACCACATACGGTACACCCAATCGCTTAGGGCGGTGCGACCGACTCCGGCGGGGGATTACAGATTCAACGTAAAAGACCTGGAACCCAATCTTGTACCGTGTAACGCCTTTCTTATCACCGAGTGGACGGTGACCGCCAATGCTCCCGATGGTGTGCTGCACGAGGCGTTTTTCGACCCCGTCACGGTCGGCAATGCGGTGTCGGCTGACAGTACGAACGGCGTGCTGAAGCCCACGATGTTCACGGGCGCCAACGGCGCTACGACGACCATCGAGCGCATCGCGTGGGAGGCCGACGTCGGTGAGTCCGGCACTGTGAAGATGACCCTCTCACCCCAGAGCGGCATCGCAAACCACTTCGTGGACTTCATTGCCCTGGACGGCTCGGTGTCTTTGTCATTGAGCATTTCGGCCGCGAAGGTGGATGCGGCCAATCACACGCTGAGTTGGCCCGTGACGTCGCAGCCGTGGCAGAGCGGCGAAAAGCTGATGCTGCGAATTCGGGAGGAGCAGTGTTCGAGAGGCGCCGTGACGGACCCCAGCGCCAACCCCGGCCTGTTGGAGGACTGCGAGGCGCTGCTTGCGTCCGGGGAAACGCTGGCGGGCACGGCGACGCTTAACTGGGCCGCGTCGTCGACCATTTCGACATGGGAGGGCGTCACGCTCAACGCAAGCTCCACGCGCGTTGGGGAACTGGAGCTGGACAACGAGGGTCTGGACGGAAGCATTCCCGCCGCGCTGGGGAGGCTCTCCGCTTTGGTGACGCTGGACCTCTCGGACAACGAGCTGATCGGTGCGATACCCTCTGAACTGGGTTGGTTGTTCAACCTGGAGGAGCTCAGGCTGTCGGGGAACAGCCTGACGGGCTGTATTCCGCTTGCGCTGAAGTCGGTGGCAGTGAACGACCTCGCCCTTCTGAGCCTGCTGTACTGCCAGCCGCCCGCGCCGCAGAACCTGAGCGGAGGCACGCCCACCGAGACCAGTATCCCCCTGAGCTGGGACGCGGTGGCCGATGCCGGCACCTACCGCGTGGAGCATAGGTCCGCGACTTCAACCGATTGGATGGTGGATTTGGAGACTGGCAAGCGTCTCGGCGAGTTGCTATAGTAACGCAAAGTTTGTACAGAAGCCGACAAGCCCCCGATGGGAGGTGAAGGACATGCGCTGGGTAAGGTACGAGGCAGAAGGACGCGCTTCCTATGGAATTCTGGAGGGCGAGCAGATAGAAGAGGTCTCAGGCAGCCCATTCGACGACTTCTCCCGGACAGGAAACACGCTTTCGCTGCAATCCGCCAAACTGCTCGCGCCGCTCATTCCGCGCACGTTCTACGCGGCGGGCATAAACTACGAAGAGCACGTGCGCGAGGCGGCGGCGCTCTTGGGCAACGAGCCCAACCTTCCCGCCAAGCCGGACATCGGCTACCGCGCCAACAACGCCATTATCGCGCACGAAGAGCCTATCGTCATTCCCAGCGACGCCACCGAGCGGGTGCAGTACGAGGGCGAGCTTGTGGTGGTCGTCGGCAAGCAGGTCAAGAACCTCTCGGAGGCCGACGCCCTCTCCTGTGTTCTCGGGTACACCATCGGCAACGACGTTAGCGAGCGCACCTGGCAGGCCTCGGACCGCACGCTCTGGCGCGCCAAGAACGCCGACACCTTCAAGCCGATGGGCCCCTGGATAGAGACAGACGTTGACCTTGCGGGAATGAGAACTACCGTCAGGCTCAACGGCGGCGTCGTATCAGACTTCGACACCAACGGCATGATATTCGGCATCGCCACCTACATCAGCGCCATGAGCCGTTATCTCACGCTCTATCCCGGAGACGTCATCTGGATGGGCACCGACGGCGCGACGCAGAACATGAAGCCGGGCGACGTGGTGGAGGTCGAGATCAGCGGCATCGGGACGCTGCGGAACCCGATAGCCGCCGAGGAAACGGGGGACTGAAGTGAGGCTCGAGGGAAGGATAGCTATCATAACGGGCGCGGCGCAGGGTATCGGGCGCGCCATCGCGCTCGAGTTCGCGGCAGAGGGGGCGGACATGCTGCTCGCCGACGTACAGGAAGACAAAGTAACGCGGGTAGCCGCGGAAGTGGGAGAGTGTGGTCGGAGGGCCGTCGCCGCCTCTGTGGACGTGACTCAGGCGGGTGACGTAGAAGCCATGACGCGGCGCGCGATGGAAGCGTTTGGGCGCGTGGACATTCTGGTCAACGACGCCGGCGGCAGCGGCAACGTAGGCATCCAGCACATAGAAGACGTGTCCGAAGATGCCTGGGACGCGTCCGTCGACCTCAATCTGAAGGCTGTCTATCTGTGCTGCCGCGCCATTGTTCCCCAGATGCGCGCCCAGGGCCAAGGTCGCATTGTCAACATCTCGTCCTCGTCCGCGAAGGGCGCCTTCGGCTCTCTGACGACCAGCGCGATCCGACTGCCCTACGCCGCGGCCAAATCCGGCGTGCTGGGCTTCACCTATCAGCTTGCCAAAGACCTGGCGCCGGACGGCATATACGTCAACGCCGTCATGCCCGGCTTCATTTTGACAGAGCCGGGCGCTCGCGTTCGAGGACGCTACGAAGTCCTCTCCGAAGAGGTGCAGCGGAGCATGTCAGAGAGCGTTCCACTGGGCAGGCCCGGCTATCCCGAAGAGGTGGCCAAGGCCGTGTCCTTCCTGGCCTCCGACGACGCGAGCTACATCACGGGCGCCGTGCTGGAGGTTACAGGCGGCAGATAGGGCAATCAGTAAGGAAAGGCGGTAACATGGCAACTATTGACTCTGTACTTGGCCCGACGGACACTTCGGACATGGGATTCACGCTCTCCCACGAGCACGTCCTGGTATCGTCCGCGGGGATCCAGTACGTCTATCCTGAGTTCATCGACCGCGAGGGCACGATCGACAGGGCCGTAGCGGAGCTAAAGCAGGCGCATGCCGAGGGTCTGCGCACCATCATCGACGTTACGACCATCGATCTTGGACGCGACATCAGGATGCTGGAGCAGGTGTCCCGCGAGTCGGGCGTCAGCATGATATGCGCGACGGGCACCTGGAGGGATATTCCCCGCGTCTTCTGGGGCGCGACGCCGGACATGATTGCGCCCCTTTACATACGGGAAATCCAGGAGGGTATCGAGGGTACCGGCATCAAGGCTGGCATAATCAAGGTCGCCAACGACGTGGGCGGTGTGACGGCGGAGGGCGAGATAATCCTGCGCGCGGCGGCCAGGGCGCAGAAGGCGACGGGCGTTCCCATCTCCACGCACACCTGGGCGCCGGAGCGCGTGGGCGAGCAGCAGGTTCGCATCTTCGAGGACGAGGGCGTCGATCTGAACCGCGTCTATGTCGGACACAGCAACGACACCACTGACACGGACTACCTGGTAGGGCTGCTGGAGAAGGGCGTCTGGATCGGGCTGGACCGATACCCCGGCGGCAGGACGGCCGGCACGCCCGATTGGGAGGGCCGAACCGAGACGGTCAAGAAGCTTATCGACGCCGGATTCGCCCATCGCATCATGCTCAGCCACGACTGGTCGGTAACACTCAGCATAGCCAGCCGCGAGATACAGGACGACCGCCGACGCTACAACCCGGACGGCTACCTGTTCATCACTCGACGGGTCTTGCCAAGGCTGCGAGAGCTTGGCGCAACTGAGGAAGACATCGACAACATCATGGTCAACAACCCCCGACGCTTCTTCGAGGGCGCTCGATAGGCTCCTTCCCATGTGCGAGAAAGGCTAGAGCCTGCCCTGAAAAAGATAGGGGCCCCGACAAGCGGGGCCCCTACACAAGAGAGGTGCTCCAGGGAACACCTACCCGGCGCACCTCTTACTACTACTGTCCAATGCGCATCCTCCTTTCTCGAGACCCTCCTCAAAAGCTGTCATCCACATCCGCTACGTCTCTGCGTGCTATTATACCCCATGTTGTCAAGAATGAAAGGGCCGGGCAGCCGTCGTTCCCGAAAAAGGCCTGCCCAGTACTCCGATACGGGGTAGGAACCCACGTAGTCGGTGGCCGCTCGGCGGCCCAGTGCGCACGGACGGCCTTGCATCTTCGACCTGAGATTGTTGACCGGCCATTGGGCAAACCGTAAGATGTTTGTGAGTTCGCAAGGTCATGGGAGAGCCGGTTGGCGGAGGCATCGAGATGATTGAGGGCGTTGTGGGCGTTATCGTTTGGACGGGAAACCTGGACAGACTGTTCGACTTCTACCGCGATACGCTGGGGCTGACGCCGCACTCGGTTCGCCCGGACTTCATCGCCTTCAAGTGGGGCGATATGCGGCTGAGCATCGGCGAACACGCCGAGGTCGAGGGCCAAACGCGCGAGCCGCACAGGATCATGGTCAACCTCGGAACATCCGACATCCACGCGGCATACAACAGACTCTCGGCGAGGGGAGTGGAGTTCGTGAGGATGCCGGAGCAGGAACACTGGGGCGGCTGGGTCGCCACCTTCCTCGACCCCGACGGCAACATCATGCAACTGCTGCAACAGCCGAAAGGCTAGGCGGCACCACTACCGTCCTCGAGTCACTGCTTCACCTATCCAGCGCACGTTTGCCGCAAGGGGTCGCGCCGCGCGGACGAAACTCGCGTCCGCGGTCCACAGGTCGCAGTCAAGAGTCTGGGCCAGCGCCAGGTAGTGCGAGTCGTAGGCCGCGCCCTGCCCGAGTTGGTTCGCCAGTTCAATCGCCCTAACGTGAAGACCCGGCGTCTGGCGCAACCCGACTTCAAAAGAATATAGGGCATCCATCCGGCGCGAAGCAGACTCAATGCTCATCTCGTCACGCACGACCCTACGGTGAAGAGCGTTTGCCACTTCAGCCGGCATCAAATAGGGCGCTACGGGCGTTGTTCCCGCATTGTGCCAAGACCTGACAATCGCCCTTGCTAAATCGGAGTCCTCTTCGTCAATAATCCACTTGACGACCAAACTCGCGTCAACGACGACGAATCCGTTCACAGGTCACGCCCCCCAATCTCACGGGCCTCACGGATGAGGTCCGCCGAGTTTCCGGGGAATCGTTTGCCGCTCGTGATCTTTCGTTCTAGCGCCCAATGCCGTTCCATGGCCTTCAAGTTCAGTCCCCGTCGGAACCCGCGCGCCTCGTCCTCGCACAACTGCTTGTCTATGGCTGCCTGGCAGTACTGGCGCATACTGACGCCCTGGATGGCGGCAGCCTTCTTCAGTCGCTGCTTCAGCGAAGGCTCCAGGTCCAAGGAGAGCCGCGCTTTCTTTGTTTCCGTTGCTTCAATCGCCATGACGATAGACTTCCTCAGAACAGGGTGGCGCGAATTCAGAATACCACAGGGGTATCATTCGGGAAAGCGCAAACGGTTTCGCAAAGGCGGCGGGCCGCCTCCGCGAAACGCGCATAGGATCGACCCGCGCGCGCTACACCGGCGGGCGTTGCTCGAACCAGCGAGCCTGTTGCTGGTAGCTGTACGACGCCCGCAGGACCGTCGGCTCGTCGAAGGGCTTGCCCGCTATTTGCAGACCCACTGGGAGCCCCGCGGACGTGAATCCGCACGGGATCGAGATTGCGGGCATACCGGTGAGGTTGTACGGACCGGTGAAGCTGGGCCCCCTGGGAACGCCCATCGGCTCCACGCCGTCGAAGCGCGGCGGCGAGGTTGACGACGTCGGCGAGACTATCAGGTCCACGCTCTGGAGCGCCTCCGCGAACTCGCGTTTGATGACGTTTCGCACTCGCTGCGCCTGCACGTACTCGCCGGAGGTGAACAGTCCGCCCACGCGGAAGCGCGCCCGCACCATCTCGCCGAAGTCCTGGGGGCGTTTGCGAAGATTCGGCTCGTGGTAGGCGAACGCCTCGCTCAGCATGATAACCGGCTGTGCCGCGCCCGCGTACTGCAGCGAGGGAATCGTTATCTCCTCGACGTGAGCGCCCATCTCCTCGAACGCCTTCAGCGCGGTGTCCACCGTTGAAAGAACTTCCTTGCTCACGTGTTCGCTGTCCTGGAAGAAGAAGTGGCGCGGAACGCCAATTCTGAGCCCCCTCACGTCCTCCACCAGCGACGCGGAGTAATCCGGCGTCGGCGCGCGGCTCGTCGTCGGGTCCCTGGGGTCGTATCCCGCGATGGCCTGGAGCATGATGGCCGAATCCTCGACAGTCCAGGTCATGGGGCCGCAGTGGTCCAGGCTCCAGCTCAGTGGAACCACTCCGTAGCGGCTCACCCGCCCATAGGTCGCCTTCAGGCCAACCATCCCGCAGAACGACGCGGGGCCGCGTATAGAGCCGCCGGTGCACGAGCCGAGCGAGCCCATGCACAGCCCGGCGGACACGCCTGTGCCGGAGCCGCTGCTCGAGCCGCCGGGGACGTGCTCCGTGTTCCAGGGGTTTCGCGCGAGTGGGAAGCCGTTCGTAGGGTCGGGGCCGCCGAGCGCGAACTCGTGCATCGCCAGCTTGCCGAGAAGTATCGAGCCGGCGGCATTCAGCCGCGCCGTCGTCGTTGCGTCCTCTGTTGGGACACGCTCCGCCATCACCCTCGAACTCGCGGTGGTGAGGACGCCCGCGGTGTCGTAGAGGTCTTTCAGCGCGATGGGTATGCCGTGCAGCGGCCCCCTGTAATCGCCGCGCAGAATCTCAGCCTCCGCGGTTCGGGCCTCGGACATCGCGCTCTCCGACAGCACCCTGATGTAGGCGTTGAGCGTGCCATCCAGCCGCTCGATTCTCTCCAGGAAGGCGCGCGTGAGTTCCACCGGCGACAGCTTCCTGCCGCTCAAAAGCTCCGCGGCCTGCGAGATGGTCAGATAGCATAGCTCGGACATATTCTGTGTCATGGAGTCACCTCAGCCAGCAGATTGCCTGTCGTAAACTGCGTCATAGCGTCACCTCAAACTGCCGGGTCCCACTTGGGCGAGAACACCACCGCGAGGTCTTCCGCGTCAATCTCCAGTTCGTGCAGACGCGCCGCCTCTCCCACATAGCGTTCGTACAACGGCTTCAGCGATTGCAGTTCCTCGTCGGACAGGCTAAGGCCCGCCCTTTCGACGATTGCTCGAAGAGCGTCCAACGACATACTCTCAGACTCAGCCATAACTCTCCTCCAAAGGGGCGATTGCCCTCACGAAGTCGGGCGGTTGCGCCCTCACCCGCAATGATACGCACGAACACGGGCGACGGCAAGCCTGGCGTTGATGGCCTGGGGTGGGTCTATTTACGAATTTTGGTATTCTCGACTCGGGCAGATGATGCGAATCGGTGGGTCTCAACGACCTTCTGGGAGTCCTGCTCCGTCCCCGTATCTGAGCATCGTGATAGGGAGATGGATTCCACTTGCTCGCTATCGGGCACGCCAGGATTGCGCCTAACCTTGAAATGTCCTTGGACTGACCAGTTGTAGCTATTGACATTCGCTTGTGAAGGAATGTACTATACGCCATCATGATTTTGTCATGCGCGAATCGCTATTGGGGATACTACCGTTACTTTACCGGCTCACATACGGCTGGCGAAGGCTTGGTGTACCCGAGGACATGACGGCGTGAACTGAAACCCCTGGGATGCGCTGAGACCCCAGCCGAAGCCGCGCTGGGGTTTTTGTTTGTTAGTCGCGGCGCGGCGGCCGGCCCTTTGAAGTAGGTAGAAGGAAGGACTCATGCAACCATCACCAACGAGAGATGTTAATGTGAGCAGCACAGAACCCCTGATAAGCCCCGTATCGCTGGTAACCCAGTTGCCGATTACGCCGGCGGCCGAGAACACGGTGCTCGAGGGCAGACGCCAGATCCAGGCGATTCTGCGAGGCGAGGATCGGCGTATGATGATGATAGTTGGCCCCTGCTCGATCCACGACGAGAAGGCCGCGCTGGATTACGCCGAACGCCTCCTTGAGCTGTCGAAGAGGCTCGAAGACCGGCTGCTGGTTGTCATGCGCGTCTATTTCGAGAAGCCGCGCACCACCGTTGGGTGGAAGGGACTCATCTACGACCCGCACCTCAACGACACGTTCGACATCGGCGCCGGGCTGTATCGCGCCCGCTCGCTGCTGCTGCGGATTGCCGAGATGGGCATGTACTGCGGCACTGAGTTCCTGGACCCGGTTGTGCCGCAGTACCTCGCCGGCCTCGTCGCGTGGGCCACCATCGGCGCGCGCACGACCGAGAGCCAGACGCATCGCCAGATGTCCAGCGGCTTGAGTATGCCCGTGGGTTTCAAGAACGGCACGGACGGCGGCGCGCAAATTGCGGTTGATGCCATGATCGCGGCCCGCACGCCCCAAGCCTTTCTCGGGATCGACCACTATGGGCAGACCTGCGTCGTTCACACCACCGGCAACCCCGATGGCCACATCGTGCTACGCGGCGGCCGGGGCGGCCCTAACTTCGGCGTTGACGCCATCGCGGAGGCGAAGCGTCTGCTCAGCGACGCAGGGGTCAGGTCGCAGCTTCTGGTGGATTGCAGCCATGGCAACTCCAACAAGGACCACACCAGGCAGGTGTTGGCCCTGCGCGAAGTGGTCGAGCAGCGCGTCGCCGGCAACGACGACATTATAGGCTGCATGATGGAGAGCAACCTGAACCCCGGCAATCAGAAGCTGGGCGGCGACCCGTCCGCCCTGGAGTACGGCGTGTCGATTACCGACGCCTGCATAGGCTGGGAAGAGACCGCCGAGCTGCTCGCCTCGACCTACGAGATGCTGGGCGAGACGGCTGCAAAGACCAAGGCCGGCGTTGCTTAGCTGGGCGTTTTCAGAGTCCCTCCCCGCGGAGGGAATGCCAGGGCCTGCCCCGTTGAAAGCCGGGACGAGGTTCAGTTCTTGATCAGCATCCCCGGCTGGCAGCGCCTGCAATAGCTGGTTATGCGCCTGTTGGCCGTAACCTGGCTGATGCCGTTCCCGCACCTGGGGCAGGGCGAGCCGCCCTTGTTGTGCACGCTCAGAAAGTCGCGCACCTTGACGTGGATGTTCTCGCCCATCCGCTCCCTCAGAATGGGAATCGCGTTCTCGACCACCTCACGCGACTTCTCGTACAGACACTCGAGCTCGGTGGCGTTCAGCGCCTTCCTCTTGCGAAAGGGGTATATCCGGGCCTCGAACAGAATCTCGTCCGAGTAGGCGTTGCCAATCCCGGAGATTACCCGTCCGCGAGTGAGGACTCCCTTTATCTCGCCATGAAACGGCTTCAGCCTTTGGAGGAACTCCTCGAACGAAAAGTCGTCCAGCACGTCCGGCCCCTGTTCGCCCAGCTTGGGGACGCGCTCCAACTCCTCTTCGTTCACATAATAGACCAGCCCCATCTGCCGGTCGTCCAAGTAGCGCAGTTCGCGCCCGTCCGAGAGTGACAGCATGAAGCACGTGCGCTTGAACCGTCGATCCCCTAGCGCGCAGTACTGAATTGCGCCGGTGAGCATCGGGTTGATGACCAGCAGCCGGTCGTCCGACAGCCGCAGAATCAGGAACTTGCCCCGCCGCTCGATCCGGTCCAGCGCGCGCCCCTCGATGTCCGAGGTCATGTCGCCGCGCAGAGACCTAAGCACGCTGGGCTTGACCACCTCGGCAAACTCTATTCGCGCTCCAATGGCGCGCTCCTCTAGGAACTCCCGGATTACCTCTAGGTCAGGCGCTTCAGGCACATCGCCTCCTTGCGTAGGCCGCGATTCGCGGCCGTCTCAAATGCCTGCGAGCGTAGTAATACCACCTGCATAGCCGACCAGATTGTGGTGAAGCGCGACACGCTAGGACAATTTTATGCACTAGAAGTCCACCAAACGACTTTGGTGGAACCTCTGGTTATCGGGAGGGACACCTGCGGATAGAATTCGGAACTCATGGACAGAGTATATCAAGCCGACCATCCACAAGAAAACGCAACCCGACAAAGACCTTCTAATCAGACCATTCAGATGTTGCTCAATGTGGGTTACTATTGCCAACGTACTTTGGAGACGGACCCTAGTGGTCCAACATCATTGAAATGAAGACCATGATAGTCATTGTTGCTCTTGGGGGTTCAATCGTAACGTTGAACCGAGGAGGAACCATGATGTCTACCAAGAAGTACCGTATCAGACTGACTACCGACGAACAACAGGAACTCAACGGCTTGGTCTCACGCGGTCGGTCTGCGGCGTACAAACAGACCCATGCGCGCATTCTGCTGATGAGCGATGAGTCACGCTCGGACGGGGGAATGAAGGACGCGGACATCACCAGCGCGCTCGGTGTGGGACAGTCAACGGTCGAGCGAATACGCAAGCGCTGTGTGGAGGAGGGGGTCGAGTCTGCGCTGAATCGCAAAAAGCAACTGCGTCGGCGTCAAAAGAGACTGGACGGCGAAGGTGAAGCACGGTTGATAGCGATGGCCTGCAGGGAACCGCCGGAGGGGCGTGCCAGTTGGACCCTGAAGCTGTTGGCTGACGAGTTGGTCGAGTGTGAGATAGTCGAGACCATTAGCGCCGAGACGGTTCGCCAGGCGCTTAAAAAAACGAGCTGAAGCCGTGGCTGAAGCAGAGTTGGTGCATCCCGCCCGGTCAGAGCGCGGAGTTTGTGTGCGCGATGGAAGACGTACTGGAGGTCTACCAACGGCCGTACGATGGGAATGAGGTTCTGGTGTGCATGGATGAGACGAGCAAACAGCAAGTCAAGGAGACGCGAGTGCCGCGTCCCACAGCGCCCGGCTTATCGGCGGCATACGACTACGAATACGAGCGCAATGGAGTGAGCAGCCTGTTCATGCTGTTTGCACCGTTGGACGGATGGCGCCGAGTCGAGCTCAGAGAGCGCCGCACGAAGGTGGACTGGGCGCATGTGATAAAGAAACTGGTCGACGAGGACTACCCTGACAGAGACCGGATCGTGCTGGTAATGGACAATCTCAACACTCACAAGCTGTCCTCGCTATACGAGGCATTCGAGCCTGCTGAGGCGAGGCGTATAGCTGAGCGACTGGAGATACACTACACTCCCAAACACGGGAGTTGGTTGAATATGGCGGAGATAGAGATCGGTGTGCTGGCTCGACAGTGCCTGGACCGACGGATTGCCAATCAAGACATCCTGCGCGGCGAGGTCAATGCTTGGCAGAATCAACGCAACCGGGATGTTATACGAGTGGATTGGCGCTTCACTACCGAGGATGCGCGCATCAAGCTAAAGTCACTCTACCCATCAATACAAAAAAGTTGAACCACTAGATTGCTGACGAATTTTAACAAGCGTTCGAAAGGATGTCCTTGACACCTGCAAATGGCTCGGATTTCAGATTCAGGGCTTCAACTTTTGCCTTAAGCAGATCGATGAGACAAATATCGCCTGCTAGCACAGCGCGGAAGTCCTCGCCGTTCATTAGGAACACTCTCTTGTCTGGCTCCTGTTTCATCACGTCCACTACATGGCAAGACCAGCCATTTACAGAGATGAACACACCCATTGTCTGGGGACTAGATCGACGTACCTTTGAGAGGAATGGGTCGACCTCTTCTCTGCTCGTCTTCTTGGCCCGCCATCTGCACTCGACCAAGTAGTACCAATTGTCGAGCTCGAATGCCCCATCTATTTGCTCACCGCCAGCGTTCCTGGTAAAGCTCTCTCTAACTGAGATGTTGAAGGTCTTAAACAAACTATTTGTAATCTGCTCAAAACGATAGCCCCGTGTCTGCGGGCTTGTCGAGCCGTTCCATAGATCATCATATGTCCGAAGTAATAGTTGCAACGGTGTTCCTCGTCCGCTGGTAAAGTTAGGAGCTAATTCACCCAACTGATCAAGAAATTTGAGATACGTCCAGGATTCTTGACCCTTAATCAACCCCAAGTATTCAATCTTACCCTTGAGGACTTGTTCAAATCGAGGAGCGGTTAGCCAAGGAGCACGATGTTTGGTGCAATACTTCCTTTCCCAATCTTCTTGGGCCGCACACAGCCCATGTTTTCTCCAAGCGTGTAGCATCGCTCGGATCTGGTTTGTGAATCTCCGCGGCAAATTCGGGAAGTCGTTGACCGTGACGCCAGTCACCGCTTGCCGGTGGTGTTGGCCGCTCAACCTAATCTTCCCGTCGTTGATCGAAAAACCGTTTTGCTCAATCGTTCGTCTGAGTTCATCTCCCGGACGGATCTGATTAAGGTTATCGAAGACAGCAATCTCGACTGGGAACCTTCGGCCAGTAGTAGAGAAAGTTATGTCATCAGCGTATCGAGTATAGGTTGAGCGATTCCTTTTGGCTAGTTGCTGCAACTTGCTATCCATCCGGGCGCAGATCATGTTGCTAATCACCGGAGATGTAGGTGCGCCCTGGGGGAGGCGGCGTTGGAAACAACAGACATGTGCAAGTACGGTTGCTACCTTCTCAGGCAAGTAATACCATTTCATGTTGACGAGGCCGCATAGTGTGCCGGAAGACTTCGCGTTGTGTGTTCGATCCAACTCCACGCCGTGAGCGACCGCACCCGACCCGGATCAGATTCAAGCTCACTCAGGTAGGCGTCAACCGCCTTCATCTTCTCCTCTATGCTCCCGTATATCCTGCCCTCCACCCACCTGCGGACCTCTTGGAAGACCCGCTCAGCGGGATTCAGCTCAGGACTATATGCAGGCTGCACGATCGTTGCCACTCCAACAGTCCGTACTATCTCACCCCGGTGACCACGCGCTCCATCCCACACCAGGGCCTCGATGTCCGAGTGATGCTTCAGGCCATCGACTGCCACCGCTATAGCCGCAGACTTCATCGAATCGATCCAACCCCACAACAGCTTGCCCCTCCGAACGTCTACCACCAGGAACAGGTACATCCACTTGTAGACCATCTGCACTCGCTGATGCACCTTCACTCCACGACGACCCCACACCCTACGCACCATCCCCCGCAGGCCCACTCGCATCTCATCGGCAAAGCCAAAGGCCGTCTCAGAACTCACGCCCGCTTCGGCAAGGCAACAACCAAGCCCCCCTTTTTCCACGACTCCTGCGCAGCTACGTCTGCCTTCTCATGACGGCCCCTCGGGACCTTCGGGCTGCATCCCAACCTCTCAAGCAGACCATAGACGCTGCCCGACTTGTAGCTCACCCCATACTCGGACTCTATCCAGTCCCTGATCTCTCCCGCCGTTCTGAACCGTCCCGTCGACACCTCCTCGGTCAACTCCTGCTCTTCATCTGTGCTCAGAAAGCGCGGTTTGCCCATGCCTCCCATCTTGTGGGACAACACTCCTTCCACACCTCCCTCTCTATACCAGCCCACCCACGTCTGTACCGTCCGGTAGTGGACTCCCACCGCTCTTGCCGCCTCACCGAACTGCCATCCCGACCGCACCAGCCACAGTCCATGGAGTCGAGTACGAAGGCTAGTGTCACGTTCTGCCCGGTAGGCCGCCTTCAGCGCCTCCGGTGTATCCTCCCCATGCCAATCTATTCGAAGCGGTCGTCCGATCATCTGATACCCTCCAACACTGTATGTCGGCTAGAGCATGGATGAACTATTAGGACATCGCTAGATACTTCCAGGTCTTGTTATCATCAAATGGTATAATACGGCTTGCCCATGAACATTCCACGTACACGTCCGAAATTGATCGAATGGAAGAAGTCTTTCAGATCAACGTTGAATAGCCACCGCTTCCCCACATGCTGCTGCGCATTGGACTTCACGCTTTTCCCCACCACGAATCCATGTACGCTTGGCTTGGCACGATAGACTGACTGTAACACTTGGTTTAGTTTCTGTTGCAGAATCTTGACGTTCGTACTGGGCCCATCAATCGTTCGCGCCTCGCCGTTCTTTTTGGGAATGCAGAATGTAAAGTACCTTTGCGATTCAGGGATGCGATAGATCCAATAGTTGAGGTCCCGGTACCCAACTTCAAGCATCTCAGCTACGTCTTTCGGTCGTTTGAGTGCCCAGAATAATTTCTGAAATTGGTCAGGACTCCGCTGTAGTAAAGGATTCAAAGTTCATGCCTCAAACAAAGAGAAAGAGGTGCCCGTAGCTGAATTTTGCCTTCCTCGCTGGGACACAGCACCCAGACAGTACAGGCTCACTGCAACAGCGAGCGTAAAGCACTCCTTGGTATGTGGTCACCGCTGGATCAGCGGCAATAATTAATCCGTTGCCTCGGGCACCTCATTGAAATTATACACGATTGATTTCCTAGTAACTATTGGTACTCGTTGTGCACGCAGGGCAATTGTAAGCCTGGCGACCAACTAAACTCCAAACGTGAGCGTCTCCTAATCCTGATTCTGGCCCAGAAATACTGAGATGGCAAAACTGGCTTGCGGAATCATCGCTGCGCGGGTTACAATGCTTTGAACGTTTTTTCCCGACTTACCAACCCAAGACAGGATATTTGCAGATGGAAGCGCCGGACCTTATCAAGCTGGAGCCCAACCCCAATATCGAGGAGTTCAAGCCGGGCGACACCGTCAGGGTGAGCGCCAGGGTGACAGAGGGCAACAGAACGAGAATCCAGGTATTCGAAGGGGTCGTAATACGCAGCAGGGGAAGCGGCCCCGGAGCCTCTTTCACCGTCCGCAGGGTAACCCACGAGATTGGCGTTGAGCGAACCTTCATGCGGTACTCCCCGAACGTGGAGGGCGTGAAGGTCGTCCGGCGCGGCGTCGTGCGTCGGGCGCGGCTATACTATCTCAGGGGACGCTCGGGACGCGCCGCGCGCATCAAGGAGCGCCGCTTCTAGTCCGTCGCTTCGCCTTTACACCTGATGGCACACGGGAGGGGCAGCCCCACGCCAGCGCACAATCATCGCAGTGGGGACGCTGCGCCTTGCAGACCTGCCGCCCGTGGCGGATGAGATACATGTGGAAGGCGAACACGTCCTCGCTCGCCACCATCGGCTCGAGAATGTCGTGAGCCTGGTCCGCCGTAACCTTCTGGCCTATCAGTCCCAGCCGCTTGGACACGCGATAGATATGAGTGTCCACCGGCATAGCGGGCATACCCAGGGAGAAGCAGAGAATGATCGCGGCCGTCTTGGGGCCGACGCCGGGAAGCGCCCTGAGCCACGTCTTCGCCTCACTCAGAGGCATTTCGCCAAGAAAGGAGAGGTCGAAGGAGCCGAGCTCTTCGGCGATTTGCTGAAGCACCGTCTTTATCCTGGGAGCCTTTACCTTCGCCAGGCCTCCCATGCGGATCGCGTCCTCGATGTCCTCGACGGGAGCGCTCGCGATCGCCTCCACAGTGCCAAAGGTGTCCATGAGGTTGTTGAAGGCGCGCTCCGAATTGATGTCGGAGGTGTGCTGGGACAGGATCGTATAGACCAGCTCTGACGCGGGGTCGTACCTGTGGCGCCACTCTACGGGGCCGTACTCTTCACCCAGCAAACTCATCACGTCTTGCGCCGAAACACGACGTCGCCTTGGACTCACTCTCCGCACGTCCTTTCGACTATCACACAAAGGGCCGGAATCGCGCCGCGCCGCATAGTACCCTGCGCCACGCCCCGTTAAGGTTACCACAATCCCACCGGGACATGGGTCTCAGCACGCCGAAAGACAAAACCGCGCAGGCAACCTTTCAGACTTCATGGCATCTCGAAAGTTACTCTCGCAAAGAACGCTAGTGAACCGGCATCCGATGGCTTACAATAGATAGGTTGGAGCGCGAGCGGGGACGGCGCGCCGGAACGCTGCCAGCGCGCCTAGCCGACGCCCTCTCTGGGCGCTCTCTCAGCCAAGGAGAAACAACACAATGCGCTTTGTTACAGAGTTCGCCATTAAGCGGCGGTCCGTGACACTACTCGCCATAGTCTTGGTGCTCGTTTCCGGGGTACTCACCTATAGGAATCTGCCCGTCGAACTCTTCCCCGAGATAGAGTTCCCGCTCATCACCGTCTCCGCATTTTATCCTTCGGCCAATCCCGAGGCCGTCGTGCGGGAAGTTACCGCGCCCATAGAAAACGCGATTCTGGGCGTGGGAGGACTGGAGAACCTGCAGTCGGTATCGACTGAGAACCGCTCCATTGTCATCAGCAGCTTCGAGTTCGGCACGGACATGGAAGAGGCCGAGAACGTCATCATCTCCAACTTGGGCGGCATCCAGTTCCCGGCCTCCGTTCACCAGCCATCGGTGGCGCGCGTAAACCCCGACACCTTCCCCGTGCTCCAGCTCGGCATCACCGGCGACGGCGGCATGGCCCTGTTGCAGCGGGCTCTCGAGTCCTCGATATCCCCCGCGCTCAACTCGGTCAAAGGCGTGTCCATGGTTGAGGTCGCGGGCGGCGTGGAGAGCCGCGTGCTGGTGACCGTGGACCCGGACAGGCTGCTGGAAAACGGCATCTCCATGTTGCAAGTGTCCCAGGCGCTCAGCCAGAACAACGTCACGCTGCCCGCGGGAATCATCATCGACGAGGGCAGGGCGTTTCCAATCAAGACGACCAACTCGTTCGGCTCCCTAGAGGAGTTGGGCGACCTGGTGATAGGCGCGTCGCCCTCGCTCCCGCCGCCGACGGGGCAGACGCCGTCCACTCCTCCCGCGCCCGTCCGGCTGCGCGACGTAGCCGAGGTGCAGCTTGGGCTTGGCATTCCGACCAGCATCTCGCGCACCAACGGCAAGCCCAGCCTTGGCGTGAGCGTCATTAAGGAAGCGGACGCCAACACCATCGACGTAACCACCGACGCGCTCGCCGCCCTGGACGCCCTCGCGCTCCCGTCGGGAGTCGAAATCGCCACCGTCTCCAACAGCGGCCCCGACATACAGGCACAGATAGACACCCTTCAGCGCGAGGCGATACTCGGTTTCGCGATCGCCGTCGCCGTCGTGTTCCTGTTCATGGTCACGCTGAAGCCGTCCGTGCCGCGCGGCTTGCTCAATACGCTGCGGCCCACCATCGTCATCGGGCTGTCGATACCGCTCAGCATCTTCGCCGGCGTGCTGCTGATAGGCTGGCAGGGACTCAGCCTCAACTTCATGACGCTCGGAGGATTGGCTATCTCGGTTGGGCGGGTCGTTGATGACAGCATCGTTGTGCTGGAAAACGTCTATCGACACGTTCAGGGAGGCCGAGAGCGTTGGCGCGCCGCCCTCCAGGCCACGGTCGAGGTCGGCCCCGCTATCACCGCATCGACGCTGACGACGATAGCGGTGTTCGTGCCCCTCGCCTTCATCAAAGGACTCGTGGGCGCGTTCTTCTTCCCGTTCGCCCTCTCGGTCAGCTTCGCGCTGATAGCGTCGCTGGCTGTCGCGCTGATAGCCATTCCAGTGCTGGGCGCGTACCTGCTGCGCCCCGGCGACCTGCCTGATGACGCGGGTGAGGGAGATGAGCTCGTGGAGACGGAAACCTGGATGCAGCGCGCCTACGCCCCCGTGCTCAGGTGGGCGCTAAACCACAAGGCCGTTACGCTGATAGTCGCCGTTCTTCTCACGCTGGGCAGCCTGGGACTGCTTGGAATCATACCTGTGACGCTCTTCCCGTCGGGCGGCGACCGCTTCGTGCGGGTCGATCTTGTAATGCCGCCGGGTACCTCGGCGGAGAGAACCATCGAGGAGGTCGCCGGGATAGAGGCGCAGCTCGCAGCCTACTCCAGTATCTACACGACCACAATCGGAAGCCCGGGGGCGGCGTTCGGCTCCAGCGGCCCCGGAGGGTTCGATCGCGCCAACAGTCTCGTGCGGCTGAGTGAGGACGCGCCTGACGACGTAGCCAGGGACATCAGGCGGCAGTTGGAGGGCACGCCGGGCAGAATCGTCACTGTGACTGAGGTGAGTTCCGGCCCTCCACAGGGCGGCTTGGACATCACCGTCACCGGCTCCAGCTACGACGACATTTCCAGGACTACGCGCGAACTCGTCACCAACCTGGCGGCCATAGGAGGCATCGTCAACGTCTCAGACGACGCCAGCGAGGACAGGGACGAGATCGTCATCGACGTCGAGCCCGGCAAGGCCAGCGCGCTCGGCCTCACCGCGCAGAGTGTGGCCTTGCAGGTCAGGCAGTACCTCGCGGGACAGTCCGTTACGCAGCTGAGCGTGGGCGGCGAGAACGTGGACGTTGTGCTGATAGGGCGGTCGGCCGACATCAGCGACCTCGAAAGCGTAGAGAGCATCATGGTTGCCGGCCTGGCCGGCGCGGCTCCCCTGGGTCAACTTGCGGACGTTACCATACAGAAGAGCCCGGTTAGCATCAGCCGAACCGACGGGCGCAGGTCCGCCAGGATAACAGGCAGCATCGTCGATGAGGACACGCAAGCGGTTGGCAGGCTGGTTCAGTCGGAGATAGACAGACTCGTTCTGCCGCCCGGCGTCGAGATTAGCAGCGGAGGCGTGTTCACCCAGATAGCCGAGGGCTTCCGGAGCATATTCACGGCGATGGCCGTCGGAATCGCGCTGATCTATCTCGTCATGGTTGCCAGCCTGGGGTCGCTCCGAAACCCGTTCGTCATCATAACGAGCCTGCCGTTGGCGCTGATCGGCGCACTGGGCGCGCTCGCCATTACGGGCCGCGCGCTGGGCTTGCCCGCGATGATGGGCGTCCTGCTGCTCATCGGCGTCGTCGTGACCAACGCGATAGTGCTGGTTGCCTTCGTGGAGCAGCTCCGAGAGAAGGGGATGAGCGTGCGCGAGGCCCTCATCAGCGGCGGCAGAACACGGCTGCGCCCCATACTCATGACGGCGATCACGACCAGCTTCGCGCTCGTTCCACTGGCGGCCTTCGTCTCCGAGGAAGGCGGCATCATCAGCGCGGAACTGGCGACGGTGGTGATAGGCGGCCTCATCACCTCTACAGCGCTAACGCTGATAGTGGTGCCGGTGGTTTACACGCTGGCCAACGAGAGCATCCCGCGGCTGCTGGGCCGTCTCTTCTTGCACTTCCCGGCGCGTGGGCAGGCCTTGCCGGACCCCACACCGACGAGCGACTAGGGTCTGTTCACACTAATAGCCAAATTATGTTACAATCCGAGAATGGAAATCACCGAAGTTCAGTACCAACGAATTGCGCCGATCCTTCCCGTTCAGCGTGGCAACGTCAGCCTGTCGAACCTGCAAGTACTCAACGCTATCCTCTATGTCGCCGAGCAAGGCTGCAAATGGCGGGGATTGCCGCCTCGATTTGGCAACTGGCACACCGTCTACACCCGGATGAACCGGTGGTCCAAGAACGGTGTGCTCGACCGGGTTTTCGAGTATCTTCAACGAGAGCACATAGTGCGTATCAAGATAGAAGCGGTTTCCATGGACAGTACCATAGTCAAGGTCCATCCCGATGGAACCGGTGCGTTAAAAAAAACGGACCCCAGTCCATCGGCAAGTCCCGTGGCGGCTGGACCACCAAGATTCATATGGTTGCCGCGGATGCTAGAACAGCCGTGACGTTCTCCCTTTCTCCCGGACAGGCCCACGATGCGCCGGAGGGGCGAAAGCTGCTAAAGCGCCTCGGAACACAGGACCAGAACCCGTTCCTGTTAATGGACCGGGCATACGAGGGGAATGAGACCCGCCAACTGGCGTTGGCCCTGGGGTTCACCCCGATAGTTCCGCCCCTGAGCACGAGGGTTGACCCTTGGCAGTACGACCGGGAGATGTACAAGCGTCGGAACGAAATCGAGCGGTTGTTTCGACGGTTGAAGGGCTTTCGGCGCATCTTCTCTCGCTTTGAGAAGCTGGACGCTCTCTTCCTTGGGTTCATCCTGTTTGCGCTCATCTTCGATGCGTTGCGTTAGTGTGAACAGGCCCTAGCCCATGCGACCATTGGTCGAGGTTTGCAGGCGGGCGACCTGGATTACCGAGCGGCGGGGACTTGGGGCGCAGGACTTACCGAAAACCTGTTTCAATAGTAACGACATAGACGCAAAGATGCGATTTTTTGGCACAAATCTCACGAAGCTGCAGGCGTTTCCTCAACTTGACAAACGCTTGCAGGCTCATTTAACTTCACATTCAGGATAAACACTTGCGCCGTACAGACTACCGTGCGATTCGAACTTGGGCTATGAAGATCATCCCACTAACACCAGACCCTCCTGAATTCAATACACTCCGTTCTCCTGCATCAACGAAGAAGGGCGAACTATTTCGGCTTTGCGCGGAGCCGGCATTCAAGGGTTGGTTCTTGCTGCCCGGAGGCTGCCTATGACTCTGGAAAAGTCCTTGAAAGAGTTGGCAGACGAAGAGAAGCCCCTGAAGCATTCTGGACTTTTGCAGCTGTCCGGATTGACTTCTGAAGAACTCTTCGAGTTCAGGACGGAGTGGTCGTCGGTGTCCCTCGATAGGAAGCGAGAGATACTGATAAGGTTGGTCGAGCTTAGCGAAGACAATCTGGAGTTCGATTTCGACTACGTCTTTCGCGCCTGCCTTGCCGACTCTGACGCTGAGATAAGGGAACAGGCGACTCGCGGGCTGTGGGAATCGGACGACCGCGTGTGTATCAGACCGCTGCTCTCGCTCCTCAAGGACGACCCATCGGCGCGGGTCAGGGCCGCGGCGGCAACGTCATTGGGCAAGTTCGCGGAAATGGCGCACAACAGCAAACTGCTCGCGAGAGATGGCGAGAGGATTCGAGGTGCCCTGCTGTCGGTAATCGAGGATGAGGAGCTCGAGGTGCGAAGGCGGGCCATCGAAGCTATAGCGTCCTTCAACTCGCCCGAGATCGGCGACATCATCCGCCAGGCCTATGACGATAGCGAGCCGAAGCTCAAGCAGAGCGCGATATTCGCGATGGGCAGAAGCTCAGACAGCCGGTGGCTGCCAATCGTCCTCCACGAAATGCAGGACGATGATCCAGCGATACGCTACGAGGTTGCCAATGCCATCGGCCAGTTGGGCGACGAGTCCACCGTGCCTCACCTGATTATGTTGATAAAGGATGACGACTTCCAAGTGCAGTTGTCGGCGGTGCAGGCTCTCGGCGCTATTGGCGGCGTGCTCGCTAAGCAGGCTCTGCTCCAGTGTCTGAAGCTCGGCGATGAGGCATTGGGGGAAGCGGCGCAGATGGCCCTTAGCGGCATCGAGTTCGACCAAGATCCCATCGGATTCCGGTTCTAGGGCTAAGGCCCGCGGCGCTCCGTACCCTCCGAGACTGGGCTGGCATCGCCTCCGCCCCGGTCGTATGTGTCGAAGGCCAGGGCCGACGCGCCCAGCAGGCTGCCATCTCCTCCCAACTCGGACTTGACCACCGGGATTCGACCCTGGTAGGGCACGATCGCCCGCCGCTCTATCACTTGAAACGCCCAGGGGAGCAGAAGGTCAAGGCTCTGGGACATTCCGCCCCCAAGAACGATGACCTCCGGGTCCAGCGCGTTGAGCAGGCTAACTATACCTATTCCGAGGCTCGTGCCCGCGTCTCGCATGATCGACTGCGCCATCGCGTCCCCGGCCCGCGCCGCCTCCGCTACCCTGGGAGCGTCCACAACATCGAGCTCGCTTTTGGTGGCGTCCAACAAGACACTCCGCTCTCCCGATGCCAGCCTCTCCCTCGCGATTCGCGCGACAGCGGTGCCCGACACCAGCATCTCCAGGCAGCCGGTGTTGCCGCAGGGACAGACGGGGCCGTTGCGGTCGATCGTGATGTGGCCCAGCTCTCCGGCAAACCCGCGAACGCCCGTGTAGAGCCTGCCATCTGCCACGATTCCGCCGCCTACGCCAGTGCCCAACGCCATGTAAACCATGTGTCTTGCCCCGCGCCCCGCGCCGTAAGCGTGCTCCGCCAGCGCCCCCGCGGTCGCGTCGTTGACGTGAGAGGACACGAGAGACAGCCGCTCCTCCAACATTGGCTTGGCAGAAAAGCCGTCCCAATCCGGAAGGTACGGCGGATTGTACATAGTGCCGTCATCGGAATTGGTCGCCCCCGCCTGCGCGACTCCTATGCCCACCAGCGACGCGCGCTCCACGCCGGAGGCCGCGCGTTCCAGTACGGCCACGAATCGTTCCAGCACGTCGTCCCTGCCCCGATGCGCCTCCGTGAGAATGGCGCTCCTCCAGGTCACCTTCCCCTCCCTGTCCACCAATGCCACCCTTAGTTGCGTGCCTCCCAGGTCGGCTGCGAGTGCGTACTGTGTCATCTATCCCCCTGCCTCCAGCGGTACGCGCATATTATACGCCGGCTTGGGATTTCGGACACTCTTTCGAGGTTTGGTCCCTTTTGTCCGTCTGCGGGGCATGATGCTATAATCGGCCCCGAGGTCACGTCCACGGCGGGAAAGAACATTCTGGACGGCGGTGACGGTGCGCAAGAAGTTTGAAAGGCTGGTGCGGCGAGTCTGCCCCCAGGCCAGGCTGCTCCGTTGGTGGCGGCTGGAAGGCGGTATCTCGGCGCGGGCGGCGGCGCTGGAGGTTTCGCTGCCCGATGGCCGCACCAGGAGGATGGTTGTACACAGGCATGGCGCCAGGGACCTCGAGCAGAACCCGTGTGTAGCCGCAGACGAATTCAGGCTGCTGCGGATAACGCAATCCCTCGGGTTGCCCACTCCTGTGCCCTATCACCTCGATCAATCCGGCGAGATATTCCCCACGCCATACGTGGTTGTCGAATACATCGAGGGCAGACCCGAGTTCACGCCCTCCGACACTGCGGATTTCGTCCTCCAGCTTGCCGCGCAGCTTGCCGCGATTCACGATGCGGACTGCTCGGAAATGGACCTGTCATTTTTGTCGAAACTTCCACGAACATTTGCGGATAGGCTCGCGCAGCGACCGCCGAACCTGGATGAATCGCTATCCGAAGGGCGCATCAGGGATACCCTGGAGTCCGTGTGGCCCCTGCCCGCCCGCAACGAGCCCGCATTGCTGCATGGCGACTTTTGGCCCGGCAACGTGCTGTGGAGCGAAGGCAGGCTCGTTGCCGTCATCGACTGGGAGGACGCCAAGTTGGGCGACCCACTCGCGGACCTTGCCAACAGCAGGCTCGAAACACTGTGGGCATTCGGAATCGGCGCGATGAACGACCTTACAAACCATTACAGGTCTATGACGAGGCTCGACTTCACCGACCTGGCTTACTGGGACCTGTGCGCCGCGCTCTTTTCGCCGTCGAACTTCTCCGAAATGGCCGCCGGCTGGAAGGAGCCGCCCATTGGTAGAAGCGACGTTACCGCGGAAACGATGCGACAGGCGCACGGGTTTTTCGTCGATCAGGCATTCGAACAGCTATCGGCCCGTTGAGAGGCAGCGCTTGGCAACAGTCGGCATCATAGCCAACCCGGCCGCCGGCAAAGACATTCGGCGCCTGGTGGCTCACGGCAGGTTCGTCCCCAACCAGGAAAAGGTCAACGTACTCAAGCGCATCCTGGCGGGGCTGGATGCCGCCGGCGTTCCGCGTGTGATCATGATGCCCGACTCGGCGATGCTGGGTCGAGCCGCAATCGACGGAGCGACCCTTGACCTCGACGTGGAGTTCCTGGACATGCCCGTCTTCAATGAAGAGTTGGACTCCATCAGGGCGGCCGCGTTGATGGCCGACACTGGAGTAGGCTGCCTCATCACTCTAGGCGGCGACGGGACCAACCGGGCCGTGGCGAAGCGCTGCGGGAGCGTCCCTCTCGTTCCGGTCTCGACGGGCACCAACAACGTGTTCCCAAAGATGGCCGAAGGCACTGTGGCGGGACTTGCCGCGGGAGTAGTCGCGCGAAGGCTGGTTGGCCTCGATAAGACGACTACTATTAGCAAGCGGCTGGAGATACTCATCGACGGTTTGCTGAAGGACATTGCCCTGGTGGACGCCGCCGTGTCCAGGGAGCGCTTCATTGGCGCGAAGGCCATCTGGGACACGGAGACCATTCACGAGGTCTTCCTGGCCCGCGCCGAGCCGATGAGCATCGGCCTTTCGGCAATCGGCGCGCAGTTGCGGCCGGTGTCAATGGACGATCCGACCGGGCTGCACGCCACGCTCGGCGAGGGCGGGCATTCCGTCATCGCGCCCATCGCACCCGGGAAGATTATCCCCGTGCCCGTCAGGGACTGGCGGGTCGTGGACCTTGGCGAGTCGATAGAGGTGGGAATGCGTCCGTGCACCATCGCCCTGGATGGCGAGCGCGCGTTAGCCGTGTCGCCTCAGCAGCGGGCCTGCGTTCGCCTCAGCGCGAACGGACCTGTCGTCGTCTCGATCGAGGCCGCGCTGCGCGAGGCCGCTTTGAAGGGCATTTTCGTAGAAACCGGATTCGAGGAGTGAGAATCATGGAGTTCAAATCCCGGCGTTCAACCCTCATGGCGCGCAACGGTATGGTGGCAACCACTCAGCCCCTGGCGGCGATGGCGGGCGTTCGCGTCATGATGCGGGGTGGCAACGCGATTGACGCGGCGGTGGCGACGGCGGCCGCGCTGAATGTGGTCGAGCCGCACTCCACAGGAGTCGGCGGCGACGCGTTCGCCCTGGTGTGGATGGCGAACGAGAAGCGGGTTAGCGCCCTGAACGCCAGTGGCCGCGCACCGGGCGCGGCGTCCGCTGAGGAACTGCGCGCCAGGGGTATGAGGGCTATCCCGGCAGAGAGCGCGTATGCCGTCAGTGTACCCGGAGCCGTCAGCGGATGGGAGGCCATCCTGGAACGCTATGGCAGGATGGGCCTAGCGGAGGTCCTGGAGCCGGCAATAGAGTACGCCTCCAACGGCTACCCCGTTTCCGAGGTCATCAGCGCGCACTGGGCCAACGGGGTTGGCAAGCTGCTGGCGCGTCCCTCGGGCAGCGAGTTGCTCAAGGACGGACGCGCGCCCAGGGCGGGCGAGGTCGTCAGGCTGCCCGAGCTGGCGGGCACACTCCGGACCATCGCGGAAGGCGGAGCGGATGCCTTCTACAACGGGCCGCTCGCGGACGGCATAGCAAGGTTCGTCAGAGAGCAGGGCGGCTGGCTGCAAGCCGAGGACATGGCGGCGCACCGGCCAACCTGGGAGGAGCCGATTAGCTCCGACTACCGGGGCGTCACCTGCTGGGAGTGTCCCCCGAACAGCCAGGGCGTCAACGCGCTGATGGCGCTCAACCTTGTCGAGGGCTTCGACATAAAGGGAATGGGCTTCCAGTCCGCGGATACCTACCACCATCTCATTGAGTCGATGCGTCTGTCCTTTGCCGATGGCCTCCATCACGTCACGGACCCAAGGATGTCGGACGTTCCCACCGGGCGGCTCATATCGAAGGGCTACGCGGAGCGGCGGCGCGGTCTCATCGCGAGAGACAGGGCGATGAGCTTCGCGCCGGTTGGCGCAATCCCGTCCCACTCCGACACAGTCTATATCTCCTGCGCGGACGGCGAGGGCAACGCCTGCTCGTTCATCAACAGCGTGTTTCAGGGATTCGGGTCTGGGCTGGTGGTGCCGGGAACGGGCATAGCGTTGCACAACCGGGGCGCGTCCTTTTCGCTGGAGCCGGGGCATCCCAACCTGCTCGCGCCAAACAAGCGCCCCTTCCACACGCTGATACCGGGCATGGCGACCAGGGACGGCGAGATGTGGCTCTCCTACGGCGTGATGGGCGCGATGCAGCAGGCGCAGGGGCACTTGCAGACGTTGGTCAACATGATCGACTTCGGCCTCGACCCGCAGGCCGCGCTCGACGCGCCGCGATTCAGCGTAATGCTGGGGCAGGGCGTCGCCGTAGAGAGCCTCGTTCCGGCTGGCGTCATACGAGACCTGGCCGCCAGGGGCCATCGGGTGATGGTACAGCGCCCACACGGCCTGCTATTCGGCAGCGGCCAGGTCATCGAGCGAGACCCGGAGAGCGGCGTGCTCAGAGGAGGCAGCGAGCCGCGCAGCGACGGGTTCGCCGTAGGTTGGTAGGAGAGCGGTGGGGCGGCGAGCTGTCTCCGGGACGAGGGTGTCAATGAAATCTGCCTCATTTTGTATCATTTTGCTCCATTTCCTAGGTAGTGTTGACATTTATATTATACTGGGTATATGTCAGCAATTACACTATCTCCAGAACAATGGTCACGGGTGTTGGAGTTCCTTCGTAGTCAGCCAGACTTGTATGTCGGACAGGAGTCCGACTGTAAGCGGTTCATCGAGGCCATCATCTGGATGAGCAGGTCTGGTGCGCCGTGGAGGCTACTGCCTTCCGAGTACGGGAAATGGAACAGCGTCTACAAGCGGTTTGCCCGATGGTGTGAGGGCGGAATATGGGAACGAATGCATCAGCATTTCATCGATGACCCTGACATGGAGTACCTGATCATCGACACTACCATAGTCCGGGCCCACCATTCCGCTGCGGGCGCTCCCAAAAAAACGGTGGTCAACTATCTCAAGCCCTCGGTCGTAGCCGAGGTGGGTTCACTACAAAGGTCCATGTGGGTGTCGACGGCCTCGGCAACCCGTTGAGATTCAGATTGACCGCAGGGCAAGAGCACGATGTCACTCAGGCCGAGGCGCTCATATCCGGTATGGAGAGTGAGTATGTGATTGCAGACCGCGCATATGACTCCCGCCAGTTTCGTGAGTCGATCATCGGCAACCGGACCACCCCGGTGATCCCGCCTCGCTCGAACCGAAGGGAGCTACCCTCATACGATGAGTATCTGTACCGAGAGCGGCATCTCGTCGAGTGCTTCATAGGCAAGATCAAGCACTACCGCCACATCTTCTCCCGATTCGACAAGCTGGCAAATAGGTACCTCGGGTTCCTCCACTTTGTCGGCGCTCTCATATGGCTAAGATGAAATGTCAACACTACCTAGCTGAGTGGCCTAGTTTTAGGGGGTGGTTTGGCGCGTTTTTGCGCGGCTAATTGGCACTTTTGGGCGGTTTTGGACGAAATTGGACGGCGCTCCGAGGGCTTTGCTAGAATCGGGATTCATAGGATTAACAGAATTGAGAGGCATGGTTCAGAGACTCTGGCTGGTTAGCATGGAGCGATAATAGCACTGACGTTCTTGTATGTCAAGAGGGTGACTGTGAAATGACCAACACGGGCAACCACGAGAGGGATTCCATCTGCGCGGATTGGCGAGTGGGGAGCACCACACCTCCCCTGTCACCCACCCCCTATCTCCCCAGTCTGTACACCGTCGAGGGAGGGGGACAATGGGCGGGCCTCCCACCAAATGCGAACAGTTACTCTTCTTCCCCAGCCTTGCGCTGAGCCTGACCGTGCTGGGCATCAACCTGCTGGGCGACACCTTGCGTGACACCCTGCACCCGCGACTGAGGGGCCTAGGGGGGCGTGCGTTGTAGGCGGGGCGGCCGGCAGTCGTTCCCGAGAAAGCGGGAACCCACGCGATGGCGCGCCGGAACGCGAAACCAATACGCGCCAAGATGAGGAGACCAGATGAAAGAGCTATCAAAGGAACATATCCAGGCCATAGCCGATGTTCTGGGAGTCCCAGTCGGACAAGAGGAGATCGACGAAGTTACCGCTCGCTTCAACGGAGTGCTGTGGACCATGAGAGAGATTGACCATCTCGATTGGCAGAGCGTTGACCCGGTGACGTGGATCTCCTCGCCGGAGGATGTCTAACATGAACAGCGAAGATTTGGCGTTCGCCAGCATCGAGGAGCTCTCCAGTCTCATTCAGACCGGAGGGCTATCCCCGGTCGAGCTAACCCAGACATTTCTCGACAGGATCGAGCGGCACAACAAGCGGCTCGGCGCGTACATCACCGTGCTCGGAGAGCAGGCCCTCCGGTCGGCGCGAGGCGCTGAGAGCGCCATCGCCGCCGGCGACTATCTTGGGCCGCTGCACGGCATTCCCATCGCGGTCAAAGACCAGGTTTACACGAGGGGCGTACGCACCACCGCAGGCTCTTACGTCCTCGCCGATTTCGTGCCGGACGAAGACGCGACGATAATGAAGAGGCTCTACGCGGCGGGCGCAATCCTCACCGGCAAGCTCAACCTCAACGAGTTCGCGATGGGAGGCACGTTGGCCCACGCATACGGCCTTCCTCGCAATCCCTGGAATCCCGAGCATAGCCCCGGCGGCTCCAGCAGCGGCTCCGGCATCGCCGTGGCCGCCGGCCTGAGCGCGGCCGCCATCGGCGAGGACACCGCCGGGTCTATCCGCAACCCCGCCTCGTTCTGCGGCATAGTCGGCGTGAAGCCCAGCAGCGGAAGCGTGTCGCGCCACGGCATAGTGCCCCTCTCGTGGTCGCTGGACACCGCCGGCCCCATGACCCACACCGTGCACGACTGCGCCTGGCTGCTCGGCGTCATCGCCGGACGAGACGAGAACGACAGGTTGACCTCACGCCGCGCGGTTCCCGACTACGCGGCCAAGCTGGGCGAAAGCGTCCGGGGTGTTCGCGTCGGCGTCGTGCGGGAATTGATGTACGCTGACGGCGTGAACCCGGAGACGCGGCGGGCGGTGGAGTCGGCTGTAGAGCAGTTGGCCGGGATGGGCGCGTCGATAGAGGAGATTTCGGTTCCCATCATAGGGTATGCGGGGGCTATCTACATGAGCTTCTGCGACGTGGACAATCCACGCCTTCACGAAGCCCGCCTGTTCGACAGCCCCACGGACTACGACTACGCCACCCGCGTCCGCCTTCTTCTCGCCAATCTCATCCCCGCGTCCATGGTCGGCAAGGCTCAGCGGGCACGCGCCCTTCTGCGCCGCGAGATGTTCGAGGTGATGCGTAAAGTTGACGTGCTCGTATCGCCGACCACGTCAACGCCCGCTCCCAAGATTCAGGAGACGCAGGCCAAGTTGACGACGGTGGATGAGGTTGTGCGCGGAGTTTTCGCGGTGCGCAACAACAGCACTACCTTCAATATGACCGGCCTTCCGGCGATCTCCCTACCCTGCGGCTTCACCGAGTCGGGCCTGCCGTTGGGACTCCAGATTGGCGGCAGGATGCACGAGGACGAGACGGTATTCCAGGTGGCCTACGCCTACGAGCAGGCGAACGATTGGCACAAGAGACGACCGCCGCTCCAGTAGCGCAATCGAGATACAACCAGGAGGGCCCAACCATGTCAACCATCCCCAGGGAAGACCTCGAGCAGTACGGGGAGGTCATAGACCGCCTGATAACGACGCCGGTCGGCAAGTCGCGGGGAAACATGTTCCAGCCGATGAAAGCCGTGCAGATGTACGAAGCGGCCCGCGCCAGGTTCGAGCGGCCCCTTTGCCTGCTGGCGGCGGAGATGGTCTCTGAGCGTGTCAGGCGGGACGACAACGTGCTCATTCTCACGGGAAGCTATCACCCGCTGCACTTTCCCGTAGGCGAGATGGACGGCCCGCCCGGTGGCGCGACGTTGGCGCTGTCCCTGGACCTCGGGCTCGGCGCCAAGCCCTTCTTCGCGGCTGAGCCGCCCCTCGTCAACCTCATGGAAGAGGCGTGCAGGGCCGTGGGGCTTCTGCCTATGCCCTACGAGCAGGCCATGGAGCGAGACCATACGGCGGTAGTGGTCAGCTTCCCGATAGGGGGCCACGAAGAGAGCCGGAGGGCCGCTGAGAAGCTGCTGGACACCTACGAGTTCTCCTGCGTGTTCACCACCGAGCGGCTTGGAAGGAACCGCAAGGGCCGCTATCACAGCGCGGGCGGCACCGAGCACGAGACACAGGACAGGTGCAAGGTGGACCACATCGTGGACGTGGCGAGAGAGCGGGGCATCCTGACCGTCGCCGTGGGCGACGGGGGCAACGAGATAGGCTTAGGCTCGATCTTCGAGGAGACGCGGAGCATCGTGAACTACGGCGAGGTGTGCAGCTGTCCATGCGGAGACGGCATCGTGAGCGCGGTCGAGACCGACGCCCTCATCGTCGCAGCTACCTCCAACTGGGGCGTCGTGGGGCTGGAGGCCGCGCTGGCGATGATAAACGACAACCAGGATATGATGCACGACCGCGACGCCGAGCGCCGGGTGCTCCACCGCCTGGCAGACCTGGGATGCGCCGATGGCGCGACCGTCATGACAACGCCCACCTGCGACGGCACGCCGGAGAGCGTATCCCTGGACGTGGTGAACATCCTGAAGGCGACGGTGGCACAGTCGTTCCGCACCTCGTCACGTCGGTTCTAGCGGCGCAAGTCATCAAACCACCTTGGAGGACGCAACAATGAGCGATGTTTTCGGCAACCTGGATGCCCTGAAGCGGGAGATAGCCGAAAGCGACCTGGACGCCGTCATCGCCATGTCGCCCGAGAACGTGCCATACACCTCCGGCGTCCTGCTGTGGACTCAACGCAGCATACGCGACAGGCTCGCGCTGGTGGTGTGGCCCAAAGAGGGCAACCCCGCCTTCATCGTCGCCACCAACGAGGAGGGCTACGTGCGGGAGAGATCCTGGATAGGCGACGTGCGCGGCTACGTGCAGCATCGCGCGTCGCCCATCGACGTCTTGGCGGAAACGCTCCGAGAGAAGGGGCTTGGCGCCGGACGCATCGGAATCGAACCGAGCTATCTGTCCGCGGACTTTCACAGGGAACTGACCCGGGCCATGCCGGAGGCCCAGTTCGTCCCGTGCGAAGCGCTGTTCCAGAGCGCGCGAATGGTGAAGACGCCGGCGGAGGTGGAGCTTCTCACAAGGGCGGCGGTGGCAACCGAGCACGCCCTGATGGCCACCTACGCCGCCGCTCGGCCGGGAGAGACCGAGCGCAGCCTCGTGGCCCGGCTGGGCGCCAACATCCTCGAGGCCGGGGCCGACCTTCCCGCGTTCCTCTACCTTACGGTGGGGCCAAACACTGGCCACGCCCATCCCGATCCCACGGACTACGTAGCCCGCGAGGGCGACCTCATCAAGACGGACTGCGGCGGCTATTTCTCGGGTTACTACTCCGACATCGGTCGAACAGCGGTATTGGGCAGCGCCAGTCCTGAGCAGCGGTCCATCTATCGACGCCTCGCGGAAGTGCACGAGGAGACGATGGCCGCCATGAAGCCCGGAACGCCGGCCTCACACGTCTTTGACGTTGCGGCAAAGGGCTATGAGCGAGTGGACATCCCCTTCAAGGGCCTCGCCTTCGCCGGGCATGGTGTGGGCCTCTACATTCACGAGATGCCGATGCTCGCGGCAGACGATGAGACCATCCTGAGGCCGAATATGGCCTTCAGCGTCGAAACGCGCGTGAGGTGGCCCGGCAAGGAGGGCTATCACATCGAGGACGTAGTGGTCATCCGGGAGCGGGGACCCGAGCGCGTGACCACCTTCATGGACACGTCCGAACTGATGGTGTTATAAGGCCGCCCGATTCTGACGATTCACGGGCCTACAGGTGAATCACCACCGTCTTCATCTCGGTCATCTCCTGGACGGCATACCTCGGCCCCTCTTTGCCCATGCCGCTCTCCTTCAGGCCGCCGTAGGGCATCAGGTCGGCGCGCCAGCCTGGGCCGGAGTTGACGTGGAGGTTGCCGGAATCCACCTCACGGGCGAAGCGCATGGCCCAGTCGATATTCTGCGTAAAGATGCCCGCGCTCAGGCCGTAGTTCGAGTTGTTGGCTATGGCGATGGCCTCGTCTATGTCCGAGAAGGGCGTTACGACAACCGCCGGGCCGAATAGCTCGTCGCAGGACACGCGCATGTCCGAGTTGACATCGGCCAGCACGGTGGGAGCGTGCATCGCTCCAGAGTAGTCGCCGCCCGTCACCATCCTCGCGCCGCCGCCCACCGCCTCCCTCAGCCACTCGTTGACGCGGACTGCCTCCTGCTCCTTGACCATAGGCCCCATGCGCACGCTCTCGCTCAGCGGGTCGCCTGTGCTGATGGCCTCCACACCCTCCTTCAGCGCGTCGATGTAGTCAACATATATCTTGCTGCTGGTGATGATTCTCTGGGCGGAGATGCAGACCTGCCCGGCGTTGGCGAAGCCGCTGGTGATGGTCGCCCCGACGACCTTGTCGATGTCGGCGTCTGGCATGACGATGAGCGGGGAGTTAGACCCTAGCTCCATCGTGACCTTCTTCAGCCCCGCCGTGCGGCAGATGCGCTCGCCGACGTCGCGGCTGCCGGTGAAGGTAACCTTGCGCACGCGAGGGTCCGCCACCAGCGGGTCGCCCACCCTGCCGCCGGAGCCGGTCACGCACTGCACCGCCTCGGGCGGCGCGCCGGCTTCCAACAGTATCTCGGTCAGCTTGAGCGCGGACAGCGGCGTATCCGACGCTGGCTTGATTATAACGGCGTTGCCCGCGGCCAAGGCGGGGCCGACCTTGTGGCAAACCAGGTTCAGTGGAAAGTTGAAGGGGCTGATGGCGGCCACGACGCCGCAGGGCACGCGGATGGTGAAGCCCATCTGTCCCGTCCAGCTTGGCGCGGCGTCGAACGGGATGCTTTCGCCGTAGAGCCGCTTAGCCTCCTCTCCCGACAGACTGATGGTCTGTGTGGCGCGGTCAACCTCGGTCCTGCCCTCCGCGATGACCTTGCCCTCCTCCATGGTGATGACGCGGCCCAGCTCCTCCCGGCGCTCCTGGAGGAGGTCCGCGGCCTTTCGGAGGATGGCGAATCGGTCGTAGGCTGTGAGCTTCGCCATCGCCTTCGCGCCGCGCACCGCGCTCGCGACGGCCGAGTCCACGTCCTCGACGCTGGCGGAGGGAACCGTGTCTATAATGGAGTTGTCGTAGGGGTTGATAACGCTGACCTTTTCGTCTCTATCGACCCACTCGCCGCCGATGTACATCCTCATGGTTCTACGCCTCCGTATATTCGCGTTAGGGGTTGTCGCGCGTTTCGCATGGACGCATTATCACGCAACGCCGCGCGAGTAGCAAGATTGGCGGTTCACCGGCGCACGATGTTAGCGGAAACACAAAAAGGGCCTCTAACTTTAGAGGCCCCGCCTGGGGATGTTTGAGTACGCTTGGCGACTCAGTTTGGTTATGCGGCCTGCGGCTTACTGCCGACCTTCTCCTTCTGTCCCGACCAGTTGTTGGGCTCCTTCAACTCCGTCTGGATGTCGAGGATGCGCCCACACTGGAGACACTCCTTGTAGGTTCCATACATGTCGCGGTTGAGCTTAACGTCTCCATTGCATCTGGAGCACGCCTTCAGTTCGAGCACCTGGTGATACCTCCGTTGGGTCTGCCGTTTTCATTATCGAGCCGGCCCGTTCGCCGGTCGCCACGTTTGCTTGCTGTTCTTCTCGATTCACCGCCAACGCCGCGTGTGAATCCATCGACCATCAGACAGCCGAAAGAAGACGCTAACAGATGCCAACCAGCATGTCAAGCAGTTCTTAGCCGGTAGTTTTCCAGTTGGTCGGGGTTGGTTTTGGGATAAGAGCGGACAGGTGATACAATGTTGCCGCAGCAGAAACAACAAAAAAGAGGAGGAAATTATGGCTGAGTTTGGTGGGGTTTATCCCGCAATCATTACGCCCATGACCAAGGAGGGCGCATTGAATGAGGCGGCTTTCCGCGAGGTTATCGAATTCAACATCGAGGCGGGCGTTCACGGCTTCTGGGTCGCTGGCGGCACGGGCGAAAGCGTGCTGCTGGAAGACCACGAGAACATGCGAATCGCCGAAATCGCGGCTGACCAGGCCGGGGGCAGGATAAAGAACATCATGCACGTGGGCGCGCCCAACACCGCGCGGGCAGCCCGCATGGCCGAGCACGCGGCGAAGGCCGGCGTGGATGCCATCTGCTGTGTTCCCCCCTTCTTCTACAGGCAGAGTGAGGATGCCATAGTGGAGCACTACCGGGTGGTGGCCGCAGCCGCGGACCTACCCTTCTTCGTTTACAACCTGCCCCAGTCCACAGGCGTGGAGATCACGCCCGACCTGATGCTCAAGATTCAGGAGGGTGTGCCCCAGCTCAAGGGACTGAAACACTCGGCGCCGACGGTCGCCAACATTCGAGCCTTCGCCAAGATGGGTCTCGACTGCTTCGTCGGCAACTGCATGTTGATGCTGCCCGCGCTGACCATCGGCGCGACGGGCTGCATCGACGGCCCGCCCAACGTGGCCCCGGAGCTCTGGGTCGAGATATGGCGCGCCTACAACGACGGCGACATCAAGCGCGCCGAGGAGGCGCAGGACAGGGCCAGCGAAGCCGGCATAGCGGTGCGCCAGTTCGGGATGCACCCGACGCTGAAGGCCGTGCTGAGCGAGCGGTTGGGCATCGACTGCGGCGATCCTCGTCCGCCGGGGCTTCCGCTGACGCCGGAGCAGCGCGCCATTCTGGTCGCCGACCTGGAGAGGCTTGGGCTGACCAGGGTGGCCGTCGCGCAGTCCGACGACTAGCCTAGAATACGCTATACCCGCCATCTACCGGTATGGAAACGCCGGTGACGTAGTCAGAGGCGGGGGCGGCCAGGAACACGGCCGTCCCCGCCATCTCGTCCGGCTCGCCCCAGCGGCCGTGCGGGATGCGCGACTCGATGAAGTCGTAGCGTTGAGGACTGTTGGTCTTGATGGGCGCGGTCAGGTCGGTGTGAATCCAGCCTGGCAGGATAGCGTTGACCTGGATGTTATCGCTGGCCCAGGCGACTGCCAGGCTCTTGGTGAGCTGCACCACGCCGCCCTTGCTCGACGAGTACGACGCCACCCAGTCGCTGCCGAATATCGATGTCATGGAGCCGATGTTGATTATCTTGCCGCCGCCCTCTTTCGCCATGTGGGGATAGACGTCCCTCGAACACAGGAACACGCCGTTGAGATTGATGTCGATGACCCGGTTCCACTCCTCCAGCGTGTAGTCCTGCGGCGCCTTGCGAATGCCGATGCCCGCGTTGTTGACGAGAATGTCGATACCGCCGAACTCCTCCATAGTTGCCTCCACCATCGCCGCCACGGAAGCCTCCTCCGCCACGTCTGTGGACAGCCCCAGCGCTCTGACGCCCACGCCCCGGAGTTGCTCTAGCGCGCCGGCGGTCTTGTCCCGGTTGCGCGCCGCCACGACGACGTCGGCCCCGGCCCGCGCCAGGCCCATGGCGATGCCAAGCCCTATGCCTCCGTTGCCGCCCGTGACGATGGCAGTCTTGCCGCTCAGATCGAACATATTGCTGGTCATGGCTGCTCCTCAGATTGCGCTTTCGCTCGCATGGGGTCGTGGAGTCTGGTGATTGGGAAAGGCGTTAACGCGCTTCACGCTCTCATCCGCACCGGGCCGTCCGGTCTGAATTGGTCGAGGATTGAGGTTGTGGCGGCAGACAGCGCCTCTCCCGCCTGTCGCTGCCTGGCGAGGATGTCGAGCGCGAGGTCGGACATGCCCGGCTGGACTCTCAGCGATTCGGGCATGTACCTCATGCACCTTCGCATCAGCACCTGCGCCGGGCGGGTCGTCTTCTCGCTGCACCCGTAGGCGTAGGCGCACATGTAGGCGTAGCAAATGGTGGTCTCTCGATAGAGCGACGGCACGCGGCTCTCGGACGGCGCCAGGCGCCTCTCGAGGGAGGTGTCCAGTGGCTTGTCCAGGGCGCCGGGCAAAGGCGAGTTGCCGCGCATGTCGAGTCCTCAGCGGTCAAAGAGATACGGGCGGGGGCGCTATCGGATAACCTCCGGCCACCGATAACAAACAAAGATTCTGAAAAGATACTAAACGAAGTTTCAGAAAAGTTCAATATGTTGACCGCATCTCTTCACACTCAATGCCAAATCCCGAAAGGTCGTTCGGCTTCAAGGACCTTTTGAGATCATGCGTCCTCTTGACAAGCGCGAACGGACGTGCTATTTTAGCTTTGCTAGTACCAACGGCAACCTGGCGGGCCAACATCCTTGAAATGAAGCGTAGAGCGGCGGAGCCACAAGATTCCCCCGCCCTTGACGTGAGGGGGTTAGAGGGTGGGTGGCCATCGCCATGTAAGGAACCCAGCTTCTAAGTCCTTGCCAATGCAATCAACGATTCTGACAAAAACCTCGGAGTCTCCAGCTACGAAATGTCCCAGAATTACGCAGTTGGGGCGAACCTTGTGAGCGCCCAGGTCACAGGCTCAATTCTTCCGGGCACGCAGGCAACGCACCACAAACTCTGAACAGTTGCCAACGTCGTTGCGAATTATGGAATTGCGACCAACCGTCGATTGCTACGCCATTAGTGGCGGCTCCACCTCTATCGGTAGCCCGTCCAGTATAGCCTTCGGCGTGTCTTCGACCATCGCCTGCGCTCGCCTCTGGCCTACGATTTTCGCCGCCGCCTCTACGCCGGGCCTCAGCATTGGGGAGCGGGGGCCAGTGGGCGTGTGGGTGTCGGACGCGATTACGTGCGCCAGCCGCCTTCTGAGAAGCTCGTTCGTGAAGTCCCGCGTCCATGCCCCGAAGTGGCCCAGCAGGCTGCCCGCCGTTATCTGGCTGAGCATTCCGCGCTCCACGAAACTCGCCAGCAGCAAGGGGTCTTTCTGGAAAGCCTCTATACGCTCCGGATGCGCCAGCACCGGCACGAGTCCGTCCGACTGGATGCGGGCCAGCGGGTCTTCTATGAGTTTGGGACGGCCAAAGAAGGGCATCTCAACGAGGATGTACTTCGTGCCGTTCATGGACAGCGCGCGGCCGGCGGCAGTTTCGTAGGGGAGTTCCGTGTCCAGGTGGTTCTCCATGCCCAGAAGCACGCTCAGGTCGATGCCCTCGCTTCGCAGCCTGGCGGTCACCTCGCGCAGGAGGTCTCTGACGTGCTGTACAGACAGGTTCTCGGTGACGTCCTTGCGGTGCGGTGTGGCGAGGATGGCCCTGGTTCCCTGTTGTGCGGCGACGCGGGCCATCTCAATGGCGTCCTTGATGGTCTTGGCGCCGTCATCGACGCCCGGCAGGATATGAGCGTGCAGGTCGTACACGGCGTCGCTGGACTAGCTGCGAATCTCGATGCGTCGAAAGGCTTCGGCGTAGGGGAGCTCAGCCCTCTCGCCAACGCGCCTGGCGTTGCCCCTGATGAACTCGTCTATCTCTTGCGGGTCGTTGTCGCCGAGCTGGCTGGTGTGCTTCTTCAGCGCGTCGATCTTGGATTGAATGCTGTCTGTGACATCGACGAACGTGTCCGGCTCCTCGGTTCCCCAGAACATGACGTCACGCACCTTGTGCGGTTCCAGGCCCTCTTTAGCATGGCCGGGGTAGTGCAGCCGGTCGCGGGCATAGGGGAAGACCGCGTCCAGCGTAACCTGGCCGCACATGCGGTGGTCGCGGTGCAGGTAGAAGCTGCGCCTGAAGGGATCCGGACAAAACACCATGTCGGGCCTATGGGCTCTGATGGCTTTGACCAGCAGCCCCCTGAACTCGGACGTGTCCTCAAGCCCGCCGTCCGGGTAGCGCAGGTAGAGCACCTCCTTGACGCCCAGCAGCCGGGCGGCCTCGGCCTGCTCTTCTTCTCGAATGGCCGCGAGCCGCTCGGAGGTCATGTCGGGGTCGCTTGTGCCCTTGTCGCCGTTGGTGCACAGAACGTAGTAAACCTCAGTGCCTTCCTTGATCCATCTGCCGATGGTTCCGCCGCAGCCGATTTCCGCGTCGTCGGGGTGCGGGGTAACCACCATAGCCCTGTCGGGTCTGTCAACCATATTTCGCGTGGGCCTCCGTTGGGTTTGCGAGCAACATGATAAGCCCTCGGTTCACGGTGGGCAAGGCAAGCAGGCTCAATGCCGCAAAGTCTGAACACGGCGCTATCTTGGGGGTGGCGCTTCGTCGTCCATGCCGTCTGGGAAGAGAATCTTGGGGTCCGACTCGTAAACGATCTTGCCGTCCCTGTACATCACCACGGAGCCGCTTACCTCCAGAGCACGGAGCCGCGCCTTTATTGACGCTCTGCGCAGCGCGGCCAGCGCCCCCGCGTTATCGACGTCTTGCGGGTCCACAAGCCCCTCTTCGTTTCCCTGTTCTCGCTCGCTCACCGTTGCTTCCCCTTTGACAGCAGCAGAGGCGCTGCTCCAAGGTTATCGTACACTACCTGCTCCTCGGTCCTCACTCCCAACCGCGCCCGCAGGTACTCGCCGATGCGCTCGATGGCTTGTTGGCCTTCGGGGAGGGCGGGGGCGAATAGGGGCCAGACGTGGATCATGTCCTGCCAGGGTTCCAGGGTTACGCTCACGCCCACGGCGCGGGCGCGGTCGGCCAGCCGGGTGGAGTCGTCGTAGAGCGTCTCGGAGGTTCCCACCTGCACCAGCAACGGTGGGAGCCCCGTGAGGTCGGCGTAGAGGGGCGCAGCTAGCGGCGTCCTGGCGTCGGCTCCGGCGAGGTACGATGCGGCGGAGCCGAGCAGGCCCTCTCGCCCGACCATGGGGTCGAGCTTGGCCCTGGCGGTCATCGACTCGCCGAGTCCCTCGAGGTCAACCCACGGAGAGAGGCAGACGCCCGCGGCGGGCAACGCCGCGCCCTCGTCCCTCAGCGCGACCAGGGCGGCGATGGTGAGTCCGCCTCCTGCGGAGTCGCCGGCGATGGCGAGCCTTGCGGGGTCCAGGCCCTGTTCCAGCAGCCAGCGATAGGCGGCCGTGGCGTCCTCGACCGCGGCCGGAAAGGGGTTCTCAGGAGCTAGCCGGTAGTCGATGACCAGCACGCGAGAGCCTGTTGCACGCGACAGCCGCCCGGCCAACTCGCGATGAGTGGCTGGCGAGCCGATGACGTATCCGCCGCCGTGCAGGTACAGCAGCGCGCGGGTGGAGTCGGCTCCCGGCGTGGACACCAACTCCGAGGGCACGCCGCCCGCGTTCACAGGCTGGCTGGTTACGTCGTCGGACACGCCGAACGACGCGACGAACGCTTCGAAGTCGGCGCGTCTCTCGACGACGCCGGGTCTGCCGCCGGCGGAATCCCTGGTTTGAAGTTGCATAGCCCGCTCCGCTCCCAGGCGGCGCGTTTCCAGTCGTTCCAGCACGGCGGTTAGCTGCTCACTAGCCATCTCTCACCTCTGTTATTGTGGGCGCTGATAGGTTGGTCTCGAGGGAAGGCTATGACGTTGCCTGGCCGCTGTCAAGCGTGGCGGCGACGCGCGAGAATGGGCCGGTAACTCGGAGCGTCCTTGAGACCAACCAGGGCGCCCACAGGGGACTGTCCCCACAGAAAGGGGTGGCCGTATCTCTATCTGTTTTGACTTGACATTGATGTTGAACGCTGTTAATCTCCGCGCAATCGTTTTGTGGTCGATGTGCGCAGCAACACGTTAGCTACGAACTTATCGAACCGCGATGTAAGTGGGAAAGAGGGCATATGCCCTGGACTCTCTCGTCCTCTGCTACGAGGCAAGTTAGGAGGAGCAAGTTGAAGAGAACACTTAAGACAAGTAGATACCTGTTGGTGATTGCGTCGATCGCCTTGATCGCGCTAGTTGTCGCGGCGTGCAGTTCCGCGGAAGAAGAGGTGGCGCCGGCGCCTCCCACGCCGACGCCTGTAAACGTTGCCGCGATAGTTCAGGAGGCGCTCTCGGCGCAACAGCCGGGAGTTACGGCGGACGATATGGCGAGAGCAATACAATCTACCCTGTCTCAGCAGCCCGGCGTCACCACTGCTGACGTGGCTAACGAGATCGCGAAGGCGCTGAGCGCCCGGCCCGGCGTAACTTCTGCGGACGTGGCCTCAGCTATTGCCAGCGCGCTGGATGAGCGGCCCGGCGTGACGACCCAGGACGTAGCTGGCGAGATAGCCAGGGCGCTGAGGGCGCAGCCTGGCGTTACCGAGGATCAGGTCGCAGCCGCAATCGCGTCGGCGTTGGCCGATCGCCCCGGCATTTCGGAAGGCCAGGTTGCCGCCATAGTCCAGCAGGCGATGGCGGAACAGCAGAGCGAAATCGTCGCCGCTGTTGCCGAGTCCATCGAGATTCGCCTGGACGCGCCGGTGCCCATGCAGACGGGCGAGGCGCAGTACGGCGGCACGCTGGTAACTATCGAGACTGGCAATCTCCAGGCGCTTGACTTCCACCGCGTGCGCAGCATCGGCACCATGCAGTGGTTCTCCAATATCCACCTCAACCTGCTGGAGGTCGATACGCAGTCCAGGGACAGGGTGATAGGAGACGCGGCGGAGTCCTGGCAGGTCAGTGATGACCAAACGCAGTGGACATTCAAAATTCGCGGGGGCCTGACAACCCACAAGGGCAATGTGTTCGACGCTGAGGACGTTCGCTACAATATTTGGCGCTGGCTGAACCAGCCCAACGACGTTGGCATGCTGCGCTCCGGTTGTATTCGAAACTCCACCATCGACGTGAGCTCCCCGGACTCCCAGACAGTGGTGGTTACTACGGGGAGCGCGGCGGGGCCCGCTCCCGCGGCGTCCTTCCTCAAGTGCATCAGCCAGGCCTACCTGCTGCTTCAGCCCAAGGGCATCATGACGCCGGTGGACGCCGACGGGGCGCAGAGAGACTTGGACGTAGAAGAGATCGATGGCATAGGGCCCTTCATCTTCGACGAGTACGTGCCGGACAACATCATCAAGTCGGTCAAGTTCGAGGACTACTTCGAGACTTCGCCCGACCTGCCCTACGTGGACGCCTACCACTTTGCCATAGTGTCGGATGCCGCCACCCGAATCGCTGCTTTCCGGACCAAGCGGGCGGACTTCTTCCCGACGTTCGGCACACCGCGCAAACCGGAGGCCGACCAGCTCAAGGAGCAGTACGGCGACGAGATAACCTACGTTCGCGTGGTCGCGCCGGGCAAGAGGGGCCTGCAGATTAACAACACGCTCCCGCCCTTCGACGACCCGGATATCCGCAATGCGATGCACCTCGCTATAGACCGCAACGCGGTCAACGCGCTGCATCACGACGGCGTTGGAATACTGGCCGCGCCGTACCTGGGCCTGTGGGACTGGATATACTCCTTTGACGAGTACTACACCTGGCCCGGCTTCCGCTCCTACCCTGATGGCCGCCTCGACGAGGACCTGGCGGAGTCCAAACGCATCCTGGAATCCAAGGGATTCAGCGAGGACAACAAGCTCCAGGTCTCGATTATGGCGGGAACCAATGAGGGCGACGAGATCACAGTAGCGGACACCCTGGACGACTCCTGGATAGAGATCAGTTTCGACAGGGTTGCCGGCCCCGTATGGCTGGACAGGACGCGCCGCGCGGACTACCAGACCTACCACGAGAGCAAGGGCACTGAGTTCGACGACCCCGACGCTTACAACGGCCTGCTGTACATTCCCACCGCGGGCATCAACAATACCAAGTGGGAGGATGCGCGCTGGCTGGAGTTGAACGAGCTGCAGAAGGTGGAGTTGGACCAGGCGCAACGCGGAGTTTATCTGCGAGAGATGGCGGACATCATCTTTGCGTCGAAGGTATTCGTTGGAACCATACGCCCCAGGCTAAACCAGATAAACTGGAGCTACATGGTTGGCTACGTGCATCCCAAGTTTAGCCACCAGTCCACGTACCGCTGGGACCACATCTGGCTGAACAGGGACGGCGGCGCGCCAAGCCGCTAGACGGCGTTCCTAAAAGCAAATAGGCAACCCAAGTTATCAGCCGCCCGCCGTATGCTGGCGGGCGGCTGCCTTACTTACTGAGCGCCATGCAGCAATACATACTCAGACGCCTGCTTCTGTTCATACCTACGCTCTTTCTGGTCAGCATGATGATTTTCGTCATGCTGCGGATAGTGCCGGGCGACCCCGTGCTGCTGATTCTGGCCGGGCCTGACGGCGAAGGGGCCTTCTCCGAGGAGGAGTACCAGGCGATGCGGGAGCGGCTCGGCTTCAACGATCCGATGTACATCCAGTACTTCAAGTGGGCCCAGGGGCTGATTACGCTGGACTGGGGCCGCTCTCTCCAGACCAATGAAAGGGTTACGGATATCTTCAAGCGGCGCTATCCCGTAACCCTTCAGTTGGCGCTGTTGTCCTTTCTCGTGATTTCCACTGTAGGCATACCCATTGGGGTGCTCGCGGCCGTGAGACAGGACACCTGGATTGATTACGTCTTCAGGGGCCTGGCCATACTGGGGCTCGCCATGCCCACGTTCTGGCTCGCGCTGCTAATACTGTTAGCCTTGTCCATCTGGTTCAACTGGATACCGCCTCTGGAATTCGTGAACCTGTGGGAGGACCCCAAGACCAGCATCACGCAGCTCATATTCCCCGCGCTCGCCCTGGGACTGAGCGCACAGGGGACCACCATGCGCATGACGCGCTCCCAGTTGCTGGAGGTGATGCGCGAGGACTATGTGCGGACGGCCAGGGCCAAGGGACTCGTTGAGAGGTTGGTTATATTTCGCCACGCAGTGCGCAACTCCATCCTGCCGGTGTTGACGATCCTCGGACTGCTCCTGGGGGGGCTCTTGGGCGGCACGATCGTGATCGAGATAGTTTTCAACATTCCAGGACTGGGCCGCCCCGTCATCAACGCGGTCGGCTCACTGGACCAGCCGGTGCTCCAGGTCATCGTGGTGGCATTCACGCTGATTTTCCTCGTTCTGAACCTGCTGGTGGACCTGGCCTACGCGCTTCTGGACCCCCGAATCCGCTACTCCTAGCCCCTTAGTGGATGCGTATGCCGGAACTGCGCTTCGAGTTGGGAGGACGTTATGACGAGCATCGCGACCGGAACTCCAGGACTGTCAGAAGAGCGCCCCAGACAAACATATTTGCAGGGCTTCGCTCGCTTTCTTCGAGAAAAGCCGCTGGGAACGCTCGGGCTGGCGATTATGATAGCCTTTGGCATCATGGCCATAGTTTCGCCATACGTGGTGCCAAAGGACATACTCGACACGAACGCAAAGGCCATCCTCAATTCCCCCAACGCTAACGCCTGGTTCGGCACTGACCAGTTCGGGCGAGACCTGTTCAGCCGCACGCTGTACGGCTCCCGCATCTCCATGATGGTGGGCTTCGCGGTGCTGGTCATGGGCACGACCGTCGGCTCCATCCTCGCGATCATCACGGCCTACATAGGCGGCAAGGTTGACCTATTGACGCAGAGAGTCGTGGACGCCCTCATGGCCATCCCGACACTCGTCCTGGCGCTGACCATCATGTCCGTGCTTGGCGCGTCCATGTTCAACCTCATCATCGCCATCTCGATAGGGACCATGCCAAACGCGCTACGCACCGTCAGGTCCGTCGTGCTGTCCATCAAGGCGACCCAGTACGTGGACAGCGCAAGAGCGGTGGGCGCCGGCAACCTGCGTATAATGGCGATCCACGTTGCGCCTAACGTCATGGCGCCCTATCTGGTAATCGCCTCCGTGGCGCTGGGTGGCGCGATCCTGGGAGAGGCCAGCCTGAGCTTCCTGGGAGCGGGCGCACCCGAGGAGACCGTCACCTGGGGCTCTCTGCTCAGCCGCGACAAGCTGCAATACTTTGCCCTCGCGCCCTGGATGGCCATATTCCCCGGCCTCTTCCTGACCGCGCTGGTGTTCGGCATCAACGTCTTCGGGGACGCGCTCAGAGACGTGCTCGACCCCAGGCTCAGGGGTTCCCGCTAGGTAAGCGGCGGCATATGGAAGCGCTCGTCGATACGGCGGCCCGCAGGCCTGAGTCGGCTGCCCTGATAGGCGGCGCCAAAGCCGCCTTCCTGCACAGGCTGCGAAGCAAAGGGAAGCTCGACTACAAGCGCTATCTGGGGACGCCTCTCCGGTACGCCGGCGGTAAGAGCCTGGCAGTCGGATATGTCGTAGAACTGCTGCCGGACGACCTGCAAAGCCTCGCCTCGCCATTCATCGGCGGCGGCTCGGTCGAGGTGGCTCTCGCCCGCGAAATGGGAGTGAGGGTTGCCGGGTACGATGTGTTCGGCGTGCTGTGTGATTACTGGGACGTGCAACTCAGCGCCGCCGAGGAGCTCTACCAGCGGCTGAGCGTGTTTGCCCCGACCCGTGACACGTTTCGAGAAGTCAAGCAGCGGCTGAACGTGTATTGGCGCGATGGCGATACGTCGATGGACAAGCTTGACCTTGCGGCGTTGTTCTACTTCAACTCCAATACGTCGTATGGCCCGCACTTCCTGGGCTGGCCCTCTGACATCTACCTGAACAGAAGACGCTACACGGCCATGATCGACAAAGTGCGCAGGTTCAGAGCGCCTGGCTTGTCCGTGTCCAAAATGAGCTTCGAGGAGTCTATTCCGAGGCACGAGGGCGAATTCCTGTACTGCGACCCGCCCTACTACCTGGAAGACGGCAAGACCTTTGTTGGGATGTATCCTCACCGCAACTTCCCGGTTTACCACAAGGGATTCCGGCACGACCTGCTCCGCGACCTGCTGCTGGCGCACAAAGGCGGGTTCGTCCTGTCGTATAATGACTGTGAGGTCATCAGGGACTGGTACGCCGACTGCGAGATATTCGAACCGCAGTGGCAGTACACCTTTGGGCAGGGAGACACGCGCATAGGCGAGAACAGAGAGCGCCGCAACGGCGGTTCCCACGTCAAGAAGTCTCACGAACTGCTGATTAGGAAGCGACCGGCCGCCGCGTCGGGCTTCTTTGAGTTTGGAGACGAATGAAGATGTTTGCGCTGGTGGATTAGGCCACGCGGGAGATGAAACCTCAATGAGTGAATCCGAAGGACTGCTTTCAGGGTACAGGGTCTTGGACCTCAGCACGGGCGTGGCCGGTCCATACGCCACCAAGCTCATGGCGTCGCTCGGCGCGGAGGTGGTCAAGATCGAGTCGCCTGACGGCGGCGACGAGTCGAGGCGCGAAGGCCCCTTCCCTGACGACGTCCCTCACCCGGAGAAGAGCGCTCTCTTCCTCTACCTGAACACCAGCAAGAAGGGCGTCACCCTCGACCTGGGCAGCCTGACTGGGCAGGCGATACTCAAGCGGTTGGCATCCCAGGCAGACGTGCTCGTGGAGAGCTTTCCGCCGTTGGAGGCTGCCTCCCTGGGCTTGGAGTACGAGGCGTTGCAACAGGTCAACCCCGGCCTCGTGGTGACCTCGGTGACCGACTTCGGGCTGACTGGGCCTTACAGCAACCACTCGATGAAGACGCTGAATCACTATGCCTACGGCGGGCTGATGTACATCACCGGCAAGCCGGAGAAGGAGCCGTTGCAGATGGGGCCAAGAGTGCCGGAGTACGGCACGGGGCAGAACGCCTTTGTCGCTACGCTCTCAGCCCTCTGGCATCGAGAATCGACGGGAGAGGGGCAGCGCGTGGACATCTCCGTTGCCGAGTACAGCGCGTCCATCCTAGAAAACGCGCTGACGATGTACAGCTACACCCGGCACAAGGTCATGCGGTCGGGGCACCGGGGATACGGCCGCGCCGCGTGGGGGATGTACCCGTGCAAGGACGGCTACGTGGGCGTAATCGCGGGGCCGGCGCATCGCTGGCCGGCCATGGCGGAGCTCATGGAGGAGCCCCGTCTGAATGAGGAGCGCTTCACCACGCTGCGGGGCCGGCAGGTCAATGCCGACGAGCTCGAGGCGCTCATGGAGCCCTGGCTGATGAAGAACACCAAGCGGGAGATATTCGAGAAGGCCCAAGAGATGGGAATCGCCTTTGCCTACGTAGCCAGCCCGGGGGAAATCTACTCCTGGGAGCATCTCTGGGAGCGCGACTACTTCGTGAGCATCGAACACCCGGAAGCGGGCGCTCTGGACTATCCTGGTCCGCCCTTCCAACCCGAGGGTGTGCCCTTCCACTGGGCGCCGGCGCCCCTCCTGGGCGAACACAACAGGGAAATCTATTGCGACCGCCTCGGCTACTCCACGGAGGAGTTGGTCAGGTTGCGGTCCGCGGACGTAATTTAACGAAAGGGACTCCGAAATGGCGCTAGCCCTCGAAGGCATAAGAATCCTCGACCTGTCGCGCATCTGGGCAGGCCCCTACGCCACCAAGCTGATGGCGGACATGGGCGCGGACATCATCAAGATAGAGTCGATAGACAGGATGGACACCACCAGGGGAGGCATCCGGCCACCGTCAGGCTCCGGCAACTACCCGGAGACGGAGCCGGGAGAGGATCCCTGGAACCGCAACGGCTGGTTCAACTCCCTTCACCTGAGCAAGTACGGAGTTACGATAAACCTAGCTACTCCGGGCGGGAAGGAGCTGTTTTCCCACCTCGTCACGATCAGTGACGCGGTCATCGAGAACTACCGGATGGGCGTGCTGGCGAGGCTGGGCTTCGATTACGAGAAGCTTCGCTCGCTGCGGCCGGACATCATCCTCATCTCAATGCCCGCCTTCGGCAACAAGGGCCGCTGGAAGGGGTTCGTGCAGTACGGCATCGGGCAGGAACAGCTTTCGGGCATGGCCGACATGACGGGCTACTTGGACGAGGACGGCCCGATGAAGTCGGGTATCAACCATGGCGACCCGATTACCGGCTCACACGCCACGGGCGCGATGCTCGCTTCCCTGCTGTATAGACGGCGCACCGGCAAGGGCGTCTTCGTGGACCTGTCGCAGTTGGACTCCTCCGTGTCGCTGATTGGCGACGCCATCCTGGGCTTCGAGATGAACCGTCGCAATCCGGCGCGGCGGGGGAATCGCCATCCCTACATGGCGCCGCACGGCATCTATCCGTGCGCCGGCGACGACGAATGGGTGGCCATTGCCGTCGGCTCAGACAATGAGTGGCAGAGGCTGTGCGGCGCGATTGGTATGCCCAAGCTTGCGCAGGACTCTCGATTTGCGGACGTGCTCAGCCGCTGGAAACGCCAGGACGAACTGGACCGCCTCCTGGGGGAGTGGACCAAAGACAAAAGCGGCTACGAGATTATGGAAGCGCTTCAGGGCGTTGGCGTCGCCGCGACGCCGGTCAATTCCGCGGAGATGATATTCGACGACCCGCACTACCAGGAGAGAGAGCTGATGGAGCTCGTCGATCACCCTTCGACGGGGCCGCAGTTCATGCCGGGCATAAGCTGGAAGTTGTCCAAGACGCCGGGCTCCGTGCGCTGGCCCACGCCCCGCCTTGGCGAGCACAACGAGGCTATCTTCGCCGAGCTGCTGGGGCTGAAGCAGACGGAGCTGGCCCAGCTCGAGGCGGACGGCGTTATAGGCAAGGTTCCAACACGCGAAGCCTGATTTCCTCCCCTGTGGAGGGACTAAGGTGGGGACATAAGCCAGCGGCCACATCGTGTAGGAGGATATTCCCGGAACATGGTTGACAACGCCTTGTCCCCGCACGGCGGCGCGCTCGTCGATAGAGTCGCGCCCCGGCCGGCGGACGCGAAGAGCCTGCGGGGACTGAAGTCCATCGCCATAAGAGACCAGATAGCCAGGGAATGCGTGAGCATCGCCTACGGCTTCTTCTCACCCCTGGAGGGCTTCATGCTGCGCGAGGACGTGGACGCGGTGGCGAACGAGATGCGGCTCGCCAACGGTTACGTCTGGAGCGTCCCCATCGTGTTCGACCTGTCGCCGGAGGAATCGGGCGAGCTTTCCCTGAGAGAGGGCGACACCCTGCTGCTCACCCACGAGGGTCAGCCGGTGGCGACGCTCGACGTCGAGCAGATATACTCCTACGACAAGGCGCACATGGCCCTGAGGGTCTATGGCACGACCGACGAGAATCATCCCGGCGTGCAGCGCACCTACGCCTACAAGGACAGGTTCGTGGGCGGCAAGGTAACGCTGGTCAATCCGCCGACGATAAACCCGCCCTTCGACCGCTTCTGGTTTCCGCCCAGCGTGATGAGGGAGCGGTTCGCCGAAAAGGGCTGGGAGAGTGTCGCCGCGCACCAGACGCGGAACGTGCCCCACGCTGGCCACGAGTGGTTGATGAAGGGCGCGTGGTTCGCCGCCAACGCCGACGCCGTTCTGGTCAACGCGGTCGTCGGCGAGAAGAAGATAGGGGACTTCATCGACGAGGCCATCATCCTGGCCCACGACATGCTGAGGACGGCGGGCTACTTCAAGGAAGAGGTTCACATGGCCTCGATGCTCCAGTGGGACATGAGGTACGCCGGGCCGAGGGAGGCTGTTTTTCACGCCATCGTCCGAAAGAACCTCGGCTGCACCCACCACATGTTTGGGCGCGACCACGCGGGCGTCGGCTCCTACTACGACCCCTACGCCGCGCACAGGATATTCGACGAAATGCCGGACATCGGCATAAAGCCAGTGGTGACCCTCGAATGGTGGAACTGCCCCGTGTGCGCCGGCATCGCCTACGAGGGGCTGTGCGGTCACCAGGACAGGAAGCAGGACCTGAGCGGCACGCTGATGAGGCAGACGCTGGAGGGAGGAGTCACCCCATCGCCGCTCATCTTCAGGGCGGAGGTCTTCGACCTCGTGATGGAGTGCGCGCAGAACTACGGTTTCGGCTCACCGTTCGTCACCGAAAACTACCTACGCAACAGGAACCCTGTGATGACGTTTGAGCCGGTGGGGTAGCCCTTTTTAGCCCGTGAGTGGATTGGGATATATCAGAATCACTGCCAAGGGTCAGCGTCTTGCGTGTAACGGCATGAGAGGTCGTCCCGGTACTCTGAACATCCCCAGAACGGACCGTACGGCCCCTGCCTCAGGATCAGGACACCCATTCCACACCTAGGGCAGATCATCGGGGGGCCATCGCACGCTGAGTTCGTACACTCACTTTCGAGTTCATGTCCTGTAACCACCACGTAGCCCACGTTGCAGTTTGGACAGAGTGGGGTGAGGTGATCACAGATCGGGTAGTAGGAGCAACGCATGGTCTTCTGGCTCTGTGATTTCTTCAAGCGACCGATGTTACAACGTGGACACTGCCGAGCGAACTCCCTGAGGCGCCGCAGGTACGGGGACTGCCGGAGCAACTCCGTGACGAACGGTGATGGCCAAACTGGGTCTGTTACGAGGTATGTACCGACGCGTGCGCGCGTCATCGCTACATAAAAGAGACGACGCTCTTCCGCGGAAAGGTACGCCTTTCCAGATACCGGAGGCAGCACAATCTCCAGCAGCGGGTCGTCATCAGACCGCGAAGGGAACCCTCTTCGGCCATCCTTGAGGTCGAGCACAACCACATAGTTCGCTTCTCGGCCCTTTGCCCTGTGGACTGTGCTGAACTCCACTTCCAGCGGCATGTTTCGTGCGTTTGGTAGGAGCGCGCTTTTGCTAAAGTTGTAACGCCCCAGCACCAGAACGGAGTGGCGCTTACCTCGTGTGGTTGCCACGATGTCTTGTAGTGCGCACAGCAGTCCGTTGGCGGGATCGTGGTCGGCAACGACGGTGATGCCCTCGTCTTTGGCGTTGGTCGCGGACTCTAGCCGGCGTTGCGTTTGTCCTGGGTTGCGCTGCACGAACTCGGTCGAGGGACGCAGGATGCCGTCTCCGAAGCGGAAGGTCTGGGTCAGCGCTCGCTCGCGTACATGACCGAGGTAGGCGCCGCAACCCCGTACGAGCCCGACGTCGCTCCCCGAGAAGCGGTAGATCGACTGCCAGTCGTCGCCGACAAGGAAATACGCGACGTTCTGGCGCCTGAGGGCCTTGAGCAATTCCATCCGTCCATGGGATATGTCCTGAAACTCATCCACTAGCACGTACCGATACGGCGTTTCCCATCTGCCTTCGCGAATGAGGCATGCAGCGCGGTTTATGAGGTCATGGAAGTCCAAGGCATCCTCACACTCAAGCAACCCTTCGTAGCGCTCCCGCACTTTTTCGAAGACGCTGAGGAATCCTTCACTGCGCAATCGGTCGGAGTACGCGCGACTTCTAGCGCGAAGCTCGTCGGGAGTTAGACCGCTGATCTTGACATGGTTCAGGAACGTCGCCAACAGCCCGGCCAGCCATGAAATCAGCCAGCCAATCAGTCTCCGGATTAGCGTTTGCTGCGGGACGCGCTCAAACCTGACTCCTGCTTGTTCGAGCTGCTCGCGCAACCTCGGTAGCAAAGTGCCTTGCCCGCGTTGCCAACTGTACGTCTCTATGAGCTTCGTACCGTATTGCTTATGGATGCTCCTCTTCCACCCGACATCCTCGGCGTACCCTTTCCAACCTGGTGGAGGGAGCCCCTCTTGATTCAGTGCGACGTGCTCTATGTAGATGCCGTAGTCGGGGAGGTAGAAGTCCGGCTGATACTGACGGCGCTCCGGCGTCGCGGTTCGATGCTCGTACTGGTCTTCGTACCGGAACTTGATATCGTGTTCCGTCAGGTAGTTCGCAATCTCCAGTTCCTCGAAGCTTTTGATCAGCACTCCGTTCAGCGTCCGCAACTCGACACTACGTACGTACTCGTTATACTCAGCGGACGTATCGAAATCAAAGGGAAAGCGATAAGGGGCGTGGTGGTAGGTGATAAAGTTGGTTACAGTGTGCGATTGCTTTGGATCATTCAATATCTCCTTGAGGATATTGTCCACGGCACTCCTGAATGCCAACTCATCTTGCGCGAGCTTGGAGATGGTCGGCGCGACCCCTGACTCCGCAATGACTCGACGCCCAAAGGCATGGAAGGTGGAGACATGCGCTGCCGAGAGGTCGCCCGGGAGCCGTGCCTGAATTTCGTCGGCTGCCTTACGGTTGTATGCAAGCACGAGAATTTCGTGTGGTGAGACGCCCTGGTTGCGAACCAGGTGGGCGATCTTGCCGACAATCACCGCGGTCTTGCCCGTTCCTGCACCCGCGAGCACCAGGGTAGCGTCCTCATCGGTGGCGATGGCCTCGGCCTGTTCGCTCGTCAGGGGCACTGGCAGCGCCGTGCTGGCCGCCACAATCACGTCGGGGACAAGCTCCAAAACGATGCGCCTGTTCATCCGCTTACGCGCCGCCTCGAATCCCTCTGTGGAATCGAGCGGCGCAAGCCGACCAAGCGCCTGGTATGCTCCTTGTTCGAGATGCTTCTGGACGAGTCCGCGGCAGTGCCGCAGCGAGCCGGCGAGCGCTACGTGCATCTCGCCGGAGTCGGATTGTCGGAGATAGCGATCGCCAGCAAAGAGTTGGCACCACTGCTGGTCGAGCAGCCTCGTCAAGCACCGCATCGTGGATCCGTTTGGCTTTGCGCCCGTCAAGCCCTCTGATCGAGCGTTCCCTCCCGTCGGTGATGTGGATGTCCAGGCGACTTCGGAACCACCAACGGCGAACCGCGATCGCGTCGATCGAGCCGACGGGAATCTCCAACAGCGGATCGCCGGAGGAGGCCTCGAAACGAACCGCTCCCGCTCCCAGAGAGACGCGCGCAGGTCCCCGTGTGAGGAAACGGTCTAACCATGAGCGCTCAGCGTAAATCCGCTCGCCTGCCCACATCACCTATTTTCGATTCCTTTCCAGTTACTGCAACAGCGTGCGGAGGAGCGGATCCTGCGTACGCCCCAGGCTTGCCCTGTCGAGAGGCGAGCCGTTCATGCAGCGCCTGCCAATTGCGTCGCAGATGCACTGAACGATTTCCAGACAAATCGGCCGTCCGTGACAGCAACGCTATGGTGCTGGCGCGACCGCACAATGTCAAGTTGAACCTAAGTAGCGAATCCTCGATATCCGGTCTTCCGTGAGAAGACCGGAACTTCCTGGCTAACTGACAAGACCGTGCTGTAAATCCTGGTTCTGACAAATCCTCCCACACGCAATGCCTTCATCAACTCTAAACGGTTATTTTCCCTACGGGGGATTGCTCATAGGGGGCTTGGCTATTACAATGAGATGCGGTCGGTGGCACGCCGGGGTGTGGCCCAGTCGGTAGGGCGCTACGTTCGGGACGTAGAGGTCGCGAGTTCGAGTCTCGCCACCCCGACCATCCGCCAACAGCGTTTAGAAAAACGCAACCCCGCATTTCCTACTGGACAACGTTGGCTCGCCCGCCGGAGGGGAGGGACTTGGCATGAAAGTGGGTGTCGTGGGCGCGGGCATATTCGGCATGGCCTCCGCGCTCGAACTACGAAGCCGTGGACACGACGTGACGCTATTCGAGCAGGGCGGTGTGCCCTACGAAAACGCAAGCTCCACCGACGTCGCCAAGGCGATAAGGCGCGTCAACTACTCCCCGGACCACCCCTACATCGAGCTAGTGGAACGGTCGGGCCGCAAATGGCGTGAGTGGCAAGAGAAGCTCGGCGGCTCCTTCTACTACCCCGTGGGCCACTTCTCGATCTACGCCGAATCGGAGCTCGACCCAGACGGCGACGCCTTGCGGAGCATGAAGTTCCTGGAGCGCGAACGCGGCGAGTTCCGATTCCTCTCGCCTAAGCAGGCGCACGAACGCTTCCCGCAGTTCGGCTTCCAGGATTCAGACGAGCGCTTCATCTACGACTCCTGGGCCGGCTACCTCGACAGCGGCCGAGCGGTGGGCGACCTGTCGCGCCTCGCAAAGAGCGAGGGCGTTCTGCTGAAGGAACGGGCCCGCGTTGTTGGGCTGGATGAGACATCTGATGGCGTCCACGTCGAAACGCGCGACGAAACTGCTGCCTTCGACAGGCTAGTCGTCGCCGCCGGACCGTGGGTCGGCAGGCTGCTTCCCGCCATCGACGAGGGCATCATGGTCAGCCGTCAGCAGATGGCCTTCTTCAGACCCGCAAACCCCGCCATCTTCCAGACGGGAACCATGCCCGTCTGGTCGATTCACCCCAAGCAGGAGGGCTGGTACGGCTTCCCGCTGCTCGCCGATGGCACGCTGAAGATCGCCTCGGATATGGTCGGAGAGGAGGTCGATTCCGACGTTGAGCGCGAGAACACCCCCGAGTTCCTCGAGTCCGTCAGGGAGTTCGCGGCAAGACGGTTTCCGGAGTTGACAAAGGGTGAGTTCCTGGGCGGCCGCTCATGCCTGTACTCGAACACGCCGGACGGCCACTTCGTAATAGACTGGGCGCCGGGCATGAGTCGGACGCTGGTTGCGGGCGGCGGAAGCGGACACGGCTTCAAGTTCGGTGGCTCGATAGGCGAGGTGGTCGCCGACGCGCTGGAAGACAAGGCCAATCCCCTGGGAGACCTCTTTCGCATGGGAGACCGCTTCCAGGGCGGCGGGCAGAGCCGGAGGAGCAGACTCTGATGACAGAGCGGATCGACGAAACGGCGCGGGACCTCTACGCGCAGTCCATCGTCATAGACGGCCTGAACGTCAGCAACTGGGACAGCCCGGCCGTTTATGAGAGCCTGAGCGCGGGCGGCGTTACGGCCATCAACGCCACGGCCGCCACTTGGGAGAACTTCGTCGATACCCTCGATAACATCACCCCCTGGCTGACCAGGTTCAGGGACTATGCCGACGTCATCGCGCAGGTGGAGAATGTCGATGACATCCTCCAGGCCAAGCAGGACGGCAAGGTGGGCGTGATACTCGGCTTCCAGAACGCCTCGCCGATAGAGAACCACCTGGACCGGCTGGCCCTCTTCCACGCGCTTGGCGTGCGAATCATCCAGGTCACCTACCACGAGGCCAACCTGCTGGGCAGCGGCTGCTACGAACGTTACGACTACGGGCTGACCAACTTCGGCGTGGACGCGGTGAAGGAGATGAACCGGCTGGGCATACTGCTAGACCTGTCTCACGTGGGCGTGCGAACCACGATGGACACGATAGAGATGTCGGAAAAGCCCGTCGCCGTTACCCACGCCAACGCCAGGCCCTACCACGATGTTGCCCGCAACAAGACCGGAGAAGCGGTGAAATTGCTGGCGGAGCGTGGCGGCGTCATCGGCGCGACCTGCATCACCAGTATGCTGCGAACAGGGGCGCAGTCCACCATAACGGACTACGTGGACGCTATCGACAACCTGGTTCAAAGGGTGGGCATCGACCACGTAGGAATAGGCACGGACTACACCCAGGACCAGCCGGAGTCGTTCTGGCGATACATCAGCGCGCAGCAGGGTACCAGCTTCCCGCTGAAGGCGATCGCGGGCATGGTCCCAGAGGAGCAGGCCTCTCTGAATTACTACCCCAAGGACCTCGAGACGCCCGACAAGCTGCCCCGAATGTCAGGAGCGCTGCTGGCTCGCGGCTACAAGCCGGAGGACGTAACCAAGGTTCTGGGCGGCAACTGGCTGCGGCTGTTCGGCGAGGTGTGGCAGGCGTAGCAGCCATCATCACCAGTGCTGCCTGAGCATAGCCAGGCGCTGCGTGGCCCATTCCGTGTAGCCGAGCACAAGGGGCCTTTGCTGAAACTTTTCGGCCTTCACAACATCCCACACGACAAGATAGATATTGTGTTCACTCAGTCGGTCGGCATGGGAAGATGTAAAGTTCCTCGGTCACCTCTGCTACAATGACCGCGAGATAACCCAACCCGAGAGTGCGCTCGTGCGCCTCGATGAACCGAGGATATATGCCCCGGTCTAAAGCCAAGACCACGTTTGTCTGCGACGCTTGTGGGAATGAAAGCCTGAAGTGGGAGGGTCGATGTTCCGCTTGCGGTGAGTGGAACACGCTTGTCGAGAGAACCCAGGGCAGGCCGGATGCGCACGCCCGTCCCTGGCTTTCCGCCGCCTCGACGTCCGCCCGCGAGCTGGCCGAGGTCTCCACGAAAGAATTGCCCAGGATTCGCCTCGCCCTGACCGAAGTCAATCGCGTAATGGGCAATGGAGTCGTCCCCGGCTCTCTCACGCTGATCTCCGGCGAACCCGGCATCGGCAAGTCCACCCTGCTGTTGCAGCTTGCCGCCGACGTTTCAAGCGCGCTCGGCTCCACTCTCTACGTCTCCGGCGAGGAGTCTGCCGCCCAGGTGAAGATGCGGGCCGATCGCCTGGGCATATCCGGTCGCGACCTCTTTCTGCTGCCTGCCACCAACCTTGACACCATCCTCAGCGAGTTGGAGTCGCGGCGGCCCGCCCTGGCAATTGTGGACTCGATTCAGACTCTCTTCGACGAATCGCTGTCGTCAGGCGCGGGGAGTATGGCCCAAATAAGAGAGTGCACACGCAGGTTGATGGACTGGGCCAAGGCCACCAATACCCCAGCGCTTCTGAGCGGACACGTGACCAAGGGCGGCGACATCGCAGGGCCTCGCGTTCTCGAGCACATGGTGGACGTCGTGCTCTACATGGAGGGCGATCCCACGAGCGCCTGGCGGCTTCTCAGGACGATCAAGAATCGCTTCGGCTCGACCAACGAAGTTGGCGTCTTCGAGATGGCCGCCGAAGGCCTCGTGGAGGTCAAGGATCCTTCGAGGGCGTTTCTCGCCGAGCGCAGCGAGGGCTCGATAGGCTCGATCATAGTCTCCACGATGGGGGGAAGCAGACCCCTGCTCGTCGAAATCCAGGCCCTTACGTCGCCATCGATGCTGCCGGCGCCGAGAAGAGTCGCCACCGGAATCGACTTCAACCGCCTGTTGCTCGTTTGCGCCGTGCTGAGTCGTCGAGGCGGGGTGCCCCTGGCCAACCAGGACATCGTCGTGAACGTCACCGGCGGCGTAAAGATCAGCGAGCCAGCCGCTGACCTTGGCCTCGCCCTTGCCATCGCCTCCAGCATGAGGAACGCGCCAATCGCGCCCGGAGTCGCCGCCATAGGCGAGCTTGGGTTAACCGGCGAGGTGCGTATGGTTCCGCAGCTCGAAAGGCGAGTTCAGGAGGTCGCTCGCCTGGGGCTCACCTCGTGCGTGGTTCCCAGCAGCCCCAGGGGAGAGCGGGCCTCTCCCAACGGCTCGACAACGCTCCAGGTGCGCACCGTGTCACAGGCCATCAACGCCGCCCTGCCTTGAGTTGCACCCGCCATAGGCGGCCTTTGCGCAAAGACCTCTATAAGGCGAAGTTTAGCACGGGGGTGACTACCCTGAGAAGCGCATATTTCAGTTGCATTGGAGGCGCCAGCGGGGATATGATCCTCGGCGCCGTGATCGACTGCGGCGTGTCGCTGGACGCGCTGCTCGCCGAGCTCGCCAAGCTCAATGCCGAGGGCTACGCCATATCCGCGCGCCGGGGCCAACGCGGCGGCGTGAGCGGCACGCTGGTGTCGGTGGAGCTGAGCGACGAGGCAAAACAACCGCGCCACTGGCGGGACTTCATTCGGATAACCAGGGAGTCGAGCCTGCCCGACAGCGTCGTCAGCCGCGCGTGCGAGGTCTTTCGCAGGCTTGGCGAGGCGGAGTCCAGGGTGCACGGCACGACAGAGGCGGAGACGCGGCTGCACGAGCTCGGAGAGCTGGACACCCTGGTGGACGTGGTCGGAGGCGTAATCGGGCTGGAGATGCTCGGCATCGAGCGGCTGTACTGCTCGCCATTGCCCTCCGGTTCGGGCGTGATCAACAGCGCGCACGGCTTGCTGCCCGTACCGTCGCCCGCGACCGCCGCCCTCTTTGCCATGTCCAACGCGCCCGTCGCGCCTGCCCCGCGAAACGCCCAAAACACCGGCGAAATGGTCACGCCAACGGGCGCCGCCATAATCACCACGCTGGCGACCTTCCAACAGCCCAGGTTGAATCTGGAGCGCGTCGGCTACGGATTGGGGTCGCGCCAGTCCAGCCAGTATCCAAACGCGCTGGCACTCTGGCTTGGCGAGGAGGACGACGTATCCTACAGCACGGGCCTCAAGCTGATCGAGACCAACATCGACGACATGAGCGGGGAACTGCTGGGTTACGCGCAGGAGCGCCTCTTCGAGTTGGGCGCGCGTGACGTCTGGTTTACTCCCATACAGATGAAGAAGAACCGCCCCGCCACAATGCTGAGCGCCATCGTATCTTCAGACCTCGAACAGGAGGCGCTGCGGCTAGTCGTAAGGGAGACCTCGACCCTCGGCGTCAGGGTGCGGCCCCTTACTCGTTACGAGGTCGAGCGCGAAAGCGTGGAGACGGACACCACGCTGGGCAGAGTCCAGGTCAAAGTCAAGAGGCTCGATGGCAAAAACGTCGCCGTGTCTCCCGAGTACGAGGCTTGCCGGCGCGTCGCCCTGGAGCGCAACCTTCCCCTGCAAGAGGTCTATCGCACAGTCCAGCGGGAAGCCGAAGAGCTTCTGCTTTGATGCCCTCAAGTAAATTGTTCAGGGTTCAGGCGAAAGACCTGCTCCTTGAGGGAGTCGATGGCTTCCCTGAAGGCGTCGTCGCGCAGCCACCTGTGGAGGGTTCTCCTGCTAATGCCGGCCTGCTTGGCGCGCTCGGTCATGGGGCCGGGCTTGAGCAGGTAGGGCAGGGCGGCCTTCTGTCTCTCGGAGAGCTTGGTTGGGAAGAGGGTCAAACTGCTCTGAGGAGTCTGATCTTCATGCATTTTGCTGTATCTCCTAGCTGGCTGGGGGTTTGGATTATCAACAGAAAGTCGCTCTATCTGACGGGTTTGCCTGCCAAATCGTACACTTTGCGGCACTGTTAGGACGGTCGGTCTGGGTTGGTTCAAGGGTCCGCTGGCTTTATGCTGGACAGAGGCATAATAGCACGAGCGTTCGTATATGTCAATGAGGGGGTCAGAATCGGGATTGCCGAGTGGCGAGCCGTTGCGATGGGTTCCCGCCCCGTACTCCGATACGGGGCGGGCCTCCCGTCAAACGTGAACAGTTACGTCCTCAATTTCCACTTGACCCTGAAGCCGCAATTTGCTAGAATCTCCGCAATGGTTCAGGCTAGTTGTCGACCAGTTTTGGCGGCTAGCCTGTTTTTAGTTCGGGCAAGCTATGCCCCAGTGGCGCAACAGGCAGCGCAGCCGACTTGTAATCGGCAGGTTAGTGGGTTCGAGTCCCCTCTGGGGCTTCCCTTCTGCCCGTTCGGACTTTTCGCATGGGCCGCCACACACGCCGGGCAGCGCGAAGATGGCCTGGCGAGAGAGGTAAGCATTCTGTATCCCGGTCGCAATCGGCGGTGGCGCCTTTCGCTTTGGCTTCATTCAGAAGGTATTGGATTGATGGTATCGCTATGCTAAACTTAATCGTGTGCATCACGGAATCTAGGAGGGGTGGGTGAGTGGTTAATACCACCAGACTGTAAATCTGGCGCTCGGAAGGGCTACGTAGGTTCGAATCCTACCCCCTCCACCACCCGATATTCAGAAAACAAAACAACACAGGCCCACATAGCTCAGTAGGTAGAGCGCGTTCTTGGTAAGAACGAGGTCAGCAGTTCGAATCTGCTTGTGGGCTCCATAACAGGGAGGTCGGAAATTGGCAAAGGCAAGGTTTGAGAGGACGAAGCCACACGTAAATGTTGGAACCATCGGCCACGTTGACCACGGGAAGACCACGTTAACATCGGCGATTACGCGCGTGCTGGGTGAGCACGGGCTGGCGAATTACAGGCCGTTCGACAGCATCGACAACGCGCCTGAAGAGAAAGCGCGCGGCGTCACTATCGCCATTCAGCACGTGGAGTACGAGACCGACGCGCGGCACTACGCCCACGTTGACTGCCCCGGACACGCCGACTACATCAAGAACATGATCACAGGCGCGGCGCAGATGGACGGCGCGATTCTCGTTGTGAGCGCGCCGGACGGCCCCATGCCACAGACACGGGAGCACATCCTTCTGGCGCGCCAGGTGGAAGTGCCGGCGATTGTCGTCGCCCTGAACAAGGTTGACGCGATGGACGACGAGGAGCTCCTGGAGTTGGTCGAGTTGGAGTTGAGAGACCTGCTCTCCGAGTATGGCTTCCCCGGCGACGACATCCCCATCGTCCGGGTCAGCGCGCTCAACGCGCTGGAGGCGGAGGACATCTCCAAGGAGTCCGAGTGGGGCAAAGGCATCTGGGAGCTTATGGACGCCGTTGACCAGTACATTCCCATTCCCGAGCGACCCAGGGACCAGCCGTTCCTGATGCCCGTCGAGGACGTCTTCGGCATCAAGGGCCGAGGCACCGTGGTCACCGGGCGAGTGGAGCAGGGAATAATCAAGGTGGGGCAGCCCATCGAGATCGTTGGAATCAAGCCTACCAGTTCCACCGTGGTCACCGGAGTGGAGATGTTCCACAAGACCCTCGATGAGGGCGAGCCTGGCGACGCCGTAGGCATTCTGCTCAGGGGCGTGGACCGCGACGGAATAGAGCGAGGCCAGGTGCTGGCCGCGCCGCGCAGCATCACCCCTCACACGGAGTGCGAGGCCAACGTTTACGTGCTCAGCAGGGAGGAGGGAGGCCGTCACACGCCCTTCTTCAACGGGTACAAGCCACAGTTCTACATCCGCACCACCGACGTTACCGGCGAGATCGAGTTGCCGGAGGGCGTCGAGATGGTAATGCCGGGCGACAACATCGAAATGAAGATCAAGCTGATAATGCCTGTGGCTATGGATGAGCAGCTTCGCTTCGCGGTGCGCGAGGGAGGCCGCACGGTCGGCTCTGGCGTTATCATCAACGTCATCAAGTAGAAAGGCGGGTTGAAAGCGACTGGCGATAGAAGTCGCCAGTCGCTGGAGAGTGGAGTCCGATGGCACGTAGAGCTGAGAATCGAATAATCATTAACTTGGGCTGTATCGATTGCAGGGAGCGCACCTACACCTCGACCAAGAACAGGCGGAGCGACCCGCAGCGGCTGGAGTTGAAGAAGTTTTGCCCCAGGTGCCGTGCCCACACCCTTCATAGAGAGGTGAGATAGGCGCATGGCTCGAAATTCAGGCATCCCCAGGCGCGTGGGCACGGAGGCGGCCAGAAGGGCGCTGAGTTTCCGAATGTTCGGCGACGTGGTGTCCGAACTGCGCCGCGTAACCTGGCCAACACGCCAGGAGACGATGCGCCTGTCCCTTATGGTGATAGCCGTCTCGGCCGCGGTAGGAGCCTTCCTTGGAATCGTTGACATTGGATTCGGCCGGCTGCTGACGGCCATCCTGGGTGGTTGAACAGATGACAGACGTTCAAGAAGAACTTCGTTGGTACATAGTCCACGCCTACTCGGGCCAGGAAGAGCGCGTCAAGAGGAACCTCGAGCAGCGCGTGAAGACGCTGGACGTGCCGGACAAGATAAATGACGTCGTCGTTCCGACTGAAGAAGAGATAGAGATCAAAGAGGGACGGCGCAAGTCCGTATCCCGCAAGATATTCCCCGGCTACATCCTGGTGCAGATGAGAATGGACGACGAGAGTTGGTATGTCGTCAGGAACACGCCCGGAGTGACCGGCTTCGTCTCCGCGGAGGACGAACTGGACAAGCGCCCCAAGCCGGTTCCACTGGAAGAAAAAGAGGTTGGCCTCATCCTCAACCAGATGGACTCCAATAAGCCCCGTATCCGAGTGGGCTACGACAAGGGCCAGAAAGTCCGCATCACGGACGGCCCCTTCGTGGACTTCATGGGCATCGTCGATGAGGTTCACTCCGACAGGGCCAAGGTGAGAGTGCTGGTCTCCTTCTTTGGACGCGAAACCCCGGTGGAGCTCGACTTCCTGCAGGTCGAACGAGCCTAGCAAAAGGATATATCACGTGGCAAAGAAAGTCCGGGCTATAATCAAGCTCCAGATAGACGCCGGCAAGGCGACGCCCGCGCCCCCGGTCGGCCCCGCCCTGGGCCAGCACGGCGTCAATATCATGGGCTTCGTCAAAGAGTACAACGAGCGCACCGCTTCCCAGGCAGGCACCATCGTGCCCGTGGAGTTGACCGTGTTCGAAGACCGCTCGTTTACCTTCGTCATCAAGAGCCCACCCGCCTCGGAACTTCTGAGGAAGGCGGCGGGAATCGAGAAGGGCAGCGGCAGCGCCAGGGTCGAAAAGGTAGCGACGATTCCGCGCGACAAGGTGAGAGAGATTGCTGAGGCCAAGATGCGAGACCTCAACGCCGCCAACGTGGAAGGGGCAATTCGTATCATTGAGGGAACCGCTCGCAGCATGGGCATACAGGTCAGCGGGTCTTGAACCCGATGGCCCATCGACTCGCCCATAGATTCATGTAGAGGAACCAGCGAATGGCAAAACGTGGAAAACGATACCGAGAGGCCGAGGGCCTGTTCGACCGGGAGAAGTCCTACTCGCCGGACGAGGCCATTGCCCTGGCGAAGCAGGTGGCAACGGCCAAGTTCGATGAGACCGTCGAAGTCCATCTGCGCACCGGCGCGGACCCCCGCCACGCCGACCAGATGGTTCGCGGAGTTGCCAACCTTCCCCACGGAGTGGGCAAACCCATCCGGGTCATGGTGTTCACCGAGGGCGAGGCGGTTGTCGCCGCCGAGGAGGCAGGGGCGGACTACATCGGCGATGACGAGGTTATCAAGAGGATCGAAGGCGGCTGGACCGACTTCGACGTGTCCATAGCCACGCCCGAAATGATGGGGCGGATTGGCAGGCTGGGGCGCGTGCTCGGCAGGCGGGGGCTTATGCCCAATCCCAGGACTGGAACCGTCGTGCCGGCTGAAGACCTCGCCAGGGCCATTGGCGACGCCAAGAAGGGCAGGGTCGAGTACAGGATAGACCGCACCTCCCTGATACACGCGCCAATCGGGAAAGCCAGTTTCGCCGAAAACCAGCTTATGGACAATCTGTCCGCCATCATGGATACCATTGTCCGGGCGAGGCCGAGCGGCGTAAAGGGCCAGTTCATCAAGTCCGCTTACCTTACCACAAGCATGGGGCCGGGCATCGAAATGGACGTTGCGGCCGCCACCGCGCTTAAAGTAGAATAACAGATACGCCGCAGACAGCGGGCTCCGCACTCGCGGATTAAAACGCCCAGCCCGCCCAGGCAATTGGGGTTGACACGCATCACTTTGTAGTTTTGCGCCCTGGGTCTGCGGCTCAGGGCGCTTCATATTTTGCGGAGCAATGTCCCGGGACGACGGGAGCGCCGTGGTCCAGCGATCGTCCCGCCCCAACTTGGCGGGCAAACATTTGAAGAACGAGGTGCAAATTGCCTACGGAACGCAAGATGAACGCGGTCGAAGAGATGCGCGGGTGGATGGAGACCTGCACCGTGGCGGTATCCGCCGACTATACCGGGCTTGGCGTCGGCAGTATGACTGGGTTGAGGCGAACTCTGCGGGAAAAGGACATACAGTTTCGTGTAGTGAAGAACACGCTGGCGCACCTCGCCGCAGACGCCGCTAACAGGCCGGCCTTTAAGCAAATCGTCGAGGGACCCACCGGAATCGCCTTTGGATACGGGGAGCCTACCGAACCTGCCAAGATCCTGGTCGACTTCATCAGGGCGACTCGTTCGCCCCTCACTATCAGGGGCGGCATCCTGGGCGACCGGGCGCTGAGTGCGGAACAGGTCAATACCCTTGCGTTATTGCCGTCCAAAGAAGAGCTGATCGCGCGGCTGATGGGGCAGCTCAATGCGCCCGCCTCGGGACTTGTCAACGTGCTCAACGCTCCCATCGCGGGCCTCGCGAGGGTTATTCAAAGACATGTCGAAAACGCGGAGCAGTAAGTTCGAGTTTTGCGGAAATCTGAAATCGGCAAACAAATGGATGGAGGTCTGAAACCATGACTATGACAAAGGACGAAATCGTAGAGGCGATCAAGGAACTGTCGGTGCTCGACCTGGCCGACCTCGTCAAGGACCTGGAAGAGGCGTTTGGCGTGAGCGCTGCCGCGCCCGTGGCGATGACCACGATGCAGGGTGTCGCCGCGACCGTGGAAGCCGCCGCCGAAGAGGAAGAGCAGACCGAGTTCAACGTGATGCTCCAGGAGATCGGCCCGAACAAGATCAACGTCATCAAGGCTGTTCGCCAGGAGACCACACTCGGCCTCAAGGAGGCCAAGGAACTCGTCGAGAGCGCGCCGACGGCTATCAAGGAAGCGATCAGCAAGGAAGCCGCCGAGCAGATCAAGGAGAAACTGGAGGAAGCGGGCGCGGTAGTCGCCGTGCAGTAGCCTCCCAGACCCTGGGCAAGACCCCCGTCGTTGGCGCGAAAACGTCCCACTGCCGGCGAAACGCAGGGGCGGGTTTGTAACTGAATCTGTATCAACCTGGTCGGTGAGATGCGTGTAGGGGCAATCCCTCGTGGTTGTCCGAGTTGGTCATCACGCTCTGGGCACCCCCAAGGGATGCCTCTACGGACGGGGCACCGACTAAACCGATACAGCATCATAGCTCTAAGACAGTTTGCAAGTGGTCGAGTCGCGCTCCTGAAGAGGAGGTGTCTAGCGGTGGGCCGTCGTAGAGACGCGGAACGCTACGAACGTATGAAGCGTCTGAACCCGGACTACAAGGGCTTCCGGGGCTACCGGAATGAGCCTGACCAGCCCGGAAACACGCCGCTCTCGCCCGTGACGTGCCGGGTCTGCGGGCGGAAGCGAAACGTCCCGGTGGGCATAGCACAAGAGCAGCGCGACAGCTATGTCTGCGTGCGCTGCGCGGACGACGACAGCGTGCTCGAACCGGCGGAGGCTCGGCAGAAAACCTAGCCCGGGTGCAGGACAACACCTACTCGCGAAGGCGCGTCATTCCAAATCGAATGACGCGCCTTTTTGCAATAATTCGGGCGCGAAAAACCACTTTACGATGGAAAACACTACGCATTGTCTATTGTACAAGGGCAAACAGGAATATATCGGTCATACGCGAGACCTCAAAACTTGACCTATCCAGAGCCCTGAGATAACCTCTGACTGCGATGTCTGGTCACGCGGCCATCCGTTCGGCCCTCGTACTTGGGCGCGAAAGGAACTCTTTGCCGCATGATGTAATAGACCACGAAAGGAGGTGATAGCATTAGTACCAGACCATCACAGACTGCCGCGCTAAGCCCGGAGCGAGTCAACGAAATGAGTCGCAACTTCTGGAACTCGGCGATAGTGCGCGCAGGAATCAAATTGGAGGTTTTCCCCCTGTTGGAGGAACGAAGCCTCCCTTACGAAGAGGTAGCGCGACAGCTTGAAGGAGACCCCCGCTTCGTCCAGGCCTTTCTCGAGGCATGTGTCGCGCTCGGCCTAATGGAAAAGGAAGGGGACGAGTTCAGATGCTCGGCAATGTCGGCCGCCTTCCTCGTGCCGGGCAAGCAGGACTACGTTGGAGACCTCGTTCTCCACATCACCAACTACTGGCACAGTTGGGGCAATCTCGACAGCCTCGTCATCGAGGGCAGGACCGAGCTTCCGTTCGAGAACGAATACACTGACGTTTCCACCTATTGGACCGACTACATGAAGGGCCAGCACAATCGGGCGGCGGCCGGACAGGCCGAGAACCTGGTCCGAAACGTGGACGTCAGCCACAAGCGCAAGCTCCTGGATCTCGGAGGCGGCGCGGGCAGCTACAGCATCGCCCTGTGCGGCGCGAATCCCCAACTCCAAGCATACGTCATCGACCAGAAGGAGCCTCTCGAAATAGCCGACGAACTGGTCCGAGATCACGACCTCCAGGACCGGATCACACTGGTAGAAGGAGACTTCAACCATGTGGAACTTGGCAGCGACAGCGACTTGGTGCTCATCTCAGGCGTCGTGCTCATAAAGTCCGGAGAGGAATGTCGGAAACTCTTCCGGCGCGCCTACGACGCCCTCGCGCCAGGCGGCATGGTCATCGTGCAGGACTTTATGCGGGTGGACTACAGCTCGAGCCGAAGCTTCCTCGACATCATGATGGACATGTACGTTCTCATTGGCTTCGACCCACAGGCGGGCGACCGCCACGGCGACGAGTACGCCAGGTGGCTTGCCGACACCGGATTCGACGCCATCACGCAAATTCCGCTTCCAACGCACCTAGCCATTATCACCGCGGAAAAGCCGCCCACCTCACCCGTCCCCGGGAATAGCGCAGCCCGCTCCGCCAGGTACGCCCTCCCGCACAACCCTTAGCGTCACTCCTCTTCTGGCTCCACCCTACCGACCCATGGACGTCGTTCAACGGGAGCATGTCCCCTTTCGTTCGGTAATGGAGACCTTGCAAGTCTGCACGGGCTTTACCAAGCCCGTCAATTGCGCTTTCACTGCGTCATCCTAACGGAAGCCGGGAGGCGGCGGAGCGAACAGAGGAAAGTCAAAGCCCCCAGGGTTGCGCCTGGGGGCTTTCCATTTTGAGCGTGTGGGCGAGGCTAGAATCCCCTCGCCTCGGCCAGTCGAAACACGTCCACGCCCGCGTGTATCCGGCCCGTGTCCGGGTCCACCATCAGCCCCACCGGAACCGCGAACCCACCGTGCGCCGCGCTCTCCTGCACTACGCCTACATTGTGCCCCATGCGGCGCAGAGCCTCGATGGAGTCCTCGTCGATGCGCGAATCCACGAACGTCTCCCTATCCGCCGCGTCAACCCGCGGAGCGGCGATGGCCTCCTGGATGCCCATCTTGTGGTCCAGAACGTTCATGATGATCTGGGCGTTGCAGTTCATGATCTTGCGTCCACCGGGCGCGCCCACGCTCAGCAGCGGCTTGCCGTCTCGCAGCGCCAGCAGGGGGACCATGTTCGCCAACCCTCGCTTGTAGCCGGCAATCGAGTTCGCCGCGCCAGGCATCGGGTTGAATACGATCATCCCGTTGGTGTGCAGGAGTCCCGTGCCTGGTACGATCACGCGGGAGCCGAAACCGCCGACCGCCGTCTGCGTGCAGGACACCATGTTACGGTCCTTGTCTATCACTCCGTAATGAGTGGTACAGTCCTCCAAGCTTGGCGGCGACGCGGACAGCGCCTCCACCGGGCGAGGCTGCTTCTCGAACTGCCAGGGATCGTGCAGCGCCGCGTCCGCGTAGGCCACCCAGGGCTGTAAGTCTCGCTCGCCCTCGAGGGCCGCGCGGCTCCGATCGATCGTGCCCGCTACGCTTTTGGCGTACCCCTCGGACAGGATGCCATCGAGTGGAACACGCACGAAATCGGGGTCGCCCAGGTAGTGATACCTGTCCGCGAAGGCGTGACGTGCAGCCTCGATGAACAGGTGCAGGTACTCAGGCGAGTTGTGGGGAAGCGTCCCCATGTCGAAGTTGTCCAGCACACCGAGCAGTTGCAACGCCGTTGTGCACCCGCTCGGCATGGGTATGCCGACAATCTCATTGCCACGATACCACACGCGGGCGGGTTCCGAGACCTCTACCTTGTAGTCGCTAAAGTCTTCCGCGCTCAGGTATCCGCCGTGCTTGGTTATGTACTCCTCTACGGCGTGGGGAATCTCGCCCTCGTACATGCCCGCCCTGCCCTGTATCGCTATGCGGCGAAGCGTCTGACCCAGGTCGCGCTGCACGACCTTGTCGATGCCCATGCGCGGCGGATGACCGTTAGGCAGGAAAATCCTGGCCGCTTCACCGAACTTCTCGAAGTCGGCCATAGATTGACCTATGCTGAACACATTGTGCCAATCGGGCAGATAACCCTCTTCGGCGTAGTGGATGGCAGGCTCCATAAGCTGTTCCAGCGGCAGAGTCCCAAACATCTCATGCGCCTTGCACAGGCCCGCGGTTGTGCCTGGAACGCCTATGGACTGGTAACCCACGAAGTTGGCCTGGTCTTCCACTTCGTACAGACCGTTGCCCTGTTCGACCTGCCCGATTATCTTGTACATGTCCGCCTTGGCCGCCTTGGGGGCGCGATGCGAAAAGTCGAGCGCGGTGGTCTTGCCGTCCAGGTGGACCAGCATCTGGCCATGACCGGCAATGCAGGAACTCTGCGGCTCGACGACAGCCGCACAGAAGCCCATCGCGACGCTGGCGTCCACTGCGTTGCCGCCTTTGCGCAGCACGTCGATACCCACCTCCGACGTTAGTGGGCGCTCGCTCGCCACCGCTCCGTTATCAGCTATCACCTCATCCTTGGATGGTCGCCAGACGCTGCGCAGACCCATAATGCACCTCCATGAGCGTGTTCATTTAAGGGTGATTATACGCCATTTCAGCAATGCGCGTCATCCGCGCCCTAAACGCGCTGAAGGTTTGCCTGCCTATGGTAGAATGGACTTGGTTACCTCGGCCAGTATTGTGGAAATGAATCTGTGATGGAGTGGAGCGATATGGACTTGATCGTCATCAATGGCAGAGTTGAGACTATGGACGCCGCCGGCAGCGTTGTCGAGGCCGTGGGCGTGCGGGATGGCAAGCTGGCCGCACTGGGCAGCAACCGGGACGTGCTCGCGGATAGACGCGCGGGAACGACCATCATCGACGCGGCCGGCAGGGCCGTGCTTCCCGGGTTTATCGAGCCGCACAACCATATGGTGGGCTTTGGCACGAGCCTTCTCGAGGTGGACGTCAGGACTCCTCCCAACAGGAATATCGGCGAAATCGTGGAGCGGCTCCGAGAGCGCGCCGCCGCGACGCCGCTGGGCGATTGGGTTCGGGGCCGCGGCTACGACGACACCGGCCTGGAAGATATGCGCCATCCCAACCGCAACGACCTCGATAGCGTTTCAACCGAGCATCCCATCATGATAGTGCACAACTCCGGCCACATGCTCGCCGCAAACAGCAGGGCGCTTGAGATGGCTAACATCCACGCGGAGACCGAGGACCCGTCCGGCGGCCGCATCGGACGTTTCCCCGGGAGCCCGGAGCCGGACGGGATGTTGTACGAAACCGCGCAGGGGGCCATCCAGCAAATAGTACGCACCTACGACGAGGAGGAGGTGCGTAAGGGTTTCACGATGGCGCAGGAGGAGTATCTCAGGCAGGGCGTCACCACCATCCACGACGCCGGAGTGGGACGGGGGCGCGGTGTGGATATTCTGAAGACGTACCAGGATGCCAGGCGAGAGGGGTTCCTGAAGTTCAGGGTCAACATGTTCATCCAGTATGCCCTCCTCAAGGAACTCGACTTCGCCCTCCAAACAGGATTCGGCGACGAGTGGGTCAGGGTCGCGGGCTGTAAGATAGTGTCGGACGGCTCGATTCAGGGCATCACGGCGGCGCTGCGCGAGCCGTACTTCTGCGACGACAGCCAGAAAGGTTGGCTCATCTTCGAACAAGAGGAGCTCAACGAGATGGTGATGACTCTTTACGAGAAAGGCTACCAGATCGCCACTCACGCCAACGGTGACGCCGCCATCGACTCGACGCTGATAGCGTACGAGAATGCGCTGCGAGCCATTCCGAAGGCCGATCACCGCTTTCGCATCGAACATTGCCAGGTCTGCCATCCGGAGCACATCGCCAAGATGAGCGAGCTTGGCGTAATTCCCGACTTCTTTGCCAATCATGTCTATTACTGGGGCGACCGCCACCGGGACCGCTTCCTGGGTCCTGAGCGCGTGCGAAACCTCGACCCAGTTGGCTCAGCCGTGCAGGCCGGCATCCAGCCGTTGCTGCACTCGGACTGCCCGGTGACACCGGTAAGCCCGCTGTTTTGCATCCAGAGCGCGGCGGCGAGGGTCACAAGCTCAGGTCAGGTGCTCAACGACCCCGAGCGAATCTCGGTGCGGCAAGCCGTGTCCACCATGACGGTGAACGCGGCGCGCGGAGCCTTCGAGGAGAACGTGAAAGGAAGCCTGGAGATTGGCAAGCTGGGCGACCTGGTGGTCCTGAACCAAGACCCGTTCAAAGAGGCGCCAAAGGACATAGGCCAGATCGAAGTCGCGGCCACGGTAGTGGGCGGCCAGGTGATGTACAGCACGAACGAACTTTCGGTGGGGTAGTTTGCTGGTAGCGTTCCCAAGTGATTGTAATAGGAGCGGGCCACCGTCAACACCGATCCGTCATTCCCGCGAAAGCGGGAACGAAGGCTGGGCAAGGGACGTTGTGTCCGCTAGGGCCTGTTCACACTAACGCAACGCATCGAAGATGAGCGCAAACAGGATGAACCCAAGGAAGAGAGCGTCCAGCTTCTCAAAGCGAGAGAAGATACGCCGAAAGCCCTTCAACCGTCGAAACAACCGCTCGATTTCGTTCCGACGCTTGTACATCTCCCGGTCGTACTGCCAAGGGTCAACCCTCGTGCTCAGGGGCGGAACTATCGGGGTGAACCCCAGGGCCAACGCCAGTTGGCGGGTCTCATTCCCCTCGTATGCCCGGTCCATTAACAGGAACGGGTTCTGGTCCTGTGTTCCGAGGCGCTTTAGCAGCTTTCGCCCCTCCGGCGCATCGTGGGCCTGTCCGGGAGAAAGGGAGAACGTCACGGCTGTTCTAGCATCCGCGGCAACCATATGAATCTTGGTGGTCCAGCCGCCACGGGACTTGCCGATGGACTGGGGTCCGTTTTTTTTAACGCACCGGTTCCATCGGGATGGACCTTGACTATGGTACTGTCCATGGAAACCGCTTCTATCTTGATACGCACTATGTGCTCTCGTTGAAGATACTCGAAAACCCGGTCGAGCACACCGTTCTTGGACCACCGGTTCATCCGGGTGTAGACGGTGTGCCAGTTGCCAAATCGAGGCGGCAATCCCCGCCATTTGCAGCCTTGCTCGGCGACATAGAGGATAGCGTTGAGTACTTGCAGGTTCGACAGGCTGACGTTGCCACGCTGAACGGGAAGGATCGGCGCAATTCGTTGGTGCTGAACTTCGGTGATTTCCATTCTCGGATTGTAACATAATTTGGCTATTAGTGTGAACAGACCCTAGTCCACGCCACCTCGGAATTGGCCGCGCAGCCTGGGGTCCAGCACGTCGCGCAGCCCGTCTCCCAGCAGATTCAGGCCCAGCACTGTTATGGCGATTGCCACCCCAGGGAAGACCATCAGGTAGCCCCTGGTGTTGATGTACTCGCGCGCGTCGGAGATCATCCTTCCCCAGCTGGGGACGTCCGCGCCCACTCCCGCGCCGAGGAAGCTGAGGCCCGCCTCCACCAGGATCGCGGTGGCAAAGGTGAAGGAGCCCAGCACCAGCAACGGCGCCATGATGTTGGGCAGGATGTGAAAAGCCATTACGCGAATGGCCGACGAGCCGATAGCCTTCTCAGCGTCGATGTACATCAGCCCTCGAATGGCAAGCGTCGAGCCACGGGCTATACGCGCCGTCCTCGGCAGGTAGGTAACCGTGAGGGCGATGATGACGTTCATGACGCTCGCCCCAAGCGCGGCCATCAATGCCAGCGCGAACACAAGCGACGGGAAGGCGCTAAGACCGTCCACGATTCGCATGATGACCGTGTCCGCCCTGGGAAAGTAGCCGGAAACCAGGCCTATCGCGGTGCCCAGGGGTATGGAGACGGCGACGACAGTGGCCCCTATGAACAGGGAAAGCCGCGCGCCGGCAAGGGTCATACTGAAAACGTCACGGCCCAGGTTGTCGGTGCCGAAGTAGTGCTCCCCGGACGGCGCTTGCAGGCGAATCGCGGGGTTGAGCCTGGTGGCCTCGTGCGTGGCGATGACGTCGGCGAATATCGCTATTAGCGTAAGCAGAGTCAGGATCACCGCGCCGACACGCATGTAGCCGCTCGACCATATCCTTTGATAGGCTCGCCGCCAGCGTTCCCGCAAGGGACGCCGGAGAGATACGACCTCGCTCGTAACTTCCACTTGCTTTATGCCTCCGTTGTGCCCCAGACTTTTTGGCACGCCTTTCCTAATACCTGATGCGGGGATCCATGTAGGCGTACAGGATGTCAACGATCAGATTGAAGATGATGAACAGGCCGGCAATCATCATAAGGACGGCCTGGATTAGGGGATAGTCCTGATTTATCAGCGCGGACGCTATCAGGCGTCCCAGGCCGGGTATCGTGAAGACGGTTTCAATAACCACCGCGCCGCTCAATACGCCGGCCATGCCCAGTCCCCAAATCGTAACGGTGGGTATGAGGGCGTTTCGGAGGGCGTGGCGCATCAACACTATCTTCGAGGCGAGTCCCTTGGCGTAGGCCGTGCGGATGTAATCCTCCCGGAGCACCTCCAACATACTCGACCTCGTCAGGCGGGCTGTGAGAGCCATACGCAGAAAGCCCAGGGCGAAGGCGGGCATTACCATGTGGCGGAAGAAATCGACCGGGCCGTCGCTGATGAAGGATTTGAAGTCGCTCACCGGCAGCCACTGGAGCTCCACGCCTACGCCAAAAATTAACATCAGCCCCAGCCAGAACGCGGGCACCGAAATGCCCAACAGGGCAAAGAACATCAGCCCTTGGTCGATGATGGTGTTCGCCTTCCATGCCGCAAGGATGCCTATGGGAATGGCGAAACCCAATGCGATTATCTCGGACGCTATGGCAAGAGACAGCGTCGGCTCGATGCGCTCCACGACGGCGTCGAGCACCGGCTTGTTGAGGAAGATGGACTCTCCGAAATCACCCTTGAACAGCCGCCCGATGAACAATCCGAACTGGATGTGAAGCGGCCTGTGCAGGCCGAGGTTGATTCGGAGTTGCTCTATGTCCTCCAGCTTCGCGTTCTCGCCGGCCAGTACGGCCGCCGGGTCGCCGGGGGTCAGGCGAAACAGCAGAAACGCCACCAGCGCGACGAAGAACAGCACCGGTATTGCCGCGATGATTCTTCTGATGATATATGCGGTCAAGCTCTCCCTTTCCCTTCACGCCGCGGCGCCCCAATCGCGGGGCCAACCCTATCCGATGGACACTTGCCCATCGTTGTACATTATTTGCCCGCCGACTATCGTGGCCGCTATCTCTATCCCACCCAGCGTGTGCCCCGCCTCCATGAACGGGTCTTGATTCAGTATCGCCACGTCGCCCAGTTTGCCCACCTCCAGCGAACCTTTCAAGCCCTCTTCGTATGCGCCGTAGGCGGCGTTGGAGCCGACGGCCCTGAGCGCCTCCTGAACAGGCGCCTGCAGCTCCGGCATCAGCACGTCTCCTGTGTCCGTCATGCGGCTAACCGCGCTCTGCACGCACATGAGCGGGTTCACCGGCGTAACCGGGCAGTCCGAGTGCAGCAGTGGTCTCAGGCCGGCCCTTATCGCGGCGCCGACCGGGCTTATGTGCGGCCCGCGGTCCGGCCCCAGGAATATGTCCCTGTGCCGGTCGCCCCAATAGTATATGTGGTTGGCGAAGTAGTTGGGAATGACGTTGAGACGCCGCATTTTGTTGATGTGGTCGGGCCAGCACATCTGGCAGTGCTCTACCCTGAAGCGCTGATTGGGGTTGGGGAGCTCGCCCAGGGCGTACTCGTAGGCGTTGAGCACCTCGTCAATGGCGGCGTCCCCGTTGGCATGGATGATTACCTGGTTTCCCCTCCTGTGTAGGTCCAGAACCATCTCGTTCAGTTCCTCTTGCGGATAGATGAGCCAGGCGCTCTCGTTGGGGTCGCACCAGTAGGGAGCGCGCAGCGCACCGGTGACGCCCTGTATCGAGCCATCGGAGACTATCTTGCAACCCGCCACGCGCAGCCACTCATCGCCGTCGCCGGTCTTGACCGAAAAGTCCATCTCCTTGAGCAGATTGTAGTGGATGAACATGTTGACGCGGAGCTTCAACAGCCCTTCGTCCTTCATGCGGTTGTAGAGTTCGTAGCCGTTCGCGCCCCTGCGGTTGCTCACGGCGGCGTCCTGCACCGATGTCACACCCACCTTCAGGTTCTGCTCCACGGCTTCGACGAACGCTCGCCGCACCTCGTCCTGCTCGTATGCGGGTATGCGCCGCGTCACCAGGTCCTGGGCTGGCATTTCACCGAGCACGCCGTTGGGGTCGGCTGTGCCCGGGTAGCGATAGACCCTCCCGCCTGCCGGGTCCGGCATCTCAGAGTGCAGTTCGCCAAGTCGCATGGCCATGCTGTTGGCCATGGCGACGTGACCGTAGCGGGTCGATACGAACACGGGATGCTCCGTGGTCGCCTCGTCGATGTCCGTTTTGGTCATAAACCGCATCTCGGCGACGGCGGTCTGGTCGAAGCCCCTCGCGAGGATCCACTCGCCTGGTGGAGTCTCCTGCGCGCGGGCGCGGATGCGCTGAATCACGTCCCTGATGCTGTCGTTTCGCGTGGTGGAGGCGTCCACGCCCAGCAGGGAGACGGCGTGGCCCGCGAGATGGTTGTGCGGCTCGATAAAGCCCGGCATAACGGTCTTGCCCTGCGCGTCGATGACCGGCACGCCGGCTTTGCGAAAATCCTCGATGTCCTCGTTGGAGCCGACAGCGGCGACTCTGCCGTCTTTTATCGCAACCGCCCTGGCGACGGTGTCACGGTAGTCCATGGTGTGGACGCGTCCGTTGATGATGACCAGGTTCATTATGCCGCTCCTTGGTGGCCCATTGCCGCCCTCATCAAAGAGCGCGGCAATAGATTTTCCCCTCCCGTCAAGGGAGGGGTCAGGGGGTGGGTGAACGCGCCGACACCACACGGCGACCTACGTCACTCCCATCCTAACCTTCCCCTTCACGGGAAACGAACTTGCCATCTCCTCCAGAAGTGGTTTCATTTTGGTAGGTGGCAAATATGTAGAGGCATCCCTTATGGGCGCTCAGGCCCGTTCGACGCGAAGACAGGAGCAACCACAGGGAATTGTCCCTACGCGTCCACGGGCGATGCCTACTCTTCCCCGAGGTGGGCGGGCCATTATTTGAAATGAGAGTGCCCTTGAGGGCACCCCCACTTCTCAAATTCACTTGCCACTGAGCGCGGCAGTCAAGCCTAGCGGTCTTCCGGCACTTCCTCGAACGAAAGGCCAAAATAAACAGGGTTGCCCGAGTACGAGTAGTTCTTCACGTTCTTGCGCACGCCCACGATTGTGGCGAAGTTGCCCCATGAGAACAGGGGAACGTCCTCCCACCACCACTCGCCGAACTCGTCGGCTATCCTGGACACCTCAGCGGGGTCTGTGGTGCGTTGCCGCTGCGCCATCAGTTCGATGCGCTTGTCGGCCTTCAGGAAGCCGCTTGCCGGGTGCTCCCAGTCGTTCCAGGTTGGAGCGAGCAGGTCCGTCTGGTAGAACGGGTTGAAGCCGTTGTACATGATGTTGTGCTGCTTCTCCCAGCGCACCTGCACGTGGATGGGCCAGGTGTTCTCCTCCGCGTTCACATTCCACAGCCCGCTGTCCTCTAGCTGCTGGATGACTACGAGGGTTGCCCTGCCGCCGCTGGACTGTTCGGGAGGGTTGTAGATGTACTTGATCTCCACCGGCGGCTCATACCCCGCCTGCTCGATGAGACTCCTGGCCTTGTCCAGGTCAACCATGCTGTAGATGTCCCAGCCGGTGTCCCTCCACCAGGTGGTTTGGAACTTGTAGAAGGGGCTCTGGTTGAGTTCGTACAGGCCGACGGGAGCGCGGCCCTGGAGAATCTCTTCAGGATTCAACGTCCACGCGACGGCCTGGCGCATGAGGTTGTTGTCGAATGGCGGGATGGTGGCGTTGAAGGTGGATTCGTTCCGGCCCGTCATGGCGATGAACGGTTCAACGTCGGGGTTGTCGTTCAGCGTGCCTATCTGGTCCAGGCCGGGTGACGCGATGTCGTAGCGCCCCGTCAGCAGCCCCGCGAGAGCGGCGGAGGCGTCCGGCACGATGTTGATGTCGATGCCGTCGAAGAAGGGGGTCTTCTTGCCCGCGTGGAAACTCAGAGGCTCCGTGCGCTCGGCATAGTCTTCGTGCCGCAGCATGGCTATCTTGACGTCCGGCAGCCACTCGTCGAAGCTGAACGGACCGGTGCCAATGATGTCCGCGTCCTCGAGGCGGGGCTTCTCCTCGCCCTCCGCAAGGTCCTTGTACTTGTACTTGGCGATGATGTCCGCGGGATGAATGACCGCCTGCCGGGCCTCCGACATGCTCAGGGCCGCCAGCATCGGCGCGAAGGGCTCCGTCAGCTCAATCCTTACGGTCTTGGAGTCGGTCGCCTCTATGGAGTCCAGAAGGTTCAGGATTCGCTTTCCCCAGACAGTGTCCCAGTGGAACCAGCGATCGAGCGAGGCTACCACGTCGTCGGCGTCCATTATCTGGCCGTCGTGGAAGGGGACGCCCTCCCTCAACGTGAAAATCCAGGTGGCGCCGCCGTCCTCCGCCGAGAAGGAATCGGCGAGCATGGGCTTGGCATCGAGTGCCTTGTTGAGGGCAAACAGCTCCTCCATCATCTGGTTGGCGGGGTGCGTAACGGCGCTGATGGTGTCGGACATGGTGTCCATGGTGAAGGGGTTGCCACCCTGTACCGCCTCCAGCGTGCCGCCGAAGTTATCCTTTGTCATTGCGACGGGCGCGGCGGTTGGAGCCGGGGCCGACGTAGGCTGGGCAACGGGTGCGGCTGTGGCCGCCGACGAGGGAATCGTTACCGTCGTCGCCGTAGGCTGCGCGAATCCCGGCGGCGTGGGCACTACCATGGCGGTTGGGGCGGGCTGCTGAGATGACGGCTGCGACGCTGGCGCCTCTTCATCCTCGCTCGCGCTGCAGGCAAGCGCGGCCACCAGCATGGTTGCCAGCGCTGCGCCGATTAGCAGCCTGAAACCCTTCCAATTGGAAAACATACTCTCCTCCTCTTCTGCTAGCGAATCAGTAGGCCAGACAATTCGCGCTGCCCGAAAGCAACGCTCCAGCCACTGAAGCAGGCGAACGATTACACCAAATCTCGCAATGAAAGTCAATATGTCGATAGTGGTCAGGGGTCTAGGGGCAGGGGTCAGGGTGTCAGTTGGTCTATGCTGGCGCTTGTAAGGCGTGACGTCAGAACCGGCGCCATCCACCGTAACTCCCCAAAAGCGAGAGTCCGGATGCACCTACGAACATCAACAGCATCGCCTATCAGATAGACCTTGCCCTGTACGCTCTCGGGATGAGTTGCTGCGTGGACGGGTCAACGGCGAAGCTGAAAATCTCCAGGGTGGTTGCACCAAGCAGGTATTGGCCCTCGGGGCCGAGGATGACTGGGCAGGGCAGTTCACGCCCGCCGATGGCGAATCGGGCGAACGCGAGGCCGTACTCCGCGCTTTCGCCACTTGCGAACGTGAATGGCTGCCGTTCGAGGGGCGCGACGCCAAGCCGGGTCATCAGGGATTCCGACATCATGAAGTGGAGGAACCCGGTATCGACCATTGCGGTCACTGGGGCGAGGTCGCCGCCATGCTGATTGCCGACCCCTACTTCAACCTCGAACAATCCCAAGGGTCGTCGCACTCCCTTCACTACGCTCCCCGAAGGTGTTGGCATGTTCACGGTTCTACTCGTCCGCTGCCATCAAGCGCCTGGCGATGGGGATGACGTCCGCCGCCACCCGGCGGCACTCCTCGACGTGGGGGAAGCCCGACAGTATGAACTCGTCGATGCCGAGCCGCCAGTAGCCGAGCAACTCGTTGGCTACCTGCTCGGGGTCTCCGACGATGGCCGTTCCGCAGTTGACGCGGACCGTGGAGATACCGTTCCAGAGATGGTCTCCCACGCGGTGGTCCGCGATGACCTGCGACTGCGCGCGTTGCCCGACCATAGCCGTTCCCGCGAATATGGCCTGCCGCTGCTCCTTCACCACGCCAGCCGCCTGCGACAGCAGGTCTTCTGCCGCGTCCCAGGCTGCCGACTCGGTGCCGCGGACGACCAGGTGAGTTCGCAGACCGAAGGACGCGGGCCGCCCGGCCTCGTCGAACTTGGCCCTGGCGCGCTCGAAGAACGGCCCAAGCACGTCCTGCGGCAGAATCCAGGCCAGGTACACGTCGGACTGGCGGCCGGCAAGCTGCAATGCGGCGTCGGACGCGCCGCCCAGGTAGAACTTCGGGCCTTCGCCAATGGGGCCGGGCGAGCAGATCGCGCCGTTCAGTTTGACGTGCTCGCCATCGAATACCGTCGGCTCCGGCGACTCCCACAGCTTCCGGCAGGCCGCGATGAACTCCTCCGCCCTCGAATACCTGTGGGCGTGGTCGCTGGTCTCTCCCAGCCGCTCGAAGTCGCCCTGGATGCCCCCGGGCACGATGTTTATGTCTATTCGCCCTCCGCTCAACTGGTCTAGTGTTGCGGCCATCTGCGCGAACAGGCCTGGGGAGATGAAGCCGGGTCGCAGCGCGATGAGGATACGAATTCGGCTTGTGACCGCGGCGAGCGCGGTCGCCATCGTCCAGGTCTCAGCCAGAGGTTCGCCCTCGTCGAACAGGCCGTTGGCGAACCGCGTCGGGATGAGCAGAGAGTAGAAGCCCTCGTCCTCAGCGGTCTGAACCACCTCTCTGAGGTAGTCGAATGTGGGCGGGCGTTCGGCCTGGACGGTGCCTATGTGAGCGCCGTCGCCGTCGATAGGAATGAACCAGGAAAACTTGGGGTCGGGCCGCTGTGTCTGGGTTGCCACGATGTCACCTCACGGAGTCGATTCTTAGGAAGGGGCGAAAGGTAACCTAAACCCTCCCTCTAACGGAAAGGGACAAGACAAAAGGTAGTCTAAGAGCGTTGAATTGCGCTGTCAAGAAATCCGCGCGGCTGGACCACTCAGGTAGGGAATCGTCTGCGGCCCCTGCGGGAGAACGCACAGGCGCGCGTCCGGGGCGTAGCGGTGAAGCAGTCGCCGGACGGTGGCTTCGATGTCGTCGATAGGCTCGATATGGGCCGCCCTCACCTGCTCCGGCGTCAGGTGACCGGACTTCAGGTAAACCTCGGCTCGAAGCTGGATCTGCGCCTGGATCTGCACCTGCCACTGGTCGTGGCGGCCATGCTCAGCGGAGCGTATCGTTTCGAGCAGTTCTGCCGGGCTGCCGCCCTGGGAGAGGATGTCTTTGTAGGCGCCGTGGTCCGGGATGCCGTCCGAGCACTCCGCCGCGCACACGATGGCCCCGCCGTCGCGCACCACCTGGGCGGCGGCGGACATGCCCTTGACCGCCTGGTACATGTTCAGGTCCAGCGGATAGCCGCTGTTGGTGGTGATAACGATGTCGAAGGGCTCATCGGCGGCGCGCATCGCGGCGCGCCGGGCAACGGCGCAGGCCGACCTGTGTACGGCGAGGAGCTCGCCGGCGTAGGCGCTGGTAATCCTGTGCTCACGGTTTATGGTTACGTCCACGCTGAAGTCCACGCCCGTCCGGTGGGCTATGTGACGAACGGCGTCGTGTATCGGGTTGCCTTCCGTTATGCCCCAGGTCGAGTTGGGGTGGCCTATCATCCGGGCGTCGTGCAGCCGCATGGTGGTGTCGAAGCCCGCGAGGCCCGGCGCGACCATCTTGGGGCCACCGCTGAAGCCTGCGAAGAAGTGTGGCTCCACGAATCCCGTTGTAATCCTGACGTCGCTACTTACCCAGTGACGGTTGAGCCAGATCGGGATGCCATCACTGGTGTCTCCCACGTGGGTGAGCATGTCCCGGTCAAAGGCGTCGTGGTTGATGACCCGGTAGGACTCGACCACTTCCCGGCCCAGCATGGCCTCCAACTCCGAGCGCGTATTGGCGCGGTGTGTGCCGGTTGCGACCAGAATCTTGATCCGGTCCGGCGGCACGTGCGCGAGTTCTCTGAGCAGCACGGGGAGCACGGTTGCGCTGGGCATGGGCCGCGTAACATCGCAGACGGCAATGGCGACGCTGTCGGTGGCCTGCGCGACCTGGCGCAGCGGAGGCGCGCCGACGGGATTGCGAATCGCGGTGAGCAGCGCGCCGACCTGGTCCGGCAATCCGGGAACGTGGCTGGGTTCTATTACCGTGGTCCGGTCGTCCGGCAGATCGACCGTGAGGCCTGAGCGTCCATAGGCGAGGTCAACCTTCATCGGGGCGGCTCACGTTCTGAGCAGCGTTTCGCACAGGTGGGCGGCATCGACTAGGTCCGGTATGGTGACGTACTCCCTGACCGTGTGCATCCCATGGTCCGCCATGCCAACCACGACCGCGCTGATGCCCTGCGTTCGGAATACGTTCCCGTCCGTGCCGCCGCCGGAGGGCCGCATCGTCGGCTCCAGTCCGAGGCTTCGCAGCACCGCCATGACGCGCTCCGTGGCCGGGTCGTCGTCGTTTAGAGTGTAGGTCTCGAACTCGGTGTGAAGGTGGGCGTCTATAACGGCGTCGGGATAGAGTTCGCGGACTTGCTTCGTGGCTTCCGTAATCTGAAGCTGGATGGTGTCGAGGGCTTCCAGGTTGCGGCTTCTGAACTCCCCCCTGACGGTGGTGTTCTCCGGCACGGCGTTGCGGACCGTGCCGCCTTCAATGGTTCCGATGTTGAAGGTGGTCTCGTCGTCCAAGCGGCCCTGCGGGAGCCTCGAGATTATTTCGGACGCTATGCGTATGGCGGACAACCCCTTCTCCGGCTCGACGCCGGCGTGCGCGGCGCGGCCCGTTATCTCTATGTCGAATCCTATGTAGGTGGGGCTTGCGGACGTAATCTGGCTCGGCGGCCCCTCGCCGTCGAACACAACGGCCTCTTTGGCCCTTATCATGGAGAAGTCGAGGTTGCGCGCTCCCACCAGCCCTATCTCCTCTTCGCGGGTGAAGGCCACCTGGAACGCTATGTGCGGCGCGTCGTCCTCCTTGATGGACTCCAGCGCCTCGAGGATCGCGGCGACGCCCGCCTTGCAGTCGCCCCCAAGAATGGTCGTCTCGTCCGTGCGGATGCGGTCGCCCTCGACGCTCGGCTTGATGCCGCGGCCAGGCTCGACCGTATCCATGTGGGCGGACAGCAGCACGGGGCCTTCGCCGCCGTCGCTGCCGATGACGTTGCCGTAGTCGTCCCTCGCCACCGTAAGGCCCAGCGACTCCAGGCGGGCCACGAGTTCGACCGCTACGGCCTCTTCCTCGCCGGATGGGCTGTCCATCTTCGCAAGCTCCACGAACGTGTTGACCAGACGCTCTCGGTCTATCATCGCGCTCCTCTTTGTTGCCCCCATTCCAGGCGGGCGAAGAACAAAATCCGTAGCCGCTCAGTCTAGATGCCACGTAGGGGCAAACCCATGTGGTTGCCCTGCTTGACGTGCACGGACATCCGTGCTAACATGTCCTCGTAGTCATTCCGCAACGCCGAAGATCACAGGTAGCACATGACCCAGTTTGAGTTTTTCGCGGCTCAACTCTTCCGGACGTGCAGGCCACTCGCCACAAAGTCTGAATAGTTACCAAAATCTGGGGGCTATTGTATTATGTTCCAATGGAGTGTCAAGCGAGGCGAAGTTGTGGGTTGGACTCGCGGGCACAAACGTGCTAAACTGTGCGCACAGTTCGTGCGGTTCGGCGAAAACAGGCGACACGGGAGGCGCTTCGATGTCTGACGTAGCTTTGGCTGGCACGCTGCGGAAAAGCTCGTCGGAACGCTCCAACGGCCATCGTCCCGAGCGGGAGTGGGAAGAGAGTAAACCCGAGGAATACCCCGGTACTTACCCCGAGCGTATCAGCCCGCTCGAACATCCAGGAGTTGAACAGCCCGCCAGGTACACCTCTACCATACGCGACCTGCCCCAGGGCGAGAGACCGAGGGAGCGTCTCAGGGAGTACGGCTCAGCGTCACTCAGCGAGGCCGAGCTTTTGGCGGTACTGCTCAGAACAGGTATGAAGGGCCAAAACGTGGTGGACCTGGCGAGACGCTTGCTGAAGGAGTTCGGCGGTCTCGCGGGGATGGCCCGCACAAGCTACGCTGAACTCTGCCAAGTCAAAGGAATCAGCGACGCGAAGGCGTGCCAGCTTCTGTCAGCGCTCGAGGTGGGGCGGCGGTTCCGTTCGCTGACCCCGGAAGACCATGCCAAGATCAATTGCCCGCAGGACGTATTCAACCTGCTCGAAGGGGAAATGAGCTTCCTGGACCAGGAGAGCCTTCGGGTTCTACTGTTGAACACCAAGAACGCGGTTGTGGGCAAGGAGGAGATATACAAGGGCAGCGTAAACTCCGCCGCCGTGCGGGTTGCGGAAGTGCTGCGCCCGGCTATTCGGAAAAACTGTCCAAACATCATTATGGTTCACAACCATCCCTCCGGCGACCCGACCCCCAGCCCCCAAGACGTGCTTGTTACGAGGAGAATTCGCGCGAGCGCCGAAACTATGGACATCGAACTGCTCGACCACATCGTCATCGGCGGGCGCGCATGGGCCAGCCTGAAGGAGCGAGGGCTGGGGTTCTGAACGAGGAGGACAGGACATTCTAAACTACCACATTCCACAGGAGGTGTGATATGCCCAGAGGAGACGAACCCCTCGGAGAGATCGCGAGCAGGGTGCTGTTCGAGAACGACCGCGTCAAAATCTGGAACCTTATCGTCGAACCCGGCGAGGCCAGCGACTGGCATCTCCACCCAAGAGACTACGTCACAATCGTCGTGGAGGGAGGTAGCCTGACGTCCGAGTACGAGGACGGGACGACGCAACAGAACCCGTCTGACGTGGGCACGTGGCGCTACCACGGCGACCACCAGGTGCACAGGGTAATCAACAACTCCGACACGCGCTACATGAACGTGCTGGTAGAGTTGAAGCAGTAGGCGCGCACGGAGCGGCGATTACCCGAACGCGGGGATGACCTCTTCGCCGAACAGCTTTATCGAACGAAGAACCTTCTTGTGGGGGATCTGGTCGGACTGCATTATTAGCAGCGTTTGGTCCGCCCCTATCTCTTGGTGGCGCTTGACCGACTGAATGCAACTGTCGGGATTGCCGGCCACGATTACGCCGCGCTCGCACAACAGGTCGGTCGGCAGTTCGCCCAGCATCGCCCGGGGCACGCCGCCCCCGCCGAGGTCCTGCTCGCCTCCCAGAAAGCGCTGGAAGTTGGGTTTCAGATGGTCCGGCACTCCGCCCCACGACTCCAGCAGGCGCTCGTAAGTCTCTTGGCGGTCAGACGAGTATGGCCGGTTCGGGCCAAAGAACTCCTTGATAGCACTCGCGCCAAGCTCCTGCGCCTCCCTATTGTTGTCCCCGCAGTGCCCCAGCGTGAAGCTCGCCCACTGGTTGTTCACGAACGAGCCCACCGGGTTGGCGCTCTTGATATCCTCGCGGTACTTGTCAACGTACTGCTTCATACCGGCAGGTGCTCCTGAGCCGAATGACAGCACGCCGATTCCATGCCCGGCCGCCATCTCATAGCTGGAGGGCTGGGTGCACGCCATCCATATCGGCGGGTGCGGCTGCTGCTTGGGCTTGGGCAGCACCTCGCGGGGAGGGATGTTGTAGAACTTACCCTCCCACTCGAAATTCCCCTCTGTCCGCCAGATTTCAGGAACCATGCGAAGCGACTCGTCCATGATTTCGCGGGTGTCCCTGGGGTCCACCCCCATGCCAAGCTGCTCATAGGGACTGCTCCGGCCAACGCCGAACTCGACGCGCCCGCCGGACAGATGGTCAACCATGGCGATCCGTTCGGCAACCTGCGTTGGCCGATGATGGGGTAGGATCACAACCCCGAATCCCAGCCGAATTCGCTTCGTCAACCTCGCAAGCGCGGATATTATGACCTCCGGCGCGGATGAGCCGGAGAAGGTGGTGAGGAAGTGGTGCTCCACGAACCAGAGATAGTCGAAGCCCACCTCGTCCGCAAGCTGGCACTGCTCCAGCGTCTCCTCGATGAGCGCGGTGTAGTCCACCTTGTAATCGGTGTGGGGCCTCTGCATCTCGTAGAGTAGTCCGAACTTCATGGCGTGTCTCCTGGCGGGCGGGCTTTGTCGTCCTGTGGGGTCTGGGGCAAGTCTAATGATGCCGCCGCGCGATGTCAAACGCGCCAATGAGCCTCCGCGCGGTTTGCGGACGGCGCCGCGTAGGGATATGATAGCTTGCTGTAGGCAGGACGTCCTTTCGCGGGACGCGGCATCGAAGTGGTGACATTATCAGTCTATGGAGATAACCTTATGAAAGCGCTTGTCATGGGTACTGGAGCGGTGGGCGGCTACTTCGGCGCCGCGCTCTCCAGAAGCGGCGAAGAGGTGGTCTTTGTGGCGCGCGGGCGGCACCGCGAGGTCATCGAGGCTGAGGGGCTGCGAATCGAAAGCGTGGCCTCCGGAAACTTTACTATTCACGCGCCTGTGCTGGAGAAGCTCGATGGCGCGTGGCAGGCAGACCTTGTGCTGTTCTGCGTCAAGGGCTATCACAACGCGGAGGCCATGGAGACGATACGGCCGGCGGTCGGCGACGCCACCACCATTCTGACGCTTCAGAACGGCGTAGGCAGCGCGGACCAACTCGCCCGCGCGTTTGGCCGCGAGAAGCCGATTGCGGGGGCCGCCTACATCCACGCAATGCGAAGAGCGCCGGGCGTGGTCGCAGAGGTGGGCGGGCACTGCCGCATAGTCTTTGGCGAGCATGACGGCCGGGAGACGCCTCGGGCAACCAGCATACGAGACGCCTTTCGCGCAGCCGGCGTTGAGATCGAACTCTCAACGAACGTGTCGAAGGCGCTCTGGAACAAGCTCGTGTTCATCTGCGCGCTGAGTGGCATGACCTGCGCGACGCGGGCGTCGTTCCCCGAGGTGCTGGACACGCCTGAAACCCTCGATCTCACCTGGCGCGTCATGCGCGAAGCGGAAGCGGTCGCCCGGGCAAGCGGCGTCGATCTGGACGGCGACGTGGTGGAGAGCACGATGGCGGAGTTCCAGGAAACCAGGGATGAGCTCACGTCGTCGATGTTCCTGGACCTGGAAGCGGGCAACCCGCTTGAGCTTTCGCTTCTGAACGGCGCGGTCTCCAGAATCGGCAGGGAGGTGGGCGTGCCAACGCCCGTCAACGACTTCATCACGGCGTGCCTGTCCGTGGCAAACAACAGGGCGAGCGGCTAGCGGTCAGTGGGCCGTGTGGCTGTATCAACCTAGTCGGTCAGATGCATGTAGGGGCGTCCCTTGGAGTCTGTCTCAAAAGTCGAGCGGGGGGATATGGCTCGGGGTATACTTGGGAAGCGACAGCCCATCTCTGGAGGTGATAGAGATGCCACTGCGTCCGATGGGTCGAGAGCAGATGTGGATGTTGCCGCCGACCCTGGATGAGATGATCCCGGAGGACCATCCTGCGCGGTTCGTGGCCGAGTTCGTCGATGGGCTGAACCGAGACGACTGGGCAGAGCTCGGCGTCGATATCGAGGGATGTTGGATGGGAGCCCCGGCGTACCATCCCAGGGCGCTGTTGGGCGTGTGGCTGTATGGATTCATGACAGGCGTTCGGTCGTGCCGCAAGCTGGAGGCGGCCTGCGGAGACCAGATATCGTACCTGTGGCTGACCGGATGGCAGCGTCCAGACCACAACACCTTGTGGAGGTTCTACAAGAGCCACCGCCAGTCGATGCGCAAGTTGCTGAAGCGCACAGTGCAAACGGCGGTCAGGATGGACCTTGTGGAGTTGGCGTTGCAGGCTGTGGATGGTACGAAGGTGGGAGCGAATGCGAGCGGAGACAGGACGCTCGATGCGGAAGGACTGCAGCGTCTGTTGAGACGTCTGGAGGATGCGGTGAGGGATCTGGAAGCTCAGAGCGAGGCGGGAGAGGACGCTGCGCCCGTCCATCTGCCTCAGGAGTTGGCCGAGAAGACGGCGCTGAGAGAGCAGGTGCGCCGAGCTATGGAGGAGCTTTCGGAGCGTGGAGACATCAATCACATCAACCTCACCGATACGGACGCACGTCTGATGAGGACTCGCCAGGGGATAACGCCCTGCTACAACGCACAGGCGATGGTCTCGCCGACGCAGACCGAGGCAGGGAAGAGAGGCATGTTGATCACTGCGGTGGAGGTTACCGATGACCCCGACGACCATTCTCAACTGGCCCCAATGCTTCAGAAGGCAGAGGAGACGACGGGTGTCAGGTCTGAGATGACGTTGGCAGACGCAGGTTATCACTCAGGGAGCAATCTGGAGGAGTGCGCGCTCAGAGACCAGCAGGTTGTGATGCCCGAGGCACAGCGTCGGGCGCTGGGCCACCCGTATCACAAGGACCGATTCACCTATGACGAGGAGACCGACAGCTACATCTGTCCAAAAGGACAGTGGCTGCGCTTCACCCGTATGAAGCGCAGACGTGGGATAGCGGTGAGGCTCTACCGGGCCTCCGGCGCTGTCTGCCGAGCGTGTCCGGTCTTTGGGGTGTGTACGAGGGATGGCCGAAATGGGCGAGCGCTTGAGATAGGGCCGCACGACACAGCGCTGCGTCGTCATCGGCGCTGGATGCGCACCGACGAAGCCAGACAGTCCTACGATCGCAGGAAGGGTCTGGTCGAGCCGGTCTTTGGGATCATCAAAGAGCAGCAGGCGGCGCGTAGAGTCCTGCTGCGTGGCATAGACAACGTGGCCGCTGAGTGGGGCCTGTTGGCCACGGCTTTCAATCTGCGCACCCTGTGGCGCGGGTGGCGCGACTGGGCAACCCGCATATGGCGCCGCAATCTCAGCCCATCGTTTGCGCACAGGTCCATCATCGGCGCATCCGGCGCTCTGCCCTGAGACACCCGGACCGATCATTGCACAAATGCGATCGGAGTCGGCGCTTCACTCTTATCACCACAACCCTCTTGTGAGACATGCTCCTTGTGGTTGCCGGCGTCGGTCATCATACCCAGGGTGTCCATGAGGGACGCCCCTACGAATTGGGCGCCTACTAGATTGATACAGGTTCATCGTCAGTGTTGTGGGCCGTGTGGTATCTCGTGCCCAACGGTTGGCGGCCCACCGGAGTGATGGCTATTATCGCGCGAAAGAGAGGCGAACGTGTCGTACTTCTATGATCCGTCTGAGATAAAGCGGAAAGAGCTGGCTCCCGGCGTTACTCTGAGGCCGATGTGGGGCGAAAAGATAATGATGAGCGTGGTGGAGATCGCCCCCAATGCCGTCGTGCCCAACCATACGCACCCGCACGAACAGGCGGGAATCGTGCTGCAAGGCGAGTTCGAGTTCACGATAGGCGGCGAGACGAAGGCGCTGCGGCAGGGCGATACGTACATCATTCCGGGGGACGTGGAGCATGGACTCGTTGGCTCAGACAGCTGGTCCATGGCGCTGGACATTTTCAGCCCGCCAAGGGAAGACTATAAATAGAACGCGCGGCACATATTAGGGGCATCCCAACGTAGAGGGATGCCCCTTCGAGTTTAGGTCATTCCGTTTGAGGCGACTTCTACGCGCCGAACCGCACCTCCGCCACCGGGTCGCTGTACTCGACGCCCTTGGTGGCCCAGAATATGGAGGCTATCTCGTCCACCGCGGTCACGAGGGCTTCTGCGGACGCCTTGTCCACGCCCTGCTTGTTGGCCGACGCGAGGCCTGTCGCAGTCATGAACTTGCTGGGCAGGTCGGGGTACGCCTCGAGGTGCGGGGGCTTGAAGTAGTCGTTGCCGAGAATGTTGAGCTCGCGCTTGCACAGATCGGCGTGCTCCTCCTTGACCGCCACGTAGCGAGCGAACGAGTTGGCCGCCGCAGTGTCCTGGGCGTCGCCCAAAGCCTGAATGCGCACCACCATCTTGAGCACCGTCTGGGCCGCGATCTTGGCGGAGATAGGGTCGTAGATTCCACATGGAATGTCGCAGTGGGCACTCGCGGTTCCAACAGGCGAGAAACGCCTGAGAGTTGACATAAATGTCATAGCAAAAACCTTCCTTTCTACATTGTGGGGATGCTAAGACGATACAGGAATAGCCTCTCGCGCGCAACCCCCATGGATCGGATAGTGGCTAGTGGGAGGATGAAGGGTTGTTAGCGGTTGGAGGTGGGTATGGGTAGGCTGTGGTTGGTCAAGGGAGAGAGTATGTCGCCGTCGTTCAGGTCGGGTGAACTGCTTCTGGTTGGCGCGGCTGCGTATCGGGGAGCGGCGGCTGGCAGGGGAAACGTCGTAATTGTGGGCGATCCGCGGGGGACGGGCGAACACTACCTCAAGCGCGTCGTGGGTCTGCCTGGCGAGGAGGTGCGGCTTGCCGACGGAATGCTGTTCATCGACGGCGTTCATCTTCCCGAACCCTACCTCGGAGGGCTGCCGAGCGTGGTGGGGCTGGATTGCAGCCGGTGGAGGCTGTCCGGCGGAGAGTACTTCGTGCTGAGCGACAACCGAGCGCACGGCACGGACAGCCGCGACTTTGGTCCGATCGGCAGGAAGCTGATCATAGGCAGGGTGAGGTTTCGCGTGTGGCCCCCCTGCCGGTGGGGACGAGCCGCGGGCGGGTAGGCTGATACTCGTCGAACGGCATCCCCCTCATTCAGGAGCCTCCGTGCCCTCCATTGCGCTCAAAGTGTCCTCCGAATCTTCCAGTACTTCCGGGGTTCGTCAGAAGCGACAGAGGCTGCCCCTGCGCCGTCGTGACGAATGCGTCGATTCCGCCCGTCTCAACCAGAGGCACATACGGCGTCAAATCCCGCCTTATCAGTTCCTGGCGATTACGGACAACTCCCGTTCGTGCAATGGGCCTCTTTCGGTAGCCACCATTGTGTGAACT
>CBDCIS010000012.1:0-235781 GCA_965217565.1 Dehalococcoidia bacterium
ATTGTCGTGCTGTGCGCGGGCTCGTTTATGAACCTGCTTCTTCCCATCGTCCTCCTTAGCGCGCTGTTCATGACGCCGCAGGACACCGTCGTGGGCCAGGTGACCATAAGCGGCGTGTCTCCGCGTTCGCCCGCCGCGGAAGCGGGACTGCGCCCGGGCGACACCATCGTCGCCGTGCAGGGAAAGCCAATCGACAACCACCGAGACCTGATTCAACGGGTGATGGCCCGGCTCGGCTCGGCTACGGAGCTGAGCGTCCGGAGGGGCGCAATCGTCAGTGGGTTGGGCTCCTCACCGGAGTATTCATCCGTGGATGCCGTGAGCGTGGTTCCCCGGCTGAATCCGCCCGATTTGAGAGTGGTGGATGAGGTTGCCGACCCTGAAAGAGAGGTCACGCTGAGCGAGGCGCGCAGGTACGACGCGCGGCTTGCGGTGGGCGACACGCTTACCCAGGGCGCAATCGGCATAGTGATTGGGACCTCGAATCAGAGGGTTGTCAAGAAAAGCCATCCCGCCTGGGAGGCCGTTCCAATGTCGTTGGGACGCATCTGGAGCGTGCTCGCTATCTCCAAGAACGGCATCCAGCGCTGGATCGCAGGGGGCCCCGACGCCGGTCTGGCAGGGCCGGTGGGAATTGCCCAGCTCACCGGAGAGGTTGCGAGCGTTGGCGGCGCGCTGCCCCTGATAGAGTTCATGGCCTTCATCAGCATAAGCCTGGCCATCGTGAATATCCTGCCCATACCCGCGCTCGACGGCGGGCGGCTGGTGTTCGTACTCATAGAGTGGGCGCGGCGCGGTAAGCGCGTATCGCCGCAGCGCGAGGGGCTCATCCACCTGGCCGGCTTCGTCATCCTCATAGGCTTCATCCTCGTAATGAGCTACTTCGACATCACGCGCATCTTGAACGGAGAGAGCTTTATAAGGTAGGCTAGAGAGGCACGAATCGGAACGCGCGCGGCCGGCGCGAATACTTGCGGGACAGGATGCGGTAATGCGAAAGCGACGAGTCACAAAGGCAATCCAGGTTGGCGACGTCAGGGTTGGCGGCGACGCTCCCGTGAGCGTGCAGTCGATGACCAAGACCGACACGCGGGACGTGGCGGCTACCGTCGCGGACATCCACGGGCTGGAGGAGGCGGGCTGCGAGATCATTCGCTGCGCGGTGCCGGACATGGAGGCCGCCGAGGCGCTCGCCGAGATCAAGCGACAGATAAACATTCCCCTCGTCGCGGACATCCACTTCCACTACCAGCTCGCGCTCGAGGCCTTGAAGAGCGGCGTCGATTGCCTGCGGTTGAACCCCGGCAACATCCGGGACCGCGAGAAGGTGGAGACGGTGGTTCGTGAGGCCAAGGCCAGGCAGGTTCCCATTCGCATCGGCGTCAACTTCGGCAGCCTGCCGCCGGTTGGGGGCATCGGCCTAACGCGGGGACTCTCGCGCCACACGGACGGCGTCAACAAGCTGCCAAAGGCGGGAGAGAGCGGCACGGACCAGTATTCGGTGGTTGACCACATGGTGCAGACCGGCCTCTGGGAGATAGGCATCCTGGAGGACCTGGACTTCGACCTCATCAAGATTTCCCTAAAGGCGTTCGACATCGACACGACCGTTGAGACCTACCGGCGCATGGCGAGGCTAGTGCCGTACCCGCTGCACCTGGGCATCACGGAGGCGGGCACGGCAAAATCGGGCAGCATACGCAGCGCTATAGGGCTTGGGATGCTGCTGTACGAGGGCATCGGGGACACCATTCGCGTGTCGCTCAGCGACGACTCCCGCGAAGAGGTCTACGCCGGGTTCGAGATACTCAAGTCGCTGGAGCTTCGCAAGGAGGGCGCGGTGATGGTGGCGTGCCCAAGCTGCGGGCGCGCCGACGTGGACATACGGAAGCTCGCAAACGACGTGGATGAACTGCTGAAGCGCACCAAGACGCCCATCAAGGTGGCGGTGATGGGCTGCGAGGTCAACGGGCCGGGCGAAGCGAAGGATGCCGACGTGGGCATCGCCGCCGGAGCGGGCCGTGCCATCATCTTCCGCAAGGGCCGCAAGTCGCGAGTCGTGGAGGAGGCCGACATGCTGACGGCGCTGATGGAGGAGGTCAGGCAGGTGGAGGCGGAGGGGGGAGGGTAACGGAGTGACGTCCATTCCCTCTAAGAGGGTGTGTGAGAAGTCTTGGATATGTATTAGAATGGAGGCATGAAACGCAAAGCATACCCCAGTGACCTGACTGATGAACAGTGGAAGATGCTCGCTCCGCTACTCCCGGCAGCCAAAACTGGGGGAAGGCCACGTACTGTAGACCTGCGGGAAGTCGTCAACGGCATTCTATACGTTCTGCGCAACGGTTGCACGTGGCGAGCCATGCCGCATGACCTCCCGCCTTGGGGTACTGTATGGTGGTATTTTCGGGAGTGGAGAGAGGATGGTACATGGGAACGAGCCAATGACGCTCTCCGAGTCAAGGTCCGGCAGGCCGAGGGGAGGAACCCGACACCTAGCGCTGCTATCATAGACAGCCAGTCGGTCAAGACTACGGAAAAAGGGGGCCTCGTGGCTATGACGCTGGCAAGAAGGTCAACGGTCGAAAGCGACATATCATTGTAGATACCATGGGGTTGCTGCTGGCGGTGGTGGTGCATCCTGCCAATATCCAGGATAGGGATGGGGCGAAGCTGGTCATCGATAAATTGATAGGGAGGTTTCCCCGCATGAGGTTGGTCTGGGCCGATGCTGGCTATGCTGGAAAGCTGGTCGAGTGGGTCTGGGCCCTGACAGGCTGGGCACTCGAGATTGTCAAGCGCCCCAGGGACAGCCACCGTTTTCAAGTGCTGCCGCGAAGATGGGTGGTCGAACGAACATTCGCGTGGCTCAGCAGGTGCCGTCGGATGAGCAAGGACTACGAAGCTCTGTCCGATACAACCGAGGCGTGGACCCATATAGCTATGATTCATCTCATGCTCCGACGCTTAGCACCAACCTAATTTGAACTTCTCACACACCCTCTCAGAGAATACCGATTCGTCGACACGGAGCTTTACAATTCAATAGACCTCGTCAAAGCCACTGACTACATCCTGGAGGAATTCGATCCACTCTCTATGTCTCGAATGGTGTCGGAAACGACGTTGGAGAACCTGCTTCCAGGTCCTCCCTTTCCGCAAGCCGACACGCTGCCTTTGGTAGCCGATTTGGTGGACACCGTCGCCAATGGCATTCAGACCAGAGACGAAATCGCCGATAGGTTCGATTTCGATCCAAGACAAGCCGACTATTACGGAAATGCTGCCCGATTCCTCGGTCTTGTAGGGCGCAAGCGGGGCGGATTTGTGGCCATTGAATCTACCGGCTGGTTTTCGACCGCCAGTTTGACAGAGCGTGTCAACATGCTTGGGCGGACGATGGCAACTCTACCGGTATTCAGAGAGAGTATGGCAGCCACTCTGGAGGGTTCGCCCCGCGACATTCAGGAGATCGGGGAACAGATCCGGCGGCACACTGGTCTGTCCAGAGACACTTGCAACAGGAGGGCGAGGACTGTGCATAGCTGGGTTCAATGGCTAGCCTCAAACACAAGACAGGCCTGAACTATCGAAAATAGATGTAGTACCCCGGAGGCCCTTCTCCAAACTGGAACGGGATGTGATTGGCTTGAAACTCCTGTGCCCCTCGACTTGCAGCCTCTCTAACGCCATCTTCCACAGAATCAAACACTCCTAGAAAGCGGAAGCTGCCATCGCAGATTGCTTCCGAATGAAGAACTAACGCGTCCTGTATATCCGTTGCAGTTAGACCAGGCATGTCGCACTCAAGGGCCTCGGTCACACATCTAACGTCAACTTCATTCACATCACACCTCGCCTACTTTTCAATGTCGCAGTTTGTGAAACATCTGGTCGTCAAAACTATTGTACGCCTTTTCAGGACTTTGTTCAACTCTTATAGACCCCACTAACACGCTCCCGGAAGTCCGGCTCGTAGCGCAGGATGTGGCCCTGGCGTACCTGCTCTTCCAGCGGGACTACCGGCGGTGTTTGCTTGCGCGTTGGCTCAGTGCCGACTACGCCGTCCAGTTCCAACGCCTCGACGTCGGACTCCGTCCTGCCTAGCACGTCGAGAAACACGTAGCGGTTGTGCTCGCCCAGAATGGGCGCAGCGCGGCGGGGAGTGTCGGCGGCGGACATCTTCCAGGGACGGCCCGGATATGGGAGCGGCGGCATTCCCGTGCTGGCGTGGTGGGCGTAGGTTTCGTAGAAACCCCGCGCCTCGAGGTGAGGGTCGAACAGCAGTTGCTCGTTATTGAGAACCGGCCCAGACGGAACACTCGCCCGTTGGAGTTCACTCGCAAGTTCCCGCTGCTCCCATTTCGCGGTGGCCTCGCCAACCAGCGCATCCAGCGCGTCCCTATGCTTCCACCGAGACAGCGCGTCGCCGAACCTGGCGTTATCTCGCCACGCGCCAGCGCACAGCGCATCGCACAGCGCGTCCCACTGCGCGTCGTCGGACACCGCGATTGCTATCCAGTTGTCCTCGCCTCGGCATGGATAGCAGCCGTGCGGAGCCATACGGGTGTCCTGGTTGCCCAATCGCTCCGTCGTGCGGCCGTTGACGGCGTAGTCCATCAGCGGCTCGGGAAGCGTCGCGCTGGACGTCTGCGCCTGCGCCACGTCGATGAACTGCCCTCTGCCGGTCCGGGCTCGGTGAATCAGAGCGGTCACAATGGCGAAGAGCGTGTGCTCGGCCGCGGTGTAGTCGGTATAAGGCATCTCCGGGAGCTCCGGTGGCCCGCCCTTGTAGCCCGTCGCGTAGCTGAGACCGGACGCGGCTTCCGTCGTAGGCCCGATCGCCCCGAACCCTGACCAAGGGCCTGAGTAGCCGTAGCCCGTGGATGACACGAAGATTACGTCCGGTCTCAGCCGCCTCAGGTCCGCGTATTCCAGGCCAAAGTTCTTCATCACCCTAGACGTGAAGTTCTCCACAAAGACGTCGCTAATGGCGATAAGCTCTTTGAGCGCGGTCAGGCCTTCCGCCTTCGAGAGGTCCAGGGTTACGCCCAGCTTGTTGCGGTTCTGTTCGTAGAAGTTGGCCCCGCGGTTCCAGTACCGCTCGCCGGGGTCGTTCTCATAGAAGGCCGAGGAGCGGTAGTTTTCGAGCCGCGCGTGGGACTCCAGGCGTAGCACCTGCGCGCCCATGTCAGCCAGCATCTTGGCGGCGTGCGGAACAGCGATGAGTTGCCCCATCTCCACGACGCGAACGCCTGCCAGCGGAAGAACCATGCGCTACGTCACTCCCAACGCTTTGAGCCGAACCAGGTCCTTGCGAGAGTAGCCAAGCCGTTCGCCGAGTACCTCGATGTTGTGCTGACCCAGGGTAGGCGCCGGCGAGCGCGCCTTCCAGGGCGTGTCGCTCATCTCGAAGGGCGCGCCCGGATAGGTCGCGGAGCCAACGACTGGATGCTCGATGTCCACGAAGTAGCCGCGATGCATGTACTGTGGATTCTCCAGGACCTCCTGCGGACTCTGCACCATGCCGAATATGTACCTTCGCCTCTGGTGGGCGGAATAGAAGATCTCCGACTTGTCCCGCCGTGCGATGCGCTCCTCCAGGGTCTCGCGCAGCTCACGGGCGTTGGCCCTGCGCCCCTCCGGCGTCGAGAACCTCTCGTCTCCCAGTTCCGGCGCATCGAGAAACTCGGCCATCTCGTGCCAGTTCACGCCACCAAAGACAATGGGCACTACGTGACCGTCCCTCGCTTTCACCGGTTCGCGCGGCATTTCGCCCGTGTAGGCCGTCGCGCGAGCCTTGATTCCGCCCTGGTAGGTATAGACCGAGGTCGTGTCTCTAAGCGCGGAAGCCATGGACTCCTGTATCGAGACATCGACCCTCTGACCGTGCCCGGTTAGCAGTTGGTGATAGACTGCTATCAGCGTGGCGGACGCCGCGTTGGTTCCCGCCTTGAACTGCGCCTGGTTGAAGGCGTGCTTCAGCGGCTCGCGCTCCCGCTTGCCAAAGATGTACATCATCCCGCCAAGGGCGAACTCCACTATCTCGGCGGCCTTGTAGTCGCGGTACGGGCCCGTCTGGCCAAAGTTCGATATGGACACCATCACCAGGTTGGGATTCACCAGCCGCAATTCGTCGTAGCTCAGACCCAGTGACGGCATCACGCGAGGGCTGAAGCTCTCAACCAGTGCGTCGGACTCCGCGACGAGCCGCCGCAGAATATGCTTGCCCATCTCGGATTTCAGGTTCAGCGTTACGCTTCGCTTGCTCGTGTTGAGGTAGAGGAAGGGCAGGCTCTTCTCAGGATGCGGCTCATCGTGGAAGAACGGCCCCATCCGGCGGGCGGGGTCACCGCAGCCGGGACGCTCTATCTTGACGACATCCGCGCCAAAGTCGGCGAGCAGCTTCGCGCAGTACGGGCCCGATACGTGGCGCGTCAGATCGAGTACCTTGATGCCATCGAGGGCGGCTTCTCGCAAGAGGAGGAATCCTGTCTTGAGATAGTGTAGAATCCGGTTGGCTGCCAGCGTGCGCTGATTCGCGCCGAGCCAGCACGACGCCAGTATATACGCCAACTCCGCGACACCTCAAGCGACGCCCCACTCTTCCAGTCTTCCATGGGACCACAGAAACACCCGGGCCAACCTGCCCAACCATCCTGTAAATCCTGCGCATCTTGATTCTGACAAACCCCCGTGTTGCTACCTTGCGAAGTAACCGATACAATCCCCCCGTCGCAAGCATTCTCGCTTGCGTCCTTCGCAATGCGTCAACGACGGCGTCCAGCCTGGGGCCCGCGCAATCCGGACGGCGCTCAAAGACGCTGCCACCAACCGGCGTATTGTCTAAATCCTCGGCAACGCGCTGACCGAGAGCCAGACCATTTGACTTTAGGAGGTTCGCATGAGCGCTAAGGTTGTGTTGCTGTCGCCTGACAACACGGAGCAGTTGGAGGAGATTCGACTGCTTGCGCCGGAGGGCGTCGAGATCGGTTGGGTCGATTCCACCCTGCCCATCGAGCAGCAGGCGGAGCAGATGCGGGACACCATCGCCGTCATCGCCATTCCCTCGGTGTTCCCGGTGGAACTGGCGCGGGCGTGTCCCAATCTGAGGTTGGTACAGACGGTGAGCGCGGGCACGAACATGATGGACTTGCAGGCGCTGGGTGAGCTTGGCGTGAAGGTAGCCAACAACGGGGGCGGCAACGCCGTAGCGGTGGCCGAGCACAGCATCGCGCTGATGGTGAGCGTTTACCGCAAGCTCCAGCTTCAGTTCAAGTACGTCAAGGAACGGCAGTGGGCCGGCGACATGCGGGCGAGATGGTTCTCGGAGGCCTACGAGCTAACGGACAAGACGGTCGGCATCATTGGCTTTGGGCGCATCGGGCAGCGGGTTGCGCGCCGCCTCCAGGGATGGGACTGCGAGCTGCTGTACAGCGACGTCGTCAGCTTTCCCGCAGAGCTGGAGGAGGAGCTTCACGTAAGCAGGGTGTCTAATGACGAACTGCTTCAGCGGTCGGACATCGTGACGCTGCACGTGCCGCTCAACCGGCATACGAGGGCCATGCTCAGCGACCGCGAGTTCGACATGATGAAGCCGAACGCCGTGCTCATCAACGCCTGCCGCGGGCCGGTGGTGGATGAGTCCGCGCTCATCAGGGCAATGCGGGAGGGCAAGATAGCCGCCGCGGGCCTGGACGTTCTCGAAGAGGAGCCGACCAGCCCGGACAACCCGCTGCTGGACATGGACAACGTGCTGGTTACGCCGCACATGGCGGGCTTTGGGCAGGAAGCCTCCGAGAAGAGCCGCGTCTTCGCCGTGCGCAACACCACGAGCGTCGCCGCGGGCAGCGAGCCGGAGTCGGTGGTGCTACCGGAGTAGGGCGGCCGTCGATGCGGTGACCCGGCAACCAGACGGGATTGCCCCTACGCGGGATGCTCGATGCCCAGCTTCGAGAGGAGCAGACGCGGGCTTTCGTCGAGCAACGCATGGGCCTCGTCGTCGTCCATGCCCGCGCCGAGGGCTACGCTCATGGCGAAGTCGCGCGTCAGCAGATCGCCCGGCGCGTGAGCGTCGGAGTCCAGTATCATACGAGCGCGGGCCTCTCTCGCCGTCTTCACGACGTGGCCGTTGGTGAAGCTGTGTCCCCTGCGCGCCGACACCTCCAGAAAGACGCCGTTTCCCGCCGCGATCGCGGCCTCTTCCGGCGTTATGAGGCCCGGGTGCGCGAGTATGTCCACGTGGGAAGAGCTTACGGCGGCGCGGTTGGTGCCCGGCTCCACCGGCTCCACGACCGTTTCGCCGTGCACGTTGACGACCTTCGCGCCCATCGCCCTGGCCTCTCTCGCCAGCAGATCGATGTCCTCCTTGGGTGTGTGCGTTATCTCCACGCCGGGCAGGACGAGAATGTCCCACCGCCTGGATGCCATCTCGCAGTCCTTTGACAGGACGTTGAGGACGAACTCCAGGTTCCCGGCTCCAACGTGGTCGGTTATGGCCATAACACGGTAGCCAGCTTGAAAGGCCCGCCGAATCAGCTCGACCGGGGCAAGCACGCCGTCGCTGAGAAAGGTGTGCGTGTGAAAGTCGTACAAGCTGTGCTCCTACTCCTCGCGCAGCTTGGCTGCCATGCGCATCATGGCCCCGGCCGTGTCGCCGATATAGACCTCCGGCAGCTCGTCGCCGTGGGTTACCTTCAGGCAGACGAACACCGGCCCCCTGGCCTTCATAATCTCCGGCAGTTCGTTGACCAGGTCTTCCAGGTTGTCCAACTGGTAGCTCTCCCTGAACCCCGCGTCCTTCGCCATCGCGGCGAGGTCGAACCTGCCCGCGCCGGGCACCGGCTGCCCGCCCGTGGTGAAGTACATGCCGTCCTCGAACACGAAATGCACCAGGTTTTCCGGCTCCTGGTCCGATATGGTTACCAGGCTGCCGAGGTTCATGAGCAGGCCGCCGTCCCCGTCCAGCACCAGCACCTTCTTGTCGGGGCGGGCAAGCGCAAGGCCCAGCGCAACCGACGACGCCTTGCCCATAGCTCCGAATATCGGAAGGTCCATGTCTTTGTTGGACGACACGGACTCCCAGTACCTGTTGGGCGTCATGGTGCTGACCACGATGGCGTCCTGCCTGTCGTCGTTTATAGCCTTGATGGCGTCTAGCGAATGAATCACGGCGCAAATCTCCTGAGTTTTCTAGCGCAAAGTAGATGGATGTATTCTAGGACGCGAGGCCGTCCATTTCAACCTCGCGGTGGAAGGGGGCAGGGTCTTTCGATTGTTCGTGTGCAGGCGTTGTAAGATTCGGGATGTACTCGCTGAGGGCAAAACCCCTGTGGGTGTCTCATTTCGATTCATTTCGACTCATTCCTACTTGGGGTATGTGACGCTGTGAGAGGATTTAGGGGATGTTTCTGAGTTGGAATGTAGTAGGGTTGCGGTTGTTTGTATAGGAAATGAAACACTCCTCTCTGTGGGTTTCGCGCTGTTGTCAGAATCAGGAATTGACGATTGCCGAGCGGCGAGCCCCTGCGGGGGTTTGACGATTCAGGGATTTGGGAATGAGTTTGTCTTCTATACAGGATGTCTATGTGTTCGAGCTGCTACGTGGCGGCAGCGTGTGCTGAATACGGGCATGGTAGCACTATTGTTCGTGTATGTCAAGGGGATGTTGTCAGAATCAGGGTTTTGCGATTGTGCTTTACGACGTGCTATATGAACGTCAGTTGCTTTTGGCAATTGTCGTAGTTCTCGCCCTTTCAATCTTTAGGGGCGTCCCCGCGTACATCAAGAAACACCTGCGCTGACACGAGTCGTAGGTATTTCCGCTCAACAAGGAGTAGAGTGGGCGCGGGCCTTCGTAGGTTGGTGCGGTTACAGGCGGTGGTTGGAGACGACCGGCTCGGTGGCGAGCAGGGTGCGGAGTGAGCTGAGGTCCGGCATGCCCAGGATGCGGGATAGACCGTCGTCAAGGGCGCGGCGGGCCGGGCAATTCATCATTGCGGGCAGACGCTCGAACTCCTCTTCCGCCATTTCGTCGAACAGGTCCGACATTGCCTGAAGCTGCGGCGGGGGAGTTGGGGTATGTCGAGCACCGGCAGTACTTCCAGGTCGCCCTTCTTCGTAGCGACCCAACCCCCTTCGGTGCTGGTCCGTTGGGCCAGAATGGTCAACAGGCCCAGAGAGGAATTCAGATAAACCGCCAGTGCCTTGTCCCAAGCCTGTTTGGATGTCTTGATTGGCCACCAAACGTTAGACAAGATCGGAGTACCAACGAACATCGCTACAATTCTAGCGGTGTTCAACCGAAGACGTTCAGAGATTAGTAGGTGGCTCGACTGCTGCCACAGATGGTCTCCATAGCCAGGCCGCTGCCCACCCCTTGGATTACTCAGTGGGGACAAATAGATGTCGGGGGAACAGATTAGGGTCTTACGCTGTTCTGAATCGTGTCCTTGAACCATTGGATATGCCGTAACAGAAGTGGTCCTGTCGAACCCATCAACGAGCCTACGCCGGTCTGGGCCCACCTGACCAAGTTCACCAAGCTGGCAGAGTGGAATCTTGACCCCAATGCGAGGATGTTCGCCCGGAACCCAAACTTCCCCGTTGTCAAGCAGCATGAGCCCGGCGCGAATCAGGTCGGCGCGGGCGAACTGCACTCCCGGCCACTTCTTGCCCTTGAACGCCAATTCCGGAATCGACAACACTTCGCCCACGTGACGCCCGTCCACCTCAAGCAATGCCGTGCCGTTGCCTTCATACTCGGCCGGGGATGTGGCGGTGATGGCCTGCGCGACACGGTGAGCATCCAGCACTCCGTCCGGGTTCTGCCACAGATTGACGAATGTGGTGCGGTGTAAGGACGATTCGCCGTTGACCGGGCGGCGCGTGGCGATGAGCAGGGCTTCCGATAGGTCGGTGCTGTCCGAGAAGTTCCACCTCAGCGGGTCGTGAGACGAGATGACCATATCGAGGTTGAAGTCCCGCTCGATTAGAGCGCGCGTTTGTGCCCAGGACGGCCCAGTGCACACCGTTGCGGGCAGCACCAGCGCCAACCTGCCCTCGCCCGGCCTCAGCTTGGGCGCGGCAGCCGCGACGAATGCGGCCCCGAGTCCGGCGGTGGCCGACGCATGGCGGGACTTCAGACGGCGGGAAAGCTCGGACTGAAGCTTGCGCCGTTCCTCCGCCGGCAAGCTGCCGAACAGCAGGTTGCCGCCCACCGAGCGGGTGAACGGCGGGTTCATGATTGCCAGGTCCAAGTCTGGCAACACGGCGGTGACGCCCTCTTCGGCGCCCCGCGAACCCTCACCGGACACTCTCGCCGCATCCCTGGTCGCTACGCCCGTACTGTTAGAGGACAGGGCGAATTGGACCCCCGCCTCGCTCTCCCCCAGGAAGTCGAGGGAGCCGAGAGACACGTTTGAGCCTTCTACTCCCAGCGGCATCACGTACAGGTTCATTCGGTCGAACTGAATGTCGGGATTGAGCATGGCCAAGCTGGTGGTGGCGAAGTGGACGGCGGACAACTGCACGTCGTAGCCGTGCAATGCCAGTTCGACCATCGCCTTGTGCAAGCTGGGAGCGTCCTGTCCTCCCGCGTCCGTATGGAGGCGTTCTGCCTCGGCCGCCACCGCCATCAGCAGAGTTCCCGTACCGCAGGCGAGGTCGGCCACGTTAAGCGACGCGGGAAACTCGTGGTCGCTCCAGTTCACGCCCTCCGGCCAGTTGTGAAACACAAGGCGCGACAGCAGCGTAGCAGCCGGCACCGACGTGTAGTAAGCGCCGGTGAACTTCGCGTCGGTCAACAGCGTGTGGAACAGCCGACCGGACAGATCGTGCCCTTCGAGCCGACGCGTGTCTTCCATCGCCTTGACGAGATGATTTATGACCGGATCCTGAACGTCGTCCGGTCCGTCGCCAAGAACGCGCAATATCTCGACGGCCAGTTCGAACACCGGAACGTAGTCAATGTCGTCGCAGATGTCTCTCCATACCTGGCGCAGCCCTGAGATGCCCTGGTTTAGCGATTCGCGCACTGTCGGAACGTCTTCATTGGCGGCCGCCAGGCGATCTTGAAAGGCCAGAGCGTTGAAGAGAACCAGGCACCCGATACGGAGCGCGGCGGCGCGGTCGTTTTCTTTGTCGGTGTTGGCGATGATGTCGGCGATTCGGCGGGATATTCGGGCGTGCTTGCTGGCTTGCATCGCCGCTTGCTCCAGCGCATACCCTACCGCGCCGGCGGCCGCGGTCACACGGTCTATACCTTCCAACTCCAACGGCAGAGTTCGCAGATTGTCGGCAATCTCCGCAACCGAGCCGGTCCGGGCGAGACGCTCAGCTACCGGTTTGCCGCGCGCGCCATGCACCCACCAGCGGAGGTCGTTTGCGGACTCGAGGGCGGCTTGCGTGTCCTCCTGTTGTCGGAGCCTTGCGGGGTAGAGAACACCGACTACGCCAAGCGCATCTGGGAAAGCGGTCAATCGTTCGTCGAGCTGGCTTTCCAGCAGGCTGCCCGATTCCTCCCACTTGCACTCCAGGATAACCAGGTCGCCGCTACGCAAATCGGCCCGCACGTCCGGGGCCCCCTCGCGGCTGCGCCGCTCGGCCCTTGCGGATATTCCCCTGTTGCGCAGCAACTGCGCCAGGTGGACGTTGACGCCCTCTTCGCGGACATTTTCGGAACCCTTACGACTGGCCCTCATTCCCATCACCGCCGGTCGCGAATCCTATCTGCCTCCCTACCTCCCATACTCCCCGGCCCCTCATACCGCATGTGCGGCGGCAGGGCGTCCGTTACGCCCAGCGCGGTAAGAGCGCGCTGCGCTACGAAGTCCACCACGTCTTCGATGGTCTGCGGTCTCAGGTAGAAGGCAGGCTCCGGCGGCAGGATAGTCACCCCAAGCCGAGCCAGCGAGGCCATGTTCTCCAGGTGAATGGCGTTGAGCGGGGACTCGCGGGGAACCACAACGAGCTTTCTGCCCTCTTTGAGGCACACGTCGGCGGCGCGGCGCACCAGGTTGTCCGCCAGCCCATGCGAGATCGCGGCCAGCGTCGCCATGCTGCACGGGACCACCACCATCCCACGTGTGGGAAACGTCCCGCTGGCGATTGGCGCTTTCAGGTCTCCGACCGGATAGTAGGTGAAGTCGCCGCTGTCGTTCCACCGCTCGAGAGCCGCGCCAAACGACTCCTCTATCTCCTCTTGCCACACCATCCGAGCAGCCGCCGACGCGGTAGCCACCACCGGCACGTCCAGCGCCAGAAGCTGTTCGATGACGCCGCCAGCCAGAGCGGAGCCGCTTGCGCCGGTGATGCCAACGACGACGGGGTGATTGGTCTTGTGTTGGGACACTTGCGCGCTCCTGAGCCCAAATTGGGCAACCACAAGGGATTGCCCCTACGGGACCCGGACGGGGTTGTTCGAGACCAACCCCGTCACCGCAAACTATTATACTCTCGCTGCCTACTCTATCAACAGCGCGATTAGGGTTCCCACGAATATAGATGTTGACACGTAGGCGTTTATGCGGAAGAAGGCCATCCCAAAGCGCGACATGTCGCCGGGCGAAACCAGCGTGTGTTTGTAAAGCAGTAAGCTCGAGGCTATGACGCAGCCGGCGTAGTAGGGCCAGTTCAAGCCTATCCACGCGCCCAGCGCGAGCATACACGAAACGGCCAGCAGGTCGAGGATGCGCGCCCACCGGAATGCGCCCACAACGCCGAACTTGCGCGCCACGGAGTGCAGCCCGGCTTTCAGGTAGAAGCCGCGGTCCTGGGTGTGGTAGAGGATGTCGAAGCTGCCCGCCCACATCGCAACGGACAGCGACAGCAGAAACGGCTGCCATCCAAACGAGCCGGTAACGCCGATCCACGCGGCTGAGGGCGCGATCGCCAGTGCCCAGCCCAGCAGCAGGTTGGCCGCCCAGGTGAACCGCTTGGCGTATGGGTAGAAGACCAGGTATGCGATAGCGACCGGCACCAGCGCCAACGCCAGCGTGTTCAACCGCCACGCCGCGACGAAGAACACCGCGAGCGCGACCATCGTCAGCGCGACCATGTCCACGACCTTCAGCTTGCCGCTCGGCAGATGGCGATCGGCGTTGCGCGGATTGCGCGCGTCTATGTGCCGGTCGATGATGCGGTTGGCGGACATGCCCACGGTTCTCGCTCCCACCATGGCCACCGTAATCCAGATGAACTGGTGCCACGTCGGAAGCCCATGCGCCGCCATGACCATGCCTGTGTAGGCGAAGGGAAGGGCGAAGAGGCTCTCCTGGAAATTAATTGCACCGAGAAACAGCGAGGTCTTGCGGACAGCGGAAAGCGCGGGCGTCAAATGCCGTACTCCCGCCATTTGTCGTCCACCAGCCGCTTGATCTCCTCGCTCATCACGATGTCCGGGGGCCATTCTCGCGTCCTGCCGTCCATCGGCCCTTTGGCCGTGGCGTCGATGCCCATCTTGCTGCCGAACCTTGGGACGGCGGAAGCGTGGTCGAGGTCGTCGATCGGCCCTTCGGCGAAGGTAACGTCACGAGCGGGGTCGATGTTGGCCCCGACGCGCCAGGCCACTTCCGAGAGGTCCTGCACGTCAACGAAGTCATCAACGACGATTATGGTCTTGACCAGCATCATCAGGCCGATGCCCCATAGCGCGTGCATCACCTTTTGCGCATGGCCGGGATACTGCTTCTTGATGGACACTATCACGAAGTTCTGGAAGATGCCCTCGGCGGGCATGTTCATGTCCGCCACCTCCGGCAGCGCCAACTGGAGGGCAGGCAGCATAACGCGCTCGCTGGCCTTGCCCATGAAGAAGTCCTCGGTGGGCGGTCTGCCCACCATGGTGGTGAGGTAGATGGGATTGCGCCTGTGGGTGATGGCCGTAACGTGCATCACTGGGTAGTCTTCCGCGGGGGAGTAGTAGCCTGTGTGATCGCCAAACGGGCCCTCCGGGCGGAGTTCGCCCGGCACGAGATAGCCTTCGAGGACGTATTCGGCCTGCGCGGGAACTTCCAGGTCGATGGTCTTGCACTTCACCATCTCAACCGCCTCGCCGCGAATCAGACCGGCGACGCCAATCTCGTCCATGTCGGGCGGCAGCGGCATGGAGCCCGACCAGATGGTCGTCGGGTCGCCGCCGAGCGCGACCGCGACGTCGAGCCGCTCGCGTTTGGCGGCCTCGCCGGCCCTATAGTGCGCCGCCCCCACCTTGTGGGTCTGCCAGTGCAGGCCGGCGGTGCGCGCGTCGTAAATCTGCATCCGGTAGGTACCGACGTTGCGACGCCCTGAGTCCGGGTCGCGGGTGATGACAAGCGGAAGAGTGATGAATCGTCCCGCGTCCATCGGCCAGCACTTGAGCGCGGGCAGGATGTTCAGGTCAACGTCTTCACCGGTCAGCGTCACATCCTGGCACGGAGCGCGCCTCACCAGCTTGGGCTGCGTTCTCGCCACGCCGACCAGCTCTCCCAGCGTGCGCGCCCTGGGAATCAACCCGGAGGGCGGCCCCTGGGCCAGCGCCAGCAGCCGGCGAACTCTTTCGGTGATTTCGTCGATGCGTTCCACGCCCAGCGCCCAGCCCATGCGCCGGTGAGTCCCGAAGATGTTGATGAGCAGCGGAACGTCGTACCCAACGACGTTCTCGAAAAGCAGCGCCGGGCCGCCCGACTTTATGACCCTGTCGGTAATCTCGGTAATCTCAAGTTCACAGTCAACGGGCGTTCTGACGCGCTTGAGTTCTCCCTTAGACTCGAGGAAGCTGACGAACTCTCGCAAGTCCTTGAAACGCATCTCTATGTCACAGCCCCTGTGCGGCTACGCGAAGCTCTGTCGAGGACAGGTCGCAGCGGAACGCAGACCCTGGTATAGCATCGAAAAGGCCCTCGAACCCCTTGGGAATCGCCACATCGTCAAGCGTGCGGAACGCATCGCCGTCCGCGCGGCCCGCAACCAGGAAGCGGCAGCCCTGCCTGCGTATGTCCTCGAGAGCGGCAATCATGTTGGACACGTTCCCGTCGTAGTACCTGGGATCGACCAGGCGCGTGGCGGTGTCCCAGCCTATGACGAAGGCGCAGCCTGGGAAGAGCGCGGCCTTCCGGTAGAACACCAACGCCTGTGTGACGACAACCCGCCGGCGGCCGGCGAACTGCGCCACTCTCCGGCGAATCTCTTGCTCTGCCAGCGGCGGCTTGTCCACGTTGGTTATGGAAAGCTCGAAGGAAACCTCGGCGCCGAGCATCCCGGACGCCACCGCCGCCAGCCGTTCGTGACCCTCGTGCAGGGGATTGAAGGAGCCGGGTAGCAGCCCGCCGCTGAAGGCCGCGTCCGCCGCCATCGCGCCGTCAGGGTGAACGACGGCGGAGTCCACGTGGCCGGCTATCAACGCCCTGATCGGGTCGTCATAGCGGACGCTTTCGACCTCGATTCGCTCTCGGCTGTCCAGCCCAAGCTCCAGGTCGAACTTCACCCCGCTGGCCTCCGCCAGGGCGCTAAGCAGCAGCTTGCTGGCGACGGCGTCCTCCCCGGCGCGATCGCGCAGACCCTTCACGAACTCCAGGCTGTAGGCGGTCGCGCCGCCGCCGTTCCAGAAGGCTACGTGGCAGCGATGCTCGCCGCGCTTGACGCGGTCCGTCGCTATGGTCGCGGTGCACGCCACGCCAACCACAGGCGCGTCACCCTCGCGCAGACGAAGCGCCTGCCGGTACGCGGCGCGCGCCATGTCCCGCGCCGTCCGCGCCGCCACGGACTGCTCAGGCGCATAGCCCAAGAGCTCGGCCATAGACGCGGGCGAATAGGGCACAAGCAAGCTGAGCACCGTCCGCGACGCGCCCGCGACCCCGAGCAGCCATGAGATTGCCTGCGTTCCCGCTCCCGCCACGGCCATCACTGCCATCGTAGAAGAGCCGTGAAGCCGCTCGACCAGTCGGCGTATTTCGTCATCTATACCGGTATGCCCAGCCATAAACCACGCCTACATGAGATACCGCAAAAGTGGAAGCAATAACGCCGATAACTATAAGGCCGCGCCCAAACATCCGCAACAATGCAGGCGGCAGATGGGAGCTTGTCGGTTTTGTAGAATTGACTTGGACGTAACCTCGGCCCGACCACACTGACATAATGACACACTAACCTACTCGCCAATCCTCTGGATTTATTCGCGGAAAGTGGGTATCATTTCTTCCACACTATAGCTATGGAGGAAATCGAACAATGGACGCATGCAGAGTCGCGGTTATCGGCGCAACCGGCGCGGTGGGCAAGGTGTTTCTGGACATTCTGGAAGAGCGGGACTTTCCCGCAAGTTCGATACGACTCTGCGCGTCCAAGCGTTCTTTCGGCAAGAAGCTGATGGTCAAGGGCCAGGAGTTGGTCGTTGAAGAGGCCACGCCTGAGCTGCTCGGCGAGGCGGACATCGTATTCATATCCGCCAGCGGCGACGTGAGCCGTGAGATCGCGCCCCTCGCCGTTAAGCAGGGCGCGCTGGTCATCGACGACAGCTCCGCGTTCCGCATGGACGACGACGTTGCCCTTGTGGTGCCCGAGGTGAACGCCGACGACCTGCGGGAGCACCGCGGCATCATCTCGATTCCTAACTGCTCGACGACCCCACTCGTTATGGCACTGAAACCGCTCAACGACATCAACCCCGTCAAGCGCGTCATCGCCGATACCTACCAGTCCGTATCCGGCACGGGCGCTGCCGCCGTCGAGGAGCTCTGGACGCAGTCCGCGCAGGTGCTGGAAGGGCGCGGCGTGGAGCCGAGCGTGTATCCCCACCAGATCGCCTTCAACGCGCTGCCTCACATCGAGCCTTTCCAGGACAACGGCTACACCAACGAAGAGATGAAGATGCGCAACGAGACGAGGAAGATACTGCACGAACCGGACATGGCCGTATCCGCGACCTGCATCAGGGTTCCCGTCGCCATCGGCCACAGCGAGGCTGTGCATATCGAGTTCACCGAGCCGATCAGCCCGGAAAGCGTGCGCGAAGTGCTGTCAGGGTTTCCGGGCATCAGGGTGGTGGACGACCCCGCGTCAAACGAGTATCCTATGCCAATCGACGCCGCGGGCAAGGACGAGGTGCTGGTGGGCCGCATTCGCCAGGATATTTCGCATCCGTGCGGCATCGCCATGTGGCTGGCGTCCGACAACCTCAGAAAAGGGGCCGCGCTCAACGCCATTCAAATCGCGGAAGAAGTATTGTCCAGGGAGCTCTTGCTGGCGCCCGGAAGGAGAGTCTAGCTATGGTCGAAATCGGAAGGCTCATTACCGCCATGATTACGCCATTCGACGACGAGGGCGAGGTCAACTACGCTGAGGCGAAGCGGCTGGCGCTCGGGCTGGTCGATTCCGGCAGCGATGGACTAGTGATAACCGGAACCACCGGCGAATCGCCCACGCTGTCCGCGGAGGAGAAGCTCAGGCTCTACTCCGAGGTCAAGCAGGCCGTCGGAGACCGCGCCGCGGTCATCGCCGGCACGACGGACAACGACACCGCTAAGAGCATCGAACTGAGCAAGGAGGCGGAGCGGGCGGGCGCGGACGCCATCCTGCTGACCGTTCCCGCATACAATAAGCCCACCCAAGAGGGGCTATACCAGCACTTCAAGTCCATCGCGGGCAGCGTCCACCTGCCCGGCATCCTGTACAACGTCACCAGTCGAACCAGCTTGAACATGTCGAACGAGACGACCGTGCGACTCAGCGAGATCGACAACGTAATCGGCATCAAGGAGGCGGGCAGCGACCTGGACCAGATCACGCGCATCATCCGCGACACGGACGACGACTTCCGGGTGTGGAGCGGCAACGACAACGAGACGTTCTACATCATGGGACTGGGCGGCTACGGCATCGTCAGCGTGGCCTCTCACCTGGTGGGACGCCAGATAAAGGCGATGATGGGCATGATACTGGAGGGTGAGATAGAGAACGCCGCCGCCGAGCATCGACGGCTGCTGGAACTGTTCAAGATTCTCTTCCTGGTCTCCAACCCCATCCCGGTGAAGCACTGCGTCCGCAAGGCCGGCTACGACGTGGGCGAGCCGCGACTGCCCCTACTGCCGCCCGACGAGGCCACCGCCGCGAAGATAGACGCGGTGGTCTCCGGCTACAGCATAGACCTTCCGGCGCCCGCGTAGCGACCGCAGGGGACGACAAACAGCAGAGGCCCCGAAACGAAGAGAGGCCCGCCGTTCGGCGGGCCTCCTGTGGTCTATTGTTTACTCTTCGAACAAAGCCTCGAATTCTTGCAACATTTCGAGGCGCTTGTACGACGGCAACGGCGACCTTGCTACAAGTATCCTGTCGCTTCAGGGAGCACCCAATCTCAGTTCGATCATGAGTTTCTTGAGGACGCCAACGGAACAACCCCGCTCTGAATAGCGAGTCCTTCCACCATAGCACGCAGGGTCTCTATCTCATCGGCAAGTCGGGCTAGAGTCGCCTTGTCTTCTCTGGCGCGCTCGCGGATGTGCCGCACATTGCTCAGCAGGCTGACAACGTACTGGTTGAGGCTCACTCCTTCGAGCTTGGCTTGCACCGCCAAGCCTTGGTGTACGGATTTAGGCATCCGCACCAAGAGTTTGCCGCTGTAATCGCGCAACTGGGCCGGCTCAGGAACCTCGAAGCCGTCTTCGAGAATGGCTTCAATCCAAAGCCGTTTCGCTTCCTCTATGTTCTCAAGCGCCTCGTCAGGCGTTGCGCCATCGGTCATGCATCCTGGCAGGTCGAGTATCTCTGCAATCCAAAACTCGTCACCGTCTTCATTTTGCGGTAACAACTGGATCGGGTATGGAAGGCCCATGTAGTACTCTATGCTTTTCTCGGTAACAGCGTGCTTATCCACTGGTCCAATCCCCCTCGATGAATCCAAGAGCGCGAGCCTCTTCAATGGCCTTCAAGGCTTCCTTTACGTAAACCTCCCTAACTGGATTCCTGCGGACGAAAGTCCTCACAATTGCAGTGCCAGGCAATTTGGCTCTGAAATGGCTTCCCTTGCCCTGCCGTACGGTAAATCCGTGATCCTCATAAATCCGGCACAGTTCGTCGAATTGAACACTCTTGGGGGTTTGTCGTGCTTTCTGAAGTCGCCTCTCCCGTGGTGGCATTCCCGGTCTCCATTTGCGTCACACAAACCAACTCCCCATGATACCATATATAATATCACGGGGAGTTTCGTGAGATGTTACTAAACGAGCCTTAGGCCGTCAAGTGGTTCTGGAAAAACAAAAAGCCCGATTCCGGCAATGCGGCTACCAGCCACTAACCACTCGCTCCGGCCCTACACCTTCAGCAGCCGCTTCACCAAGACCGTTTCGTCGCGGTGGGGGCCGGTGGAGATTACATCCACGGGGCAGCCTATCAGCTCCTCCAGACGCTCTACGTATGAGCGCGCCTGTTGCGGAAGCCCCTCCAGCGTCGTCGCGCTGGCCGTGGGGCTGTCCCAGCCGGGGTGCTCCTCGTAGATGGGCTTGCAGCGTTCCAGCGCGGCCACGCCACCCGGGAACTCATGGGTGACTTCGCCGTCGAGCTCATAGGCCGTGCAGACCTTCACCGAGTCGAAGCCGTCCAGCACGTCCAGACGCGTCACCACCGCTGAGGTGTAGCCGTTGACCTGCGAGCTGTAGCGGGCCGCCACCGCGTCGAACCACCCCACGCGCCTTGGCCTGCCAGTGGTCACGCCGAACTCTTGGGCAAGCTCACGGATATACTCACCCGTCTCATCGTTGAGTTCCGTCGGGAACGGGCCTGTGCCCACGCGGGTCGAATACGCCTTGAAAACGCCCATCACGCTGGATATGTGACCGGGATGCACGCCAAGACCTACGGAGACGCCGCCGATCGTCGGGTTGGACGACGTGACAAATGGGTACGTGCCGTGATCGAGGTCGAGCAGCGCGCCCTGCGCCCCCTCGAGAACGACGTTGCGCCCGGCGTTGAGCGCGTCGTTGACGATGCGCTCGACCGGCCCGATAAGCGGGGAGAGCCGCTCCGACCACTGCCTGCACTTGTCGTACACTTCTTCGAGGTCCACCGCTTCACCGCCATAGACCTTGGTTATCACAGCGTTGTTGTACTCCAGGATGGTCTCCAGCCTGGGGTAAAGCGCCTCGATGTCCAGCAGGTCGGCGGCTCTCAAGCCGGTGCGCGCCGCTTTGTCGGCGTAGGTTGGGCCGATGCCCTTGCCCGTCGTGCCGATGGCTTTCTTGCCGCGAGCGAGCTCGGACAGGGCGTCCAGAACCACGTGATAGGGCATGATGAGATGCGCGCGTTCGCTCACCATCAGCCGCTCGGAGATGTCAAGGTCGTGCTTCTTCAGACCGTCGATCTCGTCCAGCAGAACGTCGGGGTCAACGACCACTCCGTTGCCAATCACGTTCATAGTCTGCGGCCAAAATATACCGCACGGGACGATGTGAAAGCTGAACTTTCCCCTCTCGTTCACCACGGTATGGCCCGCGTTGTTTCCACCTGAAAAGCGGGCCACGATGTGGGCGTCGCGGGAGAGCACGTCGATGATCTTGCCCTTCCCTTCGTCGCCCCATTGCGCGCCCAGAACTGCGTAGGCCGGCATTCCTTCTCCCCTATTTCAAAACACAAGATACTGGCTGCCCACCCACCCAATGCGCCTTCCGTCCTATGCGCCTCCGTGAAGGGGTGGGCGGCAGCCATTTTGTAAGCCATCTATCGAAGCAAATCTCCGAATTTGCCTTGCGGAGTATAGCAGATAGGACAGGGCTTTGAAAAGATACTTGGCAGACCCCGGGTCTTTGCAAAGTCGGTGTTATCGCTATTTCACGGGCATCCTTGCTCTGGGTTCCCGCCGCGGATCGGGGTACAGGGCAGGCCTTTCGCGGGAACGACGGTTGGAGGTCGAAGCCGAAAGTCGTAACCTTGAAAAGGCCCTGGGTGCCCTGGGGGCTGGGTTCTTTTGAAACTGGGTCATTTCGGGTCATTTCGTAGCTGGGGCCCCAGAAAGTTTGACCCATTTGCCACTTTCAGGATTCTCTGGGCTAAGGGTTGTCTTTGAATGTTTGGCGTTGGCAAGGAAGTGTAACCAGTAGCTAATGGCCTGCGCTCGCCTGATTGCCGCCAAGCTTGATAAGGCCATGATAGCACGCGCGTTCGTCTCAGTCAAGAGGGCGTATCTCGCTCGGTAACCATTAATTTTGAGGTCGCACGGAGGGTACATGACATCGACAGGGCCTTTGCAAAGTTGGTGTTATCGCTATTTCACGGCCATCCCTGTTCTGGGTTCCCGCCCCATATCGGAGTACAGGGCAGGCCTTTCGCGGGAACGAAGGTTGAAGGTCGAAGCCGAGAGTCGTAACTTTGGAAAGGCCCTGCCAGGCTTGGAGAGCTGTTGACAGAACGGCAGCCCTGGGATAGACTTACGGCTGAAAACTGAATTCACCCGGGGGGAGCTTGGGATGGCCAGGCTGAGAGGGTAGCCAGGACGCTACCGACCCCGAAGACCTGATCTGGGTAATGCCAGCGTAGGAATAGGGTTCCCGCCAACCCTGGAACAGTCCGCAGCCGCCCAGATAGCATGGGCGGCTGTTTTTGTTTGTTAGTGTTTCAGTATTGCTGGGGGAGCTTGGCGCGCTGACTATGGGAAGAGATCAGTGAACGTTGGGACAGTGGCAGCGGATAACCAAAACAGCGTGAACGCTAGGCCCAAGATACAGATGGAAGGGGTTAGCAAGAGTCACGCCCGGAACGGGAAGCCTCTGCCCGTGTTGGACGGCGTGGAGTTCTTTGCTCTGGATGGCGAGTTCGTGAGCATCGTCGGCCCAAGCGGGTGCGGCAAGAGCACGCTCCTGAACATAATCGCCGGCCTTGACGAACCGAGCAGCGGTGTAATCTACCTGAACGGCGAGCGCGCGGAGCAGAGACTGGGAGCGGTCGGATACATGCAGCAGAAGGATCTCCTCTTTCCCTGGCGGACTGTTGTGGACAACGCCATCATCGGCCTCGAACTGCGCGGGGTTTCAAGGTCTGCGTCACGGGCGCGCGCCCTGGACTTGATGGAGCAGTTTGGGTTAGCCGGATTCGAGAATGTGTTTCCCTACACGCTTTCAGGCGGAATGAGGCAACGCGTCTCTTTTCTCAGAACTGTGCTGGCGGACCAGGAGATATTCTTGCTGGACGAGCCTCTGAGTGCCCTCGACGCGCTGAATCGGACGCAAATCCAGGAGTGGGTGCAGCAGACATGGCTCTCCTTGAATAAGACTATTGTGCTGGTGACCCATGACGTCGATGAGGCCATTTTCCTCTCGGACCGGGTTTACGTGATGACAGCACGGCCAGGCCGCATGAAGCTGGCGTTGCGCGTGAACCTGCCCCGCCCTCGGACGCTGGACATGCTGACGGAGTCTTCGTTCGTATCTCTCAAGGCCACGCTGCTCGACTCCATCCGCGGCGAAAGCTCGTCGAACGGGCAGGAGCGCTCGAAGATATGAGCGCCGAAAACGCGGTCTCTCACGTGACGCCGGAGTCGGCTCCCCAGATGGGGCCGCTCGCGCGCTATCGCCGCCTAGGCGGCGCGGTGACGAGATGGCTTCCGCCGCTGCTGGTCATGCTTGCCATCCTCGGCGCCTGGGAGGGCTACGTGCGTCTGTTCGACGTCCAGAACTGGCTGCTGCCCCCGCCCTCAGCTATCGGATCCGCAATAATCGATGACTTCGGCCTACTTTCCAGGCATAGCTGGGTCACGCTGGAAGAAGTGCTTATCGGTTTCGGGCTGGCGGTATCGAGCGGCGTGCTGCTTGGAGTGAGCATTGCTATGTCCCGGACGGTGGAACGCTCGATTTACCCCTTCGTGATAGCCTCTCAGACCATCCCTATCATAGTCATCGCCCCGCTGCTGCTCATATGGGTCGGCTACGGCCTGACTCCAAAGATAATCGTGGTGGGCCTCATCGCCTTCTTCCCTATGGTGGTAAACACAGTGGACGGCCTGAGGTCGGTTGACCCGGACACCATCAACCTTATGAGAACGCTGGGGGCCAACCGCTTTCAGATACTCGCCAAAGCCCAGATGCCATCGGCGATGCCGTTCCTGTTTTCGGGGGCGAGAGTCGCCATCGCGGTCAGCGTCATTGGCGCGGTCATCGGCGAATGGGTGGGTTCGAGCGAGGGACTTGGCTACTTGATGATACGCTCGAAGCCGCAGTTTCTCACGGAGCGCGTTTTCGCCTCGATAGCGATACTTTCCGCAATGGGCATCGGACTTTTCATTCTGGTTGGCGTGGTGGAGCGGCTCGCGATCCCCTGGTGGCACAACCAGCGCCGGCAAGGCGTGACGAACGGCGAATAATCGAGAAAACCGATGGATGAAGGTGTTGAAATGAACGGTAGTTACCGGCAAATGAGATTGGCGCTAACACTCCTGGCCTCTCTGCTCGCGATCGTCTCAGTGGCCTGCGGGGGTGACGCCGCCGAGAAGGCATCCGTCAAGCTGGCGATGGACTGGTATCCCAACTCAAACCACATTGGCCTGTTCATCGCCCAGGAAAAGGGTTACTTTGATGATGAGAATCTCGACGTCACGATGTACACGCCCGTGGACCCGTCCACCGTGTTGCAGACCGTCGGCGCGGGGGAGGACGACTTCGGCATAAGCTACCAGCCGGACGTTTTGCTCGCCAGGGGTCAGGGCGTGCCGGTGGTGTCCGTTGTAGGCCTGGTGCAGCATCCGCTAAACTCGGTGATGGCGTTGCAGTCGTCTGGGATTGCCCGGCCGCGAGACCTGGTCGGCAAGAAGGTGGGCTATCCCGGGATACCCACCAACGAGCCTCTGCTCGACACCATGCTCAAGGCCGACGGCGCAGGTGGACTGGAGGACGTCGAGCTGATCAACGTCGGCTTCGACCTCGCGCCGGCGCTGATCGGCGGCAGGGTTGACGCGGTCGTGGGGGCGTACTGGACACACGAAAGCATCCTGATCGAAAATGAGGGATACCCCGTGAGCATCATGCGCATGGAGGAGTGGGGAGTGCCCGACTATTACGAGCTGGTTGTGGTGGCGAGCGAGGATGCCGTGAATAATAGGTCGGACGTGGTGGAGCGCTTCGTGAGAGCCGTTCGGCGGGGTTACCTGGATGCCATTTCCGATCCCCAAGTGGGGGTGGACTTCCTTTTGGAGGGCACAGAGGAAGAGGTGGATGAGGCTATCGAGAGACCCGGCGCCGACCTGCTCGCCCCGCTGTGGCAGACCGACTCCGCGCCGTTTGGCAGCCAGGAAGCGGCCAGGTGGAACACTTTTGCGCAGTGGATGCAGGAGAACGGGCTGCTGTCAGAAGACGTTAAAGCCGAGGACGCCTTCACAGATCGGTTCGCAGGCAATTAACTCTAAGACCGGAACAATCGCGACGGGGGAAATGACGATGCCATTGACTCAACAGCTTCGCCTAAAATATGATGACCTGTGGCAGAAGATGGTCTTTCACCCGTTCGTGGAGGAGATGGGAAACGGCAGCCTGCCGGTAGAGAAGTTCCGAGCGTACTTTCTACAAGACTACGTTTTCGTGAACGACCTCGTAACCATGACCGCCTTGGGCATTGCCAAAGCGCCCAACTTCGAGGCTGCCGGTATGTTGCACGGGTTTCTCTCGGGTGTCCTGGGATCAGACGGCGCTCCCGAGAACGACCTGTTCGTCAGGGCCTTCGGGGAGCTTGGAGCCTCGGAGGAGGAGTATTCGTCGGCCAGCGCGTCGCCGGTCACCCAGGCCTTCGGCGACTTTCTCGTCAGAACCGCGCATGAAGGCGATTTCGATGACATTGCCGCGATTCTCTACGTTACGGAAGGCACGTACCTCGATTGGGGCACGCGACTCTTGGAGCAGGGCAAAAGGCCTTCCAACCCGGTGTACCGCGAGTGGATCGACCTTCATGGGCCACAGGTTTTGGGCAAGCTGGTAACGTGGCTTGGCAATCACATCGACCGCGTGGGCGCGGGAGAGCGAAAGCCCAGAATCGAGCGAGTCTTCCTGACGGCTCTTCGGTACGAGTACCTCTTCTGGGAGGCGGCCTATAGCGGCGAGCGCTGGCCGGACCAGTGAGGGCTATCCGACCCAGAATAGCCCTAGAGTTGCATGACAGTAAGGAATGCCAAGCGTGTCTCCGGCTTCCGGCGCGGGAGTTCACGCCGCGACCCTGCGAAGATACTTCGAGCGCATCGGGGTGAATGCTCTATGAAAACTATTCCACGTGCCATGACAATCGCGGGGTCAGACTCGGGGGGCGGCGCGGGTATCCAAGCAGACCTGAAGACGTTCGCCGCGCTGGGGGTTTATGGGACCTCGGCGCTGACTGCCATCACAGCGCAAAATACGCTGGGCGTCACGGAGGTCCTGGAATTGCCCACGACGCTCATCGAGTCGCAGATAGACGCCGTCATGTCCGACATAGGCACAGACGCGGTCAAGACGGGAATGTTATCGAGCTCGGAAATCATCGAGGTGGTGGCGGCAAAGGTAAAGGAGCACGGCATAGAGAGGCTCGTTGTCGATCCGGTTATGGTGGCCAAGGGCGGCGACCGGCTGCTGCGCGAGGAAGCCGTGGACTCGCTCCGCACGGTATTGATACCGCTTGCCCAGGTCATTACGCCGAACGTGCCGGAGGCGGCGACCCTCCTGGGAAGAGAGATCGATACATTCGAGGACGCCAGGGACGCGGCACGCGAGCTTGTCGAGATGGGAGCGAAGGCCGCGGTTGTCAAGGGTGGCCACCTCAGCGGGCCCCCCACCGATATTCTCTACGACGGGCAGGAGTTCAGGGCGTTCACTTCACCCCGCATCGAAACGACAAGCACCCATGGAACGGGATGCACCTTCGCGTCGGCGGTAGCCGCGGGCTTGGCCGGAGGAAAGTCGCTGCGGGAGTCGGTTTCGCTGGCGAAGAAGTACGTGACCTCGGCTATACGTCACGCATCTCCGATAGGCAGAGGGCACGGCCCGCTCAACCACTTCCATATGCTTGGCGACGCCGATGCCTGAACAGCGCTCGGGGGCATTGGCTAAAAAATGGTCTGCCGGCGGCGCAAACTGTACGGGCCGGATTCAAACCCTGTCATACGCCTCGCCACAGAGTAGCGTTGCCGTCTTCATACTTCTCGCGTGTGGCCCCGTCCGGTAGTACGAATTGGAGCAATAATTGGCGCTGCTTCTCAGTGAAGAGGACGTAACCGGCCTGCTGACGATGGACGCCGCGCTGGATGCCGTGGAGAACGCCTTCCGGCTTCAGGCCAATGGTAGAGCAACCAACAGCCCGCGTTCACGGCTAAAGCTGCCTTTTGGCAGCTTCAACCTGATGACGGCGGCCTCGGCAGGCCTGGGGGTGATGGGGCTGAAGGCATACGGCGCGACGCAGGGCAACGCGGCGCGGTTCTACGTCCAGCTTTCCAGTACGGAGACGGGGGAACTGCTCGCCCTCATAGAGGCCTCCGCGCTGGGCAGGCTCCGCACTGGCGCGGCCAGCGGCGTGGCTACCAGGCACATGGCGAGACAGGACGCGGCCACGCTCGGAGTCATCGGGACGGGGCGGCAAGCCCGTACTCAGATAGAGGCCGTGTGCCGCGTCCGCGACGTTCGCCTTATCAAGGTTTTCAGCCGCAACCCCGAGCGCAGGGAGAGCTTCGCCGCTGAGACGAGACAAACGCCTGGCGCAAGCGCATCGGCTGTGGACAGCGCGGAGGCGTGCGTGCGAGACTCCGACATTGTCGTTGCCATAACGAACTCGTTCACGCCGGTTCTAAGCGGAGAATGGCTTAGCCCAGGCGCCCACATCAACGCCGCCGGCGCGAACCACTGGATGCGGCGCGAACTGGATGACGAGGCCGTGAGCCGCTCCAGCGTCATCGTGGTGGACGACGTGGATCAGGCCAAAATCGAGTGCGGCGATCTCATCTACCCTGTCGAACGGGGACTCGTGCGCTGGGAACGGGTTCAAAGCCTGTCAGAGCTCATCGCTGGTAGAGCGCCAGGCCGCGCAAGCGAGGAGGAAATCACCTTGTTCGAGTCGCAGGGCATCGCGCTAGAGGACATCGCGGTCGGTATGAGAGTTTATCAGCTTGCGAAAGAGAAGAGCGCTGGGAAAGAGCTGCCGTTTTAGGGAGAGGCTGTATCAATCTGATCAGCGGGCCAATGTGCAGCGGTATCCCTTGTGAGTGTCCAAACCATGGAATGACCAACCGAGGCAACCACAAGGGATTGCCCCAACGAAACAGGTTCGATTTAGAAAAGGGAGAGTGGTTTCCTTCCACACGGTGTTATAATTGCCGCTGATTATCGACGAACCAGAGGAGAGCGTTTGTCCACAGAAACAACGGAGGTGTCGCCCGAACTCAAGAGGGGACGCAATCAGCTTGCCGTAACGGTAGTCACAGGCCATGCCATAAAGCACGTCTATAACTCCGCGCTTCAGTCCATTCTGTTCCCTGAAATCAAGATAGGCATGGGGCTGAGCGCGACCCAACTGGGGACGCTCGCGTTTTCTAGGCAGGCCACGAGTTGGATAACGACCGTGGCAGCCGGTTACCTGGGTGACCGATTCGCCAACCGCGCGTCGTTGATGCTCGGCATCTCCCTCTCGATGATGGGCATATCGTACTACCTACTTGGAAGCGTCGATGGCATATCGCAGTTCCTGCCGGAATGGCTGCCGAACTTCTGGGTGTTGGTCGCTATTATGCTCCTCGTCGGAGTGGGGCCGTCCCTGTACCATCCGCCCGCTATCGGTGCGCTTTCCAGGCGATTCCCGGACAAGCGCGGCCTGGCTATTTCGCTGCACGGAACCGGCGGCAGTGTGGGCGAGGTGGTGGGGCCCATAATCGTGGGGACATTTCTCCTCTCCTATCTCATGTGGCACTGGAGCCGCGTTCTCGAGGTCAGCCTGTTCCCCGCGATAATTGCTGCGATCCTCATCTGGGCATTGATGCGAAACGTCCCCGGTGGAGATACGACGACTCTAACATCGACGCGGGCCTACTTCATTTCGCTGGCGACGCTGCTCAAGAAGAAGGCGCTGTTCGTGCTGGTCATAGTGACGGCCCTGCGCAGCGTTGGGCAGAGCTCAGTATCGATATTCCTGCCGGTCTATCTGCGGGAAGACCTGGAATTCACGCCCAGCCTGGTAGCCATCTACCTTTCGCTGGCGCAGCTTGTGGGCATTGTCGCTCAGCCCGCTATGGGATGGCTGGCGGACAGGTTTGGGTACAAGTGGGTGCTCGTCCCCGCGATGGTGGTAATGGGGCTGCTGTTCATCGCGCTGGCCTTCGCCGACGTCGAGCCGCTGTTCTGGGAAGTCAGCCCACTGACGCTGACTGTAATCGCCATAGGAAGCGTGCTGTACTCGCTGCACGCCATTTTCATCGGAGCGGCGATAGAGGTCGCAGAAGGGTCGGTTCAGTCCACCATAGTTTCGCTAGTTTACGGGGCGAGTTTCCTGGGGACGCTCTCACCCGTGTTAGCGGGGGTAATCGCGGACCGGTACGGCGTGCCCAGCACCTTCATATACGGCGGCGGCGTGGTCTTGCTAGGCACCGTGATTCTGGCTATGCTTAAGCTGCCCAAGACTGCGAGCCAGATGGCGGCTGAACAGCGTTCAGGCGGGTAGAATAGTCGTGTGGGCTTGCCGCTATTCTGAAGGAGGATAACAATGCACCAACACAACGTAAGCCTGAGAGCGGTTAGCAGGGAGGACGTAACCCGAATCAGAGATTGGCTTGAAGACGAAGAAGTGTCCGAGAGTTGGTTCGGACGCTACTCGTATGGTGATCCCGCTCATCTTGGCTACCATCCAACAGAGGTCGAGGGCGTGTCCGAGGAAGAATGGGAGAGGATTTTCAACGACCCTGAGCATCGTATCGTCTCCATCTACAGCGAGGGCGACGAGCACATTGGCGAGATTCACGTCGCCATCGAGGAGTCCCTCGGCGACGGACAGATCTCGATACTAATCGGGCGTAAGGACCTCTGGCACCACGGCTACGGCTCCTCCGCCATGCGAGGCGCGCTGGAGAAGGCCTTCGATGAGTACAACCTCTACCGGGTGTGGGCCGACATACCCGAGTACAACACGGCCGCCCTGAACATGTTCAGGCATCTGGGATTCGTGCACGAAGGCACACTACGCAAGAGCCGACCGCACGAGGGTTCGAGGTTCGACTCGGTGGTCATGGGGATGCTCGCGGCTGAGTACACCAGGCAGGGTTAGGGCTGTCTTCTACGAGGTAGTTTCCAGAGACGCCAGCCTCGTCTCCAGCAGCTTGCGTCGGCGCCTGTAATCGCCGGCGCTGAGGGAGCCGGCCTCCAACGCGCGCTCGAGGTCGGCGATCATCTGCCTTATCGTCACAATCTCCAAGTGTGCCCCTAACTCGTCGGACTCCTCGGCTCTGGCTGGCCGCATGGCCCTGCGCTTCCTCCAAAAGACGAACCCAAACGCGCACAGCATCAGCATACCCAGCGCAACCGGCACACTGTACTCGAAACGAATCGACTTCAGTCGCTGCCGGAACCCTCCATACGCCGAGAGTTCTGGAAGCCCTTGCAGAGTCACCGCTATCCGGCTTCCTCTTGGCAATCCCACAGCCTCGATGAGTTGATATGGGCGCCCTCCCAGCTTGACCGCGCCCGTTTCTCCCAGTTCACTTCCAGACAAACCCAATTCTCCCTCCGGCGCAAGTATGCGCAGGCTTTCCGCCCCGTAGAGCAGTGACTTGGAAAAGGCCGCGCTGTCCCCGGAGTAGGGGAAGTCGTAGGCGTACATCACCTCGTGCTCGCCCGGCGGCACGCTCGCCAGCAGAGCGAAGCCCCTGTCCACCTGCGCATAGTCGGCGCCAGGCAGGCTGGTATCGACCTGAAGGCCCCGCGCCTCGGGCGGCAGGCCAAACCGCAGCAGGTTCATTGGCTCAGGCCCAGGCACGTAGGTCTGGTTCGAGTCGTTGACTATCTTGACTATCTCGAGGGCCGAGACCGTCTGAGATTCCTTGTCCGCCGACGCGAAGAGCACGGACGCAAGCGACGCACTCACCGCGCCGTCGTCGTGGGTGGCGTCATAGACGGTCAGCGTCACCAGAGGGGGAGAGCCGGAGGAGGTGTCGAGGTCAACCCCGTACAACGCGCCCTGATAGATGACGGAAACGCCGTAGGCGACCTCCGGGTCGAGCACGATTCCATCGAAGCGAAAGCCGCCCGCGTTGTCCGTCAGCGTCTCGACATCGTCGCGGCCCGTCGCGCTGACCCGATGAAGCGCGACGCTCAGACCCTCGACGCTGCTCTCAGCCGACGTGCCGTTGGCGACCCGCCCTTCCACGGTAAGCTGCCGCTCCTGCGCCTCCGCGACAACGGTGGGCCACGCCCAGACCGCGAGAGCGGCCAGCGTCGCCAACGCGGTCAGTCGAAGGCTACTCACGGGCGACCTCCGAGCTATCCACGTCCTCGCCCACAGTGCGGATACGCGCGTCGCGCACTTCACTCTCCACCTGCGCCATGAACTGCCGCTCCTGCTCCTCCTCGAGCTCCATGCCCTTCAGGACGAGGGCGGCTTCAGTCAAGTATTCACGCCTCAGCCATAGGTAGTCTTCCGCGTCCAGGTTGCCGATAGCGGACTCCAACTCGGCGTTCTTGAGTCCCTCCAGGGCCGCGTCCCATCGACGCGCAAACTCTGATTGCGGCGAGCTTTCGTCCTCGAGGAACTCGTCCCGGCCCAATCCGCGCAACAGGGGATACAGGATGGCCGCGGCTGGAATCGATACCAGGAGGAGCGTTATCAGGACTAGCATTGGTGTTTCACGCTATGAGGCCGCTCACGCGCCGGCGGCGCGCGTGTGGGCCGGCAGCCTCACCGTCGCGGCGGATGGCTGGCGTTGGGGTGACAACGCCAGCAGTACGCCAAGCACGAGCACAGGCCCCGACGCCCACATCCACCAGACCATCGGATTTATCAGCACGCGAAAGATAGCGGAGCCATCATCGTTGAACTCTGAGGGAACTATGTAGAAGTCCTCTACCGGAGTGCTGCGAATCGCCCCCTTGGTCGCCGCAATCCGAAAGTCGGGATAGACAGCGCGAAATGGCCTCATGATGCCCAGCCGCGAGTCGCCGGAGAACACCTCGAACTCGGCTACGTCTTCCTGTCTGTCAGGGTACGCCGCGCTGCTTACGCCAACGTAGCGGAAAGTGTAATTGCCAAGTGAAGATACGTCCCCTGGAGACATTGCCACGTCGCGCTGAACGCTATAGAACGATGACGCGGTCGCTCCGACCGCGAGCATGATGATCGCGACGTGGACGACGTATCCGCCATATCGAGGACGATTTCCCGACAGCAGGCGTCCGAACGCGACCAGGTAGTTTTCCCCCTTGCGGTGTCGCGAGCGCGTTCCGCGTACCCACTCGTGCGTTATGCTCGTCATAACCATGGCAAAGGTGACCATCGCTACCAGCGCCGGCAACTGGCGAAATCCCACCGCGTAAAGTATCGCTCCGGTCGCGGCGGCGATGATTAGCGGGTACCTCAACGCTCGCGTCAGGTTGCGAAGCGTCGCCCTTCTCCAGGGCAGAAGCGGCCCAACCCCCATCAGAAAGACTAATGCCAAGAGCAGCGGGCCATTGATGCGATTGAAGAAGGGCGCTCCCACCGTGAGGGTGACGTCTTGTGCCGCCTCGGAAAACACGGGGAATATCGTGCCCCAGAGGGTGACGAAGGCCACCACCAGAAACAGGACGTTCTGAGCGAGGAACGCGCTCTCACGAGAGAGCATCGAGTCAAGGCTTTCCCGGCTCTTGAGGGTGTCCATACGCCAGACGAACGCCGCCAACGACCCGAGAAGCGTCAGACCCATAAAGGCCAGGAAAAGCCAGCCCATCGTGGATTGCGCGAATGAGTGCACCGAGGGAACCGGGCCGCCGCGATTGATGAACATGCCCATCTGCGCCAGAGTGAAGGCTACTATGATGAGTACCATGTTCCACATGCGAAACATGCCTCGCCGCTTCTGCACCATGATGGAGTGCACGAAGGCGGTTACGGCAAGCCAGGGAAGCAGAGCCGAGTTCTCGACCGGGTCCCATGCCCAGTAGCCGCCCCATCCCAGGATGGTGTAGGCCCACCAGCTTCCCAGCAGAAGACCGGACGTTAGAATCAGCCACGAGATCATGCCCCATACCCTTCCCAGGTCCACCCACTCGTCGCGCCCTCCACGACGCGCCAGCAGCGCGCCCATAGCGATGCTGAAAGGTATGGCAACCACGACCAGGCCGGTCATCTGCATCGGAGGGTGAATGAACATGCCGAAATGCACGAGGAGCGGGTTGATGCCCTGGCCATCTGGCGGAACGACGGGCAACCGCTCCAACGGGTCTGCAAGAAAGACCATGATTCCAAGGAAGAAGGCGAGAACTAGAGCCATTATGCCCGTGGCGTACGGCGCGGTATAGGGCAACTTCTTGCGAATACTGAGAACGGCGATCACGGACAGCCCCGCGAACACCACTGCCAGGAAGAGGAGCGACCCGGCGTTTCCAGCGTAGAAGGCCACCCAGGTGTAAGCCCTGGGCATAGCCAGATTACTATTCTCGGCGACGTAACGAACGCTGAAGTCGTTGACCACGAAAGCGTAAATGAGGGCAATCGTAGAAACGAGGAGCAGCACAGGAATGGAATAGAGGCAATAGCGGCCGCTAACCGTAAGCTCGGGAATTCGACGCCAAGCGCCGAGAAAAGAGGCCGCGGCCACGTAGATGGCCGTCAACAGCGCGATTAGCAGCGCCATCTGACCCGCGTCTATCATCCACACGCTCCCTTAATCAATCGCCGCGCCGGCTACAACGTGCAACCACGCCATCAACGTAGGGCGTCTTCGATATGCTTGAAATACTCATCGCGCTCTTGGTCCGAAAGGTCTATGGCATCCTCCGGACGCAGTGAGGAAACCGCTGGACGCTTACGCATCAACCTCAGGGCCAGGTAGAGGATTACGCCGGCGCCTACCAGGACCGCCGGAGGCAAGACCCAGGCCAGCAGGCTAAAGCCGCTTGTGGGGGGCTCCAGTATCACGCTCGGCCCGTATCGCTCAACGAAGAAGCCCTTGACCTCGTCTTCTGTCCAACCCCGTTCGAGCCTATCGACGACGATGCCGCGCATCTGCACGGCCAGTGGATTGCGCGATTGGTCGATCGACTCGCCCGGGCAGACTGGGCACATGATCGCCTCACTCAATTGCTGGGCCCGTCTCTCCAGGGGAGGAACGTCCTCATGGGACGCGCAGGCCACAGCAACAATCGCAAGCCCGAGCGCAAGGAGCGCCATTGCGCCCGCGACTCGCCAGGGAGCCGCCGCGCCGGGAGCGATTGTGCGTGTTCTTGCCGTCTCTGCCGCCACCTTCATACACAAGCCAGGCTACGCCAACAGGCCTCACAAAAGATTGTGATAAGGGTAACACACAGCTTGGTATCATTGCACACCTGAACCGGTCAGAGTCCGGTAGGCGGAGCGGCTATCCAAAGCTAACGCCAAATAAGATGCGATTGCCCTGAACTCAGCATGTGTCGATATTTCGCGGGTATCCAGTTTGTGTTATAATGAACCCCTTGTGGGGACGCGTGGGTTCGACAGGGGAAGTCCTTGCGGGATTGCAGGTCGAGGCGCCATCTACCTCGTAAAAAGGTGGCACAAAAGTAACTGACGACAGACAGCTACAGCTAGCCGCCTAACAACGGCTACGTTCACCTTCTCCTTACCTCGAGGGAGGGGGCTGAGCGACACAATTCGAGGTGCGGTCCGTCCGATGCCGATGAGAAGGACCAAAGACCATCGGCTGGTCTCTATCGACCCCTTCGCCGGCAGAGGGCTATAGAGGCGAGCAACAACACCGCCGGCTAAACCTGTAGTACATCCTGGCCAAGGGCTCTTCTGGACGGGGAGTTCGACCCTCCCCCGTCTCCACCATTCCTTCCGCAACCTCAACTCTACATCCACTATTGGCATTGACACCCAGTCGGGTTTGAGTTGCGTTGCTGGTCACGAGGCCGGGGATAGTCCATCTGTGAGTGTAATCCAGCTTTAGCCAGTAGAGAAAGCGCGGAATTGGCATAACAGCGGTAATTGAACCACTTAAACTACTACCAACCACAGAACCGTGTGCGCTATACTTCTCGCACGATTTTCGTCGCTTGTTGCCGAGCGGCAGTTTCGATGGAACACTTTGGCGGCAGCGCGAAGCTTTAGCCCAATAGCTGGAGGTAGGCCATGACAGGACCATCCAATAGTCAGAGGTACCCCGTCGATTTCGAGGTTGAGTACCCGGAAAGCGGTTCGCGGCTGCTCGCTTTGATTGGTGTGCTGTTTTTCTTCAAGTGGATTCTGTTGATTCCGCACCTGATTATCCTGACGTTTCTCGGCATAGCACAGTTCGTAGTGGTGTACATCGGATACTGGGCGGTTCTCATCACCGGCCGTTACCCCAAGGGACTGTTCGATTTTGGGGTTGGCGTGCAGAGATGGAGCCTTCGAACCACGGCTTGGTTGAATGGCTGGAGCGACCGATACCCGCCGTTCAGTCTTTCGTAGTATTCCCAAGTCGCCTGTTAGTTGAATAACTAAACCTGGTCGGCTGGCCTTCCTATAGCCCGCCGGTTCAGTATGCAAAGGACTGCGGCAATAGGCGATTCCCTGACAATAGCTCTTCCAGACAGGCAGTCCGGGGCGAACACCGCCGATGGCGCGAGTCCTGGTCTCCCGCGCCACGCGGCAGGCAAGCGCAAGTCCGATCGAGGCGGCAGCTCTCAGATGGCCTGTTCTGGCGATTCGCCGCGCCACAGCACAATGTTAGGGAAGAAGTGCGTCAGCTCACCGGAAGAAGTGTATGGCGGTCAAATGAAAAGCGCTGGTGGTTTAAAACACCAGCGCTTTGTCTTTCGATAGCGCTCGAGGGAAGCCGTTCGGACTTGCTTGGGTCTTACCCCTTGCCCCTCAGCTTGGGATCAAGCTTGTCTCGCAGTCCGTCGCCAAACAGGTTCACAGACATGCTGGCGAGGAAGAGGGCGAGCCCTGGGAAGAACACAACCCAGGGGGAAGTGAGCGCGTATGTCCTGCCTTCGCCAATGGTGTTGCCCCAGGTGGGTGTGGTCGGCGGGACGCCCGCGCCCAGGAAGCTGAGGCTGGCCTCCACCAGGATCGCCGTGGCGAACAGGAACGTGGCCTGGACGATGAGCGGCGCGAAGGTGTTGGGCAACACGTGGTAGTACAGGATGCGCCAGGACGGCGCGCCGAACGCCCTGGCGGCGTCGATGTACATCTGTTCGCGGATGCTCAGTACGGCGGAGCGGATGAGCCTGGCCGTTCGAGGGGTGTCCACGACCGTGATGGCGATGATAACGTTGAACAGGCTGCCGCCCAACAATGCCATTAGCACGATGGCGAACAGGATACCGGGGATGGCCATCAGGCCGTCCATGAAGCGCATCACGATGTCGTCGAGCCATCTGAAGTAGCCTGCCGTGACACCTATGAACACGCCGATAACAGAGCTCATGACGGCGACCGCCGCGCCCACGAAGAGGGAAATCCTGGCGCCGTAGGCGACGAGTCCGTACAGGTCTCGCCCCAGGCTGTCGGTGCCAAACCAGTGCTCCCCACTCGGTTCCTGGAGGCGGTCTGTCATATTGAGATCGTAGGGATTTATGAAGGTGATGACCGGGGCGGCTATCGCGACCAGGCCAAAGAATAGGATAATTGACAGGCCCACCAGCATGTTGGGGTTGCTCGACAGGGCCTGCCATATCTTGACGTACGTGGGCTGTTTCGGTCTGAGTCCGGCTAGTTGCGCTTCCGCGGCGGCTGCGAGACTACTACTCTGTGTGGCCATCAGTACCTAATCCTCGGATCTACATAGACGTACATGACGTCAATGAGCAAGTTTACCATGACGTAAGCGCCCGCCACCACGAGTGCCATGCTCTGGATGATGGGGAAGTCTCTCTGAGCGATGGCATCGACCACGAGGCGGCCTATTCCTGGAATGGCGAAAACTGTTTCGGTTATCACGACGCCTGTGATCAGGCCGGCGATACTAAAGCCTATGATGGTAAGGATAGGGTTGGCTGCGTTCCTCAACGCGTGCCTGAGCAGCACGAACTGCTCGGCCAGGCCCTTGGCCCTCGCCGTCCGCACGTAGTCTTCCTTGAGCACCTCAAGCATCGTGGCGCGTGTCATCCGGGTTATGAGCGCGGCGCTCGTTACGCTGAGAAGCATCGCAGGCAACAACAGTCCGTGCAGCCACTGGCTAGGACTCTCTCCAAAGTAGGTATAGCCCCCGGCCGGAAAGATGGGGACTTTGACCGCGAAAGCCCACATGAGCATGTATCCGAGAAAGAAGTAGGGAACGGCGTATCCCGCAAGGGCGAATATCATCACCACTCGGTCAATCCAGGAGTTGAACTTCCAGGCGGCCAGCACTCCCAATGGAACCGCGATGAGTATGGACATCGACAGCCCCATTCCCGCAAGCGAAAGCGTAGGCTGCAAACGATTCTTCAGCAGGAAAGAGACCTTGTGCCCCGAGAAGACGGACTCGCCCAACTGGAATGTGGCTATCTGCTTCAGGTAGATACCGAACTGGACGATGATGGGCTTGTTCAGGCCCATGTCCTCACGCATCTTCTCGACCATCTCGGGCGTGGCCTCGTCGCCAACAATGACGGAGGCGGGGTCGCCAGGGGCAAGGTGTATGGCGCCGAATACCACGATGCCCACGATTATCATCGTCGGGACAGCGGCCAGGAGACGTTTTGCTATGTATCTCTGCATACCAACCTCCGCGCCATCTTCATCGGTTCACCTCAGGACAAGCCTAACACACGAATCACGTTTGCGCCAGATAGCGTTCATTACCACAGTGTTCCAGTCCGCGGTTGAGAGTAGTCAGGCGAACAGCTTCACAAGGATCGCCACACCTACTCCAAGCGCGGCCGCGCCCACTCCAAGCGTGGCGAGTATCGTTGCCACAGACCAGCGCATCAGCCGGTTTTCGAGACGCTGAATTTCTGTTCTTACGCTCTCGACCTCCACTCTGACGTTCCCAACCTCCACTCTGACGTTCCCAACGTCTTCTTTGGTTGCCAGATGTTCGTATGCTCCCTCTAGACGACTGACTCGTTCATCTATTGTTGTCATAAGGGAAACCTCCTACACGACACTGCCATTGGCCGGCTCCGGATGGCATGCTGCCATTGCTACGCCGCCTGCCCCAAGCCATTTGACGGCCTGGGACAGGCGGCGAGATTTCCGATTGGTCAGTGACTCCTGACGTCAGCGTGGTTCTAGTTGTCGAACCAGACTCCGGTCATGCGCGTCCTGTGGTAGTCGTCGTGGGTTCCCATGAGGTCGGCGTGCATGATGATGTAGCTAACCACGTTGCCTGGCGCCAAGTGGGTTACGTTCTCGTAGTAGGACTGCTGTACCGCATCCACCAAGCGCTGCTGTTCCGCGGGGTCCGAGGTCCGGGAGTACTGCGACTTCAGGTCCTCGATCTCCAGGTTGTCGTGCCAGCCGTAGGTCTTGGGGTTCAGATACCAGTTGAGCACGGGGTTGTTGGTGGGCACTCCGCAGCAACCGGTGTGGAACAAGTCCCAGTACTCGGGGTCCTGGCGGTAGGTTACGGCTGTTGCCCAGTCGGTGTGCTGAAGCTTTGAATTGAAGCCTATCGCCTGGGCGGTCGCATTGTTGACGATGCTCCGGTCGCGATGCGTAACATAGCTGGTATCGCCCAGAATCACGATTTCTGTGTCGGGGTCCCAGCCAGTCTCCTCGACGAACTCAGCGAACAAGGCTCGTGCCTTTTCCAAGTCCTTCTGGTTGTACAACTCGATGCCGGCATCGCTCTCGTTGGGCGTGCCGCAGATGAAGATGGCGCCGCAGAGACTCCATAGTTCGCCAGGGTTGTGCGCTGCCATGAGCGCCTCAGCATCCTGTGCAGCCTGCATCGCCTGCCTCGCCTTCAGGTTGCTAAAGGGCAGCTTGGTGTGGTTGAACAGCAGGATTGGCGTATAGCCTGCCGGAAAGACAAAGGTTTGTAGCTTGGGGTCGTCCTTGACCTCTTCCCAGAAGTGGGGTGGGTTGCCGGTCGCGTAGTGAATCTTGCCTGTCTTGAGACCTGCGAGAACGGTCGTCTTGTCCGGGATCTCCACAATTTGGAGATGGTCAAGCAACACTCGTTCGCCCTCTGGAAATATGCCGTTGGGGAAGCCTTCCCTGGGTTCGAGATCGAAACGGAAGCCCGGCGCCCAATTCTCCAACCGCCAGGGGCCGGAGGAGACGAAATCGTCCACACGGTCGTGGGGGCTAACTGTACCTGCGATCTCCGCCTTCATCATGAAGGGAGCTTGTCCCAGTCCGAGCGAGGTTACGGCGAAGGGTTCCTTCAGACGGATAACGAAGTTTCGGTCGTCAATCTTCTCCATGGTCTCGGGGGAGTTGTTGCCCGCCTTGCTGCGCTGCATCAGCGCGACTCCGGCTGTTATGCGTTCGGCCCAGCGGAAAGTGGAAGCGATGAAGTCGTCCGAGGTTATCTTGTCACCGTCCTCGAAGGTCATGTCGTCCCTTAGGGTGAATGTCCATTCGAGCTGGTCTTCGCTCAAGTCCCAGGTGTCGAACATGTTGTTATGAAGCGCGCCATTGGGGTCGAGCCTGAAGGGAAACTCGTACATGTGCATGGACACCTCGTAGGTCACCGTAGCGGTGGTCCATACGGGGTCGATAGTCTTCACCGACGCTCCCAGGGCGAAGACGGCCGTGCCGCCCTCCTTGATCCCACCTGTGTCTTGGGGAATTACCCTTGCCGTTCTGGGCTGGGGAGCGGCGGGCGCCTGCGGCTGCGTCATAGCGATCGCCTCGGGCGCGGCCGCGGACTCCACTGCGGGGGCCGGAAGCGCAGGCGCGGCAGGTGCGACCGGAGCCGCCTGCGACATCTGCGGCGCTGCTGCCGCAGGCGCCGCAGCGGCTGGCTGTTGCGGAGCCGCCGGCGCCTCGGCGGCCGAGCACGCCAACGCCGTTATGAGCGTAAGGGCTGCCAAAAAGGGTAGCAATCTCAATGCTTTTGACATTCAATCCTCCTGAAAGAGATGTAACTCTTCCGTTCCTTCATTCCTGCGGCACATCGGGAGAAGGAGGACACTGTATGCCGTCCACCCGTTTCACTCCCTTAAGTTGGGACCTCTGCAAATCCAGCGGGCCGACTCATTGTGCGCCAACCTCAAGCTTATGAACTCCTGATTCGACTCTCGCTAAGACTATGTAGATGCCGCCTGTTCAAAGTGTTCCTTCAAACAGGCGGCGCCACACTTACCTATTGATCAGGGGTTGCTGACGGCAGCTTAATTCTAGTTGTCGAACCAGACCCCGGTCATCCGGGTGTTGTTGTGATAGTCGTGGACCCCCTGGACGTTAGCGTTGATGATGTTGTAGCCAATGGAGTTTCCGGGAATCATGTGGGTAACGTTCTCGTAGTACGACGTTTGAACGGCATCCACAATCCTCTTCTGCTCCGCTGGGTCGGAAGCGCGGGAGTACTGCGACTTCAGGTCTTCGATTTCCAGGTTATCGTGCCAGCCGTAGGTCTTGGGGCTGAGATACCAGTTCAAGACCGGGTTGTTGCTAGGCACACCGCAGCAGCTTGTGTGGAACATATCCCAGTACTCGGGGTCCTGGCGGAAGGTGACCGCGGTTGCCCAGTCGGGCTGCTGCAGGTTGGCGTTGAAGCCTACCGCTCTTGCCGTCGCCTGGTTGACGATGCTTATGTCGCGCATTTCGACGTAGCTTGTGTTGCCCAGGATGATTATAGGAGTGTCGGGGTCCCAGCCGGTCTCCTGGACGAACTCCTGGAAGAGTTGCTGCGCCTTGGGCAGGTCGCCCTGGTCATACAGTTCGAGGGAGGCATCGCTCTCGTTGGGTGTGCCGCAAATGAAGATTGCGCCGCAAGTGCTCCACAGCTCCTGTGGGCCGTACGCGGGCATCCACTCGTCGGCGTCCAAAGCCGCCTGCATGGCCTGGCGCGCCTTCAGGTTGCTAAAGGGCAACTTGGTGTGATTGAACAGCACCACCGGGGAATTCCCCGCTGGGTACACCCACGTGGTCAGCTTGGGGTCGTCCTTTACGTCCGGCCAGAAGTGGCGGGGCATGAAGGTGCCGTAATGAATCTTGCCGGTCTTTAGGCCGGCGAGCAGGGTGGTCTTGTCCGGAATCTCCACTATCTGCAGGGCGTCCAAAAACACTCTCTCGCCCTCTGGGAAAATCCCGGCAGGGAAGCCCTCCCTGGGCTCGAGGTCGAAGCGGAAGCCTGGCGCCCAGTTGGCCAGCCTCCAGGGACCGGATGTGACGAACTCGTCCACGCGGTCATGAGGGCTGGTCGCGCCCGCGATCTCTTCCTTCATCATGAACGGCTCTTGTCCAAAGCCCAGAGAGGTGACCGCGAACGGCTCCTTAAGGTGGACTATGAATGTGAGGTCGTCAACCTTCTCCAAGCTCTTGGCGGAACTGTTGCCATCTATGCTTCGCTGGAAGAGCGCGATGCCACCATTTATGCGCTCTGCCCACCTGAAGGTGGAGGCGATGAAGTCGTCCGTGGTTATCTTGTCCCCGTCCTCGAAGGTCATGTCGTCTCTGAGCGTGAACGTCCAATTGAGTTGGTCGTCACTTATATCCCAGGTGTCAAACATGTTGTTGTGCAACGCGCCCTGTGGATCGAGCCTTAGAGGGAACTCGTACAGATGCCTCGATAGTTCCCAGGTGACGCCAGCAGTCGTCCACACGGGATCGAGCGCCTTCACGGAGGCGGCAAGGGCGAAAACCAACGTACCGCCCTCGTTAACATCCGCACTTTCCTGTGGAATCGTTCGCGCCGTACGTGCCTGTGGCGCTTCAGGCGCCTGCGGCTGGGTTCTAACTTCCGCGCCAGGGGCAGCGGACTGTGCCATCGCGGCAGGCACCGGCTGAGCGGGCGCTTGCGGCGCCGCTGGCGCGGCCTGTGACATCTGCGGCGCTGCTGCCGCAGGGGCCGCAGCGGCGGGCTGTTGCGGCGCCGTTGGCGCCTCGGCGGCCGAGCACGCCAACGCTGTTAGTAGGCTCAACACTGCCAAAAAGGGTAACAATTTTAAGGCTTTCAAGAGACAAACCTCCTAAAGGTATAAATCTTCACTCTCATCGTTTTAGGTCACACTACGTACCCTAAGCACAGGTAGAATCGCGTAGCCCCCACCTCCTCAATAGACAAGCTAGGGACGCCTGTGACGCCCCCGCAACTTCGCCGTAGTTATACTTCATTCTGTCATGGTATGTCAACCCCACCCAGATTTGCCATATAGTTTGGCGTTATATCTCCAAGCCGTGCGGTTGGCATCGGACTATGAACAGGGGAAAACGCAAGCTATTGGCTGCCCGGCGAGGATTCGAACCTCGGTCAGTGGAGCCAAAGTCCACTGTGCTGCCACTACACCACCGGGCAATGCTCTATGGACTGGCGCGCGCTTCCAGGGTGTGCCTCATCCCCCACCGATGGAGTCCCGTCTCAGTCCTGAATTTCCGCCTTCGCGCCTTCATCATCTTGGAATAGGCCCAGCCGCTTTGAGACCTCGTACAGGTTTAGCGACCAGCCTACGCCGAAAACGTGCGGCGTCAGAATCCGACTGTCTTCCGTGTTCCACCAACGCTTCTTGATTCTGCGCACCGTTGGAAGCCTGAAGTCGAAGGGCACCCCAAGGAACGTCCCGTGCGACTGTTCGGTGTTGAGCGCGTAGATCACGGCCGCACCCGAGAACAACATCGCTAACAGACGCAATCTCTTGAGAACCCGCATGTGACCTCGTCTTGTGGCTACGCGCTACGCCTTGTGGCTACGCGCTACTGGTAGAGTATTGGCCCAGCGTACATTATACTGTAGGCGGCCCAATTTTACATGCACGCTGGGGGCAGGCTTATGGAAAATGTCAACGCATTCTACGACGTCATAGTAGTCGGAGCCGGGAACGCTGCGCTGTGCGCCGCATTGTCCGCGCGAGACAGCGGCGCGAGCGTGGTCGTGCTGGAGAAGGCCCCGCCATCGTCGCAGGGAGGCAACTGCCCCTTTACAGGAGGCGGTTTCAGGTTCGTTCACGACGGCATAGCGGACTTGCGCGGTCTCTTGCCCGACCTCACCGACGAGGACGCGGCTCACCTGAGCATGTCGCCCTACACTGTCGATGACTTCAGGGGTCACCTGCTGGATGTGACCAAATGCGAGGCCGACCCCGTTCTAACCGAGACGCTCATATCCGAGTCACGCCCCACGATCAATTGGATGCGTTCCAAGGGCGTGAGGTGGGAGCTTCCCTCGGGTAGAGGCAGGCCCTCCGAAGGCGCCCCCTCGGTTATCCCGAATAGCGTTGGACTGTCCGCGTGGCGGTCGGGGCCTGGGCTAGTGCAGATGCTCACCACCGCGGCAAGACGCAACGGCATAACCATTCTCTACGAGACCAAGATGCTGCGACTGCTCCAGGACGACGCGGGAGGCGTGTGCGGTGTCGAGGCGCAGGATGCCGAAGGCGTTCACACTATTGGCGGCGCCGGCGTGGTGTTGGCGTGCGGAGGCTTCGAGGCCAACGCCGAGATGAGGGCGAGCTATTTGGGCGAAGGCTGGGAGAGGGCCAGGGTGAGAGGCTCTCGTTACAACACCGGCGACGGTCATCGCGCCGCGTTGGAGGTGGGAGCCAAGCCTTTCGGCCAGTGGACGGGCTGCCACGCGACACCAATTGACGTTGGCGCGCCCCTCACGGGCAGCGTCGAGGTCACGGAGCGAATGCCCAGGCGGTCTTATCCGCTTGGCATTATGGTCAACCGACAGGGGCAGCGCTTCCTGGACGAGGGGGCGAGCTTTGCCGAGCAGACTTTCGTGGAGGCGGGCAGCCTGATTCTTGCGCAGGAGAGAGGTGTCGCGTTCCAGATATTCGACACCAAGGCCATGCCATTTCTCGAGCCAAGGTACGGCCTTTCCAAGCCCATCGAAGCATTCACCGCACGGGAGTTGGCCGGCAAGCTTGGCATAGACGCGGACGCGCTAGAAGGGACTGTGGATGCGTTCAATTCGGCAGCCCACGAGGGCGAATACAGCCCTCGCGAACTTGACGGCAAATCGACCAGCAATCTTGCCCCGCCGAAGAGCAATTGGGCCATAAAGTTGGACGCTCCGCCGTTCTTCGCGTTTACGATTACCGGCGGGATAACTTATACTTATGGTGGGTTGAAGATTAACGAACATGCTCAGGTGGTCGATACGGAGGACACCCCGATTCCCGGCCTATTCGCGGCCGGAGAGATAGTCGGAGGCATCTTCTACCACAATAGCCTCAGGGCCGCCGGACTCATGCACGGGGCGGTATTCGGCCGCCTGGCCGGAGCGAAAGCCGCCAGCGGGTGATTCATGGAGTCCTAACCCGTAATCCCACGAGAGGACGTCTCCGACGGGTTGAGGTGGCAGATTGGAAGATTCAATGGAGGTAGGCCGGATAAGCGAAGTCGTATCCCGCCTGCGAGAGAATGTGCAGAGGGTTATCGTAGGCAAGGATGACGCCATAAACCTTGCCCTGATAGCCTTGCTGTGCCGGGGCCATATACTGGTGGAGGATGTTCCGGGCATTGGCAAGACGATGCTCTCGAAGGCGCTGGCGCAATCGCTGGGCTGCACGTTCAAACGCATCCAATTCACGCCCGACCTGATGCCGACGGACGTGCTCGGCGTTAACTTCTTCAGCCAGAAGACCTCGGACTTCGAGTTTCGCCCCGGGCCGATTTTCAGCCAGGTGGTGTTGGCTGACGAGATAAACAGGGCCACGCCTCGAACTCAGTCAGCTCTGTTGGAAGCCATGCAGGAACGGCAATCCACCATAGATGGCGTGACCATGGCATTGCCAGAGCCGTTCCTGGTCATCGCGACGCAGAACCCGATCGAGATGGAGGGTACATTTCCCCTGCCGGAGGCGCAGCTCGACCGGTTCATGGTGCGAGTAAAGTTGGGATACCCTTCGCCAGAAGAGGAGTCGGACATTCTCGTGAGGTTCGAGCGCGACGTTGTGCCGCCAAGCGTGGAGGCCGTGACCAGCGGCGAAGAGCTGGGTAGAATGCAGGCGCTTGTGACGTCGGTGCGCGTCGATGACGCCGTGCGCTCCTACATTGTGAGCATCGTCCAGGAGACCAGGCAGCATCCCGGGCTTTCGCTAGGCGCGAGTCCCAGGGCGGCGCTGGCCCTCTACAAGACATGCCAGGCCAACGCCGCCATCGACGGACGAGACTTCGTGTCCCCGGACGATGTCAAGGTCCTGGCTTCCTCCGTGCTCGCGCACCGGATGCTCGTCACCTCCACTTCTCGACTGAGGGGCCGCACGTCGGACCGGGTGATCGAGGAGATCCTATCCTCGGCGCCCGTCCCAATCGAGAGGTAGGTCAGTTGTTCAATCGGCTGTGGCAGGACCTCTGGATAGGACTCTTCATCGTCCTCATCGTCATAGGCGTGTTCACGGGTCATGGTCTTGTCATTGGATTCGGCGTCATGGGACTGGTGATCGCAGGCGTGTCGTGGCTGTGGAGTAGGGTGTCGCTGGAGGACGTCTCCTACGAGCGGACTCTTTCCCATAACCGCGTATTCATGGGCGAAGAGGTGTCCATGTCCGTCTCCTTGACCAACAGGAAACCGCTGCCGTTGGCAAGACTGGAGATACAGGATGACTTTCCCATAGAGATCGAGATACTCGGCGGCGAAATGAGCGCGAGCGCGAGTCCCAACACTCACACGCTGCGCCATTACACGTCGGTAGCGTGGTACGAGAGGATACGCTGGGAATACACCGCGAAAAGCTCGCAACGAGGACTGCACCGGATGGGGCCCGTGCGGTTCGACAGCGGCGACCTGTTCGGCTTCTTCAACACCGAGAAGGCGATTCCCAACTATGACTACCTGCTTGTCTATCCCAGTGTGGTTCCCCTGTCCGAGCTGGGCATTCCAGCGTCGAGGCCGTTGGGAGAGATCAGGGGCGGGAGCAGAATGTTCGAGGACGCTTCTCGCCCGTTCGGACTGCGCGAATACCAGTTCGGAGACCCGATGAAGATCGTGGACTGGAAGGCCACCGCCAGGATGCAGAGCCTCCAGGTGCGAACGTTCGAGCCCAGCACGACCGTCACAGTCGTGCTGGTGGTGGACGTTGACACGACGGCGCACTATTGGGAGGGATACTCGTCGGCAAACCTCGAACGTATAACGACAGCGGCGGCGTCCCTGGCCAACTACGCCTCCGAGCAGCAGTACAGCCTGGGGCTGTTTTCCAACGGCACGCCGATGCTCGCCGACAGGCCCATGAAGATTCCGCCCAGTCAATCGCCGGAGGGCCTTACGATTATCCTCGAGGCGCTGGCGACCATTCGTCCACTCGCGATGGGGCAGATGTGGGCGCAACTGGCGCAGAACGCCCGCCAGTTCCCGCTGGGCGCAACTCTGGTTATCGTCACCGCCTTCTTTCAGCCGGAGATGACGGAGGTAATTCACACTTTGAAGCGTCAGGGCTACAGGCTGGTTATTGTCCACGTGGGAGACGGTGAGTGGCCGCGAATGCCGGAGGGAGTCCTCGTCCACGAGCTCCAGTCCTATTTCTCCAGAATGGAGTACAGCAGTGCATTCGGCCCAAGATAGGCTTGTAATCGGGGCCACCGTTATTTCGGAAAGCGCGTGGATGTTCGCGTTGCTGGGGATGATAGGGATTGCGATGGCGAAGGATGGCAGCCCGCTGAGCCTGCTTGCGGTGCTGGTGATTATGAGCGCCTCACTGCTGACCGCACGATTCCTCCAGATGATCATAATGCCCGCCGGGCTGGCCTACACAATCCAGATGCTGGCGGGAGTAGTCGTACTCTACCTCACGATCGGCTCCCAGGTTGTCCCAGGCGCGCAGGGCATAGACCTGGGCTGGATAGGGAAGGTGGTTTCGGGGACGGACGTAGAGGGATATACCTTCAGGGCCGCTGTTGGCAGCATTCTCGGGACGGCGCTGTGGTGGCGAGGCGGGATGATGGCGGCGTCCGAATTCCCGGCGGATGGTCTTGGGACCAGCTTCCGCCTGGGGATCCTGGTCGTCGCAATCGCCGCCGTGGTAGATATAGCCCACCCGGCAGACCTGCGCGTATTCCCGGTGATGTTTCTGTTTTTCGCCGCTGGACTGGGAGGCCTCAGCATAGGGCACGTGCTTCCGGCGTCTCAGAGGGCCTTGGAAGAAAAGGCATGGCCAAGGGTAATCGGCGGCGTTGTCCTGGCGATAGTCGTCATAGGGCTTCTGTTCAGCATGCTGCAGAGGAACGTACTAGTTTACATATCCGCGCCCGTGCTGTTTGTGCTGAATATACTGGCGACGATAGTGTTCTACGTCATCATCGTCCCCATAGCCTTCGTTGTCGGCGGACTGACCCAGGCGCTGCTGACGGTGCTGGGCTGGTTCGCCAGTGAGGATGTGCGTAGCGAGGCGCCGGACATTGGTGGGTCGGTCCTCGAGCTACAGGAGCGCACGGGCGAAGTGAATAGCGTCCTCGCCACCATAATTCAGGTGGCGCAGTGGGTCCTCGTCGCGCTCATAGTGCTGGCCGCGCTCTACATCATAGCGAAGGCCTTCCGGCGCAGACTGGGGTGGCGGCTGGTGCAAGCAGAGGGCACGCGAGAGTCCGTGAGGGGGGAGGCCGACGCGGCCCACGATCTTGGACAGCTTCTGCTCAACCTTTTGCCCCGGCGGTTCAGGAGCAGCAAAGCGGCTCCAGCCCTGCGGCTGCCCGACGATGACGCGGATGTCGTCGAGGTCTTTCGCGTCTATTACGGATTGTTGAGTCTGGCGGAAGACCAGGGCTTTCCAAAGCCGCCCGCGGAGACGCCGAGGGAGTACCAGCATACCCTGGAACAGCTTGTTCCCCGCGGCCTGGCGCGACTGGCGACTGGCGCGTTCATCAGGGCGTGTTACGGTCATCATCCCGCGTCGAGTGAGCAGATCGACGAGATGAAGGCATCCCTGGCAAGGCTGCAAGGCGAGACGGGATAGACTCTGGCATCGAGGGCGCGTGATCCATGACCTTGCCTCTTCAGGAATTTGGCCTGCCGTCCGACGTGCTGGTGTGGCAGGCGTTGCTGCTCACGCTTATTTCGTTTGCCGTCGGGCTGCTTGGGGGATTCGTTGGCCTCGCCCTGGGCACGATGAGGCTGCCGGCGCTGCTGCTCATGGGAATTGCCGCGCCGACCGCGGGCGGCACGAACATCCTGGTCAGCAGCCTCGCGTCGCTGACAGGGGCGATTCGCCACTTCCGCGAGGGTCGAGTGAACATGCGCATCGTGCTGTTCATGGGCGTGCCCGCCTTTGTTGGCGCGTTTGCCGGAGGCTTCGCCAGCGACATCGTCTCCGAATCCCTGTTGATTCTCGCCGCGGGACTGCTCGTCGGCTGGCAGGGAGTCGAGTTCATTGTTATGGCGCGCAACCGCCGCCGCGACCAGGAGGGAGGTCAGCATCTCTTCGGAGCGGACCTCGTCGGGGCGCCGGGTGTGTTCACCCGCAACAGGATCATAGCCGAAGGAGGCATAGGCCTGGGCGTTGGACTCCTGGGCGGCGCCGTCGGGCTGATTCTGGGCAGCATAAGGCTGCCGGCGCTGATACGCATACTGAGGATAGACCCGCGAATCGCGGCGGGCACGAATCTGTTCATCGGGTTCTTCCTGGGCGCGCTGGGCTGGATAGGGCACGCGCTGCGCGGCGAGGTGGACTATCCTCTGCTGGCAGCAATGGGAATCATGGCAATGGTGGGCAGCTACATCGGCGCGAAATACACGGGCAAGGCGAGCCTAAACACGCTGATAACGACCATGGGGTTCGTGCTGATGGCAGTAGGCGCGCTGCTAATCTGGCAGGCGATCAGGTAGGGAACGCTTTCCAATGTCCCTTCCCCTTGTGGGGGAAGGTTAGGATGGTGTCACAATACCGCTGGACTCCCGCGAAAGCGGGAGAGACGGGGGCAGGCCGTTCCGCATATTCGGGCCGTAGTGTACGAGCAACCCAACAACCCGCCTAAAGCGCGCGCCCTACCAGGATGCCCAGATACGCCGCCAGAAGACCCAGCGCTATGCTGCCAAGCACGTTCAGGGAAGCGCGGACGACCTCGCCGTCGTGGAGCATCTGGACGCTGGCGACCGTTAGCGTCGAGAAGGTGGTGAAGGATGCCAGGAAGCCGGCGGCTACGAACGGCCTCGCCGCGTCGGGCCAGCCTGTTCTCTCCATCGCCATCGCCACGAACACGCCGAGCGCGAACGACCCTGTGACGTTGATGAGGAACGTACCCCATACGGTAGGGCCGATTACGCCGGTGACGGCGCGGGTCTATCGCAATTCTGGACAGCGCGCCCAGCGCGCCGCCCATAGCAACGAGCAGCCACTGCATCGGTCAATCGCCCGCCCTGACGGAGCGTTGCTTCATGCGCCCGCCCTATCCTCTCGGTAGTCCGAGTCCCCTGCCCGCGATAATGTTGCGCTGAATCTCGGAGGTTCCGCCGCGGATGGTGAGCGAGATGGAGTCCATCCACTGCCACGCCAACCTGCCGTCCAGGAAGGCCCACTTGGAGCCTTTGTCGAGGATTCCGTACATCCCCAGCATCTGCACGCCTAGCGCGTGAATCCTCTGCGCAATCTCGCTGCCCATCATCTTGGAGATGGACGCCTCTCTGTTGGGAACGAGGCCCTGGCTCTGCATCCAAGCGACGTTGTAGGCGATAGTCTTTCCGGCTTCGTTGGATGTCCACAGTTCGGCGAGGCTGTGTCGAATCATGGGGTCTTCGCTGAGCGGCTTGCCATTGGTTCGCGTCTCGTGGGCCAGCTCGACGAGCTCTTCGATGCTGCGTCGGTTGGACGCGAAGCTGGCAACGCCGGAGCGCTCGAAGTCCAGCGTGGTCGCGGCGATGTACCAGCCCCGGTTCTTTTCGCCAATCATGGCGCGCTTGGGCACGCGCACGTTGTCGAAGAACACCTGATTGAAGTAGTGAATGTCGAACATGTTGATGATGGGGCGCACCTCGATGCCGGGCGTGTTCATATCGACGATGAACACGCTGATGCCCCTGTGCTTGGGCGCGTCGGGGTCGGTGCGCGTGAGCAGGTAGCAGTGAGTGGACCTGTGCGCGCCGCTGGTCCATATCTTGGAGCCGGACAGCACGTAGTCGTCGCCGTCTTCGACTGCCCTTAGCTGAAGGGAAGCGAGGTCCGAGCCCGATTCGGGCTCGCTGAAACCCTGGCAATAGACCGCTTCGCCGCTGGCGATTTCCGGAAAGGTACCGGGACTTCTGTTCCTCGGTGCCGTAGAGCATCAGCGTCGGCCCGACCATGTGCGTGCCGATGCTGACGTCGCGGGTGGGCGCGCGGAAGTAGGCGGTCTCCTCATTGTATATCATCTGCTCCATGTGAGGCCGGCCCTGTCCGCCGTACTCCTTGGGCCACGCCAGAGTGAGCCAGCCCTTCTCCGCCATCTTGGCGGTAAGCTGCCTGATGCGGGGCCAGTTCTCGTCGTGGAAGTAGGCGTCGGGGTCGATGCCGCGCCAGTCCTCACCGAGGTTTTCCGTAAGGAAATCCCTTATCTCCTGCCGAAAAGCCTCCTGCTCTTCAGTGAACCTGTAGTCCATAAGCTAGCTCCCTGCGGTTGGTTGGAAGCTCCTAACGCGCCTGCTCGTTCTGAATGATTTGCTGTACGTTTCTTCGCAATTCGGGAACGTAGTTGACAAGTACGTCCCATACCTTGTCGGGGTCAACGTTTTCGTAATTGTGTATGAGTACGTTTCGCAGGTCTATCATACGTCGCCACTGTATGTGTGAGTATGTCTGTCTCACTTCAGATGGCAGTCGGTTGGCGGCCTCACCGATGATTTCGAGACTCTTCACAATTGCGCGCTTCAGCACCTCGTCGCCCCAGATGTCATCCTGGCTGAGTCCCGCCGAGTGTTCAATCAGGAACGCCGTCTCCGCAAGAATGTGGAAGAGCGGGTCAGTCGTCGATGCTGACATATTCAGGCTTTTGAACTTTCCAGGGCCAACTCTTCCTGCTCCTGATTCTCTCAGCCGCCTCTACATGAACGTCAACTCCAAGGGTATGCTCCAGGTGTTGAGAGAGAGCCAGCAGCGCATTGGCCGTGTCGCGTTCGGGTTCGAACTCCGCCACCAAGTCGATGCTGGGGTGAATCGGCCCCACATACATCAGGAATGACCCTATCAAGCCTACGTCTTTGACGCCGAATTCCTTAAATTTCCCTCGCTCGGCCTTGAGGGCTGCTATTACCTCTTCCACGCTCATTACCTCTGTCCTGCTGGGGAAGTGCGCGTGACGCTCGCGCCGGAAGTCGGGCCATTGCTGGCCTTTCAGGTATCGCTGGGCGGCGATTGCCGCGGTCGCGCCATCGCCGGCGGAGGTGACCAGTTGGGCAGCGGAGTTCTGCCTTATGTCGCCGGCGGCCAGCAGTCCGGGCATGGGCGTGCGCATCCAGACGTCGGTGGGGATGTGGCCGGCGTTGTCGAGCGGCAGGACGTCTCGCAGATATTGCGAGTTCGGGTCCAGCCCAACGTAGATGAAGACACCGGACAGATCGACCCTGGAAGTTTCCCCCGACGAAACGTCCGTTACGCCGACTCCCTCCACCTCGGCGTCGCCCAGTATGGCGTCCACCGTAGTGTTCCAGCGCACCTCTATCTTGGGGTTGGAGAGCGCCCTGTCCTGCAGGAGCTTCTGCGCGCGGAGTTCGTCCCGCCTGTGGAACACGATGACCCTGGACGCGAACTCCGCCAGCACGAGCGCCTCGTCCATCGCGGAGTCGCCCCCGCCCACAACGCCCACAACCTCGTCCTTGAAGAAAGGCCCGTCGCAGGTGGCGCAATAGGACACGCCTGCGCCGACGAGCCCTTCCTCGCCGGGAACGCCGAGCGTTCGCAGCGTGGAGCCGCCCGCGACGATGACGGCCCTGGCGTCAACCTGCCCGTCGTAGGTGTCGATAGCCCAATTGGGTGCCTGCTGCCGCAGCCCGGTCACCTCGGACAGCCGGATTTCGAGGCCGTACCTGGCGGCCTGCTCATAGAGCAGCGGTCCGAAGTCCGCGCCCGAAATGCCCTCCGGGAATCCAGGGAAGTTCTCTATCTTTTCGGCGTTTATCACCTGCCCGCCCGGCATCAGGCTCTCGAACAGGACCGTTTTGAGCCCCGCTCGGCAGGCGTACATGCCGGCGGTGAGGCCCGCCGCGCCGCCGCCGACAATGCCCAGGTCGTATTCGTCCGGCATCGCATCCTCCGCTTAGACGAGGCCCATCTGCCTCAGTTCGGTCAGGGACTTCTCCGTTGCCGCGACGGTGTCGTCAACGTCCTGCTCGCGGTGCGCCGCGCTCATGATGAACCTGGACGTGGCGTGCACGCCGTTGTTCAGCATCGCCAGGACGAACTGGGAGTTGCGCTCGGCGTTGCCCGTCTCGCGCATCTGCTCCGGCGTCAGGATGCAGACGTCTTTGTCGCACTCGTGGTCAGCGCCGAGCCGCAGGAAAATCAGCGACGCGATACCGCTGGCGCAGCCCGGCACTTCCATCCTGGAGAGAAGGTCGTTCAGGCCGTCCTTGAGCCGCGCGCCCATCGCGTTCGCGGTGTCGGTTACGGGCGTGTTCATTATCAGGTCCAACGCGACGGTGCCCGCGGCTGCGGAGAGGGGGTTGGCGTTGAACGTGCCATTGTGCGCGATGCGGCGGTTCTGGTTGAAGTCCGCGTCGCCGCGCGCCTCGATCATGTTGATGATGTCCGCCTTGCCGGCAACCGCGCCGCCCGGAAGGCCTCCGCCCAGAATCTTCGCCATCGTCGTCATGTCGGGCGTAACGCCGTAGTAGGCCTGCGCGCCGCCACTGGAGACGCGGAACCCTGTGACCACCTCGTCGAATATGAGCACGACGCCCGTGCGGTCGGTCAGCTCTCGCAGCTCGCCCAGGAAGCTGGGCCGAACCGGTATCTGGCCCATGTGCGCGCCCGTCGGCTCCAGGATGATAGCGGCGACGTCGTCATTGTCCTGGAGAGTCCTCTCTACGAGGCCAATGTCGTTGGGCGGCAGCACAATCATAGTGTCCTTGGTCTCCTGGGGAATGCCGCCCACGCCCGCGCTGCCCACCGAGAGGTAGTCGCTCCAGCCGTGGAAGTGCTCCACGAACTTGATGACCTTCGACTTGCCGGTGTAGGCGCGCGCCATCCTGACGGCCATCATAGTCGCCTCGGTGCCGGAGCTGTGGAAGCGCACCTTGTCCGCGCTGGGGATTAGCTCCTTGACCTGCTGGCCCCACTTGATTTCCAGGTCCGAGGACGCGCTGAGGTGAGTGCCCTTACCCATCTGGCTGGCGACTGCCGCCACGACCTCGGGGTGAGAGTGGCCCAGTATCATCGAGCCGTGACCGGTCCAGTAGTCGATGATACGGTTGCCGTCCACGTCCCACTTGTGGGGGCCTATGCCGTGCGTGGCGTAGATGGGGAACGGACTCATGCGCCGCCCATCGTGGGTGACGCCGTCCGGGAAGATGTCGCGCGCCGCGGCGTGGCGTTCGACGGAACCGGGATGAAGATCGATGTAACGCTGTTCGATTGGGCTGACCATGACTTCGTGCCTCCACTTGTTGATTGTTGCGCCGATGTCGCTCCGTATTATAGCCGCCGGCAACGGATATGCCAACGGGATGCCGATGGTCAGTGGTCAGTATTGGCGTTCGTAGGGGATTCGCTTTTGACGGCGAGAAGTCTCAAAAGTTACATTAGGGGAAGCCGCTATTCGGAGGGAATCAGCCACGTGAGCACGGGACAGCAGGTAAAGGATGCTCAGAAACGCTGGGCGGAATCCAGGGGACTCCATTTCCGGGCGGACTACTCCTACTATCTGGACAGTGTGGAGGCCGGCCTATGGAAACCTTTGTCGGATTGCGCCCGAAAAGCCTTTGAAGAGGGCGGAGGGGGAGAACTAAAGGATGGTTCGCGTCCCGCCAAAATGAAAGCGTTGCACTCATCATCGGCGTTGGAGGTAAACTTCTTCGACTATTGGACGACCAGGGACAAGGCTCCTCTGTTGAAGGCGATGGGCATTGACGGCGATAGCGCGGAGTCTCTCTGTTTTGAAGCCAAGTTCCCCACCTCGTTGAGGGGACAGCCGCCAAATCTGGACGTCGCCACAAAGCTATGCTCTGGTGACACCATCGGGATTGAGAGCAAGTTCACCGAGCGGATGACGAAGAAAACTAAAGCCACAAAGAGCTCGGAAAGATTTGCGGAGAAGTACTTTCCCTGCCGGCTCTGGGAGTACCAGAAGTTGCCGGAGTGCCAGCGGCTTGCCGAGGAAGTCCGCGACGGAATACAGAATGGCGAGTATCTGTTCAACTTCCTGGATGTGGAGCAGCTTCTCAAGCACGCGCTTGGTCTGGCGACGCAGCTTGGTGACAAGTTCAGGCTGTACTACCTATATTATGACAGCTGCACCTGTGAAAGATCGAAAGCGCACAAGAAGGAAATCGATGACTTTGCCGCGCGGGTAGGGGATGAGATACGATTCAGGGCGATTTCCTACCAAAAACTTTATCACAGGTTGCCCGACGTAACAGAAGGCGAGGAGGGATACAAGCCTTACATAGACTACCTGGGCGAGAGGTACTTCAATAATGACACCTGCTTCAAGAGTCGTTAGCGTAACGCTGACTGACGATACACTGTCCGCGGACATCGACGATGGGCGTACTATCTCAGTTCCCATCAGGTGGTATCCGCGGACTGGCGAATGGGACGCCGGCTGAGCGCGCAAACTTTCAGATAAGTGGCGCGGGATTCGGCATCCACTGGCCTGAACTGGATGAGGACATCGGCGTCGAGGGGCTGATGCTCGCGAAGAAGTCCACGGAAAGCCCTGCATCATTTCAAAATTGGCTGCAACGGTGGGAACAGACTCGTCAATAGAACGGACGAGAGATGACTGTTCAGAGTCCAGGGAAAGTGAAGGGATTTGCCATAAGCTACTGGCACCCACCCCCTAACCCCCTCCCATCTGACCTTACAACACGACAGTTTTCACAAGGCGAGATTTTTGTTAGCTGTCACTGCTCACCGGGGCAAGTCGCAGACTGGTCTGACAGGTTCCGATGAACCTGCCCAAACTGCCCTTTCAAAAAGTGTCGTGTACTAAGCCCGTCTGACAGGGGTGGGTAAAATGCGAATTGCAAGTACGCTTAGCCCATGTCATTCCGAGCGTAGCCGAGGAACCCACGAAGTGGCTAGCCGCTCGGCAATCCAGAGCCATCTGCACTACAAGAACTTGGGATTCCTCGGTTCGCTACGCTCACTCGGAATGACATACGTTGACCTGAATTGCGATGTCATAGCTATGAACCGCCGATTACCTACCCTTGTCAGCTCCCGTCAAGGGAGGGGGACAATGGGAGGACCTCTCATCAAACGTGAACAGTTACTTACCGAACTGGAGTGCACCTACTGCCACGAGACCTACTCGGCGGACGAACCGCACCGCGTCTGCGACGAGTGCGGCAAAGTGCTTATCCTACGGTCTTTTGGTCGTCACCACCAAGGTCATACCCCGCTGGATGGGCTTGTTTGGAGTAGCTAGGAGAGTTTGATTGGGGGGGTTTTCGAAGGGTCGATCCCCACGGCAATTTTTCCGCGAGGAGGAACCTAGGACATGCGAGGATTAGCCCACCGTATCGTACACGCGCGGAAATTTGATTACCTTCTCGTCGTACTCATCTGTGTAAACGCCATTATGCAGGGGCTGCGACTTTCTCTCGATACACAACCTGACTGGCTCCTCTATTTGACGGGGTCGTTCTGGGTCCTGATGCTGGTAGTGCTCGTTTTGGAAGTGCTTCTCAAGATGTTCGCGCTCTCGCCAAGGATCGACCGGTATTTCAGGGATAGTTGGAACGCCTTCGACTTCCTGGTGATTAGCTCCCTGATAGTCAGCATGGTAGTCTTCGAGTCCATCGCCAGCCACGAGCTACTCATCCTTTTGGTGTGCTTGTTGCGGCTTCTTCGAGGCCTCTCAACTGTTAGGGAACTGCACTTGATCCTGGCGACACTGTTGCGCTCCATACCGAGCATGGGCCACATCGCGTTATTGCTGGGCATCGTCCTATATTCGTATGCTATTGTCGGTTTCAAGAACTTTGGAGAGCACGACCCAGCACACTGGGGAAGTCTAAGCGTTTCTGTCTTGACTCTGTTTGAAATCGTGACGCTGGATGGATGGGGCGAGGTCATGCGCCCTCTCATCAAGGTAGAGCCGTTGGCGTGGCTCTATTTCGTCAGCTTTGTGATATTCTCTGCCTATATCGTAACCAATCTATTCATAGCCGTCGTAATAAGAAACCTGGACGAAGCCAGGCAGGAAGGCCCGCAACCGTTGGGAACACCGGCATCCAGGGAAGGAATCCTCCGGGAACTGCGCTCAACCCAGCAAGCGCTGCACCGCCTCGAGGGACGCTTGCAGCAGCTCCCCGATTAGTCGTGTCCTTTTGGCACAATCTCACCGCCCAACGCGAAAATACACCTTTCATACACTCGCATCATACTCGCAACCTGAAGTACAAGGGTTCGCGTATCCGTGGTCCAAGTCAAGGAGGACATGATGTCTTAGAGGGTGTGTGAGAAGTTCAAATTAGGTTGGTGCTAAGCGTCGGAGCATGAGATGAATCATAGCTATATGGGTCCACGCCTCGGTTGTATCGGACAGAGCTTCGTAGTCCTTGCTCATCCGACGGCACCTGCTGAGCCACGCGAATGTTCGTTCGACCACCCATCTTCGCGGCAGCACTTGAAAACGGTGGCTGTCCCTGGGGCGCTTGACAATCTCGAGTGCCCAGCCTGTCAGGGCCCAGACCCACTCGACCAGCTTTCCAGCATAGCCAGCATCGGCCCAGACCAACCTCATGCGGGGAAACCTCCCTATCAATTTATCGATGACCAGCTTCGCCCCATCCCTATCCTGGATATTGGCAGGATGCACCACCACCGCCAGCAGCAACCCCATGGTATCTACAATGATATGTCGCTTTCGACCGTTGACCTTCTTGCCAGCGTCATAGCCACGAGGCCCCCTTTTTCCGTAGTCTTGACCGACTGGCTGTCTATGATAGCAGCGCTAGGTGTCGGGTTCCTCCCCTCGGCCTGCCGGACCTTGACTCGGAGAGCGTCATTGGCTCGTTCCCATGTACCATCCTCTCTCCACTCCCGAAAATACCACCATACAGTACCCCAAGGCGGGAGGTCATGCGGCATGGCTCGCCACGTGCAACCGTTGCGCAGAACGTATAGAATGCCGTTGACGACTTCCCGCAGGTCTACAGTACGTGGCCTTCCCCCAGTTTTGGCTGCCGGGAGTAGCGGAGCGAGCATCTTCCACTGTTCATCAGTCAGGTCACTGGGGTATGCTTTGCGTTTCATGCCTCCATTCTAATACATATCCAAGACTTCTCACACACCCTCTCAGCAGCCATTCGAAAACCCACAAACACCGTCCGTCGAGCCGAAAGCGCCAATTGACCAGTTCTTCGCGGCCGCCTCAATCGGCATGACCCGGTGGTGGCGGTGGGTCGTGGGCATAATCGCTGCCGTCGCCATCTGGCAGATCGGGACTCTCATTCTGATTGTGCCAGCCATCGTAGCGTGCAAAGGCACAGAAAAGGACATTGACTCCCCGTGGTTCGTATGCGCCGACGGAGCACTCGGCGCCTCGCTTTTGCCCGATTTAGTTCTGGGGTTCTTGGGTTTCGTAGTGGGACTAATCGGCATTTGGATAGTAGTAAAGCGTCTCCACAGAAAGAGCTTGACTCAGGTAACCACCGGGAGGGCGTCGTTCGATTATAGCCGAGTCCTGTACGCCGCGCTTGTAGGGCTGTGTGTTCTGATCCTGATCACACTGGCGTACAGATTCCTCCTTGGTGGTGAGGTGACTTTCGAGTCGCCCAGTCTCGGGTTATATCTGCCCTTCATACTGATTGCGCTTGTTCTAATTCCCATTCAGACCAGCTTCGAGGAAGTGCTGTTCCGCGGATACATAATGCAAGGCTTATCGCTGCTCACAAGGAACAGGCCTATCCTGGCCCTTGTAACGGCAGTTATTTTCACTGTACCGCATCTTGCCAACCCGGGGCGCCTACGGGTTCGTGTTCTACGTCGTTCAGATTATGTCCCCCGGGATTTTATTTGCCGCGTTGACACTGCTCGACGGTGGAATCGAGCTGGCGGTGGGATTCCACGCGGTTAACAACCTATTCCTCGGACTGATAGCGAACCCTGAAGTTTCGGCGTTAGCCACGCCCTCCCTGTTCGTGAGCCATATAGAGAAAACCGATCTGCTCCCGACGTACTTCGTGGACATCTTGGGTTACATGGTTGTACTCGTAATTCTCAACCTGAAGTATAAGTGGTTCGCGTATCCGTGGTCCAAGTCAGCGAATGGGTCTTGACCTCCGGCGGCCCCCAGGACAATCGCATTTGCAAGTTAATGACAAATGCCTCTTCACTGCCAACAACGGCGTTGATTTAGAGGCGAAGGAGTCCTCTCGGTCTGGGTTGCGGGCCAGGATCCTTACGCGAACGCCCTGGTCGAGCAGACGCCGGGCGACATACCTGCCTGTATAGCTGAAGGCGCCGGTGACGACGGCGATGTCGGGGTGCGGCATCGTCTACCACTCCTCAATAGTAGGAAAGTTGCGGCTCAGGCGATTGCGGGTGTAACTGTTCAGAGTTGGCGCGGTGACCCATATATAGGGGCGACCGAGGATTGTCCACGAAGGACACGAAGGGACACAAAGCAGTTTGTCAGAATCGGGATTCGTAAGATTTTGAGATTTTCAGGATGGTTTTGGTAGAGGATGCCGGCTGAGTACGCCCGCGCGTGTACCCAACGGGCGGTCTATGGCGTACTATAGGGTAGCTGACGTCTGTATGGGCGCGACGGCGGGAACAGACTCGTCAATAGAACGGAGGAGAGATGAAGAGCTACCTTACCGAACTGGAGTGCACCTACTGCCACGAGACCTACTCGGCGGATGAGCCGCACCGCACCTGCGACGAGTGCGGCAAGGTGCTCTATCCCAGGTACGACCTGGACGCCGCCAGGGTCGCGTTGGACCGCAGCGCGCTCAAGGAGCGGCCGGCCAACATGTGGCGTTACTTCGAGGTGATGCCGATAAGGGACGAGGCGAACGTCATCACACTGGGCGAGGGCTACACCCCGATATTCAAGGCCGAGCGGCTGGGGCGCGAGTTCAATTGCTCGGACCTCTACATCAAGGACGAGGGACTGAATCCCACCGCGTCGTTCAAGGCCAGGGGGCTGTCCGCCGCCGTCTCCAAGGCCAAGGAGCTTGGGCTGACGCGGCTGACGATGCCCTCGGCCGGCAACGCGGCGGGCGCGATGACCGCATACGCGGCAAAGGGCGGCATCGAGGCCTACGTCTTCATGCCGCAGGACGTGCCCGACTCCAACCGGAAAGAGGTCTCGATTACCGGCGGGCGGCTGAACCTCATCGACGGCCTCATCAGCGACGCGGGCCGCGTGTCGCGTCAGAAGGCGCAGGAGGAGGGGCTGTTCGACATCTCCACGCTCCAGGAACCGTACCGGGTCGAGGGCAAGAAGACGATGGGCTACGAGATAGCGGAGCAGATGGGCTGGACGCTGCCCGACGCCATCATGTATCCGACGGGCGGCGGCACGGGCATCGTGGGCATGTGGAAGGCGTTCGAGGAGATGGAGCGGATGAGCTGGATAGACGGCAAGCGGCCAAAGATGTTCTGCGTCCAGTCGGACGGCTGCGCGCCGATGGTCAGGGCATTCCACGAGGGCACGGAGTTCGCAGAGCCGTGGGAGAACGCGCACACGCTCGCCCCGGGCATACGTGTGCCGGGGGCCATCGGCGACTACATGATCCTGCGGGCCCTGCGGGAAAGTGGAGGGGGCGCGCTGACCGTCACGGACGACGAAATCCTGCACTACATGAAGCTGGTGGCGTCGCTGGAGGGCATGTTCATCTGTCCAGAGGGGGCGGCGACCGCCGCCGCCCTCAACAAGCTGCTGGCGGACGGCACGCTGTCGCCCGACGAGCGCATCCTGTTGCTCAACACCGGGTCCGGGCTGAAGAACCTGGAGTTGGTGACGGCGTAGAGGCGTTGGTGCTCGCCGTGGTGTGGGCACTGCGGGCTGTTCTGGCCGAGTGATGCCTATGAACGCGAATAGAGCAGTCTGGTTGGCTTTGGCCATCCTGCTTGCGGTCGGGCTGGCGCTTGTCGCGTCTCCGGAGCGTGTCTTTGCGTGTTCATGCGTTGTGCCGGGTTCGCCGTCAGAAGAACTGGCAGAGTCCGGCGCGGTCTTCCTCGGTCGTCCTTTCTCCTGGAAGAATATCGGAGAGGATGACTGGGGAGGTGAGATTGTCGAGGTCGCCTTTGAGGTTGAGACCATCTGGAAGGGACCGCTCTCGGAGACGATATACGTTACAACCAGAGCTAATGAGGCGAGCTGCGGCTACACTTTTAGCGCGCACAAGTACATTGTCTACACCGATGAACGTTTTCGCACTTGGCTCTGTAGCAGGACACGGCCCCTGTCGGAGGCCGCAGAAGATCTGGCTGAACTAGGCCCGGGGCAAGCACCTGTTCCGGGCACGGCCTCTCGTGCCACGGCGGAGTACGCCGACCCCGCATCGCCTGAACCGGAATTGTCGGCGACCGGGGGCTGTGGCAGGTCGGCGCGCACAGTGGACTTGCCTATGGCGGCGCTGCTGGTTGGGGTCGCGTGGTGCGCCGTGCGAAGACGGCATTAGCGGTAGGGGCGGGTTTCAAACCCGTCCTGTCGCCACAGGACGCCAATCCCGGCTTACCCTCATTTCAAAGATTTCGGACTGCTAGTTCAGACGCTCGAAGATGGTGGCTACGCCCTGGCCGCCGCCTACGCACATGGTCACGAGGCCCAGCTGCTGGTCGCGGAGGTCTATCTCCTCCATGAGCTTGACCGTCATGATGGCTCCGGTCGCGCCTACGGGGTGGCCCAGGCTGATGCCGCTGCCGTTCACGTTGGTCTTGTCCATGTCGAGGCCCAGCTCTCGAACGCAGTAGAGCGCCTGCGCGGCGAATGCCTCGTTCAGCTCCACGAGGTCGATGTCGTCGAGGGTCATGCCAGCCTTGTCGAGCGCCTTCCTCACGGCGGGAACCGGGCCGATGCCCATGATGGCGGGATCGACGCCCGCCACGCCCCTGGTGTGCCATCGCAGCCGCGGGGTAAGGCCAAGCTCGGCGGCCTTCTGCGCTGACATGATGACCACAGCCGCCGCGCCGTCGTTGATGCTGGATGCGTTGCCCGCGGTCACGGAGCCGTCCTTCTTGAACACCGGCCGCAACTGCGCCAGGCGTTCTAGCGTGGTGTCCGCGCGGGGGCCCTCGTCAACGCTGACGACGATAGAGTCGCCTCTGCGCTGCGGAACGCTGACCTGGGTTATCTGGCCGGCGAACCGGCCGCCCTCGATGGCGGCTACGGCGCGCATGTGGCTGTTGAGGGCCATCTCGTCCTGGTCTTCGCGGCTGACGCCGAACCGCTCGGCGACGTTCTCGGCGGTTACGCCCATGTGGTAGCGGTTCACCGGGCAGCCGAGCCCCTCGATGAGGCCGTCAACCATCTCGGCGTTACCCATGCGAAGGCCGTCGAAGCGCGCCTTGTAGTCCAGCATGAAGGGGGACTGGCTCATGTTCTCGGTTCCCCCGGCAACGGCGATGTCCACCTCGCCGGTTCGCACAAGCTGGGCCGCCATGTTGATGGCCTCCAGCCCGGAGGAGCACTGGCGGTTGACCGCGATGGTGGGAACCTGCTCCGGGATGCCGGCTCGCAGCGAGGCGAGGCGCGCGGCGTAGCCCGCCTCGGTCGCCTGCAAAGCGTTGCCGAGAACCACCTCGTCCACGGCGTCCGGCTCCAGGTTGGCGCGCTCCAAGGCCGCCCTGATTGCTGCCGCTCCCAGGTCTGGGGCGGAGACGTCCTTGAACGCTCCGCCAAACCTTCCCATAGCCGTTCGCGCGCCGCTAACGATAACCGCGTCCTGCATCAGAAACCTCCTGTGCGCTTGCCTATTTCTTCTGAAGTGATTTCAGGCAAGCATAGCATCTTGGCGGCTGTTCTGGAAGTCCCGCAAAAGGCGAGGAGCGGTTGGCTGTCAGCAGAGGGCGCGGAGCCTTGCGGAAGGCTGCTCGCCAAAAATCGCAAACCCAAAGTGTGACATTTTGTGACATTCTAGGACATTTCCTAGCTGGGGCCTGCGGCCGTATGGATTTTAGAGATTACGAGATTTTCAGGATTTTGGCGTGAGCGAGGACGCCTGGCGGACGCTCGTCGATTTGGATGGAGGCATTGTAGGACAGGCGTTCGTGGAGTGTCAAGGGCGGGTTGGCTACGGGCGTTTCGGATCGGTGGGCGGCGGGCCAACAGGGGGCGAGTTCCCTGTCGCCGGCACAGGATGCGGCTGCGCTGCGCGCCGCGCTCTCAGCTAACGCCCAAACATGACCCGATATAGTATGGTCATATGTTCAGCGTTTCATGTAAGATTGAGGCTGCGGCTCGGGACTTGCCGGTTTGGAGCAGTCCCACGCTAATGCCGCTCCAAATCTTTGGTAAGGGTTGCCGCCCGCGGCGCGAGGTCTGAACATCGTGGCGCGAGCGCAGCGACCGTCGTTTTCGTCATGACTTCCGGCGCCACTCCCAAGATTGGGAGACCCAAAACCAAGATAGTCTGCACGCTGGGACCCTCCACCGAGTCCTACGACATCGTAAGGGCGCTGGTCGAGAGTGGAATGAGCGTGGCCCGACTCAATTTCTCACACGGCAACCTTGTTACGCACGCAAACGCTGTCGAGACCGTGCGCGCCGTGTCAGAGGACCTCGGCGTGCCTGTCGGCGTGATGGTTGACGTGCCCGGCGCCAAGTACCGCACCGGCCCGCTCGCGCCCGGGGCGATCGAGCTTGTGGCCGGCGATGAGTTCACGCTAACCAGCCGAGACGTGGTCGGAACCCAGGACCGCATTGGCGTCGCGCCGCCGGGCATTCACAGGGACGCCGAAGCCGGCCGGCCCATCCTACTCGATGATGGCTTCCTGGAGCTTCGCGTCACCGCCGTCAACGGCCCGGACGTGCTATGCGAGGTGGTCATTGGCGGCAGGCTGACCGAGCGGCGCGGTGTCACGGCGCCGGGCGTAACGCCCTCGATGCAATTCCAGGACGAGGCTGCCAAGAGCGCGCTCGATTTCGCCGTCGAATGCGACGCCGAATTCGTGGCGCTCTCGACCGTGACCTCGGCGGACGACATTCACGAAGTCAGGCGATTTTTCGATGAAAACTCCTTTGACACGCAGATCATCTCGAAGATAGAGCGCGCGGAGGCGCTCGAAGACGTTGAGACCATTATCGCCGCCAGCGACGCCGTCATGGTGGCTCGCGGCGACATGGGCGTCGAGGTGTCGCTCTCACGTGTGCCGATAATCCAGAAAGACCTCATCGCAAGGTGCAACGCGGCCGGGAAGCCCGTGATCACCGCGACCCAGATGCTGGAGTCCATGGTGCGCTCACCGGTGCCGACGAGAGCAGAGGTGACCGACGTTGCCAACGCCGTATTCGACGGCACGGACGCCGTGATGCTCTCAGGGGAGACCTCGGTTGGCCAGTACCCCGTCCAGGTCGTCAAGCTGATGGCGCAGGTAGCGGTGGAGGCTGAGGCCGCGCTGCCATACGAATCGATGTTGCTCGAAAAGGCCAGGCACGTGCAGCGACAGACGGACGACGCCATAAGCTATAACGCCTGCCGCACGGCGTCCACGCTCGATGCGAGCCTGATCGTGGCGTTCACTGAGACGGGAGGCACGGCGGGAAGGGTCTCCAAGTACCGCCCCGCTCAGCACATCCTGGCCCTGACCGTGCACGAACGTATGCAACGCCGCCTTACTCTTCGATGGGGCGTTACGCCGGTCATAATTCGCAGCCTGGAAACGGTGGAGGACCTCTTCACGGAGGGCGAACGGCAGGCGGTTCTCGTGGGCGGAGTAGCTTCGGGCAGCCAGATAGTGCTGGTCGCTGGCCTCCCGTTGGGGGTTTCGGGAGGCACAGACCTGCTCAGGGTTATGAACGTTCCCTAAGCGTGCGTCCACCATTGGTGCAAGGCGAGGGTCACCCACCCCCTAACCCCCTCCCGTCGAGGGCGGGGGAATCTTGTGGCTCCGCCGCGCTACGCTTCATTTCAATGATGTTGGCCTACTATCTATACGAATTGGTGTTAGACAGGAAGAGCGGCCGGGAGTATAATTGGTTCGGAACCAGTCAGGGGAAAAGCATAAGTGTTGAGGCTATATAACACCCTTACCAAGCGGGTGGAGCAGGTGCGGCCGATTGACCCCGGCGTCATCAAGATGTACACCTGCGGCCCCACGGTTTACCGCGACGCCCACATCGGCAATCTCAGGTCTTACCTGATGGCCGACTGGATTCGCCGCGCCCTCGAGGCCCAGCAGTTTAGTGTAACGCACGTCAAGAACATTACGGACGTGGGGCACATGCGCCAGGAGGTTCTCGAGCAGGGGGAGGACAAGGTAATCGCGGCCGCTATCGCCGAGGGCAAGACCCCCGCAGAGATCGCCCAGTTCTACACGGACCGCTTCCTGGAGGACGAACGAAAGGTCAACATAATTCCGGCGGGGCATTTTCCCAAGGCGACGGGCCACATCGAGGAGATGCTGGAAATCGTGGAGCGCCTCGTGGAAAGGGATTACGCCTATGAGGTCGAAGGGAACGTCTATTTCGACGTCGCCGGGTTCGCGGACTACGGGAAACTCTCCGGCAATATCCAGGTAGCCGAACTTCTCGAAGCGGTGCGCGTGGAGGCCGACCCGCTCAAACGAGACCCGCGCGACTTCACGCTATGGAAGCAGGCGGAGCATGGCCGTGAACTGAAGTGGCCCAGCATATGGGGAGAGGGCTTTCCGGGCTGGCACATCGAGTGTTCCGCCATGTCCATCAAGTACCTGGGGGAGAGGTTCGACGTCCACACCGGCGGCGTTGACAACATCTTTCCTCATCACGAGGGAGAGATAGCCCAGAGTGAGGGCTTCACCGGCAAGCAGGTGGTGAACACCTGGACGCATGGGCAGCATCTCCTGGCTGACGGCGTCAAGATGGCAAAGTCGGCCGGCAACTCCTTCATCCTCTCCGACATCGAGGGGCAGGGCATCGACCCTATCGCGTTCCGCTATCTTTGCCTGACCGCCAGGTACAGGACCAGGCTGAACTTCACGTTCACCGCGCTCAAGGCGGCCCAACGAGGTTTGCAGCGTCTCCGCAATAGGGTATGGGAATGGAGCATGGCCCCTCCCATGCCGGGTGAAGGCGGAGGCGCCATCGAGGAGTGGCAGGGCCGCTTCTTCGAGAGGGTGAACGAAGACCTGGACATGCCTGGCTCCCTCGCGCTCACATGGGAGCTTGCCCGCTCCGAGTTGCCCGCCCAAGTGAAGCTGCACATAATTCGCGGCTACGACGAGGTGCTGGGACTTGGACTGGATGAATCGGTCGAGGCATATTCGGTTCCGGACGAAGTCGAGGCCCTGGTCGAGAAGCGCTCTAGCTTGCGCCAGGAAGGCAGATACCAGGAGGCCGACGGCATCAGAGACACGCTCGTCCAGACGGGTTGCGTGGTAGAGGACACCCCGACGGGCACGAGGGTCCGTCCCAAGACGTCCTGGGAGAAGCGTCAGGAGGAGTGGCACAGTTTTTCGTCCTCCGCCGAGGCGCCCTCGCTCTTGGACGAGCCGGACAGCGCGGACGTCACCATTGGCATCGTCGCCTGCAACTATGTCAACGATGTGAAGCGCTGCGTTCTCAGCGCGCTGGAGTGGGTTGGCGGTCGCAGGGCCGAGGTGGTGGTGGTTGACAATGGTTCGACCGATGGCGCCGCCCACTGGCTGGAGCAGGCGGCCTCCGCCGATTCCCGGATCCGTGTCTTTCATACCGACCACGTGCTGGGCGAGGGCGCGGCCAAGAACATCGTGCTCAAACAGTCCAAGGGTAGGCACGTCGTCATGCTCGATACCAGCGCCGAGGTGGTCGGGGACATTTTCGGGCCCTTGGACGAGCTGTTAATGGACAGAAGCGTGGGAGTCGCCGGCCCATTCGGCCTGCGAACCGACGACCTGCACCACTTCCACGAGGGCGAGGGCGAGAGCGGGGACATGGACGCGATGCAGGCGTACTGCTTTGCCTTCCGGCGCGAAGACCTTGCCGGCGTGGGCTTGATGAGGGAGAGTTTCCGCTTCTATCGCAACCTGGACATCGACTTCAGTTTCCACTTCAAGGACAAGGGCTTCAGAATAGTGGCGGACCCCAGCCTCCCAATAGAGCTGCACGAGCACCGTGTTTGGAGCGAGCTGGCTGAAGGCGAGCGAGACGAGCTCAGCCGCAAGAACTATCGACGCTTTCTCGACAAGTGGCGAGAGCGAGGGGAACTTCTTATCAGCAGTCAGCGCGAATCATAGGCGCATTTGAGATAGTTTCTTCGATAGCGCAATCTCATCTTCGCGTCTATGTCATGGCACGAAGATGGCCTGCCGGCGGCGAGAAGGGGAGGGTCTGATCCAGGCTCTGCCTCAAATCGCCGCCGCCGATTCTGGCCTGCCTTACACATTCCCACCTGGGCGGCATCATCTGAGGAACATTTGGAAGTAACCCTACTCTGGCTCCAGCTTGCGGCTTCGGCGGCCATTATACTTGGGGCATCCACCTTTCTCGCCAAGTCGGCCGACGTCATAGCCTTCAAGACGGGCTTGGGACGCTCTTTCATCGGCGTCGTGCTGCTGGCTACGGCCACTTCCCTGCCGGAGCTGGGCACGGGCGTAAGCTCGATAGTGCTGGTCGGCGAGCCGGACCTGGCCGCGGGCGACGCATTCGGCAGCAACCTGTTCAATCTTCTCATCATAGGACTTCTGGACCTCTACTGGCGTGACGGCCCTATATTGACGAAGGTAAACACGACCTCCGTCGTCGTGGCGGCCTGTGGGATTGCCGTAATCACGCTCGCCACCATCGCGATCCTCGTGCACGGCATGACGTCGGCCATGGATGGCTGGCAGGTAAGCCCGGTGTCCATTCTTATACTCGCCATGTTCCTGCTGGCGATGTTCCTGATATACCGCGTAGAGCAGTCCCAGGACACCGAGCAGCCAAAGACGGGTGAGGGGGAGCGCGATTATTCGTCCAGCAGCCTCGGCAGGGCCGCGCTGACCTACACGCTCTCCGCCGCCATCGTGGTTGGGGCCGCGATGTGGCTGGCGAACAGCGGCGGCGGAATAGCGGACGTCATGGGATGGGAGGCGAGCTTCGTGGGAACCCAGTTCCTGGCGTTCAGCACCTCGCTGCCAGAGCTCGCGGCCTCCTTTGCCGCGATTCGCATTGGCGCGCCGGAGCTCGCCATATCCAACGTCCTCGGAAGCAACGTCTTCAACATGGGCTTCATACTGTTCCTGGACGACGTGGCCTACACCGGAGGAGCAATCTGGGCCAACATCGCGGAGGTCCACTCGTTGACAGCGGTGATTGCCGTGCTCATGACCGCGGTGGTAATCGTCGCGCTGGTCGCCCGCCGGCGCGGGAGGCCCGGCAAGTTCTGGACGTTCGAGGCCGTTTCGCTGATAGGTCTCTACGCGGTGGCGAGCATCCTCGTCTTTGGACTGGGTTGAGCGCGAACCACCGGAGTGGCTCAGAGTTCGACCGCGTTCTCGAGCACGTTCAACCTTAGCAGCCTGCCGCGCCGGTCCAGCTCTATCGCGATGACGTCGATGCGCCACTCCCTGGGCTTCGAGTGGTTGGCGTCGAGGTACTCCTGGGAGCAGGCGACCATGCGAGCGCGTTTTCGCGCCGTCACCGACTCCTCCGGCGACCCGAACAGGCTGCCCCGCTTTGTGCGCACCTCTGTGAAGGCCAGCAGGCCGTCCTTCTCCGAAACGAGGTCTATCTCGCCGCTCCTGGTGCGGTAGTTGGTCTCCAGGATGGTGTGACCGCTGGATTCCAGGTGGCGTTTCGCCAGCTTCTCCCCCAGCCTGCCGAGCCCCTGGCGTTGCGTCTTCTTGCCAGGCTCCGCGGGGCCGACCATTTGCTTCACGGGCGCGAAGGTGCGCCTGTGAATCTCGCACGGGCCCAACTTTTCGAGGCCGCGCACGTGCTCCCTGGTGACATACCCCTTGTGCCTGGCGAAACCGTAGCCTGGAAAGGCCGCGTCCTGCTCCGTCCATGTGCCTGTCCCTCGCCACCTTCGCGACGATCGAGGCCGCCGCGATGGAGAGGCAGAGAGCGTCGCCGTGGATTATCGCCTTTTGCGGAGTGGCGACGCCGGGCAGAGGGAAGGCGTCCAACAGCAGGTAAGCGGGCGTGAGAGGAATTGAGCTCAGCGCCCGTTTCATGGCGAGGCGCGTGGCCTGTACGATGCCGACGGCATCGACCTCGCGCGGCGCGCTCATCCCCACGCCGAGGGCGAGCGCGGCGCTCTCGAGGTATAGCAGCGCCTGTTCGCGCCGCGCCGGCGTAAGCTGCTTGCTGTCCCGTATCAGCCGAACCCCTGGACCCTCCAGGTTGGGCGGGAGTATGGCGACTCCGGCGGCCACGGGCCCCGCTATCGAGCCGCGACCCGCCTCGTCCAGCCCCGCCACGAGCGCGTAACCCTGCTCGAGCAGCGTGGCTTCCAGTTGGTACGTTGGCCCTGGTTTGCCGTTCACGTGCTTCTGCTGCGTATCGGCATCACTTCTCGCCGCGTGGTCGCTCGAGCTCGATAATGCCGCCCCCGACCACCTCCTCGCCCTGGTAGAACACCACCGCCTGACCGGGCGTTATGGCCCGCTGAGGGGAATCGAATCGAATCTCGGCCCAGCCGTCCCTGGCGACCAGCGTAGCGGGCTCCTGCCTGGCCTTGTATCGAATCTTGGCGCTCACCTCGACAGGGCCGCGGGGCGTCTCCCCGGAGGTGAAGTTCATCCGCGATGCCCAGAGGGTGTCGCGCAGGAGCTCGTCTTCTCGGCCCAGAACGACCTGGTTGGTCTCCGCGTCGATCTTGACGACGTACAACGGCTTGCCGGTGTTTCCCTTCAGGCCGAGTCCCCTGCGCTGGCCGACGGTGAAGAACTGGATGCCGGGGTGTTCTCCGAGAACCGCGCCCTCGGTGTCAACCAGTTCTCCGGTCTTGGGCCTTGAGCGTTCGCCGACGAACTTACGGTAATCGCCGTCCGGTATGAAGCAAATCTCCTGGCTGTCGGGCTTGTCCGCCACTGGAAGCCCTCCCTCTGCCGCGAGCCTCCGGATCTCGCTCTTGGGATGCTCGCCGACGGGCAGCAGGAGACGGCCCAGCTCCTTCTGCGTCAGCGTGAACAGGACATACGACTGGTCCTTACCCTTGTCAACGCCAGTCAGGAGCTTCAGTCCCTTGCCGTTACGTCGGATGCGGGCATAGTGGCCTGTGGCTATGTAGTCGGCATCCAGGAACATCGCCCGGCGGAGCAGAAAGTCGAACTTTATCTTGTCGTTGCAGGCGAGGCAGGGATGCGGAGTGCGCCCGCGGTCGTACTCTCGCACGAAGTAATCGACGACGTGCTGCTGAAACTCCCGCTCGAAATTGAGGAAATAGTGGGGCGCGCCGATGACCTGGCAGACACGCCGGGCGTCGTCCACGTCCTCCACGGAGCAGCAGCGCTTGCTCATGGCGGGCGCGTCCGGGTTCTCGAGGGTCCACAGGCGCATGGTAACGCCGATGACCTCGTATCCCTGTTCCTTCAGGAGAAGCGCGGCCACCGAGGAGTCCACGCCTCCGCTCATGGCTACGATTACGCGTTGCTTGCTCATACGAAAAGCCTACCACATGGCTTGCGCTCTATTCAATCGCCCTGGTCACCCACAAGGGAACGCCGGTAGGGGCAGGTCTTGTGCCTGCCCTCTTTCCCCTACCTGGACGCCCACAAGGAACGCCCCTGCACATCGGGTCACCTACCAAACTGATACGGCATGTCCAGTACGTCCATCCGATTAAAAAGTCTTCAGATAGCTGGTATGGGATTGGAGACTGGCCTGGCCCTCGCCAGGATACCAATCACGGGGCCAGTTTTAACCTCAACACGAAGGTAATAGGTCTTGTCCAGTTAGGTGGAGTCAACAATCACTCATCCTCTTTACAGGATGGGATAGATTAACCGCGTTTCGCCTCAAGCAAATCTTTATTGGCCAGTGGCATCAGTGTCCGTCTTCGGCGTCGTTCGCGCTGGCGGCAGCCTGGGCCTTGCGGACCTCTGCTACCAACACCTCCGCCGACGCCCGCTCTTCACTGTGGCCGAAATACACCGTCTCGTCTTCGCCGTCAACCGCTGCCGCAGCACAGTACATGCTCTGTGTTCGAGCGCTCTTGCCATCCAACCATTGTCCCACAAGGGCTATCGGGAGCGCTATCACGATAACCGCGCCGTACATAGCCCCACTCAATCGCCGAATTACGCTCGAAGGGGCGACAGGTTCCCACCCAACCCATGCCTCCTTCACATTCCTCCGTTAAGATGCCAAACCAATTCAGGACGTGAAACAGTAGGTCCCACAGGAACATAACGGAAGCGGCAACGAGCAGCAGGCCCCCGCCTAACATGAACAAGAAACCGGGCGCTTTCAGGAACCAGTTTGACTCGCCCGTTATGAATGGCTGTTGGTCCACCCGAACCGACGAAATCGCGAGGAGTTCAATGGTTCTGCCGGAGAGCGCCAGACGTCGCTGCGAAAGACGGACTTTTCCGTCTTTATAGAGCGTCTGATCCGGTTCGAGAGCATCCGCCCGGCTTGCGGCGGGCCAATGTTCGGCAGCAGTTTCTCGGTTCGCTGTCCCTTCAGCCTGCTCGCTATGCAACGTCTCCAATTGGGACAGTTCCCGCTCCGCCTTGCCACCTGGCCCCGCAGCCGCTCCCTGCCCGCCCTCGGACCGTCCAGACAGGCCCCAGTCCGGTGCGGACATAAAGCCGTGATAGGCCACGTCCAGGTCGCGGGCTCGCAAGGAGGCTACCTCACCGGAGCCAAACCATGATGGGGCCGGGATCGAAACGTCCAGCCAGGGCTGAGCCGCGTCCAGTGCGATGGCATAGGCCAGCATGGGATCCGGTTCGCCCCGTCCGGCCGCTGGGTCCGGTCCGGTCAGAGATGCCTTCAGACCAAGCCACTGACCTATCTGATACGCCCCCGCTTCCGCTGGCGGCAGCATACCCGTGTGCATCGGGGTCGCAATGAACCAATAGATGCAGCCGACAACCGCGCCGGCGAGGGAATTCGCCCACCATTGGGGCAGCCATAAAGCCAGCCAAAGCCCGCTGCCAACGCCCATCAAGGCCGCGGCCAATGTCGCCCATCCGGATCCATCCCCGAGACGCTCCCTCCTTATCCGTATCGGGTTGTCATGGAAAAGGCCTTGGCGCTGCAGGTACTCCCCCAACTGGTCCCCGATAGCATCCTTATGCCCCGTTCATCTGGTCACGCAGCGCTTTAACCTTTGTGGGGCGCGATGGCAAGCTGTCGCATATCAACTGTTCCCACTCAAACTGCGTGGGGCCCTGCTGCGACAGCCGGTATAGGAAGCCGCTCCTCATTCCGACGTACTCGAATCGCAACGCGCCGCGCTGGCACATCTCGACTATAGCCGCCAGCAGCGTTCGGTCGCTGACCTGCCGGTCTTCCAGCACCGATAACACTGCGGCCGGCAGCCCAATGCGCTGCTGCGTTCCCAATTCCAATGTGTCCCGACTCTTGATCCTCCGCCTGGGCCGGTATCTGATCCACAGCGCCATCACGAGCAGCAGCGCGACGCCGACGCCTATTGTCCGGAAGCCCCAGACCGTCAGCTGCTTCCAATCCATATCCTGGTAATCGGGAAAGCCAGTCTGGGCGATAGCCCCGCCAGGGTCCAGCGCGAACAGCAAACCAATGACAGTAAGAGCCGCCAGCGTTGCCAACACACTCGCCATAGCACTCCTACTTTCTGCCCATCGCAGGTCTCCCCGCACCCGGCTCGGGTTGTCCCAGTTGCGATCTATAATACAGGGAATCCCGCTTCTGTACACAGCCAACTGTAGCCCTGCCGCTGTCTCCAACAGCATTGTCGCCAGAAGCCTCTCAGGGAAAGAGCAAGATGCCATGCTAGTACCGTTTCTACTTGAAGATGACAGGCATCGAATACTATCCGTCTTTCCCGCGAAAGCGGGAATCCAGTGTGGAAAGCCGCCGAGATACTATCAAATACATCTGGAAACGGTACTAGGCTGAACCGCAGCACGAAGGATCTCGATTACGTCCAGTTTGGCGGCATGTACATCCGATAGGCCGTAGGCTCACGGCGCGCCTCCGTCTCAGGCGCGAGAACCTCCGTTTGTGGTCTCCCCAACACCGTTCCCCCACCGCCCTTGAGACCGCATTCACCGGCCCTTGACGCGCTCTCCTGCTCCTCCACGGCCATTCCAGAGAGGGCAGGGGACAGGGGACCGGTCCGGCCGGAACAGTCACAAAAATCGGCAGAGGGTACTCAGAAACTATCTCAAAATCCTGACCCACAAATGTAGCTGTTCAGAGTTCGTGACATCCCTCCGCTACCATAGCCGTCATATCCGCGAAGGCGGGTATCCAGGGGCGCGGCGGCGGGCAGCGCCCTCCTTCGACGTCATACCCGCGAAGGCACGTGTATAAACCCCTCCCCAGCAGACTGGGGAAGGCCGGGATGGGTCTCCGCTCCCCAACTCTGAACACTTACCCTTGCCGAGCGCGATTGACCGCGCCTGGTAATCCGAATATAATCCGCGCATGACGACGAAAGCGCTCCTCGAGCCCGCCGAGTACGCCCGGCTTGCGGTGGATGCCGCATCGGACAGGCTGGCCTCCGACATAGTCATGCTCGACATCAGAGGAATCAGCGACTTCACCGACTACTTCATAATTCTCACGGGGGATTCGTCCCGCCAACTGAGAGACCTCTCGGAGGAGATCGAGAAGGCGCTGAAGGCGGTGGGCGTCGCCATCCACCACAGGGAGGGAACACCTGGCTCGGGGTGGATATTGCTGGACTACGGCGACGTTATCGTCCACATGTTTGGGCCGGAAGAGCGCGAGTTCTACGACATCGAGGGCGTGTGGTCGAAGGCCGTTGAAGTCGTCAGGCTTCTGTAATCCACCTCTCCACGTCCCTCTCATACTTCAAAATCTCGTCCGGCGAGAAGAACAGCCCCACCTCTCGCTTTGCCGACTCTTCCGAGTCTGAGCCGTGGATGAGGTTCATGCCAATGGACACGGCGAGGTCTCCCCGCACCGTTCCGGGCGCCGCGTCCGCGGGGTTGGTGGCCCCCATTGCAGCCCGCACCAACGCCACCGCGTCCTCGCCCTCGACCACCATCGCGATGATCGGGCTTGAGGTGATGAACGACACCAGCCCGTCGAAGAAGGGCTTGCCCATGTGCTCGCCGTAGTGTTTCCGGGCCAACCTCATTGCTCACCCGCATGAGTTTCACGGCGGCGAGTCTCAGTCCTCTGCGCTCCAGTCGCGAGATGATCTCCCCGGCCAGCCCGCGCTGGATCGCGTCGGGTTTCAAAAGCACAAGCGTCCTCTGCATCCGTTATCAACTCCTTGACTTTATCTCTTCGCCCATGTCCGACGGGCCATGTCCACCTGCGCACTGCGAAGGTACAGCGGCTGCACCGCCGAGATGTCGTCGCTGTCGCCGCGTCGCATCCGTTTGGAGCCCAGGTGCGCGAGCATCGCGGCCCTTCTCGTGGGCGGAGGCGCATCGATGAGTCGCACGGCGTCTCCATGGGCTTCGCGGACGCACTCAGCCAGCGAGTGCGCCGCCTCGCCGCAGAGCAGCGCGCCGGGCCTTAGCCGCGAAGACAGCTCCTCGACGCTTATCACCTCATAAGTTGAGCCATCGTGTTGGGCTCGTCCATCGTAGGTTCCCAGGTAGAGCCGATTGCGCCCCGCGGTAATGATAGCGCAAACGGGGGCGTTCAGACCCAGGTATTGATGCGCCTCGATGTCCAGGCTATTGACGGCGAACAGAGGTATGCTCAGGGCGGTCGCAAGGGCCTTGGCCGTACTCATGCCCACCCGGAGCGCGCTGAATCCCCCCGGCCCCTTTGCGGAGAATACGGCGTTGAGGTCCGCCATTTCGACGCCGACGCGCGCCATCAGCTCGCGTATCGTGGGCACAAGTTCAACGGAGTGGTTCCGCTCCGAGCGCCAGGTACGCTCGGCGAGCGTCTCTCCTCCTAATGAGAGGCCCACCGACGCATATCTCGTTGAGGTGTCTATGGACAGCTCCACTCGCTCACTCCGCCCAGGGCCTCGACCAGCCGCTCATGCCGCCCACCGGCAGCCTCCAGCGTGAGGCCGCGCGACGTCTCGCCGAGGTAGTCTATCCGAATCAGCACACTCTGCTCAGGGAAAAGCCGCTCGGCCTTCTCCGCCCACTCCACGACGCAGACGCCTTCTCCAAACAAGCACTCCTCCAATCCCAGGTCTTCTATTTCCTCTATGCTATCCAGGCGATACAGGTCCACGTGGTACAGCGTGAGCCGTCCGGAATACTGGGACACCAGCACGAACGTGGGGCTGCGGGCGTACTCATCGACACCCAGACCCCAGAGGATGCCCTGCGTCAGGCACGTCTTGCCCGCGCCGAGTCCGCCAACCAGCAGGAACACGTCCCCGGCCTCCGCGGACCTGCCCAACGCTCTGCCGATTGCCTGCGTATGCTCCGGCGCGCCGCTTACTATTCGAATGCGCCCATCGTCTTCCAATCGATTGGCCTTCAACCCTTCTTGACGCACCCGAACTTCAGTGCTATCATTACCTCGTCCAATCCGGACTGACGGGATTCTCTAGCGGACGACTCGGCTCGCGCCAATATCATGCCAATGCTGATTCTGGCAGCGCCCGCCGCCAAAGGCCCCGTGCCATTATCAACCGAATGAGAACCTTTTGAACCCGTGCCAGCCCACAAAAGTATGAGAGACGGCCCTGCCGGACCCCAGCGCTCAGCTAGGCAGCGGTGCGGAATGGTACGAAACGGTACAGTTTCAAAACCTCTCACAGCCCGCTCAACCGTTGTATTATATTGTTGGCAGACTGCAACCTCAAGGCGGAATCGAATTGCGCGCGCTTATCGTATCGGACGTTCACAGCAACCTGGAAGCCTTCCAGAGCGTCATTCACGACGCCGAGACGCGGGGCGGCTTCGAGCAGGTGTGGTCCCTGGGCGACCTTGTCGGCTACGGCCCGGACCCCGCTGCGTGCATAGACCTGCTGCGGCAGTACGAACACCGGGCGGTTGCCGGAAACCACGATCTTGCCGCGATTGGCAGGCTTAGCATCGAGGCGTTCAATCCCTATGCCGCGGCCGCCAATAGCTGGACCGCGGAGCAGCTTTCGCGGGAGCACGTGGAATACCTGGGCGGGCTGGAACTGAGGCTAGAGCTGGACGAGTTCACCGTCGTGCACGGCAGTCCCAGGGATCCAATATGGGAGTACGTGGTGTCGGTGTCGGCGGCGGTCGCCAGCTTCCTCCACTTCGACACCTACTGGTGTCTGGTCGGGCACTCCCATGTTCCTTTCCTGTGTCGTCCATCGGAGCAAGGGGCGGTATTCCTGGATTTCCCGCTGGATACGCCCATCAGCCTAGGCGAGGATCGCGTGATAGTCAACCCGGGCGGGGTGGGCCAGCCCCGCGACGGCGACCCCAGGGCGAGCTATGCCATATACGACTCGGAGTCGCTCAGGGTTACGCACCACAGGGTCGAGTACGACATTCCAACCACGCAGGAGAAGATGCGTCGGCACGACCTGCCCCAGGTCCTCATCGACCGCCTGCCCCAGGGGCGTTAGCTAGAAGTCCTCGTCGTCCTCTTCCTCCCGGTCGGAGCTCGGCGGCGCGACCGACGACGGCACGAGCGGCATGATGCCGCCCCCGGACTTCGACTTGGGCCTGTTTCGAGGCAGCCTGTCTATCGCCTCCTTTGTCCTGGCGATGGCGTCGAGCTCGGAAAGCCCCACGAGCAGCGCGGTGATGCCAGCGTTGCGAAGCGCCTCGAGCTCCGCCGGCGCCAGTTCCGCCGGCGCGGCCATCACAAAAGGGTTGCCTATCAGCCCGTGCACCTTCTGGATCTCGATCAGTCTTCGCACTGTCAGGGGAAGCACCTCGGCCTCCGGGGAGTAAACCGCTCCATCGATAGTCAGACCCCTGATGGCGCGCGCGGCGTGCTCTTCCAGTCCGCCGTCAACGGCTATGAGTTTGCCCAGGTCGTCGTCGCTCAGCAGGGACGCAGGCGCGCTGCCCGCATCGAACACTACGAAGTCGCAGCCTCTGTCCTTCGAGGCTCCGAGTTGCGCCTCGCTGACGCCGTCTTCAAGCCTGACGCCCCAAAGCAGGTCGCCGAGCGCGTTCTTAATGCGGTCCAACGTGTTGTCTTTCCAGGAACTGGGCGAGACCAAGATGGCGTCAACCCTCGCCTCCGCCAGCGCAGGCTCCTTGGTTAGCTCCCGAGAGGTTGCCTGGCCCACCAGCATGATCGCGGGAGCCTGCTCTCCGCGCCTGGCCGCGGCGCCGAATCCCAGGGGGGTTGGAAGCTGCAACGCGGTCTTCCCCAACTTGTCTATGAACTTGCTCATCTCTACCTCAATGAAGTTACCTCCAACGTTGGGTTCGATTCTAATTCAAACCCCAGGCCTATTCAAGGTGCGGGCTTGCCATCGCAACCGAATGGCATTACCCTTTCCCTCGATACACGGGGAAGGGATACGAGAGGAGCGAGGTTCACGTTGGAAGCCGGTTATCAAAGACGGGCGAGGCTTTTCAGGCGCGACTCGGCACACGAGAGGAGTGAGGTTCACGTTGGAAGCCAGAGAACATAAGGGCAAGACGCTGACCTACCTGGCCATCGAGCCGGACGATTACGACCCGAATCGCCGTTATCCCATGATTTTGTTGCTGCACGGCTTTGGCGCGCACATGGGCGACCTCGCCGGGCTGACGCCGGCGATAGACTCGAGGGGATACGTCTATGTCTGCCCCAACGCGCCCCTCACAGTGCAGCTTGGGCCGGGCATGGTCGGATACGCCTGGACTCCACCCGGAGGCTCAGGCTCGCCCGAACAAGCCCAGAGCGCGGAGGAGATGCTCGCCACGCTGCTCGAAGAGGTGATGGAGCGGTACCGGGTCGAACGAGGAAACATCATCCTCGGGGGCTTCTCCCAGGGCGGCATGATGACCTACCGCGTGGGCTTGTCCGACCCCGATACGTTCAGCGGGCTTCTGGTTCTGAGCGCCAGGGTTTCGGATCCCGACACCCTGCGGGCGCGGCTGCCAATCGAGCGCAGTCAACCCATCTTCATCTCACACGGCACGGAGGACTCCATGATCTCCGTCGATGACGCGCACAAGTCACTCGAGTTCCTGGAGTCCGAGGGCTATTCCCCTTGAGTACCACGAGTACCGTATGGGCCACGCCATCAGCCAGGAAGTCCTGGACGACGCGGTTCCCTGGATCAAGCGTGTACTACCGCCGCTCGCGCCCGTAACGAACGAATCTTCCGAAAACGGCCTCACCAGCGAAGCGTAATGGGGACTAGGGTCTGTTCACACTAATAGCCAAATTATGTTACAATCCGAGAATGGAAATCACCGAAGTTCAGTACCAACGAATTGCGCCGATCCTTCCCGTTCAGCGTGGCAACGTCAGCCTGTCGAACCTGCAAGTACTCAACGCTATCCTCTATGTCGCCGAGCAAGGCTGCAAATGGCGGGGATTGCCGCCTCGATTTGGCAACTGGCACACCGTCTACACCCGGATGAACCGGTGGTCCAAGAACGGTGTGCTCGACCGGGGTTTTCGAGTATCTTCAACGAGAGCACATAGTGCGTATCAAGATAGAAGCGGTTTCCATGGACAGTACCATAGTCAAGGTCCATCCCGATGGAACCGGTGCGTTAAAAAAAACGGACCCCAGTCCATCGGCAAGTCCCGTGGCGGCTGGACCACCAAGATTCATATGGTTGCCGCGGATGCTAGAACAGCCGTGACGTTCTCCCTTTCTCCCGGACAGGCCCACGATGCGCCGGAGGGGCGAAAGCTGCTAAAGCGCCTCGGAACACAGGACCAGAACCCGTTCCTGTTAATGGACCGGGCATACGAGGGGAAATGAGACCCGCCAACTGGCGTTGGCCCTGGGGTTCACCCCGATAGTTCCGCCCCTGAGCACGAGGGTTGACCCTTGGCAGTACGACCGGGAGATGTACAAGCGTCCGGAACGAAATCGAGCGGTTGTTTCGACGGTTGAAGGGCTTTCGGCGCATCTTCTCTCGCTTTGAGAAGCTGGACGCTCTCCTTCCTTGGGTTCATCCTGTTTGCGCTCATCTTCGATGCGTTTGCGTTAGTGTGAACAGGCCCTAGCCGGTCGCTACTACTCTCCAATGCTCATTCTACACGGTGACGGTCGCATCTGACGCGAACAATTGACGTGAGAAGGAGACGACTATGACAACGATGAAGGCTGCCCTGCACGATGGCAAGGACACGATGCGCCTGACGGAGATAGAGAAGCCCACGCCGGGGCCCGGCGACGTCATAGTTCGCGTGCGCGCGGTGGGCATCTGCGGCTCAGACCTGCTGATGAACGCGGACAAGACCGAACCGGACGAGCTGCCGACGGGCCACGAGGTGGCAGGCGAAATCGTCGAGGTTGGCGAAGGCGTGGACGCATCCCGGCTGGGCCAGCGCGTCGCCATCGAAACCATCGGCCATGGCCGAGCCTGCACCCAATGCTGGTACTGCCGGATGGGCCAGTTCCGCCAGTGCCTGGACAAGGCCGACGCGGAAGGGGGAGGGTTCGCGGAATACATCAAGCGGCGCGCCATCGGCTGCTATCCGCTAACCGACGATCTTTCGTGGGAGGACGGCGCGCTGGTTGAGCCGCTTGCCGTTTCAGTGCACGGCATTCGGCGGGGACTGATGACCGGCGGCGAGACCGTCGCGGTCCTGGGCGCGGGAAACATCGGCCTCACCGCGGTGGCCGCGGCGCGCGCGCTCGGCGCGGGCAAGGTGTTCGCCACGGCGCGCCACGAACAGCAGGCGGCGATGGCAAAGAGGTTGGGAGCGGACGACGCCCTGCCTCCCGACGGCCCCGCATTCCAGGAGGCCCTCGCGGACGCAACCGGCGGCAGGGGAGCCGACCTGACCATCGAAACAGTTGGCGGCAAGAGCGAGGCTACAGTCACGCAGTCGATAGAGGTGACCCGTATGCAGGGACGCATCGTGATCCTGGGCGGCTTCCGCGCGCCCCTGACCGTCGATTGGTTGCCGCCGCTTCTGAAGGAGCAGTCCATCATCTTCTCGTCTTGCTACAGCGTACTGGACGGCTATCACGACTACGAGGTGGCGATCGACATGATGGCGCAAGGCAAGGCGCCGCTCGCCCAGATGGTCACCCACAGGTTTGCTCTCGACGACATCCAGAAGGGCTTCGAGACGGCCTACGACAAGTCCACAGGCTCAATCAAGGTGCAAATCCACTCGTAGCCCGGTTGAGGAATTGGGCGAACAACAGCTGTGCCCGTTGCGCCTGCTCAAAGCCGGACGCGCCGTTTCGCTATCCCCGCTGTGGCGGCCTGCCGGACGTGCGCTACACTCGCCTTTACGGGAAAATCGACGACACCCCTAATTCCAGTCCCCGCAGCACGTCGGTGTGAACACTGTCCCCGACGCCCCTGAGCGCCGCACGCTCCCAGTTGCCCTCGGTGAGGGTAAGCGTTTCCACCGTGCCAGCCTCCGGCGAAACCAGCCAGCACTCCCTGACGCCGATAGCGGCGTAGTCCTCCAGCTTGTCCGCCAGTTCGGCGCGCGTGTTGCCAGGAGAAAGTATCTCCGCGACCATGTCTGGAGCACCCTCCACGACCTGGTCCAGTATGCTCGACCGTTCATGGCTTACGAACATCAGGTCAGGCTGGCGAGCGCGAAGCGGTTCTCTCCGGATAATCACGTCCAGCGGAGCGAAGAGAATCTCTCCCAACTCACGGTGAGTAACGAAGCGGTCAAGCTCCAGGGAGAGTCGTCGGAGAATCCGTTGACGTGCAAGATTGGGGCTTGACGCCATAATCATCATCCCGTCAACGATATCGTACCTCTGCTTGATCTCAGGGCCGTTCAGGTAGTCCTCGTAGGTGAGCCGCTCGGTCTCAATCGTCATGGAACGTCCTCCTGGGGCTGCGCGGCGGCGCGCATCTGGTCGGTTAGCCAACGCTTCAGTGCGTCGAGCGCGGGGGGAGCGACATAGAACACCTGCAGGTCGCCGGGGAACTGGACCCTGTGATCTTCGCTGATGAAGAGCACCCCAGTCTCGCTCTCCCCCAGCGTCTCGTCGATGCGCTTGCCGATGTGCTCGTATCGCCGTTGCGTCGTCTCCCGGTAGCCTTCCAGAGCCATGTTCAGCACCTTCTCGCTCACGAGGCCGATGGAGACGCAGCGCCGCCAATCCATGTGCTCCTCCACAGCCGCGCGCTCCTCGGTCGTCTCCAGGGCAGCGGTCGATTGGCACATCGCCTGAATGAACGAGCAACCCCTGGGATTCAGACCCTCGATGAGCCGCATCCCTTCGTCGCCATCGCTGAACAGCGACTCGTGATAGACGCGGGTGACCGCGCCGAGCGACCTTTCGAGGTTGTGAACGTGGTCGCGCACTTCAGACCAGTAGCGGTCCAGGAGTTGCCGGCCCTCTTCCGGTATGCCGGAGTGAAGCATGAACGTAGGAACCAGGAAGAGCTTGCGCCGCCCTTTGAACTGCTCCGCTTCCGGCTTGGGAAACTGGCCCAGGGTAGCCATCGGAAGTCACCTCGAATGCCTGGATGCTACTATAACATCATAATCGAACGGGGTATCGTCGGCAATCCGCGCAGCCAGCGCGCGGGCGTCGTCCAGGTCTTGCTGTGAATTGACGTTGAAGAAGCTCAGATGCTCGGGGTCTAAGTCATCGACTTCCTCTTCTGCCAGGTACCTAACGTTCTGCGCGCTCAAGAAGTCGCTCGCGCTCAACCGGCCGGCCTTCAGCGTGCTTTCGAGTTGAGGCAGACACGACCGGGAGTAGGCGGCGTGCGTCGGCTGAGGACGACCGTCGACGAGCGGCGCAACGGCGTCGTAGCCGTCCGTGACGGGCACCATGTGCCGTAGAAGTTTCACGTTCAGGAAGGGCATATCGCAGGCGACCACTACGCCCCACTCCGACGAGACCGCGCTCAGCCCCGTGAAGATGCCGCCCAACGGCCCCGCGCCCGGATAAGCGTCTATGACGGCCCTGGCCGATTCTGGCAGAGGCAGCGTTCGCGCCCGCAGCGCATCATTGACCACGACGACGTTCTCCTCGAACGCGCGCGACATTCGCCCCAGGACTCGCGTGATTAGTCGCCGGCCGTCCACGCGCTCCAGGGCCTTGTCGCGGCCTAGCCGCCTGCTCATACCGCCCGCGAGTACGATGCCGGACGCCTTCACGCTCATAGCCCCAGCACGTTGCCATCGTCGCCCACGTCCAACGTTCTCGGCGAACCCGGCAGGCCGGGCATGGTGACGATGTTGCCGGCGATGGGGTAGATGAATCCCGCGCCCACCGATGCCCTCACGTCGGAAACCTGGAAGGTGTAGCCCGACGGCCTCCCCCGCAGGGTGGCATTGTGAGAGATGGACAGGTTGGTTTTCGCCATGCACACGGGCAGCCCTCCCCAGCCCAGCGCCTCGAAAGTCCGCAGTCGCCGCCGCGCTGCCAGCGTCCAGCGCACGCCGTCCGCGTTGTACACCTTTTGGGCCAGGGCGAGAACCTTGTCCTGTATCGAATCCTGCGGGTCGTAGAGATACGACATTTGCGGCTCGTCGCCGCTCGTCGCGTCTATCAGAGCCTCGGCGAGATCGATCGCGCCCGCGCCGCCCTCGGCAAAGCCGCGAATCTCCACGGCGGCGAAGGCTCCCGCGGCTTCCGCGAGCTCCTTGACCGCCGCCAACTCCGCCGGGGTGTCTGACGGGAAGCGGTTTATCGCCACCACCACCGGCAGACCAAGGGAGCCGACCACGCCTATCAGGTGCTCCAGATTCGGGATACCCCTTCTCAGCGCATCCTCGTTCGGCGCGTCGAGGTCGCGGTCTCGCACCCCGCCGTGCGACTTCAGCGCTTTCACCGAGGCTACCAGCACGGCCGCGCTCGGCTCCAAGTCGTTGAAGCGGGCCTTGATGTGCATGAACTTTTCGAAGCCCAGGTCCGCGCCGAAGCCCGCTTCCGTGAGCACGTAGTCGGCGTAGCCAAGCGCGAGCCGGTCGCCTACTACCGAGCTGCAGCCGTGCGCTATGTTGCCGAACGGCCCGGTGTGCACGATAACGGGCTGCCCCTCCGTAGTCTGCACCAGGTTGGGTTGAATTGCGTAGCGCAGAAGAGACATCATCGAACCAACCGCGTTCACGTCCGCCGCCGTCACCGGCTGCCCGTCGTCGGTGAAGCCAACCACGACTGTTGCCAGCCGCGCCCTGAGGTCCTCCAGGCTGGACGAAAGCGCGAGAACAGCCATAATCTCGGACGCCGTAACGATGTCGAATCCGGTTTCGCGCATGGGCGCGTTGGGCGAGCCGCCGATTCCCGCGACGATGGTTCGCAGCGCGCGATCCTCGACGTCGGTCACGCGCCTCCACTGGACGCCTATGGGATTGAAACCCTCGATCTGACCGCGCTGGACGGCGTTGTCGGTGAGGGCGGCAAGCAGGTTGTGGGCTGAGCCGACGGCGTGGGCGTCGCCGGTGAAGTGGATGTTGATCTCGTCTTCGGGCAGCACCCGAGCCGCGCCGCCGCCCGTGCCGCCGCCCTTGATGCCGAAGATGGGGCCGAGCGAAGGCTCCCGCAGCGTGGCGACGACCCGCTTACCCAACTTCCCAAGCCCCTGAGCAAGGCCCACGACCGTCGTCGTCTTGCCCTCGCCCGCCCGGGTGGGGGTCATGCCGGTAACCACGACCAGCTTGCCGCGCGGCCCGTCCTGTCGGATGGCCTCCAGCGCAATCTTTGCCTTGAAGCGACCGTAGGGTATGACCATCGCGGGGTCCAGGCCCATCGAATCGGCAATTTCGGTTATGGGGCGCATAGGTTCTCCTTGTAAGTGTACAAAACGGATGGACGGAGTCCCCGGCTGGCGTGCTGAGTGTTATTAACGCTCAACCCTGCACAGGTCTTTTCTATTGAGCAAGTTCCTATGAGTGGGCGAGAATGCTCTGCTCACGTGGGTCGTATAGATTCTTCCTCTCGGATTATCGACAATGCTCTTGTTCCGGAAGTCCTGTTGCAAGGCCCTGTCGTTGGAGTACAGCAGTCGGGTGCCGCTGACTTGGGCCAACGCGATAACGTGCTCGTCGTTTGACCCACACGCCGCTTGACTGCGAAGTTCGTCCGTCCTAGCGTTGACTTCACTATCGCTGACCACTGTCATGAGCCCTGAGAGTCTGGCCTGCTGTGCCCATGTTCTGTAGTTTGCCGAGCTTTGTCTCAACTCCTCCCGCAGCTTGCCGCCAATCACGAAACGTCCCTTTTGCTTGTTGAGCCAGCGAAAGAATTCTCTACCGGCCGGCGGTTGGTTGGGTTCGAAAACCTCGCGAGCCACGTTCGCATCAACAATCGCGCACATGAGCTACAGACTAAGAGACCTGGTAGTTTCTTCCATGAAGAAGCTGCGGTACCCATCGGGCGCGCCCACGATGTTGCCCTCTTCGTCGATTCGCAGCGAGTGAATGTTGACCTCCAAGCCGTCCCGTTCGAAGAATAGAATCGAAACATCCTCCGGTTTGATCGGCGTGTCGCCGTCTCGCACGTCCATGCGCACGCGGTCCATCAGGTGGTCGCTGTGGGTCTCTACGATGATCTGACGGCCGCTGCTGGCGCCTTCGCAGAACAGGCTGCCGAGCGCGGCCTGCGCGCTCGGATGCAGGTGAACTTCCGGTTGCTGCAAGAGAAAGAGCGATGGCGGATCTTCACGCAGCAATTCCGTTAGTATGGGCAACGCTTGGCTGACACCGTATCCAACGTCTATCAGGTTACGCCAGGGACCCTTCAATCTTCCACTGGACTTCCTGATCTGCATTTGGAAGGGTTCGCTGCCCCTCTTGCCCAATCTCTTGACAGTGATTTCGTCGAACAGACCCGATGCTTTCCCAAAGTCTTCGAGCCGCTCTTTGAGGTCAGCCCACGTTTGCTTGTTCTGGGAGACCGTTTCGGCCAGATACATTGGAACGTAGTCGCCTTCCGGATCCGGCGTCGGCCGCGATGGGTCGTAAGTGCGGCGGGGTCTGGAACGCACAGGCGCGCTCGCGAAAAGGCGGTTCCCCATAGACATACTCAGGGAGATCCTAATGGTCAACATCTCATTCAAATCTTCTCTGACAAATTCGGGAGAGTCGAGCAGAGGCTCAAAGTCCGGAAACTCCTCATGTCCTTCATTGACGGATACAGTCGCTACCGGGAATCCGAAAGGCGGGGGCAAATGACCTTCGATGCTTGATCGTGGATATGAGTACATGAGGTTTTCCAAATTCCAAGTCCCTCGACCATTTCCAAGACTTGCCCTGTGGAGCTGCCCAGCCTCGAAGCACTCTTCAAGCCATGCCTCACCCAGACGAATTCGTCTGCAAACTGGAACAGGTGCAGTTCCACTTTCCGCAAAAGTAACCTTAAGATAACCGCTCTCATTGCGTTTAGCTCCAGGTGCCGGGAACCAAGCCTTTGAATCAATACCTGCCTCGAACGTGCCGGATTGGACTTGCTTGTTCCCGCGGCTGTGAGCTATCTCATCGAAACTTCCCAAGTCGTAGGGTTCCTCCTTGAAATCCGGAATTCTAGACCGGTGCGCAACATCCCAAAGTGCCCGTATCATCGCCAGGAACGACGTCTTGCCCGTGCTGTTTTCGCCCACTAGCAGCGTTAGCGGCGCAAGGCGGGCCGTCTGCTCTTCGCGGAAGCAGCGGAAGTTTTTGAGGGTTATCTGTTCCATGGCGGTGACACCTCTTTGGCGCGGCGTCGATTTGCCAAATTTCGACGAGGGTTGCGGCTTTACAACATGTCCCTGAAACTAAAAAGCCACCAGCGCAAAGCAGGTTGTGCGTTGCGCCGGCGGCCGAGAGGAAGAGAACACCTGAGGAGGTTTTTGCTCCTCAACTACCAGTCTACCAGAAGTAGGAGCGGATTACCAGCGTTTTCGAGAGGCAATTTCGGCAATTACTCCTGGTTGAGCGTAACCACCCTTCTCGGTGGCGCGAACTGCTCCTCTGTTAGGCGTACCACCTGCTTCTGATAGACCTGCACACGGTACGAGAGGTTGTCGGGAACGAACATCATGCCCTCTTCGTTGACAACGACCGACTTGGGTCGCCGCAGGTATTTCTGCGCTTCCGTGTTCGACATGTCCCTTATTCGGTTCGGGCTGGCGTTCGTGAGCATGTAGGCGATGCCCGCCTTGGACAGAGTGGCGTCGCCCAAGAACTTCTGAATGAACCTCGGCTCGGAATTGAAGAGTTGCACGCGGTCGTTTCGCCAGTCCGCGACGTAGATGTCGCCGTCGGTGTCCACTGCGACGTTGGTGGGCCGGTCGAACTCGCCGTCCCCGCAGCCGGACTGGCCGAACGCGAAGATGAACTCCCCGGCCGCGGTGAACTTCTGCACGCGGTCGTTTCGCCAGTCCGCGACGTAAACGTCGCCAAGCTCGTCCAAAGTGATGCCCCAGGGCATGTCGAACTCGCCCTTGCCGCTGCCCTGACTGCCCCACGCCATGATGAACTTGCCGTCCTTGTTGAACTTCTGCACGCGGTGGTTGAGGCTGTCCACAACGTACATGTTCTCATCGGCGTCGAAGGCTATACCGGCCGGGCCGTTCAACTCGCCCTCTTCGCTGCCGAACTCGCCCCACTTGCCCAGGAACTCGCCCTCCTTGTCAAACACCGATATGCGATGCAGGTACTCGTCCGAGATGTAGAGGTTCTCCTCGCTGTCCGCGATTATCGTAACCGGCCAGGTGAATTGTCCGTCACCTTCCCCGTACGCGCCGAACGTGCCCAGATCTTCGTCATCGACAGTGTACTTCCTGACCAAAGCCGCGCCTTCGCTGCGGCACAGGATGTACAGCCGCCCCTCTTTGCCCACCGCGACGTCGATTGGATAGTTCGTCAGCCGCCTCATGCCCAGCGTCTTGGCGAATGGAAAGCCCGCGCGGAGCAATCCGTATGGTCTGCCCATGCTACACCTCGTCCGTTGCTTTTTCTAAAGTCTCATTGCGGTCGATAGCGCCCTGGGCGCCCACAAGGGGCACCCCTACACGTGAGCCTGCCTGCCTAGTTGAATGGGTGAATCTGCTCGTAGGTTCCGCCAACAATCGGCGCGGGGTCTATGTTCATCCACTGCTCCAGCACCGTGCCGTAGATGCCGCGGAAGTCTATCGTGTGCTTCAGGTCCTCGCCGTGCAGCCACTGGTCGCGGTCCAGAGACGGGTAGTCGGAGTACAGCCCACCGGCCACGCGGTCGCCTATGATGAACGCGCCGCCGCCCGAGCCGTGGTCGGTTCCGCTGGCGTTATCCTTGATGCGCCGGCCGAACTCGGTGAAGACCAGCATCACCACCTCGTCCGCGTCGTCGTGCGCTCGAAGGTCCTGGAAGAAGTCGCTGATCGCGCCCGAAAGCTCGGTCAGCAGCTTGGGATGCGTGGGCACCTCGTTGGCGTGGGTGTCGTAGCCGCCGTGCTGGGTGTAGAACACGCGCGTTCCCAGGTCGGCCAGGTGAACCCGCGCCACGTCCTTCAGGCTCTTGGCTATCGGATTGTCGGCGTACTCTACGTCCGACTTGTACATAGCCGGGGCCTTCTTGAGCTCGTCCGAGCCTTTGATGACGTCCAAGCCCGTCTGAGCCAGGTATTCCATCACGACTCCGCTGCCTATCGCCGGGCCGTACATGCCCTTGAAAATCTCAAGAGAGCGCATCCTGTGCTGCTCCTCTTCGATGGGGGTCATCAGCCCGTAGTTGTCCAGGTCGCCCACGGAGGTGATTGGCACGCCCGGCAGCGTCAATGCCCTGGGCAGCCCGCGCCCGAAGTTGACGCACGTCAGCACGTTCTCGCTATTGGGATCGAGCTCGCGGACGGCCCTTGCGACCCAGCCCTCGTTGCCTATCTTGTCAGGCTCGCAGGTGTGCCAGATGTCCATCGCGCGGAAGTGTGAGCGGTTCGAGTTGGGATAGCCTATGCCCTGCACAACCGCCACCCTGCCCTCGTCGTACATCTCCTTGAGCGGCGCGGCGTTGGGGTTCCACCCCAGCGTGTCGTCTATGGGCAGCACGTCCTCCCGCTTGATGCCGACGATGGGCCGCGAGTCATGGTAGATGTCGTTGGCATAGGGAATAACCGTGTTCATGAAGTCGTTGCCGCCCGTCAACTGGACGACGACGAAGACAGGGGCCTTCTTGATGGTGGTCATCTGAAGCCTACTCCTTCCAATGTTTAGAACTCTTACCATTGGCGATTCGAGGCGGCCGCTAGGCGAGTTGGTACTCTCTGGAGGCCACTATAAGCTGAATCATGTGGACGACCCTGTTCCTGTTCTCCTCGGATGAGCCATTGGCGCTCAGGTCGAGGTCGCCGCCCGACTCTGCGAGCTTCATAAGGTACTCCCGGGTAGCGCCGCTCACCGTCATGGGGCCAACGAGGTCCAGGCACCTCTCCACGAACCCCTCCGGCGACAGCGTTCCGCCGTCCGCGGACAGCCTGTCGATGATGTCTTTGATGCCCGGCTTGGATGCGTCGCCCGCCTCGCCGACGGAGAAGTTCACGCGCTCATTGAGCGTACCGCCGTCTATCCACTCGCTGCCGGTGTGCCAGCCCTCCACGGTGGGCGGGTTGTGCAGGTCCTGGCCCATCACCGTCGTGGCCGTGGCATAGCTCACCATTCCCGGCCTGACGCCTCCGGGCCTCCCGCTCTGGCACGCGCCAACCAGCTTCAGCACGCCCGTCACGAGCTCGGTGGGACTCTTGACCTTCCTGAACCGAGCCTCTTTGAAGAAGTCCGAGTTGAAGAGGGTTCTCATTATGTGGCGCATGTCCCCGCCCGTCTCCATGAAGGCGTTGGACAGCGTGTCAATCGCGCCTGGGTCCTGCGGCGGCGTCACGTTCCAGGATGGAACCTGCGGCTCGTCCGCCACGAAGAAGTTGTACAGGTGCCTCGAAATGAAGCGCGCCGTCGCCGGCTGCCGCACGATGATGTCGATGATGTCGTCGCCATTGAAGTTGCCCGTGTGTCCCAGGAAGGTCTTCTCGCCGTCGTCGTGGTCCGACTCCTCGAATACGAAGGTCGAGGGATAGTAGCCGTGCGGGTACAGTGGAATGGGCTGCGTGAACGTCCACCCAGTAAAGGCGCGGGCGCAGTTCTTGATGTCGTCCTCGCTGTAGTTGCCGACGCCCATCGAGAACAGTTCCAGCAGTTCCCTGCCGTAGTTCTCGTTGGGTTCTCCCTTGCGGTTCTCGTTGTTGTCGAGCCAGAAGAGCATAGCGGGGTCCTTGGAGAGCGCGAGCAGGATTTCCCGCATGTTGCTCAGTCCGACCTGCCGAAAGGTGTTTATCTGCGTGGCGGAGGCGAGCACGTGCTGGTTCTTGGCGATGCCGGTGGCGAACAGGTGATGCCAGAAGAGGGCCATCTTCTCTTCGAGCGGGCGCCTGGTGTTCACCATGCGGTAGAGCCAGATGGCGGAGTGAGTGGGCCAGTTTTCGCCGCCGAGGTAGCGTTGCATGATGTCCTCATCCAGCGGCTCGCACGACTCCGGGCGCACGAGGTCCTCCACGGCGCACTCGTAGCCCTTCTCGACGTACTCCTCCAGCTCCGCCCTGGTCGCGCCGAATCCCGCGCGGCGCAAAAGATGGGCCATCAATTCGACATCGTTGCCCGACATATTTTCCTCCTCAACCCTGAAAAGCGTTCAGGCGCAGGTTACCCTATATGTATATACTACGAAAACGCGCAAGGTTCAACCACCACAGCCCGCCAATTTCGACGGAGACGGTTGGTTTGCCAGTTGTCGATTAAATCGGGGAGAGTTGTGCTAGAATCGTCCGAGATACCACAGGCAGGGGGCGGCTATGACTACTCAGGAATTGCGATTCGGCACGGGGTTGCTTGGCGGCGACAGGGAGACGGCGGCGCAGGCGCGACGGTTGGAGGAAATGGGCTTCGACTATCTTTCGACGGGGGAACACTTCATGCGAGGCAGCCCTCCGACGCCCACCTCCGTTTCCCTGCCGATTCTGGCCGTCGCAGCGGGCGCGACGGAGCGCATTCGCCTCGTGTCCTCCATTCTGCTGGTGCCCTTCTACCATCCGACGGTTCTTGCGAAGCTGACCACAACGCTTGACCGCGCGTCCAACGGACGGCTAGTTCTCGGCATAGGCGTCGGCGGCGAGTTCCCGGTGGAGTTCGAGGCGGCGGGCCTTAACGTCAGGCAGCGAGGACGGCGCACCAACGAGTGCCTGGACGCCCTTCGCCGCCTATGGACCGAGGACGACGTCAGCGCGCAGGGCCGCCACTTCGAGCTAAACGACGTTACCATCAACCCGCGTCCCGTCCAGCAGCCACACCCGCCCATCTGGGTCGCCGGGCGGCGCGACGCCGCGATGCGACGCGCCGCCAACTACGGCGACGGCTGGTACCCGTACTTCTACAGCCCGGAGCAGTACCGCGCCAGCGTCGGCAAGATAGGTGAGTTCGCCGACGAGTCGGGCAGGGACATCTCCGATTTTCAGTGGGCCTACTACTCATTCATCTCCATCTACCCGACGGAAGAGGAGGGCGCGAGGGCGGCCGCGGCCGCCCTCGGTGGGCGCTACTCGTCCCAGGGAGAGTTCATGAACGTGGTTCGCCGCTACTGTGTATTCGGGCCGGTCGATGCCTGCGTAAGTCGTCTGAAGGAGTACGTCGATGCGGGAGCGCGCCACATCGTCTTCAGCGTCTCATGCGCGGCGGAGGACAGGCAGAGGCACGTGGAGACCATCTTGGGCGAGGTCATTCCGGGCCTGAGAGCGGCCGTTGCATAACAGCGTTCCGAGGCAGGTGAAACGATGTTCATCGAGGTGGATGTCCAGGCGGGCGCGAATTGCGATTTCTCGCTCATCCGCATGTTCAGCGCGGTCGGTACACCCGTGCCGGTGAGCCGCGCCGAGACGCCAGGCCCGAGGGGAGAGTCCGGCTTCCACGAGGTGACCGGATGGTCGGCCGACGGCCCGTGCCCCGCATACGCGGTCGAGGTGGAGGACTCCGGTGAGGGCAGGGCATTGCTGCTTTATGGCGGCGACGACGGCATTCGCATGAGGCCCGCCGTGTCGTCCGAGCCCTGGAGTCTGGACAGCGCGGAGCAGTGGGGCGAGCCGTGCCTGGTGCTGGACCTGGACGCCAAGGTAGAACAGGCGTGACGGAGGCGCCGAATGGGCGTTAGCCGCAAGAGCGCCTGGGCCTACGCCGAGCGGCTGCTCGCGCGCCCTTCGCGGGCCGTGCGCGTTACGCTGCGGCGCGGCAAGGGGGGCGTTACGCTGCTGCACGAGGGACGCGCGCTCACCAGGTGCTACGCCACCAACACCGGCAGAGTGGCAGCCGAGCTGGTGGCCCACGCGCTCGGCGTAACGCTGCCCGACGAGGGCGGCTCGGTCGATGCCGTGGTCAGCACAGGGGTGTTGTACCGCGCCATCTCGCTGTCCAGTCTGGACCTGCGTGTCGCGGGCATCGAGCCGCTGGTGGAGCGTCTGCTGGAAGAGGCGGAGGAGCAACGCGCCTGACGCGCCGCCCCTGTAACCCCGAACACCGCCGTTCTGCAATCCAGGCCGTTACGCGGCTAGCGGCCCCTGTAAACGGGCGGGCGGTTCTCCAGGAAGGCGTACACAGACTCGCGCTGGTCCTCGCTGCCGGAGAGCGGCGCGGCGGCCTCGTCCTCCAGCGCGACCACCTCTTCCCAGCCTGGGCTGTGCGCGTGCATCAGCCGCTTGGTCGCCTTGACCGCGAGCGGCGGATTGGCGGCGATCTCCTCGGCGACGGCGCAGGCCTCGTCCATCAGGCTCTCCGGCGGAACGACCCTGCTCACCAGCCCGGCGCCCAACGCCCAATCGGCGTCGTATATGCGCCCTGTGAGCGCCATTTCGTTGGCTACGCCCTGGCCCGCAAGCGCGGTCAGCGTGTAGGACGCCGCCGTGTCGGGAACCAGCGAACGCTTGACGAATATGCAGGAGAATCGCGCCTTCTCGGACGCGATGCGAACGTCGGACGCTAGCGCGATGGACAGACCGGCCCCCACGGCCGCGCCGTTGATGGCGGCGACCACCGGCTGCGGCAGCCGCCGTATGCGCGCGGCGAGGCCCTGGATTCGGAGTTCCCTGTCAGCGGCCGGGGGTCGCGGTTGCCCAGCCTCCCGCGAGGACAGCGACTTGCCCATCTCCGCAAGGTCCGCGCCGGAGCAGAAGCCGCGTCCCGCGCCGGTGATGATGAGCACGCGGGTATCCGGGTACTGACCGCCGACCTCGTCCAGCGCGGCGTGAAACTCCGACGTTAGCTGGCGGCTCAGCGCGTTCATCATGTCCGGGCGATTCAGTGTTATGACCGCCACGTGACCCGTGCGCTCGAGCCGCAATACTTCGTAGCTCATTGGCTCTCCTTGAAGTTTGTAAGTGGGCCAGTGGGCCAGTCTGCCAGTTTGTCGGATGGGTGCGCCTGTGGGTGGACTGGCCTATTCGCCGACGCAGGCCTCCATGACCCGCATGGTGTTCTCTCCCAGGATCTTCTTGATGTCGGCCTCCGAGTACTCCCTGTTGAGCAGCTCCTCGGTAACCCCCGGGAACTTGGAGCAGTCCTCCAGGCCAATGGGGCCGCCGCCGATGCCGTCGAAGTCGGAGCCGAGTCCTACGTGATCGACGCCCGCGACCTTGGCGATGTGATCGATGTGGTCAACGACTTCGGAGAGGGTCGGCAGTTGGATGTCTCGGCTCACCTGCCTTCGCTGGGCGCGAATCTCCGCTATCTGTTGCTGGACGTACTCCGGCGTGCCCGAGTAGTGGGCCACGGCGGAGCGGCGGGCGAACCTCTCCACGTCGTCTATCTCCGCCCACATCTCCTCGTTGTTCTTCTCCGTATCCAGCCGATGCCGCTCCGACACGAAGCTCGCCGCGAAGTTCACGTTCACCACGCCGCCGTTGGTGGCGACCGCCCTGAGCATGTCGTCCTTCATGTTGCGGGGATGCTGCGCCAGCGCCCACGCCGAGGAGTGCGACGCCATTATCGGCTGCTTGGTCACCTCTATGGCGTCCCAGAAGGTCTTGTCCGAAACGTGGGAGATGTCCACCACCATGCCCAGCCGGTTCATCTCCTGGATCACGTCGCGGCCGAACAGGCTCAGTCCGTTGTTGCGAGCGGCGTCGGTGGAGGCGTCGGCCCAGGTGTTGGTGTTGAAGTGGGTCAGGGTGATGTAGCGCATACCCAGTTCGTGGTACTGTCGCAGCACGGCAAGGCTCTCGTTGATACAGTGTCCGCCCTCGATGCAGGGAACGGCGGCGTGCTTGCCGTCGGCGACGATTCGCCGGCAGTCAGCCGCCGTGAGGGCTATCTCGATGTCGTCCGGGTATTGCACGCAGAGGCGTTTGAGGCCGTCCAGGAGCTCGAGACACCTGTCGATGGTGTCCTTCGTCGGCACTTTTGCCGCCGCCACAAAACACGACCACCACTGCACGCCCAGGTTGCCGTCCCTGATGCGCGGCAGGTCGAGGTGGCCCCGGCCCGTCTCCGTGCCCAGGTCTTCACCGTCATCGACGTACCTGCTGATGGTGTCGGCGTGCGTATCGACCACCAGCGAGGAGAAGTGCAGGTCCAGCGCGCGCTTGCTGTATATGTCTTTGGATCGCGGAACTACGTTCTTGGGGTCGTCCATCCAGCTAACCATCAAAAGACCTCCATCGAAGATTCCCTCTCATCCAGGGCCGCCCTCCGAATAGCGTTCGAGGGCGGCGGCCAACCCAAACCGCTCTGAGAATAACCCAAACACCCGCCAACACGCAACCAGGGCCTTTTCAAAGTCCGGTTGCTGTCAACACGCGAAGGCGCGGAGGGCTGCCTTTTGTCCCTTCCCCCTGAAGGGAAGCTTAGAGGGTGTGTGAGAAGTTCAAATTAGGTTGGTGCTAAGCGTCGGAGCATGAGATGAATCATAGCTATATGGGTCCACGCCTCGGTTGTATCGGACAGAGCTTCGTAGTCCTTGCTCATCCGACGGCACCTGCTGAGCCACGCGAATGTTCGTTCGACCACCCATCTTCGCGGCAGCACTTGAAAACGGTGGCTGTCCCTGGGGCGCTTGACAATCTCGAGTGCCCAGCCTGTCAGGGCCCAGACCCACTCGATCAGCTTTCCAGCATAGCCAGCATCGGCCCAGACCAACCTCATGCGGGGAAACCTCCCTATCAATTTATCGATGACCAGCTTCGCCCCATCCCTATCCTGGATATTGGCAGGATGCACCACCACCGCCAGCAGCAACCCCATGGTATCTACAATGATATGTCGCTTTCGACCGTTGACCTTCTTGCCAGCGTCATAGCCACGAGGCCCCCTTTTTCCGTAGTCTTGACCGACTGGCTGTCTATGATAGCAGCGCTAGGTGTCGGGTTCCTCCCCTCGGCCTGCCGGACCTTGACTCGGAGAGCGTCATTGGCTCGTTCCCATGTACCATCCTCTCTCCACTCCCGAAAATACCACCATACAGTACCCCAAGGCGGGAGGTCATGCGGCATGGCTCGCCACGTGCAACCGTTGCGCAGAACGTATAGAATGCCGTTGACGACTTCCCGCAGGTCTACAGTACGTGGCCTTCCCCCAGTTTTGGCTGCCGGGAGTAGCGGAGCGAGCATCTTCCACTGTTCATCAGTCAGGTCACTGGGGTATGCTTTGCGTTTCATGCCTCCATTCTAATACATATCCAAGACTTCTCACACACCCTCTTAGAGTCCGCCCTGAGCCTCTCGAAGGGATGGTGGAGCGCCGCTCTGACTTTGGAATGGCCCTGCCGATTCTGACAACGCGGCCTATTGACATACACGAACACTCGTGCTAGTATATCCGTATCCAAACACAGGCAGTCGAAACGTCCCAACTCGACCACATCAACATCCCGTATAGCAGACCAACACAATCCCCATAATCCCGTAACCCCCGCAGGGGCTCGCCGCTCGGCAATCTCAACATCCTGATTCTGACAACAGTGCGAAACCCACAGAGAGGGGTGTCTCATTTCCTGTGCAAACAACCCTAACCCTACTACATTCCAACTCAGAAGCATCCTCTAAATCCTCTCACAGCATCACAGACCCCAAGTAGGAATGAGACACAATGCATCAAAATGAGACACCCACAGGCGTTTTTCCGCCAGCCAAAACATCCATCCGTCCAGATGCGAGCTAATCCCACACCTGGACATAGAGTAACCCAAGACGCTGCATCCTGGAAGGCGCCGGAACCCAACCGACCTGGTTGGCCTCTTGTCATAGGCAGGCGCTTGCGTCCCCTCGAATTCGAAAAGTTATCAGGTGGCGGCGTCGCCATCAGTTTGCCAGATGATAGGGCCTTTTCAATGTTGGGTTGCTGTTGGAGCCTGCGCTGAGCCTGTCGAAGGGATGGGAGTTCAACGTGGTGACTTTGAAAAGTCCCTGCAACATGCAACACGCTCCCTTGACATTCATTGGCTAATCGTACAGTATTGCAGTTGCAAATACTTGCAGGAGCAGGCCATGAGCTGTCAACAGACCGCGGCGCAGGCCCTCAGGGAGTCCGGCCACCGGCTCACCCCGCAGCGCCTGATGATCCTCTCGGCGGTGAGACACGCGGCGGGCCACGTCACCGCGGCGGACATCCTGGAAGAGGTCAAGGAGTCCTATCCATACATAGACGCCTCCACCGTCTATCGCACCCTGAGCGTTCTCAAGCGGATGCGGCTCGTTTCGGAGACCGACATGGGCGGCGGCGAGAGCAGGTACGAATGGATTGAGCAGACTCGTCACCACCACCTCATCTGCCGCGGCTGCGCCCACGTTACGTTGCTGGACGACCGCTTCCTCGAGAGCCTGGGAGCGGAGATACTCGACGACTATGGCTTCAGGGCGGACATCGACCACTTCGCCATATTCGGCGTGTGCGCCGAGTGCGGAGCCGACGCCCACGCGGAACGCGCGGATTCGGAGCGAATAGTGGAGAGCGAAGAGTGACGAGCGGACTGCGGTACCCGCTCACCCTGGCGGTCGGTCTGCTTGCGATGCTTCTCGCCGCCTGCTCGACCGGCGAGGATGCGCCGGCGGGGGGCTCGGGCTTGCGCGTGGTGACGACGGTGTCGCCCATCACCAGCCTCGTCGAGAACATAGGCGGGACCAGGATAGACATTGAGGGCATCGTGCCGGAGGGCACCAACTCGCACACCTTCGAGCCCGCCCCGTCCGTAGCGCGAGTGCTCTCCCAGGCCGACCTGGTCGTGCTGAACGGGCTGTTCCTGGAGGAGCCCTCCCTGCAGATGGCGCAGGCCAACAAGCAGCCGGGCACGGTGATACTCTCCCTGGGGGACAGGGCCATCGCCAGGAAGGATTGGGCCTTCGACTTCTCCTTCCCAGAGTCGCGCGGGCAGCCCAACCCCCACCTGTGGACCGACCCCATACTGGCGCTGAAGTACGCCGAGCTGATCAGGGATGAGTTGGCCTCGCTCGATCCCGATAACGCCGACTATTTCAGCCGCAACTTCGACGCGCTGAAGGTCCGCCTCGAAGACCTCGACTCCAGGATTGCCGAGGCCGTGCAGACGGTCTCCCCCGAGAACCGGCGGCTGCTGACCTATCACGACTCCTTTCCCTACTTCGCGCGGCGTTACGGCATGGAGATAATCGGTGCAGTGCAGCCGTCCGACTTCACCGAGCCATCGGCGCGCGAGGTCGCCCAGCTGATCGACCAGATCAGGGAAACCGGCGTGCCAGCCATATTCGGCTCCGAAGTGTTCCCAAGCCCTGTGATGGAACAGATCGCCAAGGAGGGCGGCGCGAACTTCGTGGACAGGCTGAGGGACGACGACCTGCCGGGGGCGCCGGGAGACGCGCTGCATACCTACCTGGGGTTGATGTTGAGCGACGTGGAGATTATGATTAGCGCGCTGGGCGGCAGCGTGGAAGCCTTGGAGGGTTTCGACACGAGCCTGGTGTTCGAGGGCGAGAGCAGGGCACGATACCCCCAGTAGGGGCCTTTTCGCGCCAGTCATTACCGAGCGTATAATGCCGCTTTCCTTTTTCCCGTCCCCTGCAGGGAAAAGGTAGGAGGGGGCAATCAGGTGATTGGATGCTTCATCCGGTTCCACATCAGTACGAACAGCGAGACCCAATCGTTACGCTGAGGGACGTAACCTGCGGCTACGACGGCCTGCCTGCTCTGCGCGACGTCAACCTCAGCGTCATGCCTGGCGATTTCGTTGGGCTGCTCGGGCCCAGCGGCTCCGGCAAGACCTCGCTGTTACGCGGCATCATGGGCGGAGTCGAGATTTACCACGGCGAGGTGCTGGTGGAGGGGGTCTCGATAGCCCGTCAGAGGCCCCGGATCGGATACGTTCCACAGCTGGAGGCCATTGATTGGAACTTCCCTGTGACCGTGCAGCAGGTGGTCATGATGGGCTGCATGTCGAAGAACGGGCTGTTCCCCTGGTTTCGCCGCGAGGCCCACGCGAGAGCCGAGGAGATCATGGAACGCCTCGGCATCGCCGACCTCGCCAAGCGCCAGATACGCGAGCTCTCAGGCGGGCAGCAGCAGCGCACCTTCCTGGGCAGAGCGCTGGTTGGCAGTCCCCGCCTGCTTCTGCTTGACGAGCCCACGAGCGGCGTTGACATCAAGACGCGAGACGAGGTGATGCACCTGCTCGACGAACTCAATCACCAGGACGTTACCATAGTCATGACGACGCACGAGATAAACGCGGTCGCCGCCCATCTGCCCTGGGTGGTCTGCCTGAACGGCGGCGTCGTCGCGGAGGGTCCGCCGGAGGAGGTCTTCACCCCGGACGTGCTCAGGCGAACCTACAACGCGGAAATTCACGTTACCCGCTACGAGGGTATGACCCTCGTGGCGGAATCGCCACACTTCTTCGGCAGGAACGGACAGCGGGACGATCACGCCAGGGAAGAGGGGAAGAGAGACTGAGGTGTTTGCCCCTCTTCAGTATGAGTTCTTCGTCAGGGGCCTCCTGGTAGCGACGCTGGTGGGCGGCATGTGCGGCCTCATCGGGGTCTATATCGTGCTGAGGCGCATGGCCTACATAGGCCACGGGCTTTCCCACGCGGTGTTCGGCGGGGCCGTGGTAAGCCACGTGATGTCCATCAACTTCCTGCTGGGAGCCAGCGTTTGGGGATTCCTGTCCGCGATACTCATAAACCTGACGACCCGCAAGCGCAAGATAGGCGCGGACGCCGCCATAGGCATCATCACCACCGCCAGCTTCGCGCTCGGCATAGCCCTGATAAGCCGCTTCAAGAGCTTCACACGGAGTTTCGACGCGGCGCTGTTCGGAAACATACTCGGCGTCGAGGAGGGCGACGTGATAGCCATCGTAGTGGTGACCATAGCCACTGCCGTCGTCGTTTTCGTCGCCTACAAGTACCTTCTCTTCGCCACGTTCGAGCCTGAGGTCGCCGGGCTGTACGGCGTGCCCACAGGATGGGTCGATGCGATGTTCTCACTCGTTCTGGCCGCCGTCATCGTGGTGTCCATCCAGGTGCTTGGCGTCACGATGATAGCCTCCGCGATCGTCATTCCCCCCGTAGTCGCGCGCCTGCTGACCAACGACTTCGGCAGGATGATGTTGCTTTCGACCGGCATCGGGGCGCTGTGCGGGCTGGGGGGCATCTACCTGAGCTTCTACGTGGACGTTTCATCGGGCGCGACGGTGGTGCTCTTCTCCGCAGCCCTCTTCGCGCTCGCGCTGGCCTACACCTCGCTCCGGCAGCGCTTTGCCCTGTTGCGGGGGAGGGCGGTGACTCGGGCGCGAACGCTCGCCGGCGGAGACCCTCACCTGTTCGAGTAACCATGAGTACGCTGACGACGCCATACACGCTGTCGAAATACGCCGCCCGGCTGCCGCGGCACGGCCGCGCGGCATGTCGTGAGCGCGCGCGTCCGTACACCCAGTCGGAAAGGGCCTTCGCCCGTCTGTGGCAGAGGGCCGACGCGCTGTCCGACGGCCTCGTGACCGAGGACGGCAAGCGGTTTCGGGTGGTGTATCCCGGCAGGCTGAACAGCCGCGCCGGGCCGGACTTCCACGACGCCATCATCGCCACTGACGAGGGCGAGCGCATCAGCGGCGACGTCGAGATTCACCTCAACGCGCCGGACTGGTACCGCCACCGACACGACACCGATCCCAACTACAACGGCGTCATCCTCCACGTGGTGCTGAGGCCAAAACGCGGAACGGCAACTCGCCAGCAGTCGGGAACCGCCGCGCCGGTCGCGTCGCTCGCCGGTCACGTCGATCAGCTCGAGCGCGCCGACGACGCGGCCTCGCTCGAGCCGCCGGAATGGGAGTCCATGGATGGCGAGTCTCTGGGCAGGCTGCTCGACGGCGCCGGCGACGAGCGCTTCCTGGCCAGGAGCCGCGGGTTCGCGCTGGAACTGGAGGACGGCGACGCCGAGCAGACACTGTACCGCGCCATCATGGACGCGCTCGGCTACGCCTCGAACCGCAAGCCCTTCAGGGAGCTTGCCAAGCGAGCGCCGATTTCCTCGCTGGCGCGGTTCAGGGGCGAGCCGCCCGCCACCCGGCTGCTCACGCTCAAGGCGTGGCTTGTGGGCGCGTCGGGGCTGCTGTCCATGGTGCGGCCTCCCGAAGAGGAGCGGGAAATGAGAAGGATGCGCAGGGGGCTTCCCGCTGTTCGGGCGATGTCTCCCACGCAGTGGAAGCTCTTCCGAGTGCGGCCCGCCAATCACCCGCTGGTGCGCATCACGGGAGCGGCCCGCCTGGTGGACCGCTTCATCGAACAGGGCCTGGCGCGAGGGTTGGAGAGCGACGTGGAGAGGGGCGATGCCACGTGGCTCACCAGCCGCATTGTCGCGCGGCCGCACGTGGCCGCGTCACGGGCGCGAGACATCGCCGTGAACGTCGTCCTGCCCTTTCTGCACGCGTACAAGGGAATCGGCAGGTCTCCGCAATCGCAAGGGCGGTATCTCGAACTCTACCACGCCTTTCCCAAGCTCGCCGAGAACGAGATAACCAGGGAGATGACGCGCCTTCTTCCCCCTGACGCCAGGAAAGCCGCGATTCGAGGCGCCCGCCGCCAGCAGGGCCTCATTCACCTGTACAAACTCTACAAGAAAGCGCCGACCGACCGATTCCCGGTTCAGGGGCCGCCCAATTCCCTCGCCCTCAGGTAGTCGCTGAAGCTCGCTTTGTGGTCGCCCGTCATCGCGTGGAAGATGCCCCTGTGCCTGTACGCGCTCCAGAAGGCGAGGTCGAGTTCGATGGCGCGAGTCATGTCGGCTATGGCATCGTCGAACGACCCCAACTCGGAATAGACCAGGCCGCGGTTGTGATAGGCGTCGCGGTAGCCGGGGTCGATTTCGATAGACCTGGACAGGTCCCTCAACGCCGCCGGAAAGTCGCCCTCGCACAGATACGCCATTCCCCTGTTGTTGGCGGCCCGGCTGTCCGTCGGCCTAAGCTCCAGCGTCCTGGTCAGGTCCTCGATGGCGCGGTTGTACTGGCGCAGATTCGAATATGCGTTGCCGCGCTCGAAATACGCCTGCGCGTTCGCCGGCTCCCGCTCGATAGCCAGCGTCAACTCCAGGACGGCCTCTTCTATCCCCTCACGAGAACGCAACCAATCCCCTCCAGGCGGAAGTTCCGGCCACGGCGACGCGAAGGGCGCGTTGCGCATCATGCCTATCGCTGCCCTCCTTGACGCCGTTAGAGCGGGATGCCATATTGTAGTCGATTCTCGCTACCCAAGCCAACGACCAGCCGAAAGAGGGATGCCATGACTATACCCAACCTTACCGGCGACGCGCCGGGCAGCGCGATGTTCCCGGAGTACTCCACACTGTACGACCTCATCGCAAGCGAGGTGGAGGGCCTGTCCGACTCGCAGCTCGACTTCACCTCGGACAGGTGGGAATGGAGCGAGTGGAGCATACGGACGCAACTCAGCCACATGGCTTCGCTGCTCTACAGGTGGATGCTTCTCAGGTGGGGCGAGACGCTCTTCCCGGACGGCGACCACGGCGTCGAGGACGTGAAGGGTCTGGCAGACTCGGCATCGGACCGCCGCCTGGACGATGAGGTTTACCGGGACATCCCGGTGATCCTGGAGAAGCTTGGAGAGGGTATAGACCTGGTGCAACGGGTGCTGGCGGACCACAGCGTCAACTTCCTGAAAGGCCACACGATACCGCACCAGCGCAGCGTGCAGTGGACGCTCATGTTCAAGGCCCATCCCAGCGGCATCACCCCTGCGGTCGAGTCCGGCGAGGGCAGGATGGCGCTGGAGGCCACGATGCGGCACATGTACTTCGAGGAGATAACCCACCTCTACAACATCCAGCGTCTCAAGCGCGCCCAGGGTCTGCGCGCCATCGTGGACCTGCCCAGGGTCGGGTACTGGACGCTGGACGGCTGGGACAGGAGCGAGCCCTAACTGCCCGCCGTGGCCTCCATGCGTTGACGCACCTCGTCCGGAACGCGGCGCAGACGCCGGCGCGCGGGAGAGTCGTCTCGCCTGGACGCGCTCACGGCGGCTTCAGCGATGAGTTCCACGCCGCCGAGGTAGTCGGACAGCCTGATGTATTCTGAGGCCACGCCGCCGTCCGGATCGGGGATGGTCGTGGCCGCGTTGTGGTAGTTGCCCAGCGGGAAGGCTATGCCGGTCGCGCGATACCCGAAGACGGCGAACGCGGTGGCCTCGCACGTCCCGCCGCTCATAAGCTGGCGCTGGCAGCGGTACTGGGGATTGCGCTCTCGGATGATCTCCCTTGCCGCGATCAGCGTCTGCTCGGCACCTGCGTCGAAGGTGTAGGCGGCGTCGCCCGTGCGAATCACGGGGCCGCCGCCCTGCGCCACGCCGGGAATGACGGGACTCGACTCTATGGAGACGACCAGGGTCTCCTCGGGCAGCGCGCCCTCCTCGGCCATCAGCCTCGCGCCGAACAGCCCGCCCTCCTCGGCCCTGGTGAACACGGCGTACACGTCGGTCTGCGCTCCGCCGGCGACGACGCGCTCCAGGGCGGCGAGGATGCTGCCGCACCCGGCGAGGTCGTCCAGCGCGCGCATTCGGATGGTGTCGCCATCGAGGACGAAGTCCGGCAGGTCGAACACAACGGGCACGGGTGGGACCAGTTCAACATCCACGTTGAGTCGTACCAAGACCAGCCGCTCGGACTGGTCCGTCGAAAGGGGCTCGTCGGGCGGAAAGACCTCGCCTGGGATTCGACGGCCAACCGGAAGCAGCGCGAGCACGGGCGTGGGCTTTCGCAGCGACGCGACGGGCACGCCGCCCAGCGCGCGGGCGAGCAGGCGGCCGTCGCCAGCCTCGATTATCTCGAAACCGGGGTGGTCCATGTGCGCGACGAACGCGATCGGCGGCTGAGCGCCGGCGGCCGGGTACGGCGCGTTCGCGTAGCGGGCGATGACGTTGCCGTATGCGTCACGGCTGAAATCCACGCCAAGCCGCTCCAGCGTCTCCTCGACGTATCGCGCAACACCGTCCTCGAAGAACGGAACCGCCGGGCGCGAGCCGAGTTCGCGCAGGATGTCGAGGGCGCGTTGGTCTTGGTGTCGCATTGGCTGCAGTCTCCCCTCGCGGGCTTCATTCAAGAAAGAAGGGTCAATCGGAGTTCATATCGTCGTCTGCCAGGAGCAGATCGTCCACCAGGCTTTCGGCCCAGTCGCGCAGGTTGTCCTCGATGTCGGCGCCGCAACGCGGGCAGTCGAGGTCGCCAAAACGGAGTCTTGTTCCGCATCGGGAGCAGCCCTCTATCTCGGAGAGGCTGTTCAGCGCCTTCTGTATCTGGTCTTCAGTTGCCATCTGTAACGCTTCCTCTGTAATTGGGTCTCTGCCGCCGCGCACGTCAACGCTTCGGTGGGCGAAGTCAAGGGCCAACGGCGGGCTATATCATATCGCCGCCCCTTTCGCGTGGCAACATACGCGGCGGCGGCACGGGCAATCCACTTTCGTGTCAACGACCCGATGTCCGCAGGTGTCCTATGTATCGTAGAATGGGGACATGACCTTTCAAAGGCGACACCGAGAGCCGAACACCGGGGGGACGCTGCCAGCGGTCACGCCGGCGGAGCGCGAGCGTTTGCTTACGAACGTTCTTCGCGGCGTATCTAGGGCGTTCTACCTGACGCTGCGCGCGCTGCCCAGGGCGCTGCGCGAACCTATTGGACTGGCCTACCTGCTGGCGAGGGCCGCCGACACCATCGCGGACACGCGCCTGCTGCCGCCCGCCGAGCGATTGGAGCGTCTGCGCGCCTTCAGGGCGCAGGTGAAGGGGCCGGCGAACGCGGGCCAACTTGGCGCCATCATGACCTCTGTCGCCGCCGGTCAGTCGTCGCCAGAGGAGCGGTCGTTGCTGAAATCGCTGCCGCTGGCGTTCGCTGTGTTGGAGGCGCTGCCCGACGGCGAACGCGGCAGCGTGCGCTCCGTTGTCGTTACGCTGACGCATGGCATGGAGATAGACCTGACCACCTTTCCGCAAGAGGACTCCGGTGGGCTGGCGGCCTTTGAGACCGGCGAGGAGCTCGAAAACTACATCTACCTCGTCGCCGGGCTGCGTTGGCGAGTTCTGGACGGAGTTCAGCGCGACGAAGACGCCCGCGCTGGCCGGCTGGGAAGTGCAGCGCATGTCTGAGCTCGGCGTTCGTTTCGGCAAGGCGCTCCAGATGACCAACGTGCTGCGCGACGCGCCCAAGGACCTGCGAAACGGACGCTGCTACCTGCCCGTCGAGTGGCTCGTCGGCGTGGGCTTCACTCCTGAGCGTCTGCTGGAGCCGGGCGCATCGGGCGAAGCGCGTCCCATCCTGGCTAGGGGCATCCGGGACGCGTTGGAGCTCTACAGCGCCGCCGAGGTCTATGTGCTGAGCATACCCCGGCGCTGCCTGAGGCTGAGGCTGGGCGCGCTGTGGCCCGCGCTCATGGGATTGGCGACGCTGCGCAGGCTGGCCCGCGGTGAAGCGTGGCTCGACCCGTCGCGTCCGGCAAAGGTCAGCCGTGGATGGGTGTATCGCATGATGGCGCTGTCCTTCCTGCTCGCGCCCTCGAACGGGGCTTTGAAGCTGTGGTTTGGGCGGCTGCGAAGAGGGGTCGAGCGTTCTCTTATGGTAGAATAGGCCAGCGTGGGAGGAGTGGGATAGTGAATAGTGGAGAGTTGGAACGGCGTGCTGCGATAGCGGGAACCCCGCTATCGCGGGAACGACGGGAATTTTGAGACGGTTGCTAACAGGAAGGGAGAGGAATCAATGACTACGCGGACATCCGTAAGCGCGGCGACCTACTACCCCGGAGCGGGGAACGACTGGGAGCACAGGTCTCCCGAAGAGGCCGGCATGGACTCCGACCTGTTACAGGAGGCCATCGACTATTCGAACAACCCGGCGCATGAGGGCAGCCCTCGGGACCTCGCCAAGCACATCGCGGGCCAGGTGGGGTCCAAGCGGCAAGACGACGGCGCGGTTCTGGGCCCAACGAAGGAACGGGGCGCGGTGACCGGCGTCGTGCTCCGGCACGGCTACCTGGTCGAGGAGTGGGGCGAGCCCGAGCGCGTGGATATGACCTTCAGCGTCACCAAGAGCTTCCTTTCGACTGTGGCGGGCCTGGCATTCGACCGCGGCCTCATCCGCGACGTTCACGACAGGGTGGGCGAGTACGTCGATGACGGCGGCTACGACTCTACGCACAATGCCAAGATCACCTGGGACCACTCTCTCAGGCAGATTAGCGAGTGGGACGGAACGCTGTGGGACAAGCACTACTCCGCCGGGAACCCGGACGACACGCTGCGCCCGGTCGCGGAGCCCGGTTCGGTTTACGAGTACAACGACGTGCGCGTAAACCGCCTGTCCCTGTCGCTGTTGAGACTCTGGAAAAGGCCCCTGCCGGAGATTCTGAAGGAAGAGATAATGGACCCTATCGACGCCTCGGACACCTGGCGCTGGAACGGCTATCGCAACTCCTGGGTGACGATGGACGGCAAGCAGGCGCAATCGGTGAGCGGCGGAGGCCACTGGGGAGGCGGCATGTGGATTAGCGCGAGAGACCAGGCGCGCTTTGGCTATCTGTCCCTGCGACGGGGCAACTGGAAGGGTAGGCAGCTGCTCTCGGAGAAGTGGATCGACATGGCAACGACCCCAACACCCATACAGCCTACGTACGGTTTCATGAACTGGTTCCTGAACACGGACCACGCGCTGATGCCGAGCGCGCCTGAGAGCAACTACTACCACCTGGGGGCCGGAGCGAACAAGATTTGGGTTGATCCCGAGCATGACATGGTCGTAGTGCTGAGGTGGGTGGCGTCGGAGCACTTCGACGGCTTCGCCAAGCGCGTGCTGGCGGCGGTGAAGGCATAGCGTTGCCCACCCGAACGAAAGCGCCTTCCTACGACCAGGGCCTTTTCATTGTGAAGGCAGGGCTACTCGCCAAAAGAGGTTTTCCAAGTGTGACATTTCAGGACATTTCGTGACATTTCGTAGCTGAGCGCTCAGAAGGGTTTCCCCTTTTTGTCACCTCCAGGACTCCAGGGAGTGAGAGTTCTATTCGAGAGTTTGGCGTTGGCAATGACGTTCGACCTGTTTTCGTGGGTGCGCGGCATGGCGCGGCGCCGGATTGCCGCGGGACTTGGTAAGGCGATGATAGCACGGGTGTTCGTGAGGTGTCAAGAGGCGGTTGGCGGCGGAATCCGTTTGAATATGGTGAGTGGGCGGCCAGGCCATGGGACGACCAGCCAGGGCAACCACAAGGGATTGTCCCTATGAGGAGGGATGGGGAAAGGAGGAAGTGGCTCTATGGCCTATGTGACGAGCGCAATCGCACTTTGAAGAGGCCCTGTCGGCGACCCCGCCATCTTTATTTTCGTGGCCTTCTACGGGTATAATGTGCGGCAGCCCGTTGGCGAGGCGCCTGGTTGGAGCCGCCGCTCTCGCCGGGCGGTTTCGCACGCCGCCGATTTTTGGAGAACTAAGGAGATTTGAGTCATGCCTGAAGCCCTAGCCTTCTTCCGCGGAAACGTGGTCCCACTCTCAGAGGCCAAGGTGAGCGTAATGACTCATGCGCTGCACTACGGCACGGCGGTGTTCGAGGGGATTCGTGGCAACTGGAACGAAGAGCAGGGCAAGATGTTCGTCTTTCGCATGAGAGAGCACTACGAGCGCTTTCTCCAGGGCTGCCGCGTCATGATGCTGGACATTCCCTACAGCGTGGAGGAGCTGTGTGAAATCACCACCGATCTCGTGCGGAGATGCGGCTACCGGGAAGACCTGTACATTCGTCCGCTGGCCTACAAGAGCGCCGAGCGGGTCGCCAACCTCAAGCTGCACGAGCTCGACAGCGACTTTACGCTGATAATGAACCCGTTCGGGGCCTACATCGACGCCGAGGGAGCGATTCGCTGCTGCACGTCGTCTTGGCGGCGCATAGACGACACGATTATCCCGCCAAGGGTCAAGATCTCGGGGCACTACGTCAACAGCATCCTCGCGAAGACCGAGGCCGTCCTGGGCGGCTTCGACGAGGCCATCATGTTGACGCAGGACGGCAACGTCTCCGAGGGCAGCGGCGAGAACCTCTTCATGATAACCAGGGGAGTCATTCATACTCCCCTGGTGGCCGACAACAATCTCACGGGCATCACCCGCGACTCCGCCATGACGCTGGCAAAGAGGGAGCTCGGGTTGGAGGTAGTGGAGCGCAGCATACGCCGCAGCGAGCTCTACCTCGCCGATGAGGTCTTCCTCACTGGCACGGCCGCGCACGTGACGCCGGTGGGTGAACTGGACAGCCGCCCCATTGGGGAGGGAGGCGTTGGCCCCATTACCAGGCAGATCAGGGACAAATACCTGGACGTCATAAAGGGAAGCGATCCAAAGTACATGGACTGGTGCAGCGGCGTCGCGTTGGAGAGCTGGTAGGGGCTGAGAGGGGCGATTGCCGATCAAAGTCGAACCGACGCGATAGATGTTCACCTTCGCAACCGATTACTACATCCTCGTCTCCATCGCCACTGTGGGCGTCCTCCAGGTAGCCGCCTCCTACGGAAAGCTGAACGGCCTGCTGTTCGTCAAGTCGCCCCTCCTGGTTCGCCTTCTGGGGGCGGGCTTGGTCGTTGCCGCGTTCATCTGGTTCTTCACCGTCGGCGACAGGAACATAAACGACTACGAGGGAGGGCTGGACGCCCCGACTCAGGCGTTGTTCTTCTTCTTTGGCTCCTCCACCGGCATGGTTTTCACGCTCCTGGCGTCGGCCCTGGTCAACTTGCGGATGAAGGGGAGCGGGCAATCGCCGGAGGAAGGGCTGGACGCACTCAGAGACGCCAACTACGTTAGAGCGCTGGCTCGCAGCATCGGTTACTGGCGGAGAGAATGGCGAACGCGGACGAAAAGCTATTTCTTTGGATAAACGGTCTGGCGGGCAACTTCATGCCCCTAGACACGTTTGTGCAGTGGGTGGTCAGCGACTACCTGATTCCCGTGAGCATGGCCCTGGCCCTCGTCGGCCTCTGGTTTGTCGGGAATGACAGGGATACACGCCGGAAGCACCAGATAGGCGTGTTCGTCGCGCTAACCTCTATGGGCCTTTCCAACCTGGGCGTGTTCGTGGTGAACCTGCTGTACTTCAGACCCCGGCCCTTCGTGGACCACGACATAATGCTGCTCTTCTACCCTCCCACGGACTCCTCGTTCCCCTCCAACGCTGTCGCCGCGGCATTCGCCATAGCCCTCGCCGTCTGGGGCGTCAATCGTCCGATAGGCGCCGGGTTCCTGGTAGGAGCGTGCCTGTACGCCTTCGCCCGCGTTTACGCGGGAGTCCACTATCCGACGGACATAATCGGGGGGGCGCTTATCGCCTTCGGGGCAACGCTCCTGGTATTCAAGCTGCGAGACCTGCTGCGCCCCCTGCTCGACTGGGTGATAAAGGCGGCGCGGATTCTCTGCCTGGCCTAGCTTCCGCCGGGCCTCTGCACACCCATGGCCGCGAACCTGTCGCGGCGCTGCTGCGTCTCCTCCACCATGTGCGCGGGAATGGGCAGCGCCTCGCCGATGACGCGAGCGTTGAGGTCTAGGATGGCGGCCTCCTCGATGACTATGTTTGCCCTGACCGCGGAGACCGCGCCGTCTGCGAATGCCAGCACGCCGTGGTTGGCAAGCAGCACGCCGCCGATGTTGGGATGCGTTTCTATGGCGCGTGCGATGCTCTCGACCGATTCCCTCGACCCCCTGGGCCCGTATCCCGCGATGGGAACGCCATCGGTCATATTGAACCGCGCCATGGCCTCGTAGATGAGCGGTATGCTTTGGCCCGCGACCGCAAAGCTGGTGGCTGCTGGGGAGTGCGTGTGAATCGCGCCACCGGCGTCGGGCCTCAACCTGTACACCACTCCGTGCATGTCAACGATCTCCGCGGACGTCGGCTCCACGGCCCCCTCGATGAGCGTGCCGTCCAGTTCGTACAGCGCTATGTTCTCAGGGCGCATGTCGGACAGTGAGCCTCCCGCAGTCAGAAGGAATGCGCTCGAATCGGGCACGCGCGCGCTGATGTTCCCGTGCTTGCTTATCGACATCACGCCGCAGCTTGTGACGAAGCCGGCCGCGTCGATAATCTGCCGCTTGCAGGCTGCGATTGTTGCGGAATCCATGAATCCCCCTTATTATCCGGTAGCGGATGACGCCCGCGCTGGAAAGACGATTTGGCGCAAGGCGATGGTTAGCGCCATTATACGAAATCTCATCATCTTGCGCATCCTGATTCTGGCAATGGTCGCGGCCTTTTCATTGTTGAAGGCAGACGTCCGCATCCCGCACCGTCACCCACCCCCTAACCCCCTCCCGTCTGTACACCGTCAAGGGAGGGGGAAACAAGGCAGAGGCTCCACGGCCTATACGACGAGTGCAATCCCACTTTGAAAAGGCCGGGTTCGAGCCATGCCGGTTGTTGCGTGGGTGGCAGCCTCGGCATACAACGAGACGCATTCTACAGCCCCCACCAAGACAATCGGAAGTCCCCGCGTTCTCATTTTGACGAATTGGCTCAGGAACGGCCCGACGATTAAACCCAACCACACCTTGGCGGTGTTTGCCGTTCGACTGGGGCTGCTGGCGGCTCTTTGCCGAGAGGGCCGTCGTGGTGGACGGCAAAGCCTTCCCTATCCGCGAGGATGGAATCAAAAGACGGGACGACCGCCTCGTGGTTATCTACGACACCGAACAGGGCGCTGCGTATCCTGAGGACGTGCCCGAGTCCGAACTGCTGGGAGTTTCAGAGGAGGTACGGGTCCCATTATATGGCGCTGCCGGCCGCCTCGAACCTGCCATTCCGCACGCTGGCAGCCGCAGGAGACTGGAAACTGGTCCAGGTTGCCGTCGTTTTGCCCTAGGCTCCGGGTTCTGCCGCGTTCAACTCTGCCACTGCCAATTCGATCTCCTCGATAACCGCCTCGTCCGTCTCCGTCCGCAGGGCGGACTCCAGGGCCTGGACGGCCTGGCTGCCTCCAATGCGTCCCAATGCCCACGCCGCGTGGGAGCGCACGAGGGCATCGCCGCCGTGCATCGCCTTCACCAGCGCAGGCGACGCCGACGGGTCGCCGATGTTGCCCAGGGCAACGCACACGTTCCTCTGAAGACCAATCCGCTTGGCCCGCTTGATCGGGCTGTTTCGGAACCGCTCCCTGAACCCATCGTCGTCGAGCTCGAGAAGGGGAATCAACTCAGGGGCGGCGAAATCGTGGCGTTGGCGAAACGCGGGCTCGAGGCTCGAACGAGCCTTGCGGTTGACGGGGCAGACGTCCTGACAGATGTCGCAGCCGAACACCCAGTCGCCGACCAGCGGCCGCAGTTCCCTGGGAATGGGGCCACGAAGCTCGATGGTGAGAAACGAGATGCAGCGAGTGTTGTCGATGACGTAGGGCGCGACGATGGCCCCCGTGGGGCAGTCATCGATGCACCGCACGCAGTTGCCGCACGTCTTCGCCAACGGCGCGTCCGGCCGGAGCTCGAGGTCGGTGACCACCTGGCCCAGGAAGACCCAGGAGCCGTGCGACGGCGTCAGGATGTTGGTATTCTTGCCAAACCAGCCGACGCCCGCGCGCGCCGCGGCCGCCCGGTCGTTCATGGGGCCATCATCCACGAAGATACGCGCCCTGACGTCTCTTCCCACACACTCGGAGAGGCCGTCGACGAACTGGCGCAGCCGGGCCTTGAGCACGCTGTGGTAGTCGTCCCCCCATGCGTAGCGCGCCACCTTGCCCCTGGGACTGCCGCCGCTGGATGAGGCTTCGCCGGTGAGGTAGCTGACCGCCAGGGACACCACGGACTTCGCGCCCGGCAGCAGTTCGGCCGGGCGGTTCGCCCTACGAACCCGCTCCTCCGTGTACCAGGGAAGGTCGTCCATGTATCCACGCCGGACGCGGTCGATAGCCGCCCTTTCGTCCCGCGTGAAAGGCTCCGACGACGTGATGCCCACGACGTCGAAGCCCAGCCCCCCTGCGTAGTCTTTTACGCGCGTTTCGAGGTTGTTCATTGTCGGTAGGTCAGTTGGCAGTTGTCTTGAAAGTCCCTTCCCCTATGAAAATGGGGGCGTTAATCCATTTGGTCAGTAAGTGGGACGGCTTTGCCGCTTGTGGCTATGAATGCCCTGACCATTCCGCCGAACTCGTCGGGATGCTCGCGAAACGGGTAGTGCCCGGAATGGTTGAAGATGTGCATCTGTGAATCGGCAACGTTTGGAAGAATAAGGTTCAGGCAGTCGAGGCCAATCGGGTCCCACACGGCGGACGGGTCTTCCAGCCCCCATACGACCAGGGTTGGGCAGCCGAGTCCTCCCGCCCTGATCCAGGCGTGGGTGTCCTTTTGCATGGCAAGCAGGTTCTCGTCGAACTGGTCTTCGAGCTCCGCGTTCTTTGCCGACGCCTCCTGGCACGAGGGAAGCGCGTCTATCTTCAGCTTCCCCTCAGTCCAATCGTCCGTGATGTGCGCGGTCCCATACGAGTTGGCGGCGGTCGAGCGCTTCGACATCTCCATGGGGTCGTCGAAGTGGGGCATGCTGGCCGCGAGGTCCTTGTAGAAGGTGATAGGCTGCATGAGCGTCGCGCTATCCACTATAACGATGGACCTGACCATCTCAGGACGCTCCAGGGCGACGCGGGCGGCGAGGTATCCACCGCGAGAGTGGCCCACTATGTGCGCCTTGTCGATGTTCAGAGTCTCCATGAAGCCGATCGAGTGCTGGACCGCGGAGCCGATCACGTAGTCCTCATCGGCTTTGGGAGCGTCCGAGTATCCCTGCCCTATCTTGTCCAGCGCGTAAACGTGGAAAGACTCCGCCAGGTCGTCGAAGTTCAGAAACCAGTCCTCCGCGCTGGCTCCTCCCCCGAACTGCCCGCCATGCACCAGAAGCATCGGCTCACCCTCGCCGGCCTCGAAGTACCTCGTGTTGATGCCGCTCACGTCCACAAACTTCGCGTCATTGAGATCAACCACTGCAACCCTCCTCTGCCAAAATGGCCCCGTTCGAGTCAAAAGGCCCCTGTACGTGAGTAACCTAAAGCAATCCCCGCCGAATCGCAATAGGCTGCCATCGAACGAGGACGTCGCGCCGCCGCGTTCACGAACGTGGACGCCCCAGGCCCCCAGGGAGTATAATCTCACGTGAAGCACGTGCAACCAACCTGCGGGGAAGTGTCGGAATAGGCAGACGAGCATGACTTAGGATCATGTGCCGCAAGGCGTGGGAGTTCGAGTCTCCCCTTCCCCACTTTTCCGGCCTAGCGGTACCTTAACTGCGTACTCTTAGGTGAGTCGTCTCAACAAAACGTTTGGGGGGCTCAGCTTTGAGCAGCCCAGCGAGTTGGGCATCGGCGGGAACGCGGAGCTCAATTGCCCCGCGGCGATTTTCCCGCCAACCATGCGCACCCGGGCCAGACCATCAACTCAAATGGACATCTTCGCTGAAGATAGACAACCATTAGGCTAGGAGAGCAGCCCAAGAAATTGTCTTCGAGGGCTATCCCTCTTCCGGGAGGAGCACCACCCGCACGTAGAGGTCGTCGGTGAGGTAGCGCTGAGCTGCGGCCGCGACCTGTTCCAGAGTCAACGCCTCCAACCATTCATCGAAGCTGACTATCTGAGTGAACGACTCACCCCGCTGCACTGCAGACTGAATCTGAGTGAGCCAGAATCCATTGTCCCGCAGCTGTTCCTGCCGGGAGGTACGCAGAAGCTCCTTGACCGTTTCCAGGTACTTCTGCTCACCTCCCGCGCGCAGCCAATCCAGCTCCGCCATCACCTCCTCCAAGAGCTCTTCGGCGCGTGACGGGTCGCTGCCGAAGATTATGGAGACCTGGTACTCGGGGTCCGGCAGAAGACTGGAACCATCTGCGTTTACTCTGATGCTATAGGTGCCACCTAGTTCCTCACGCACTCGCTCGCGCAGACGGATCCCCAGCATCTCGCCTGTCACTGTAAGTGTCAGCGCCTCCTCGCGGCTCCACTCCATATCTCCGGCAAACACCAACACCGTTCTACTGCGTGGTTCGAGGCCACTGTGGACGACGTGGTCCTCCAACTCCATCGGCGGGTCGATCCCGACGTCCCGCCATTGCTCGGCGCGCCCGGTGGTTGGCAAACTGGCCAAATATGTGGCGGTTAACGAGCGCAGGTTTTCCCAATCGAAGGCGCCCACGAGAACGAGGGTTGCGTCACCGAAGTCCGCGAACCGGTCGGCGTACACGGCTTCTGCGCCCTCCAAACTTAGAGCCTATCCGACAACTCCGGCAGCGCGATATGTTATCCAGGCACAGGCAAAGTGGAGCATAGCAAGATAGTTGTCCAAACGCTTCTCCCAACGGATGAGCAGGCGTCTGAACCGATTCAGCCAGCTATGGCTGCGCTCGACCACCCAACGGCGGGCGCGGTAACCGGGGAGGGTCTGTTGTTCCTCCCGCTCTTGGCCTCGGCTGCGGATGTGGGCTGTGTATCCGTACCGTGCCGCCAGCTGCTCAACCTCAGCAAAGTCATAGCCCTTGTCCAGACACAGATGCTGAGGTTGTCCAGGTCGGGGAACCGGACGTTCCGCCACCATAGATTCGAATGTCGGCTCAACCATCTTCATGTCGTGGCGGTTGGCTCCATCCACACACACCCCTATGGGAATACCGTTCCCCTCTGTCAACAGACTGCGTTTGGTCCCCTTCTTGCCCCGGTCTGTAGGGTTTGGCCCAGTGCCCTCACCCCCCGAGCGGAGCCTTTGTCATGGCTCCATCCATTGCCTGCCACTGCCAATCTATTCCATGCAGTTGGTCGTATTCAGACAACCCCTGCTTCCATAGCTCCTCAAAGATTCCGGCGGCTCGCCAACGCTGGAATCGGTCATGCACAGTGCTCGGAGCACCGAACGTGCGAGGCAACGCTTTCCACTGGCAGCCGGTCCGCAGCACGTAGAAGATTCCATCCATACACTCTCGAGCAGGTTTCCATGGCCTCCCGCCCTTCGGACTCGTCTCCTCCGCAGGCAGCAACGGCTCAATCCTCTCCCACAGAGCATCGGGAATCCGCCAATCAGCGCCTACGCCTCCATGATCGATCTTCGACATGTCTTTCCTCCACTCAAGTAGAATGGAGAAGGTTTATCCAAAGTCTCTGATATCCACCAAGGACAATTAAGGTTATCGGATAGGCTCTTGGACATCCTCTTGGACTGGTGGCACCGATTAAATTGATACAGGCTCATGAAGACATGCGGGGATTCAACGCGAACATGCCCGTGAGGGCGCGCAGTCGTCTGTGACGACGGGCGTGACAGCGTTGACTCAGGTTAAGGGTGTCCGTATCATCCAAGCATGGAACAGACGAGACGTGGAATGTCGTTGCGAGGGATTGCCGACGCGAGTATGGGTTTCGTGCGCGCCACCCGGCCAAAGCAGTGGCCCAAGAACCTGATAGTGTTCCTCGCCTTGCTCTTCACGCTCAACGAGGCGTGGGACCCCAACGATGTGAGCGGGCTACTTTCTCTGGCAACCAGGACGACGCTCGCATTTCTGGTTTTCTCCGCCCTGAGCAGCGCGGTTTACCTCATCAACGATATTTTCGATCTTGAAAGCGATCGTTCTCACCCGAAAAAACGATTCCGGCCCATCGCCTCCGGTCAATTGCCCATTTCCGGCGCTTGGGTCGGCGCGGCGATTCTGGCTTCCGTAGCGCTAAGTTCCGCGTTTCTACTGGAGCCTGTATTCGGCGCGATTTTGATCGCCTACGTGGCCGCAATGGCGGCCTACACGCTCGCAATCAAGCGGCTAATCATTCTCGACGTGTTCGTGATAAGCCTGGGGTTCATGCTGCGAACCGTTGCGGGCGCCGTCGTGCTGGGCGTGCCAATATCACCGTGGCTCTACATATGCACGGGCCTGGGCTCCCTGTTCATAGCGTTGGCCAAGCGGCGCAGCGAGCTTTCTTTGGCGGGCGAAAACGCTCAGAGTCAGCGCGACGCCCTGCGCGATTATACCCTGCCCGTGCTGGACCAATTCATAAGCGTGGTCGCCACCTCCACGGCGCTGGCCTACGCGCTGTACACGTTCACAGCCCCGAATTTGCCCGCGAACCACGCCATGATGTTAACGATTCCCTTCGTGGTGTATGGCCTGTTCAGATATATGTACCTGATGCACACGAAAGGGCTTGGGGAGAACCCGGAAGACGTTATCATCACCGACGCGCCGCTCGTCGTTGCCATTGTTTTGTGGCTTGCGACCGCGGCTGTAATCCTGGGCCTCCTCAGAGGCTGACGGGCGCCGCGGTGCGCGCCTACAAGCGACGTTTCCCAACTACGACATTCTGTGACATTTCGTAGCTGGGGCCTCAGAAGATTTGTCCCAGTTGTCACCTTCGGGATTCTCGGGGCTAAGGGTTCTTTTTGAATGTTTGGCGTTGGCAAGCACATAGACTACCTTGTTCATGCCAGGTGATATGGGGTTACGCTCTATGGCCGATGGTCGGCGTGAAGCCATAATAGCACGTCCGTTCGTTTATGTCAAGAGCGGGCATGACACGTCGGTCACCACCCCCTAACCCCCTCCCGTCAAGGGAGGGGGTTAGGGAGATGGCTCCACATTTTAGTATGGCGCGCGCAACCGCACTTTGGAAAGACCCTGCCGCGAGCCCGCGGCGCTGGCTTCACTGTCTGGCTGTGTGCTAAACTCCAAACGCTGTCTTTGGGGTATTGCATGAGGCACTTTAGACTGGCAGAGGAATCGAAACTCAGGAGCGCGAAATGGTCCCACCTGAAAGTCTATTTGGCGCTATTCCTACGTGGATAGGCGTCTATGTAATCGCTGCCCTAGCATTCGGCTTCTCCGGCCTGATACTGTATCGCCGAGTGTTTAGCCTGGTAATGCTAGGAAAGCGTCCCAACCGGTTCGACCAGCCCCTGCGCAGAGTGATAGGGGCCTTGCCGTTCATCTTGGGCCAGCAGAAGGTGCTTCAGAGCGTCTCATTGCTCAAGGACAGGGCGGGACTGGCTCACTTCTTCATCTTCTGGGGTTTCCTTTCGTTTACCGCCAGCTACATACTGTTCATATTCGCCGATTCGGTGTGGCCGCCTCTCTCGGAGACCCTGATAACCGAAATGGGCGTGGAGATGTTCACGTTCTACCTGAACGCGCTGACGGCGGGCTTCTTCATCGTGCTCATATGGGCGGGCATCAGGCGATGGGCGGTCAAGCCGAGCCGCCTCGCCTTCGACCTGACGCAGAAGAAGGAGTCGCTGGTCATCCTGCTGCTCATAGCGCTTCTCATGGCTCTGACGCTGCTGACCGAGGCGTTCTACGTGGCCGCCGGCGGCGAAGGGCCGCACGCCTCCGCGCCAATCGGCGGCGCGATCGGCGAGATGTTCAGGGAGGCGGGCATCGGCGAGGGAGTCGCCAGCGGTTTGCAGGGCGTCTTCTGGTGGGCGCACCTGCTGGTGATTCTCGGCTTCTCGCTGTACATACCGCTGTCCAAGCACATGCACCTGGTCGCCGCCCCCATCAGCTTCCTCACGAGGTCGCTCGAAGCCAGGGGCGCTCTCAACACCCCCACCGACCTGGAGACAGCCGACCGGTTCGGCGCGTCCAGAATCCAGGACTTCAACTGGCGGGAACTGCTGGATGGCTACTCGTGCGCCGTGTGCGGTCGCTGCACGGACAACTGTCCGGCGAACATAAGCGGCAAGATTCTCTCGCCCATGCACATCGTGGAGAACCTGAAAGAGCACGTCCTCGAGGCTGGCCCAGGCGTGGTCAAGGGCGTGGACGATCAGGATGAAAAGCCGCTAATCGGAAGGTGGATCGAGGAGGAGGCGCTCTGGGACTGCCTGACATGCGGCGCCTGCGTGAGGGAATGCCCGGTGGGAGTGGAGCACATCGACACCATAGTGGACATGCGCCGTTACCTTGTCATGGAGAAGGCGGAGATGCCGGAGACGGCTATGAACGCGCTCCTCAGCATGGAGCAGCGAGGGCACCCCTGGAGAGGAACGACGTTCACCCGCACCGACTGGGCCGAGGGGATGGACATCAAGATTCTGGCGGAGCATCCGGACACGGAGATTCTCTTCTGGGTGGGCTGCACCGCCGCGCTCGAACAGCGCAGCCAGAGTGTGGCGCGCTCAATGGCCTCTGTGCTGAAGCGCGCGGGCGTCGATTTCGCCATCCTGGGAACCGAGGAGACTTGCACGGGGGACCCGGCGAGGCGCATGGGCAACGAGTATCTCTACCAGATAATGGCCCAGCAGAATATCCAGACGCTGGACGGCTACAACGTGAAGAAGGTGGTTACCATCTGCCCGCACTGTTTCAACACCATCAAGAACGAATACCCACATCTTGGCGGTAACTATGAGGTGCAGCACTACAGCGAGTTCGTCGCCGAACTGATAGAGCAGGGCAAGATAAGGCCGCTTGTGTCGATCGACTCCAGGGTGGCCTACCACGATTCGTGCTACCTGGGACGGCACAACGGAGTGTATGATGCGCCGCGCCAGATAGCCAACGCAATCCCTGGCGTCGAGCTTGTGGAGATGGAGCGGCGCAGGGAGCGCGGCTTCTGCTGCGGAGCCGGCGGCGGCCACATGTGGATCGAGGAGAGCCGTGGCAGCCGCGTCAACCACGTTCGCACGGAGCAGTTCCTGGACACTCAGGCAGACACAGTCGGCGTGTCCTGTCCCTTCTGCCTCCAGATGTTCGAAGAGGGCATCGGTTCCAAAGAGGCGCAGGGCACAAAGCGGGCCAAAGACCTGCTCGAGATACTGGACGAAAGCCTGGGGTGAGCGGCGGCCCCCCTTGCCCTTCCCTAACGAGGGAAACATGGCAGCCGCCTGGTCCCGGGGAAGGCGCATGAATTGCCGGTGAACGGGACACCGCGGCCCTGACTGTGCAAATTGCAAGGCCAACTTGCAATTTGCACAGTCTCTTGGTAGAATGACGGCTATGATTGAGCGTGAAATTACTCCGCGCCTGACTACGCTGTTCCAACAGTACCCGTTCGTGACCGTGACAGGACCGCGGCAATCGGGCAAGACGACGCTCTGCCGCACGGCATTTCCTAAATTGGAATATGCCAACCTGGAAGCCCCCGACCAACGGGACTTTGCCGAATCGGACCCAAGGGGTTTCCTCGCCCAATTCCCCGCGGGAGCCATCATCGACGAGGTGCAGAATGTGCCCGCGCTATTGTCCTATCTCCAGGTCATCGCCGACGAACTGGGCCGCAACAGTCTTTTCGTGCTCACGGGCAGCGAGCAGTTCAGACTCTCCAATGCCATCAGCCAATCACTGGCAGGACGCACCGCGCTGCTCCGACTGCTCCCGTTTTCTCTGGCTGAACGGCAGCGAATAGGCGCGAGCAACGCGATAGACGATATTCTGTACTCGGGGTTCTATCCCCGTATTCACGACCAGCGACTCGAGCCATGGCAGGCTCTGGGCGATTACTTCGAAACCTACGTGGAGCGCGACGTGCGCCGGCTGGGAGAAGTACGGAACCTATCGAGTTTCCGACGCTTCGTCAGGCTATGCGCGGGGAGAGTTGGACAGTTGGTCAATCTTAGCTCGCTGGGTTCTGACGCAGGCGTCTCCCACACGACGGCGAAAGAGTGGCTTACGGTGTTGGAAACGAGCTACATCGTCTTCATGCTACAGCCGTTTCACGCCAACATTCGAAAGCGCTTGGTCAAATCGCCCAAGCTCTATTTCTATGACGTTGGGCTGGCCAGCTATCTCATTGGAATCGAACATGCCGGGCAGTTAACGACCCATCCGCTGCGCGGACCACTGTACGAGAACGCGGTCGTCGCGGAGGCGCTCAAGTACCGTTTCAACCGGGGCCGCCAATCCAATCTCTCCTTCTACCGAGACCTGCGGGGTCTGGAGTGCGACCTCCTCTATGAGACGGCCGACGGCATTGGCGCTTTCGAGGTCAAATCCGGGGCAACGATTGCCTCCGACTATTCTCGTGCGCTAACTCGCGTTGCGGAACTGATTCCGAGGGTCACGTACAAGGCGGTCGTCTATGGTGGCGATGACCGCCAGACCAGGAGTGATTTCGAGGCTCTGCCGCTTCACAATCTGGCAGCCACGCTAAAACGCTTCGAGGCCGACCAGGGGCTTGCCGCCGCCGGGGAGACGTGACGCCATCTTTCGTGAGGGTCATCCGAAAGAGGAAAACGGCCAATGACCACGCTCTGTTGGCGGCTCATTGTTCAATTCCAGCTAACGCGGTTCCACGAACGCCAGCACGCTTGCGGGGTTGGCCACCAGGATCTTGTCGATGGCCTGTTGGGTGTAGCCGCGAGCTCTCATCCTGGGCACGATGTGGTTCAGGATGTAGAAGTAGCCGTGCCCGCCATACTTGACGAGCCGCTGTTTGGCGCAGATGTCGTGCGCGATTACTATCTTATCCCCGTAGCCCTGCGAGATAATCCAGGCGATGTCGTCCATCTTCCGCGCGTCGCCCGGCATGTCTATATTGGTGTTGGCCGAATAGTAGGACTGCTCTGAGCCGAACAGGTCCCACTCCATGTAGCAGCCGCTCTCCGCTATCTTCTTCAGGGTATCATGGAGAAACACCGTGCGGTCCAGATGGCCCATTATGGTGTGGCCGAGGTCTGTCCCAACCTCGCTCAACACCTCAATTATCTCCAGCGGGGCGGCCTCATCGCGCCCGGGGTGAATGAGCAGCGGGGCGCCGGTGGCCTGCTGCGCTCGACCGGAGGCGCGCAGCACCTTGCGCTCGTTGTCCGTGAGAGGCCAGGAGCATCCCACCTCGCCTATGACGCCCGACCTTATGCCTGTGCCATCCACGCCCTCGGTTACGTCCTCCACTATCTTCTCGAAGATTTCGTCCTCACTACGGCTGTCCATGTCCACGGGATGAGCCGGCGCAACGTAGTGCGACGCGCCCATGATGATGTTGACGCCCGTCGCCCTGGACACGCGCGCCAGGCCCTTCGGGTCTCGCGCGATGCCGATGCTGGTCGCGTCCACCAGCGAGTTACCGCCGTACTGCTTGTACAGCATAGTCTCGTCGATGGCAACGTTAACGTCCAGCAGCTGGGAATTGTCGCGGTTGGGCATGACGTGATGCCGCGTATAGCCCAGTATGTCCTGTGACAGCGGCCTGTGGAAGAACTCCTTCGCGCTTGCCTCCGCCGGTTCCGTCCTGAACCACGAGAGGTCTATCAGCAGGTGCTCGTGCGTCAAGGTGATTCCAAGACTATTGGGGTCGACTGGGCCGTTTACCGTCTGTATCTTGCCCACCGGGCTGTCGTTGGCCATTGGCTCCTCCTTGCAACGGGATTCATCGCGGCGGCGTTCGATTCGCGCCCCGGCACCGAGCATTGTACATCAAACGCCCTCTGCTATGTGGGGCGTCTTTGCGCCAGTGCCCGTTGGACGGCGGCATCCGCCGTGCGGGAGGATTTCCGACTCGAAAATGTTCAGCCCTCCTGGGCCTTCACGTCCTGCGTGACTTGGCGAGCCCAGGGGGTGCGGGCGATCTCGCACAATGAGCCGCCAGGGGACAGGAACCTGCTGGTTTCCTGTCCCCACGGCTCTTCCTGCGGGCCATGCAGCAGCGGCCAGCCTCTCTTTTCCAGGCCGGCCCCGGAATCAGATACGTCGTCAACCTCGAACCCGACCGTGAACCCCAGGGGCACTTTGTCAACCGCGTTGGGGTCGCCGAAACACGCCTCTGCCGCGGCTCTTCTCGACCAGATGGCGTAGTGCAGAACCCCGGGCATTTCCACCAGAACGTAGTCCGCGCCCTCCTCGTATTCGAGGGAAAGGCCAAGAACGTCGCGGTAGAACCTCACGGCGGCCGCGACGTCGTCAACTATCTCTCCAACGCTCGCCAGGTGTCTTACCATTGGCGTCTCATCTCACTTTCCCAGCGCACTATGGGCGTTGGTCAACGACTTGGCAACTATCTCAGAGCGGCGCCCCACCCCCTGGATTCCCGCTTTCGCGGGAATGACGGCGACGCGGGCTCGACGACCCGCTACCCTTCTCCCTTGAACAGGCCGATGCTGTTGCCATCGAGATCGGTGAACATGCCCACGGTGCCCACGCCCGGAATCGGCATTGGTGAGAGCGTGGTCGTGCCGCCGAGTTCCTCTACCTTGTCCAGGGCGGCCTGCACGTCGTCCACCTGCACGTAGAAGACGGTGTAGTTGGGTGGCATCCCCTGGCCCGTCTGGAGAATTCCTCCGCCGATGCCGCCCTCGCCCACGTCAACGGTCGTGTAGCCGCCCATGAGCTCGTGAACCTCCATAGGCCAATCGAACAGCGCACCGTAGAACTCGCGCATCTTCTCGGCGTTGGCCCCCCTATCTCCCAATGCACTACCGGATTTCCCATGTGTCCTCCTCCTGATTTTGATGTCGCCCGACTATTGGGGGCGTTATAGAACAATGTTAGAACAGCACAACCGTTCCTGTCAAGCTGTTTTGCCACGTACTTGGCGTGGATTTCGCGGCGTGAACGTGACCGAACACATCACGCCGCTCGCACCAACCGAACGGGAATCCATTATAATGGATCCGCGGGGGCGGATATTCATCATGGACACTCTTTACTACGACGGCGATTGCGGGCTGTGCGAGGCCATCCGAAGGTGGCTCTCGCGGCTGGACTTTGCGCGGCGCATTCGCTGGATCGCCTACCAGTCCCTTCAGGAGCCGCCGCCGGGCCTGGCTTGGGCCGACTTGGAGCGTGCGGCGTTCCTGCGGACCCCCGACGGCAGACTGTACGAGGGCTTCTACGCCTTCAGGATGCTGTCGATTCGGCTGCCCCTGCTGATGCCACTGGCTCCGCTAGCGTGGTTCCCGGGGATAGACAAACTCGGCATTCGTGTATATGGATGGGTGGCGGCCAATCGGCGGCGCATCCCACTCGGCTGCCGCCGGACTCCCTCGTCCTAGCCGCCGGCCATGAGCCGTTTTGCCTTCTCGTAGTCCCGCACCGCTTCGTCTCGCCTGCCGACCGCCCATAGCGCGAGGCCCCTGTCGTTGTAGGCGTACCAGTATTCGGAGTCGAGCGTTATGGCCTTCGTGTAGCTGGCGATGGCCTGCTCGTACTCTCCCTTGTCGGACAGGGCAATGCCCATGTTGTTGTGCGCGTCGCGATAGTCGGGATCGAGTTCCAAGGCCCGGGCGTAGTCCCTTATGGCGGCGTCCGCGTTGCCGCTGTTACGATGCGCGATACCCCGGTTGTTGAAAGCAACGGCGTTCGAGGGTTCGATCTCCAACACACGCGAGAAGTCCGAGATGGCGTACTCGTTGTCGCCGCGGTCCAGGTAGGCGTTGCCTCTCAGAAAGATTGAGTGCGCGTCGCCCGGGTTGGCGTGCGCCAGCCCCGTAAGGTGTTGGATAACCTGCGAGGAGTAATCATCGTCGCTCATGTGGCTCAGGTTGGGGTCATTGCGCCAGTTCAAATTCGCCTCTTAACGACGCGCGATAGCGTCTGCGGACTCAGAGATTCTCCGACAGCCATTCCCTGAAGTCGTCCGCGAGAGCCGGTCTCTGAAGCGCCGCATAGACCGAAGCCTTCAGCAGGCCGACGGGCGTTCCCACGTCGAAGTGTACGCCCGGGAACTCGTAGGCATACGCCTTCTGGCTCGGCAGCAACGCAGCGATGGCGTCGGTCAGTTGGATTTCGCCGACCGCGCCCGGCTTCACCCGCTCGAGCTCACCGAACACCTCCGGCGTCAGCACGTACCTGCCGATGATTGCGAGGTTCGATGGGGCGTCTTCCAGGCTGGGCTTTTCCACCATACCCTCAATCTCCGAAACCGACTCCGTAACCGGCCTGGGATCGACTATGCCCAAGCTAGGAACGGCCTCGTCCGGCACTCGCTTCACGGCAACCACAGGGCTGCCGTAGGCGGCATGGACGTCCATCATCTGTCCGATGGTGGGCGTCTCGCTCCAGATGACGTCGTCCGGCAGAAAGACGGCGAACGGCTCGTCTCCCACCGACGCCTTCGCCATGAGCACGGCGTGGCCCAGCCCAAGCTGCCTCTCCTGTGTTACCCAGCTTATCTTCGCCATCTCGGTAATCTCGGTCATCTGCCTGAGCAGCGCGTAGTTACCCCGTTGTTCGAGCGCGCTTTCCAGTTCGGGAACCCTCTCGAAGTAGCTGATGATGGCCTCCTGACCCGGGGAGACGACGAAGATGACGCGCTCGATGCCGGCCCGCGCCGCTTCCCGCACCGCGTAGTGAACGGGAGGGCAGTCTAGCACGGGTATCATGACCTTGGGTATGGAGCGGGTGGCGGGCAGGAACCTGGTGCCAAATCCCGCCACCGGTATTACGGCTTTGCGTACGTTCATCCAACGCTTCCGTTCGAATAGGCCGCGGCCAGTATCAACATTAGCCATTATAAGGGTTGCCACTTATGCCGTTAAGAATGATAATTCTAAACTGTGTTCATATCAATCGACCTATCTCTCAACTGCATGTATAGGAGATGGAAGGAGGACGCCCAATGACCCTTGCTCAAGAGAAGTGTGTGGCTTGCCGCAGGGACTCGCCCAAAGTAACTGATGACGAGATGGCAGAACTTCAACCCAAGATACCACAGTGGAATCTTACCGAATCAGACGGCATAAGGCGGCTGGAACGCGGCTACAAGTTCCGAAACTTTGCCGACGCGATGGCGTTCACCGCGAAGATTGGCGAGGCCGCGGAGGCCGAGGGCCATCATCCCAGGTTGACGGTAGAATGGGGGCGGGTAGGCGTCGAGTGGTGGAGCCACAAGATCAGAGGGCTGCATCGCAACGATTTCATAATGTCTTCCAAGACCGACGAGATATACGGCAGTTTCTCGGACGCCACATAGCCAGCACATGGCCTGTAGTGGCCTACAATTTAGAGGCTGAGATCGACACTTTCTCAGGGCCGCGGCCCGCGTTGTCAACCTGGCGATAGCCTGAAACGCGGGCGGCGACCGACGCTGTCCGAGGAAACCAATAGCCTAATTCGCGCCCATTCAGGAGGGGCCTTCTTTTGCACGACGCCATCGTAATTGGCGCCGGCCCTGCCGGCAACATCACCGCGCTCAGCCTGTCCAGAATGGGCTACAGGGTGGCCGTTTTGGACTGGCGGCGGAACATAGGCGACAAGCTCTGCACCGGCATTATCGGGCTTGAATGCGCGGAGCGGTTCCCTCCCGACAAGTCGCTAATCTACAGCCAGGCCGGCGCCGCTACGGTAGTATCCCCAGCTGGCAAGAGGTATAGGATAGCAAGAGGAGAGCCGCAGGCTACCGTCATAGACCGCGTGGGCTACGTAGGCTCGGCCGCCGAGCGCGCCATGGAGGCGGGCGCGGACTACGATTTGGGCGAACGCGTCACAAACATCGACATCAATGAAAGCGGTGTTGCCATCTCAACGGACGCTGAGAGTGGACGGAAACGATGGCTGGCGGATGTGGTGGTTATCGCCAGCGGGTTCGGCTCCCAACTCCTCGAAATGGTAGGGCTCAGGAATGGGCGACGATGCGAGTACATGGTCGGCTCCCAGGCGGAGGTCGAGGTAAACGACCTGGAAGACGTGGAGGTGTATCTGGGCGACAAGATAGCGCCAGGCTCTTTCGGATGGCTGGTTCCGAAGTCCGATTGCCGGGCCCTGGCTGGAATTGTTTCTCAGCAGAGGCTGAATGGACACATGGGCAACTTCCTCTCCGACCTCAAGCAGAGCGGAAGGGTGCGTAAGGTCGTCGAGGATCCCAGGCAATGGGGTATTCCCTTGAAACCCCTGCCAAAGACTTACGGCGACAGGGTGCTGGTTGCCGGAGACGCGGCAGGCCAGGTGAAACCCACCACCGGCGGGGGTATCTACTACGCCCAGCTATCGGGGCAGTTGGCGGCGGAAACGGCCAACGAGGCCTTCACTGCAGGGGACTTCTCGGCTCGCCGGCTAAAACGCTACGAGCGAGAGTGGAAGGCGAAGATAGGCCGAGAACTGCGCATCGGATACTACACACGAATGTTGTACTCGGCCCTCGGAGACCAGCAGGTAGAGTTGTTGCTCAGCGAGCTAGTTTCGGGCGGAGTGGGAGACGAGTTGCTCAACTCGCGCGAGTTCTCATTCGACTGGCACAGCGAGGTCATACTGAGAGCGGCCAAGCATCGCAGGCTAGGTCCTCTCATTCGCTCATTCAGCCCCGCCGTAGTTCCGTTTCTCGCCCGGCTGGCGAAGGGCAGGTTCGCGTAAGAATCCCACCGGAGGTCGGTTTTTTGTGGCAAGGCGTAGAGGTGGGTTTGAACCCCACTGCAATCTGCCCGGCGAGCAGACCATTTCCATGCTAGGTCACCCGGCGCATTATGAGCGTTCGCGCGCACTCGCAGGGGCAATCATCAACCGCGCGCCAGCGACTTGCGCAGTTCGCCGCGAAAGTCGGGATGGGCTATCGCTATGAGCGCCTCCGCGCGCTCCCAGTGATTCTTGCCCAGCAGGCAGGCCACTCCGTACTCGGTTACTATCGTGTCCGCAAAGAAACGGGGCACCGTAATCAGAGAGCCGGCTTCCATCATTGGCACGATGCGGGACACCGCGCCGTCCAGCGCCGTGGAGTACAGCAGAGTGATCGCCCTGCCGCCCCTGGAGTAGAGCGCGCCCAGGTGAGTGTCGGGTTGGCCGCCGATTCCGTTTATCATCCGAGGGCCAAATACGCTTTCAGAGTTTACCTGTCCGGTCAGGTCAACCGACAGGGCGTTGTTCATGCTTATCTGCCGGTCGTTCCTGGCGATAACAGCCGGGTTCAGCGCGTATTCAGGGCCGTAGAGTTCGAACATGGGATTGTCGTCGATGAAGGCCAACTCATGCTCGTCCGCGCCGCTCCAGGCGACCGCCACCGCCTTGTCCCGGTGAATGTTCTTACGGCTTCCGTTGATTACGCCGGCCTCCACCAGCCGCACTACGTGAGGGACGACCAACTCTGTATGCAGTCCCAGATCGAGCTTGTCGTCGAACACGCCCAGCCTTGGCAGGTAGGTGGAGGGTGTCCCCACGCCTATCTGTATGGTGGCGCCATCGGGTATTAGACGCTTCACGTGCTCACCGATGGTGCGCGCCTCCGGGGGAGGGTCGTCCAGCGCGAAACGCACCCTGAGAATGGATGGGGCGATCACGTCGAGGCGGTGCGCAAAAGGGGCCAGGCGGGCTGGACTGACCTGCCGTATGATCTCCTCGAACGCGCTCCGCTTTTCTTCAGGGAACCCGGAGACGGCCTGCAAGAGGTCTTCCCTGGTTGCCGCCGCAGGGGTTTTCAACAAAGTGGTCGAAGGCTGATATGGGCAGAAAGCAGTCTCCATGGGGGCGAATGAGTGACGGATCGACTTCTGCTATCGCCTTCCTCGCCCGCATCGTGTAGGTGCGCTTGAACCAGAGGTGCGGGCCGAATGAGACCAGACCGCGCCTATCCGGCGAGCCTATGGTCGTCATCACCACGTCAATGGGCTTCGATTCGGACGGCCGCTCGTCTGTCGCTTTGTGGCTCAGCGAGAATGGAAGGGGAAGGTAGGGCGCTTGACCGGCGTCGTGAAACGGCCTGGCGTTTGGGCCGATGAAGTTCTCGAACTCTACCTGGAAGTCTCCCTCTTCGGAAGAGAGAAACCCGCTCAGGTCAACGTCGGGCGCCGATATGCTGAGGCTAACGTCACGGAGCTCTCGCCTCCGTTCGGACAGGGCCTTGGCCAGTTGACGCGGCTGATTGGAGAGCGGGACGACAACCCTGTCCCCGCTCTCCACAATGCCGACCGCTTCCTCGGCTGAGACGACCTTGCGACGGTACTCTTCCTGCCAACCCATAGCGATCCTCCAGGATTTTCGGCGTCTCTACGCCCGCAGGCTCTGCTCGTCGGCGTAGCCTGCGTCCAGGGCCAGCAGCTCCTCGAGGCCGACCATGTTGAAGCAATCCTCCAGGCTGACCATGTTTTCCACCAGGTGCGCCGTGGTGCCCTTTTGCCTGAGTTCTCTCATGACGTGAGAGATCACCTTGCTAACCGTCATTAGCGCGCTTGCGGGAAAGATTACCAGCTTGAAACCCATTCGCTCCAACTCGGACACAGAGAGGAGGGGCGATTTTCCCGATTCCACGAAGTTGTAGAGTACCGGCACATCGAAAGTCCGCGCGACGCGCTCGGCCTGTTCCGGTGTCCGCAGGGCTTCGACGAACAGAACGTCAGCGCCCGCATCGACGTAGGCCTCGCAACGCGCCATGGTGTCGTCCCAGTCCGTGACGGCGAGGGCGTCGGTGCGAACGATGATAACGAAGTCGTCGTCCGTGCGAGCATCGACGGCGGCGCGGATTCTACGCGCCATTTCGCCCGGCGGCACAACCCGCTTGTTGTCCAGGTGACCGCAGCGCTTGGGCGATTCCTGATCTTCTATGTGAACCGCGGCCACGCCAGCGCGCTCGTACTGGCGGATGGTGCGCCGCACGTTGAGTGCGCCGCCGTAGCCGGTATCGGCGTCCGCGATGACCGGCACGTCCACCGAGGAGGCGATGCTGGCCGCGTTAGCCACCATTTCGGTCGCGGAGGCAAGACCGAGGTCCGGGTAGCCCAGCCGCGAGACCGAGGTTCCCGCGCCAGTCATGTACACCGCTTGGAACCCCTCGCGTTCGATAATCCGCGCAGTCAGGCAATCGTACGCCCCGGGCGCGACGATAATGCCTGGATCCCCTAGCATCTGGCGCAGCCTCGTGGTGGTCTTCATTGTATTCTCCTAATCTGTTCTATGAAGTCAATTTCTTCCTCGGTGAGTTGGGCAGATTCCAACAGTTCAGGGCGGCGCAGGTACGTTTTGCGGAGAGACTCCCTTCGCCGCCATCGGGCTATCTCGGCATGATTGCCGGAGAGCAGGGCCTCCGGCACGGGCCAGCCTCGAAACTCTGCCGGCCGGGTGTACTGCGGATGCTGGATGAGGCCGGTGGTGAAGGAGTCGTCCAGGGTGGATTCCACGGAGCCGACGACGCCTGGCACGAGGCGTGACACCGCGTCGATGAGCACCATCGCCGCGAGTTCGCCGCCGCTGACCACGTAGTCGCCGATGCTAATCTCGTCGGTCGCGAGGTGCTGGCGCACACGCTCATCGACCCCTTCGTAGCGGCCGCAGAGCAACACCATATCTCTGTGCCGTGACAGTTCCTCCACCGCCTGCTGAGTAAGAGTGCGGCCCTGGGGCGAGAGCAGAATCACGGGGGAGTCGTCGTCGAGATCGGTAGTGGACCGGACTGCGTCCACGGCGTCGAATAGGGGTTCTGGCTTCATCAACATACCACGCCCGCCGCCGAAAGGGTAGTCGTCCACCGTCCTATGGCGATCGGTCGCGTAATTCCGAATGTCGTGGGTCCTTATGTCGATGAGGTTGTTTTGAATCGCGCGGGCCATGATGCTCTCGGCGAACGGGCTTACAAACATCTCTGGAAAGATGGTCAGGACGTGGAACCGCGTGAGCTTGCCTAGTGTGTCCGCCATCCCTTAACCATCTCCAGGGCATGAGGCAATGCGGGCAGCGCGACTTCCAAACACTCTCGGACACCCTTTGGGCTGCCCGGCAGGTTGACGATGAGGCAGCCATTCCTCACCCCTGCCACAGAGCGGCTGAGCATGGCCATAGGCGTATTCTTCAGCGTCTGGATGCGCATAGCTTCTGCGATGCCGGGCGCTTCGATGTCGATGACTGCCCTGGTGGCCTCTGGGGTGACGTCTCTCGGGCCAAGTCCGGTACCGCCCGTGGTCAAAACCAGATCGACGTTGCCGCCATCGCACCACTCCCGCAGCTTTTGGGATATTATCTCTCTTTCGTCCGGAACGATGGCACGAGATACTCGCTCGAAACCCTCACGATCCATGATATCGCTTACGGAGTCCCCGCTGGTATCTATGCGTTCGCCTTTAGATCCGGCGTCGCTGATAGTAAGAATCGAAAGCGTGAAAATGTCTTACCTCCTTGTCAGATAAGTTTAGGACTTCAACCAAATACTCCGAGCAAAAGAAGGGATAATTTACCTTGCATTGGCAAGCGCACCTTTGGGAAACTCTTGAGTAAGTTGTTGTAGTCTAATGCGCTTGGGCCACCTCAATCTTACCACGACTGGGCAACTGAAGCCTATGCATCGGCCCGGTCAATGAATGTCGAACAGGGTCAGATCGGCGCAGTCGCGGATGAGATGACCCTCTATTAGGGTAGCATTGAAGCCAAGCCACACGCCCGTTTTGACGCATGAGGTCGTTTCCGCCCTTCAAGTTCGACCTCTTGGGAAGTACATAGACTGCAACGTGGGAGAGGGTGGTCACTCTCAGGCGATTTTGAGCGCCGTTGCTCCAGGTCCGCGCCTGCTTGGAATAGACCTGGACACCGAGGCGTTGATGGCAGCGCGGAGCCGCTTGGGGACACACGGAGAGCGCGTCGCGCTGGCGCAGGGGAACTTTGCGGACCTGGGAGTCATAGCCGAAGGATACGGCTTCAGCCCCGCGGACGGCGTTCTCTTTGACTTGGGCATATCTTCGCTGCAAGTGGATACCCCGGAGAGGGGATTTAGTTTTCGCTGGGAAGCGCGGCTCGACATGCGGTTCGATATAGGCCAGGAAACTACGGCTCATGACGTGGTTAATGGATACCCAGAGGAATCGCTTGCCAACGTCATCTTTAGATTGGGCGAGGAGCGCAGGGCTAGGCGGATAGCGAGGGCCATCGTCAGAAGGCGTCCGATAGAGACGACAACCCAATTGGCGGACGTGGTAACGCAGGCCCTGGGCAAACCGGGTAAGAGCAGAACTCATCCGGCGACGCGCACGTTCCAGGCGATCCGAATGGCAGTAAACCAGGAGCTGGAAAACCTGGAGCAGGGACTGGAGCAGAGCCTCGAAACGTTGGGGTCGGGCGGGCGTCTCGTAGTGATAAGTTATCACTCGCTCGAGGACAGGTTGGTTAAGAACAAGTTGCGCCGCGAGGCTTCGGAATGCGTGTGTCCACCCAAAACACCTATGTGCGTATGCGGCCATACGGCAAGGATACGGTTGGTCAATCGCAGAATGAAGAGGCCGACGTTGAAGGAAGTCCAGGCCAACCCGCGGAGTAGAAGCGCTCGAATGCGAGTCGCGGCGCGAATCTGAGTGTGAAGGCAACAATTGTGGTAACGAGGCGAAGACAACACCCCGTTTTCAGAGGGACCGATACTATGGAAGAAGAAGGACTGATAACCGCGATAGATGTTGGAACCACCAAGGTTTGCACCGTTGTCGGAAAGAAGAACGGATCGGCGGAGCCGACTATCCTGGCGTACAGCATCGTGCCTTGCGAAGGCCTGAAGAAGGGCGTCGTTACGGATCTCGACGCGACGGAGAGTGCAGTTCGCGCTTCGATTCAGATAGTGGAGCAAAAGGCCGGGATAAGCGTTCAGTCGGCCTACGTCGGGATTACTGGCGCTCACATCGAGTTCATGAACCGCAGGGATTCGATGAAGTGGGCTGGCAGGTACGGCGTCGTAACCAACGACGACCTCGCCCTGGTGCCCCAGAAGGCTGCTTCTAACGTGAAGATCCCTGGACGCGAGGTAATCCACGCCATACCTATAAGCTACTCTCTGGATGGCAACGAGGGCATCATAAGTCCTTTGGGAATGCACACCGACCGAATGGAGGTCAAGACCTATGTCGTGACGGGAGCCTCCCAAATGGTTGGCGACCTGACCAGCGCGGTAGAAAGGGCAGGGGTGCAAGTAGAATCGCTGGTGCTGGAGCCGTTGGCCAGCAGTCTTGCGGTGCTCAGGCAGGCCGAAAGAGATGCCAGCGTTGGACTGATAGACATCGGTGGTGGAACGACAGACGTGATCTTGTTCAAGAATGGGCCGGTCCATTACACGTCCGCCATATCTGTGGGCGGCTACCAGTTCACAAACGACATCGCGTACACCTACGACACGACCTACGACACCGCGGAGACCATCAAACTGAAGTACGCTCACACGGATCCGAGCGCTGTAGCCCTTCTGGATGAAATCTCCATGCCTATGTCCGGAAGAAGGGTTGATCTCAAGGTGCCCGTGCGCGACATCTGCCAGTTGACGCGGGAGCGTGCGCAAGAGTTGGTGCACCTCATCAAGATGAAGCTTCGGGATGCGGGCATAACAGACACTTCGAAAACCCGGCTCGTAATGACCGGAGGCGCCGCAGTTCTACCAGGGTTAAAGGAGTTGGTGCAGCAGTCGTTGACGCCATTCGTGCGCATTGGCACGCCTAACGGCTCCCTCGACGTGCCGGGTGAGCTCAGGGCTCCCGCGTTCGCCACCAGCACGGGAATACTCCTGTGGGCCACCGAACAGGAAGCCTATCGAGTTGGTCAAGGCATCGACGGCGCGGGCGTCAATGGCAGCAACGGAAACAATGGATACGACACGGGGAACGGACGCGGCGGACTGATTTCTAGATTCGCCAGGCGGTTCATGGGCTAGTCGCCCTGAACGGCGCGCCTGCACAAAGCGTTGAGCAGAAATCCAGCCGCGTGTTCTCCAGTAAATAAGATAAGGCAAAGGGAGGAAACCATGGCCGTCAGCAATAGGAACCCGGACGGAGTCGCCAAGATCAAGGTCGTGGGCGTAGGTGGCGGAGGATCGAACGCCGTCTCCAGGATGTACAGGGAGCGGATCCCGGGTGTGGAATACATGGTGGTGAACACCGACGACCAGGCGCTGGCGCGGTGTGACGTGCCTCTGAAGATCCGAGTTGGAGACCAGCTCACAAGAGGCAAAGGTGTCGGGGGCGATCCGGATCTGGGTATGCGCTCCGCTGAGGAGAGCAGGGAAGAGCTCTACGAGGCCATCTGCGATGCGGACATGGTGTTCATCGCCGCCGGTATGGGCGGCGGAACCGGCACGGGCGCGGCCCCTATCGCAGCCCAATTGGCGAAAGAGACGGGAGCGCTCACCGTCGGAGTGGTAACGCGGCCATTCGACTTCGAAGGTCTGCGCCGCGCCCAGGTGGCCGAAGAGGGAATCAATCGTCTGAAGGAACACGTGGACACGCTGCTGGCAATCCCTAACGAGCGTCTCCACGTAATCTGCGAAGAGGAGATAACGGCCGAGAACGCCTTCAAGATGGCCGACGACGTACTTCGCATGGGGGTCCAGTCTATCGCTGAGCTTGTTACGGTGCCGGGGGAAATCAACCTCGACTTCGCCGACATTCAGGCCATCATGCGAGACTCGGGGCCGGCATGGATGTCCATCGGCTGGGGCATTGGCGAGCACAGGGCGAGGGAGGCCGCGCAGCGCGCCATCACCAACCCGTTGCTGAATGTCTCGATCGAGGGCGCGAGAGGCGTGCTCTTCAACATCACGGGAGGCAGCGACCTCAGGCTATCGGAGCTGCACGAAGCCGCCGAGGTGATCCAGCGCGTCGTCGAGCCGGACGCTAACATCATATTTGGCATGGTCACCGATCTGAAGCTGGAGAACGAGATAAAGCTGACCATCATCGCCACCGGATTCCCAACAGGCGATGACGCACAGGATCGGGAGGACGGCCTCACCCAGATGCTGCAGGAAGCCCTGTCCGGCGAAACCTCCCAATTGGATCTGCCCCCGTTCCTCCGCAGGTACACCAAGGTGCGCAAGATAAACCCTTCTCACATAAACTCGCACTAAATCCCTGCGACTTGGGAGTGACAACGATTCATTTCGGGCTTGTATAAGCTGGACGGAGAAGAGGAACAGTCAATCGGAAGCGATAGAGCGGCCCCGCCACGATACGGCGGGGCCGCTCTCGTGTCGTTTCATTCACGCAAAGTCCGCAATGGAAGACGCCCCCTAAATCCAAGCAGGCTGGTCCTACAGCCACGAAGATGCCCTCCCAATTCATTGAATGGCTTGGAGAGGAGCGCCCTCCTGAAGTATAATCCTGACGCAACAGTCGGCTTCGAGGAGGGACAAGTTGGCGACTACCAGCAGGGCTCGACGTAGCATCTGGACATGGGGGCTCCAGTCCGACGAGCCATCGGACAAGCAGCGAACTGAGTACGCCAGGCAGCTTTCCGAACGCCTGGGCGTAACGCTCGAGCCGCCTCCGATACCCCGCGCCGAAGACCTGTGCCTCCGTGAGCCGCGCGTCAGTCCGCCTGCCTCCCTGGCGGACTTTTGCTTCAGTGACAATTATGAGAGAGCTGTGCATTCCTACGGCGCGGACAAAGAGAGGGCGGTTTTCGGCGAGTTCCCGAACCCGCCCGACGTCGTAGCGTACCCACGTTCGGAACAGGAGCTTGAGGCCGCCCTCGAATGGTGCTCCGGGCATGGATACGCTACTATCCCATTTGGCGGCGGCTCCTCCGTGGTGGAGGGGGTTACGCCTCCAGATGCGTACGACGGCGTAGTGACAATCGACATGAGCAGGTTCAACCGCGTGCTGGAGATAGACGGGGTATCCCGGGCCGCTCGCATCCAGGCCGGCGTATTCGGCCCCTCGCTGGAAGACCAACTGCGGCCGCGAGGATACACGCTTCGCCACTTTCCCCAGAGCTTTACGGGCTCGACCCTGGGTGGTTGGATAGCGACTCGCTCTGGAGGTCATTACGCCACCAATCACACGCACATTGACGACTTCGTCGAATCGGCGCGTATGTTGACGCCGATAGGCTGGTGGGAGTCCAGGCGGCTGCCTGGCAGTGGTGCGGGTCCAAGCCCTGATCGACTCGTGATCGGGAGCGAGGGAATCCTCGGCATAATCACTGAGGCCTGGCTTCGCATACAGAAACGGCCAAGATATCGCGCGACGGCCGGCGTCACCTTCGCGTCCTGGGAGGCGGGCTACGAGGCTACGCGGCAGATAGCGCAGGCAAAGCTATGGCCCGCAAATCTGCGCCTTCTCGACCCTGAGCTCGCACAAATCAGCGCCGGACTGGATGGCGAGCGGGCGCTGCTAATCATAGGGTTCGAGTCTGCGGAGACGCCTCAGGACTGGCCGGTGAGGACGGCCGTCCAGATTGCTCGCAGCGCCCGCGGTGAGATCGACGACTCGGAGATCGCGATTTCGGACGGCACGGGGCGGCCTACGGGCAGAGGCGGCGCGGCCGGCGCGTGGCGCGACGCCTTCATCAGTGTTGGCGGCGGTCTGTCGGATGGACTGGGTATGGTTAGCGGAACCTTCGAGACGGCGATAACCTGGGATCGCTGGCCGGACTTTGACAGGCAGGTACGTGAGACGACGATGCGGGCGTTGCGGGAAGTCTGCGGGGGAGGAACGCTAAACTGCCGATTTACACACGTGTACCCGGACGGCCCCGCGCCATACTACACGTTCTCAGGGCTTTATAGAAGCGGCTCCGAACTGGAGCAGAAGGCGGCAATCAAGCAGGCCGCGTCGGACGCCATCATGAAGGCAGGCGGCACAATCACCCATCACCACGCAGTCGGTCGTCAGCACAGGCCCTGGTACGACCGGCAGCGTCCCGAGCCATTCGCAGTCGCCCTTCGTGCCGCCAAGAACGCCCTGGACCCCAACGGTGTGCTCAACCCTGGAGTGCTCATAGATCCATAGGCGTCAATCGAATAAGCGCCGGAACGCAATCGGGACACGGTCACTCCGAAATGGCGGAGGCAACCGTGTCCCTCTTTCGCGTGGCGAGTTGTGCGCGTTCAGCCGGAACTATGCGTTATCGTAGCCGTCAGCTCTTATGCAAGCGACCCAGTGATCCTTGCTGACTTCCTGCAGTTCAGGCACACTGGCCTGGCAGTCGTCAATCGCAACGGGACAGCGGGTGTGGAAAACACATCCGGGGGGTGGATTCATCGGGCTTGGCACGTCGCCCTGCAGGATGATGCGCTCGCGCTGCGCCTCCACCAGTGGGTCCGGAATCGGCACCGCGGACAGCAACGCTCTCGTGTATGGATGCAGCGGGTTATCGTAAAGTTCCAGGCGGTCCGCAATCTCCACGATGTGGCCGAGGTACATCACCGCAACGCGGTCGCTAATGTGCCGAACGACGGAGAGGTCGTGGGCGATGAAGAGATATGTAAGACCGAACTGGTCTTGGAGGTCTTCAAGGAGGTTGATCACTTGCGCCTGGATGGATACGTCCAGTGCGGACACAGGCTCGTCGCAGACGATGAAGCTGGGGTTCACGGCGAGCGCCCTCGCTATTCCGATGCGCTGCCTCTGCCCGCCGCTGAACTCGTGGGGATAGCGGTCGGCCATGTACGGATTTAGCCCCACCACCTGGAGCAGTTCTGCCACCCTGTCCCTGTACTCTCCCTTGCTTGCGGTCAGCTTGTGCACGACCAGAGGCTCCCCGACAATGTCTCCGCAGGTCATTCTGGGGTTGAGCGAGCCGTAGGGGTCCTGGAAGATAACCTGAATCTTGCGCCGCATGGCGCGCATCGCGGAGCCGTCGAGCGCATTCAGATCCTCGCCTTCGAAGACGACGTCTCCGGCTGTAGGCTTGTACAGCTGCAGGATGCAACGTCCGGTGGTGGTCTTGCCGCAACCGCTTTCGCCGACCAGACCAAGGGTCTCCCCTCTTTTGATCGAGAAGGTTACACCGTCCACCGCCTTGACGTGGGCTACCGTTCGCTGGAAGATGATGCCCGCTGTTACGGGGAAGTGCATCTTGAGGTCTTTGACTTCGAGCAGTACTTCGTCCGATGGGCCCTGGTTGATGTTCTGAACTTCTACCATGAAGTTGTCTCCTTAGCCAGCACTAGCCGCGGCGAGTTCGGTTATCTCATGGGAACGCCAGCAAGCCGTCGTATGTCCCTCATTCACGTCTGTCAGTTCCGGCGTATCCTGAAGGCACCTCTCGTAAACGAACTTGCAACGTGGGGCAAAGCTGCAACCGGCTGGCAGGTCAATCAGGTCCGGCGGCAGGCCTTCGATCGGGTCGAGTTTCACCTTTCGCGTTTCGTCGAGGCGTGGGACCGAGTTTAGCAGACCCAGCGTGTAGGGGTGCTTGGGATTGTGATATATCTCCGCCGAACTGCCGGTCTCGATTATCTTGCCGGCATACATGACGTTGACCCTGTCGGCGTAACGGGCCACCACGCCGAGGTTGTGCGTGATGATGATCATCGCGGTTCCCAACTCGCGGGACAGGTCTTGCATAAGCTCCAGAATCTGCGCCTGAATCGTCACGTCCAGTGCTGTGGTAGGCTCGTCCGCGATGATAAGCTTGGGGTCGCAGCTAAGCGCCATAGCTATCATCACTCTCTGCCTCATGCCGCCGCTAAACTGGTGAGGGTAGTCTCTCAGGCGGCGGTCCGCGTCTGGGATTCCCACCATGCTAAGCAGTTCGCCGGCTCGTGTTTGGGCCTGGGACTTGTTCATATTTTGGTGAAGTTCGAGCGTCTCCGTGAGCTGACGGCCAATCGTCAGCACAGGATTGAGCGAGGTCATTGGCTCCTGGAAGACCATTGCTATCCTGTTGCCTCGAATATGCCGCATCTCCGCGTCGTCAACCTTGAGAATGTCTTCCCCTTCGAATATCACCTCTCCGTTGACGGTTCTGCCAGGGGGATTCGCGACAAGGCGCATGACGGAAAGAGCGCTAACACTCTTGCCGCAGCCACTCTCTCCCACAATTCCCAGAACCTCACCCTCTTCAAGGTAGTAGCTTATTCCATCTACTGCCTTGACTACTCCGTCCTGAGTGAAGAAATAGGTTGCGAGATCCTTAACCTCAAGTAGATTTGCCATAGGCTCCCCCTCCAGATTCTTTAACCCAGGTCTTTATCGTCTCACAGGTAACCCATCGACACTGGGAAATAAGACTCCCGCCACAATACCGACCCAAGGAGATGGATCGACGTTGCTGGCTTGCTTATGTGCAAAATAGTTAGAGTATTGTAGCCATACTCCCCTAAAATCGCAAGTGAACACTACGTTTCACTCTGCTGTCGCCACGCGAACCGCAACTTCCTAAAGGCCCACTGCCGAACTCCAACTCACCCATCCGGCGGACAAGAGCCGTATGCCACGGTGGGCAGTATTATAGAAACGACGCCTAATGTCAAGTGTCTAGGCATTCGATTGGCTGCACACCCGACGAATTTAGTGACCTCAATCTCACACCGGGAGAATACAGTGAAGGGTCAATGGAGGGTACCTACCTCGCCATGACCAGCCCGTCGTTGAGGGCCCTCACGGCGTGCGTGACTATGTCGGTGGCATATTCGAGGCCCACTTCGCTGACGTTCAGCACCATGTGAAACAGCTCCGGCGCGTCGGGGTTGTCGATGCTGAGGAATCGCTTGAAGTAGTACACGCGCGCGCCGTCCCGCGCGGCCATGGTCTTCTCGGCCTGCTCACGGTCTATCCTCTCGCGTCCCATTATGGTGACAACTCTATCCTCGTAACTCGACACCACGCCGACACGCAGCACGTTTGGGAGGTCACGTAAGATGACATGGCTGCCCCTACCCACGATCACCACGTTGCCGCTGGCCGCCATCTCTTCTAGCACGTTGTGGACGGCCTCGATATAGGCTTCGTCTTCCAACTCGTGACCCTTGGTGATGGTCGGTTGAGGCAGGTCCTCGTATTCCTCGGTCAGGAAAGCCGCTACGCCCGGCCCAAAATACGGGTCTCCTCCCGCTCCGGAAACGGCGGAGCGTTCCAGTATGCGCTGGAGGATTCGGGAGAACCGCTCGCCCCTTGTTGGCGGGCGCTCCTCTCGCTGGTGCAGCGCCTCCACGGTTGCGCCCACCTGCCGCGCGACGTTCGTCAGAATCAGCCTGTCAACGTAATCGGCCTCGAGACGCTGCGCCACCAGTGGCCCCAGCGACCTTGGGCCTCCCCCTGCGAGTCCTGCCAGTGTTACTACGGTCATGATACACCTCCCCAGACGGTGTCAGGGTTCTGAAGAACTCAATGTGCGCCGGCGTCTATCCAAAGCCAGACGTGACTTGCCGGCTCCACGCGATTTTCACGATCTGCGATGCGGTCTATTCCTGGCTCTTCAACTCTTCTATGTGGGCGTTCCAGTGGCCTATAATCCGCTCCAGACGCTGAATGGTGGACGCCTGCGAGCCGTCGTCGCGCACCATGACCGTGGCGTTCGGGTCGGGCACCTCGCGCGCGGCCTTGGCCAGGCGCGCTTGCAGTTGGCGCGCCTCGTCCGCGAGCGCGGGTATGCTCTTCCCCGACGCCCTTCCAACGGCCCTGGCGTTCATCTCGTCCGTCGAGGCGTAGATCCGGTTCGGCGACCCGCCCGAGGTGACCCTTTCCATTCCCTCAGCCGTGGCCTGATGCCAGTAGATCATGTGGCACAGCACCTCCCTGGGTGTCCAGAGGTCTATCTTGATCTTGGATTCCGCGCCCGGCCCCTCGAAGTACGACAGTGCGGCCTCCACGGTTTCCTCAACCGATGATATAAGGGTGTCTAGCTGTTGGCTGTTGGTCATGAAGAATCTCCCCCTAATTTGCTGTTGATTGGCGGAAAAAAGAGGACGCGCTAATACTCTATAAGGGAAAAGGTGTCATAGCCTTTCAGCATTTCCCTTCCCTTCAGTTCCGTAAGTTCAATCAGCACTGCCAAGCCTGCCACCAGGCCTCCGGCCTGTTCCACGAGCTTGACGGCGGCAGACATCGTTCCACCGGTCGCCAGAAGGTCATCGACGATTACGACCCGCTGTCCCTGGTTGATAGCGTCTGTGTGAACCTGCACCGAGTCACTTCCGTATTCGAGAGTGTAGGAGACCGTATGCGTCTTGAAGGGCAGCTTGCCCCCCTTCCTTATAGGAATCAGGGGCTTGCCAATGCTATAGGCCAGCGGCGACGCGAACAGGAAGCCGCGCGCTTCGATGCTGGCTACGACGTCAGGATTCAGCCGCGAACAGTATTCGGCCATGCAGGCAACGGAGGCGCGAAACGCGGCCGCGTCTTTGAGCAGGGGCGTAACGTCCCTGAAGAGTATGCCCTCGTGCGGAAAGTCGGGAATGTCTCGAATGTACTCCTGTAACTCCACGCCGACCTCCATAAGGCTGCCGCCCATAGTCCCTACACAGAATCATAAGTGGCTCCGCGCGCGCGGTCAAGTGCTGGAAATCCGTTTGACACTCGCGGAAGCCGTCTACTACAATCAGGTTTCACGCGGCTCGCTCACTTACCGTAGGCGGGCGTACGCTCATGCAAATCCGTTGAGATACCCTGCCGTAGTAGCGGTGTCCCCCAAGAAGGAAGCCAAAGAGGCGTGACGATGAATAGCCAAGACATTAGAGAGGCTTTCCTCAGCTACTTCGAGAGCGCGGGCCACCTGCGCGTCGCCAGTTCCTCGCTGATTCCGGTGGGCGACCCCACGTTGCTGCTCACCTCCGCAGGCATGGTGCAGTTCAAACCCTACTTCTCCGGCGAGGCGGCCCCGCCCAATAGGCGTCTCGCATCCTCTCAAAAGTCGTTTCGCGCGGTCGATATCGACGAGGTGGGCGACTCTACCCATCTGACCATGTTCGAGATGCTGGGCAACTTCAGCGTCGGCGACTACTTCAAGAAAGAGGCCATCGACTATGCGCTCGAGTTCTTCGAGACGAGGTTCGGCCTGGCGAAAGAGCGATTCGCCATCACCATCCACGACAGCGATGACGAGGCCTTTGGCCTCTGGCGCGACGTGGGCATTCCAGCGGACATGATCTACAGGTTCGGCGATACCGACAACTGGTGGGGGCCGGCCGGTCTGGAGGGCCCATGCGGCCCCTGCAGCGAGCTGCACTTCGACTTTGGAGAGGGCAGGGGCTGCCTGCGCGAAGACTGCGGTCCCAACTGCGCCAATCCCAAGAATGACGCGGGAGACGCCTGCGACAGGTACGTGGAGCTCTGGAACTTGGTGTTCATGCAGTTCTATCATCACCTGGACGGCAGCCGAGTCCCTTTGCCCGCTCCGAGCGTCGATACCGGCATGGGACTCGAACGCGCCGCCGTCGTGATGCAGGGCGTCACCACGATCTACGAAACCGACCTGTTCGTGCCACTGCTTCAGCGCGTCGAGCGGCTGAGCGGCCTGGAGTACGGCTCAGCCGAGCAGGCCGGTTACGCGATGCGCGTTGTCTCCGAGCACGCCCGCAGCTCCACCTTCCTCATCAGCGACGGCGTCGTGCCCGGCAACGAGGGCAGGGGATACGTGCTGCGTCGCGTCATCCGCCGCGCCATACGACAAGGCCGACAGCTTGGCCTCGAGGGGCCGTTCCTGGGAGAGGTCGCGGGCGTTGTAATAGAGCAGATGGGAGATGTCTATCCCGAGCTCCGCAATCACCAGGACTTCATCCTCACCGTGCTCAGATTGGAAGAGGAGAGATTTCAGCAGGCGTTCCGCAACGGCTACGAGGCGCTGAGCGAGGCGCTGGAGGGTGTCACTACACTGCCGGGCGAAGTCGTCTTCAGGCTTTGGGACACCTACGGCTTCCCCGTTGAAATGACGAGCGAAATCGCCCGAGAGCGCGGCGTGCGGGTTGATCTGGAAGGCTTCGAGAGCCAGATGACGGCGCAGCGGGAGAGGGCGCGCGCCACGGCGAAGTTCGGCGGAGACCGCGCCAAGATCCGCGTCTATGAGAGCATGGCGGTCGGCGCGACGCGCTTCCTCGGCTACGAGCAGATTACCGCGTCCTCGGTGGTCATCGGCCTCATCTCCGGCGATGAGTTGGTCAGCGAGGCATCCGATGGGCAGGACGTGGAGGTTACCCTCGTGGAGACTCCGTTCTATCCCGAGGGTGGAGGCCAGATTGGTGACGCAGGCGAGGTGATCGGACCGAACGGCAGGATAGAGATTCACGATACGCAGGCGGTAATGCCGGAGGTAATCGTCCACTTCGGCAAAGTCACGCGGGGGACGATTGCGCTCGGCGACAGCGTGGACGCCTACGTGGACGAGATTCGGCGGGAGGACACCGCCCGCAACCACACGGCGACCCACCTGCTGCACGCCGCGCTCAGGCAGGTGCTGGGGCCGCACGTCCGGCAGGCGGGGTCGCTCGTCGCGCCCGACCGTCTGCGCTTCGACTTCTCGCATGTCCAGCCGGTTACGGACGAGGAGATGTGGCAGGTTCAACTGCTGGTCAACGAGAAACTGCGCCAGAACGCCAGGGTCATCAAGAGCGAGGACGCCTACACCTCCGCCATAGGTAGGGGAGCGCTGGCCTTCTTCGGCGACAAGTACGGCGACACCGTGCGCCTGATCGAGATCGCCAACGGCACGACGTTCAGCTTCGAGGTGTGCGGCGGGACCCACGTGGGCAGCACGGGCGAGATAGGGGCCATCTACGTTCTCGGCGAATCTAGCATCGGCGCGGGAATGAGGCGCATCGAGGCCATTAGTGGCAGGGCCGCCGAGCGGCTGGTGTGGGAGCGGTTCCGGCGCGAGGAAGCGGTCGCGCGCCGTCTGCAAGCCTCCCTAGGGGAAGTCGAAGACAGGGTGCAGGGCCTCCTCGACGCCCTCGATGAGGCAACTCGACAGAGGGCCGCTCTGGAAAGGCGGCTATCGCTTCAGGCCGCCGAGGGCCTGCTGGACTCCCGCGTGGATGTCGAGGGCGTGAGTGTGCTTGCTGCCAGGACCACGGCCGCCAACGCGGACTCCCTGCGCGAGGTGGGCGACTGGCTCCGCGACAAGATGGGCAGCGGCGTAATCGTGCTAGGCTCGGTCATCGACGAGCGGCCCCTGCTGGTGTCTATGGTAACCACCGACCTCGTCGCCAAGGGCCTGGACGCGAGTGAGATCGCTAGGGGCGCGGCCAAGGCGATTCAGGGTGGCGGAGGCGGACGGCCCGACGTGGCGCAGGCCGGGGGACGCCGCGCAGACAAGCTGGACGAGGCCCTCAGCCTGGTGCCCGGCCTCGTGCGCGAAAGCTGCTGCGGCGCTTGAGAATCCTTGCGTTGGACGTTGGCGACAAACGAATTGGACTCGCGCTAAGCGACCCGACGGGCCTTCTCGCCAGCCCGTTGACCGCCATTGAATTGGGCAAGTCCGTTTCGGCCCGCGACGAGGTGCTGCGCCTGGCCGCCGAAAACGATGTTGGGGAGATAGTGGTTGGAATGCCACTGTCAATGTCGGGGCGCAGAGGGCCGCAGGCGGGCCGCGTCGCGGCGTTTGCCAGGGAGTTGTCCGGACGAACGGACATCCCGGTCACGTCGCTGGACGAGCGGTTGTCCACAGTGCAAGCGGAGCGGCTGCTGAGAGCGTCCGGCGTGGAGCCTTCGCGGGACAGGGCTCGCGTGGACTCGGCCGCCGCGGCTGTGCTGCTCCAGTCCTACCTCGATTCCGGGCGCATTGCCTAGTACTCCAAAATCATTGAATTGAGGGACACGGAGACATCGGGCGCGCTCGCCCTCCCACCAGCCAAAACCGAGGGAGGCCACGCACTGTAGAACTACGGGAGGTCGTCAACAGCATTCTGTACGTTCTGCGCAACAGCTGCACGTGGCGAGCCATGCCGCATGACCTCCCGCCTTGGGGTACTGTGTGGTGGTATTTTCGAGAATGGAGACAGGACGGTACATGGGAACGAGGCCCTGCGGCCCAAAGTTCGGGAGGCCGAAGGCATCAACCCAACACCCAGTGCGGCCATCATGGATAGCCAGTCTGTGAAGACGACGGAAAAAGGGGGCCTACTGGCTATGACGCTGGCAAGAAGGTCAATGGTCGGAAGCGACACATCATCGTAGATACCATGGGGTTGCTGCTGGCGGTGGTGGTGCATCCTGCCAATATCCAGGATCTAGATGGAGCGAAGCTGGTCATCGATAAATTGATGGGGCGCTTTCCCCGCATGAGGTTGCTCTGGGCCGATGCTGGAAAGCTGGTTGAGCGGGTCTGGACCCTGACAGGCTGGGTGCTCGAGATTGTGAACCGCGCCATGAACAGGCACCACTTACAGGTGCTGCCGCGAAGATGGGTGGTTGAACGAACATTCGCGTGGCTCAGCAGGTGCCGTCGGCTGAGCAAGGACTACGAAGCTCTGTCCAATACAACGGAGGCGTGGGTCCACATAGCTATGATTCATCTCATGCTCCGACGCTTAGCTCCAACCTAACTTGAATTTCTCACACACCCTCTAAATGGGATGTTTTTGAAGTCTTGAACTTGTACTAAACTTGATGAATGAGCCGCAAATCGTACCCCAGCGACCTGACAGATGACCAGTGGGAGATGCTCGGCCCGCTACTCACACCAGCCAAACCGGGCGGTAGACCTCGCACCGTGGACCTACGGCAGGTGGTCAACTCCACACTGTATGTGCTGCGGACCGGATGCCCCTGGTGGATGCTGCTTCCCTGGCAGGCCCTGTACAAATACTTCCGCAGTTGGACCATGGATGGAACGTGGAAACGAGTCAATGAGACGCTACGCCCCTGCGTCCGAGAGGCCGAAGGTAGAAATCCTACTCCCAGCGCAGCGTTCATAGATAGCCAGAGCGTGAAGACGACTGAAAAAGGAGGCCTCGTGGCAATGACGCTGGTAAAAGGGTCAATGGTCGAAAGCGACACGTCATCGTAGATACCTTGGGATTGCTATTGGCGGTGGTGGTGCATCCTGCCAATATCCAAGACCGAGATGGGGCGAGGCTGGTCATCGATAAATTGATAGGACGATTCCCACGCCTGCGACTCATCTGGGCTGACGCTGGCTACAGCGGCCAGTTGGAAAACTGGGTGATGTCCATGTCGGGCTGGGTCATGGAGATAGTCAAGCGTCCCAGGGCCAGCCATCGGTTTGAGGTGCTGCCACGCAGGTGGGTGTTTGAGCGAACACTGGCATGGCTGGGAGGTTGTCGCCGGTTGAGCAAGGACTATGAAGCCTTGACCGGTCCTTTTGGCATGATTTCGCACCTCTCCCTGCTGTTTGCCACGAATCTCATGCGTGGGCAAAAGAGGCTGGATTAGCCTCTCGATCATAACACGGCCAAGTGTCATACGTTCGTTTCCGCGTTGTAGTAATAGTGAGGAAGTGGCTGAGACCCCACAGATCCCTCGAAAAAACGCCGCAGGTGAGGTTCGACCATCTCTGCGATTTCCCTACGTTCCAGCTCATGGGGCAGACGCGGACGATCCATCGATTTTCTTATCTCGTCATACAGGCCCTGTTCGTCAACCCGTATCAGCTTGCGCCCTCGCATAATGACTTCGCCGTCGACGATTACGGTGTCCACGTCAACACTCCGACCCCGATGCACCACTGCGTCTACAATCGATACGTCAGGCTCCAGGTAGGGCTGTTCAATGTTATCAAGATCCAACAATACCATGTCCGCACGATTTCCCACTTCCAGTGTACCAACGCGATCGCCGAACCAGCTTGTGTAAGCGCCGTTCACAGTACCCATTTGAAATACCTGGTGTGCTGTGGGTGGCATATTTTCCACGCCTGGCACTCGATGTATCTTAAGAGCCAGCCTCATCTCCTGGAACATGTCCTTATCATCGTTGAGCCCTGCCTCATCGCTGCCCAGCGCAACTCTTACTTCCCTCTGTAGCAGCTTATTAATGGGAGCGACGCCAGACTGGAGGCGTAGATTCGAGCTCGCGTTGTGGCAAACACTCGCGCCGGTGGACTCCAGAACATCGATGTCCTCATCGGTTATCCATACACCGTGCCCGCAGACCACATCGGGGCCGAGGAACCCCAAATCATCCAGGTGCTGAAGCGGGGTCTTCTCCCAAACTCTGAGACCGTATAGTTTCTGGTACACTGTCTCCTGAAGGTGGATATGGATGCCGCTGTTGTATTTGGTGGCGAGTTCCCTCAGGCCCATAAGCAGGTCGTCCGAGCATCGGTGAACGTTGCTTGGCGCGACGGTTATCCGGACACGATTGTGCGGGCTGTCTGCGTACTCGGCATGGAGTTCTTCGACACCTCGCAGTAAATCCCCAGCAGGGAAGTAGGATCTGCGCATGAGCGAGCCGAATCGCTCACATAGGTTCTCGGGAAACTGGGAAATGAAGTCCTCTTCTCCGCCCTTGGGGCCAACCACCAAGCCATCCCTGTTCACAAGGGAGGGCGCGTAAGAGACACGCATCCCCGACTCCTTATAACCTTTCAGCACGCTTCGGGAGACATCGAGATCAAATGGCCCTGTTCCCCGGGGTCGGGAGTGAATGGCCTGCACTGTCGTGGTTCCCGACTTAATCATCAGGACCGCTCCATATAGCTGATCCAGGTAAGGGTCGACGTCCTTACCCCTCATCCTGTTCAGGCTCCACAGTTCTAAGGGAAGGTCTGGAGCGCCAAGTTGGAAAGGTGATAGCCCCACGTGGAAGTGGTCGTTGACCAGCCCTGGCATTACTACATACCTCGTTGAGCCCACAACTTCATCAGCTTGATGACGCTCTTTGAGGTCCTCGTAGGCGCCCACGTCGATAATCTCTCCGTCTCGTTGGAAGACAGCCCCGTCTCTGAAAGTGACCGAGGAGTTGGGGCCAGTCACCTTGCATATCACATACTTCCCACGAACTAAAGATGAGGCCAATTCAAACCCTCCCAGTAAATGCTTGGAGCTGATTGTAACCGTCTTGGCGAGTGTGAGTGTAAACAAGGTCCATAACCCTGTCAACGTGGTTTCCTTTTGCCTACTGCCATCATTTTGGAATTTCCCCTCGAAGAATATGCGCGTCTTATACCGACCGCGACCAATTCAGGCTGAGTGTGACCAGCCAAAACCGTAATGCTACAATATGTCATGCAAGCTCTAGAATCAATTGAATCCTTATTAAGGAGAAGAGAGACGATGGCAATCGTAGGATCTGGAGACTTCAGGTACGAGCGTGTGCCAGTGTGGCCAAATTTGCCCAGGTATTGGGATTGTTGTTCTACGATTATGTCAGTAGCTAAATGGTCAGGGAAAATGTCACCCCATGGAAGGAGTGACATTGACTCAGAAGGAGCAGACGAGACTTCAATCAGACCTCTGATCTCTCGGCTCTCACAGCGTCCCATTCTTGCTGGTTGCTAACAGTTGTTGCGTTCGCTGAGAGGGCATTGCGCCAGTCCCACTTCGAGTCAGGCCCGAGCCGAATTGACCCGTGTGAGATTATCGCAGTCCCATTTTTGATGGTTGCCAATATAGACGTTCTCAGTCTGCACGTCATCAATGGCGACCGATATGCTCCAGGCGACCTACAACAGGGAGGCATGGTCGCAGTGGCTACGCGGTTTCATCGCGTCCCTGTAAGGGTATCATCGTATGTAATACCATTTCATGTTGACGAGGCCGCATAGTGTGCGGGAAGACTTCGCGTTGTACGTTCGATCCAACTCCAGGCGGTGAGCGACCGCACCCGGCCCGGATCAGATTTAAGCTCACCCAGGTAGGCATCAACCGCCTCCATCTTCTCCTCTATGCCCCAGTATGTTCTGCCCTCCACCCATCTGCGGACCTCTTGGAAGACCCATTCAGCGGGATTCAACTCAGGACTGTATGGCGGCTGGACGATCGTTGCGAGTCCAACACTCCGTACCATCTCGCCCCGGGGACCACGCGCCCCATCCCACACCAGGGCCTCGATATCCGAGTGATGCTTCAAGCTATCGACTGCCACCGCTATAGCCGCAGACTTCATCGAGTCGATCCAACTCCACAGCAGCCTGCCCCTCCGAACGTCTACCACCAAGAACAGGTACATCCACTTGTACACCAACTGCACTCGCTGATGTACCTTCACTCCACGACGACCCCATACCCTACGGACCATCCCCCGCAACCCCACTCGCATCTCATCGGCAAAGCCAAAGGCCGTCTCAGAACTCACGCCCGCTCTGGCAAGGCAACGACTGAGGCCCCCTTTTTCCACGACTCCTGCGCACCTATGTCTGCCTTCTCATGACGACCCCTCGGTACCTTCGGGCTGCATCCCAACCTCTCAAGCAGACCATAGACGCTGCCCAACTTGTAGCTCACTCCATACTCGGACTCTATCCAGTCCCTGCTCTCTCCCGCCGTCTTGAATCGCCCTGTCGACACCTCCTCGGTCAACTCCCGTTCTTCATCTGTGCTCAGAAAGCGCGGTTTGCCCCTGCCTCCCATCTTGTGCGACAGTACTCCCTCCACACCACCTTCTCTATACCAACCCACCCATGTCTGCACCGTCCGGTAGTGGACTCCCACCGCTCCTGCCGCCTTACCGAGCTGCCATCCCGACCGGACCAGCCACAGTCCATGCAGTCGAGTACGAAGGCCAGTGTCACGTTCTGACCGGTAGGCTGCCTTCAGCGCCTCCGGCGTATCCTCCCGACTCCAATCGATTCGAAGAGGTCGACCCATCATCATGATGCCCTCCAACACCCTGTGTTGGCTAGAGCATGGATGAACTATTAGGACATCGCCAGATACTTCCAGGTCTCCTTATCATCAAATGGTATTACTCGCGGAGATGAACACGATTGCCCATGAAGAGTGGCTGCCTCTCATAGTAGTGAACTATGTAGCTGTCCATCATCTCTGGTGGGACTTTGTGAAGAACTACAAATACCACAGTCTGTACAACTGGGTTAAGTTTGACCACATCTGGGTTGACAAGTAGAAAGGCGCACGCGATCCAGGACCGTCCCAATTGGGACGGGAAATGCGGGTTGGTTGGCCGTGTGGGCAGCTAAACTCGCTAAGGCCGTTCACCGATTGGGCACTCTTAGAGGATGTGTGAGAAGTTCAAATTAGGTTGGTGCTAAGCGTCGGAGCATGAGATGAATCATAGCTATGTGGATCCAGGCCTCCGTTGTATCGGACAGAGCTTCGTAGTCCTTGCTCATCCGACGGCACCTGCTGAGCCACGCGAATGTTCGTTCGACCACCCATCTTCGCGGCAGCACTTGAAAACGGTGGCTGTCCCTGGGGCGCTTGACAATCTCGAGTGCCCAGCCTGTCAGGGCCCAGACCCACTCGACCAGCTTTCCAGCATAGCCAGCATCGGCCCAGACCAACCTCATGCGGGGAAACCTCCCTATCAATTTATCGATGACCAGCTTCGCCCCATCCCTATCCTGGATATTGGCAGGATGCACCACCACCGCCAGCAGCAACCCCATGGTATCTACAATGATATGTCGCTTTCGACCGTTGACCTTCTTGCCAGCGTCATAGCCACGAGGCCCCCTTTTTCCGTAGTCTTGACCGACTGGCTGTCTATGATAGCAGCGCTAGGTGTCGGGTTCCTCCCCTCGGCCTGCCGGACCTTGACTCGGAGAGCGTCATTGGCTCGTTCCCATGTACCATCCTCTCTCCACTCCCGAAAATACCACCATACAGTACCCCAAGGCGGGAGGTCATGCGGCATGGCTCGCCACGTGCAACCGTTGCGCAGAACGTACACAATGCCGTTGACGACTTCCCGCAGGTCTACAGTACGTGGCCTTCCCCCGGTCTTGGCTGATGGGAGTAGGCAAGCCAGAACATCCCACTGTTCGTCGGTCAGGTCGCTGGGGTATGCTTTGCGTTTCATACCTCCATTCTAATACATGTCCAAGACTTCTCACACACCCTCTTAGGGCCTATTGCAAAAGAATCTCCCTTTGGCGCTGGGCTGTGCCAGGCGCATCAGCTTGCGACATGCCACCCTAAGGTTGCTGTAGTGCGCCTGTTAGGTAGGCCGCTTTCTGGTGCGCCTTTTCTTGGCCGGGTTCCACCACTGGAGGTTTGGTCAATTAGCCCATGAGGAATGTCGGTGGTCGGAGCACCCGAACGCACCGACAGGTGACACAGGTGTTCCAGACCGAAATTTCCGGAGCAGTTCCGGTGTCCGCAATGGGACCTGCTGAACCCCTCCCGAGGACCGAGGCGCATGAGAAACTACATTATCCGCAGAACACTCCTCTTCGTGCCCACTCTGCTGTTCATCAGCGTCGTGATATTCTTTTTGCTCAGGACTCTGCCTGGGGACGTAGTCGCAATGATGTTCTACGAGGCAGCGGACTACGATCCCAAGGAACTAGATAAGATTCGCCACGAGATGGGGCTGGACCGGCCACTTCTCATCCAGTATGGAGAGTGGATATGGGGCATGTTCAAGGGCGATTTTGGCTACTCTTTCCGTTCGCAGGATACCGTCCTGTCGCAGATCACCAACAAGGGACGCGTTACCCTTGAGTTGGCCATACTTGCTACTATCGCCACCGCACTCTTTGCGTTGCCTGTAGGCATCGCCTCGGCGTTAAAACACGGCACTTGGGTAGACCAGGTGCTACGCGCGGTCACGGCCTTAAGCATGGCTATGCCCGCTTTTTTCGTGGGCATTGTGATCATCATCATGCTGGTGTATCTGTTCAACTATTTCCCAAGTATAGAATTTGTGCCTGTGTGGGAAGACCCAGTACAGAACCTCCTCATGATGAGCCTGCCAGCTATAGCCGTTGGCTTGCGGGCTATGGCCAGATTGGCACGTATGACGAGGTCCATGATGCTGGAAGTCGTGCGAGAAGATTACATACGCACCGCTAGGGCTAAGGGGCTGCGAGAGCAATCCGTTGTGATGAGGCATGCATTCCGCAACGCTGCTCTCCCGGTTGTCACCATGACCGGTGCCCAATTCGTGCTTCTTCTAAACGGTACTGTTGCCGTTGAGGTGGTGTTTTCCCTTAATGGCCTGGGTCGGCACCTCTTGGATGCCACCCTAGCGCGAGACTTTATCATGGTTCAGGGTATAGTCGTGGTGATGGCCTTGGCGATGATACTCGGCAATCTGGTGGTAGACTTGCTCTATGGCATTTTGGACCCCCGCGTTAGGTACCAGTAGGAGGTATGTCATGAACTCGGTGCCTCCAGGATTGACTTTTGGAGCCAGAGATACCTTTTACTCCGCACTGAAGGTGGGCCAGGAGGTGAGGACTCTCGCCACACGCCAACCCATGGGAATGGTGGGCGCGGCGGTCCTGTTTGTCATGATAGCGGCCGCGATATTCCCCGGCGCTATAACGTCCTACGGTAGAGACGAAACGGTGACCTACAACTATAAGGCAGGGCCCCTCTCTGTAGTGGAAGAGGGAGAGTTCATTGGTACCCGCCTTTGGCTTGGGTCAGATACAGTAGGGAGAGACATGCTGACCCGCCTCATATACGGTGGAAGGATTTCACTTCTTATCGGGCTGACGGCACCACTAATTGGCATTACTTTAGGTTCGTTGTTTGGCATCGTCGGTGCGTACCTTGGGGGGCGGCGGATATCGTGATTCAGCGATTTGTAGATGCGATGATGGCTGTACCTGGAATAGTGCTGGCCATGGCACTCATCATAACGCTCGGATTTAGTATTCAGATGGTCATCATAGCTATTGGGGTCACCCTGATTGGCGACTCGGCACGTGTAATGCGGTCTCACGTGCTGTCGTTGCGTGAATTCCAATACATCGAGTCCGCCAGAGCGATTGGAGCCACCGAAGTCCGCGTTATTCTGAAGCATATAATTCCCAACTCGTGGGCGCCTTACTTGGTCCTCTTCAGCGTTGCCGTGGCTTCAACCATCCTGATTGAGTCAGGTCTCAGCTTCCTTGGAGTCGGCGTACAGCTACCAACGCCTTCTTGGGGCAATATGCTACAGGGAGCACAGCTATTCTTGCGGTCAGCCCCTCACTCAGCTATATTGCCGGGTTTGGCGATGAGCATCACGGTTCTGTCAATCAACATATTGGGTGATGCAACACGGGACGTCTTGGACCCAAAGCTACGCGGCGCGAGATAAGAGGGACGATTACGAAAAGCTCACACACATCTCCTCATTGTTACAACTGATAACGTTGTCGTGGCGAATGCGGCCTTACGCTATTGTCGGAGTGTTGAAGATGACCAACTCGGAACTTACACTGGATTTGGGCAAGATTGAGACTGTAGGCCGTCAGCGATAAAGGGACACACATCTGACGTGTAGAAAGCCCGAGAGGTTGGAGGTGGTGTGGGCTCCTAGACTGAGAGTAGAGTACCCAAGGAAAGGAGCGGATGTGTCCCAACCAGATACTGAGAAAGCACTGGCCGCACAAGAGCGTAGCCAGGACACCAAGTCCTTCGTCCGCAGGAAGTGCCATTCTCTGTACAGCCCTCCCGCCCCACAACAGGCACTATTCGCCATCTGGCCTTACAAAGCAAAGAGAGGGCGCATCGCCGTCATACTCCGTCGAGCAGCGGGAAGCGGTCCAGCGGGGGCTGCGCATCCTGTCCCGGATCATCGCCCGAGCCACCTGAGGCGTCAGGCGTCTCGGTCCAAGGCTGCGCCGAAGAACGGGAGCCGGGAACGCTTCTGCGCGGCTGCGCCTGGGCCATCGGCGGAGGTAGAGGACGAGGAGACGACAGGAACGAAGGCGCAGATGACGTTGGCCGACGCCGGCTATTTCGCGGGAGTCACCTGGAAGAATGCGCCCATCGAGGCCAGCAGGTGGTGAAGCTGGTAGGCGGCTGAGAAATGGGCCGATAGGGGATGCGCAGGGCGCCTTCCCGCTGGGGGGAGGACAAGAGCCTGCCCGCCTGCAAAGACGAGGGATGGGTGCGATGCGCCAAGCTGCGGCCAGTTTTGCCCAAAACCGAGAGACCCGATGAACGGTTACACGCGTAACTCTTCAGAGTTGAGGGGAAAGGAGCAGGTTGCGGCATTCCAGGAGTGGGTTAAGGCTGTTGGACCTCCAGGTGCCGAAGAGGGATGCCAGAGCTATTTTGCTGCTTGTGCCCCGTTCAGAGCGAGTGCCGCCGCTGATCTTACGGCTGATCACCAGGTGCCGTAAGCTCCGTTCAGCCGCATTGTTCTCGGGTGGCACATCTGGATGGGACACGAAGACGAACAGTTCCTTAATGAACCGTTCTATGCGCCGGCAGAGCTTGGCTTGAGGCGCCGTCTCGTCGTTGGAGAAGGGCTGGCACAGCGACAGCGGCAGTTTCTCCAGCATCAACTGGTTGGGAGATGCTGACGGCTGGTAGCCAGACGCCGGTCGGCTGCGGGCGTCAGCACATGCCTTCGCCCTGTCATAGAGTTGGCGCACCGCTGTGGCCCACCGGGCCAGGCCGATGTCTTGAGGGTACAACGCCTTGAGTTCATGGATGTCCCGCAACAGGTGTACCCAGCAGCGCTGCTTGAGGCCGGGGTAATGACTGTACGCAGCGTAGAAGTCACTCACCAACACTCGGCTGAAGAGCCTGCCATCACCCTGACCGGGGGACTCGCCCAACACCTCGTCCACCTCCTCCTTGCCACGGCCGCGACGCAGGAAATACCGCTCCGTGGGAGTGCTGAAGGTCCAGACATAGCCGTTGACCCATCCTCCCGCCAGCCGGTCTCATCTGCGTGCACCACAGGAGAGCCACGGATGCGCTCCAGCATCGCAGCCACTGCCGGTTGGGCCTGTTGCGCCGCCCTATGAATCGCCTCCACGATGGCGCCCACGCTCAGCTTCAACCGATGCACCGTTTGCAGGTACCACTGGATGCTCCTTATGGGCAGCCGGCCCTCTTCTCGCAGCGTCACGATGAGGCTCACGAGGTTGACCCCAAGGCGCTGACACCCCACTGCCAATCCCTGCAATGGTTCTTGGGGCAATCGTCGTTTCCTGCACAGCGGACATATCCGTGCCACGAAGACGTGCTCAGTCACCTCTGCCACCACCACCGGAAGCTCGATGACTTCTCGTGTCCGCTGAACCCATCCGCCTGACAGGCCCGTCCCGCACTCCGGGCACGACTCAGGAGCGTGTATCACCCGCTGCGTCGGTTCCATTCGCCGTCGAGCAAAGCCGTGGAGACGACGCTTCCTCGGTCCTTTCATCTCCGGCTGATGCCGCTTGACGGACGGCTTATTGCCCGGCATCCCTGCCGTGGGGCCGCGACTGCTCAGCAGCGCCTCCAACTCCTCTACTCGCCGCCGCAGCTCGGCAATCACCGCCAGCAGGGTCTCCCGGCTCGCACTTTGAAGATCTACTTCAGCTTCCATCTCTCCCTTATGACACATATGCCTAAGAACCGCTAGCGGTTCTTAGGTTCATCTCAGCAACTCTGAACACTTACTCCCAATGCTGCTTGTGGGATTAGAATCCTGTATAGTATAAAGATCGAAGGCAGGCCGACTCGATAGTTGGCTTGAGGCTCTACCGTGACCCGCTGAACGTTCAAGGCGTCCTCAGCGGCGGTGATTCCGGCGCTGCGAGCCGACACTTGACAAGGAGGTCTCCCATGTCCAGCCGTTTCCTAGATCGGATCGATGCGCCGAGTGACCTCAAAGAACTGACCCATGACGAGCTGGCTCAAGTTGCGCAGGAGGCGCGAGACACTATCATCTCCGTGATAACCGAGCGCGGTGGCCACCTGGCGTCGAACTTGGGTGTCGTCGAGCTGACGCTGGCCCTGCACCGCATTTTCGACAGTCCCAGGGACAGCCTAGTCTGGGACACAACCAACCAGACCTACACGCACAAGCTGGTGACGGGGCGGCGCGACGAGTTCCAGAACATCCGCCTAGAGGGTGGGCTGTCGGGGTTTGGAGAGCCAAGCGAAAGCCCGCACGACACGCTCTGCGCGGGTCACGCCGGCACCGGACTTTCTATCGCTCTGGGCATAGCGCAAGGCGCGGCGAACCGCCGGACGGACTCGTGGACCATCGGAGTGGTCGGCGACGGAGCGCTGACCTCCGGTTCGAGCTTCGAGGCGCTGAACAACATCGTGCATCTCAACCCAGAGAAGTTCATCGTTGTCCTCAACGACAACGGGATGTCCATCTCCGAGAACATCGGCTTCCTCACCAACTGGCGCAAGCGTCTGATTACTCACCCCGAATTCCAGGCGATGATCGGGCGAATGAAGGCGCTTTCAAAGAGGGTGCCCACCGGGGAGTTGATGTACAGGCTTGTCAAGAGGTTCAATACAGGCCTTGCGGGCCTCATCGTGCCCACGATGTTCTGGACCGAGATGGGATTCCAGTACCTGGGCCCAGTGGACGGCCACGATTTCAAGCAGCTGGAAGACACGCTCCGGCAGGCCAGAACGCCGACCGGACTCGTGCCCCTGGTTCATGTCGTGACGCACAAGGGCCACGGTTACGAGCCCGCCGAGGATGATCCCGTCAAGTTTCACCAGCCGAGTTCGCCGCTGGGGGACGCCTCCGGAGCGCCCACTTACTCCCAGGTCTTTGCCCAGACTGTTACCCGCCTCATGCGCGAGGACGAGTCTGTCGTTGGCATCAGCGCGGCCATGCTGGAGGGCACAGGGCTGGCCGGCGTGCGGCGCGAATTCCCGGACAGGGTCTTCGACGTTGGCATCGCGGAGCAACACGCCGTCAGCATGGCGGCGGGGATGGCATCGAACGGACTCAGCCCCTTCGTTTCCATCTACTCCACCTTCCTTCAGCGGGCTTTCGATCAGATCGTCCACGACATCTGCCTACAGAATCTGCCCGTGACACTGATTGCCGACCGCGCCGGCATTGTGGGTGAGGATGGCAAGACGCACCACGGAGCGTTCGACATATCATATCTGCGGTGCCTTCCCAACGCCGTCGTGGCGGCGCCAATGGACGAGAACGAGTTGCAGCATCTCGTTTACACCGCGTATAGACACCCGGGCCCATTCGCTATCAGAATTGCGAGAGGAGCCGCCGTGGGCGCTCCACTAGATAAGGACCTCAGGGAGTTGCCGCTCGGCAAGGGCGCCGTGATCAGGGAGGGCCGAGACGTCGTGGTCTTTGGTCTGGGCAAGCCGGCCAACGCCGCCCTGGAAGCGGCAGAATTGCTCGCTGAGTATGGCATTGCGTGTGGCGTGGTGAATCCTATCTTCGTGAAGCCCTTGGACGTCGACCTGCTCCTGGATGCGGCTCGCAGCGTGGGCCGCATCGTTACCGTAGAAGAAAACGTGCTCGCCGGGGGGTTCGGTTCGGCCGTACTGGAAGTCCTCGCAGACGCCGGGCTGGAGGACGTAGTGGTCCACCGTATTGGAATGCCGGACTCTTTCATTGAGCACGGCACTGCTGCGGATCAACGCCACCGGTTGCGGCTGGACGCCGAGGGCATCGCCCACCGGGTTTTGAGCGTCTTCTTCCCTGAGATAGCGGTGTCTCACCGGGTAGAGGCCGATGAAGGAGTCAAGGTAAAGACCTAGCGGTGCCACCACGTGCTGGCAGGTTCAGTCGCTGCCTCGGAACAAGCCTGCTCTTCTGGATGGGACGTTTGTTGTTGCCCTACGCAGCCCCCAGAGCCTTTCGATTATTTTAGAAGAGTATCAGACATGGCACATGGATACGGAAGGACTGGGGGAAAGCCTACTGAGAGTACTGGAGCAGGTTCCTGAACCCCGATCTGGTCATGGTCGTCGCCATCCTCTGAGTGAGGTGTTGGCGCTCTCGGTATGTGCAATGGCAAGCGCAATTTGTCGAGGTTCGCTGAGGAATGGACGGCATGGCGGCGCCGGCTGAACGGCATCCCACAGCATCCTCCTCCTACCTCTCCTCCGCGTGCCAGTCTGGGTTGCGCTCGTTGTCGATGCCCTCTGTTATTCTGCGTTCGGCCTTGCCGTTCGGCTGCATTACGTAGATGGCCGTATGGTTCTTGTTTGCCATGGATGAGAAGGCTATCCACAGGTCGTCTGGGGACCAGGCTGGGAATTCCTCGCTCCAATCCTCTCGGCTGCCCAGCGGTGAGGGCTCGTCAGAGCCGTCGGCATTCATGATGTAGATGCTCTGCCGCTCCCCGCGTTCGGCTTGGAAGATGATTCGCTTGTCGTCCGATGACCAGTTTGGGCTATGGGTCGTGTCGGAGTCCTCCGTCAATTGGCGCGTGCCCACTCCGTTGTCGTGAGTGATGTATATCTCGCGGCTGCCGCCGCGCTCGGACGCGAAGGCTATCCAGTCTCCCGCGTGATCCCAGGCGGGCGTGCCGTCCCGCGCGGGGTCGTCCGTTACCTGCTGCAGGTTGGAGCCGTCCGACGCCATGATGTACACGTCGAACTTGCCGCCGCGGTCGGACTCGAACACTATTCGTTTGCCATCGGAGGACCAGTCCGGATGGCCGTCGTAGGCGGGATTGTTGGTCAGACGCCTTTGGTCCGAACCGTTCGCGTTGACCACATAAATCTCGGCGTTGCCGTCCCGGTGAGACCGAAAGGCCACCTGCCTTCCGTTGGGAGACCATGCGGGGTCTCCGTCAAGAGCGGGGTCGTCCGTGAGCTGCCTCAGTTCCGATTCGGCGAGGTCCATCACGTAGATGTCCCATTGCCCGTGCCGGTCGGACGTGAACACTATCGAGCCGTTCGGCTCCGGGCTCGAGCAGCCAACGAACGCAATCGCCGCAAACACAAGAACCCCAACACTGCCCCAGATTCGATTCAATGCGCTGTCTCCCGATTCGGCGTCCTAGCCGCTCGCCCGGATACCAGGGATGTTCAGGCGCACGCGGTACAAGCCCGTGCGCGCCGTCATGTACAAGCTCCGCAAGTCGGAGTCGCCCCAAGCGCAGTTGGCGGGAATCTGTGGCGGCAGTATGCGGCCTAGCAGCTTGGCTCCGGGGTCGAACACCCACACTCCGCCGGGGCCCGTGCAGTAGATGTTGCCCTCCACATCCAGCTTCATGCCGTCGGGCACGCCCGGCTCGTCCGCTTCTAACGTTGCAAAGACGCGGCCGCCTCTCAGCGAGCCGTCCGACTCCACGTCGAATGCCATGATGTGCTTGCGAGCCGAGTCGTCCACGTACAGCAATCGTTCATCGGGAGAGAACGCCAGCCCGTTAGGACGCTCCATGTCAGACACCACCAGTGATACCTCGTGTCCGTCGGGACTAACGCGGAACACGCCGTTGACGTCCAGTTCCTTACCTTGCGCCTGGCCGGAGAGGCCGAACGGCGGGTCGGTGAAGTAGATGCTGCCATCCGACTTCACCACGACGTCGTTGGGGCTGTTGAGCCGCCTGCCGTTGTACCGGTTGGCGAGCACGGTCACGCGGCCGTCGCTGCCCGTCCTGGTTAAGCGGCGGTTGGTATGCTCACAGGTAACGAGGCGCCGCTCGCCGTCCAGCGTCATGCCGTTGGCGTTGCCGCTCGGATAGCGAAAGGTGGTTACGCGCGGCCCCTCCTCCGCGAGCTCGTACCTGACGATGCGGCTATTCGGGATGTCGGTGAACAGCAGGTGGTCGCCGCGCCAGATAGGGCCTTCGGTGAAGCCGAAGCCGGTGGCGAGGTGTTCGATGCGCGGCTCGTTCCCAGTGATGCGCTGGAATCCGGGATCCCCGGTCTCGAATCCGTCGGTCATATTGGCTCCCCCTTCGTCCCCGTTTTCACGGGCCGGATTGTGTAAGCTTTCCTCTCTGTGGTGGAAGGGACACAGCGGCTAAAGCGCGGTTCCGTAGATGCGCTCCGGCACTACGATGATCGCCGCGCGGCGGTCGTCGCGCATGGCCTGATCGTACTCCTCCCAGTTGGGGTGCTGCTGACCGCTGGCGGCGACGTAAACGTCTCGGAGCGTCCGGCGCAGTTCGTCGGCATCGGTGTTGTCGGCGGACTTTATCGTCGCGTGGCCCTCCAGCACGACGTAGCCCCACCAGTCGGACTTGGACACCAGCAGAGAGCAGCGCGGGTCGCGGCGCAGATTCGCCAGTTTTGCCCTACCCTCCGTTGTGGTGAAGGCGACGCCCTCCCCGTAGGGGCCAACCGTCAGTATGCTCATCTGGGCCGCGCCGCTCGCGCGGAACGTGGTCAGCACAGCCTGGCGGTTTTCGCTTACAAAGCTCTTTACGTTATCGGGTAGCATACGTCAACCTCCATCTCCTTGTTGGCAGTTGGGCTTTCCGCCGTAGGGCTGGCCGGTTGCCCCTAAGCACGACATTAGCACGCCGCGCGTCGTTCTAGCGTTTGTGCCCATACAATTGCCGGCTGGACGCTAGAACGCGAAGTCTATCTCGAACATGTCGTAGTGAGACCTGGACATTCCGAGCCTGTCGTAGGTCTGCTGGGCCACGTGGTTGGTGCGCTCCACGTACAGCCTGATACCGCAAACGTCGTCGCGGGAGTTGGCTATGCCGTACACGTGGTCGTGTAGGACGCGGTAAACTACCTTGCGCCGCCATTGGGAATCGACGTAAACGCTCTGAATCCAGAGGAACGTCGCGTTGCGCCAATCGCTCCACTCGTAGGTGACGAGCAGCCCGCCCACGACTCTGTCCGCAACCTCAGCCACAATGTAGAACCCCTTGTGCGGCGAGTCGAAGACCGACGTAATGCCCGCCTCCAACACGCCGGGGTCGAGAGACTTGCCCTCTGTCTCCTGGGCCATGGCTTGCTGGAAGGCCGTGATGCGGCCTACGTCGTCCGGCGTGGCTTCTCTAACGTGGATTTCGATTGAGGTCATGGGCACTCCGCCGCTGCGATAGTGATTCTTCACCAGTAGTATAGCACAGCGGCGTATGCCCCAAGCCACCGCTCACTCCCGTCCGTCCTCGTGGATAGTCCTAAATTGCCCTGCGGGGTTGACGCCACTGCTCCCAAGCGTGAAGATGACCACATGACCAGCGACGCCGAGCATACCGACATTCTCATCGTGGGCGCGGGGCCTGCCGGACTCATGGCGGCTACCGTGGCCGTCGGCGCTGGCGCGCTCGTGACGCTGGTCGAGGTGGAGGACCGGCTCGGCGGCAGACTGGCGTTGCAGACCCAGCCTCTGCAAGGGCCTGCGTCCATCTACCAGGGGCGCAACGGGGTAGAGTTCTGCCGCCGTCTGGCGGATGATGCCGTGTCGGCGGGCGCGCGGATTCTGCCGGGAGTGACGGTCTCGAAGATTCGCGGCTTGACCGGGAGAGCGGCGCCATACCGCTTCGAGCTAACGCTTTGCTCCGCCGATTTCACGCTTTTGGCAGACGTCTGGGCCAGGACGCTGATTGTAGCCGCGGGTTCGACGGAACCCTGGCACGACGCTCCGGGTGTAGAGCTTCGCGGCGTTGCGCGCTGCGGAGAAGTGCAGGCGGAGTTGAACCTGAAGGGCATCCTGCCGGGCAAGCGCGCGCTCATCGTGGGCTCCGACAACGCTGAACTGCTGATAGCCGCAAACCTGCTTGAGGCGGGCGTAGAGGTGGCCGCCGTGATCGACGAGTCGTCCCGGGTCGTGGGCCGCGAGTTCAACGCCGCTCCGCTGCGAGATGCGGGCGTCCAACTGCTCACGTCGTCAAGGCTGATCGAGGCGCACGGGGATGCGATGGTGGAATCGGTGACCATCGAGGTCGCGGGCGAACGGCGCACCCTGGAGGTGGACGCTCTCTGCATCGGCGGGCCGCGCTTTCCCCACTTGGAAATGTCAGCCCTGGCCGGGCTGCCAATGCTGGTCCTGCCCGCGCTTGGCGGCAGTGTTCCCTTTCACGACAGTCGTATGGCTACGCCCATTGCGGGCATCTACGTCTGCGGCGACGCGTCGGGCGTCGAGAGCGGTGCGGTCGCCATGGAGAACGGACGGCTGGCGGGTGTGTGGGCCGCCGCCGAAGCGAGGTTCGCTCATCCGCAGGGCGACGCGCTGCTGAAGCTGGCGCGAAGACGGCTGGCCTACCTGCGCCGCGGTCCCCGAGGGCGGGCGCGGCGCGAGGCGAAGGCGAGGGCGGCGCGCTGGCCCGACTAGCCCCCCATAGGAAGCTCGAACGTAATCGTCGTTCCTTCGCCTTCGATGCTGCTCGCCCGAATCGCGCCCCCATGAGCCTCGACAAGCTGCTTGGCGATTGTCAGCCCCAGCCCTGTGCCGCCGGTGGCGCGGCTGCGAGAGGGATCGACGTGGTAGAAACGCTCGAAGACGAAGGGCAGCAACTCGGCGGGGATGCCCTCCCCGGTGTCCTCGACTGAGACGCTGGCGGCATCGGGACCTACGACAGCGGTTACCGTTACGCTTCCGCCCGCCGGCGTGTGGCGTATGGCGTTGTCGAGCAGGTTGGCCGCTACGCCAGCATCTTTATCTGGCGGGGCGTCATGGCCCATTCGAGCCAACCGCAGCGTCCGCGCCTGGGCGAGGGCACGCTGAGCTTGCATAGCGCGCCCTTTTTGAGCCGGATGAGCGCGGTAGGGTCTCCGCTGACGACGACCGAAACGAGGCTGCTCAGATGCGGCTCATGGCCCACGACCATCACGCTGTCCTCACGCGAGTGTATGGCGGCGAGCTCTTCCAGCAGCGCGTTGGGATGCGCGGAGGGTCTGAGGGTCTCCGACGTGACCAGCCGACCCGGCGACGCCAACCCCTCGTGTACGACCTTCGCCGTCTGGATGGCCCGCAGCAGCGGGCTGGTGATTATCACGTCCAGAGACATGTCGATAGCGTTCAGTCCCTTCACCTGTCGAGCCATTTTGAGAATCCCCTCGGGTGTGAGAGGCCGCTCGTCGTCGTTGGGGTATCGTCGGCTGTCCGGGTCGCCCGCCTGCCCGTGCCTGAGTACGTAAAGGTTCATGGTATTTTGGCCCTCCTGATTGGGTTGTTCACCCTGAAGATGCTGATTCTGGCAGCGCGCGCCGCGGCTCAGGGGCTTGAAACTGTTCAGAGTTCCGGCAACCGTAGGGATTGCTCCACCGCAGCGCAGCACCCACCCCCTAACCCCCTCCCGTCAAAGGGAAGAGGGGAAGAAGCGCAGCCCCTCGAGCCTGAACAGTTACGGGGACTTGCGCCGCTTGCATTTCACCTGCTCCATCATTATTATAAGCCAACGTAGCGGCATCTCGTATAGGTCTTAGTGTGCCCGAGGTAGAGCCATGTTGGTAGAAAAACAGAATACCAAAGTCAAGGTGAACGAGGAAATTCTCAACGCCAGAGAGAGCGAACACGAGGGTGAGGGGCCTATCCTGGACGCCGAACCGCTCGATGACCCGTTGCATATAACACCCGAGGAGCGCGTAAGGTACTTTCGGGAGAATGCCTTTCCCTACTCCAAGCGGCTGGGCGTGGAGGAGTACTACAAGCAAAAGCTTCCGCTTCAGATAGAGTTGGTGAAGCTCCAGAACTGGATTAAAGAGGCTGGTGAGCGCCTGATCATCCTGTTCGAGGGACGGGACGCCGCTGGCAAGGGCGGCACCATCACTCGCTTCATGGAGCACTGGAACCCCCGCAGCGCGCGCGTGGTCGCTCTCGACAAGCCCTCGGACGTTGAGGAGGGTCAGTGGTACTTCCAGCGTTACATTCGCCACTTTCCGTCCGGGGGCGAAATCGTCCTCTTCGACCGCTCCTGGTACAACCGCGCGGGCGTGGAGCGCGTGATGGGGTTCTCCTCCGACACCGAGTACAGGCTGTTCATGCAGCAAACGCCCCTGCTGGAGAGGATGATAGTTGACAGCGGAACCCACCTGGTGAAGCTCTACTTCTCAGTGAGCCGCAAAGAGCAACTCAAGAGGTTCAGGAAGCGCGCCACGGACCCCCTCAAGCAGTGGAAGCAGAGCGCGATAGATTTGCGCTCGAAGGACAAGTGGAAGGAGTACACGGATGCAAAGGAGGCCATGTTCTTCCTGACCCACAGCGAAGTCGCTCCCTGGACCATCATCAAGTCCGACGACAAGCACCGGGCGAGGCTCAACGCCATGCGCCACGTGCTGCACGTGATGGATTACGAAGGCAAGGACGCTTCGATCGCCTGCGCGCCGGACCCTTCCATAGTGGCTTACTCCCACGAGGTTTACACGGCAGGAGCGCCCCTGGACGGGCCGTCGTCCCGCTGAACCGCGGCCTCCCGGCAGGTTGGGGAGTGATGAAGCATCAGTGAAGAGTAGTGAAGCGGTAATCGGCGTGGAGGGCCTGTCCAAGAGATACGGCGACCTGAAGGCAGTTGACGCCGTATCGTTCAGCGTGGGGCGCGGCGAGATATTCGGCATTCTCGGCCCGAACGGCGCGGGCAAGACCACGACTCTCGAGTGCATCGAGGGGCTGACAGAGCCAACGTCGGGTAGGACCACCGTTCTCGGCATGGAGACGGGCCGCGATTCCCAGGGAATCAGGGAGCGCATCGGCGTTCAGCTTCAGGCCTCGGCCTACTTCGACCATCTCACCCTGAGAGAGATACTCGAACTCTTTGGCAAGTTCTACCGTCGCCGCGTTTCGCCGGCCGAGCTACTGGCGAGGGTGGGTCTCCAAGACAAGGCCAACACCACCGTCGCCAAGCTGTCGGGCGGCCAGAAACAGCGCTTCGCTATCGCCGCCACGCTCGTCAACGACCCGGAGGTGGTGTTCCTCGACGAGCCCACCACGGGCCTTGACCCTCAGGCCCGACGCAGTTTATGGGACTTCGTCCAGGCCATGAACGAGGATGGGCGCACGATTGTGTTGACCACCCACTACATGGAGGAGGCGGAGTTCCTGTGCCACCGCGTCGCCATCATGGACGAGGGCAAGATAGTCGCGCTGGACACGCCCGCCAACCTGGTGAACTCGCTGCCTGTTCCATACGAGGTCAAGGTCGTTACCCGCGGAGGGCACGGGCTGGAGGAGCTGCGCGGGCTTGCGGGCGTTAAGGACGCGGTCTCGCACGAGGACGGCACGCTCCGGCTGCGCTCCTCGGAGGCGTCCGCGACCGTGCCCGCGGTCATGGAATGGGCCGGCAGGTCAGGCGCGCGCCTGACTCACCTCGAGGTCATCCCCGCTAACCTGGAAGACGTCTTCCTGTCCATAACCGGCCGCAACCTGAGAGAGTGATTCCAAGCCCGCCGTGATTCTGTACCATCTCGCCATCGCCAACATGAAGATGATCGTGCGCGACCGCCAGGCGTTATTCTGGGCGTTGGCCTTTCCGCTGCTATTCGTGTTCGTGTTCGGTCTGTTCTTCAGAGACACCGACTCCCCATCGGTCATTGCCGTTATCGACAGGTCGGATGACGCGATTTCCCGGGGCATAATCGAAGACCTGGGCATGATCGGCGGCCTGGTGGTGGAGCGGCGGGACGACGAGGCGGTCGCGCGCCAGGAGATGAGCGACGGCGATCTCGGCCACCTGCTGATAATCCCCGAAGACCTGGCAGAGAGCGTCACCAGCAACCCCCCTGCCCGGATTACCCTCCTGTACGACGACTTGGATCCCTTTGGCGGCATCGTGGTGGGCGTCGTCTCCAGCTTTGTCGATAAGGTGAACCTGGAGCTGGCCCAGGCGCCCACACGGCTCGTCCTCTCGCCCGAGGGCACCGCCAGTTCTGCGAACGGCGAACCGGGAGGCGGCGCGAGCTATATCGACTTCCTGCTGCCCGGCCTCGCCGTGTGGGGCGTGATGAGCTTCTCCATCATAGGCCTTGCCACAACCATGGCGACATACCGCGAGAAGAAGATTCTCACCAGGATTCAGTCCACGCCGCTGAAGGTCAGGGTATTCGTTGCGGCGCAGGTGGCAGCGTCGCTGATTCTGTCCCTGGCGCAGGCGGCGATAATCCTGGCCGTGGGCTCGCTGGTGTTCGGAGTGCCCATCCAGTGGGACCAGGCGCCGCAGATCGGTGTGCTGGTACTGTTGGGCAACCTGGTGTTTCTGAACTTGGGCTTCATCGTGGGGGCCTTTTCCAAGACAGTGGCAGCGGCGAGCGGGCTGGGCAACGCGGTCGCGCTGCCTCTCATGTTCCTGTCCGGCGTCTTCTTTCCGACGGATAACCTGCCGACGATCCTCCTCTACGTCATCGAGTACCTGCCGCTCGCTCCGCTGCTCGAGGTGGTGAGGGGTGTCGCGCTGGAGTCCCAACCGTTCTGGGAGTACCAGTTGGAGTTGGTCATCGTGGTAGCGTGGATCGTCGGCTCTGCGGCGGTGGCGATGCGGACGTTCCGCTTCCGCTGAGTCCGAATCAGCCAGACGAAAGAGAGACGGTTATGGACGCATGGGGGATTCTCGACGTCATCTCCGAGCGTGAGAAACGCGGGGAACGCTACTACGAGTTCTTTCGGGAGAAGTCTCTGAGCCTCGGGGCCTATCACCTTTCAGCCGGGGAGAACGACCCACAACAGCCCCACACCGAGGACGAAATCTACTATGTTTTACGGGGGCGCGGCCAGATAAGGATTGGCGACCGAGACTGTGCGGTTACGCCGGGTTCGATTGTGTTCGTGATGGCCGGGGCGGTGCACCGCTTTCACTCCATCGAAGAGGACCTGGAAATACTGGTGGTCTTCGCGCCGCCTCGAGGCTCGCAGGCTTAGGACGCCGCAACGCGGTGGAGAGCCTCGCCACCGGAGCCATGCGGTACAACGTAGCCCCCTCAGCGCGTACTTCGCGCGGGGGTGGGGCTAAAACCTATCCAACAACGTCTTTATGTGGGACAAGCACGCATCTGGATGGATGGATGTTTTGGCTGGCGGAAAAGCGCCTGTGGGTGTCTCATTTTGATTCATTGTGACTCATTCCTACTTGGGGTCTGTGATGCTGTGAGAGGATTTAGGGGATGTTTCTGAGTTGGAATGTAGTAGGGTTGCGGTTGTTTGTATAGGAAATGAGACACTCCTCTCTGTGGGTTTCGTACTGTTGTCAGAATCAGGATGTTGCGATTGCCGAGCGGCGAGCCCCTACGGGGGTTATGGGATTATGGGGATTGTGTTGGTCTGCTATACGGGATGTTGATGTGGTCAGGTTGGCACGTTCCGACTGCCTGTGTGTGAATGCGGGTATCATAGCACGTGTGTTCGGACATGTCAATGGGGCGCATGGCCTGTCAGCCACGGGAAATCTGTGGAAAACGTGTGTTCCGGCCTGTATGATGGATGGAGGCTCTGCGCTCAATTGAGTTGGAGAGTGACCGAAATGCTCCACATGACAGCACGGCTCAGTTCCCTGCGTCTTTGCGTCCTTGGGCTGCTTCTTGTGGCCCTGCTCGCCGCCTGCGGCTCCGACGCGCCATCGGCCACGCCAGCCTCTGATGACGGAGCCACGGCTACGCCCGCTGTACAGGCCACGCCAATGCCCGCAGCCGCGCCGTCGCCCACGCCCGCAGCCACGCCATCGCCCACGCCCGTAGCCACGCCATCGCCCACGCCCACAGCGGCGCCCACGCCGTCGCCAACAGCCACGCCCACAGTGGCGCCGTCGCTCACGCCCACAGCAGCGCCCACGCCGTCGCCAACAGCCACGCCCACAGTGGCGCCGTCGCCCACACCCACAGCAACGTCGCCGCCCACGCCAACGCCCACGGCCGCGCCGTCGCCTACGCCCACGCTTGCTAACACATCGCCCGGAACGGACCGGGAAGCGCTGGGCGTCCTCTACAATGCTACGGACGGCCCGAAGTGGGGCAACAATTGGAACTGGCTGACCGACAAACCACTCGGAGAATGGTACGGCGTCGATACCGACGACAACGGCCGAGTCACAGGGTTATCCCTCTACGAGAACCAGTTGAGCGGGGAGATACCGCCGGAGTTGGGCAATCTTACCAACCTGGTAGACCTGCACCTCTACGGAAACCAGTTGAGCGGAGAGATACCGCCGGAGTTGGGCAGCCTCGCCAACCTGCACATTCTGTACCTCCACGATAACCAGTTGAGTGGGGAGATACCGCCGGAGTTGGGCAGGCTCGCCAACCTGCAAGGGCTGTACATCAACGGGAACCAGTTGAGTGGGGAGATACCGCCGGAGTTGGGCAGGCTCGCCAACCTGATATGGCTGTACCTCGCCAATAACCAGTTGAGCGGGGAGATACCGCCGGAGTTGGGCAGCCTCGCCAACCTGCACATTCTGTACCTCCACGATAACCAGTTGAGCGGGGAGATACCGTCGGAGTTGGGCAGCCTCGCCAACCTGCAAGGGCTGTACATCAACGGGAACCAGTTGAGTGGGGAGATACCGCCGGAGTTGGGCAGCCTCGCCAACCTGATATGGCTGTACCTCGCCAATAACCAGTTGAGCGGGGAGATACCTCGGGGGTTGGGCAATCTCGCCAACCTGGAAAGGCTGGAGCTCGGCGGGAACGAGTTGAGCGGGGAGATACCGTCGGAGTTGGGCAGCCTCGCCAAGCTGGAAAGGCTGGAGCTCGGCGGGAACGAGTTGAGCGGGGAGATACCGTCGGAGTTGGGCAGTCTCGCCAAGCTGGAAAGGCTGGAGCTCGGCGGGAACGAGTTGAGCGGGGAGATACCGTCGGAGTTGGGCAGCCTCGCCAACCTGGAAAGGCTGTACCTCCACGACAACCAGTTGAGCGGGGAGATACCGTCGGAGTTGGGCAGCCTCGCCAACCTGGAAAGGCTGTACCTCCACGACAACCAGTTGAGCGGGGAGATACCGTCGGAGTTGGGCAATCTTACCAACCTGATAGAGCTGGGCCTCTCCGGGAACGGGTTGAGCGGGGAGATACCGTCGGAGTTGGGTAGCCTCGCCAACCTGCAGGGGCTATACCTCTCCGATAACCAGTTGAGCGGGGAGATACCTCGGGAGTTGGGCAATCTCGCCAACCTGAAAAGGCTGGAGCTCGGCGGGAACGAGTTGAGCGGGAAGATACCGCCGGAGTTGGGCAGCCTCGCCAACCTGCAAGGGCTGTACATCAACGGGAACCAGTTGAGTGGGGAGATCCCGCCGGAGTTGGGCAGCCTCGCCAACCTGATATGGCTGTACCTCGCCAATAACCAGTTGAGCGGAGAGATACCGCCGGAGTTGGGCAATCTCGCCAACCTGCAAGGGCTGGGCCTCTCCGGGAACGAGTTGAGCGGGGAGATACCGCCGGAGTTGGGCAATCTCGCCAACCTGCAAGGGCTGAGCCTCTCCGGGAACGAGTTGAGCGGGGAGGTACCGCTGGAGTTGGGCAATCTCGCCAACCTGCAGGGGCTATACCTACACGATAACCAGTTGAGCGGGGAGATACCACCGGAGTTGGGCAGCCTCGCCAACCTGATACGGCTGTACCTCGACAGGAACGAGTTGAGCGGGGAGATACCGCCGGAGTTGGGCAATCTCGCCAACCTGGAAAGGCTGTATCTCCACGATAACCAGTTGAGCGGGTGCGTGCCTAGCAGCTTGCAAGACAATGTGGCCTCTCTAGGTCTGGGTAATCTGCCGTTCTGCCAGTGATGCCCCGGCGCGCGCAGTCCTCAACCGAGGGAAGGTTGGCGATTCCTTGCAGGGTGGCTTGTCGCTCAGGGCCAGTGTCAACTGGAACGGCGCATCGGTGAGATGAGTGCGAAGCAGGGTCTTTTCATTATCGACACCGACGAGTGAATCCGCAGCGGGCAGCTACAAGAGTTGCCCCTACCGTGCATCATGCTGCCGAGTGTGGGGCCAGCCCTTGTGGCTGCCTTGGGCGGAAAATGAAAAGGCCCTGGACAATGGGCGGGCCTCCCATCAAACGTGAACAGTTACGACGGCACTCAGCTAAGGACAGGGCGCGCCCTGTCCTTTATAATGTGTCCAACGGGCTGGGTTCGCCCAACCCATTCCAGGAGAACGTATGGCGACCAACAAGGTAATAGAGTCCTTCGATGAGGCCGTCGCCGATGTTCATGATGGCGCTACGCTGATGATCGACGGCTTCGCGGGGCCGGGCGGCACGCCGCAGAACCTGATTCGCGCTCTCAGAGACCACGGGGCGAAAGAGTTGACCATCATCAGCAACACGGCAGGGCTGGCGAGCGTCATCGGGTTCGGCACGATTCCGGGCAGCCGCCCGATCGACGTCGGCATTCTCATCGACAACGAACAGGTGAAGAGGGTGATAGCGTCCTATCCCGTCTCTCCGTCTCCCTCCAGGCCCACGTCGTTCGAGCGGGCCTATCGAGAGGGCAAGGTGGAGCTCGAGGTCGTGCCGCAGGGCACGCTGGCCGAGCGCATCAGGGCCGGCGGCGCGGGCATACCGGCGTTCTACACGCCAACTGGCGTTGGAACGCTGCTCTCCGAAGGCAAGGAGACGCGCGAGTTCGACGGCCGCGAGTACGTGCTGGAACGCGGACTCGTGGCGGACTTCGCCATGCTCAGGGCGCACAAGGCGGACACGCTGGGAAACGTTGTGTATCGAGGCACGTCGCAGACCTTCAACGCGGTCATGGCGACGGCGGCGAAGGTCACGATAATGGAAGTCGAAGAGGTCGTGGAGCCGGACGGGCTGGACGCGAACGCCGTTCACACGCCGGGAATCTATGTAAAGCGCGTGGTGGCGATTGGAGAGAAGTGAAAAGCTCAAATTGGCCGGCTCCGTCTCTCCCGCGAAAGCGGGAGTCCATTATTGGTTCAAGGCGACGGTCACCCGCCCCCTAACCCCCTCCCGTCGAGGGAGGGGGAACTTTCGCCCACCAGTCCGCCACCCCATGAGGACGGAAAAGGATTGAACATGCAGACCACCCAGAGGCTACCGGATGAAACGGGGCACTTCGGCGCGTTCGGAGGCCGGTTCGTTCCTGAAACGCTGATGCCCGCTCTTGCCGAACTGGAGGGCGCGTACCAAGCTGTCCAATCGGACGAAGAGTTCCAGGTGCAACTCAAAATGCTCGCGCAACGCTACGTGGGCAGGCCCACCCCGCTGTATTACGCCGAAGGATTGTCCAACGAGCTTGGCGGCGCGCGCGTCTATCTGAAGCGTGAAGACCTGGCCCACACCGGCGCGCATAAGATAAACAACGCGCTCGGACAGGGGCTCCTGGCGAAACGCATGGGCAAGCATCGCGTCATTGCCGAGACCGGGGCCGGGCAGCACGGCGTCGCCACTGCCACCGTCTGCGCCATGCTGAAGCAGGAGTGCGTGGTCTACATGGGCGAAGAGGACATTCGCCGCCAGGCCCTCAACGTCTTCAAGATGCGTTTGCTCGGGGCCGAGGTTCGGCCCGTGAGTTCGGGCAGCCGTACACTGAAGGACGCGATCAACGAGTGTATCCGAGACTGGGTTACCAACGTCGAAACTACTCACTACCTCATAGGCAGCGTTGTCGGCCCTCACCCGTATCCGCAGATGGTTCGAGACTTCCAGTCCGTGATAGGCAGAGAGGGGCGAGAGCAGACGCTTGCCGCGACGGGGCGGCTGCCCGACTATGCGATAGCCTGTGTGGGCGGCGGCAGCAACGCCATCGGCCTCTTCTACGAGTTCATCAACGACCAGTCGGTGAAGTTGGTTGGCGTCGAGGCTGGCGGCCTTGGAGTGGAGAGCGGAAAGCACGCATCGACGCTGGTTGCCGGCCAGGTCGGGGTCCTGCATGGCAGCATGTCTTATCTGCTCCAGGACGCGAACGGCCAGGTGATAGAGGCTCACAGCATATCTGCGGGGCTGGACTACCCCGGCGTCGGCCCCGAGCACAGCTACCTAAAGGACACCGGCCGCGCCACCTACGTGAGCGTCTCGGACGTGGAAGCCCTGGAGGGCTTTCAACTACTGTGCCGCACAGAGGGTATAATACCAGCGTTGGAGCCGGCCCACGCCATCTACTACGTTTCCCAGCTTGCGCCAACCCTTTCGAGGGAGCAGACGGTGCTGGTGGGCCTCAGCGGTCGGGGAGACAAGGACATGGACACGGTAGCGGCCGAGTTGGGAGTGACGATTTAGGAAGAAGGGGGCATCGTCTTGGCGACGGTAGAGTTTCACGTGGAAACCAGCCGCGCCTTTCTGGAGCAGGCGGAGGACGAGTTTAGCAAAGGCGACACTCTCCAGGCCGCTGAAAAGGGATGGGGCGCGGCGGCGCACGCCGTGAAGGCAGTCGCAGAGCGACGCGGCTGGCGGCATGAAACCCATGCCGACCTGTTCCAGGCCTCCGGTACACTGACCAACGAAATGAGCCTACCCAGAATTGGAGAGCTGTTTCGCTTGGTGAGCACGCTGCACACTCACTTCTACGAGGGGCTGGCTGACAGAAGAGCAGGTCGCGCGAGGATTGGGAGAGGTGAGGGATGGGGAAGTGGCGACGAGCAGCCATACTTTCATAAATCAAGAGGTGCTGAGTGATTAGTATCGAACTGATACGCAGGGAGCCGGAGATGGTTCGGGAGGCGTGTCGCAAGCGCGGCGAAGATGTCCCCGTGGACAGCATCCTGGAGTTGGACGTGCGGCGGCGCAGCGCTATCGCCGAGGGAGACGCGCTCCGCGCCAGACGCAACGAGGTCAGCAGGAAACTGGGCCAGGCGCGGGAACGCCCTCCGGAACTCATCCAGGAGATGAGGGAGATGGGCATGGAGATCAGGGCGCTGGAAGAGACGGTTAGGGTCACTGCGGACCAGATAAACGCGCTTCTGGTCACCATTCCCAACATACCGCGAGACGACGTTCCGACAGGCGAAGACGAATCCGCCAACCTTGTGGCGCGCACCGTCGGCGAGATGCCGTCCTACTCCTTCGAGCCGCTGCCCCACTGGGAGTTGGCCGAACGGTTGGACATCATAGACTTTCAGCGCGGGGTCAAGCTCGCGGGCTCGCGGTTCTTCGTGTTGAAGGGCAAGGGGTCCAAGCTGCAACGCTCCCTGATCAGCTGGATGCTGGACCTGCATACGAGTGAACATGGTTATGAGGAAAGGTATCTGCCGTACCTGGTAAATAGCGCCTCGGCGATAGGCAGCGGCCATCTACCCAAGTACGCGGAGACCATGTATCACGACGACGAGGATGATCTGTGGCTAGTGCCCACTGCCGAGGTCCCGTTGACGAATCTCTACCGCGACGAGATCCTGCCCTTTGGCACGATACCGATTCACTGCGTGGCGCACACTCCCTCTTTCAGGCGGGAGAAGGCGGCCGCGGGAAGGGACACCAGGGGCATCAAACGGGTGCACCAGTTCGAAAAGGTGGAGATGTTCAAGTTCGTGGAGCCGGAGACCTCCGACGACGAGCTCGACAAGCTGGTGGCCGATGCGGAGGACGTATGCGGGCGTCTCAGCATCCCGTACAGGGTGATAGAGCTTTGCACGGGAGACCTGGGCTTCTCCGCGGTGAAGACCTTTGACCTCGAGATGTGGGCGCCGGGCTGCAACGAGTGGCTGGAGGTGAGCTCTTGCTCCAACTGCGCCGACTTCCAGGCGCGCCGGGCGTCAATCCGCTACAGGCCGGAGTTGGGCGCGGCGCCACGATTCGTCCACACATTGAACGGCTCCGGACTGGCTATTCCGCGAGTCATCATCGCCATCCTGGAGAACTACCAGCAGGCCGACGGCTCCGTGACGATTCCTGAAGCGCTGCGGCCCTACACGGGGTTCGACCGCATAGAGGCCTGACCATAATTACGCCCGGCCGCCATCCCACGCCTTCTTGAGGGAAAGCGGCGCCAGGAGCGTGGCGAGCTATTTCACTTCAAACCCAGGAGCAGCGCGGTATATTTCACTTCAAACGAAGGAGTTGACTGCCAATGAGTCCGCACGTTTTCGCGGGGAATCCCCTGAACCGCGGCGAAGTCGAAAGACGCGACGAGGAATGGATCAACAGCCGGGCAAAGCGCGCCGACAGCAGGTTCCTGCCGATGTGGAACCTGAACGTGCTCGTGAACGTGGATGCCGCGCCAGGGCTCGGCTGGCTCGACTTCGAGGAGTACGCCCGGCTTGGGATCGATTCGCCTCCCATCTTCCTGGGCCTTCTGGACGACTCCGCCTACTTCGTGGCCGACGTGTCCGGCTTCGAAGAGGCGGTTAGTGAGCTTCAGGAAGGCGGCAGCCGGAGGTTCGAGGACGGCAGGGTTGCCGCGGAGCGTCTCGATGGGCCGGAGACGGGGATGCTCGCGCAGGCGAGGGCGCAGCTCGACTGGCACAATCGACACGGGTTCTGCTCGGTGTGCGGTGAGCGGACGGCCATACAGCGCGGCGGGCAAGCGCGTAAGTGTCCGGAGTGTGGAGCCGACCACTTTCCGCGCACGGACCCGGTGGTCATCACGGTCGTATCCAGCGGCGATAGCTGCCTGCTCGGCCAATCTCGGGGCCGCCTGTCGCGCATGAAGATGTATTCCGCCCTGGCGGGATTCATGGACCAAGGCGAGTCGATCGAGGAGGCGGTTGCGAGAGAGGTCATGGAGGAGGCAGGCATAGAGGTGAAGAACGTCCGCTACCACTCCTCCCAGCCCTGGCCGTTCCCATCGTCGCTGATGATAGGCTGCCACGCGGAGGCGGCGACGACGAACATCTCGATGGACGCGGAAGAGATGACCGACGTCAGGTGGTTCGAGCGCGAAGAGGTTCTGCTGGCCCTGGAAGGCAGGAGTGATAAGCTGATGGTGCCCGGGCCAATCGCCATAGCGCATCACCTCATCAAGTCCTGGGCTACGGGCGAGGGGTGAACGCGGATTGGCCCTAACGACGGTTAGGGGCGCAGCCATCCGAATCGAGAATCTTCAGAAAAGAGGAGAGCGCCATGCAACCAAACTACGAAGTCGATATGCGATTGAACGTCCGAACGCCAATGCGTGACGGGGTGGAGCTCTCCTCCGACATCTACCTGCCAAAGGCTCCAGGCAAGTTTCCCACAGTGCTGATGCGCACGCCCTACGACAACAACACGGCGCCCATGATAGAGAAAGGCATTCGGCTCGCCAACAACGGCTACGCCTGCGTCATCCAGGACGTGCGGGGCAGGTGGGACTCCGACGGCGTCCACTACGCGTTGTTCAATCACGGCGAGGACGGCTTCGACACGCAGGAGTGGATAGGCAAGCAGGAGTGGAGCGACGGCAACATCGGCATGGCGGGCGGCTCCTATCTCGGGTGGGTGCAGTGGCAGAGCGCGCCGCACCGCAGCCGCTTCCTGAAATGCCTTGCGCCGAGGGTGATGTGCGCCGACCTGTATTCGGGGCTGATTCACCCCGGCGGCGCGTTCCAGCTCAACGTCGCGCTCACCTGGGGAATGCGGACGAACGGCCGCACAGCGCAGAGCATCGAATACCACAACTGGACCGAGGCGTTTCGCTCTATCCCCCTAATCGACATGGACCAACTCGCGGGCAGAAGCCTCCAGTTCTGGAAGGACTGGGTGTCTCACACCGAGTACGACTCGTACTGGGAGACGGTGAACGTCGAAAACAAGTGGGGCGAAATGGCCGCACCCGCGCTCATCATGGGCGGGTGGTACGACCTCTACTCGCACAACACCTTCATCAACTTCAACGGACTCCGGCAGCACGGACGCACGCCTGAAGCAAGGCAGTCGCAGCTGATCGTCGGCCCCTGGCCCCACGCGCTCAGCGCCTCGACCAAGACGGGCGACGTGGACTTTGGCTCGAACTCGCTGTACGACCTCGAGGCGCTGGAGATGCGCTGGTTCGACTACTGGATGCGGGGCATAGACAACGGCATCGTCGATGAGGCCCCGCTGCGGCTCTTCATCATGGGCGTCAACGAGTGGAGGGATGAGCACGAGTGGCCCCTGGCGAGAACCGACTGGCAGAAGTGGTATCTGCACTCGGCCGGCGGCGCGAACACGCTGCTGGGCGACGGTGGCTTGTCCCCGACCGAGCCGGACGACGAGCCCGCCGACCACTTCGTGTATGACCCAGATTTTCCGGTGCAGACCATGGGCGGCGGCAACTGTTGCTCCCCCCACATCGTGCCCTGGGGGCCATACGACCAGCGCGGCGTGGAGATGCGGGCCGACGTGCTTTGCTACACCAGCGAGCCGTTGGAGTCGGACCTCGAGGTGACGGGGCCTATCAAGGTCGTGCTGTACGCGGCCACGGACGGGCCGGACACCGACTGGACCGCCAAGCTGGTGGACATATCGACAAGCGGGTATGCCAAGAACCTGTGCGACGGCATCATCCGCGCGCGCTACCGCGAGGGCTTCACGTCGCCCACGATGCTTCAGCCCAACCAGGTTTACGAGTACGAAATCGACCTCGCGGTAACCGGCAACGTCTTCAGGAAGGGGCACAGGATCAGGGTGGAGGTTTCGTCGTCGAACTTCCCGCGCTTCGACCGAAACCACAACACCGGTAACGACCTGGGCACGGACACCCAGATGCGAAGCGCCAGCCAGACGGTGGAGCATTCCAGGGCGTATCCCTCGCACATCCTGCTTCCTGTGGTCCCACGCGCAGACTGACCACCAATAGTCCTGAAAATCTCTCAATCTCCACATCCTGATTGTGACAACATATCGTGCGAAGGACATAGCTTGAAACGAAACGACGGTCGCGCCCTGGACGCCCTCAGGCCGGTTCGCATCACGCCCGGCGCGCTGGCGTTCGCCGAAGGCTCGACGCTCATCGAGACGGGGCAGACGCGCGTGCTTTGCTCCGTGAGCGTTGAAGATGGCGTGCCGCGCTTCCTCCGAGGCAAGGGACAGGGTTGGCTTACGGCGGAGTACTCAATGCTGCCGCGCTCCACGCTGACTAGGACGCCGCGCAGTTCGGCGTCAGGCGGGCGCACGCGCGAGATCCAGCGGCTTATCGGGCGTTCGCTGAGGGCTGTCGTGGAAATGGAGCGGCTCGGAGAGCGCACGCTGATGGTCGATTGCGACGTGCTCCAGGCCGACGGCGGCACGCGCACCGCCGCGATTACGGGCGCATACCTCGCGCTCTACCAGGCGCTGCTCGGCATGACGAGGCGCGGCGAGATCGCTGTGATGCCGTTGAAGAGCGCCATCGCCGCGACAAGCGTCGGACTGGTGGACGGCCAGGTGATGCTGGACCTCTGCTACGAGGAGGATTCCCGCGCAGAGGCCGACGTCAACCTGGTGATGACAGACCAACGTAAGTTCGTCGAAGTTCAGGGCACGGCCGAGGGCGCGCCTTTTTCCAGAAAGACGCTGGACGCCATCCTAGAGGTGGGCGAACGCGGAATAGCGCAACTGCTCGAGGCGCAGAGAGAGGTGGCCGAGCGGCTGTGATGTCGCTGAGCTACTCCTTCTGCATGGTGTTGACGTTGACCTGGCGGATGGAGTGAACCTTGTAGGTTACCGCAGTGACTCCGCCGCCGTCGTTGGCGTTGGAAAACTCCACCTCGGACGGCCCATGCAGATAGCCTATCTGGTCGCCGTCCAGCCTGAAGGGACGGTCGTGGCCGGGATAGAAGATGTGCGATGAGTCGAGCATCTTCTCCACGCTCTCGGTGGCCTCCGTTACGTCCCAGAAGACGTTGTAGGGCATGCCCCGCTTGACCGTGCCGCTGTCCGGCAGGGCGTCGCCCGCCACCAGAACCTTGTCATCGCCGACGTTCACGACCACGCCGATATGGCCCTTGGTGTGGCCCGGCGTGTCGATGATGGTCACGCCGTCTGCAACGCTGTCGCCGTCGGACACGAGTTCCACCTTAAGCTTGCCCATCATGTCCGCAAGGTACGACGCCGCCATGATGTCGTTCTTGCTGGGGTTGCGGTTGTAGTCAAGCTCCTTCGGATGCACGAGGATTCGGGCGTTGGGGAACAGGTCGGTGTTCTGGCAGTGGTCCCAGTGCATGTGCGTGAGGATAACGGTATCGACCTCCTCGAAGGTGAGGTTGCGGCTCCGCAGCGCGTCATGCAGCAGGGCGCGGCGAGACGCCGGGCCGGTGTCAATCAGAATGCGCCGGTCGTCCGTAGTCAGCAGCGAGATGGTTGACCAACCCAGCCCTCCCTGGTCCGAAGTGAAAGCGAACCCATAGGTCAAAACATCCAGATTCGACATTGCAAGCCTCCTTAAGCTGGTCTCAACGTTTTGGAGATTGGTGTTGTATCAGGCCTACCTGAGCCCGTCAGGCATAGAACTCCGGCTTATCCTTCGCGGTGGGTTGTTTTGGGTGAGGCGGCGGATTCTACGCTTGTGACAGCCTGCGCCCCTCGTAATCGACGGGAATGATGGGATAGCCTAGCTCGCTCAGCTCTGGCTCGATGACCTGCCGGTCTCCGACCACCAGGATCATCAGGTGACTTTCGTCCAGCCTCTCCGCTGCCACGCGGTTGATGTCCTCGAGGGTCATGGCTTCCAGGTTCGCGAGGAATGTGGCGAAGTAGTCGTCTGGGAGGCCGAACACTATCATGCGTGTCAGTTGCTGAGCTATCTGGGCCAGCGTCCCGAACTGGCCGGGCAGCCCTCGTCGTATGCCGTCCCTGGCGTCTTCGAACTCCTCGCGGGTTACGGGACGCGGGCCTCGAATCTCGGTGAACTCTTTGATGGTCTCGATCACCGACTCCCTGGTTACGGCGGTCTGCACTCCTCCACCTGCCAGCAGCGAGGAGGGGCCGGCGAACCAGTCTATGGAAGAGGTGTAGCCGTAGCTGTATCCTTTGTCCTGGCGCAGGTTGATGTTGAGGCGGGCCGAGAACTGCCCTCCAAGCACGTAGTTGAGCAGGTTCAGCGAGTAGTAGTCGGGATGATGGCGCGGTATCACGAGGTGTCCCGCGCGGATGACCGATTGCGCCGCGCCAGGCTTGTCGGCTATGAAAATGGTGGCGCCGGCGGGCTGTGGCGTGTCGTCCGGCGCGTGTTCCGTAGAAGGGGACGCGCCGCCAACGGCCCAGTCCCCGAAGGCGGCCTCGAGCTTCGCGACCACGTCGGCTTCCTTCACGTCGCCTACTACGATTAGCGTGGTGTTGCCAGGGCGATAGTGCGCGGCGTAGTGGGCCAGCAACTCCTCTCTGCTTATGTCCTCGACGACCCGCTCCAAGCCGGTGACGGGATGACCGTACTGGGACTCCGGCCCGTAGAGCAAGGCGCGGGACGTCCTCGCGGCTATACTCACGGGGCTATCGGCGACGCGGCGCAGGTCGGTCAACTGGCGCTTTCGCACCCGGTCCAGCTCATCGTCTGGGAAGGTGGCGTTCCTGACGACGTCGGCGACGATGTCGAGCGCCTCCTCCCAGTGCGAGGCCAGCGTCTCAGACGATACCAGCAAGTATTCGCGGGCCGGGTGAACGGACAGGTGAGACCCCAGGAACTCCATCTCCTCAGCTATGCGCTGGCTGGAGCGATTCGAGGTGCCCTCGGGCAGCATGGCCGCGGTCACGTGCGCCAGTCCTGGCCTGCCGGTCGGATCTGTGACTGCGCCGGCGCGTATCAGGACGCCCAGAGCAACCAGGGGAATGCCGGGTTTTTCGACCAGCACGACGTCCAGCCCGCCGGAGAGCCTGAGTCTTCGAGGCATGGGCGGCGTGAAGTGCGGAGAGGCCGCGGCAGCGGGCATCACGGAGCGGTCAATCGAGGCGGCGGATGCCTTCAGCGGCCGCTCGGGCAGCACAGCCAGCCGCACGTGGTCTTTGGAGATGGCGGAGTCCGCGACGCGCCGCACGTCCTCGATGGTGACGGCGTTGTACCTGTCGAGGTCCGTGTTGATGGCTCCGGGGTCTCCGGCGAGTGTATTGTAGTAGTTCAGTTGGTCGGCCCTGCCGCCAAATCCGCCAATGCGCTCCAACTGGCGCACGTGGGCGCTTTGGATGCGGTTCTTGGCGCGGGCAAGCTCCTCATCGTTGAGAGGCTCTCGGAGAATCCGCTCTATCTCATCACGGGCGACGCTCTCGGCTTCGTCCAGCGAATGGCCTTCGTTGAGCGTCACCTGGAGGTGGAACTCTCCGGCAATCTCCTGCGCGTGGTGGAACACGCCCACGTCGCGCGCGATCTGCTTCTCATAGACCAGGGAGCGATAGAGCCGCGAGCTCTTGCCGTCACCCAATACCGAGGACAGCATGGAGAGTGAAGCCTCGTCCGAGTCGAAGATGGGGCCGGTAGGCCAGACGAGGTAGAGCCGTGGAAGCTGAACCTTGTCGCGCATGGTCAGAGACACGCGGCCGCTCAGCTCCGACTCCATGCGTCCCACGCGGCTGATGGCGGCCCCCGGCGGGATGTCGCCGAAGTAGCTCTCCACGAGCCGCCTGGCCTCGTCGGGAGCGAAGTCACCGGCGATAGCCAGACTGGCGTTGGACGGGGCGTAGTAGTGGCTGAAAAAGGAGCGAACGTCGTCCAGGGTAGCGGCGTTCAGGTCTTCCATGGAGCCTATCACCGGCCAGCTATACGGATGCGGCGTCGGGAACACCGCCGACTGGAGCAGCAGGTGCGCCATCCCGTAAGGGCGATTTTCATAGCTCTGCCGCCGCTCGTTCTTGACGACGTCTCGCTGGACGTCGAAGCGCTTCTGGTCCAGCGCGTCCAGCAGGTAGCCCATTCTGTCGGCCTCGAGCCACAGCGCAAGCGCCAGGTAGTTGGACGGGATGGTCTCCCAGTAGTTCGTCCTGTCGGTGGTGGTGGAGCCGTTGAGCGACGCGCCCACCTTTTGAAGCGGCTCGAAGAAGCTCTTGTCGTGGTGCTTCGATCCCTCGAACATGACGTGCTCGAACAGGTGGGCGAAGCCGGTCTTGCCGACCTGTTCGTCCTTGGAGCCGACATGATACCAGACGTTGACCGCCACCATAGGCAGCGTATGGTCTTCGTGAAGGATTACGTCGAGCCCGTTCGACAGGGTGAATTTTTCGTACGAAATGGAAATCATCAACTTCTCCGACAAACTTGGGACTCCCGCCGCGGTTCCGGGCGCGTCCTTGTGGTTCAACATGTTTGCGTTGACTGATAGAGCAAATTTGGATTTGTGCGTAACCCGGTTGGTGAAAGACGAGCATGACACGTCGTCCGCGGTTCCCTCCACGGCGACGGTCGCCCACCTCCTAACCCCCTCCCGTCATGGGCTGGGGAATGGCGATGCCAGGTCAGATGAGGCGGATTAGCCGCTCTCGGCAAGGTGGCGTCCCAGCAGCTCCAGAACGGCCTGGGCTGCCTGGCGCTTGTTGCCGTCGCGCTCGTCGGCGTCGGCGTGAATGCGCTCCGCCGTCTCCAGGCCATCGGGGCCCGCGAGGCCGACGTAAAACGTGCCGATGGGAGTCCCCGACCTTCCACCGGAGGGGCCGGTGACGCCGGTCGTCGAGATGGCGTAATCGGTGCCTGTGAGGTCGCGCGCCCCCTTTGCCATGGCGATCGCCATCTCGGAACTGACGCTGCCCTTGGTGTCGTAGAGCTCGTCGGGAACGCCGAGAATCTTCTGCTTGAGCCCGCCGGTGTAGGCGATAACGCCGCCCGGGAAGTACCTGGAGCTTCCGGGCACGGAGCTGAGAATGTAGCCGACCAGCCCGCACGTGCACGCCTCGGCGACCGATACCGTTTGACTCCTGGAGACCAGCAGTTCCGCTATTTCTTCGACCTTCATGTGACCCTCCGCTAGTTTGATTGGTATGCCGTGTTCCGTGCGTAGTTGCGCTCGCCTTCAGGTTCCGACCTGGACGTGAGAGGTCATCTTCTTCAGTGTCGCCAGGGCTGAGAGCGCGGGGAGGACGCCGGTCTTGGGATTCGTTGGGGATGGCACGTTTTCTATCTTTATCGAGAAGCGGCCGAACTCTCCCTCGGCTATCACCTCGTGGGTGTTGCGAGTCACGGTCGGGTCGGCATAGACGCGAATGGTGGTCTTGTGGGGGCCGATGCCGGCCATGCTGAGCGCCGCCGACACGTTGACGTTGGCGGGGAAGAGGCGGCACGCCTCTTTGACCGGGCCTTCGTACACGACGACCGGCTCAGCAATGGAATCGAGGTCCACGCCGGCCCGCGCCACGCCAAGTGTGCCGCGCAGACCGTCGGGCGGCTTGCGTGTGACCATCGTTATGCTGTCAATTCGCCCGGCTGTCGCCGATACTACGCCGTCCAGCCCGATAATCGCGCCCGATGGCACGTAAATCGTCGCGCCACTTTTGAAGGCCATGTCGAAAATATCGTCCCTGTCCAGCAGTGCGCCGCAGCTCAACACCATCAGGTCTTTTCCCGCGCCCAGGGCTGCCGTGGCGATTTCGTCCAGGGCTTCTCCGGTGGCGGCTTCCACCACAAGGTCCGAGACTGCCGCCAGCTCTTTCAGGGGCAGCACGGGCGAAGGAACGGCGAGCGTGGCGGCGAACGCGACCGCCTTCTCCGTGTCGCGGCTGTTGAGCGCGACCAAACAGGCGCCCGGCACGGAGCCTCTGTCGAGCTCGACGGCCATCTTGCGTCCGATAGTGCCGCACCCTACTATTCCGATTCTGCGCGTCTCTCTCATGGCCTCAATGTTATTCCAGTGAGCCGCAGGTGTCAAAATCAACTGCCTTTGGGAACCTGTACCAGTTTAGTCGGTGGCCCAATATCTAGGGGCGTCCCTTGCGGGCGCCCAAGCCATGGGATGACCAACCAGGGCAACCACAAGGGATTGCCCCTACGAGGAAGGACGGGGTTTCCAGTATGCCTACCAAACTGATACAGGTACTGCCTTCGGGCGCAGGCCGCCTTTTGGCGCCGCCCGCCGGCGCAAGCGCTGCGGCGGACTCAGCGGTTCCTGATGTAGAGGCCGAGCGGCGCGCCGCCTATCACGTGCAGGTGTCCATGAAACTGCGTCTGAAGTCCATCGGGGCCAAAGTTGGAGAGGATGCGAAAACCGTTGGGACAGGACTCCTCGCCCAACCGGACGGCCAGTTCGCCCATCCTGGACAGGAGCTGCCCGCTGCGCCATAGCTCTTCCTGGGAGAGGTGCCGCTTGGGGACTATGAGCAGCATCACGGGCACCCAGTTCAACTGGTTGTGGAAGGCCAGGATTTCGTCGTCTTCGTATCGAGCGCGGGAGGGCAGCCGCCCTGAAATAATCCCGCAGAAGGTGCAGTAGGGAGACTCCATCTGGTTAGCGTCTGGCCTCTCTGACGCGAAAGTCGCGGGCATCTATCCTCACGGGGTCGCCGACAGAGTAGTCTTGAACGCGGGAGCCGATTGGGCCTCGCTCTTGGGAAAAGTCCACCATGGTGGTGATGACGGTTGGGAGCCGGGCGTTGTGGCGGTGAACGATTATCTGGTATAGCTTCTCGTGCGCCCAGGGGCTGCTGTGCTCTTGCCCCAGGTCGTCCAGAATGAGCAGCGGCGTGTTCTTGATCTCGTCGAACACCTCGCTATAGGTAAAACGGTTCTCCGGGGTGAAGGTATCCCTGAGGTAGTCCAGGAGTTCCGGCACGAAGGCGAAGAAGGAGGGCTGGCCCGTCTTCATGCGCTCTACCGCTATGGCGACGGCCAAGTGCGTCTTGCCGACGCCCGTGTCGCCGAACAGGGTGAGCCAGCCGTCCGGGTCGGCGGCGAAGTTCCTGGCCGAGTTGAAGGCGCCTTCCAGGCTCGCCCTCTGGTGGTCGTTGGAGTTGTTGCCGCGAACGTCGAAGGTCTCGAAGGTCATGCGGCGCAGCATCTCGTCTTCGATGCGTCCCAGGCGATGCGGAGTCGCGGACTCGTCTCGCCGGGTTTGTACCAGGCGGCTCAGGTCCGGGGACCGGAGTCTGCTGCTCATGTAGGGGTCGAGCTCACCAATGGCCGCTGTGGTGGTTACCACGGTGGGCAACTCCGCGTTGCAGCGATGATTGAATATCTGCTGAAGTTTCTCCTGCGCCCAGGGCGTCGTGCTCTGGCTCCCAATGCCATCGAGTATAAGCAGGGGGGCGTTCCGCACCTGCTCGAACAGGTCGCTGTGGGACAACTCCGCGTCCGGCGCGAAAGCCGCTCGCAGGTGGTCGAGGAGGTCGGGCACATGCGCGAAGAAGGCTACCTGCCCTCTCTCGATACAGCGATTGGCGATGGCCGCGGCGAGGTGAGTCTTGCCCGAACCGCTGGGGCCCGTGATGACCAGCCAGCCCCCGGCGTCCTCGGCGTAGCTCATGGCGATTCGGAAGGCGTCGCCGAACAGCGCGCGGCTCTCAGGGTCGTCGGCGCGGCCCAAGGGGTCCAGCGTCTCGAATGTGAAGCGAGTTAGATTGCCCAGGTTGCTGTAGCGAACCAGCCTGGCGGAACGGCTCTCCTCCATGCGGGCGTGCTGGCACTGGCAGGTAATCATCTGGCCGAAGCCCGTATGCCCGGCGGGAACGTCCGCGGTAAACCAACCCCTGTCCTGGCAGACACCGCAAGAGGTTAGCGTCCTCCGCTCTTCATTGGGGGAGCGGCGGGAAACGTCGCCGTTCGACGCCTGTCTAGTAGCGGCCAGCCTTCTTAGGATATCTCCGAGGTTCTCCATCGCTTCTGCCTTCTCGTTCCCACCGCTCCAGGATTCGGACGATGTATCTCCAGCTTCGCTTGTTCTGGCTCACCGCCTCTCGAACAGCCTCCTCTATCCAGGTTGCGGGATAGAGCTGCTCTGCTTCCTGTAACTGTTCGGCTATCATCGGGCTGAGCATTCCTATATTGTCCTCATAGATGGCGAAGACGTTCGGGCGTTGCGTGGCGCCCTCCCAGGGTTCCGGCCCTCGCATCGGGCCGGCTGACACCGCGCTGCCTGCCACCTTCGCGAGCGCGTCTCTGTCTGGCTCGGTGTTGAGAACGTACAGGCGGTCCATCACGCCGTTTCTATCGAGCGTGACAGTCGCCAACGCGCCCCTCTCTACGGCCCGGTTCACTGCGCGTTCCACGCTCCGGTGGTCGGGCGAGCCGCCGTCGCCAAGCGCGGTGACCAGCGTACGGTCGGCGAGCAGCTCCCGCAAGGTGACGAATCTGGGGTAGCCCTTCTTTTGGTGGAGCAGCCAGATCACGCGCAGGAGGCACTTCAGTTCGCCGAGGTCGTCGATCTGCTCCAGCAGAGTGCCGAACACGGGGGCGGGCACTGGCACGGAGCGCGCGCGGCGCGGAAATCCTTTGAACATGGTCACCCGCTAAAGAAACCAATGTTTGACGACCTGGGTGGCCCTACATACCGTCCTACCGCGTGGATTCCCGATTTCGCGGGAATGACGGCTGCGAGGGCAACCACAAGAAGTTGCCCCTACGCGGCTTGCCGGCCAACGCACCCTAGACGTACTCGACCGAGCGCGCCGTGGTTTCGAGACTTTCGAATCGCACGACGTCGTTGCGAAAGTATAGCGGTATAGTGCCCAGCGGCCCGTTGCGATGCTTCGAGACGATGATTTCCGCGATGTTTTGCGGATATGGGTCGCTGGGGTTCCTCTTCTCCCAGTCTTCCCGAGTGATGTACACGTCCTCGCGGTATATGAACGAAACTACGTCGGCGTCCTGCTCGATGCTGCCGCTCTCCCGCAGGTCCGATAGCAAGGGACGATGGCTTGGCCGCTGTTCGATGGCGCGGCTAAGCTGGGAGCAGGCCAGCACCGGGATGTCCAAGTCGCGGGCAAGGGCCTTGAGGGAGCGTGAAATCTCGCCCATCTCTTGCACGCGGTTTTCCATTCTGCCGCCTCCACCGCTGCCGCTGATGAGTTGGAGATAGTCTATGATGAGCAGGTCCAGGCCTCGCTCCGCCTGAAGCCTGCGGGCTTTGCCTCGCATCTCCACGATGGTCTGGATGGGCGTGTCGTCCATGTATATCGGCAGGTCTGACAGGGCGCCGATGGCGTCGAGGAGGTTGCGCTCCTCTTCGTCGCTGATGAGGCCCAGTCGGAGACGGTAGCTGTCCACGTTGGCCTCGCCCGCCATCAGCCTCATGGCTATCTGCTCGCGGCCCATCTCGAGGCTGAATATGCCGACTATCGCGCCGCTCCCGGCAGCGTACCTGGCAATGTTGAACGCGAGCGCGCTCTTGCCCAGGCTGGGGCGGGCCGCGAGAATCACCAGGTCGGAACGCTGGAGGCCGCCGCCGAGCAGCTTGTCGATGTCGGGAAACCCCGTGACTACGGGCGCGAGGTGGCGGGCGTCGGGGCCGTGTATGGCCGCGCTCTCCTCCATGTAGGTGTCGAGCACTTCACGTATATGGGTGAAGTCGCGCGAGCCTCGACCCGAGCGAATGCGAAACAGAAGCTCTTCCGCCTTGCTCAGGGCCACATCGGCGTCGGCTGCGCCCTCGTAGCCTATGGCGGCAATATCGCCGCTCACACGAATCAACTGTCGCATGATGGACGTGCGGCGCACTATCTGGGCGTAGTGTTCGACGTGGACGGAGGTGGGAACGGTGAGCACCAAGTGGCTCAGGTAAGAGGTGCCGCCTACGCCTTCGAGCCGGTCCCGCAGCGAGAGTTCATGGGCCATCGTCACCTGGTTTATGGCCTCGCTCCTGTCGAACAGCGCGAGGCTCGCCTCGAAGCACCAGCGGTTCTTCTCGCCGTAGAAGTCGGCGGGCTTTAGAAACGCGGCGATCCTGTTCAGCGCGTCGCCCTCTATCAAGATAGAGCCGATGACGGACTCTTCCGCGTTCATGTCATGCGGCGGCAGTCGTTCTGCGTACAAGGCTCGTGTTCCCCAGTTCTTTCTTGGGCGGCCTGAGCGGGCGAATCCCTCACCCGAATCCCGTCTCACAAAAGCTATCCGGAGGTAGTGGCCGCCCGGTTGCGGCGGGCCAGCCTCGCCACTCGGTATGCGCTCCAGGCGTTTGGCCGCGGCCCCCTATGCGGGGCTGTCTTCAGGCTCTGTGGTCTCGGCCGCCTGATGGCGTTCCAGTTCGGCAAGGAGCTCTTCCTCGGACTCGGCAACGGCGTCCTCGGCTGCCTCGGGGGCATCGGCGTCCTCGCCCTCGGCCTCCGCCACGGCATTCGGGTCTGTGCCGGTCGCGTACACCACCACCTTGATGTCGGCATCGACCTCTGGATGGAGACGCAGCTTTACGTCAAACACGCCAAGCTCTCGTATAGGCTCCGCAAGCAGCACTGTCCTGCGGTCGAGCTCCCTATCGGCAATCTTCCCAAGCTCGTCGGCGATTATGGCGTTGGTTACGGAGCCATACAGCCGTCCGCTGGCTCCGGCTCTCATCTCGACATTGACCTGCGTCTCGTTCAAGGCCTCGGCCAGGTCTTTCATGTCGTTGAGCGTCTTCAGCCGAACATCTTCCGCCTCTTTGGCCAACCGTTTGACGCGCTGGAGCGCGTTGTGAGTGGCGGGAACGGCAAGGCTCTTGGGAATCAGGTAATTCCGCGCGAAGCCGTTCTTGACCTCCTTTACGTCGCCTCCCTGGGCAACTCCGGCGACGTCTTCAAGAAATACTACTCTCATGTCAAGCCAACCCCAGATCTGTCAGGATTTCACCCTCCGAACATCGTGATTCAACCCGTTTCTCAGGGGGACTTCACGGAAACCAAACTACGGAGGTTCATAACGCTACGGCGGTTTATAATATATCACACCCTCTCAACGGTTGACACGCGACGCCAACTACGAAACCGTTCAGACTTCGCGGCGAATGACCTGTGAGCCCGGAAGAGTTCATGTCAAAGTGGGTCATTCTGGGTCATGCGCTTGCTGTGTTCTCCGGCGGTGGCCAGTTTTGCGGAACGATCATGTGGGCAGAATAGCACGAATGTACGCGAAGGTCAAGTATCAAGAGTAAGTGTTCAGAGTTGGGGGAAAGTGAAGGGATTTGCCACGGGCTACGGTCACCCGCCCCCTAACTCCCTCCCGTCAGCGGGTTCCCGCTTTCCGAAGGCGGGCGAAGCGAATATCCCCGCTCATTCGAAGAAGCGGCTGAAGACCTCGTTGCCCAACATGCGTCCCCCGTTGGGTGAGGCGGAGGCAGCCGTCCGCGGACTCCAACAGGCCTAGCGACGTAAGTTCGTCGATTGTCGCCCTATAGACTTGCCCCGGCGTATCTCCGAAGCGCCGGGCGAACTCAGCGCTCTCGACGCCGGTATCCAGCCGCAGCCCCATCATCAGCGTCTCGGCCATCTCAAGGCGTCGGGCGATCACCTCGACATCCTCGACAACGGGAACGTTCATTATCTCCTCCGGGCCGAGAACGTCAACCGGCTGTCCCCGTTCTGGCGCCGCTTCCAGCCGCCTTACGTACTCCCTCGGCGACCTGATGTTGAAGAAACGGCAGGATGACAGGTAGGAGTGCGCGCCCGGGCCGACGCCGAGATACGGCTGGTTGCGCCAGTAGGCCAGGTTGTGCAGGCTCTCAAAGCCAGGGCTCGCCCAGTTGGAGATTTCGTAGTGGCGATAGCCCGGCTCGCGCATCGTGTCCTGTGCGGCCAGATACATGTCGGCCGCCAGGTCTGGGTCGGGATTTGGCATCTTTCCGCTCGCGACCCATCGCTCCATCGGGGTACCACCTTCGAGTGTCAGGCAGTACATGGAGACGTGAGGGGGCCGCAGTTCAGCGCTGGCCGTCAGTGTTCGCTCCCACGCTTCGATTGTCTGGTATGGCAGGCCGTACATCAGGTCGATGCTGATGTTGCCGAACCCTGCCGCCAAGGCAGTCCTGTACGCCCGTATTGCCTCATCCACAGAGTGACGCCGGCCCAGCATCCGCAGCAATTCGTCGTCGAAGCTCTGGACCCCTATACTAAGCCGGTTCACTCCAAATCCCAGGTACGCTGCGAGCTTGGCCTCGCTGAAGTCTCCGGGGTTGGCTTCCAGGGTTATCTCTGCGTCCGTCGTAACATCGAAACCGGCTTGAATGGTGTCCAGCACAGCGCCAATGTGCTCCGCGGGTAGGTAAGAGGGTGTGCCGCCGCCGAAGAACACGGTCTTGACGGTTGGGCGGGCCAGCGATTCGCCCCATAGGGCGACCTCTTTGCGCAGGGCGGCGACATATGACGGGATGAGCGTCTCCATCGCGGCGTAGGTATTGAAGTCGCAGTAGGGGCACTTCGTTTCGCAGAAGGGGATGTGTACGTACAGCGCGAGTGGAGGCCAATCCGCCCTTCGCACGCCGGCGCTGGCGCGAGCAGCCCGCTCAGACATTGATCAGGAAGTTGACAACGTCGCCGTCTTTCACGAGATAGTTCTTCCCTTCCTGGCGGAGAACCCCGTGCCTTCGACTCTCGGCATAGCTGCCACACCTGGTAAAGCTGTCGTAGTCCACGACTTCAGCGCGAATGAAGCCTCGCTCGAAGTCGGAGTGAATCTTGCCGGCGGCCTTTGACGCGAACGTGTCCCTGGAGATGGTCCAGGCCCGGAGTTCCTTTTCGTTACCGGTGAAGAAGGTGACGAGGTCCAGGACATCGTATGACAGCCTTATCATGCGGTCTAGGCCCGATTCGCCGGCCTCCATGGAGTCACGCCACTCCGCCTCGTCCCCCGGCTCCATCTGGGCAAGCTCCATCTCGAGCTTGCCGCTCAAGGTGGTGGCGCGCAGTCTCGGGAGGTCGAAGCTCTGACTCAAACGGCCTTGGAGTTCCGCGACGTCCGATGGCGACTCCTCCTCGCCTACGTTCGCGGCGATGATGACGGGTTTCGCCGTGAGAAAGCGGTATCCCTCGATAGCCAGAGCATCGTCTTGCTCGAGATTCTGGTCGCCGATAGAAACGCCCGACTCCAGGCCTGCCTTCAGCCGGGTCATGAGCGTGGTGTCCCTGCGGATTTCGTCCCGCTCGGCGGTTTTAGCGCCCTTGAGTCCGGCCTCCAGCCGCGCTATTCGCCTGTCTATGATCTCGAGGTCGGCGAAGGCCATCTCGTAGAGCATCGCCTCCGCGTCTCGGACCGGATCTTTGGTGTTGGCGGCGTGAGGCACGGAGGGGTCTTCGAAGGCGCGCGCCACCACGAGCAGCGCGTCGGCGCGCTGGAGGTAGTTCAAGAACTCGCCGGAGATGCCGCGGGTCTCGCCAAAGCCTTCCGGCGCGGGGGGCATGTCAACGCAGGTGACCTCGGCGTGAACGATACGCCTGGAGCTGAAGATAGCGGCCAGAGGGTCGAGGCGGTCGTCCGGCACCTTCACGGCGCCCATGTTGGGCTTGCCCTTAACGGCGGCGTGCGCCGCCATGTCGGCCGACCGCCTCGTGACCGCGTTGAATACGGTGGTTTTGCCGCTCATGGGCAGCCCTACGATCCCAATGTCCAACTGTCGTTCTCGCTTTACAAGTCTGGCGGCTACTGCTCGTCGTCTTCGAGGCGGCGATAGGAGCCGTCGATAACTGTCTTGCCGGACCCGCGGGCCTGGTTCGGGGAATCGGGCGCGGACGAAGGCCCTCGTCCCTGAATATGCTCCAGGACGACGTCTCTCGGAGTCATGCCGAGGAAGAGCGCCGCCGAAAAGAGCACGGCCAGAATGTCGTCTATCCAGCCGTGCAGTGGTATTATGTCGGGCACGAGGTCTATCGGGGAGATCAGGTACAGCAGGGCGGCGGGCAGCAGCAGCTTGGCGCGCAACGGCACACGACGGTCCAGCATCAGCCTGCCTATGACGCGGGGAATGCGCGTATGGCTGAAAAGCAGCAAAAGGCCTCTTAGAATCACGTCCCCCTCCCCTCCGCTAACCTAACCTGTGACCATTATAACCACAGACCGCGCACAAGGAAATATCGATAAGTGATTCACCTGCTATTCGGCGAGGATGAATTTTCCAGGCAAGAGGCTCTCGCGTCGCTCAAGGAGGACGTCAATCCCGAGGAGATGCGAGACATCAACACCACTGAATTGAATGGCCGGGAAGTGAGCTTGGAACGGCTCGCGGAAGCCAGCTACTCCGTGCCGTTCATGGCGAGCAAGCGGCTGGTTATCGTAGAGAACCTGCTGGGGCAGTTCGAGCCGCGCGGGCCGGCCCGCTCCGGCGCGCGCGCGGCCCGCGCCCAACCGCCCGGTCTGGGGCAGTGGGAGGACTTGCCGGATTTCCTGCCAAACGTGCCTCCTTCGACAGACCTCGTCTTCGTGGATGGCCGGTTGAGCCAGGCCAATCGTCTGTTCACGAAGCTGCGGCCCCTAGTCAATCCTCGCTCCTTCCCGCTGCTCACCGGAGAAAGGCTGCGGCAATGGATACGAGAGCGAGCGGCGAGCCAAGAGATGGTCATCGAACCCAGCGCGGTCAACACCCTGGCGGACACAATCGGCGGCGACCTGAGAGTGATTTCGCAGGAGTTGCAAAAGCTGTCCCTGTATCGCTGGGGAGAGACGATACGCGACGATGACGTGCGGGACGCTGTGTCCTACGTGAGAGAGGCGAGCATCTTCGCCGCTGTTGACGCGGTCATCGAGGGACGCGCCGGGGCCGGCATCAGGCTCGTTCACCAGCACCTGGAATCGGGCAGCGCGCCCGCCTACATTCTAACGATGATTGCTCGCCAGGTGCGCTTGCTGCTACTCGCCAATGACATGCGGCAGCGTGGAGTCGCTCCCGCTGAAATAGGAAAGGCGCTGTCGCTGTCCGGCTTTCCCCTGCGAAAGACACTGGAACAAGAAAGGCATTTCACGCATGAGCAGCTTGCCGAGGTTCACCGCAAACTGCTGGAAGCGGACGTGAGCATCAAGACGGGTGAGGCCGACGAACAGATCGTGATCGAGATGCTGAGCGCCGAACTGGCCACGGTAAGGCAGCAGGCCACTCGGACGCGGCGCTAGTTGTAGTTGATAGTGTTGTAGCAGGCAACCCAATGGCCGGGTTCCATCTCCGTGAGATCCGGCCGGGCGCTTGTACGACACTCCGCGGTTGCCTTGGGGCACCTGTGCAAGAACGGGCACTGGTCTGGCGGGTCCATCATCTGGGGAGGCGCGCCCCGCATGGGCCTCAGCGACTGTTCAGGCACGTCGAGGCGAGGCAGCGCCTGGAACAGTCCCCAGGTGTAGGGGTGATAGGGGCGGGCGAACAGCGTCTTGGTGGATGCCTGCTCCACGACTGTGCCGCCGTACATTACCACCACGCGCTCGGCCATCTGGGCGATTACGCCCAGGTCGTGGGTTATCAGCATGATTGCGGAGTGGTTCTCCTGGCGCAGCCGCCGGAGGCGATGCAGCATCTCCGCCTGAAGGGTTACGTCGAGGTTGGACGTAGGCTCGTCGGCGATGAGCACGCGCGGATTCAGGGCGACTCCTATCGCCATCATCACGCGCTGTGCCATGCCTCCGCTGAGCTGGAACGGATAGCGGTCCAGCATACGCTTGGCGTCCGGGATACCCATCTGGTTGAGGAGGTCCACGGCGGTGGCGCGCGCCTGTTTCTTCCCCATGTCGGTATGCTCCAGCATTATCTCTTCGACCTGCCGGCCTATGGGGATAACGGGGTTCAAGGCTGCTCCGGAGTCCTGGAATATCAGCGAAATCTCCAGCCCACGAATGCGGCGCAACCTTTCCGTGGACAGTTCCAGCAGATTTTCGTCCTTGTAGCGTATGCTTCCATCGACTATCTGCCCTGGAAAAGGCACAAGCTGTAGGATAGACAGCGCGGTGACTGTCTTGCCGGAGCCGCTTTCGCCCACCACGCCCAGAACGCTGTCCTCCTCCAAGCTGAAGGAAACACCGTTGACCGCTTTCACGGTGCCCTCTTTTGTCATGAAGTAGGTGTGAAGGCCTTCTACTTCCAATATAGCGTTTGACATATCTCTATCCTGGGGCTAGTGGTTCGATATGTTGCACGGCGACGCTCACCCATCCCCTGACCCCCTCCCGTCAAGGGCGGGGGAACTTTCGCCCACCACCCAACCACGCCTGACGGCTGGGGAATCTTGTGGCTCAGCCGCTCTACGCTTCGTTTCAATGATGTTGGCCTACTAGGTGGTAACTTGAAGGCTTGCCCGCCTGCTCATAACCATTGGGCTGAATCTACCTGCCCTTATCTCCCGTATGAACTCCTCGAGGCAGCGGATGGGCCGCTCGAAGTCCGTTGCGAAAGTGCCAATGTCTTCGAGCTTGTGGGCGTCGCTGGCGCCGGTGCCTTTCAGTCCAAATCTCTCCGCGATGCCCTGTGAGAAGGTGTTCTCCTGCTCGGAGCCTCTGCTATTCAACACCTCCACCGCGTCCACATTCTGGAAGACCTCGTTTCGGGCGGCGCGGTCCAGCATCTCGTCATAGGCGGCCTCGTCCTTGTCTGCCTGTTCGCGGTAGGTGCGCCTGTACGGATGGGCGACGACCATGACGCCGCCGACTTCGTCCACCATCTGCTTGACCACCGACGCGCGGTGCATTCCGAAGATGTACTTGCTCAATCCGTAAACCAGCAGGTGCCCCTCCTCGGTAGTAACCTCGCAGCCTGGCAGCACGAGATAGTTGAAGTCCCTGGACAATTGAAGCACTTCCTCGGGGTCCCAAAATCCGTCGTGGTCTGTGATACATATTCCGTCCAAGCCCAGCCTCTTGGATTCCTTGATTAACTCTTCCGGAGTGAGTTGGCTGTCTAGTGAGGTAGGATAGGTGTGAGTGTGAATGTCGATTATCAATAGCGTCTCCCGCCAAACGCGGCGAAGTCTGCAATAAGTCTCTCACCGCGCTCGGTGCAATGTCAAGTTGGGATACGCCGATCGCGGAGCCGCGGTGATTTCGAGAATAGCACCAACATTGAGTTGCTTTATATCAACGTTATTGATATAGTGGTAATAGGCACTGATGGACCTATCGTTTTGGGAGCGGCGCAGTCTCTGATTACTCCAGGCGATGGGCCGCAGCGATTCAAGTTCGTTTCGGAGGAGGCCGATGGTTCTAAGACCAGACCAATTCACTGAGCAGGCGCGGGAAGTCCTGGCTAAGTCCCAGGAAATCGTGCGACGCTACAAGCATAACCAGTGGGACTCAGAGCACGTCATGATGGCGCTGCTGGAACAGAGCGAGGGAGTCCCCGCCGAGATACTGCGGCAGCTTGACGTTTCCGTGGAGCGGATTCATGAGCGGCTGCACCGGATTCTGGAGCAGGCCCCGAGGGTTGGGCATGACACCAACCAGATTTTCGTCACGCCCAGGACGGCCGCCATGCTGGACAGGGCGAAGGCGGAAGCGGAACGGCTCAAGGACGACTTCGTTGGCGCGGAGCACCTGTTGGTCGCGCTTACGCAGGAGGAGCAGGGCGGTGTGGCGGCTACGCTGACGGAGTTCGGCATCGACCAGGAGAGGGTTTACCAGTCCTTGCAGAAGATTCGCGGCGGCCACAGGATTAACGACCCCAGGGCTGAGAGCCGCTATCAGTCGCTCGAACGTTACAGCATAGACCTGACGCAGATGGCGAGAGAGGGTAAGCTGGACCCCGTCATTGGCCGCGACACGGAAATCACGCGCGCCATGCAGACGCTCATCCGTCGCACCAAGAACAACCCCGTGCTTATAGGCGGCGCGGGCGTCGGCAAGACAGCCATCGCGGAAGGGCTGGCGCAGGCCATCGTTTCAGGCGGCGTCCCTGACGAACTGAAGGAGCGCCGTGTGCTCGCGCTCGATATGGGAGCGATGGTCGCCGGCTCCAAGTTCAGGGGCGAGTTCGAGGAGCGTCTGAAGTCTGTCATGGACGAAATCCGGCAGGCGCGGGGCGAGATAATCTTGTTCATCGACGAAATCCACACCGTGGTCGGCGCGGGTGCCGCCGAGGGCGCGATCGACGCCAGCAACATGATGAAGCCGGCGCTGGCTCGCGGCGAACTCCAGTGTCTCGGCGCGACCACCGAGGACGAGTACACGAGGCACATCGAGAGGGACGCCGCCCTGGAACGTCGCTTCCAGCCCATTCTGGTGGAGGAGCCGGACTCCGACACCGCCGTGGAGATGCTTCGCGCCCTGCGTCCCAAGTACGAGGCCCACCACAAGGTGAAGATAGACGACGCCGCGTTGGAGGCCGCTGTGCGCCTCGGGCATCGCTACGTCACCGAGCGGCTGCTCCCCGACAAGGCCGTTGACCTGATCGATGAGGCCGCGAGCAAGGTTCGTATCGAGTCGCAGGCGCCGCGCCCGGACCTGCGCTTCATAGGCGCCCGGCTCAGGCGGCTGGAGGACGAGGAGGAGGCCGCGTCCCAGAGGGCCGACTACGAGACGGCGGCGGAGATTCGCTCTGAGCGGCTGCGGTTGCAGGAGGAGTACGACCGCGAACAGGCGCAAGCCACGCAGGATACGGCCCACGACATGGTCGTTGACGCGGAGGACATTGGCAGGCTCATCGCCACGTGGACGGGCATCCCCACCGACCGGCTGCTGGAGAGCGAGGCCGACCGGCTGCTTCACATGGAGGAGCGGATGCACGAGCGCGTCATCGGCCAGGAGGCAGGAATCAGGGTGGTGTCCGACGCTGTGAGGCGCGCGAGGGCGGGTCTCAGCGACCCCAACCGGCCAATAGGGAGCTTCATATTCCTTGGGCCTACGGGCGTCGGCAAGACGGAACTGGCGCGGGCGTTGGCGGAGTACCTGTTCGACGACGAGCAGAACATGGTACGGCTGGACATGTCCGAGTACATGGAGAAGCATACCGCGTCGCGGCTGGTCGGCGCTCCGCCTGGGTACGTGGGCTACGACGCCGGCGGTCAGCTTACTGAGGCCGTGCGCCGGCGGCCATTCAGGGTGGTGCTCTTTGACGAAATCGAGAAGGCCCACCCGGACGTGTTCAACGTGCTGCTCCAGATTCTCGAAGACGGCAGGCTGACGGACGGCCACGGACGGACCGTGGACTTCAGGAACACCCTGGTGATAATGACCAGCAACCTGGGGACGGCGGAGCTCAACCGCCCAACGGCGGGGTTCCTGAGAGACGGGGGCGGCAGGGACGACGCCGTTCGTCTGCGCTCCTCAATAGAGGATGCCCTGAAAAAGACGTTCCGGCCGGAGTTCCTGAACAGGATAGATGAAATCGTAATCTTCGACGCGCTCACCGCCGAGCAGATTCAGCAGATAGTGGGGCTGATGGTGAAAGAGGTGGCGGACCGCCTGCAAGAGCACGAGGTTAGCATTACCCTAACCGACGCCGCCAAAGCGTGGCTGGCCAAGGAAGGCTTCGATACGGTTTACGGTGCGAGACCCTTGCGGCGCGCCATACAGCGTTACGTCGAGAACCCGATGTCGAAGAAGATCATCGGCGGGGAGTTCGGGGACGGCGACCATGTGCTTGTCGATACCGACGAGCGAGGCTTGAGCTTCAGCAAGACCACGTCCGAGGTGGCCGCGGTGGCGTAGTGGAGGGTTATCCACTAAGAAACTATCTCATATGTCCCTTCCCCATTGACGGGGGAAAGTTAAGATGGGGGTAAGTCAGATTATCGCGCCCTGCTCTTTCATGGCCGCGATGTCGTCCCAGTCGTAGCCGAGTTCCAGCAGCTTGGACTCCGTATGCTGGCCCAGTTCCGGCGCGGGCGCGCGGGCATTGGCCGGCGTGCGCTGGAAGCCCATCGGCGCGCCTATCACCTCGAACGTGCCCTCCTCATGGTGCTCGAGGGTGGCGGTGTATCCGTTTGAGCGCACCTGCGGGTCAACGGCTACGTCGTCCAGCGTCTGCACCGGCGCCCAGATGCAGCTTTCGGCGTCCAGCCGAGCGGCCCAATCCGCCCTCGTCCTCGTGGAGAACCGCTCCCGAACGATGCGGATTAGTTCTTCACTGTTGTCTATGCGCCGGAAGTGGTTGTCGAATCGGGGGTCATCGACGAGCGATTCCAGGCTCATCGCGCGGCAGAAGCCCTGCCAGAATCGCTCCGACTCGATCATCACAAGCTGCATCCACTTGCCGTCGGCGGCCTGGTAGAAGTTGAACAGCGGGTTGCCCGCCTGGTGACGGCGGTTGCGCTGGGTTGCCCGCCGCTCCCGCAGCGCGGCGACGGCGTCGTTGCCGATGACCCAGAGGCCGGTGTGAAGCAGCGAGCAGTCGATACGCTGGCCCTCGCCGGAGCGTTCGCGCTCGTAGAGGGCCATGCCGATGGCGGCCGTCATGGCGAGAGAGGTCGTCTGGTCGCCCATGCCGGGCCGCTGCTGGACGGGCGGCTCGTCGTGCTCGCCCAGGGTGCCCATGATGCCGGAGCGCGCCCAGAACGCGGCGTAGTCGAACCCGGAGCGGTCGCGCTCCGGGCCGAACATGCCGTAGCCCGTCAGCGCGACGTAGATGATGCGCGGATTCAAGGAGAAGACATCCTCGTATCGCAAGCCGTACCTCTCCTGGCGATGGGGCGTCAGATTGGTCACCATGACGTCGGACTGCGCGGCGAGCTTCCTCACCGCTTCCTGCCCCAGGGCGTGTCTCAGGTTGATTCCCATGCTCTGCTTGCCGCGATTGAGCAGTTGAAAGGCTGTGTTCAGCCCGCCGGGGTACGGGATGATGCCGCCGGTGGTAATGGCGATGTTGCGGACGGCGTCTCCGGTTTCGGGATGCTCGATCTTGACGACATCGGCGCCCATATCAGCCAGCATCGCGCAAGTCGATGGGGCGGCAACCCAGTTGGCGACCTCCAACACCTTGATCCCCTCGAGTAGTCCAGACATAGCTCCCTCCACAGTTCCAGGCAAGACTTCACAACTCGCGGCCGCCGCACCGCCAAGCGATTCTTGGCGACGGTAGCGTAGGTTCTGACATATGTGGTGTCAAGGCTGCCAGCAAGTGCGGGAAGAAGCGTCATGTTGGAGACCCGGGTCGTTATGGCCCGCTTGCCGGTTTTGCGATGTCTCGCGTATAATGGGCGCGGCGTTGATTGGCGGCCCCGCGGGGTTCAGGGCGATTATCTTGGAGGATTCAGCGACTATGGACAGGGATAGGTCAGACAAGAGAGGGTTTTCGCGCAGAGACTTCTTGAAGGGGGTGCCTGCTGGTATAGCGGGCGCGCTGGCATTGGGCGCGCTGTCCAACAAGATGCTTACCCCGCTGTTCCGGCGCGGTAAGCGCGCCGAATTCCCCGAAGACTCCATTTTCGCTCCGGCCAAAGACAAGCACATCACCTAAGTTTGCCGCCTGACTTGGCAAATCGCGTCTGCCGACCATCCAGATCACCGAACGGCTGCCATCCGTGGGGGTTTCCACTTCCGCGGGAACGACGGGGCAACTGAGACAGTCAGTCGGAAACAAATAGAGGTCATCCTGAATAGAGGGTGGCCTCTTTTCGTGTTCAATCCCCTGTCTCCGGGTGTGACCGCAGCTTCTCCGCCAGCCATTCGCGCAACAGGGGCAGCAGTTCGTCTTTGGCTTCCATGAGGCCGTGCGTCGCGCCTTGCATGAATCGCAACTCTTTGGGCTTTCGCGCCCAGGAGTATATCTGCTCGGAGCAGTATGGAGCTAGACGCTCGTCATCGGTCCCGTGAACCAAGAGGAGAGGTCTTGGGTGGATACGCGCCACTCCTGTCGCTCCGTAGGTCTGGCTGGCGAGGGCGGCGACGGCGGCGACCTCAGCGCGGAGCTGCGCGGCGGAGATGACCACAGCACCGCTGAAGGAGTGGCCCACAAGCGCGACGCGCGCGATACGCCGCTGGCTGAGCCAGACAATGGCCGAATCGGCGTCCTGGACGCAGGACGGCAACTCCCAACGCTCGCGGTATCGCAGCAGCAACGACGAGACGCCGTCTTCGAGCAGCGCCGTCGCCACGCTCGCGGCTATCGGGCTCGCCTTGTCCTCGCCTTGCCATGCTCCGGCCCACAAGACTGCGTTCTCCGAGCCCTGCGCGCGGTAGAGAAGCCCCGCGGTTTCTCCTTGCGTGGTGGGGATGGTTACTTCTTCGGAACGCAGGTCTTCTCTATACGCCATGACGCGTCACCCACCCTCTAACCCCCTCCCGTCAAGGGCGGGGGAACCTTGTGGCGCCGTCGTTCTACGCTTCAGTTCAATGATGTTGGCCTACTCGCGTCATGCGCCGAACAGCGACAGCGGGTCCTCCTCCACTACCTCGGCGTCGAAACGCTTTCGGACTTGCTCCCAGGCCGGCTGCTGGCCCTCTCGCAGGTAGATGAAATAGCCCTCTGGCTCGCGGGAGTAGTCGATTCCGGCGTGCTCTAGGGCGTCCATGAACTCCATGCGGAGCCTGAAGGCCGGAGGGGCTACCAGGTAGGTTGGCATCGGGGCGCTTACCCCCATCCTAGCCTACCCCCTTGACGGGGGAAGGGACACGTGGGCGCCTTTACAGTTCCAGCAGCCTTGCCATGCGCGCCTTGTGGTAGGGGGCGTCGCCCAGGTAGTGCTGGAGGGTGCGGGCGCGCTTGGTGTACTGGGTGAGCCCGTATTCGAGGTCTGTGCCGATGCCGCCGTGGACGTGGTGAGAGGAGTCGCAGGCCTGCGGGAAGCTGACGCTGACTACGGACTTCGCCATCGACACGCTCACGGGGGCTTCGGGCATCCCCTCGTCCAATTGCCAGAGGGCCTCGAACGCAGACCACTTGGCGGAATCGGCGTCGTTGAGCGCGTCGATGACGTGGTCCTGGACGCGCTGGAAGGTGCCGATGGGCACGCCGAACGCAATGCGGGTTTGGCTGTAGTCGCGGGCCATGTCATAGACGCGCTGGGTTCCGCCAGCCATGTAAACCGATATGAGCGCGGTGGCCCTGTCGCGCGCCGTTTCGATTGCGGGCCAGGCCTCATCGACCGCGCCAAGCGCGTTGGACGCCGCCACCTCGACGTTCTCGAAGTTGACCTCACACACCTTCGGCCCAATCCAGCCCGTCTGCACGCGGACGGAGACGCCGGGGGCGTTCCTGTCCACTACGAACATGCTGATGCCCTGCTCGGCGGAGCCGCCGTTATTGGTGCGGGCGACGACCACAATCTGGTCGGCGACGTTGGCGTCGGGAACGAAAAGCTTGGTCCCGCTGAGCACGAAGTTGCCGTCCCTCCGATTGGCCTGAAGCTGGATGACGCCAGGACCCCAGCCGTAGTCGGGCTCGGTGTAGGCGAACGCGAATATCTGCTGGCCGGACGCGATGGCGGGCAGCATCGCCTGCTTCTGCGCGCTATCGCCGGCTTCGAGGATGGCGTGGGCGGCGAGCACTGCCGAGGAGTGGTGAGGACTGGGGCAGGCGTAGTAGCCCATTTGCTCATAGACGACGCCGAGGTCGGTGAATGAGTTGCCGGAGCCGCCGTACTCCTCCGGTATGACTATTCCGGCCCATCCAAGCTCGGCCATCTTCTCCCAAATATCTATGGCGAAACCGGACTCGCTGTCGTCGATTTCGAGCACCCTGGACTTGGGCATTTCCGCTTCCATGAAATCCCGCGTGGAACTCTGGAGCATGGTTTGAATTTCGGTAAGGGACAGGTCCATGGACAGCCTCCTAGGGTTGTTGTGCCACGTCTAGGGCCGCAACGATTATATATTGGATGGCAACCAAACGCCAGTGGGCGAGGGGGGATTCGCGAGACCGTACGATTTCACAGGGATGGACAAGACATACAGAATTGTCGTGGCTGCCATTCTGTTTATCCATGTTGGAAACCAGTCAGGACTGACGCGCTATGGAAAGGAGAGGGCAGCTCTTTAGCGCCCGGGAGGGGCACGACCATTTGGGAAATCACCCCTTCCGATATTTACCAGCGTCAATTGCCCTCTTTGGTGGCGCACGGGTTTGGGCGGAATCTTTGCTGAGGACGTGGGGTGCTGTCCGGTCCTCTCTTCTGTCGGCCATAGTATCACTTCCTTTCTTTGCCTCCACTATCCTCTTTCTTGAAACTGTCCCTTTAATGGTATCCCGAGCCTGCCGGGGAATCCGCGGCTTCTGAATGGCAGAACACTCCCTACCCGAAAGCCAAGACTTTGGATTCCTCACCGCGGTTCGGAGGGACATGAAGGGGACCGCGTACAGATGCGTTTCGCGCATCCCTGGATAGCCCGTTTTCCGCCATCGCGCACTTGGCTTCGTTTGGTGTATAATCCCAGCAAGACTATGGCCCTGGGAGGTGATTTATGACTTCGCAAGGTTACACACACCCTGACCTCCTCGCCGAAACCGAGTGGCTGGAGGCGCACTTGGATGACCCGAACATTCGCATCGTGGATTGCGAGCCGTTCGACGCCTACCGCCGTGCGCATATCAAGGGCGCGGTGGGCATCAGCGTGCATCCCTACATCAAGGATCCCAATCGCCCCCGCGTGATGGAGGCGGACGCCTTCGCCGAACTCGCGGGGAACATGGGACTCGGTGACGACAACCTCATCGTCACCTATGACAGCGGTTGGGGTCTCAGCGCGACGCGCTTCTGGTGGGTTCTCAACTACTACGGCCACACCAACGTGAAGGTGCTCAACGGCGGCTGGGCGAAGTGGTTCGGCGAGGGGCGCCCGGTAACCGTGGCGGCGGCCCAGCCGGAGAGGGCGACGTTCACTCCGCAGGTTAACGCCGACGTGATATGCACGCTCGACCACGGAGTCGCCAACGTCGGCAAGCCGGACGTGGTGTTCCTGGACGTGCGCTCAGACGGCGAATGGGACGGCTCGAACAATCGGGGTAACGACAGGGCAGGCCACATCCCCGGCGCCGTCCACCTGGAGTGGCTCAACTTCCTGTCGGAGGGCGAGTACCAGACGCTCAAGCCGGCATCTGAACTTCGGACGCTGCTCGAGGGCGTGGGGGCGACGCCGGAGAAGCAGGTCATAACCTATTGACAGGGCGGTATCCGTGCGGCGCACGGAGTATTTGTCCTGACGCTGTTGGGCTACAAGGACGCCCGCAACTACGACGCATCCATGGCGGAGTGGGCGAACCTCGCTGACACGCCGCTTGTAGTGTAGGCGAGGAGAGCGAATTTGCAGGAATTAGACTTAGACCTGGAAAGGGCTAGAGGCATTGCCCATAGCATCGTCGATAACGTAAAGCAGGTCATCATAGGCAAGGACGAAGCCGTGGAGCTTGGCGTCGTCGCGCTGATGTGCCAGGGTCACGCCCTCATCGAAGACGTGCCCGGCGTGGGGAAGACCATGCTGGCGCGCAGCATCGCGCGCTCGTCGGGAAGCGCTTTCAAGCGTATCCAGTTCACGCCGGACCTGCTTCCGACGGACATAACCGGGGTGTCGATCTACAACCAGAAGACCAGCGAGTTCGAGTTCAGGGCCGGACCTATTATCTCCCAGATAGTGCTCGCGGACGAGATAAACCGCGCCACACCGAAGACGCAGTCGGCGCTCCTGGAGGCCATGGACGAGCGCCAGGTAACCGTCGAGGGCGTGACCCATGCCATATCCAGGCCGTTCATGGTGATGGCGACGCAGAACCCCATCGAGTACGAGGGCACGTTTCCCCTTCCCGAAGCGCAACTCGACCGCTTCCTCCTGATGATAACGCTCGGGTACCCGACGACCGAGGAGGAGCTCGCCATCGTGGAGGGGCAGCGAATATCTCACCCAATCGAGTCTCTTCAGCCCGTCACGAAGCCCGAGGAGATTATGGAGCTCCAGGAAGCCGTTAAGGGCGTTTACGTCGATGACCTCATCAAACGTTACATCGTGACGATAACCGAGACGACGCGTGACCATGCGGACGTTGCCCTGGGCAGTTCGCCCAGGGGGTCGCTGGCGCAATACAGGGCGTCGCAAGCTCTCGCGCTGATTCGGGGCAGGGACTTCGTGCTGCCGGACGACGTAAAGGAGTTGGCGGTGTCTATGTTGGGCCATCGCATCATAGTCTCTGCCGCCGCGCGAATGAGGGGGATAAACGGACGAGAGATCGTTGCCACCCTCGTGAGCCAGATTCCGGTGCCCGGCGCCGAATCACGAGGCTGGTTCAGGGGGTAACGCAATCCTCACAGCCAGAGCGTTTATACTAAAGAGGTTCTACCTCGTCATAGGCCTAATGGGCATCACCGTATTTACGGGCATGGCCACGGGATTCGGGCTTTTCTACAGGCTGCTGTACATCCTTTGCCTTTCCGCCATCTTCAGCTTCGTATGGAACTGGCTCAGCTTGCGTTCGCTTGTCGTCGAGGTTGATCGGCGCAGCCACCGAGTTCGGGTCGGCGACGACGTGGAAGAGCGAATCACCATACACAACCTGAGCAGGCTGCCAAAGCCCGTTCTCGAGATCGAAGACCTCACGGACCTTCCCGGCTATTCGAGCGGCATGGCCCTGAGCCTGGGTTCCAAGAGTTTTCGCTCTTGGAGGACGCTAACCCCCGCGCGCAAACGGGGCGTTTACACGATGGGGCCCGTCAGGGTGTCCAACACCGACTCGCTGGGGCTATTCCGGCGTGACCGCGCATTCTGCGGAACCGACGAGCTGATAGTTTACCCGCGAGTCTATGACATACCGCAGTTTGCCATACCAGCCGCCGACCTGTCCGGCGAGAGTTCCGCCAGGAGGCGGAGCCACGACCTCAGCCCTCACGCTTCCAGCGTCCGCGACTACGCCTTCGGGGATAGCATCAGCCGCGTGCACTGGAACAGCACCGCGCGCCTGGGCCGGCTCATGTCCAAGGAGTTCGACCTTGGGCAATCGAGCGACGTCTGGCTGTTGGTTGACCTTCATAGAGACGTCCAGGCGGGAGAGTTGGAGGAGAGCACAGACGAGTACGGCGTCTCAATCGCCGCGTCTCTCGCCAAGAGGTACCTGGAGACAGGGATGCCCGTTGGCCTCATCTCCTATGGCGACCAACGCTACTATCTTCCAGCCGAGACGGGGGCGGGACAGCTCGACCGTATGATGGAGTTCCTCGCCTTGAGCAAGGCCGAGGGCACAGTTGCCCTGGAGGACGCGCTGCCAATGGAAGAGGCGCTTTGGGGTTATCACAGCTCGCTCCTGGTGATAACCCCATCGCACCGCCTGGGCTGGGCGCTGGCGCTGAGGGAGCTTACCAGGCGGCGTGTGAGAGTAGCCGTCGTGCTGCTGGACGGGCCGAGTTTTGGAGGCATATTCCAGACGCTGGGCATTGTGTCCACGTTGTACGAGTCCGGCATTCCGACCTACGCGGTAAAGAAGGGAGATTACATACCGGTTGCGCTGAGCCGGACTTACGTCATCCCTGATGCGCGTGCAAGCGAGTCTGAGACAGCAGAGGTGGGATCGTGAGCGCGGGCGGGATAGGGGTCTTGTACCCATCCGGCCGTGAGGAGCTGGAGCCGAAGGAGAAGCACGCTCTTCTGAAACTGTATGAGCGTTACACGCCAAGCCAGGGATGGTCCACCTTCGTGTTACTGTCGCTGGCCCTTCTGGTGGTTGGGCAGTCGGTGACGTCGGCTGGCTGGGCGAGAACCCCGACTCTGCTTGGCGTCATGTTCTGGGGAGCCATCGCGGGGCTGCTGCTGGCAAAGGTCAGAGTCCCCGCGGTATTGCTGCACCTCGTCGCGCTTGTATTGGGATTTGTCGTAGTGGTGTGGAAGACCTCCTCTATCATAGAGGATGAGCCGCTATTCACCCAGGCGCGGATGCTTTGGGAGCGTCTGAGCATCTGGTACGAGGCGGCGACGACAGGCGGCATCAGCACGGATCTGATCCCCGTCTCGCTGACGCTGATTGCCGCGGGGTGGCTGATCTCCTACGTAAGCTCCTGGTCCATATTCAGAAGCGACAACGTCTGGATTGGCGTGGTGCTCATGGGCACGGCCATCCTGACCAACCTCAGCTTCCTGCCGCAAAGCTTTGCCGCCAGCTTCTTCGTTTTCGCGTTCCTAGCCATCCTGCTGGTTGTGCGATTGAGCATAGTGCATCGACAGCAGACATGGAGCAGGGAGGGAATCGAGTTCAGCCCGATAAGCGGCTGGTTGACGATCAACTCAGCGATATGGTTTGGCATCGTGGTGCTGGTGCTGGCGTCTTTCCTGCCGATGTACGTGTTCGTCTCTCCCACCCTCGCCACCATGTGGAGAACGGCCCGCTCGCCGGTGGCGCACCTCGAAGACGAGTTCGCCCGGCTCTTCTCGAGTATCCCCTCACAAAAGGACCTTCCCGGCCGCCTCTTCGGGAAGACGCTGCCCTTCATGGGAGCGATTTCCTTTGGAGGAGAGGCGGTGTTCTGGGCCAATACCAATTACCCATCCTACTGGCTCTCGCAGACTTATAGCGAGTACACCCCCCAGGGTTGGGTCGCAGGGGAGACTCAGACCATCGACATTGGTCCGCAGATAGTGCCGCCGCCAAGGGCAGATATGACGAAACGGGAGCCTGTAGAGCAAAACCTACAGCTCAGTTTCGAGACCAGCAACTTCCTCTCAGGTGGAGGTCTCGATTGGGTGAGCCACAACGCCGTGATAGAGACCCTCGCGCCTAAGAGTTTCACCATCAATCTTCTTGATTCTTCCGAGGACGCCGAATTGCCAGAGGACATCCAGGAACTGGCTGTGTCGCTGAGGGAGGGGCTCGAATCGAGGGAAGAGGACGACGTCCTGGAGTCGTTCATTTCCCGAAACCTGCCCAGGGACATGGTGTTGGAGGAGGTGGCCTACAGAGAGGCGACCGACGAAGAGGAACGGGCGCTCGAGTTCGCCACCCTGCTAAGGAAGGAACCGGTCGCGCCTGAAATAGTCTCCTGGAAATTCGCCGATCCGCTACCGACAAACGAGGCGTACACGATGGTCTCCTACGTGTCATTGGCGACGGACGACGAGCTCAGAGAGGCGGGCACGGACTACAACAGCTTCATTACGGACCACTACCTTACCTTGCCCCCGGGCCTGCCCCAAAGGGTGCGCGATCTGTCGGAGAGGCTGACCGAAAACGCGGAAACCCCGCTCGACAAGGCGCTTATAATACAGAGCTTCTTGAGAAGTGATAGATTCGAGTACTCCCAGAACATAGAAGCTCCTCCGGCGCGAGCCGATGGGGTGGACTACTTCCTGTTCGAGACTCAGAAGGGATACAGCGATTACTTTGGCTCGGCGATGGCGGTTATGCTGCGCGCCGTCGGCGTGCCCGCGCGCATGGCCGCGGGGTATGGACCCGGCATGTATGACGATGAGTCAGGACTCCACATAGTTCGCGACCTCGACAGCCATGGCTGGGTGCAGGTCTATTTCCCTGAGTACGGCTGGATCGACTTCGAGCCGACCCCGTCCTGGCCCAAGCACGAGCGGCGTCTGATCACCGACCCAACGGCAGGACTGCTGGACGGCGATATAGGGGCGGATGATGCCATCGACGAAAGCCTCGAAGACCTGTTCGACGAAGCGCTCGAAGAGTTCGGCGTGCCGCCCATTGACCGGGAGGGCCGCGGCGGCCTCTCGATAGACGTGGTTGGACTGCTCATTCGCGCAGGCGTCGCTCTTGGAGTGGGCGGCGCGGCATGGCTGGTCATGTGGTGGGCCTGGACGAGGAACCTCAAGAATGCGTCCCCGGTAGAAAGGGCATACACCAAGATGAGCCGGCTGGGCACGCTGGCCGGGGTCAGGCGGGGCACGATGCAGACGCCGCTCGATTACGCGCGAAGTATGGGTATAGTTCTACCGACTATCGCGCCGGGAGCCAACCAGATCGCTTGGGCTTTCGCGCTCAACAGGTATGGTAACCGCGCGATGGCCGACGAGGAAGTCGAGGAGATAGACCAGGCATGGAAGAGCATGAGGCGCAGCCTGCTCGCGAGGGCGGCGTTGAGGCTGGCTCCGCTGAGAAGGAGACGACGCTCTTGAAGCTGCTATTCGACATCTTTGAGACCCAACTAGGCTGGGTTGGTATGGTCGCCTCCGAAAAAGGGTTGAGGCGCACCACGCTGCCTCAGCCTTCTCCTGAAGATTGCGCCAGGGAGTTGGGACACGACATCGACGCTGCCGCGCAGTCGCCGGAACGGTTCGAGAGCCTGAAACAGAAGGTGATTGGCTACTTCGACGGCGCGCCGGTTTCGTTCGAGGACGAGTCGATAGACGTTGACGACGCATCGGCCTTCTATCGCCAGGCATGGAGCGCGTGCAGGTCTATTCCAATGGGAGAGACGCGCACCTACAAGTGGCTCGCCGACCAGGTCGGCAGGCCCAACGCGCCGCGCGCCGCGGGACAGTCCATGGCCCGAAATCGGCTGCCCATAGTCGTGCCGTGCCACAGGGTGATCGGCAGCGACGGCGGCCTGCGCGGGTTCGGCAAGGGGACGACTCGGCTGGACCTCAAGCGGAGACTTCTGGACATCGAGAGTGAAACACAGCCTCTACTGATTTAGCTCGCGGCCCAGGTATCCTTCGAGAGCTTCCCTAGCGTCCTTCACGTGCTCTTTGTCCACTATGATGCGGCAGGGGAAGGCGGTTACGCCAAAGTAAGAGGAGGTGTCCCCGCCGCGTATGGAGGCAGGGATGCCCTCATTGAGCAGCAGGTCGCGCCACATCTCGGCGACCAACTGGTCAGGGGCGGTAGTAAGGTGGGCCCACTTCAAGCCCCGGTGTCCTCGATGAAGACTTGGCCTGCGGCCCCAAGCACATCTCGCAGGCGTTCCTCGAGTTGCTGGCAGGCATCAACCCTGACCTGCGGCCACTCCATCGTAACCACCCGGCCCTCACTCACGATTTGCAAGCTCACCTCGTGCTCGCCGCGATAGTCCAGCAATGCCCGCTTCACGTCTTCGAGCAGATAGGAGTCGTCAGAGGGCTTGTCCGTCTCTCGAATCCTCAGCACGAGACGCTGAATCGTGGCATTATCCGCCTGATATGAAGCGCCCCGGTCATATACGCCGTTAGCGCCATCGGCAGCACTATCCACAAGGGGCGGGCCGTTCGTGGGACGAGGCGTTTCGGCGGTGGCACTCGCGGAGGGCTGGCCGTTGTGTAAACTGGGCGCTTGCTCGACGGCGGTCGGTCGGTCGGCCTCGTCAGGATGGGCCGCGTCGCTCGAGGCGCGGCGCTCTACACTCGCCGCGCCCGCGGCCATGGACTCTTCCATAACCTTGAACTCACTGGCTGCCCTGCAATTTATGCTGATCTGGTCGTCTCTCAGCCTCACGGTTCCCGTAATCGTGACGAGGTTCCCCTCCTGCCACAGCCCCTGAGTCTCCTCCAGCACGTTCTCCCACACGAATACCTCTATCGCTCCATCCATAAGACCCAGAGAAGCGATGGTAAAGGGCTTGTTCTCCCTCGTGTACCTCTGTGTGACCGACGCCACCTGGCCTCTCAGCCTCAGGCTCTTGCCCGCCATTTCGGGCTCGATCTGGCTCAGGAAGGCATAAACACTTGTGTCGCCGTCGTTGACCAGCGCGCCGAGGAGATTGTTGTTGGAAAGCGGAACGCCAAGAAGCTCCTTCTCCCAGCCCCACTTTTCGCTTTCCGTGGTGGTAGTAGCGGGTACATCGAGATCGGAGAGCGGTGTTGGCACACTCTCTCCGAACATGTCGAACATCGAGGTCTGGTCTGAGTCCCTGAGCCTAGCCTCGCTCTGGGCCAGGGAGATTATTCGCTCGATCACGCTGAGCAGCCCGTTTCGTTCGCCGAACTTGTCGAACGCGCCGGCCTTAATGAGGCTCTCCAGCGACTTGCGGTTTACACCGCCCATGTCCGCCACCCTGCACATCTGCTCGATGGACTCGAACGTCCCTTCCCGCTTCCTGGCCTGGATTACGGGGAGGAGAGCGGCCGCGCCCACGTTCTTCACGGCGGCCATTCCGAAACGGATAGCCTGACGCCCGTCGTCCTGGGACTCGATTGAGAAGCGCTCCTCGCCCCTGGAGATGTCGGGCGGCAGCACCTGTATCGTCAATCGCCGGCACTCGTTCACGGCGGACGCTATCCTGTCCGTGCTGTCCATGTAGGCGTTGAGCAGCGACGCCATGTACTCGACGGGATAGTTGGCCTTGAAGTAGGCCGTCCAGTAGGAGATGAGGCCGTAGCTGACGCTGTGCGCCTTGTTGAAGGCGTAGCCCGCGAATGGGGTTATCAGCGCGAAGAGGTCCTCGGCCAGTTCGCGGGTGTACCCATTGTCGAGCGCGCCCTGTATGAACTGCTGCTGCTCCTCTGCCATGATCTCGGCTATCTTCTTGCCCATCGCCTTGCGAACGATGTCCGCCGCTCCCAGGGAGTAGCCCGCGAAAGTGCGAAAAATCTGGAGCACCTGGTCCTGGTAAACGATGATTCCGTAGGTCTCCTTCAGGATGTCTTCGAGGGCGGGATGGGGATAGCGAGCCCTGGCGCGCCCGTGCTTGGCGTCGATGAACGCGGTGATGTGCTCCATGGGGCCTGGGCGATACAGGGCGATCATCGCGGCCACGTCGCCCAGAGAGGTGGGCTTCAACTCCTTGATGTAGCGAGTCATTCCGCCGCCTTCCAACTGGAAGACACCCACGGTTTCGCCCCTTGCCAGGATGTCGAAGGTATTGGTGTCATTGAGCGGAATGTCTTGCAGCGCAAGCTCTTCTCCCCGCGTCTCGCGAATGAGGTCGCGAGTCTTGGAGAGCACCGTGAGATTGGCGAGGCCCAGGAAGTCCATCTTCAACAGGCCGAGCTCGGCGATAGGGTCCATGGAGTACTGGGTCATCATCACGCCTTCGCCGTCGCCCCTGGTGGGCTTCTGCAAAGGCACGACGTCGTCAAGCGGGTCCTTGGATATTACGACTCCGGCGGCGTGTGTGCTCGAGTGACGTGTAAGGCCCTCAAGACTGCGGCTCGTGTCTATCAGCTTTTTTATGCTGTCATCCGCTTCGTATATCTCGCGGAACTCCGGTGCGGTTTCCATCACCTCGTCGAGGGTGATGTGCAGTCTGAATGGAACGAGACGCGCCACCCTGTCAACGTCGGCATAGGGCATCGCCAGCGCGCGCCCGACGTCTCTGATGGACGCCCGCGCTCCCAGCGTGCCAAAGGTGATAATCTGCGCCACGTGTTCACGTCCGTACTTGGAGACGACGTAGTTGATCACCTCCTCGCGCCGGTCATCCTGGAAATCCAGGTCTATGTCCGGCATCTCCTTGCGCTCCATGTTGAGGAAACGCTCGAAGACCAGGCCGTAGTCCAGCGGGTTTACATTGGTGACGCCGAGGCAGAACAGCACCAGGCTAGCGGCGGCGCTGCCGCGAACGGCGAAGAAGATGTCCCGGTCTCTCACGAACTTGGCGATGTCCCAGACGACGAGGAAGTAGTTGGCGAACTGCGTGTGCCGTATGACCTCGAGCTCGTAATCCAGCCTGGCCTCCTCATCCCGCGCGGCGCGCTCGATGCGCCGGCGCAGACCCTCCCGGCAGAGCTGAGACAGGTAGTCGTCCGCCGTCATGCCATCGGGAACCCGAAACTCCGGGAGGCGAAGTTGGGAAAAGTCGAGCTCGAGGTTGCACATCTCGGCGATTCGCTCCGTGTTGCCAATCGCTTCCGGCAGGTCGGGATACAGCGCGGCCATCTCATCGTGGCTCTTGAGGTAGTACGAAGGCTCGGCCATTTTCAGGCGGCCCTCGTCCTGAACGTTGGTGTTGGTGTGGATGCAGATGACTACGTCCTGAAGGGGGGCGTCCTGTTCGAAGACGTAATGAGAGTCGTTGGTAGCGACTACGGGGATGTCCAGCCGGTCCCTCAGCCCCAATAGGCCTGTGTTGATCTGTGGCAATTCGGGAACGTCGCCATGGTTCATCAGCTCCAGGAAATAGCGGTCGCCGAAAAGCTCCCTGTACCAGCTGGCCGCTGCCACCGCGTCGTCCGTCCTGCCCTGAGTTATCAGCTTGGGAACCTCACCGCTGGGGCAGCCGGAGAGAATCACAAGGCCCTCCTGGTACTGCTCCAGAAGCTCTCTGTCTATCCTGGGCCTATAGTAGAAGCCCTCGACGTGGGACTTTGTGACCAGCTTGATGAGGTTCTGGTAGCCGCGGGCGTCCTGAGCCAGGACCGTCATGTGGAAGGGGCTTTTGTCGTTCGGGTTCTTCACATGGCGGCTGCCTGGCGCGACGTACATCTCGCAGCCGATGATAGGTTTGACGCCCTGGCTCTTCGCCAGCTTGTAGAAGTCGATCGCGCCGTACATGCCGCCGTGGTCGGTGATGGCGAGGCTGTTCATGCCCAACTCTCCGGCGCGCCTCACCAGCGGATCGAGCCGGCTGAGGCCGTCCAGCAGGCTGTACTCAGTGTGAACGTGGAGATGGGTGAACAATGTGCCTCCCGTTGAGCTGTCCGACGGGTATTTCGATTGTTGACTGGTTGAATGCAGCCCTTTGCCGATCCGCTATACACACCCTTGCTTCTGCTCTAGGTGATTGCGTAACACCTGCTTGACGTACTCGGGCATTTCTGCCCGATCCTTTGCTGCTTGGTCTCGAAGCGCGTCATAATCAGAGGATTCATCACCTTCCCACAGAATATCAAGCCTTCTGATTTCCCTCATGGCAACGTGGCTGTAATCTTCGGGTCGTGCCCAGTAACAGGACTGGCAGACACTAATGTCCTTATCGCTCCAATTAGGGCAGTGCTCACAACTCCATGACTTTGCCCTATTAGCGGGCGCGCAAAGCAGCATATAGGCACTTGGATCTTCCGGAAGTTCGCTTTCGCCTGCGATTTCAAATGGTATCCGGTGGTCTATCTGCAACTCCCTCGCGGGAAACTGTCCGAGGTAAATGTTGCAGCGAGGGCCGAATTCTTGGATCAACGAGGACTTTATTCTCGCCGAAAATACCGTCCTGCCAGAGAGTTGCGCGGCCCGCGTCTGGGAAGGGTCGCCGAACCTGTACGCTGCGATCCTTCTGCCATCCGATCCTACTACCCGAAATGTCTCTATTGGAATACCGCGCTCGCGAACGTCTCTTATCGCACGGGGCGGATGGTTATAACCGTACAGGTCTCTAAGTTCTTCAGTTGTCACCTGCCCATGCTCAAGAATATGTTCGATTACCGTTCGAGGTCTTTTCGCTTCGACGCTTCTCAACAACTGCAGAAACTCATCACTAAGGCTCTGGTTGTTCATGCGAGCGCAAGCTCTCTCTGCCAACACTTGGCTGATTCTGTGATTTCGCGGCGTTCTGTGTTCAGGCGTTCAACCAACGCGGGAGACAGATACAGCGATTCTACGGTTTGGAGGTCGCTGCCGAGCAGTGTGGCTTGGCTGGACCTGCCCGCAGGAACACGCAGATGCGTAAGCCCCAACCTGTCAGGAAGCAATCTGCCATACGACTTTTCGCCTGTCAGTCCGTCGTAGCTGACAATGAATGAAACTTCGCTATCGTTCATTGTCGAAAGAGCGTCAACGAACTCATTAAAAGCCAGTCCGTTGTAGTACCTGTGGTCTCTCGTGAACGATGTTCCTTGGTAGGGGGGGTCCATGTACACAACGTCACGTTCTTTCGCTGTTGGAACAACATTCCGAAAGTCTCCCGCTGAGAGTGTAGTTTTCCCAGAAAGCAGCACGGACACTCCTAGAATCTGTTGGCGCATCCTTGCTGGGCGCATACCTGAGCGTCGATTGTCAGCGCTCTGGTTGAATAGCCCGTCGGCGCTGTACCTTACAGAGCCTTTGACTATGCGTGCCAAGAGATAGAGAAAGTGGTGAGGCTGGTGTGAGGCGTTGAACTCATCTCTAATGCGGAAGAAGAATTCCTTTCTATCCGACTGTTGCTCATGCCACAGAGTTTCGTACCTTCGGGCCAACTCCTCTGGCCTTTCCATAATCGACGTCCAGAGTCTCATCAGGGGCCGGTTGAGATCATTGAGCAAGAACTCTCCGACGAGGCCGCGGGCCGCGGAGGCGATAGAGACGGCTCCAGAGCCGCAAAACGGCTCGATGAGGCGGCCCGTACCGCGTGGGAGATACGATAGTATGACGGGCGTGATAGCTCTCTTGCTGCCCTGGTATGGAAACGGATGCGGGACTCGCATTGTCCTACCGTCCTATCAGAACCTTTACATAAGCGCCTTTTGCCGCGCCGGAGGAGTACGGGATTCTCCCTACTGATCCTGGCGGACTTGAAGCTGTGCGCGTGGCCGGCGGGTTCGCCGTCATGCTAACACACTTGGCACGCCATCATAAAGGCGAAGGAAAAGGAAAAAGGCCCCGGACGAGTCACTCGTCCGGGGCCTTTTTAGGCTTGCTATGCGAGCGTGATCTAGTAGTCCATGGGCGGCATGGCCGGCGCGGCCGCGGCGGCAGGCTCCTTGATGTCGGTGATGAGCGACTCGGTGGTCAGCACCATCGCGGCGACGCTGGCGGCGTTCTCGACGGCGGCCCTGGTGACCTTCGCCGGGTCCATGATACCGCGCTCGAGCAGAGGGGAGAACTCGCCGACCTCGGCGTCGTAGCCCCAGTCGCCCTCGCTCTTCTTGCTCTCTGAGAGGATCACGTCACCGGAAACGCCTGTGTTCTGGGCGATGAGCTTCAGAGGCTCTTCGAGTGCCCTCTTCAGGATGTTCACGCCGGTGGCCTCGTCGCCGCCAACGTCCATGCTGTCCAGCTCACCGCTGGCTCGAATGAGGGCCAGCCCACCGCCGGGAACGATGCCCGACTCGACGGCGGCGCGGGTGGCTGAGAGCGCGTCCTCAACCCTGTTCTTCTTCTCCTTCAGCTCGACCTCGGTGGCCGCGCCAACCTTGATGATGGCGACGCCGCCGGAGAGCTTGGCAAGACGCTCCTGCAGCTTCTCGCGATCGAACTCCGAGGTGGTCTCGTCAGCCTGCGCTCGTATCTGCTTGATACGTCCCTGGATGTTGTCCTCGGAGCCGGAGCCGTCAACGAAAGTGGTCTCCTCTTTGTTGGACACCACTCTGCGCGCCCTTCCGAGGTCTTCGGAGGTGACGGAGTCGAGTTTGCGGCCCACGTCCTCGCTGATGACCTGTCCGCCGGTGAGGATTGCCATGTCTTCGAGCATTGCCTTGCGGCGGTCGCCGAATCCCGGGGCCTTGACCGCGAGGCAATTCAGGGTGCCTCGAAGCTTATTCACAACCAGCGTCGCGAGGGCCTCGCCCTCGATGTCCTCGGCAACGATGACGACGTTCTTGCCCACCTGGAGTATCTTCTCCAAGGCCGGCAGAACGTCGGCCACCGCGGAGATCTTCCTGTCGGTTATAAGGATGTGGGCGTCGTCTATGGCCGCTTCCATGCGGTCCTGGTCGGTGATGAAGTAGGGGGAGATGTAGCCCCGGTCCACCTGCATACCCTCTACGAACTCCTGCTCGTAGTTGAGGCCCTTGGACTCCTCTACGGTGATGACACCGTCCTTGCCGACCTTCTCCATAACGTCGGCGATGAGATTACCCATCTCGTCGTCGTGTGCGGAGAGCGACGCCACCTGGCTTATCTGGGTCCTGCCCTCTACGGGCGTGGACATCTCGTCGATGGCGTCTCTGAGCGTGGCGACTCCCTTTTCGATGCCCCGCTTCAGCGCCATGGGATTCGCGCCGGCGGCGATGTTCTTGAAGCCCTCATGGATAATAGCCTGGGCGAGCACCGTGGCCGTGGTGGTGCCGTCACCTGCCACGTCGTTGGTCTTGCTGGCGGCCTCTTTGAGAAGCTGCGCGCCCATGTTCTCGAATGGGTCTTCGAGCTCGATCTCTTTTGCTATCGTCACGCCGTCGCTGCAAACCTGGGGAGGGCCGAACTTTTTGTCCAGCACAACGTTGCGCCCTCTCGGGCCCAGCGTAACGCCGACCGTGTTGGCCATCTGGTCAATGCCGCGCTTCATTGCGGCCCTGGCCTCTTCACTGAATGTCAGTTGCTTAGCCATTATTGATTCCTTTCGTGTAAGTGTTTGATATGGGCCGCCACTCTCACGACACCCTTTGACGAGGGCTTGTCAGCGTAGGGCCACCTGTGGTTGGTTGTCTGTGCCCGATCTTGCCGGCGCTACTTCTTGAACAGAATGTCGTCTTCGCGTAGAACGAGGTATTCGGTGTCTCCCTCCTTGTACTCAGTGCCTGCGTACTTGGAGTAAACAACGATGTCTCCGACCGAGACGTCCATTGCTATCCGCTTGCCATCGTCCGTCAACTTGCCTGGGCCGGCAGCGACGACTTTGCCCTCTTGGGGCTTCTCCTTTGCCGTATCAGGGATGTAGATGCCGCCGGCGCTCACCTGCTCTTCCGACTCAATTGGCTCTATGACAACCCTGTTGCCCAAGGGCTTGAACGTAACCTCCGCCTTTGTCGCCATCCGAGACAACCTCCTTGTGATGTAAATGATTTGCGCTAACCTGAGTCATTAGCAGTCTAAGGTTCAGACTGCTAATCTATGGTATAAGAGGCGGGGAGTCGTTGTCAATATCGATGTGAGGACAGGAGACTGTATCAAGTTAGTCGGTGTGGAGGTTGGACGAGGTTTCGGAGCAAGTGTACCCACGGTCGGGAGTTGTGGGGCCCGCTCAATGCGGGTACAGACATTTCGGCCCAGTCGCTCACCCGTGTCTTGGACACGGCTTCACGGTGCTGGTGCGGGGGCAAGTCAGTTTCAAGTCGATCAGAACGACGCCGACTGCGACAGAACTCTAAGAGGGTGTTTTCAAAGTAAATCAGGACGGAGCCAAGCGTCGGAGCATGAGATGAATCGCAGCTATGTGCAGCCACGCTTCCGTTGTACCGGTCAAGGCTTCATAGTCCTTGCTCAACCGGCGACAACGTCCCAGCCATGCCAGTGTTCGCTCAACCACCCACCTGCGTGGCAGCACCTCAAACTGATGGCTGGCCCTGGGACGCTTGACAATCTCCAGTACCCAGCCCGATACCGACATGACCCACACAACCAGTTGTCCAGCGTAACCGGCGTCGGCCCATATCAATCGTAGTCGCGGGAACTTGCCTAGTAGTCTGTTGACGACCAGCTTTGCTCCATCTCTATCCTGAATATCAGCAGCATGAACCACGACCGCCAACAGCAACCCAACCGTATCCACCACTATATGACGCTTTCGACCATTGACCTTTTTACCAGCATCATAGCCACGAGGCCCCCCTTTTCGGTCGTCTTGACCGACTGGCTATCTATGATGGCTGTGCCGGGAGTTGGACTTCTGCCCTCTGACTGTCGGACGTTGGGGCGAAGTGTCTCATGGACTCTTTTCCACGTTTCATCCAGTGTCCACCTGTGGAAGTACTTGTACACTGTTTGCCAGGGAGGCAGGTCGAGCGGCAGCATCCGCCAGGGGCATCCGCTCCGAAGCAAATACAGGATGCCGTTCACTACCTCCCGCAGCTCCACTGTATGGGGCGGGCCTCCGGGTTTGGCTGGTGGGAGTAGGGGGCCGAGAATCTCCCACTGTTCGTCCGTCAGGTCGCTGGGGTATTGTATGCGTGTCATCCCCAAAGTATAGTATGAGTGTAACACTTTGGAAACGCTCTCTTAGAAACTCTCTTCGGCACCTCCATGTTGGGATTCCTCCCAACACCAAGACGCTCTCTGCTAACAGGTGGGTCAATTCCATTCCGGCACTAGTGGGTCATTTTTACATCAGCGATGACACGAGAAACTGCTGGGCATTCACCCCCCTCGATATTCATGCAACAAAGCCAACGCAGATTCAAACACTATTACACCACCGAATCGGTCGGGATAACAACGGGAATGCTCATCACGACTATCCATCAGGCTGGACTCGTTTCGCTTACCCACACGCCCAGCCCGATGGGCTTCCTCAACAAATTATGCGAGCGGTCCGCCAATGAACGACCTTTTCTACTTGTCGTCGTCGGTTACCCGGCAGATGACGCGGTTGTTCCCAAATTCACCAAAAAGTCGCTAACGGAAATAGCCTCATTCATCTGAAGGAGACCAGTTGATGATTATCGATTCTCATGCTCACGCCTTTCCCTCCATGGGTAGCTCTTCTGGGCACCGGGGCACTCAAGAGCACATGCGCTGGGTTCAGCACTCGATGAGGTTCCATCATCAGCCCGTGCGTCGAGTGGACGACAACTCCATCTTTCTCGGTCAGACCCTGTATGATGGTAGAGACCTGACGCTAAACGGTCTCACGGATGTCAATTATCGTGGCGGCAGCTACGGCAAATTCGTCTGGACAGTGGATGGGACCGACTACTCGCAACAGTACCTCCCGCCTACGCTGACCAATCTGGCCGCGCCTCCTGAGTTGATGGTTACCCAGATGGACTACGTGGGCGTCGACAAAGCGGTGCTACAGACCGGACATGCCTATGGGCGATTGAATCGATACCTGGCAAATGCTGTCCGGAAGTTCCCCGACCGCTTCTGGGGGCTAGCCATGGTGGACGAATGGAAGGCCGACCACACGAGCCAGATACGCACCCTTGACCGCGTTATCCACGAGTTGGGACTTCATGGCCTGTGGTTCCAGTCCAGCAATCTCCGTCTGCACAACCGCACCGAGACTGTGGACAGCCCTGCGTTCTATCCATTCTGGGACCACGTCCGTGAGATGGGGATACCAGTTTACTGGATGGTGTCTTCAATAGAGCCGAGCCGAGAGGCGTTCATGGCGGAACATGCGGCGTTCGACCGGTGGCTACAGCGTTATCCGGAGATTCCGGTGATGTACACTCATGGCTTGCCGCTTTCGAAGTTCATGGAGGATGGGAAGATTTCCATTCCCGAGGAGGCGTGGAAGCCTCTGGATTCTCCGAACGTCATGATTGAGATACTCATACCAATTTTCCAGGGGGGCATCTGGGAGTATCCGTACGTAGAGGGCCAGCCCATCGTCCGTGAGTACTACGAGCGGTTCGGGCCAGACAAGCTAGCGTGGGGGTCTGATATGCCCAACGTGGAGCGCAACTGCACTTACAGGCAGTCTCTGGACTACCTGAGGCTTCATTACGACTTTATACCACCGGAAGACATGGCCAGGATATGCGGGGATAACGTAGCGCGACTATTTGGCGCTCGGTAGGCGAGCAGCGGGCCTATGCGACTATGAATTCCTTGATGAAAGTCTCGTTCAGGCTCAGACCAACGCCAGGCCTCTCCGTCATTTCTACCCGACTGCTCTTTATGATGAACGGCGGGTCGTAGAGCCTCGTCCTGATCTGGAAAGGCTCGGACTCCGGTTGGGCGGGCATCATCAGAAGGTTGGGGACCGCCGCTGCCAGGTGGCAAGTGTACTCCGGGTGTTGGCTGCTGTGAGGCGCTACATACACGTGAAAGGCATTGCACAGGGCAGCGATGCGCAGGTAGCCCGTGTAGCCTCCCGCCTGAAACAGGTTGGACTGGATCACCTGCACCCTTCCCTCAGTGATAAGGCGACGCACTCCGTAAAGCGTGCCTTCTCCCTCGCCAGCGGCTAACAGGCAGTCCGTCTGCTCCCTCACCATGCGCAGAAATCCTGTCTCATCGTCCATACGCACCGGCTCCTCAATCAAGTAGACATCATGCTCCTGGAACTTGCGAATCATCTCCGAGGCCAACCAACCATCCCAGTGACGCCAGACATCTACCATCAGCTTTTTGTGGGGTCCTAGCGCCTCACGAGACTTTCTGACCTTCTCCAGAGCCACTCCCGTGTCTGCGGTCGTCAGGTGAATCTTAACGGCCTCGTAACCAAGATCAGAATGGGTCTTGACTAGCTGAGCCACCGTGTCAGCGTCCTGGTCTACGTAGCCTATGCCGTCGGCGTAAACGGGGACCACGCTCCGATGACCGCCCAGGAGCCGCCACGCAGGCATCCCGCAGGACTGACCAAGCAGGTCCCACAGTGCTACATCGATGGCGCCTATGGATTCCATAGCAGCCCGGCCCGGCCCTCGAAAACGCCAGACATGCTCGTACATGCGCTGCCAATGGTGGGAGATCATCCTAGCGTCCTGGCCCAGGAGAAGTGGCTGTAGCTCGCTAGCGATGATGTCAAGGTCGCCGCCACGAGCCATCCCGACCAGGCCGTCGTCGGAATGGACGCGCACGATAATCCAGTCCCTGATCTCGTCCAGTTCTGGAGGCCCCCAGGGCACCCGAAGGCGGATAGTCTCTATTCTCTCAATACGCATCGCCTCATCTCCATTTTGTTTTCTCTGAGAGACCGGTAAACTGATGAGATTTCATCCAAGCAGAAAGCTCCGTTCGCTGCAACGCTTTGTTAAGCGACGGTTACTCCCAATCGACCTCTGGCACTGGGAGATTGCGGCAAATTTTATGGGCAAGCCAGTTTGGAATCTCAGAATGCGTGAGGAAAGGAAAGGTATTCCTCCTTGCTCCTTCGACAGGATAAAAGGGTTTTCCGTTCGTAGTATCCGGCTCTTAGAGAGGAACAAGGTCGGAGTCCCGATGCGTCGGGAAGTCTCTAAGAGGGTGTTTTCAAAGTAAATCAGGACGGAGCTAAGCGTCGGAGCATGAGATGAATCGCAGCTATGTGCAGCCACGCTTCCGTTGTACCGGTCAAGGCTTCATAGTCCTTGCTCAACCGGCGACAACCTCCCAGCCACGCCAGTGTTCGCTCAACCACCCACCTGCGTGGCAGCACCTCAAACTGATGGCTGGCCCTGGGACGCTTGACGATCTCCAAGACCCAGCCCGACATGGACATCACCCAGTCCTCCAACTGGCCGCCGTAGCCAGCGTCAGCCCAGATGAGTCGCAGGCGTGGGAATCGTCCTATCAATTTATCGATGACCAGCCTCGCCCCATCTCGGTCTTGCATATTGGCAGGATGCACCACCACCGCCAACAGCAAGCCCACGGTATCTACGATGACGTGTCGCTTTCGACGTTGACCTTTTTACCAGCATCATAGCCACGAGGCCCCCTTTTTCAGTCGTCTTCGGGCTCTGGCTATCTATGAACGCTGCGCTGTGAGTAGGATTTCTATCTTCGGCCTCTCGGACGCAGGGGCGTAGCGTCTCATTGACTCGTTCCCACGTTCCGTCCAGCATCCAACTGCGGAAGTATTTGTACAGGGTCTGCCAGGGAGGCAACTCGTACGGGACCATCCGCCAGGCGCATCCGGTCCGAAGCACATACAGGATGCCGTTCACTACCTCCCGCAGGTCCACTGTACGGGGCCGGCCTCCGGGTTTGGCTGGTGGGAGTAGCGGGCCGAGCATCTCCCACTGGTCATCTGTCAGGTCGCTGGGGTACGATTTGCGGCTCATTCATCAAGTTTAGTACAAGTTCATGACTTTAAAAACACTCTCTAAGAGGGTGTGTGAGAAGTCTTGGATATGTATTAGAATGGAGGCATGAAACGCAAAGCATACCCCAGTGACCTGACTGATGAACAGTGGAAGATGCTCGCTCCGCTACTCCCGGCAGCCAAAACTGGGGGAAGGCCACGTACTGTAGACCTGCGGGAAGTCGTCAACGGCATTCTATACGTTCTGCGCAACGGTTGCACGTGGCGAGCCATGCCGCATGACCTCCCGCCTTGGGGTACTGTATGGTGGTATTTTCGGGAGTGGAGAGAGGATGGTACATGGGAACGAGCCAATGACGCTCTCCGAGTCAAGGTCCGGCAGGCCGAGGGGAGGAACCCGACACCTAGCGCTGCTATCATAGACAGCCAGTCGGTCAAGACTACGGAAAAAGGGGGCCTCGTGGCTATGACGCTGGCAAGAAGGTCAACGGTCGAAAGCGACATATCATTGTAGATACCATGGGGTTGCTGCTGGCGGTGGTGGTGCATCCTGCCAATATCCAGGATAGGGATGGGGCGAAGCTGGTCATCGATAAATTGATAGGGAGGTTTCCCCGCATGAGGTTGGTCTGGGCCGATGCTGGCTATGCTGGAAAGCTGGTCGAGTGGGTCTGGGCCCTGACAGGCTGGGCACTCGAGATTGTCAAGCGCCCCAGGGACAGCCACCGTTTTCAAGTGCTGCCGCGAAGATGGGTGGTTGAGCGAACACTGGCGTGGCTGGGAGGTTGTCGCCGGTTGAGCAAGGACTATGAAGCCTTGACCGGTACAACGGAAGCGTGGCTGCACATAGCTGCGATTCATCTCATGCTCCGACGCTTAGCACCAACCTAATTTGAACTTCTCACACACCCTCTAAGACCGGGGAATCGGGGGCCGGACTCAAAGCCGCAGCGCAGGCCGAGCTACCCCTAAGCAGTTGCTCAAGCTCTCTCAAGGCCATTGGGCTATAGAGAATAGACTGCATTGGGTCAGAGATGTGACTTTCGAAGAGGATAGATGTCAGGTCCGTACCGGCTCTGCTCCCCAGGCTCTTGCGGCTACGCGAAACACAGTGATCGGCTTATTGAGAATGGCTGGCAACAGCGACATCGCTGCTGCCCTGAGACGGAACGCGGCGCGGCCCAATATCGCACTCAGTCTCGTTGGCGCACTCCCCATCACTCAATAATGAAAAGACCCTGTGCTCACCCCAGCCTCACATGTACATTTTTGCACCGCCGTTTACACTGAACAGTTACGTCTGAAAGTTGACCCCTTGACACAACAAGAGGCGGAGTGTTGCAATGAAAACATAGCTCAATGCCATCGAAATCTCTCGAACTATTGACCTTTGAAACTCACCTCACAGCAGGCATCACACAAAGAGAGTCGATCATCTCGAAGCTGCCGAAAGAACAGAGATTGTCCGTGGGCACAGTCGCTTCGGACGTCGCAGCGTTTACACGACCGGTCACCGGCTCGGTACGCGCCCAGTTCAGCATGACTCGACGGAGCATCGAAGAGCTGCGAGCAATTGTCGTCATGCCAATTCATGCACTGATTTTCATGGCGGTGTTCAAGTATGTGGGACGACATGACCTGGCCGCCTACTCGCTGGTCGCGCCGATGCTCATGAGCGTGGGACAGATGGGGTTCTTCATGGCGAGTGATCTGTTGGCACGGGAACGATACGGCCAAACCCTTGAACTCGTGGTTGCCGCGCCCTCCCCTCTCTGGCTGATCATTCTCTCGAGGATCACCGTAATGACAGTGCTCTCACTGTTGGGGATCGTAGTGAGCTGGCTGATCATTCGGCTCGTATTCGGAGTGACGGTGACGGTCCAACATCCACTGATATTCGGAGTCACTCTGATGGCCACTACGCTGGCGGCGGCGGGCACGACTTTGATCACGGCGGCTCTCTTCAGCATCGCCAGGAACGCACGAACCTACCAGAACTCGATCCTCTATCCATTGTTTCTCCTAGGGGGATTCTGGTGCCCATCACAGCGTATCCTGAGTGGGTCCAGCCCGTGAGCCGCGTCGTGTATCTCTACTGGTCAGCCAACCTGCTGCGGGACTCGATGCAGGAAGCGGTGCCAGCGGGTGTATTGGGTTCGCTCGGCGCCATCACGGCGCTGGGTGTGGGTGGAGCCGTGATTGGGATCTTTTTGATTCACCGCATGCTGGACAAGCTAAAAAGAGAAGGTAGTCTGGGGCTCCTGTGAACGCTGTAAGAGTTCTCCGTCTTCCAATCGACACAAAAAAGTACGGTTCTCATGGGCGGTCGATTTGGATGCGACCGGAGTCGAATAGGAGCAACAGGATGCGGAGGCTACAGACCTCCCATCCTTCGTGGATCTAAAAACGGGTCTGCCGGCCGCCCACTGGTTTAAGCCTTCTCAGGTGGGCTGGACTTGACGAAATCAAGAACCGAGGCCGATTCCGACGTCGCACCGTCGCTCGGCATGGGGACCGTGTACGTCAGCGTGGCCTCGTCTCCCAACACCTCGATGCCCTCCACGAAGTTGCGGATGAGCGCCTTCCGCTCGGGGATCGTCCCGTCTTTCAGGAAGTCCTGGAACTCCGCCACGTACCGCCCGACGATGCCCTCCGCCAGCAGGCTGCTTAGGATTCGGTGGCCGGTGGCGTGAGGCCCGGCGAGAATGAGCGCCAACTCCGACGAATCGACGAACGGCGTCTGGCTGAGGGCGTCGAGAAGCTGTCGGTCGGAGATGGCCATATGTTGAAGTTGCTTTTCAAACTGTCAACTCACAAGCACGCAGGCGTCTAGTGTCGGCGCTCTTGCCATTGTACTATTAGGGTGCGTCACGTGCTAGACCGTTGAGAGGGAGGGGGAGGGTCCACGAGTTCGCATGGAAGCTAAGATTGAGATCCTAATTCTACCTTACGATTCATCGGAGGGTGCAAGCTTACTTGCGCGCCTAACCACCGAACTCAATAGCGGTGCATGGACTCGTTTCCGGGCAGCCGTGGCTTTCGCGCGGTCTTCTGGTAATGATTCACGGCTAATGGAAGCACTCAAGAATTTCGCCGATGGCGGCGGATCCACTCAATTGACATTCGGTGCGGACACTTTCGCTGGAAATGCCAAGGGCTCCGATTACGACGCCATCGATCAGATTCTACGTTCGCTCGATCCCCAATCAACCCACGTCTACCTGTACCATGAACAAGGTCGTACATTCCACCCTAAAGTCTACTTGTTCGACAACAATAAAGAGCAGCAGGCGCTGTTAATTATCGGGTCATCTAACTGGGGCGAAGGTGGGCTGGTCACAAACATCGAAGCGAACATTGCTGTTCATCTTGATCTCTCAGACAAGTCACATGCGGAACTCTACGACAAAATTGCCAAGTGTTTCGAAGATTACTGGAGCGAGCCATGAATATACCCGGAAAGGGCTGGGTGCGGCGAGTGACTATCGCAACACTTCATGACTTCCGTTCGCTGCTCCGTACAGGTACTGAGCGGGCTGCTGAAACGCAGGTCGACGAAGAAGTCAAAGGCGACGGGGCACTCGAAAACGGTTCCGCCGTCTCAGGGGCTGACGTGGCGGGTCCGGGGACCACTGATGTTAGCGCTCAGTTCAGCGGTATTCCGATCGAAGTGCCATCTCAGCATCGCTCTCATCCGCAAGGTGCCAGTGTCCCTCCAGTTGGTCCTCTCACTTCTCCAGGCTCCACCACCCACCAGTCTCCTCCTTCTTCCGTCTCTCCCCCTACGGCCCACCCCTCTGTTGTAGCAGTACGCCGCTGGTTCAAACGAATGAGTGCAGCTGATGCTCAGAGACCCACGGGTCAGAACACGAACCCTACCGGCCACTTGACGTTGGTGCGAAGTGGGCATCCGATACAACAGGCCACCTGGTTTCGTCATGACCTCTTTGCTGGCGAGAATTGGAGCCCATTCACCTCTCCCAGGGGCCAGCGCGAGCGTGCGACGATAACCTTCCACATATGGATAGCAGGTGCCGATCTCGGCGAGATTGCCTTAGACGTCACCTATACACCAAGCTTCGAAGCCAGTCAGGGAAACAGGACAACTGTAGTGCATTGGGGTACAACGATTGGCGATCACTTCAGGCAACGCGACTACACCAACTACTATGTTACCATTGAGCGAACAGCATCGGGAACATTCCTGATGGTGATCGACAGTAATCCTACAGGGTCTTTCGCAGGCTAACTACCGGAGCCGTTGAGCGCCCGCGCGGAAGTACGCCAATGAGCCAAGGTGGCAATGCCCTCGTATACCACATCAAGGTCAGTGTCAGTTAGGCCGAGCGTTCCTTTCAGGACCGTACTATCGCCAACGCTGTAGGCACCTTCGACATCTCCTGCTGTCAGACGTCGATTTACCTCCGCTAATCCTGATGTCGAGATGCCTGCGTGGTTCACAATGCGGATGTTGCCTGTCTCTCTCGGAACCAAAATCATAACGCCGCCACCGAGTGAATGAACTTCTGCTTCGATATAGAGTCGAGTGACAGAGGTGTACCATCGAGCGGCGAAGCTTGGAGCATCGATGTCATTAAGATAGCCACACAGCAAGCTGTTTGACGCAGCGATGCAGCCGTCGTTGACAACTAGAATCGGGCGCTCCGTAAACACTGTCAGAACAACATCGGGTTTTTTCACATAAGGCACTATGTACCATGGTTCTCTTGCTCGACACTTATATCTCTGGTCGATGCCTAGCTCTTCACCGTACTTGATGTATGCGCGATCAGAGTCGCTTACGCCCGAATTGTCCATTAACGGGAAGAAGAGGCTGTCAATAGCGTAGTCAGGCATTCCTGAAGTGTAGAGTCCTGCACCTCGGACACTCCGGCTTGAACTTAGGGTTCGTACCAAAGATTCGTCCTGCAAATCGAATCTGGCACGCGTATCACTCGAAGGGTGGAAGAAGGACTTATCACCTGCAACATATCCGATGTTGAATCGTGCTACTTTCTTTGTAGGGATGAGGTCTGAGCTGATGGTAGTATCCAGCAATTGTCTTAGTTCAGGCTTTAGATGAGCCCAAACAAATGGCCTTCTCCCTTCCACAATGGCGGAAATGGGGATGTCGACTTCAACTTTTGGAGAGTCCATCAAGAAATCCGCTACTTGCGGGTACGCGAGGTAGCGTACAACATTACATGTTGCTCCCTTATCACTGGCCATCAGAATAACGACGTCTTGCATGATTTCAGGGAATACGCGTTCTCGGCTTCGAATTACCTGTAGTGCCCCGAACTGCGAAGCAAGATATGCCCAAAGGGGGCGCGCGTATCGTACGTAGGTGGCGTCAAGTGGAAGCACTAGTGCTAGTCGGCCTCCCCTTCGAATGAAGGGAACAGCATGAGCTACGAAAGGCATCCATACGCTCCCGGAAGGGTCCATGTCAAAGCCCAACTGAGCAGCGGCTGCTGCCATGGCTACCGTCGACTCGGAAGCCGCCATATGACGCAACCTCACATATGGAGGATTGCCAATTACGGCATCAACCTCAATCGGCCTTACTCGCAAGAAATCGTTGAGGATTGCATCAGATGGCTGGAGGACTCCAGAAGCTAATGTGCGGGCAAATGGCTCCTTATCAATCTCCACTCCAATCACTCTAGGAGGAGTGCGTCGCAACTCGGTGGAGACTCTATTCAGCGCATCAAGAAATGTGCCATCGCCGAAGCTCGGCTCAAGAACTGTTTGAGGAGTACCCTCCAAAATCCAGGCTGCCATGAATTCAGCCGCGGAGGACGGCGTGTAAAAGGCTCCCCGAGCCCGTTGCCGTGAAGGGAGTGTAATACTACTGCTGGCAGCCATTACTTTCCGGGGTCTCCTTAGTTCTAGGTTCGCGAACTCGTGGCGTGTTCCAATATGGACTCTTGCATCGCGGACAGGTCTTGGGTGCTCGTATGGACCGAGGAACCCAAGTGTGTCCGCATCGGCCACACACATAGCCAGGGATGTTGACCTCAGGCATATCGAACCCCAAGCGAGAGTTGACTCATACTATACCTAGTAAGGTATGGTTGTCAACCTATGGTCTTAGTCCATACTGAATGCGAACCCAGTGATTCCTGGGGAAGCCCCGATCCCTTCGAACCGGGAGAGAAAAAGGAGATCATCCCCCCTGACTCGTGCTGGAGTTCCCGAAACCATGGCTAGCACAGTTTACACCGATGGTGCTCCCGCTGCCAAACCATCGACCCAGCGCTCCTTTCCTATCGTGACGGAATGTTGCGGGCTCAACTGCACTACCCAAGGAACAAGCTCTACCTGTCCTCGCCATTCCTGAGTTAGGCGATTTCCGTACTTTCCGGCATAGCCGAATTTTTTCAGCAACATCAATTCCACATACCACAGACCGAGCTCGCGGGCTTGTGCGTAGATTCGGCCGGATGAGATGCCGCGTTTCATGTCCGAATGAACTAGGTCATTTCGGACCTCGACCAAGGTGTGCGGTCCGTGGGCAAAATTACGTCTCGCCATGAACCTCTTCAGGTTTCCCAATCGTGAACGAATCTGTGTTGGAATCCCTGCTGTCTTCAAGGCATCGGCTATCCAAACCCCTTCTTTCCTTTTCTTCCCCTTCTTCCCGACCATCTCTTGAGTCAGTCGCTCAAGTGCAGCCTGAGCAAGAACAATACCGCCTTCAAGTGAATGAGTCTCATTGCTGAGGAGATACCAGTGAAGCGCTAACCTAATAGGGTGATGTCGCGGCGTCTTCATGAGTTCGTTCCAGAATCCTGGAAACAGTTCAGTCAGCATTAGTCCGTGCTCGGTGTCAAACCACGACCTATACCCAGACCAAGGACTCGCATGACTTGTGCTCCATTTCTCCCACACCCGATGACCGTTCTCATTGTACCCAGCAACAAGAGTCAACCCGCAATAGGCACCTCGGGCAAACGAAAGAAACAGACGTAGCAGGTGTAAGAGGGGCACAATTTGCTTCGTAGAGAAGGGCTTTCCGTCCGAGCGCCGTATAGACCCTTCGTGCGTAAGCCCGTATCCGCCATCGGAGCGTAATCGCTTGATGGTCTCGCGTGTGTTCTTGAGAGACCGCAGTTCAATCACCCAGGGGGAAGCTTCCAATAGGACAAAATCACGCCTCTGATAGCCCTTCTCAAATTCTTCAATGGTCTTCGGGGGTTGATACTCCTCGCCCAAGAACGCTGGGAAGTTCAATAGGCCAAACGTTACTCTTGTCAGATCATTGCCAGGTTCAAAGGGTGTTACAGACCCGTTGGCTAAAGTGAAGGAGCCTTTGCAGAGTAGCTTATCTTTGGTTCGCTCAAACCTGGCGAGGTCCGTGAGTACACTAAGGGTCGCACCAGAATCCAGCAAAATTTCAAATTGTTCAGCCGACTCATCGAAGTCGGGCGGGAGTTCGACGCTGTCAATTTCTATGCAGATACGCGGTGTTGGAGACAAATTGAGGATGACCCGCGCGGATACATTGCTGACAGCAGCATCGTTGATGGTTCGTATTGACGTCTCGGCTACTTTTATGGACCCGTTAGCGCTCACCGTGGGCATGGATCGATCTCCCCCTAGGGCTTCACCGCTATCTGGACGTTTCGGGAAAGTCAGACCGGATCAGCTTTTCCATCCAGTCCTTAATTGCGGAGTTCATAAAAATGGCAAGACGGCCATCATCTCGTACTTTCGTCCATATAGAGCGGGTACTGCGCTCCTGGCCATCATAGCCGTCGATCCAATGATAGAAGTTGAGAACCCTATTGTCGCGAACAACAGCCACAATACATACATGGATTTTGGAGTTTAGGGAGAAATCATCCTGGCTGAGAGTGATTGAAAGGGGGTTGGAATCGGTGCATGTGATGTCTCTGGCGCCGTGGATTGTCAACTTGTCCGCAAATGTACTCATGAGTGAGTAGTTAGGTCTTCTCTGGTACTTGAAGATGCTGTTCATATCAATTTCCCTTTTGGAACTGCTCAAGTCCAGCATAGTAAAGAATAATGTATAGTCGTCGAGGTACCGGAATCTCTTGTTCGTGTCTTGGTAAACCACTTCGTATCCCGCTCCCCATCCCTCCCATAGGTTTTGTGGAGTAAACGTCTCCATTCTGTACATCGTTGCAACCAGCACCAGGATGGCAGCCAGGGGCCTGAACTCAGGGAAAGTGTCGGGCTGTGGCGTTTCAGACATGCCTATCATGCCGCCGTCTAGTCTCTGTACGTTCTTAATCAGCGCATCTCTCCCAGTACCAATCGACACGACGTGTCCGAAATTTCTACTTCTTTCGTCTCTTGCCGCGTTCGTTGCGTATCGGCCTGTTTGAACGGTGCCTCGCCAGTCAGCCGCCTCGACCAGCAGTAGGGAGCCGACTTCCTCCAGAGTGTCATATCCGTGGAGGCTGGAGTCGTACTCGTCCATAAACCCCTTTACATCGCTGAAAGTGAAGTTTGAGTCTAGGCTGAACCTATCCATCAACGTCTCTAGGAACGATTGTATACTCGCTACGGCTCCAGCTACTCCAACCGCCATTCGGTCATTGACTATGAATAATTTCCTTCTCATCATCATGGGGACATGGCGACGATCACCTGAGGAGGGGACTGCGATTCCCTCCGGGTATGAGGGCAACCTCAAGGAGGGTTCAACATAGGGAGCTCCCTGTGCGGAAATCAGTAAGTCACCGGCCAAGGTAATGGTTCCTGATGTGGTGCTGAAGATCAGCGTCACGATTAAGTTCTCCGTCTTCCAATCAACACAAGAGAGTGCGGTTCTCATGGGCGGTCGATTTGGATGCGACCGGAGTCGAATAGGTGCGGCTCCGGTCGCTACTCCGCACCCTCGGCGGCCTCTGGAAGCATCACTTCTATGCCGCCGGGAACAGAATAGGCCAGCCGCATGATGTGCCAGACCTCCCCGCCAGTCGGGATCGTCCCCTCACGCCATGCCGTCACGCGGTCGATCCCGACGCCGAGGCGCTCCGCGAACTCCTCCCATGTCAGCTCTAGGAGCTCTATGAGCCTCTCCAGCCGTTCCGGATAGTCCTTCGGGAAGAGCTCCGGGTAAGAGCCCTCTGTCCCCTTACGTGAGTCCATAGTTCCGCCTCCTTCTTCTATGGACCCATATCAGGTCCTCGTTCGGCAGCGCCCCAAGACCCTCCGGCACTCGCATGGCCTATTCTACCAGTGACGGCATGGCTCCCGCCGTTGGGCGTTCCGACGTCCCGCCAGTGCTTCGTCTGCCGGGGGCAACGCCCAGGTAGACGGCCATCCTCTCCAAAGAGAGGCCGGTGATCCCCCTGATGCTCCCTAACCAACTTCCCCTTTCTCCATCCGGTAGCCGACGCGGGGCACGGCGAAGATGAAGGCCGGGTTGGATGCATCCTCGCCCAGCTTGCGGCGCAGCCTCTTGACGATGTTCCGCACCGGCCCGGTGTCCTCGCCCTTGTCCGGTCCCCAGACCCGTTGCAGCAGGCGCTCGTGGGTCAGCGCCCGGCCTGCGTTGACCGATAGCTCGACCAGCATCCGGTACTCGATGTCGGTGAGCTCCACGGGGTTTCCGGCCACCGTCACCCTGCGGTGGGGATAGTCGACGGTCAGGTCTCCCCGCACGTAGGGCTCGGAGGGCTGGGCCAGCTCCGGCGCCGCACGCTTGCGCAGGGCCGCCCTGATCCTGGCCGCAAGCTCCGTCGCCGAGAAGGGCTTGACCACGTAGTCGGCCGCTCCCAGGTCGAAGGCCCTGGCGACGACCTCCTCCTGGCCGTTGACGGACAGGAAGATGACCGGCACGTCGGAGACCTCGCGGATGTCCTTCATCAGCTCCATGCCGTCGCTGCCCGGAAGCATCATGTCCAGCAGCACCAGGCGGGGCGTTTCCTCCGCCATGAGCCGGGGGACCTCCTCCGGGTCTCCGGTCACGACGGGCGTGTAGCCCGCCTTCGTGAGGGCATCCCGCACGTACTGGAGCGTCTGCGGGTCGTCGTCCACGCAGAGCACGCGGGGCCGCTCCCTGGTCTTCGACCTGCGCCGGCGTGACCGTGGAGGGGGGAGGGCGACGGCCTCCTCCACCGCCGGAACGGTGAAGGTGAACCGGCTTCCCAGGCCAAGCCCGTCGCTCTCGGCCCGGATGCGCCCCCCGTGGGCCTCCACGATCCCCTTGCAGATGGCCAGTCCCAGGCCCGACCCGGCTATCTCCCGTCCCCGCTCCTCGCCGTCGAGCCGGGAGAACTTGCGGAACAGGTGCGGCAGCCGCTCGGCGGGCACGCCCACGCCGTCGTCCGCCACCGAGAAGGCGACGTGGACGCCATCCCGCGCCGCGGCCACCCGGATGGGGGACAGCGCGTTCGAGTGCCTGGCCGCGTTGGAGAGCAGGTTGCCCAGCGCCTGGACGATGCGCCGCCGGTCCGCCATGACCCTGGGCAGGTCCGGCGGCAGGTCGATGACCAGGTTGGCCCGGCCGCCCCCGCTCTGGAACCTGCTCCTCGCCTCGTCCACCAGGCTCGCCACATCGACGGGTTCCGGGGAGACCGGCAGGGCGCCCGTCTCGATGCGGGCCACGTCCAGCAGGTCGCCTATCAGGTGGCGCATGCTCTCGGACTGGTCGCGGATGATCCTGAAGAACTGCGTCATCTCGGCGGAGTCCAGGTCGGAGGCGGATTCCAGAAGGGTATCCACCGATCCCTTGACGGCGGCCAGCGGGGTCCGCAACTCGTGGCTCACCATGCCCAGGAACTCGGCCCGCAGCCGCTCCAGCTCCTCCATCGGCGTCATGTCCTGCATGGTCACGACCACCGACTCGACCTCGCCGTCCTCCCCCTCCTCCGAGAAGATGGGCGTGGCGTTGACCAGGGTGGTGACGCTCCGCCCGTTGGGGGCCTGGAGGACGATCTCCTCCGCCCGCACCGTCTCCCCCGTGCTCAGCCCTTGGGCCAGGGGGAACTCCACCAGGGAGACCTCCCGGCCGTCGGCCCGCCGGAAGGTCAGCACTTCGAGGAGCTGCTCCGCCGAGCCGCCCGGCGCGCACAGGTCGCTGACGATCCGCCTCGCCTCCCGGTTGACCGACGTCACGCCGCCCGTCTTGGCGTCGAACACCAGGACGCCCACGGGGGTGGTGTTCACCAGGGTCTCAAGGTCGGCCCTCGTCCGCCGCTCGTCCCGGTGGCGGCGGGCGTTGGCGATGACCAGCGCTGCCTGGGAGGCGAACATCACCAGGGTCTCCTCGTCTTCGGGGGTGAACTCCAGCTCCTTCTCGCCCACGTAGAAGGCCCCGACGCTCTCCCCCAGGTGGCGGATGGGCGCGGCAAGAAAGGGGAGCGGCGTGCTCACCGCCATCGGCGGTTGGAACTCGGGCAAGCCCAACTCCCTGACGTAGCTGTGGAAGTCCCGCAGCCGCAGCGGTTCGCCGATGCTGCTCAGGTACTCGAAGAACAGCATCCCGTTGGGAAATTCGGCGAACCGCCGGCTCTCCTCGGGAGTCAGCCCGGAATAGAGGAAGTCCTGTATCCGCCCCGATTCGTTTAGGAGGGTGATGACGCCGTAGCGCGCCCCGGTCAGCGAGCAGGCTGAGTCCAGCACCCTCTGGAGCACCGTGTCGAAGTCCAGGCTCTCGTTGATGCGCAGGCTGGCCTGGCTCAGCCTGGAGAGGCGGTCGCGCAGGGCCTCGTTCTCCCGCTCAAGCTCCCCGGCGTCCTTCATCCTCTCGACCTCCATTCAGGCATGGGCGACCCGCGGTTCCCCTGGTCCCGCACGGCCCGGCGCGCCCATTATAGGGTGGTGCGGCCAATTACACAAGCCAAGATTGCTCGCAAATTGGTGGCAAAAGTGCATAGATTACACTGACTTTCCACAACTTTGTGCGCCATACTGATGGGCACTTTGTCCCAACGTACGGCGGGGAGGCATTCACTTGGGATTCGATAGGCCCATAGACGGAATGGATACGGCGGTCGCGGCGGCCCGTGTTGCCATTAGCTCCGTGGTCCGCTCCGCCTTCCGTCGCGGACTAGCACAGATGTTCACCCCCCCCCCCCCCCCCGATTTTCCCTCCGCTCTAGCCCCCTCGTCCCCTCCGGCTCATGCCGGCAGGCCCGATTCTCTCCCGTCGCCGCTCCCTCTGAGCGCGCGCCCGAAGCAACCGGAGTCCTCGAACGACGCCTTCCCCCGGACTTCGCACGTCCCGCACTCACCCGAAACAGCCTTCAACCATGCAACGCCCTACGCCGCTGCGCGCCGCTCCTCTATCGGCTGACGCCCGCGGACCGGACGGGCTGCGTCCCGCACACCCGCACCAGCACAAGGAGGAACGATGTTGACTCGCACCGATAGAAGACGATTCCCCATCCTGCTCGCCGTCATAGCGGCCCTGGCGATGGCCATGCTCTTCTCCCCGGTACAGGCCCAGGAGGGCTCGGTGCCCGACCAGCCCATGGGCCTCGAAGCCACGGCGACCCACGACTCGGTGACCCTCACCTGGGACGACCCCGGCGACGACACCATCACCGGCTACGTGATCCTGCGCCGCATTCCCGCGGTCGACCCCCAGGGCCAGTTCAGTGAGCTGGTCTCGGACACGGGAACGGACGCCACCACCTACACCGACGACACCGTGTCGGCGGAGACTCGCTACACCTACCGCATCAAGGCGATCAACGGGGCCGGAACGAGCGAGCGCTCCCGCTGGTCCCACGTCGACGTCCCCGCCGCGCCGGAGGCCGTCGAAGGCGACGACCCGGACGAGCAGGACGGGGAAGGCGACGGCGGCGGCGCGCCCGGCGGTCCCGGCAAACGGGCCAACGTCTCCGAGCCCTCGGATGGCGACTGTCCCGGCGACGTCAGCACCACGTGCGAGGTGGACGTGGGCGGCTCGGTCACGGGCAACATCAGCAGCCGCACTGACTTTGATTGGTTCCGCGTCGATCTGGAGGCGGGCACGCGCTACCAGATCGATTTTGAAGGTGAGGATACCGGCCGCGGCACCCTGCCTGACCCAGCCCTGGAGCTCCGCGACACGGATGGGTCACGCGAGGCCGATAACGAAAGCAGTGGCGTGGGCGATAACGCCCGGGAGATCTACACGCCGACCGCGACCGGCACTTACTACGTGCGAGCAGGTGAAGTGGACGGCGAGACCGGCACCTACACGGTGTCGGTGATCGTGCTGGGCGCGAACGGGAACTCGGAGGCCGACACGGACTTTCCCGAAACCACCTCCACCACCGGGCGGGTCGAGGTCGGGGCCTCGGCCACGGGCAACATCAGCACCGCAACTGACGCGGACTGGTTCAAGGTTGTGCTGGAGGCGGGCAAGACCTACCAGATCGATCTGGAGGGGATGGATACCGGGCGGGGCACCTTGCCAGACCCGTGGTTGGCCTTGATCGCAGATGCGGACGGAAATGTGATCCCCTCTACGGGGAACGCAGACGGGGGAGTGGGCAAGAACGCCCGGACGATTCTCACGCCGACCACCGCCGGCGCCTATTACGTCGTGGCCCGCACCAATCTCCTCGCCAGCACCGTTACCGGCACCTACACGCTGTCGGTGAGCGAGGTCGAGACGGACGACGACTCCGAGGGCAGCACCGTGCTGGTGAGCAACATCGGGCAGGCCCACGATTTCGGCACGAGCATGGATGACACCGTATATTTGGGCCAGGGGTTCACGGTGGCGACGGGCGGTGGCAATTACACGCTCACGTCGATCGAAATCCCGATCGTCGATTACGACATTGCGGCCGCGGACATCAATTCGCTGAGCGTCAGCGTCTGGTCCACCGATTCCTCGGGCTTCCCGTCCGCCTCGCTTCACTCCCTAACCAATCCGTCGAGCATCGCGGCAGACACCACGGCGACCTTCAACGCCCAAGCGGGCGCAACACTCGAAGCGGGCAAGACATACGCGGTCATCGTCTATTACGACAAGACACTCACCTCAAATTATCCCCGATTGTCCTTGATTGAAAGTTTGACGGAGTCTGGCGTGACGGGGTGGACGATTGCGAATGAGCGCCTTTTCCGGTTTGGCTCGACAGGTATTTGGTCGACCTTGTCAGACGAGGTTGTCCGGATGCGCGTCAACGGCACCGCGGCGGGCGGCGAGACGCCGTCGGTCTCGACGGACGCGACGCTGAGCGCGCTGTCGCTGGGCACGGGCGTGACGCTGAGCCCGACCTTCGACGCGGACACGTACGCCTACACGGCGTCGGTGGCCAACAGCGTCGACGAGGTGACGGTCACGCCGACGACGACCGACTCGGACGCCACGTTCGAATACCTGGACTCGTCCGACGCCGAGCTCGACGACGAGGACACCAACGCGGCCGGCCACCAGGTGGAGCTGGACGTGGGCGACACCGTCTTCAAGGTTAAGGTGACGGCCGAGGACGGCACCACCACGCAGAACTACACCGTGACCGTGACGCGGGCGGCCTGCGCGCTGAACGAAGGGGACATCTGGTGCGGCGTGGTGACGGTGGGAGATATCACCAATGACCGGCACGGATTCCTGGGAACGACGGGCGGCCTGTCGGACGAGACGTTCTCGCTCATGTTCGAGACCGGGACCACCAACAACTACACGATTCTGGCGATTCAGGTCGCCAGCGAACTACTGTATTTCGTGACAGACAGCGGTCTGACGGACACCGAAGTGGAGAGCCTGGCGCTGCATGTCGACGGCGAGAGCGACCCGTTTGTGTGGAGCGACAGCACGGCGGTGATCCCCCGCTCCTACCGATGGCCCGCGCGGACGGGCCTGGACTGGTCGTCGGAAACCACGGTCACGCTGCGCCTGCGCGAGTTCCCGAGGCCGAGGGTCACCAACGTGGCGGTCACCTCGACGCCGGTGTTGGAGACCGACACCTACGGGGCGGGCGAGCGGATCGAGGTCTCGGTGACCTTCAGCGAGGCGGTCGACGCCACGTCCGACACGGACTTCGTGCTGAGCGTGGGCGGCGCCAGGCGCGCGCCGCTGGTGAGCGGCTCGGGCACGGCGACGCTGGTGTTCGGCTACGCCGTGGTGTCGAGCGACGAGGACACCAACGGCATCTGGATCGGGGACGAGACCCGGACCCTGGTCGGCAGCCGCAACGGGGAGGCCCAGAACGGCACGATCACGAGCGTGGCCACCGGCGCGGCGGCGGTCATCGCCCATACCGCGCTCGGCACGGACTCCGACCACAAGGTGGACGGCTCGCGGACAACGGACAACGTCGCCCCGTCCTTCACCACTTCGGCGACGCTCAGCATACCGGAGAACACCGACCGGCTCACGGTGGTGGCGGAGGACAGCGACACGGACGACGAGATTACGGGCTACGCGATCACCGGCGGGGCGGACAATTCGCACTTCTCGTCCGTGTCGTCGTCCGGGGAGCTGCAATTCGTCAATAATCCGAGCTTCGAGAACCCGCAGGACTCCGGCGCCGACAACACGTACGAAGTGACGGTCCAGGCGACCAGCGGCACGGGCACGCGGGAGATGACCGCGACCCGGACGTTCACGGTGACGGTGACCGACGTGGCCGAGCAATCCGCCAAGCCGGACAAGCCGACGCTGGCGGCGGTTTCGGGCTCGACGACGAGCCTGACCGCGACGTGGACGAAGCCGGACCTGAACGGCGGCCCGGACATCACCGGCTACGACCTGCAATACAAGGAGAGCACGGAGTCCTCGTGGGAGGACTTCGCGCACACCGACACGGCAGTCACCACGACCATCACCGGGCTGACGGCGGACACGTCCTATCAGGCGCGGGTGCTGGCCAAGAACGGCGAGACGGACAGCGACTGGTCGGACGCCTCGGACGCGGTGAGCACCAACGCGGCGGCGGTCCTGCCGACGGTGAGCATCGCGAACGGGTCGGGGACCGAGGGCCAGTACATTAGCCTTCCGCTGACGCTGTCGGCGGCGGCCTCGGAGAACGTGACGGCGACCTGTACGGCATCGATCGAGAGCGGCGACACGGCGGCCTCGACGGATTTCACCGGGAGATCGAGCACGGTAACGATCTTTACCGGCGCGACGTCGGCGTCATGCTCGTTCCGCTCGGTGCAGGACACCACCGTCGAGGAGGACGAGACCTTCACGGTGACGCTGACGGGCGTGTCGTCGAACGCGCAGATCGGCACGCCGTCCACGGCCAAGGGCACGATCGAGAACGACGACGAGGCGGCCATGACGCCGGTGACGCCCGACGTGCTGGTCAGCAACTACCCCGACGGCTCGGGGACGAACTACTCATTGAACTTTCATTCCACGGTGGGCGCCAACCAGCGCCACTACTTCGCCCAGACGTTCACGGCCGGCGCCGGGTTCACCCTGACCGCGGTCGACATCCCCTTCACCAGCGTGCCCGACAACTCGCGCGTGACGGTGTCGCTGCACGCGCGGAACGGCAGCAAACCGGGAACATATCTGGGGGACCTGGACCTGTCGGGGGCGCTGGCCGTCGGCGACAACACGTTCGCCGCGCCCGCGGGGACGGCGCTGGCGTCCGGAACGTACTTCGTCCGGGTGCGGTGGCGCGACGGCGACACGAACAGCCTCAGCATGACGAACGGGGTGGACGACGAGATGAGCGCCGAGAGCGGGTGGAGCATCGAGGACCGAGCCCAGTACAGCGCCAGCGGCTCGAGCTGGTCGAACTGGAACACTCCCTTCGCGATGCGGGTCCGGGGCACGATCGACGGCGTGCCGCGGGTCGCCACCCGCGGCGTGCGGATCGAGTCCGACCCGGATGCGCACGACAGCTACGGCGTCGGCGAAGAGATCGAGGTTGCCGTGGGCTTCACCGACGACGTGGCGGTGGACACGACGAGCGGCACGCCGCGCGTGGCGCTGACCGTCGGCTCCAACACCCGCTACGCCGACTACTCGGCGAGCGACAGCGACGACGACGAGCTGGCGTTCGTCTACACGGTGACGGCGGACGACCACGACCAGGACGGCGTCTCCATCGACGACGACGCGCTGGAGCTGAACGGCGGCGCGATCCACAAGGACGGCGACACCAGCACGAACGCGGTCCTCGACCACGCCGACCTGGGCAGGGATTCCGATCACCGGGTGAACCGCGACCCCATCATCGTCTCGGACGGCGTGTCGGTGATCTCCAGCCCGGTCGCGGCGACGGACACCTACGGCCTCGGCGAGGTCATCGAGATCGAAGTGGAGTTCAGCGCCGCGGTGGACGCCACGACCGACACGGACTTCGTGCTGAGCGTGGGCGGCGCCAAGCGCGCGCCGCTGCTGCGCGGCTCGGGCACGGCGACGCTGGTGTTCGGCTACACCGTGGTGGCGAGCGACGACGACGACAGCGGCATCTGGATCGGGGAACAGGACCGGACGCTGGTCGGCAACCGCAACGGCGAGCCCCAGAACGGCGAGATCACGAGCGCGGTCACGGACCGGGCGGCGGACCTCGACCATGACAGCCCGGGCGTGCTGTCCGGCCACAAGGTGGACGGCTCGCGGACAACGGACAACGTCGCCCCGTCGTTCACGTCTTTGACGACTTTCGACGCGGCGGAGAACCAGACCGCGGCGGGCACGGTGGTGGCGGCCGACAGCGATTCGGACGACAGCGTCACGGGCTACGCGATCACCGGCGGGGCGGACATGGCCCTGTTCGAGATCGGCGCGACCTCAGGCGAGCTGACGTTCAAGTCGGCGCCGAACTTCGAGGACCCGCAGGATTCGGGCACCGACAACGGCTACGAGGTGACGGTCCAGGCGACCAGCGGCACGGGCACGCGGGAGATGACCGCGGATCAGACGATCACGGTGACGGTGACCGACGTGGACACGGAGGCGCCGGGCAAGCCGGGGGCGCCGACGGTGTCGGCGGCGTCGGCGACGAGCCTGAGCGTGAACTGGTCGGTGCCGACCAACGCGGGTCCGGCCATCACCGACTACGACGTGCAGTACCGGGCGGGCACCAGCGGGGCCTGGAGCGACGGGGGCCACGTCGGCACGGCGACGACGGCGACGCTGACGGGCCTGTCGGAGGACACCTCCTACCAGGTGCAGGTGCGGGCGACCAACGACGAGGGCACGGGCGACTGGTCGGACTCGGGCAGCGGCACGACGGACGCGGCGCCGTCCGACGACTGTCCCAACGACACCACCACCACTTGCGAGGTGGACGTGGGCGGCTCGGCCACGGGCACAAGCGGAACCCTGGACAGGGACTGGTTCCGGGTCGTGCTGGAGGCGGGCACGAGATACCAGATCGACGTGGAGGGGGCGGATACCGGCCGCGGCACTCTGCCGAACCCGGCCGCAGCTCTCTTCGATACATCCAGCACTAACCTTGGTGCGAACAACGACGGGGGCGTGGGCGAGAACGCCCGGCTGATTTACACGCCCACAACGAGCGGCACCTACTACGTGCAGGCATCCAATGTCTCCGCTGTGGACGAGGGCACCTACACGCTGTCGGTGATCGTGCTGGGCGCGAACGGGAACTCGGAGGCGGACACGGACTTTCCCAACAACAACACGACCACCGGCCGGGTCGAGGTCGGGGCCTCGGTCACGGCGAACGTCGAATCCGCGGCTGACTACGACTGGTTCGCGGTCGATCTGGAGGCGGGCAAGAGATACCAGTTCGACCTGGAGGGTGCGCCTAACGGTCGCGGCACCCAACCAGACCCGTCCTTAGGGCTCTACGACGAGTCTGGAACCCCTATTATTGGCAATGACGACCTCACCCCCACGAACGTGAACAGCCAGATTCTCCACACAGCGATCGCAACCGGCGCCCACTACCTGGAGGCACGTGGAGCGAGGGTTGACCACACGGGCACCTACACGCTGTCGGTGCGCGACATCACGCCGGCTGACGACTCAGATACCGAGGAAGACGACCTGGCCGCCGACACCAGTACCACCGGAAGGGTGCAGGTGGACGGGGCCGCGGTGAGAAGCATCATCCGCGCGCCGGTCTTCGTGGAAAGGACAGGCGACGACGACGTAGATGGTTGGGACTTCGACACCGACTGGTTTGCGGTGGAGCTGGAGGCGGGCCGGACCTACCGGATCGACATGAAGGGCGCGATCCACGCCGACGACGACGATCTCACCCTGCGCCTCCCGCAGATCAACGCGATCTACAAGTACGGGGACTTCCTTGTCAACACGTTTGACAGCGACGAATCAGACTCCCATTACCTGTTCCGGGTGACGTTTCACGCCCATGACGATGGCACCTATTACATCGCGGCGAGCGGCGAGTCGCACGAGTGGGGCAGCTACGAGCTGCGGGTCAAAGACATCACGGAGGATTACGACGAGCACACGGGGGCCGCCCCGCCGCGGCCCAAAAACTTGCGTGCGGTCGAGGAGAAGGGCGGGGTCAGGCTGACCTGGCAGCCCCCCGACGGCGCCGCGGTCACCTGCTACCGCATTGAGCGTCGCCGCGCTGGCGGGCAGGACAGCGGTCCCCAGCGTTCCCATGGGCAGCCCAGGGACCACCACACCCTGGTGGAGGACACCGGCAACACCGAAACGGGCTATATCGATGAGAGCGCGGAACAGGGCGTCGAGTACGAGTACCGGGTGACCGCCCGCAACGAGTCCGGCCCGGGCGAGGAATCGGACTGGGTGAGGGCCGGGCCGGCGTCGGCATCAAACAACCCGGCCACCGGCGCGCCGACCATCAGCGGAACGACCCAGGTGGGCGAGACGCTGACGGCTGACATCAGCGGCATCGCCGAC